>NZ_RFLX01000099.1 GCF_003696345.1 Teichococcus wenyumeiae | reverse complement strand
GCCGACGACATCCTCGGTGCCATACAGCGCTTCTGCCAGCGCACCCAGCAGATCGGAGGAACTACAGAATCAGGACACTAGCAAACGCCTACGCAACATCCTGTGTTGGCGGGAACAACGTTATATCGGGCGTCAGCTTAACCTGTCCCACAAGCACAGGCGGATCATGCTGCAGAAAAGCGATATGGCGCGCAGTCCGGTCGGGCAGTATGTGACACCAATGCCCTAAGCGATCACTGGCTGAAGTTCCGCTGGCGCAGCATGTCCCTCTCCCAAATCGGATTTGGCAAGGATCAGCAGGGTACACACGCCAAAGTTGTGGAGCGCAAGTGGCCGAGTGAAATGCTGCGCTATGTCCGTGAGCGGCAAGCCGCGGCCACCGCCGCGGGGGAAGACCAACAGTGAGAAGCCGGGCTACCGATTGAACGGCCAGAAGGCCGGTAGGTCATGGGCGCGCCCGGCAAGAAAAAGCCAAGAGCCGCAACTGCAGCACAAGGCATGTCCACCGACATCCCTACTTTGCACGACGCACCGACAATTCAATCCTGTTGCGACAGGTTGCCATTGGAAGACCACGCTAACAATGGACAACAGCGTAGCCCTCGCTAAACGCCCCTTGAACTGACTTACAGCTAGCCTTGTTCCTCTGCCATGCCCTCAATGATGACTTTGCCGCCCAACGCCTCTTCGAGGTCTGCAAGTTCACGACGAGCTTTTTCTAGCTCCTCCTCATGACGCTGAATAATTTCAGCGAGCCGGGCACGCCTGCGCGCAAGGGCCTCATGGTTTGCTCCAGCAGACCTGCGAAGCCGCTCCCGCTTCCAAGCTATGATCTCAGGGCGTCGTAGGTCCGATCGCACCAATCCATCTTGGTCTGCCGCTGCCAGATCTTCCGGTTTCAATGTGGCAAGCTGGTAGGCGACGCTCGCAGATTGCGGCAGCTTCAGCTCTGGGATTCGACCCTTGTCCACTGCCTCCGCAATCATCCGCAACTCGTACGCGGTCTGGCGGCCGAAGGGCAGCGATGCCTCCACCATCCTCTGGAACTCGCCGTGCGGCAACTTCTGTTTGGCCTGAACCAGATAGCGGCCAATAGCGAGAAAGGATTGCTGAGCCTCGCGCCAGAGCCGAGCGATCTCACGCACGTACTCATCCGGATTCCGCAGTTCTCGATGTGCGGTTCGTACAATGTCTACTTGGGAGCGGGGGGGTAGGCCACTGAGTGATGACGCTGCGGGCGTAACAGGCGATCCGGGACGCCGAGCCACCTCCGCACGCCCTAGAACAAAGGAAGTAGGTTTACCGGTCATCAGGTGCGCATCCCCAACTCGGAACGGGCGAAGGCCCAGACACTCCGGTAATCGTCGGCACCGTTTCCGGCACGTAGCTCCATCACACCGATTCCAGCCCGAGCGCTGCGCCGGATGTCCTCTAGGTCGCGCACCTCAATCGGAGCGAGGCGGCCTCCTGTTTCCAACAGACCAAGCTTGGCCTCGTCAAGGCTCTTGCTGCCGCGCCTAACGCGGTTCAGCAAGAAGTGGGCTGGAACATCAAGCCGTGTAAGCAGCTCCATCCAAGGAGCGGCGCTTTCTATATCGTCGTCTGAGGGTTGGACCGGCACCAAGACGAGGTCTGCCTTCCGCAAAAGTGCCTGCATCTGGCCTGGGCTGCTTTCGACACCAGGAGGAGTGTCCACGATCACGATATCAGCATCCCACGCGTCGAGCCTGCTCCAGTGACTTTCGATTTCAGCAAGGGCGATAGCCTCGCAAGTTAGAGGTGGCGCCTGCTCCGGGCGTCGCGCCGCCCATCGTGCTACTGCCTGTTGCGCATCGGTATCGATAAGCAGCACTCGAAGACCATCATGAGCAGCAGCCACAGCAAGGTTTCTAGCGGTCGTGCTCTTACCCGAGCCACCCTTGGCCGTGCTAATAACAAGCCACTTCGCCGTCCGTTCGCAGTGCAACGGTCCTGGCCGGGAGGCACGCTTTCGCACCGTGCTCTGCGTGTTCTTTGTCATCATGTCGCCTTCGTCCCCGCATCAGCGACAAGATGTAGCGGAACGGAGGCATCTGGGTAACCCACAAGCTGAACAGAGGCGAAAGGTAAGGCATGCCGTACATTCTGGTCTGAGGAGAACTTTTGTTTCAGATACTTAGTGGAAAACGTATGAACCGCATGTAGGGCTCAAAAAGCAAGGCGTGCCTTACATCTGAGTCGTCTGGATCTCGCCCCTTCCAGCATTCGTTTCGACGAGCTTCAAGGACTACTCCGTTCGGATTCCTGGAATCTCGCCCGATACCAAGTGGGCACATGCTCATCGGCCGCAAGCTAAAGCCGGGCACGCCGCTGTTGGTGGCGGAAGGCTATGCCACCGGGGCGACGCTGCACGAGGCCACCAGGCTGCCAGTAGTGGTGGCTTTCAACGCGGGGAACCTAGCTGCCGCAGCGGAAGCCTATTGAGCTGCTGACCCATCGCGGCCCATCATTGTCGCCGGCGACAGTGACCACCACTTGCGGCACCGGCCGGTGCCGCTGCCGAGCGTGGGCCAGGAGAAGGCTGAGGCCACCGCTGTGGCCATTAGCGACATCGCCGCTCTGCCGGCCTTTCCGTTAGGTGATAGAGGCAGCGAGTGGAACGGCCTAGCGCTGCGTCCGGGGGCACGCGCCTGTCGCGACGGCAGCACGCAGCGCGCTGGACTGGCTGCAACGGACCGGCGTGTAACGGGTGAGCCTTACTGTGGCAGTGAACGAGAAACGGCTTCAACAGGTGGACACCTCGAATTACCGGCCGCTGCGCCGCCCGGCGAGCAGGATCGTCGCCTCAGGCTTTGACGTGCCCCTGCTGACATGCCCGGGTCACCGGCTTTGGACGGCAAGTACCGCTCTTCCTGGGAACTGTGGGGTTATGCGGGCGCAGTTCGGATGCTGAGCCAGGCCAAGCGGGTGAAGTTATAGGCCAGATTGACCATGCCGATCTTCACCTGGGCCCGAGCGATGCCGATGGTGCGCACGAACAGCCTCATACGGTGTTTCTGGGCGGCAAAGACATGCTCGATGCCGGAGCGGATCCGGGCACGTGAGGCATTGGCCCTCGCCTGCTGCTCGGAGATTTGACGCCGTGGCGGACGGCGGAACCGAATCCTCTCGGATAGGCCGCGCTGCTCCAGCACCTCCAGATTACGCTTGGTGCGGTAGGCGGTGTCGGCCCAGACGCGGCTGGCCGTGTTCTCGGGATCGAGCAGATCTGGAAAGCTGCGGCTGTCATGCTGAGCGGCATCCGTGACCGTCCAGCGGCGGATCAGCCCGTGCCGCTGGTCGATGCCGATGTGGTTCTTGTAGCCAAAGACTGGCACCGCGATCTGAATGGCCTGGCGCTGCGCACCTTCTGGTTTGGGCTTGGCCCTGCCGCGCTTGAGCGTCCAGCGGGCATCCCGATCCTTCTGCGCCTGCTTGGCGCGCGACCAGCCCTCGGGCGTGCCGCCGTCGTGGATGGCGGCTTTCTCCTCGATGGTGAACTTCTGACGCGGTGCGGCGATCAAGGTGGCGTCGATGATCTGTCCGCCCATGGCGAGAAAGCCCTTGGCCGCCAGCACCTCATCAAAGCGGCGGAACAGCCCCTCGATGGCACCCGCCTGCTTGAGCTGTTCGCGATAGAGCCAGATCGTCTTGGCGTCCGGCACCGCCTGATGCAGGGCAAGGCCCGCGAAGCGCATGAAGGACAGGCGGTCGCGCAGTTGGAACTCGGCCTGTTCGTCGGAGAGGCTGTAGAGCGCCTGCAGCACCAGGATGCGGAACATCAGCACCGCATCATAGGGCGGGCGGTCGCCACGGCTGCGGTCCGACCGCGTCAGCGCCGCATCCAGCACCGGACGGAAGATCTCGAAATCGACCACGGCCGCAAGGCGCTCCAGCGGATCGCCCGCGGCGGAGAGCGCGGCATACCGCTCATCGACATCGAAGAAGCCCGGCTGACCTGCCATCGCCACCACCTCCGCTGACCGGAGCCAGTGAATCAGCTTCGCGCCTCAACCGCGAGGTTTTTCGAGGTGTCCAGCCGCCGCGGCGCATGCGCTCCGTGATCAGGGTGCGTTCATACTCGGCGACGGCTCCACGGATCTGCAGCAGCAGCTGGTCATGAGAATCCCGGCTCATGGGCCGATCCAGGAACACCACCTCAGCGCCATGCTTTTGCAGCTCCTCGACGAGCAGCACCTGATGGACGTAATTGCGGGCCAATCGGTCCGGCGCAGTGATCAGAATGCGGTCCAGCCCGACGCTCGCAACGGCGTCACGTAAGTGATCCAGCCCCGGGCGGCGGAGACTGGCGCCACTATAGCCATCGTCACGATATACTCGCTCAGGCGGCAGGTTCCAGTTCTGTGCTTGAGCGTGGGCAAGCAGGCGCTCAAGCTGCTGCTCAGTCGTCTGGAACTGAGCCTTGGACTTGCCCTGGGAAAGTGGAGAGCGGTTGTTGAACTATGCGACGGCCTCGAAGGCACAAGGGCTCTGATAGCCAAGTGCT
>NZ_RFLX01000098.1 GCF_003696345.1 Teichococcus wenyumeiae | reverse complement strand
TTGGTCCTCGTCGCTTGCTGATCCATCAAACACCTCCAGCTCAAACTTTGCCTCTGGGTGTCCACGGAAGCCAAGGAGGATCACCCTGAGGACGCCGGCGCCATGATCTCAGAGCGTGATGCCGGCCGCCTCAAGCGCACCGTCAATGCGGTCATCGACCTCGCGCTTCGTCGCCGCCCAACCCGGCACCGTCGCCAGCAGCCGCTGCTGCCACGCGACCAGATTGGGAAACTCGTTCAGCGGGATCTTCGTCCGCTCGTTCTGCGAGAACGGGCCGGCGATGTCGAAGTCGGCAAGGGTCAGCCGGTCGCCGACGATATAGTCGTGCTTCGCCAGATGCGCGTCCAGCACCGTGGCAGCCGTGCGGATCTTGTCGGCCGCGAGCTTGACGATGGTTCCGTCCGTGGGCTGCCCAATGAACTTCTTGCCGATCACCTCGTCGAAGGTGAGCGTCGCGAAGATGCGCCACTGTTCGCCCGACCAGAACATCCACTGGAGAATCTCGTACTTCTCACGCGCCGTGCGACCCGCCAGATCGCTTCCCGCCTTCTCGGCGAGATAGAGGTTGATCGCGGCGGACTCGTAGAGCACGAAATCACCGTCGACCATGACGGGTGAGAGGCCGTGCGGGTTCAGCGCCAGAAACGCGGGCGTGTGGCTCTCGCCCTTGAAGAGATCGATGTCGACGATCTCGATATCGCTGCCCATGGCAGCCGCCGCTGCGGTGACGCGGCGCCGACTGCCGGAACCGGGGTCGCCGTAAATCTTGATAGCCATGATTATATTCCTTCTCGGGGGGTGGGGTTGAAATCAGCCGTCAGGCGACGATGCCGGCCTGCAGCCGATCGAGCACCGGCAGCAGTTCGGTGGGATCGGGGCGCCAGGCATAGTCGAGGTTGACCTCGGCATAAGCGATCACGCCGTCGGTCCCGATCACATAGCGTGCCGGCATCGGCAGCACCCAGGACGGGTCGTCGTTGATCTTCGCCAGATCGTTGCCGAACTGCTTGTAGACGTCGATCAGGTCCTCCGGCAGCGAGAAGCCCAGGCCGAACGCGGCGGCGACGGCGGCCCCGGCATCGCTGAGGATCGGGAAGCCGAGCTTGTTTTCGCGCTGCGACTTTCGGCTGTTCGCCGGGGTCTGGGGCGAGATCGCGACGAGGCTCGCGCCACGCGCCTTTATTTCCGACCGGACCTCTTCCAGAGCCTGCAGGTCGAAGTTGCAGTACGGGCACCAGACGCCGCGGTAGAAAGTCACGACCAGCGGTCCCCGTGTTAGAAGCGCGCGCGAACTCACGTTGTTGTCGTCGGCATCCTGAAGCGTGCATTCGGGCGCCGTAGCGCCGGCTTCCATAGCCTTGTCGGCCTGCCGGCTGTCGATCGGCGACTGAGTCGCGCGCTACATCGTGTCGAGCTGGCTCCTAGTGGGAATCAGCGGAAAGCGTCCATTCTCAAAGTCCTCGCGCATCGCGTCGAGTTTGTCCTGGAGCTTCATTTCATAATCTCCGCGTCTGCGGCGAAGGTGCCGTGAGTCGGAAGTTAGGTTCTCTGCGAAAGGCGGTGTATCCATCCAATTCGAAGAACATTTATCTGGATTCCGAATGAGTGATCGCTGGCAGGAAATGGCCGTTTTTGTCCGCGTGGCCAACACAGGCAGTCTCACGCGCGCTGCACGTGAATTGAAGCTCTCGCAGCCTTCGGTGTCGCGCATCGTCGGCACGCTGGAGGCGCGGTTGGGCACGACGCTGTTGCTGCGCACTACCCGCAGCATCTCGTTGACGGACGCAGGTGCGCTTTACCTCGACCGTGCGAAGCGGCTGCTCGCGGAAATGGAGGAAGCCGAGCAGGCGACGCGGGGCGTCGATTCCCTCCACGGCGTAATCCGCCTTGCGATGCCGGTGGCGTATGGCACGCGAGCGGTCATACCGGTCCTGCCGACATTCCTGGCCCGGCATTCTGACCTGAAGGTCGAGTTGGTCATGAGCGACGCGCGCCAGAACCTCATCACTGACGGCGTCGATCTGGCTATCCGGATCAATGTCGGGCCGTTAGATGGTTCCGGCTTTGGCGTTCGTAAGCTCGCGCTCGTTGAGCGACTGGTGATGGCGGCACCGGCCTACCTGGTGGCTCATGGCATGCCGGCCACACCGTCCGACCTCGCGAAGCATGATTGCATCTTGCAGCATGGCTCGTTCGGCGGCGAGAGCTGGCGTTTCACGCACAACAAGACGGTCACTTCCGTCGATGTCCAACCCAGGTTCTGGATCAACTCCGCCCCGGGAGTGCTGGCGGCTACCGTTGCGGGCCTGGGCATCGCGCTGGGGACGCGCGTGATGGCGGGCGAGGAACTGCGCACCGGCCAACTCACGCAGTTGCTCCAGCCGTACCGGCTCGACCCCGCGGAAGTCTATGCGGTCCTCCCGGCAGGTCCAAGACCATCGGCGAAAGTCCGGGCCATCCTGGATCACCTCGCAGCCTCGATCGGGGCGATGACGTCAGGCTGACCACTATCCGAGAAAGAGCCAAGCGGACGAACGACCGCAGGTGACTGAAAATCGCTGGTGAATAGTTTTCGCACAGCCTGGGGGGACACCAACACCACGGCGCCATGCAAGGCGGTACTTCGTCCCAGCCCTACGCGGCGTTGGAGGGCCGACGCATAAAGGCCCTCTCCGAGGAGAACGCTGCGGCTCTGCTAGCTGGGCGCGGGATGGGCTTTGGCCTCGCGGCCGAACTGAACGGCTACCCAGGCCCCATGCACGTGTTGGAGCATGCCGATGCCCTGCGCCTGACGCCCGAGCAACGCAGGACGGCGGAAGCGCTCCGCGACCGCATGGCCGGGGAGGCACGAACCCTCGGCACCCGTATCGTCGCCCTGGAGGGCGAATTGGACCGGTTGTTCGCGAGCGGGGCGGCTGAGACAGGGAGCCTTGCGGCCCTGACCGCATCCATCGGTGCCCTGAACGGCAGGCTCCGCGAGGTGCATCTCGTGACGCACATCGCCGTGCGCGACACGCTCCAGCCGGAGCAGCGGGCAGCCTACGCGCGGCTACGGGGCTATTCCGGAGAGCGCTGAGGGCACCGAAGCGCCATCGCAACCGTCGGATTCCTAATAGGCCAGGTCCGCTTCAGAGTGCTCAAATCTGGCATCCTAGTGTCCGACATGGGCGCACAGCGGCCACAACCAGGTCTAGCCGGAAGTAGAACGTCCGCTTCCGGGTGCAGTGTCCGAGCAAGCAGCCATTACGCGGCAGGATAAGCTCAACGGCTTGGGTAGTCGGCCCCCACACCAGTCCATTCCTGGAAAATGACCTGTAAAGCCTACTCGGCCTGCTTGGCGCGGTCGTATGCAGTGCTGGCTTCATTGATCGCATCGCCATGCGCAAGTGCCCAACCGCAGAGCGCCTCGAACGGTTGACGCAGCGAATGGCCTAGCGGCGTAATGGCGTATTCCACGCCGATTGGCGCCGTCGGCAGCACGGTGCGCGTTACCAGCCCGTACCGCTCCGGGCGCTTCAGCGCGTCCGCGAGAGCTTTATGGGTGATGCCATCAAGGCGCCGCTTGATCTCGTTGAAGCGCGAAGGCTTCGGGCAGAGCACCGTGAGGATCAGGATGGTCCACTTGTCCGCGATCTTGTCGAGCACCGGGCGCACCCGCGCCATGTTGGACAGCGCGCAGGAGGAGAGTGCTTCCAGGTCGGTATCATCGGCCATATCTAGGCTATCCAAATTGCGTTCTTGCTACCAGATACACTCTGTATATCTAGACCGCTATCGTTGAAGAACAGGAGACGACGATGGCGCGGATGTTGAACAAGGTTGCCCTGGTGGTGGGCGGCGCGAGCGGCATCGGCCTTGCCACCGCCGAGCGACTGGCAGCCGAGGGTGCGACGGTCTTTCTCACCGGGCGCCGTGCCGAAACGGTGGAGATGGCCGCCGCCACGATCGGCCGGGGAGCACGCGGCCTCGTCGCGGATGCCAGCGTGGCGCAAGATGTGGCGGCGGCCGTCGCCGCGGTGCGGGACACGCATGGCCGTATCGACGCGCTGGTGCTCAATGCCGGGATCTCCGAACCGGCACTGCTGGCCGAGGAGACGCCGGAGCATGTCGACCGGCACTTCCTGGTCAATGTGCGAGGCCCTGTTCTCGCCTTCCATGCGGCGGTCGGCGCCATGGACAAGGGCGGCTCGGTCGTGCTCATCGGGTCGATCGCGGACATAGCGGGCATTCCCCACTACGGCACCTATGCCGCCACCAAGGCGGCCCTACGTTCCTACGCGCGCACCTGGACCGCGGAACTGGCGCCGCGCGGCATCCGCGTGAACGTCGTCAGCCCAGGCCCCACGGATACGGCGATGATGGCGGCCACGACGGATGAGGTGCGCGCGGTCCTGATCGGGCAGATCCCGCTCGGCCGCATGGCGCGTCCGGAGGAAGTTGCGGCGGCAGCGCTGTTTCTCCTCAGCGACGAGGCGAGCTTCATCGCGGGCGCTGAACTCTGTGTTGATGGTGGAATGCGGCAGGTCTGACCTGTTACGAGCCAGCGGAGGACACGCGCTCACGCAGCCGTCGGTCGCTTGCAGACCGGCGGGACCTTGTTGCACGGACTAGCGGCTTGGGCGCGGTGAGCCTTACGGGTAGCTCGGGTCAGGCAAGTCGGGCCCACTCCGGACG
>NZ_RFLX01000097.1 GCF_003696345.1 Teichococcus wenyumeiae | reverse complement strand
GCTGTGAAAGGCTGGTTCGTCGAGCAAGGCGCAATTAGAGAGCTGATCCTCGTCGATCAACCCGACTGGCTTTGCAGCAGTTGTGTCAGCAGTGTCGGGCTTGGCATTCTCCATATCCAGCCGGTGCGTCCGCTTCAGAGCGTCGGAAGGTGCTAATACCAAGTCTCTTTGATCAGAACCTATAGAACGCTGAGGCAGCTCCGTGCCGCTGCAGAAGGCGCTATAGCTATAGGTTCTGTTCACTGGGACTTGGTATAAGCGCACGACTGATTAGGGCGCTGAGCTGCCGATCACGACAACCGCCGGTCAGTCGCTCAGCTGGCACCTTGGTGAGTGGTTACCATCAGCCTTGACCGTCCAGCAGAGCCCAGAACCCGACCTTGCGGCCGTGCTCGTGCTTGAGACGTGCCAGGAACACGTTGTGATCTTCGAGGCCGGGCTCCGCTGGCAGGAGCGAAGCAAGGCTGGCACAGGCCCGGACATCACGCACCGCGTACGGGTATTGCCGCGAGGAGGCCCGCCGCAGCACGTCCTCGGCCAGGATCCGGTGCAGCAGCGTGGCAGCGGCCGGATACCGTTCGGCCAGCGCCTCGGCTGCGGAGCGGATCCGGCCATAGTCGCGCCCGTCCATCTCGCCATGATGGGCCCGCACCAGCCGGTTCGCCGCTTCAAGCTTGGGCCAGCCGACCAGGAAGCTGAGCGCCAGGTTGCGGTCGGGATGCGCCAGCGCGTGCGCCATCGCCCGGTCCTCCGCTTCCATGTCGTCGAAATCCGGCAGGCCACGAAGATAGGGACGCAGGTGCTGTGGTGTCAGCCAGCGGCGGAAAGCGCCCCAGCGCAGCGCCTGTGCTTCCTCTCGCTGCCCAAGCGCGTCCAGCGCCGCAATGCGCAGGTCCGTCAACCGGATCTCCTCACTCTCCTGCCGACCGGGCGCCCGGTCCAGCCAGGCAAGCGCTTCGCTGGGGCGCCCATGAGCGATCAGGCGCTCGGCAACGTCGCCAGCGAAGTTCTCCGCCCGACCGCCTGCCTCGGTGGCCGCGATATAGGCGTCAACGTCACCCTCAAGGTCGGCCAGGTCGCGTAGGCGGAAGGTGATCTGGCCGCGGCCCTGCCAGCTCTCGTACGCATCGGGCTTGCGGGAGCGCGGCACTGCGGCGAGACGTGCCTCCAGCAGCCGGCGCAGTTCCGCGCGGCCCTCAGGACCGAGCGCCGGGCCGGCCGCCTCTAGCAGCCGATCGGTCTCGCCGTAGCCGTCAGCGTCCCAGAGCGCCAGCACCTCGCCGGCCAGCGTCACCGGGTCGCGGTGCGGCAGTTTCGCCCAAAGCCGTCCGAGTTCGGCGCCGGCCTGCCGGAACACCTCGCCCAGCGTGCCGCTGCCATCGTCGCTGCGCTCGAACACGTTGTCGGCAAGGCCAAGCAACAGCCGCATCTGCGCCACGGCCGCGCGCGGGTCCGTCGCGGCCAAAGGCCCGGCGATCATCTCGCGCAGGCTGTCGAGTTCGCGGGCGAGGGGGCGCACCTTGTCCCACTCGATGAACCCCCGCGAGCGCCCGATGGTGCGCAGCCGCTTCTCCACCTCGGTGGCAAGCCGGCCACCGCCATCGGTCCCGGCGAGCGCCAGGCGCAGCGTGCGAGCCAGCGCGGCATCACCTTTGGCCTGCGCCATCAGCAGCTCGGCCAGCCGTCGCGCGCCCAGCTGCTCCAGCGCCTCGGCGCTGAGCGTGCGAGAGCGTGGCGCAGCCTTCTTCGGCTTGGGACGGTCAGGGAAGGGCGCCGCGGTTTCCTTATCGGCCATTGGTGGCGGGGTCAGGCGTGGGCGGCCTACTCGGGCGCGTGGCGGCATGCTCAGCTCCTTACGGCTGCGGCGGCAATGGCTGAGGCAGCGCCCGGCGCCAACCACTCGCGGAGCTTCGACCATCGCCGGCGTGCGCCCTGGTTGCGGATGGCAATGGCCAGGGCCCGGCGCTGTCCGACCAGCACGACCAACTTCTTGCCCCGGGTCACGCCGGTGTAGAGCAGGTTGCGTGCCAGCATGGCGTAGTGCTGCGTTGTGAGGGGGATCACCACCGCGGGGTACTCCGAGCCTTGCGCCTTGTGGATGGTGGTGGCGTAGGCCAGCACCAGCTCATCGAGTTCGCCAAAGCCGTAGGTGACCTCCCGGCCATCGAAGCTGACCGTGAGCTCACCCTCCTCCATGTCCATGCCGGTGATCACGCCGAGATCGCCATTGAACACCTCGCGTTCGTAGTTGTTGGCCACCTGCATGACCTTGTCGCCGAGGCAGTAGGTCCAGCCGAAGCGCTCGATCCGGCGCTCGCCGGGCGGGTTGAGCGCCTGCTGCAGTTCGATATTGAGCGCCCTGGCACCCAGACCGCCGCGGTTCATCGGGCAAAGCACCTGGACGTCTCGGACCGGATCGAGCCCGAAGCGTGCCGGGATGCGCTCGCGCACCATGGCCAGCAGCTTGCGGACGCCGTCCTCGGGCTCGTTGGCCTCGACGAAGAAGAAGTCGCTGCCCGCAGTCGCCTTGAGCTCGGGCAGTTGGCCGCGGTTGATGCGATGCGCATTCACCACGACCTGGCTCTCGGCCGCCTGGCGGAACACCTCCGTCAGGCGCACCACCGGGACGGCTCCCGAGCCGATGATGTCGGCCAGCACCTGCCCTGGCCCGACGCTTGGCAGCTGGTCGACATCGCCCACCAGCAGCAGCGCCGCTGCATCGGGCAGCGCCCGGAGCAGGGCGCGCATCAATGGCACGTCCACCATCGAGGTCTCGTCCACCACCAGCAGCTCGCAGCCGAGAGGGTTCATCTCGTCGCGCTTGAACCCGCCCGTCTTTGGGTCGCTCTCCAGCAGCCGGTGAATGGTCCGGGCCTCGAGCCCGGTGCTCTCGGTCAGGCGCTTGGCCGCGCGGCCTGTGGGAGCGCAGAGGGCCACCTCTACCCCTTTGGCCTGGATCACCTTCAAGATCGAGTTGACCAATGTGGTCTTGCCCACGCCAGGGCCGCCGGTGATCACCAGCAGCTTGGAGGTGAGGGCAAGCCGCAGGGCCTGACGCTGGCTTTCGGCCAGGGCGAGGCCGGTGCGCCCCTCCACCCAAGGAAGCGCCTTGTCAGCGTCGATCGGCGGCCAGGGCTGCTGGCCAGAGGCGAGGCGCCCCAGCCGTTCGGCGATGCTCTGCTCAGCGCGGTAGAGGCCGGCCAGGAACACGCAGCGCTCGCCTTCCAGCGTGTCGGCCACGACCTCGCCGGCCTCCAGCTCAAGGGTGAGGGCGGTCGCGATCAACTCAGGGGCGACCTCCAGCAGCTTGCCCGCGAGCGTGGTCAGCTCACCCACTGGCAAGCCGCAATGACCCTCGCCGGTGGCTTCGGCCAGGGCGAAAGAGATGCCGGCGCGCACCCGGATCATCGCCGTGGGCTCGATCCCGAGCTTGCCCGCCACGGTGTCGGCCGTGCGGAACCCGATGCCGCGGATATCACGCGCGAGCCGATAGGGGTTTTCGGTGATCACCTGCACGGCACTGGCGCCATAGGTCTTGTAGATCCGCACCGCCCGCGAGGTGCCGACCCCATTGGCATGCAGGAACAGCATGATCTCGCGGATCACCTTCTGCTCGGCCCAACCCGCAACGATGCGAGCGGCCCGCTTGGGCCCAATGCCGGTGACCTCCCGCAACCGGTCGGGCTCGGCCTCGATCAGGTCGAAGACGGCCGCCCCAAACGCCAGGACCAGCTTCCTGGCATAGACCGGGCCGATGCCACGGATCATGCCGGAGCCGAGATACTTCTCGATGCCCTCCACTGTGGTGGGCTGGGTCGCCTTGAGGAAGCCCGCCCGGAACTGCAGGCCGTGGGTGCGGTCGTTGACCCAGGCGCCCGATAGCTGCACCCATTCCCCGGCCGAAATCGATGCCGCGTGCCCCACCACCGTCACCAAGTCTCGCTGCCCGCGCGCTTTCACCCGCAGGACGCAGAAGCCGTTCTCGGCATTGTGGTAGGTGACGCGCTCGACCAGACCAGCCAGCGCTTCGGCGGGCGGGTTGCGATCAGCAGTAGGCAGGGATGGAGCAGCGGCACTGGGCATCTCCGAAAGATGGATCGGTTTCGCCGCTAATGGGAGAGCCTGATGGCCAGCACTCCTCGTGCATGCATCGCGCTTCGTAGCCGGAGGATTATCGTGCTGTGTGGACGGTAGCGGATGTCGCACATAGGTAGAAAGCGGTCATCGGGCAGCCCAGGTGCATGGGCGCTACTGCCGCAACCGTCTCATGTGGTCAGTCCGGCGCACCCGGCACGTCCGCAGCATGAAGACGCGAGAATTCCCGCATCGACAACAGGACGGGCATGAGGCTCGCCCCCGCGTCTGTGAGCCCGTACTCAACATGCGGCGGCTGCCGGCCGAAATCCCGTCTCGCGACCAAGCCGTCCCGCTCAAGCTCCCTCAAGTGCTGTGTGAGGACCTTCTGCGACAGGTCCGGGATGTCCCGCAGCAATCGTGACGTCCGCATCGTCGGTTCGGCAAACAGACGGAACAGGATCGGGAGCTTCCAACGCCCACTGATCATGCTGAGCACCCGGGTAACATGCGCGACGGAGCCTTCCGGGCCGAGGCAGGCGCTTCTCCGTTCCTGATCTATGGGCACTTCAGGTGCGTAATGGACCCGCCCATCGCTCTCTCTCCATAACGCCAGCCGCAGCGCGAGGAGGATGTCATGGATCTGAAGATCGACGGAAGGGTGGCGTTGGTCACCGGCAGCAGCAAAGGCATTGGCGAGGGGATCGCCCGCGGTCTCGCGAGGGAGGGGGCCGT
>NZ_RFLX01000096.1 GCF_003696345.1 Teichococcus wenyumeiae | reverse complement strand
GCCGACGACATCCTCGGTGCCATACAGCGCTTCTGCCAGCGCACCCAGCAGATCGGAGGAACTACAGAATCAGGACACTAGGCTCAGGACCTATTAATGAGCCTCTTGCGCTTTGATCCTGTTGTGATTGCATGGTGTCTGGAGGTGCTGCCATGGCTGACCTGTTCTGGCTCACAAAGACACAGATCGAGCGGATCTCGCGCTACTTCCCGCTCCCCCATGGCGTGCCGCGGGTGGACGACCAGCGGGTCGTCAGCGGCATCATTCACGTCATCCGCAACGGGCTGCGCTGGCGCGATGCGCCTGCCGAGTACGGCCCACATAAAACCCTCTACAACCGCTTCATCCGCTGGAGCCGCATGGGCGTCTTCAACCGCATCTTCGCAGGGCTGGCCGGACGCAAAGGGCAGCCAGACCGGCTGATGATCGACGCCACCCACCTCAAGGCGCACCGCACGGCGGCCAGTCTGCTCAAAAAGGGGCTGTTCCCCGTCGTATCGGACGCACCAAAGGTGGCCTGAATTCCAAGCTGCACGCCGTCACTGAGGGCCAAGGGCGCCCACTCGTCATGTTGCTCTCCGAAGGCCAGATGAGCGACCACAAGGGCGCAGCCCTGATGCTTGCCACCTTGCCTCCTGCCCGCGTTCTGATCGGCGACAAAGGCTATGACAGCAACCGCTTCCGCCAGGCCCTGGCCGCCCGCGGCATCGAACCCTGCATGCCGTCACGCCGCGGCCGCAAGCAGCGCATCCCGCATGACAGGATGCTGTATCGCCAGCGGCACCGTATCGAGAACATGTTCGGCAGGCTCAAGGGTTCGAGGCACTGCCTCGGACCGCCGCATCGCCATGCGCTATGACCGCTGCGCCCACACCTTCATGTCCGCCATCTGCCTCGCCGCCACCGTCCTCTTCTGGATCAATGAGATGCTGTAACGGGGCCTGCGTCACGTTGGCTGTTAGGGCTTGCAAAGCAGAGGGCGTGCTGTCGCGGTTCCCGTGTTGGCTCTGAAGAAAGGACACGGGAGATGAAGTTGTTCATCGGGCTGGACGTCTCGCTGGCCAAGACAGCGGTCTGCGTACTCAACGAGCACGGCAAGATCGTGAAGGAGGCGCAGGTTGCCAGTGATCCCGCGGTGATCGCGCGCTTTACAAGCGGGTTGGGCGGCGAAGTGGCGACGATGGGCCTGGAAGCGGGTCCCTTGTCGCAGTGGCTGCATCGCGGCCTCACGGACGCCGGGACGGATGTCGTTCTCATGGAGACCCGACAGGTCAAAGGGGCCTTGAAAGCCATGCCGATCAAAACAGATCGGCGCGATGCCGAGGGCATTGCTCGCCTGCTCCACCTGGGCTGGTTCAGGCCGGTGCACTGCAAGTCCGTCTCGGCTCAGGAAGTCCGCGCCTTGCTCGGAGCGCGCAAAGCCATCCAGCAGAGCATGATCGCGATCGAGATGTCATTGCGCGGCTTGCTGAGGAACTTTGGGCTGCAGGTGGGGCAGATCTCACGGGGACGCTTTGAAGTCAGGGTTCGTGAGCTGGTCGAAGGCAACGCCATGCTGGAAGCCGCATCGGCCCCTATGCTACGGGCGCGCGACGGCCTGCGCCGCGAGCTGGCCGGGCTTGAGCGCGTGGTCCGGACGCTGGCCAAGGATGATCCCGTCTGCCGCCGTCTGATGACCATGCCTGGCATCGGAGCGGTGGTCGCCCTGACCTACCGCTCGGCCGTCGATGATCCGTCCCGGTTCACCTCATCCAAGAAGGTCGGCCCGTGGGTCGGTCTGACGCCATCGCGCCATCAATCTGGCGAGCGTGATGTGAGCGGCGGCATCACACGGGCCGGAGACGCCAACTTACGTTCAACTGGCCGTCGCAACACCTGTCTGCGCTGATCGTAGCACCGCATCAAGAGCTTCGGCTGGCGTTCTCCAGCCGAGCGTCTTGCGCGGTCTCGCGTTGAGGGCTGTCGCTACGGCGATGAGGTCATCGGCGCTATGTGCTGCCAGGTCGGTTCCCTTGGGGAAGTACTGTCGCAGCAGCCCGTTCGTGTTTTCGTTCGTGCCGCGCTGCCACGGGCTGTGCGGATCGCAGAAGTATACCTGCAGCCCAGTGTCGATCCGCAGCCGCGGGTGCTCCGTCATCTCCGTACCTTGGTCCCAGGTGAGTGACCGCCGCAGCGCCTCCGGCAGGGTGATGATCGTGCGCGTGATGGCATCGCGCACCGCCTCTGCACCATGCCCGGCCAGCGCCGGCCCGTTTTTCGCGCGGAGCCCGTCCCCATATCCCGGCATGCGCGGCAGGTGCAGCAGCATCGTGAACCGTGTTGTGCGCTCCACCAGGGTGCCGATCGCCGAACTGCCAAGGCCGAGGATCAAGTCCCCCTCCCAGTGCCCCGGCACGGCCCGATCGTCCGCCTCCGCTGGACGCTCGCTGATCTTCACCTCAGGGCCGACATGTGACTTCCCCCTCCCGCGGCTCCGCGCCCGCGGTACGCGGAGTGTCCGCCCGGTGCGCAGGCACGCCGTCAGCTCTCGCCGCAGTGCGCCGCGGCCCTGGATATAGAGCGACTGGTAGATGGCCTCATGGCTGATCCGCATCGCCCCATCGTCCGGAAAGTCGAGCCGCAGCCGCCGCGAAATCTGCTGCGGGCTCCATGCCCTTGCCCAGCGCCGAGGCTGCCGCGGCCCGTGCCGCCGGCCCTTCCACAGCACCGGCGGTCCCGGCACCGCAGCCCCGCCTGGAGCGTTCACGGCACCCGCCAGCCGGTCCTGCACATAAGCCCTGAGTGCCCGGTGCGTCACCAGCTTCGCCGGCTTCGGACGCCGCGCCGCCCGCTCGGCGTGCCACTGCGCCGTCGTGGCCCGGTACTCCAGCCCGCCGCTGCGCGTCGCGGCGTTGCGCCGCAGCTCGCGCGAGACCGTCGATGCCGCCCGTCCCAGCCGCCGGGCAATCTCCCGCACCCCATGCCCCTGCGCGCGCCAGAGCGCGATCTCCTCGCGGTCCGCAAATGACAGGTATCGCCCCGAGGATGACTTCGACGACCGCCCCAGCGTTGATGGTGGCATCCCGCCCGCCTCCCGAAACCATCGGGACCCTACCGCCTCCGACACCCCTGCGCCGATCGCCGCGTCCCAGCTCGACTGTCCCGCCGCAATCAACCTCCAGAACTGCCGCCGCTCCTCACGCCGGGCTACCCCCGGCCGTCCAGGCGAGAGAGACTTCGCCCGCAAAGCCCAGTCCGAACGCCGCCGACCAGCCATCGCAACCACCCTCCACCTTGGTGTTGCGACGACCACGTGAATCCACCCAATCTCCGACGAGCACTGTGCCAGGCGGCCACCGTGCTGATGCACCGGGGCCCGGCATCCTGGATCAGAAGCTGGGCTGTTCAAGTGCTCCGGCGGCGCGGCACCAAACGAGCGATGGTGGCGCTGGCACGACGGATCGGAACGATCCTCCACCGGATGTGGAGCGATGGCACAGACTTCCGTCTCGATGCCACGCCAGAACGCGTTGCGGCATGATCGCCTGCGCGGAGGCCGCAAGCTGCCGCTGATGTCTGCCTGAGCGCAGACCTTCGAGGTCCCCACCGGGAGGGGGTTCCGACGACGCCGTGGTCAGGACTGTTGCCGACCTACGGTCGAGCACGCTTATGAGATGGGCGCGTCGGGCTCTCCATTGGACCAGCATCATGTTGGCAGCCACCGCGCTGACCACGGACCGAAGCATAAACCCGGGGTGATCTCAGGCGAAGGAGCGCACGGAGCAGAAGCAGTGATCAGGAGCCCGATACATCAGGAAGCCGCGGCACAGCCTGTGCGCGCAGACCCCCTTACGCGTCACTATCGCCTTGACTGAGGAAGCTCCGTTACCGAAGTCCTGAGCCTAGGTGCTTTGCAAACTGCTGTTCCATGCGTGCCGGCCACCACCGGTATCACGAACCCCGGAGGCTCTACTCCTGATGAGAAGTCAGGCGATCCGGTGGTGGCCAACGCTCGCCCGGCCAGGGCCGGGGTCGCTACGGGACTTCCAACTGCTGCGCCATCTGGTCGCGGCCAACAGAATGCTGGTCTGGTTGCCATTCGTCTCGAAAGACGAGTACCCGCTCCCGGCAAGGCCTTTGAAACGCTCCCGTCCTCATCAATCAGCTCACCGCTGTGTGTAACCGCGGCTAACCCCCCGCCGTCCCCGGGCTGTCGACCTTGGCGCAGACTCCAGCCATGCTCTTCAGAGCGCCGACCGGAACAGGCGCGATGGGAGAAAACGCATGAACCCGACACAGTCTCGCCGTGCCCTGCTAGCCGGCGCCGGATTGGCGGCCGTGGGGTCAACGTGGCCGAGCACCCCCGTCGGCGCCCAGTCCGCCGCAACAGCGCCCGGCATGGTGCGGGGCACGGCAGGACCTGTGAAGTTCTCCGCCGGCACGGAGCCCCCCCGCACGCCTGCGCCGCCGCTGGCCACGGATTGCCACCACCACGTCTACGATGCCCGCTTCCCGGCCGATCCACGCACCCAGCTGCGGCCGCCGGATGCCTCGCCGGAGGATTACCGTGCGCTGGCACGCAGGCTCGGCACCCAGCGCTCCGTGCTGGTCACGCCCTCCACCTACGGCACCGATAACCGCCTCCACCTGCAGGCCATGCGGGAGCTGGGCCCGGAGCGGGCGCGCATGGTCGCGGTGGTGGACACCAGCGTGACGGACGCGCAGCTGCGCGAGATGCATGAGGCCGGGGTGCGCGGCATCCGCTTCAACCTGGTCCAGGCCGGGGTGACGACCATCGACATGCTGGAGCCGCTTTCGGCACGAGTGCAGGCCCTGGGGTGGCACACGCAGATCCATATGCTGGGCGACCAGATCGCCGAGCACGAGGCGCTGTTCCTGCGC
>NZ_RFLX01000095.1 GCF_003696345.1 Teichococcus wenyumeiae | reverse complement strand
GCATCCAAACTGCAGGGACAGAGACCCGACCCGTAACTTCCCGGGCCTCCACCTCCAAGCCGCCAGTCCGTGCAACAAGGTCGGCCGAGCTCCGAAAGCACGGCATCCTGATCTCGATGTCGGGCAAGGGGAACTGTTATGACAACGCCATGGTGGAGACGTTCTTCAAGACGCTGAAGTCGGAACTCGTCTGGCGCACCATGTTCGAAACACGCCAGGATGCCGAGCAGGCCATCGGCCGCTACATCGACGGCTTCTACAACCCTGTCCGGCGCCACTCCGCGCTCGATTTCACAAGTCCGGCCCAGTTCGAGAGAATGGCCGCCAACTGATCCAACGCCTCTCCACTAAATCGAAGCAAGTCCAGAGCGCGTCTGCGTCGCTCCGCAGCCGGGCTGCCGCGCGTCTCCAGCGCGGCTGTCCAGGCCGCCTCAAGCTGGTCCATCAAGACCCGCGTGGCAACGCATAGGCGATCACACTGTCGCCCGCCTTGGTACCCAGTGAGCCGTGCCCGCCCGCGACCACCACCACATACTGCCGGCCGTCACGCCCGAGATAGGTGATTGGCGTGGCCTGTCCACCGGCCGGTAGGCGGGCTTTCCACAACTCCCGACCGCTCGTCACCTCGTAAGCCCGCACATAGTAGTCGATCGTGCCGGACAGGAAGGCCACGCCGCCGGCAGTCATGATTGGGCCGCCGAGATTCGGTACGCCCATTGGGAAGGGCAGCGGCACTGGGGCGGCATCGCGGGTCGTGCCGTTCTTGTGCCGCCAAACGATCTCGCCCGTCCTTAGGTCGGCACCTGCCACATAGCCCCAGGGCGGCTCCTGGCAGGGCAGGCCGAGTACGGAGGTAAAGGGGTAGAGCTTCACCGCGTAGGGCGCACCGAAGTTTTCATTCAGCGCAGGCAAGCTGCCTTCCGGCCGATTTCCACCCTGGACGTAGAGCGTGGTGGTATCCTGGCGGGGCACAAGCTGGGAGACAAAGGCGAGATAGGTCGGCGTCGTAAAAGCGACCTGCCGCTGCGGGTCGACCGCGATGCTCCCCCAGTTGAAAACGCCGAAATTGCCAGGGTAGACGAGACTGCCCTGCAGCGAAGGAGGCGTGTAACGGCCGTCGTAGCGCAGACGCTTTAGCGCGATGCGGCAGGCGAGTTGGTCGAACAGGGTGGCGCCCCACATCTCGGCCCCGTTGAGCGGCGGCGGCTCAAAGGAGAGGCGCGAGACAGGCTGAGTCGGGGCGGTTTGGTCGGGCAGAACGGCGCCCTGCGGCGCAGGCACTTCTGTGACAGGCAGGATCGGCTCGCCAGTCTCCCGGTTAAGTACGTAGATCTCGCCCTGCTTGGTGGGCTGCACCAGGGCAGGCACGGTGCGGCCGTCGATGGTCAGGTCGATGAGGCTTGGCTGAGAGGGAACGTCATAGTCCCAGAGATCGTGATGCACGGTTTGGAAGACCCATCGGACCCGGCCGGTGGCGAGGTCGAGCGCGACGACTGAAGAGGAGAAGCGCTCGACATTCGGGCCGCGATCGGCGCCCCACTGATCCGGCGGCTGGTTACCAAGCGGGACATAGACCATGCCTAGATCCTCATCGACGCTGGAAACCGACCAACTGTTCGGCGAGCTTGGTGTGTAGGTCTGGCCAGGCGGCAGAGGCGCTGTCTCGTCCGGGTTGCCGGAATCCCAGTTCCACACCAAAGCGCCGGAGTTGACATCAAAGGCGCGGATCACGCCGGAGGGCTCGTGCGTCGAAACGTTATCCAGCACGGTGCCGCCGACAACTACTAGGTTCCGGGTCACCACGGCAGGAGAGGTGGAGTAGTAACCGCCCGGCTTCACGTTCGGCATGTTGGCCCAAAGATTGATCTGCCCGCCTTCGCCGAAGCCTGTGCAAACGCCACCGCTTTCCGGGTCAAGCGCGATCAGCCGGCCGTCAGCGGTTGGCATGAACAGCTTGCGCGGACAGGAGGCAACGGCTCGGGCCCCATCAGCAGCGTGGGGTAGGTTGAGCGGTGGAGGTGCCTGTTCAGGCGCAGTGCTGATGTCTTCGCCGGTGGGCGCAGCCGAAGCCGGGGCTGTAGCCGGCGCGGAGGCCGGGGCGGCAGCGCCAGGCCTCCCCTCATGGTAGGAGAGGCCACGACAGGTAAGATGCTGAAGCGCAAGCTGGTTCTGGATCTTGGGGTCGTAACGCCAAATCTCGCGCCCCGTGTCAGCGTTCAGAGCAATGACGTTTTGGTGCGGCGTGCAGAGGAAGAGACGATCGCCAATCTTGAGCGGCGTCACCTCGAACGTGGTCTCCACCGGATCGCCTGGCCGACCACGCAGATCTCCGGTCTGGTAAGTCCAGGCGACTTCCAGCTTCTCGACATTCTGCGGCGTGATCTGGGCCAGCGGTGAATAGCGCTGGCCGAAGCCGGTGCGGCCATAGGCCCACCAATCGCCGGCAGGCACGCCCTGTGTGTCGGGCGGCACAGCTCCCTGTGCCTGGGGCAGGCTACCCTCCGTGCTGTGGGGGTCGTTGAACAACGCCGCAGCACCTGCCACCAGCGCGACGGCAAGCGTGCAGGAAAGCGCTAGGCCGCCGCCGTGCAAGGCGGTGACCCGCCTCCCGTTGCTGATCTCGCCCAAACCACGTGTCACCCATGGGGTGAGCAACGCGATACCTAACAGGAAGATGATGTCCCCGCGCGCCGCGAGCGGCCACCAGTCCAGCCCTGCTTCCCAGAGCGCCCAAGCCAGGGTCGCGATGGTCAGAAAGGCGTAGAGCCAGAGCGCAGCGGGGCGCCGGCGCCACAGCAGCCAGGCCGTGGTCAACATCGCGAGAGCGGCCCCTAGGTAGAAACCGGAACCCCGCAAGACAACGAGCCAAGCCCCACCTGCGGCCAGAGCAAGCCCTAGCAGGGCTAGGATGACAGCCATGACGGAGGGGCCGTAGCTATGCTGGGAAACCCGCATGATGCATGTCCATTCAGCTGTGGCGCAGGATCGTTGAAGCGTCTGTCATGTCGATATTCAGCAAGTAGGACGGACCAGACTGCGCCGGTTCACCGTTGGTTCACCACACGAGCAGATCACGTTTGCGCCCTGCGTCGTAGGCTAATACTCGGACTTCTTTGCTCCATCAGACTCACTCTCGCAGCAAACGTCTCTACAACACAGGCGGCCCGTCGATTGTTCCCTCCTCCAACCGATTAACAGCGCCTTTCAAAACCGCTTCTGAAGCGTGTTGAGGCAGATGAGGGAGCAGGCGAGCGCGGTGAGGGCATGGTGGATGTCGAGCCTGCGCTCGTAGCGGATGGCCAGGCGGCGGAAGCGGTTGATCCAAGCGAAGGTGCGCTCGATGACCGATCTGTACTTGCCCAGCCTCTGGCTGCTTTCGATGCCGCGGCGCGCGATCCGGTGCCTGATGCCGCGCCGGAGGCAAGCCTGACGGCAGCGGCGGTGGTCATAGGCCTTATCGGCATGCAACTTGTCCGGCCTGCGTCGGGGTCGCCTGGGTTGTCCTGCAACAGGAGGCACCGCGTCGAGCAGGTCCTCGAAGGGCTTGCTGTCGTGGGTGTTGGCGCCGGTCAGCAGGACGGCGAGTGGGGTGCCGCGCCGGTCAGTGACGAAGTGCCGCTTGGTGCCTGCCTTGCCGCGGTCCGTCAGGTTCGCCCCGGTTCCGGCGCCCCCCTTTTCGTCGCAATGGACGTGCTGTCGACGCAGGCACGGCTCCAGTCGATGCGGTCGGCCTGGCGCAGGCGCCGCAGCAACTCTCGGTGCAGCCGGTCCCACACACCAGTTTGCTGCCAGTCCCGCAGCCGCCGCCAGCAGGTGACGCCGGGTGCAACGTATACGTTTCACCAGCCCATCCCGTGGCAGCATCTCCCACGGAATGCCGGAGCGCAGCACAAAGAGGATGCCGCTCAAGGCAGCACGGGGCGGCACCGCTGGCCGTCCACCCTTCGGCTTGGGCCGTTCGGGCGGCAACAGCGGCTCGATCACCGACCAGAGTTCGTCCGAGATCAGGGGCTTCGCCATGATCCTCAGATCGATGCGGCCCTGCCGTCCGTCCAGGTTTTGAAAGGTGCTGTAAGTGCCACCAATCTATAGAACGGCGGGCTCTGTCAGCGCTCGCGCCAGGCGGCCCGATTGGTCAGCGGGGCCGAGGCTGGTAGGCTCCCGGACGAGGGGGCCGGGGGTCGGGGATGAACTGTGTGGCCTGCGGCTCCGCCGCGGTGACGGAGCGGCCGGAGCACACCGCCCGGGGCTACCGCCGGTTCCGCTGCCGTGACTGTGGCAAGCAGTACAATGAGCGCAGTGACGGCGTGCTGAACCATACCCAGTACCCGTCCGATGTCATGACACTTGTGCTGTGGCGGCTGCGCTACCGGCTGACCCTGCGGCATCTCAGCGGGATGTTTCTGACCCGCGGCATCATTTTCAGCCACGAAGCGACCTTGTTGCACGGACTGGCGGCTTGGAGGTGGAGGCCCGGGAAGTTACGGGTCGGGTCTCTGTCCCTGCAGTTTGGATGCCGGCATGCCGTTCAAGACCAACTCTGACCGCCGGCACCACATCCCGAAGCAGCGGCACAAAGTGACGAACTGGTCTGAGTACGACGCTGGTCTGCGTGCCCGCGGGAGCTTTACCCCGTGGTTCACGGAGGAGGCGATCTCGGCTTGGGAAGCGGAGCCACGCAGCACGCCGGGCGGGCAACCCCTCTACTCCGCCTTGGCCATCACGACGGCGCTGACGTTGCGGGCCTTGTACCGCCTGACCCTGCGCCAGACCGAGGGGCTGATCGGCTCCATTCTCGACCTGCTCGGTCTCAACCTGGCTGTGCCTGATCATTCCACCCTGAGCCGCCGGGCCGAAACGCTGGAGGTGCCAAAGCCAGTGCCAGGGGCGAGTGGG
>NZ_RFLX01000094.1 GCF_003696345.1 Teichococcus wenyumeiae | reverse complement strand
GGCATCCAAACTGCAGGGACAGAGACCCGACCCGTAACTTCCCGGGCCTCCACCTCCAAGCCGCCAGTCCGTGCAACAAGGTCTCTGCGCGCCCATGTTCTCGAACTTGTCAGACAGCTCGATTTCCTTGGCGACCGTCACGCCGTCCTTGGTGATGCGCGGCGCACCGAAAGACTTGTCGATGACGACATTGCGGCCCTTCGGACCCAGCGTCACCTTCACAGCATCAGAAAGGACATCAACGCCGCGTATCATGCGCTTACGCGCGTCGTCGCCGAAGCGAACCTCTTTGGCTGTCATGATGGTTCTGTTCCCTGGTATATGGTGTGGAGCGACGTTGCTGGCGTTATGCAGCCGGGCTGCTCAGCGCAGATTGATCCACAATTGGCCATCATAGATCGCACTGCGTAGCTGCACCGATCGAGGCTCTGGCGCAGGCCAGGAGCGACCTGAGCGCCCTCTGCTGCAGTGAGGATGTACCATGCCTCCGACTTGCCTCGTAGGAATCCACTGGGGCGGGCGAAGGCATGTTGGGATGGACTTGAATAGAAAGCGCGTTGGTGATGAAGAGAAGTTTAACGAGCGACAGATAGGGTCGGGCACACCAATGATATTCCGCTCCAGCTAGAACTCACCAAGTGTCGCACCGTCCTGCTGGATCGCGCTCCAGGGGTGGAGATCGGTGCCGTCCGACGGTTTGGTAGCAAATCGCAGGCGGGCTTGCTCAGTGGTTATGCTGCTCCGGCAGCCTGCAGGTCCGCTTTAGATGCTACTCTGGTGCGCTCGCTGGCAGGCCAGGCATCTCAAGCCTTCTTTGGAGAAACGAGAGACTGTACGCCCTTGCTGACTAGGATTGGCACAGTGGGCGCAGTCGCGGCTTTGCTCGACTTTGGCTTCTTGACCTCCCGATCGCCGCGTTTCTGTTCCTTGGCCATGTCGATATCCTTCGGGAAGTGATAAACACGGACGCAGGCGACGGCCTGTGGCACTGCACAGGGCCGCGTTGCAAGGTCGGGTAGGACGTCTGGCGGAGGCTGGCGGTCGCTGCAGCGAAGTTTTCGCAAGACGACGCATTGGATGGGCCCTGCTCGGACTACTCACCCGTTGCTATCGAGGCTTGTTGGATTAGCAGGCCATCACTGGCTGTTTAGCACCGGTGGCCTTTTACCTACCATGTATATGTACTGGTGCAGGAACATATACAAGATGGCGTTGGCATTGGCTGATTCTCTGGTGCAGCTCGCTGACATCGTCAAAACGGCCGTCCTACAATTATGCTGGCGCAAATTGCGGCAGTGAGATGGGCCTCAGGTCCATGTGCCGAGGGGAACCGCTGCGCCTGCTCGCGCGACTTGAGCCGCCGCATCTAGCGTTCCGTGGGGCGTATTGACCGGTGCGAGTTCTCCGCCCGGTTGTTGAAGTTTGGCTTGGTCCAGCGACATACGTCTAGCAGGAAGCTTCTGCTGAGCAACGTCTTCACCTCTCAGCCCTTCAGGGATGACACGCGGTGCATTGCGGCGCTCCTGCAGGAAAATATCGCCTACGACACCATGCTGGTCTGCCGTGTGCTAGAAATCGAAGAACTCGCCGTTAGTTCTTAGGTCCAACTGCGATTTCCTGAAAGCACAGGTGTGAGCCGGTAACCAACACTGCACCGTGATGCTGCAGCGCAACGAAAACCTTGCTTCGCCGACCACGCGGCCCGTACAGGTATTGTTGCAAGCCGCAGGAGCGGACCGAGTGAAGGCGACTGCTCTCCAAGAGGCCGCCCTCCAATAGGTGCAGCAGGCGTCCGCGCCGCTGACCGATCAGTTGGCCGCATTGCTGCGCCCACGGCGGCGCGAAGGTTCCAGGGCTGAGCCCTGCCCGACCGACTGCGCGAAATTCTACCGCCCTGCTGCCCTCCGCCGCCGACCTTGCTCCCTCAGTCGGGGACGTTGTCTGGCGCTGGGGCGGGGCGGCAACACTCGAAGGATTACCCAGTGTCACTCCGTACCCTGATGCAAGAAGGCTCCACCAAGGTGAACGATCTGTTCGCCAGGCTCTCCGATACCTCGGAGGGCGCCTTGAAGACCCGCGAGAAGCTCTTCGCGGAACTCAAGGCCGAGCTCGAGCTGCACGCTAAACTCGAGGAGGAGTTCCTCTTCCCGCTGCTCCGGAAGAACTCGGAGACCAAGGGGCTCGTGGCTGAGGCTATCACGGACAACAAGAACCTCCGGGCGCGGCTGACCGACCTCGACGCGCTGCCGAAGAATGGCGAGGCGTTCATCCCGCTCCTCAGCGAGCTGCAGAAGGCTTACCGCCAGCACTCCCGCGACGAGAAGAAGGAGCTCCTACCCGCCGTGCGGAATGCGCTCAGCGCGGAGCAGGTCCAGGAGGTTGCCGAAAAGATGGAGGCGGGCATCGCCGAGGTCGAGCAGGCCAAGCAGGACGAGGCCGAGGAGCGCCGGGCCAAGGCCCGCCGGGAGCGCGAGCAAGCCGAGCTGGAAGCGGAGGCTGCGGCGCGTCAGCAGCAGGAGAAGGAACTGGCGGCACGCCGCACTCGTGAGGCTGCCAACCACGTCGTCGAGACGGCGGGCATACCGCTGAACGTCGTGGCCGACGCGACGCGCAAGGTCACGCGCCTCGTGGGCGCCACTCCCCCCGCTGAGGAGAGGGCCCCCTCGGCGGTGCGCCTCTCGTCCAGCGCCTTCACCGACATGTTCCTATGGCCCTGGACGGGAGCGATGCAGGGGCTTCAGCAGGGCCGCCAGACTCCCGCGTCCGGCGCAAGGTCTCCCACCAGCGAGGAGGAGGTCATCCCCCTGGGCGAGGAGGTGCTCGAGGTCACCAAGCGCACGGAGAACAGCGGCACCGCCCGCGTCCGACGCTACGTCGTCGAGACCGAGGTCGAGGAGCAGGTGACGCTGCAGAGAGAGCGGGTCGTGGTCGAGCGCCGCCGTCCGGTGAGTGACAAGATCACCGGCGAGATCCTCACCGAGATGACGGTCGAGGTGGTGGAGACCGTCGAGGTGCCCGTGGTCAGCAAGCGGGCCCGCCTGCGCGAGGAGATCGTCGTGCGGACGGAGCGCACGCAGCAGGTCCAGACCGTGCGCGAGACCGTGCGGCGCGATGAGGTGGAGATCAGCCAGCCCGGCAAGCGGAAGACCGTCCGCGAGCGCGCGAGCACCTGAGACAGGACAAAGCGGGCGGGAGGAACACATCCCCGCCCGCTTCCGCGGCCCGTCCCGGCGGCGCCGGTCCCCGCAGGCGCGAGCGGCAGAGGACGTCACCGGGGTCCCAGCCTCTGCAGCAGGATCACCCCTTCGCCAGGCGGCGATCCAAGAACTCCAGACGGTCCTGCCCCCAGAAGATCTCCTCGCCGGCCACGTAGCTCGGTGCACCGAAAACGCCCCGCGCCAGCGCGTCCAGCGTGTCACGGGCCCGCTGCTCCGCCCACTGCTCCTGTGCCGCCAGCGCCAGCAAAGACGTGGCATCGAGGCCCACTTTGCCGATGAGCGTTGCCAGGACTTCCCGGTTGCCGGTGTCGCGCTCCTCCTCCCAGAGTGCCTTCAGCACACCGTGCGCCAGGGCGATGGCCGGGCCATCTCCGATGGTCTCGCGCGCGGCAATGACGCACCGGGCGGCGAGCCCCTCGTCGGCCGGGAAGAAACGAGGCCGGAGGTGGATGGGGATGCTCAGGTGATCCCGCCATCGGGCCAAGTCCTGCATGCGGTAGGCTTGACGCTGGGGCGAGCGCTTCGGCAACGGCAGCCCGCCCGAGGCGGAGAAGATGGTGCTGAACTCCACAGGGTAGATGCTCAGCGTCGCGTTGTGGCGTGCCACCATCGCTTCCAGCCGGGCGGCGCCCAGGTGGGTCCAGGGCGAGTTCAGCGAGACGAAGTGTATGGTCCCGGAGTGTGGTGTGACGGATTGAGCCTGAAGCGTTCGGGCTCTTTCGTCCAGCATTGATGGATGAATTCGGCAGGTGTGAGGCCGCGCAGTGTCTTCAGGCGGCGGGCATGATTGTAGGCGTCGACGAAGAGCTGCAGGTGGGCGCGGAACTGCTCGTGGCTGTCGTAGTGGAAGCGCTTGACGGTCGCCTCCTTGATGGTGCGGTTCATCCGCTCGACCTGGCCGTTGGTCCAGGGGTGGTTCACCTTGGTCAGCTTGTGCTTGATGTCGTGCTCGTCGCAGACCCGGTCGAAGATGTGCTGGGTGTCCCAGATGTCCTGCTTGCGTGCGGTGAACTGCACGCCGTTGTCGGTCAGCACGGTGTGGATGCGGTAAGGGATGGCTTTGATCAGGTCGCGCAGGAAGTCCGCCGCTTCCATCTTTCCAGCGCTCTCGACGAGACGGACAAAGACGAACTTGCTGGTGCGATCGATGGCGACGAAGAGACGCAGCTTGCCTTCGGCTGTGCTGACCTCAGCCAGATCGATGTGGAAGTAGCCGATCGGATAGGTGGCGAAGCGCTGCTTGGGTGGCTTGTCGCCGCCGACCTGGGACAAGCGGCTGATGCCATGGCGCTCCAGGCAGCGGTGCAGCGTCGAGCGGGTCAGATGCGGGATGGTGGGCTGCAGGGCGTAGAGGCAGTCATCCAGCGACAGCAGGGTGTGTCGACGGAAAGCGACAACGATGGCCTCCTCCTCGAGCGTCAGAATGGAAGAGCGAGGCTCCTTCGGTCCCATGCGGGCGTCCGCGGTCGTCGAGCGCTTGCGCCATTTCTGGATAGTGGTGGGGCTGACGCCGTAGCGCCTGGCGAGCGCTCTTACGCTTTCTTGCTGTAGCTGGATCGCGCGACGAACTGCCTCTGTCGTGCGGGCGCAGCCGTGCAGAACCTGGCCCATAACGCCTCCCTCGCCGGGACTGTCAGGAATTTCGTGTGTGGCGGGGCATAGTAGGGAAGAAGGAGACCCCCTATGGCCCGACGGAAAGAGCCGCGG
>NZ_RFLX01000093.1 GCF_003696345.1 Teichococcus wenyumeiae | reverse complement strand
CCTCGAGAACTTCCAAGGTGGCGCGGCCAGAGACCGGATCGGAGCCAGACCGGTTAGTCAGACAGTCCAGTCACAGACCCTAGGGCCCGATCCGGCGCGCCAGCGGCGCCCCATGAGGGGCAGGCTGGGACGCATGCAGCCGAACACCCCATCCCCGATCCTCCTCTCCGTCTTCCCCGCTGGCCCGGGGGGCGGCAATCCCTGTCCGGTCGTGCTCGATGCGTGTGGCATGGATGCCGATGCCATGCGGGCCGTGGCGGCCGCCCATGGCCATGAGAGCGGCTTCGTGCTGCCGCCGGAGGACCCCGCCTCCGCCGACATCCGCTTCCGCTTCTTCGTGCCGGAGCACGAGATGGAGATGTGCGGCCACGCGACCCTGGGGGCAGCCTGGCTGCTCCGCGCCCATGGGCGCGTGGCGGGGCCGGAGTTGCGCATTGAGACGCTGTCGGGGCTGGTGCGAGCCATCTTCGGCCCGGATGGCGCCGTCGAGGTTACCCAGCCTCCAGGCCGGGTGGAGGCGGTGGAGGAACCGGGCGCCGTGCTTTCCGCGCTGGGCCTGACGACCGCCGACCTGGCCCCCGGGGCCTCCGTGGTGAACGCCGCCACCAGCCGCGTGAAGACGCTGGTTCCCCTCGCCGCCCTGGCGCGCCTCCATGCCCTCGCGCCAGACCCGGCCCGGGTGCGGGCGGCCTGCGAGGCGATCGGCTCCACCGGCCTGTATCCCTGGGCGGCGGGTCCGGACGGCGCCGTCCACGCCCGCCAGTTTCCGCGCAGCTCCGGCTATCCGGAGGACGCCGCAACCGGCATCGCCGCCGCCGCCCTGTTCTATGGCCTCGGCGCACCGGCAGGAGGGCTGCGGGTCCGCCAGGGAGAGGCGATGGGCCGCCCGAGCGAGATCCAGGTCCGGCCCGATCCGGATGGCCCCGGATGCCGCCTCGGCGGGCGCGTGGAGCTGCTGTCATGAGGCGCCGCACCCTTCTCGCCGCGGCTGGCGCCTTGGCCGTTCGTCCGGCCCTGGCGCAGTCCTGGCCTAGCCAGCCCATCCGCCTGGTGGTCCCTTACGCGGCCGGTGGCCCGACCGACGTCGCGGCCCGGCTGCTGGCCGAGGCGCTCTCCGCCACGCTGCCACAGCGGGTGATCGTGGAGAACCGCACCGGTGCGGGCACCGTGGTCGGCACCGGTGCGGTGGCCAGTGGTCCGCGCGATGGTCATACCTTCCTGGTCGCGACCGTCGCCCATGTGGTGAACCCTGTGCTGGTGGCGAACCTGCCCTTCGACCCGGTCGAGGACTTCCGGGGCGTGGCGCTGATGGGCACCGTGCCGCAGGTCGTGCTGGTGAGCCGCGACCTCCCAGCCCGGACCTTTCCTGAGTTGCTGGCGCTGTTCCGCAGCAGGCCGGGCGAATTCGCCTATGGCTCCGCGGGCAATGGCAGTGCGCAGCACCTGGCTGGTGAACTCCTGAAGAAGCAGGCGGGCCTGGACCTGATCCATGTGCCCTACCGCGGCGCGGCACCCGCCGTCGCGGATCTGATGGCCGGTCAGGTCGCCATGGTGATCGACAGCGCCGCGACCGCGATCCCCATCGCCCGGTCGGGACAGGCCCGCGCCTTGGCGGTGACGGCACCGGCCCGCCTGCGGCCGTTGCCCGCCATTCCCGCCGCCGCCGAAACGCTGCCGGGCTACGACGCTTATACCTGGAACGCCCTGCTGGCCCGGGCAGGGACACCGGCCGAAGCGGTGGACCGCATGAACCAAGCGAGCAATGCCGCGCTCGGCGGGCCGGACCTGCGGGCGCGGCTGGAGGATCTCGGTATCACGGTGGTTGCCGACAGCACGCCGCCCAAGGTCGACGGCTTTCTGCGCAGCGAAGCCGCCAAGTGGCAACGCTTGCTGCGGGAGGCGGGAGTGAGGGCGGACTGAACGCTCAGAATGCCGTCCTATCCTGGACATGGACACCTCCCGCCTGTGCGGGAAGTGGCTGAGGCCAGACACCCACTTGGCAAGCCAGATCGGTCCGAAGCATGCTGCCGAAGCTGGCCATTAGCGGAACGTCCGCTATCCGGACGACTGCATAGGAAAGCGGCCGTTGGACCGCGGTTCTGCTGGGCGACGTCCCCGCTCGCACGGCACCAGACCCTCCACATCTTTGAACATGGCTTCCTGATGATCCCGGCCGCGATGACCGTAGCCGGTGAACCAGGGAGGACATCCAATGAGCGTGTCATCGGGCGGTCCTGGCGAGGAGGAATCCTATTCCAGCAGGATGGCGTCATGGAACCGCGGCAGGCTGATCGGCCAGAAGCCTCCGCTCAAGCTGTGCGAGGTCTGGGCCATCCGGATACGACTCCAGCCTCAGGAGCGGCTGCGGGATCTTGCCATGTTCAACCTGGCGATCGACAGCAAGCTGCGGGGCTGTGACCTGGTTGCCCTGCGGGTGGACGATGTCCTCCTGAGTGGACGGGTACGACCCCGGACCACGGTTCTGCAGAAGAAGACAGGAACGCCGGTGCAGTTCGAGATTACCGAGCAGACGCGGGAGACCGTGCTGCAGTGGATGGCCTGCAGCGGGCGGCGGCCTGGCGACTACCTGTTCCCGAGCCGGATCGGCAGGAACAAACCTCTGACGACCCGACACTACGCCCGCTTGATGGATCGCTGGGTCACGTCGGTCGGGTTGGATCCGGCCTTGTACGGCACGCACTCGCTGCGCCGGACCAAGGTGGCGCTCATCTATCGCCGCACCGGCAACCTGCGGGCGGTCCAACTTCTCCTGGGGCATACAAAGTTGGAAAGCACTGTCCGGTACCTCGGCATCGAGGTGGATGACGCCCTGGCCATCTCTGAGCAGGTGGATATCTGAAGGAGCGGCGGCTGTCCCCCAGCCGCCCGCTACCTTCATCAGGCATATGCCTAGTCGGATTGGCTACCACCGGAAGCAACTCGAAGCGGACATGGCGGCCTGCCTCTTTGCGGTGCCTCTACTGCTCTGAGCGTGCCATACGTCGCCATTCGGAGAGCTTCATTGTCCCGGTTAGATCCGGCCTTGGAGTGTCTGGCAGGATGCTGATGTATTCGAGGGAATGGCCGTCAGGGTCGTTGAAGTAGACGCTGGCCGCAGGCATCCACGGAAAGACGATAGGCTCATCGATCTCGGGGCCACTGCCACCCGCGCGCGGAGTCACTCCCTTGGCACGGAGCACCTCGACCGAGCGGATCACATCCTCCAGCGTTGCCGAGAAGGCGATGTGTAGCCGCAGGCGGATCGGAGAGGAATGGATCGACCAGAGACCCAGCATCGAGCGCTCCTTGCCACCGATCCAGAAGAAGGCTGCATGCCGCTTAGGAACGGTGTGGGCAAGTTCCAGACCAACGATGTCTCTGTAGAAGGCGATGGATTTTTCGAGATCACCTACCGTGAGGTGGCTTTCATACAGACCGGATACCGGAATCATCGCTATCTCCTGCTTGGTACGATTATTAGAGCAGGAGCTTGGCCTTTTTTCTCGGCGATGGAACAGGTCTGCATGGTCTGCTTGCCACCCTATCCAGCGGTTGCCCAACAGGTCTACCGCCGGAGGCGACCCATAGCTGACCTTATGTTGCTCTAAACTCCAGGGCCTATGGTGATACGCCTACCCTATGACCAAAGACCTGATCACCCTCGCTGTTGCCGAACATAATGACATCGCCGATTTCAAGAAGGAGCTCCAAGATGCCTTCGCAATAGCCGTAGTCAATGAGTTCGGATCGCTGCCAGACGGACCAATTCCATCCGATGAGGTCCTTAACAACTCAATCAGCGCTCCAGATTCCGTGGTGTTGCGCATCCTTCGCAATGGTCAGAAGGTCGGTGGTGCTGTGCTCACCATCAACACAGAGAATCATCATAATTCACTTGACCTCTTCTTCCTGAAGGTGGGCCAGCATGGCCGCGGTATCGGCCTTGAAGCTTGGTTCGCCATCGAGCAGAAGTACCCTGAGACGATTACTTGGCAGACACACACCCCATATTTTGAGAAACGGAACATCCACTTTTACGTCAATAAGTGCGGCTTCAAAATCATCGAGTTTTTCAACAAGTACCACCCGGATCCAAACCAACCTGCCCAGGATGACGTGCCCGGCGGAGATGGTGATGCGTTCCAGTTCGAGAAGATCATGCGAAGCGTTGAAGGCGTAGCCAAAGGCGATCACGCCTAACCGGTTCCCACCCCTTCCGGCGGTTGCCTTGGCTGGGCAGGCTGCCGCCGGATGTGACTCCAAGCGGACCTAATGTGCCCCATCATTGCGCGCAGACGGCTTGGTTGTCTGGCTGGTCTCGGCGGCGGCTGCCTCCATGTCCTTCCTCTTCCTGCCAAGCAGAACAGCCGGAAGCACTGCCAGGAGGGAAATGCCAAGTGGTGGGAATAGAACCGGAAGAACCAATAAGGCCGCCAAAGCGGTGAACAGGAACACAAGGAGCGCCGTCACGAAGGTGCCAATTCTGGAGTAGAAGCTCTGAGTGGGCGTGGCCTTCATGGCTATCAAGTCGCTCAGCGCCTCTTTGGCCGCGGCTCCCCAGCGTGGCATCAGGCTCCGAGGGATGGCCGCGTAAACGAATGAGCCTTCGCCAATGGGGAAGAAGGCATCGGCCCACTCCGGGGAAAACCGATGAGGCTCCCAAACAACTGGTTGGCGGTACCTGGCGCGATTGCACGGATCTGATTGGTGTACGGGGACACCGCCGCGCGCATCGGGGGCATCGCAGTGCAGGACAGACCCGTCTTGCTCCCAGGCAACAACTGGAACCTGCGACGGGTAGTCCCGAGAGATGGGAGAGTAGTCGAGGTATCCGGTGATCAGGAGTTCAACAGGGCTACTCACTCCAGCCACCACGTGACGAACACGCGCGGCCCCATCGAGCGCCAGGCGGACCCGCTGGGTGGGCACGGCCAGCGCCACTTCACCATCCCTGACAACCGTGGTGTTTGCGGCCTCCGACCAAGCCAGGGCGAGGTAGATAGCTGCGCCTCCTATAACGAGGCCGCCTCCCAAGCAGATCGAGAGACTTGCTAATAGGGAGCGGATCTTGAGCTTCATGGCCTGAGCTTGCTTTGCGCTGCCGTGCGTATAGCCCCCGCCCCAGTGCCAACCTAGGCTCAGGACCTATTAATGAGCCTCTTGAGCTTTGATCTTGCTGTGATTCCATGGCGTCGGAGGTGCTGCCATGGCTG
>NZ_RFLX01000092.1 GCF_003696345.1 Teichococcus wenyumeiae | reverse complement strand
CCGCATCCAACACCAACAAATCATCACCAGCACCAACCACCCAAAGCCGCTCTGAAATCAACCTCAGACCGGCTTTCGCGCGTCTCCAGCCCGCGCAGCAGGCATGAGTTGCCCCGACATCTCCACGGGCATAGGTAGCGCGCACGACATGTCATCCTGCTCAGCTCGATGACAGAACGTGACGCGCAGGAGCACCCATGCGAAACGAACCTATTGCCCTGTCCACTCTTTCCGCCAGCGTTGATAGCAAGAGCCCCGCTTTCACTGCCGTCGCGGACCGCATCTGGGAACATGCTGAACTGCGCTTCGAGGAGCATCGCTCCATTGAAGAGCAGATTGCGCTGCTGGAGGCCGAAGGCTTCCGGGTGACCCGCAACCTTGGCGGCATTCCCACGGCCTTTGTCGCGGAATCCGGCTCCGGCGGTCCCGTCCTCGGCTTCCTGGGCGAATTCGACGCCCTGGCGGGTCTGAGCCAGGAAGCCGGTGTGACGGAGCCGCGGCCGGTGAAGCCCGGTGCCACCGGCCATGGCTGCGGCCATAACCTGCTGGGTGCCGGCGCAATGCTGGCCGCCGTAGCGGCGCGTGACGCGCTGGCGGAGCAGGGCCTGCCCGGCACCGTGCGCTACTACGGCTGCCCTGGCGAGGAGGGCGGCTCCGGCAAGACCTTCATGGCGCGCGCCGGCGTCTTCAACGACATCGATGCCGCCGTGTCCTGGCATCCCGGCGTGGTCAGCGCGGTCAATTCCTCCCGCTCCATGGCCAATTTCCAGGTCTGTTTCCGCTTCAAGGGCCGCGCCTCGCACGCCGCCGGCTCGCCCTGGCTGGGGCGCTCGGCGCTGGATGCGGTTGAGATCATGAATGTCGGCGTCAACTACCTGCGCGAGCACATGCCACTGGACTGCCGTGTCCACTACGCCATCACCAACAGCGGCGGCAATTCTCCCAATGTGGTGCAGGCCGATGCCGAGGTGCTCTACCTGATCCGTGGCCCGCGGGTGAAGGAGGCCAAGGCTTTGTTCGAGCGCGTAAAGGCCTGCGCCGAGGGTGCCGCCATCATGACCGGCACGCGCATGGAGATGGAAATCGACAAGGCCTGTTCCGACACCATCCCGAACACGGCGCTGGAGATGCGCATGTTCGAGAACCTCTCCAACCTTGGTGCCCCCGCCTTCGACGAGGCCGACCGCGCCTTCGCCGCTGAGATCCGTCGTTCGCTGAGCGAAGAGGATATCGCTGACAGCATCAATGCCGTCGGCGCGCCGGAGGAGGTGGGCGCGCAGCCGCTGCATGAGGGCGTGCTGCATTTCGATGGCAATTCCCGTCCCGGCACCGGCTCCACCGATGTGGGCGATGTCAGCCAGATCGTGCCCACCGTGCAGTGCTGGGGCCCCACCTGGGCGGTTGGCACGCCCTTCCACACCTGGCAGGCCGTGGCGCAAGGCAAGAGCCCCAGCGCGCATAAGGGCATGATCCTGGCGGCCAAGGGCATGGCCGCCACGGCGCTGGATATCTTCCAGGATGCCGAGCTGCTGGCCCGTGCCAAGGCGGAGCTGAAGCAGCGCACGGGCGGCAAGCCCTATGCCTGCCCCATCCCTGACGACGTGCTGCCGCCGCCGCTGCGCAAGCGCCGCTGATCACGACGGATACCACTCTCATGATGCATACGAAGATCCGGCGCGCCCTGCGTGCCGGTACCGCCGCCTTCGCGCTGCTGGCGCTGGCCCCCCTGGCGCAGGCGCAGGAGCTGAAGGTGGCGATCGGGTCGCAGATCACCTCGATCGACCCGCACTACCACAACCTCACGCCCAATTCGACCGTGGCCGGCATGGTCTTCAATTCGCTGGTCGGCACCGATGCGCGCGTGCGGCTGCGGCCCAACCTGGCGGAATCCTGGCGCCCGGTCGATGACACGACCTGGGAATTCAAGCTGCGCCCGGGCGTGAAGTTCCACAACGGCCAGGACTTCACGGCCGAGGACGTGGCCTTCACGCTGGAGCGCGTCCCGAATGTGCCGAACTCGCCCTCTTCCTACGCGCAGTTCGTGCGGGCCATCAAAAGCGTCGGGATTGTCGACCCGCTGACCATCCGCTTCCGCACCGAAGGGCCTTACCCGCAGCTGCCTAACGACCTCACCGGCGTCATGATGCTGGACAGGCAGACGCATGAGGGCGCAACCACCGAGGACTTCAACACCGGCCGCGCCGCGGTCGGCACCGGCCCCTTCCGCCTCGTATCCTACCGCAACGGTGAGGGCGTGGTGCTGGAGCGCAACGACAGCTACTGGGGCGACAAGCCGCACTGGCAGAAGGTGAGTTACCGCATCATCACCGGCGACGCGGGCCGCACTTCGGCGCTGCTGGCCGGCGATGTGGACCTGATCGACCAGGTGCCGACCAGCGACCTCGTGCGGCTGCGCAAGGACAGCCGCGTCCGGGTGGAGGAGACGGTCGGTCTGCGCCTGATCTACCTGGCGCTGGACCAGGCGAAGGAGGATGGCTCCCCCTTCGTCACCGGCCCCAATGGCGAGAAGCTGGACCACAACCCGCTGCGCGACCTGCGCGTGCGCCGCGCGCTTTCCCTGGCGGTGGACCGGGCGGCCATTGCCGCGCGCGTGATGGAGGAGGCCACCGTGCCGACCGGGCAGGTCATGGCCGAGGGCACCTTCGGCTATGCCCCCGATATCGCCGCCCCCAAGGCCGATTTAGCTGCCGCCAGGAAGCTGCTGGCCGAGGCCGGCTTTCCCAACGGCTTCCGCATCACGCTGCATGGGCCGAATGACCGCTACATGAATGATGCGCGCATCATCCAGGCGGTGGGGCAGATGTGGACCCGCATCGGCGTGCACACGGCGGTGGAGGCGCAGCCTTTCACCACCTTCATCGCCCGCGCCGGCCGGGGCGAGACCAGCGCCCATCTGATGGGCTTGGCCGCCACCACGGGTGAGGCCGCGACCATGCTGCGCTCCCTGGTGGCCACGCAGAACCGCGAGGCCGGCATGGGCGCGTCCAACCGCGGCCGCTATTCCAACCCCGCCCTGGACGCCAAGCTGGCGGAAGCCATGCGGACCCTGGACGATGGCAGGCGCGAAGCCCTGCTGCAGGACGCGACGCGCATCATGGCCGAGGATCAGGCGCTGATCCCGGTGCATATCCAGAAGAATGCCTGGGCCATGCGCCGCAACCTGACCATCGACGCGCGGGCCGACGAATACACCCGCGCCCAGGATGTCCGCCCGGCGGAATAAGCCTGCCCGGCCGGCCGGATGCGCCTTGCGCCCCGGTCGGCCTTTTTCCCGATGCGACACGCGGCGGCGCCTGCGCTGGAGGCCCAGCGGAATTCCCGTTGCTGGCCCGTCCTGGCACTCCGCGCCCGTGCCTGCCTGACCTGAGCATCACTGAGGGAGCGGCACAGCCCGCCAGATCGTCCGCGATGGTCACGGCGGCGTGCCAAACGGGTGCATCCTCTTCACCGGCATGACGGCGGAAGCCAAGCATCTTTCCCTCGCTTCCCGGCAGAGGGCGGAGTGCCGAAGGCAGGGGCAGGGCACCCAGCGCCGCCCTCCAGTTACAGCACCGCAGTCTTGTCTGGCATAACGGCTTGGCGCTGTCTGTTTTGTCAGACAGCGATGTTGCGCGTCCCAAAGCCACAAGGCTAGCCTGCCAATGGAAGCAGGGGAGGGATGGGTGCCAGGATCAGCGTGGATCAACCACCCATCACGGCCGCGGTGGACCCTGCTCGGGGGCATGAGCCTGTTCCGGGCGGTGCCCGCTGCTCCCTTTGGTATTGGTCATGTGCCACCTCCTCATGGAAGGTGAGGCACCGCCAGCATCGCGGCTTCGTCCCAGGACTTGTGAACCGGCCTGCAGGACCGGAAGCATCAACAAAGGAAACGTCCCATGAAGAACAGCCTTTCCCGACGGCAGCTTCTGGGTGGCGGCCTCGCGGCCGCTACGCTGGTGCCCATGACGGCGCCGCATGCCGAGGCAGCTTGGCCGAGCCGGCCCATCCGCTTCATCGTCCCCTATCCGCCAGGCGGATCGACCGATGTGGTGGGGCGGCTGATCGGCCAGGCGCTGTCGGAGGAACTCGGCCAGCCCATCGTCATCGAGAACCGCGGCGGCGCGACCGCGACCATCGGCAGCCAGGTCGTCGCGCAGGCCAAGCCGGATGGCTACACGCTGCTGCTGTCCAACATCGCCAGCCATGCCATCGCGGCCACACTATTCCGCAGCCTGCCCTATGATCCGGTGAAGGACTTCACCCATATCGCGTTGCTGGTGAACACGCCGACCATCCTGGTGGTCAATCCGTCCTTCCCCGCGCGCAATCTGGCCGACATCGTGCGGCTGTCGAAGGAGAAGCCCGGGGGGCTGGATATGGCCTCCTCCGGCTCTGGCTCCTCTAACCATCTGCTGCTGGTGCGCTTCGCGGAGCTCACCGGGGCGCAGCTGAACCACGTCCCCTATCGCGGCGGCGGCCCGGCCATGACGGATGTGATCGCCGGCACGGTGCCGATGATGTCCGATACCCTGCCTTCCGCCCTGCCGCACCTGCTGGCCGGCTCTGTGCGTCCGATTGCTGTCAGTGGGCCGGAGCGATCGGCGCTGATGCCGGAAGTGCCGACCTTCCGCGAGCAGGGCATCGATCTGATCAACCTGCCCTGGTACGGCCTGTCCGGCCCCGCCGGCCTGGAACCCGCCATCGTGAACCGCCTGTCGGAGGCAACCCGGAAGATCCTGGCATCCACCGAGCTGCGTGCGCGGCTGGGTGAGATCGGCAGCATCCCTGGCGACCTTGGGCCGGAGCAATACACGACCCTGGTGCGTGAGGAGGTTGGCCGTTGGGCTCCGGTGGTGCGTGCCTCCGGCGCCAGCGCCGAATAGGGACCTGCGCCGCTTCCTGAAGAAGCCCTGTCAGGTCGGCCATCTTGAACGGCGGCAACCAGAACCTATCTTGACCACTGCTGGTAGCGTATAGTGACTGTGGCAAAGAAGCTTGAGCGGAGCTGCAAGAAAGCAGAATCTCGCGTGAAGGGGCCTCTTGAAACGGAGCCTGTCGGTGACCAGATTACGGGTATGGTCATCGAGTGATTTGTCCGCCGTGCCGATCCAGTCATCTGGATCAAGTGCGGCGGTCATTCAGGTCTTTGGTGACCGTGTTCGCTTTTTTCTGCCTTATGGCACTTGCTCTTTCCTCCCCCGGGGGGTAGAGGGCTGCCACGCCGACGCGACGCTGAATTGAAACACAGTGAAGCGGCTTGGTTGTTCTTTGAAAATTGCATCAGTCTTCTGGAAGTAAGCAGATTGGCTTAGCTGTTGCTTGATTGATCCTGACGGTGAGTTGGGATGGGTTGG
>NZ_RFLX01000091.1 GCF_003696345.1 Teichococcus wenyumeiae | reverse complement strand
GTCAGCCATGGCAGCACCTCCGACGCCATGGAATCACAGCAAGATCAAAGCTCAAGAGGCTCATTAATAGGCCCTGAGCCTAGCAAGCCCTCAATGGTCCGCACCTCGTGCCGCACTTGGTCCAGTTCGTCGGACCTCCCGCTAGGAGGCAAATCGAGAGCTAAGGTCGCCGCCTCACTGGCTGGACCACACGCCGCGATGATGTGCTGGCACTTAAGGAAGGCACGCGACATGGCTTACTCCAGGTCAGTGGATTTGCCGCCACAGCGCGGTCAACGAGAAGCTGCCCGGCAAGGCGGGGGCCGAGACCGGGCAGCTTGTACGCTATTCCCACTGAAGGCGTGACAGGGCATCCGTTCCGATGCCGTAGCGTCCAAAGCGTAGGGACGATTTGCGCTTAATGCAAATTTCGTCCGCGCCGGTAACGAAATGCTGAGGGGTGAGCGTCGAGCGCCAGGCAAGAAACCGCCCGGCAGGATTGCTCCCACCGGGCGGATGTAATCTGCTTGCCTCCGCCCCCCAGCCGGAAGCTACGCCAGAGGTTTCCCCACCGTCTGGCGCGGCGGGTGAGTAACCGCGTTAACGATAATCACGCAAGCGTGATTTATTTCATTACATGCAAATACATGCCCGGACCTGCTCGAATTAGGGCATACTCGGAACTCACGGGATTGCGAGTTTAGTATGAGCACAGAGTTCTGGGTGCGTGTGTGGCACGGGCAGGCAGCGAGCCTGATGCACTATGAAGGCGAGATCGCAGTCGTGTACGTAGCCGGCGAGGAAGTGCACTTACCAAAGGAGACTTGGCAGTCTCTCCCGCCATACGAGAGCGTCCCGCCTGTAGCGGCGTAACTCTCCCGGCGGGATCGTTCGCTGCCAGGCGAGCGTTACCCCTCCCGCATCAGATCCGCCATCCGCCGCGCCCGCGCCGGAGTCTACCTCGCCCGCTGGCTGTTCAGCATCCCTGCAGCGGCGCTCGCGTAGTCGCCGCGCTCCACCATGGCAAACGTGTTCTTGAAGTCCCGCAGCCTGTCCAGCCCTATCTGAAACGCCATAGCCTCCAGCACCATCCGGCGAACCGGCGTCAGGCGCGTGGACCAAGGCAGCGCGCGTGCCACCTGCTCCCGCACCTCCACCACGTCGTTGGCCAGCAGATAGCGCGCCTCGGATGCGGTGATGCCCTTGCGGTTCAGGGCGCGGCCGATGCCGATGGTCGGATGGCCAACCATCTGCTTGCCGGGCCCGATGGCCTTGCTAGTGGCATCATCATAGACGGTCAGGCACAGGCCTTCCTCCACGATCAGCACATCAGTGAGCGCGGCCACGGGATCAGTCGCCACAGGCGGGTGTGTTGCATCGGTCGGCCCGGCTCTCCTCCAGGATGGCAGGCCATCGCCTCCTCACTATCCCACCCCGGGCGGATCGCCGGGCCGACCGATGCAACACACCGCCGCCAGGTGGCTCGCCGTCGCGCACAACTCACCCATCCCAGCGAGTGCACAGACCTGCCGGGATGGAGGGTATTCCTCAGACTGAGCCGTGTGACTCCACATGCAGTGTGTAAAGAGAGTGACTCGAGGTCATGTAAAGACGGTTGTTCTTCGGCCCGCCAAAGGTCAGGTTGGCGCAGCGCTCCGGCAGGCGGATGAAGCCGATGGGCTTGCCTTGTGGGTTGAAGACCATGACACCGTCCAGATCCTCCGGTTTGCCGCGCAGGCCAAAGACCCGCCGACCGCCAACCATGGCAGGCTCTGGTTCCAGCGCACCATTGCTGCCCCAGCCGCACCAGAGGTTGCCGTCACGGTCAACCTTGAACCCGTCCAGAGCGCCCTGGTCTGCGGCATCGATCAGCTTTGTCCTGTTGCCAAGGCTTCCATCCGACCCGACATCGAAGCTCCAGATGCTGCGGTTGGGCGTGCCGCGCCACTCGACCACGTAGAGCTTGCTTTCGTCCGGGGAGAAGGCGAGGCCATTGGGATTGACCAGGTCGGTGACCACGGCATTCAACGTGCCGTTGCGGTCGATCCGGTACACGTTGGTCGTCGGCTGATCCGGCTTGGCGCGGCTGCCCTCCCATTCGCCATTGATGCCGAATAGCGGGTCAGTAAACCAGATCGTGTCATCTGAACGAACAACCACATCATTCGGCGCATTCAGGCGCCTGCCCTCGAAGCTGTCCGCCAGCACGGTGATGCTGCCGTCCCGCTCCGTCCGCGTCACCCGCCGCGTCACGGAATGCTCGCAGGTAATCAGGCGGCCCTGACGGTCGCGTGCATTACCGTTCGCGAAGTTCGCCGGGCTGCGGAAGACCGTAAAGCTCCCATCCTTCTCGTCGTACTTCATGATCCGGTTGTTTGGGATGTCGCTGCAGAGGAGGTACCCGCCTTCAGGGAAGTATGCCGGTCCCTCAGCCCAGCGCATTCCGGTGGCGACCTGCTCCAGCGTGCTGCTGTAGATCCGGTACTTGGCGAAGCTCGGATCAAGGATCTGCACCGCCGGATCGGGGTAGCGCTGGTTCGGGGTGAATGGGAAGGATTGCGCACCGGCTGCGGATGTCAGGAGGGATCCGCCGGCCGCGCTCACTGCGGCACCCAGCATCCAGCGTCGTGTTCTGTTCATGTCTTCCTCTCCTGTACAGCGGGCTCTGCCGCTTTTTCACGCGCCCAAGCTGGGCGCCGGATCCTGTGGGAGAACGGAGGATCCTGGCAACCTCTGCCAAGAGGCACTCAAGGCTCTGTCTGCAATCCCGCTTCCCCACAGGCATACTCCAGCTTTGCTTTTACGTTGGTCCAGTGCTGTCGGCACCGACGGGGAATGGGTCACCTTGATGGCGGATGATGACGCTACGAGCCGTAGCGTGCGGCAGCTGGTGCAGGATGGCTTCGAGATGATGCTGCTCTATTGGTCCCATGCCAGCCGTGAGCTGCAGGCGTCGGCCAGCCGCTTCTATCCGCTTGACGCCTGTCTGGAGGATCTGGCGCTGCGCTGAGGCCCACGGCCTGCCGGCCTCCGCCCAAGACTTTATCCCCAGAGTGCGGGGACGAAGCTGTGGATCACCGGGTGGATAGGATGTGCAGGGTAGGAGAGGGCGAGCCAGCCCTGAGCCCTGAGCCCTGAGCCCTGAGCCCTAGCTGCGGGCCGCGAGGCACCGCCAGCGGAGTGATCTCAACCATGGCGGTGCCTTGCTTGCGGATGCCAAGCTGGGTGGCTGTTCGCGGACTGACATGCAGCACTCGGCTGCGCATCAGCTAGTTGAGGCAGCGAATGTGATTGGCTTGCATTCGGGCGATCTCAGCCAGCACAACAAGTAACGCTGCTCAGAAGTAAGGAACTTCGCCGAGCGTATAGCCGAGATCTGGCACGGCCACTCTCAGGAACCCTAGCACCTCGGCAAGGCGCGGTTGGAGCAGGCGATCGGACGTCGTCGCGATGCTGACAGCTGCGAGCGGGCGCCCGGCCCTCGACAACACCGGAAGGCTGAGGCCCGACATGCCCGGCGTCAGTCCACCGGCGAGCACGTAGCCGCTTTCGCGGGCCGCAGCGACGTGCCGCCGGATCGTACCCTCGTCCACGCCGCGGCGCTGGCGCGCCTGGATGTTCTCAGGGTCCGCTAGCACCCGATCAATCTCCTCGTCGGACCCGAGGAAGGCGAGCAGGCCCAGGCTGCCGGAGCCGACGCCGAGGGCGTTCAGGTCGCCAGGCTTCAGGGGAAGCGCACGGATCGGGAAGGTTCCCTCCTGCCGTGCCACGCACAGCGACAGCGCGCCGACTTGCACGCTGAGATAGACGGTGTCGCCGGTGCGCTCGGCGAGTGTCCGCAGCACCGGCACCGTACGCTCAACAATTCCGTGACGGTCCCGCGCCGCGCCTCCCCAAGCGGCGAGCCGGAAGCCAAGGAAGAAGCGCCCCTCTTCTCCAGCCTCAACGAAGTCGTGCGCGGTTAGCCCGGCGAGGAGCCGGTGCACCGTAGCTTTGCTGAAGCTGGTAGCCTGCACGATGTCGGTGAAGCGCAGACCACTGTCACGTGCTTCCGCCAGCACGTCCAGTACGGCCGAGGCTCGCCCGAAGGTCTGCTCCACGCCCCGGTCCCCGACGGCGACTGCCATGCCAAGCTTTCGTGCCCTCATCTTCGATACGGCAACAGACCGCTTGACGCGGCAGCCCCTCTGATGTTCCGTAAATGACATAATGGTTCCGTTAAACGGAACAAGAGGTGATGCCTGGCTTGGGCGCCTGCACCTCGACCTAAGGGGAGGTAACGGACGTGCGGAAGCGCGAACTGTTCCGAGGACTGCTGCTTACTGGCTTGAGCTTGGCAGCCGGCCAGCGCGCGGCGCGGGCGCAGGGAGGGCCGGGTATCCGCCTCGTGGTGCCCTTTCCGCCGGGTGGGACCACCGACGTCTTTGCCCGCTTTTTGCCGCTCATTTTGGACAGGTTATCGGCCGCACCGTCATCGTGGACAACCGCGGGGGCGCTGGAGGCCTTATGGGCGGCGCGGAGGTGAGCCGGGCGGCACCCGACGGTGCAACGCTGATCTTCCACAGCCCCACCTCCGGCATCGCTGGCCCGATGGCGCGACGCAACCCGCCCTATAATCCGCTGCGGGGATTTGCACCGGTCTCCGTGCTCGGCTTCACGCCAATGGTCCTCTCGGTCAATCCGAAACTCGGGATCGCTACACTCCCGCAGCTGGTCGATCTGCTGCGGCGTGAGCCGGGACGCCACTCTTACGGCAGTTCTGGCATTGGCGGCGTGCCACACCTGTCGGCCGAACTCCTGAAGCTGCGTGCGGGTGGTCTGGAGGCGACGCACGTTCCCTATCGCGGCGCCGCCGGCGCCATCCAGGACACCATGGCCGGCAACCTGACCTTCGTGATCGACACCTTTGCCCCCCTCCTTCAGTTGCATCAATCCGGTCAGCTGCCGGCCATCAGCGTGCTGGACGAGGCGCGCTCCCCTGTGGCGCCCGAGGTGCGTACGGCGTGGGAGGACGGGATCGATGTCATCACGCGCAACACGAACTGGCTCGCTGCCCCGCCCGCAACGCCAGATGCCCTCCTTGCACCCCTGGCCGCAGCATCCGCCGCCGTCATGGCCGATCCAGGGATGAAGGCCGAACTGGCAAAGTTCGCCTACGAGGCTGTGGTCCAATCGCGCCCCAAAGATGCCCGACAGGCCCTGGTGGCCGAGGTCGAACTCTGGGGCTCGATCATCCGGGCTGCCGGCATTGAGCTTGAGTAACGTCGCAAGTGTAGGAGAACCACGTGGCACGTCTGCCTTACGCCAATCCGAATCGCCCAGAAGTCGCGCCTGTTGATTTTCGCTGAGACCTGACCCGGGAGGGGTCAGAGTTTTCGCTGAGAAATGACCCGTGTCTGTTCACCTCCTCGG
>NZ_RFLX01000090.1 GCF_003696345.1 Teichococcus wenyumeiae | reverse complement strand
GAACGGGCGCAGGCCTTCGCCGGGCCGATCGACATTCTCGTCAACAACGCGGGCGGCTCCGGCATAAGCGAAGACTGGAGCACAACGCGTCCGGAGACATGGGCCAGCGGCTACGACCGCAACACCCTTGCGGCCGTCAGGGTGATCGCCTGTGTCCTGCCGAAGATGCGGAACGCGGGATGGGGGAGGATCGTAAACGTCGCCAGCCTCGCCGCGATGATGCCCCCCCCGGGAAGACCGGACTATTCCGCCGCCAAGGCGGCCATGGTAGCGATGAGCGCCTCCCTGGCGAAGGCTGTTGCCGGAGCCGGCATCACGGTCAACACGGTGTCGCCGGGCACGATACAGAGCGGGAAGCTCGAAGCCACCTTCCGCAAGGCTGCCGCCGGCCAGGGCCTTGCCGAGGACGCGCCATGGGCCGAGGTGGAACGTGCGGCGCTGCCCTTGTTTGCGGCGGTTCCCATGGGGCGCGTCGGAACACTGGATGAGATCAGCGATGCTGTCGCTTTCCTCGTCAGTCCGCGAGCCGGATACATCACCGGGATGAACCTGCGGATCGACGGTGGAATGTGGCCAGGCCTCTAGCGTTTCGCCGGCTATGGCAGTCGTAACCGGTGGCGTCTGCCACTATCGCACCTGCCGCTTAGTTCCACGTCAGGCACGAGATGAGCAGTTTATCGGGCCTTGGGCAGCTTCGCGCCCTCATCAGACGTCCGAAGACCCAGTTAGCTTTCCGCAAAGCGGACATGGGCCTCCAACCTTCCACGGACTATGGCAGGTGGAGGGGGGATCTAGCGGGTCGTCAGGAAACCCCAGGCGCACAGGAGGACTGCAGCGGAGCCGAGTGCGCTGCGGACATTGTGCAGGCTGGCCCAGCGACGCAGCAGGTCACGGCTTCCCGCCCCCGCCTCCTGCGGCGTCATGGCCATCAGGCGCTTGTTCACCGGCATGATGATCAGCATCGTGGACGGCCAATTCGCGAGCAGGAGCAAGCTCCCCGCCAACCACTGCCACTCGCGGAGCTGATACCAAGCCAGGAGCCCCGCAGCCTCTCCCAGCATGGCCAGGCCAGCCTGGATCGGCAGGGCGCGCTTGTAGCTGGGCTGCCACTGCGCGAGCAGGGGCGCGTCCTCCAGGCCCATCCTGGCTGGATGCTCGACGAGGCTGATGTAGAGCGCGGCCCCGGCGAAGAGGGTCGCGAGGACGAGGGCAACAAGGGCAGGAACCACCTGAGTATCTCCTCTGGTACGCTTCGAGAGACGCGACCACGCCTGATGCGCCCCTCCCGACAGCGATCGGGTTGAGACGCCGAGGCTGAGAAGAACCCGTCCATGGACGGGCGCAGGAGCTACCAACCTGCCACTCTACTTCCGGCCAGCCCATGATGTCGAAGACCTACCGGCAGAGCAATGTTTCGCAGCACTGCCTTGTGTCGGGTGCGGAGGAGCGGACCTGAAGCTAAATGTCTGCTCCCCACCCATTTACTCCTCAAGACCTGCCGGTCCACTTCCGGCCAGGTCAAGCCAGATCCTCAAACCGGGGAACGGCGCCAGGATCGATCAGTGGCCAATGGCGGCTGTTGCCTGCTTGCGGCTGCCGGGCGGGAAACCATTGGCGCGCGCCGACCAGGCCAGGAACAAGGCAACCAGGACCAGAACCAGCAGCGCCCAGGGGAACGACACCAAGCCCCAGCTTCGCAATAGGATGCCGCCCAAGATGCCTCCGCCCGCGATGGCGGTGTTCCACACGACCACGTTCAGGGACAGGGCCACGTCTGCCCCTTCCCGGGCGCTGTCGGCGAGGGCAGTCTGCAGCAGCGTCGCGGCACCGCCGAAGGTCAGGCCCCACACGCCGACACCGGCGTAAGCCATGATGGGAGATGCCGCTGTGACACCGAAGGCCAGCGCGGTCAGCCCGAACACCGCTAGGCTGGCGAGGACCGCGCTGCGCAGCGCGCGCTCCACCACGCGGCCCGTGATCCAGATGCCGACCAGCGCCGCGGCGCCGAACACCAGCAGCACTAGGTCCACCCGGCTTTCCAGCCCGGCAGGCGCCACGAAGGGGGCGACGTAGGTGTAGAGGATGTTGTGCGCCAGCATCCACGCCATCACCACGCCCAGCACCGGAAGCACGCCCGGGGTCATGAGCACCCGGGCCAGAGGGATGCGGGACTTCGCGGGCTGTCCGGGATAGTTGGGGACCTTGAGCAGAACCCAGCCGATCAGCATCATCGTTAGCAGCGACATGACGCCGAAGGCCGCTCGCCAGCCCAGGGCGCCGCCCATCCAGGTGCCGAGCGGAACCCCGAGGGATAAGGCAAGCGGCGTACCCACCATCGCGATGGCCATGGCCCGGCCCTGCAGGTGCGGCGCGACCATCCGGCGCGCGTAGGCGCCTAGGATGCTCCAGGCCAGTCCGGCGGCCATCCCGGCGAAGAAGCGGGCGGCCAGGGTCAGCCAGAAATCCGAAGACAACGCGGTGACGGAGTTGAACACCAGGAAGCCGAGGATCGTCGCGAGCAGCACGTGACGCCGGGGCCAGCTGCTGGTGGCGATCGTCAGCGGCATGGCGGCAACCACAGACCCCAGCGCGTAGGCCGTCACCAGCTGACCGGCCATTGAGGGTGACACCGCGAGGCCCTGGGAGATCTGCGGCAGCAGACCCGCAGGCAACGTCTCCGTGGCAATGCACAGGAAGCCGGTCATCGCGAGCGCCAGCAGTGCGGCCATGGGCAGAGTCTCCGACGCGGGATGGGTCGCGGCATCAGCGCGGTCCGGCTGCATGTGCATGCAAGTGCTCCAATTATGGATCGTTCGATCCACAACTAGCCAGCTTGCTGCCCCTGGGCAAGCTGTTCTGGACCGATTAATCTAGAAGTCATTGAAGGAGGTCATGATGCCGAGAACAGGGCGTCCCCGAGAGTTCGACAGGGACAAGGCTGTGCAGGCGGCGATGGAGCTGTTCTGGGAACACGGCTACGAGCCGACCTCCCTCAGCCAGCTGAAGGCCTGCATGGGCGGGATCTCGTCCGCCAGCTTCTATGCCGCCTTTGGCTCCAAGGAAGCCCTGTTCCAGGAGGGTCTGGCCAAGTACCTGGCGACTCACGGGCAGGTCATGACGCCCCTGCACGATCCATCATTGAAGCCGCGAGACGCCGTTGAACAGGCGCTGCGGCGATCGGCCCGGATGCAGTCGGGTCAGGATCACCCGCTTGGCTGCTTCGTGACGCTCTCGACCACCAACTGCTCCCCGGAGAACCGCCACCTTCGAACGTTGGTGGAACAGGAGCGGGAGCGAAACCGGACCGCGCTGGCAGACTGCATCCAGCGGGCAGTGGATTGCGGCGATCTGCGGGCCGACACGGACACGGCGGGACTGGCCACTCTCCTCAACACCTTCCTGCTCGGCATCTCGCTGGAGGCACGCGACGGCACGGCTCATGGGAAGCTCGATGCGGCAGCATCACAGCTCATGCGGATGTGGGACGCGCTCGCGGAACCGAAGTGCGTTCAGACAGACGAGCCGAGGCGAAGAGATCATCGTCGATGAGAAGGCGGTCGGTCGAATGCTTGAGCAGGACACTGGTGCCGCGGTGACCCCGCCACTGTGCAAGCGGTTGCCATCCTACAACGGAGGCCGTCAGGCTGACGCCTTCTGCGATAGCTTCGCGCCCTTCTCAGACATCCGAGCGGCCAATCAGCTTTCCGCAAAGCGGACATGAGCCTTCGACCGCAAACGGACCGGATCGGGTGGAAAGCGGACGTTGCTCACCAGTTGAAGGCGGTACTGCTTGGTGCTCAGGCCTCTAGCACCTCAAATGCGATGGGAGTGCATGTGCCCCCATTGCAGACCGACGCAGAGCACGCGGAAAGCGCAACCGCCAAATCCATCTCCGCTCTGAAAACGACAGCATCTCCAGGCTGAGAAAGCGGCCTGTGAATTACGAGGCTACCGTCCTCAATCGTGACGTGCTGGAAGATGTTGAACGGGATCGGCAAAGGGCCAGGTTCTATGCCGAGCGACTGAAGCGCCTGTGTCATGTTCTCAGTGCAGTTTGGATGATGGCCATCAACGCCGTACTGGATCTGGAACATCTCGACGCTGCAGGCGGCATACAGGAAGTCGTGCTGACCTACGTCATCGGAGATGATCGTCAGCATCCGTTTGCTGGAGTCGGATCAGAGGTTGTCTCCAGTAGAGAGTTGGATCTTTGAATTGTAGTCGAACGTACGGCCATTGTTCAGGCGATCCCTGCCGTCCGAGCTGTATGCTATGAGGTCGCAGACTCGGGTTCCCTCAGGGTCAATGACTCTGAGCAATTGACCGGCCTTCAAGCGGAAGCCAGCGCCCGTGCGGGCCGGGATCATCGTCAGCAATCAATCGCTCCTGTTGACCTTGATCTACTGCAGTGAGGCCGTGCAGAAGCGCCAGCTTGGCTACAGGGCCCATCGTCGGAGGAATAGCGTCGGCTCACCGTGGCTCGCAATGTCCGCAATGGGTCCAGACCATGTGAAAAGACGCGGATCTGCTAGGCTGATGGCCTGCCGTCAGGGAGGCTCGAATGAAGCGCTTCATCGAAGGTGCGGATCGGCGCCAGGTCACGCTTCTGCCGCCCTGCCTCGACGACTACGTGACGGAGGACAATCCGGTTCGCGTGGTCGAGGTGTTCGTCGATACGCCGGATCTGGCTGCGCTGGGCTTCGAGGGCATGGTTCCTGAAGTCACGGGCAGGCCGTCCTACCATCCCTCGACCATGCTGAAGATCTATCTCTATGGCTACCTGAACCGGGTGCAGTCGAGCCGACGATTGGAGCGCGAGGCAGGACGCAACCTCGAACTGATGTGGCTGACCGGCCGGCTTGTGCCGGACTTCAAGACGATCATCGATTTCCGCCACGACAACGGCGCAGCCATCCGCGCTGTTTGCCGCCAGTTCGTCCCGCTGTGCAGCAAGTTGGATCTGTTCACGGACGCCGTGGTCGCGATCGACGGCAGCAAGTTCAAGGCGGTGAACAACCGCGACAAGAACTACACGCCTGCCAAGCTGCAGCGCCGGATCGAGCAGGTCGAGGAAAGCATCGCCCGCTACATGGCGACCAGCGGCAAGGGCAGCGGCATTGTCGGCTACAACGTGCAGGCCGCCGTCGATACCAGGCAGCACCTGATCGTGGCGCACGAGGTTACCAACCTGGGCTACGACCGCGCCAGCTCTCCGGCATGGCCCGGCAGGCACGGGAGGTGATGGGCCATGAGGCGCTCACCGTCATTGCCGACCGCGGCTACTACAAGGGCGAGGACATCCTGCTCTGCGAGCAAGACGGCATGCTGCTGCTCGTGCCGAAGACCCTGACCTCCGGTGCGAAAGCCGACGGACGGTTCGGCAAGCAGGACTTTGTCTATCTACCGGAGCAGGAGGCATTGTCACGTCGTTGAGCGCTAGCCGGAATGAGGGGGCTGATCCAGGCTGGCCAGATGTCGACCGAGCTCGCCACCTACCCCGGCTACCGCTTCCCGGCCGA
>NZ_RFLX01000009.1 GCF_003696345.1 Teichococcus wenyumeiae | reverse complement strand
GGATCGGCACCCGAGAGCGTGTACTTGTCGGTGTGGCACAGCCCGGTGGCCTTCACCTCCACCAGCACCTCCCCCTCGCGCGGACCTTCCAGGTCCACCTCCTCGATGGAGAGCGGCTGGCCGGCCTCCCAGGCAACTGCGGCGCGTGTCTTCATGGCGAGGCTCCTCGTCAGCTATCGGCCCCTCACTGCCATGGCTTGTCGGGGGCGGGAAGGGAGGACATCTGAAGGGGCATGCGCATTCCCTTCCTCTCCCGCCAGCCCCGTGTCGCTATGGTGCGGCTGGCGGGCGTCATCGCCGCCCGGGGCGGCCCCGTCGGCGGCCCCGCCCTCAATATCGAGCATCTCGGCCCCATCCTGGACCGTGCCTTCGCCCTGAAGCGGCTGGCCGGGGTGGTGCTGGCCATCAACTCGCCCGGCGGCTCGCCGGTGCAATCGGCGCTGATCGGCGCCCGCATCCGCCGGTTGGCGGAGGAAAAGAAGGTGCCCGTCATCGCCTGCGTCGAGGATGCGGCGGCTTCCGGCGGCTATTGGCTGGCCTGCGCGGCGGATGAGATCGTGGCCGATGGCGCCAGCATCGTCGGCAGCATCGGCGTCATCTCCGCCAGCTTCGGGGTGCAGGAGCTGATGGAGCGCTGGGGCGTCGAGCGGCGGCTGACCACGGCGGGCGGCCAGAAATCCTTCCTGGACCCCTTCCGCCCGGTGCAGCCGGAACAGCAGGAGCGGCTGGAGGAACTGCTCTCCTCCATCCATCGTGAGTTCAAGGACTGGGTGCGCGGCCGGCGCGGCGCGAAGCTGACGGCGCCGGAGGAAGAGCTGTTCACCGGCCGCTTCTGGACGGGGCGGGAGGCGCTGCCGCTGGGGCTGATCGACCGCCTGGGCGATGCGCAATCCGAGATCCGCCGCCGTTTCGGGGACAAGACGCAGGTGGTGCGCTTCGGCGCCCGCAAGCCGCCGCTGCCCATGCGGCTGCTGGGCGGCGGCGCGGCCCTGGCGCTGGCGCATGCCGCCGCCCTGGCCGAGGAGCGGGCGGCCTGGGGGCGCATCGGGCTCTGACACCATCGTGGTTATCGTGACAATGTCGTAATGAAATTCGGTGCCCTGGCCGTGTACAGGCTTTCCACGAAGCCGCGTCCAGACGGAGCACCGGACATGTCCAGCCTCACCAGGGCCGTCGCCTCATCGCCCGGAGAGGGCCTGCACACCAGGGCCTTCGGCACCTACCTGATCCGCTTCACCGCCGCCGTCACCGGCGGCGGCATGGGCCTGTTCGAGATGAACCTGCCGGCCGGGGAAGGGCCGCCCCTGCATGTCCATGAACGGGAGGACGAGTTCTTCCGCGTCCTGTCCGGCCGCTTCAGCTTCCGCTGCGGCAAGGATGCGGTGGAACTGGGGGAGGGTGGCTGCATCCTGCTGCCGCGCCGCGTTCCGCATGCCTTCCTGGCCCTGGGGGAGGGGGAGAACCGCCTGATGTGCATGGTCACGCCCGGCGGCTTCGAGGGCTTCTTCGCCGATGTGGACCGCGAGCAGCCCAGCACTCCGGAAGCCATGGCGGCGCTGGCGGCACGCTATGGCGTGGCTTTCCTGCCGCCGGAGAAGGACAGGCAGGGCGCCGCCTGAGCATGCCACCCGGCACGCCAGGGCATGCGTGCCGGGCTTGACTTCACCCTACCGCCGGGGGGCAATCGCGCCAGACTGACCCAGGGAGCGCGAAGGCCATGGACACCAATTTCCCGAGCACGGACACGCGGCTGGACAAGCTGGCGGAGGTCGCGGTGCGCGTCGGCCTGAACCTGGCCGAGGGGCAGGAGGTGGTGATGACCGCCGGCCTCGACAGCCTGCCGCTGGCCCGCAAGATCACCGAGGCCGCCTACAAGGCCGGTGCCTCCCTGGTCACCACCATCTTCGCCGACGACCAGTCCGCCCTGGCCCGCTACAAGTATGCGCGGGACGAGAGCTTCGACGTGGCCCCCGCCTGGATGTACGAGGGCATGGCCGCCGCCTACCGTTCGGGCGCCGCGCGGCTGGCCATCGTGGGCGACGACCCCAACCTGCTGGCCGGGCAGGACCCGGAGAAGATCTCCCGCGCCAACCGTGCCCGCTCCAAGGCCTATCGGCCGGCGCTGGAGCTGATCACGGCCTCCGCCATCAATTGGTCGCTGGTGCCCTTCGCCAATGCCGCCTGGGCCCGCAGCGTCTTCCCGGATGTGCCGGAGGATGTGGCGGTGGCGAAGCTGTGGGACGCCATCTTCGCCGCCACCCGCGCCGACCGCCCGGACCCCGAGGCCGCCTGGGCCGAGCACAACGCCACGCTGATGGCCAAGCGCAAGATCCTGACGGAGCGCAACTTCCGTGCCCTGCGCTTCCAGGGCCCCGGCACCGACCTGAAGGTGGGGCTGGCGGATGGCCATGCCTGGATGGGCGGCATCTCGACGGCCAGGAACGGCATCTCCTCCAACCCCAATATCCCGACGGAGGAAGTCTTCACCACGCCGCATGCGGCGATGACGGAAGGCACCGTCTCCGCCACCAAGCCGCTGGCGCATGGCGGCACGCTGATCCGCGATATCCGCGTGCGCTTCGAGGGCGGGCAAGTGGTCGAGGCCCATGCCAGCACGGGCGAGGAGGTGCTGCAGAAGATGATCGGCACCGACGAGGGCGCCCGCCGGCTGGGCGAGGTGGCGCTGGTGCCGCATTCCTCGCCGATCGCGCAGAGCGGGCTGCTCTTCTTCAACACGCTCTTCGACGAGAACGCGGCCAGCCACATCGCGCTGGGCCAGGCCTACAAGAAGTGTTTTGTGAACGCCAAGACGCTGACGGACGAGCAGTTCGCGGCGGCCGGCGGCAATTCCAGCCTCATCCACGTGGACTGGATGATCGGCTCGGCCAGCGTGGACGTGGACGGGCTGGACGCGGCGGGCAACGCCACGCCCGTCATGCGCAAGGGCGAATGGGCGCTCTGAGCCGGGAAGGGGGCGCTCAGCCCCCGACCTGCGCCACCCAGTCCGCCAGGTTGTAGTAGTTGGTGACGCGGGCGATGCGGCCTTCCCGCACCTCGAAGAAGGCACCGGCGGGCAGAACGTAGGTCTGGCCGCTGGCCTCGGGCAGCCCCTCGTCGGTGGCCAGATAGGTGCCATGCACCGTGAACTCGGCCGCGGCCCGGCGGCCCTCGGCATCCACCATCACGGTGATGTCGCGCAGCTCTTCCTTGTAGTGGGCATTCATGCGGGCCATGAAGGTGCGGAAGGCCGGGATGCCGGTCTCGCGCCCGCCCTGGTTGATGTCGTGCACCACGTCATCGGTCATCAGGGCCAGCATGCCTTCGGCATCGCCGGTGTTGAAGGCGGCATAATAGGCGCGGATCAGCGCCTCGGCGCTTGTGCGATGGGGCATGGCCTGTGCCTTCCTTGCCGGTCGGTAAGGTGGCCCTTATGCTGCGCTGCACGGCCCGGCCGCAAGCCCAGGACGGCCGCCAGAACAAAGTGCCCTGAAGGCCCGCGCCAGAACCATGACCGATCTTGCCGCTCCTGCCGTCTCCACGGCTGCCAAGCCGTTGTCCTTCCAGGACATCATCCTGACCCTGCACCGCTTCTGGGCGGCACAGGGCTGCGTCATCCTGCAGCCCTACGACATGGAAATGGGCGCCGGCACCTTCCACCCGGCCACCACGCTGCGCGCCCTGGGCCCGGCGCCCTGGAAGGCGGCCTATGTGCAGCCCTCCCGCCGCCCGTCGGATGGCCGCTACGGCGAGAATCCCAACCGCCTGCAGCACTACTACCAGTACCAGGTCATCATGAAGCCGAGCCCGGAAAAGGCGCAGGACCTGCTGCTGGCCTCCTACCGCGAGATCGGGCTGGACCCGCTGAAGCACGACTTCCGCTTCGTGGAGGATGACTGGGAAAGCCCGACGCTGGGCGCCTGGGGCCTGGGCTGGGAAGTCTGGTGCGACGGCATGGAAGTCGGCCAGTTCACCTATTTCCAGCAGGTCGGCGGCATTCCGGTGGTGCATCCCTCCTTCGAGATGACCTACGGGCTCGAACGGCTGGCGATGTATGTGCAGAACATCGAGAACGTCTACGACCTCGACTTCAACGGCCAGGGCGTGAAGTACGGCGATGTGTTCCTGCGCGCCGAGCGGGAATATTCCGCCTTCAACTTCGAGCACGCCAATATCGAGAAGCTCTTCGAGCATTTCCGCGATGCCGAGACCGAATGCGCGGCGCTGGTGGAGCGCAGGCTGGCGCTGCCGGCCTATGACCAGTGCATCAAGGCCAGCCATCTCTTCAACCTGCTGGACGCGCGCGGCGCCATCAGCGTGACGGAGCGCGCCAGCTACATCGGCCGCGTCCGCGCATTGGCCAAATCCTGCTGCGAGACCTGGGTGGCGGGCGCCTGACGGCCCGCACCTCCGCCCCGAACCCGACCCGTACCCGCTAGGCGCGCCCCCAAATGCCCGAACTCCTGCTTGAACTCTTCTCCGAGGAAATCCCGGCCCGCATGCAGGCGCGCGCCGCCGAGGACCTGGCGCGGCTGCTGGGCGATGCGCTGAAGGGCGCGGGCCTGAAGGCGGAAGGGCTCCGCACCCTCTATGGCCCCCGCCGCCTGACGCTGGTGGCCGAACTGCCCGCCGCCACCGCCCCGGTGAACGAGGAGCGCCGCGGCCCCCGCGCCGATGCCACCGGCCCGGCGCTGGAGGGCTTCCTGCGCGCCACCGGCCTGACGCGGGAGCAGTTGGAAGAGCGGGAGGTGAAGGGCACGAAGTATCTCTTCGCCGTGATCCGCAAGGAAGGGCAGCCGACCCCGGCGCTGCTGGCCGAGATCATCCCCGGCATCCTGCGCCGCTTTCCCTGGCCGAAGTCGATGCGCTGGGGCGGCACCAGCAGCTTTGTCTGGGTGCGGCCGCTGAAGCGCATCCTTTGCGTGTTCGACGGCGCGGTGGTGCCCTTCTCCCTGGCGCAGGGCGAGGATGACGGCCATGGCCTGGCCTCGGGCAATGAGACCGAGGGCCACCGGCTGATGTCGCCCGGCGCTTTTGCGGTGCACAATTTTTCCGAATACGCGGCGCAACTGGCCGCGCGGCATGTTGTTATCGACCCCGCGGAGCGCACCAAGCGTGTGCGTGACGGTATCGCGGCCCTGGCCGCGGCGGAGGGGGTCGAGGTGGTTCCGGATGAAGGCCTGCTGGCAGAAGTGGGGGGGCTGGTCGAATGGCCGGTGCCGCTGCTCGGCCGCATCGACGATGCCTTCATGGACCTGCCGCCGGAACTGATGCGCACCACCATGCGCGTCAACCAGCGCTATTTCGCGCTGCGCAAGCCGGATGGCGCCGCCGCGCCCTTCTTCGCCCTGGCCGCCAATATCGAGGCGACGGATGGCGGCAAGGCCATCATCGCCGGCAATGAGCGCGTGCTGCGCGCCCGCCTCTCCGATGCCCGCTTCTTCTGGGACCAGGACCGCAAGCAGACGCTGGAAAGCTTCCTGCCGAAGCTGGCCTCGGTGGTCTTCCATGCCAAGCTGGGCACCCAGGGCCAGCGCGTGCAGCGGCTGGAGAAGCTGGCGCGCTTCCTGGCGCCGAAGCTGGGCGCCGACGTGGCGCTCGCCGCCCGCGCCGCCAAGCTGGCCAAGGCGGACCTCGCCACCGGGCTGGTGGGCGAGTTCCCGGAGCTTCAGGGCATCATCGGCCGCTACTACGCCTTGCATAACGGGGAGGATGCGCGCGTGGCCGAGGCCATCGCCGCGCATTACCGCCCGATGGGCCCAGGCGATTCCGTGCCGACCGACCCCGTCGCCATCACCGTGGCGCTGGCGGACAAGCTGGACCAGCTCGCCGGCTTCTTCGCGGCCGATGAGCGCCCGACCGGCTCCGGCGACCCCTATGCGCTGCGCCGCGCGGCGCTGGGCGTCATCCGCATCATCCGCGAGAACAACCTGCGGCTGGACCTGGCCGATGTGCTGGCGGAAGCCTTCTTCGGCTTCCCGCAGGCCGTCGGCACCACCGCCGAGCCTGAATTCGGCATGGCCGTGGCCAGTGAGAAGCTGAACACCGGCTGGCAGCCCGACCCCAAGTCGGCCCACCCGCCGATGGTCGCCGCCTTCGCCGCCGGGCTGATGGACTTCCTGGCCGAGCGCCTGCGCGTGCAGCTCCGCGCCGAAGGTCAGCGCCACGACGTGCTGGCCGCGACGCTCGGCGCCGCCACGGACCCCGACCTGGTGCGCCTGCTGGCCCGGGCCGAGGCGCTGCGCCTCTTCCTGGAAGGGGAGGATGGGGCCAACCTGCTCACCGCCTCCCGCCGCGCCGCCAATATCCTGCGCATCGAGGACAAGAAGGACGGCCCGCACGCGCCTTCCACCGACTCCGCGCTGCTGGCGGCGGCGGAGGAGAAGGCCCTGGCCGCCGCGCTGGACGAGGCGGCGCCCGCCGTCGGCACCGCGCTGGGCGGTGAAGATTTTGCCGGTGCCATGGCGGCGCTGGCCAGACTCCGCCATCCGGTTGACGCTTTCTTCGATAAGGTGGTGGTCAACGACGCGGATGCGGCGCTGCGCCGCAACCGCCTGGGGCTTCTGGCCCGGCTGAAGGCGCTGACAGATCAGGTCGCAGACCTGGCTAAGATCGAAAGCTAGAGGAAACCGCAGATGACGAAGTGGGTGTATGGCTTCGGCGCCGGCCGCAACGACGGCAAGGCCGAGATGCGCAACCTGCTGGGGGGCAAGGGCGCCAACCTGGCGGAGATGGCATCCATCGGTCTGCCGGTGCCGCCGGGCTTCACCATCACCACCGAAGTCTGCACCTACTACTACCAGCACCAGAATACCTACCCGGCTGAGTTGCAGGCCCAGGTGGCCGAGGCCCTGGCGCGCATCGAGGAGGCCGTCGGCCTGAAGTTCGGCGACGAGGCCAAGCCGCTGCTGGTTTCCGTGCGCTCCGGCGCCCGCGTCTCCATGCCGGGCATGATGGACACGGTGCTGAACCTGGGCCTGAACGACCGCACGGTGGAAGGCCTCGCCGCCGCTTCCGGCGACCCGCGCTTCGCCTGGGACAGCTACCGCCGCTTCATCCAGATGTACGGCTCGGTGGTGCTGGGCGTTGACCACCACCGGTTTGAAGAAATCATCGAGGAAGCCAAGCTCGCCAAGGGCGTCTTCGAGGATACCGAGCTGGTGGCCGAGGACTGGCAGCGCGTCGCCGCCGAATACAAGGCGATGGTGCAGGACGTGCTGGGCAAGCCCTTCCCGCAGGAGCCGCAGGAACAGCTCTGGGGCGCGGTGGGCGCGGTCTTCGGTTCCTGGATGAACCAGCGCGCCATCACCTATCGCCGCCTGCACGACATCCCGGCCGAATGGGGCACGGCGGTGAATGTGCAGGCAATGGTCTTCGGCAACATGGGCGATGACTGCGCCACCGGCGTCTGCTTCACCCGTGATCCGTCCACCGGCGAGAACATCTTCTACGGCGAATACCTGATCAACGCGCAGGGCGAGGATGTCGTGGCCGGCATCCGCACGCCCCAGCCGATGAGCGAGGCCCGCGCCAAGCCCGGCGAGCGCAGCATGGAAGCCGCCATGCCGGCGGCCTACCAGGAACTCGTCCGCGTCCGTGAGATGCTTGAGAAGCACTACACGGACATGCAGGACATCGAGTTCACGGTGCAGCAGAACAAGCTCTACATGCTGCAGACTCGCAACGGGAAGCGCACCGCCGCCGCCAGCCTGAAGATCGCGGTGGACATGGCGCGGGAAGGGCTGATCGACGAGGCGGAGGCCGTGCGCCGCGTCGCGCCCCAGTCCCTCGACCAGCTGCTGCACCCGACGCTGGACCCCAAGGCGCCGCGCAAGGTGCTGACCAAGGGCCTGCCGGCCTCCCCCGGCGCCGCCTGCGGCGTGGTGGTCTTCTCGGCCGATGATGCCGAGGCGCGCGCCGCCAAGGGCGAGAGCGTCATCCTGGTCCGCATCGAGACCAGCCCCGAGGACATCCACGGCATGCATGCCGCCAAGGGCATCCTGACCACGCGCGGCGGCATGACCAGCCACGCGGCGGTGGTGGCCCGCGGCATGGGCCGGCCCTGCGTGGCCGGCGCCGGCGGCATCGTGGTGGATTACCACAGCCAGCAGCTCTCGGCCGGTGGCCAGATCGTCAATGGCGGCGACACCATCACGCTGGATGGCGCGACGGGCGAGGTCTTCCTCGGCACCGTCGCGATGGTGGAGCCGCAGCTTTCCGGTGATTTCGCGACGCTGATGAGCTGGGCCGACAAGGTGCGCCGCCTGCATATCCGCGCCAATGCCGAGACGCCGCTGGATGCCGATACCGCGCGCAAGTTCGGCGCCGAGGGCATCGGCCTCTGCCGCACCGAGCACATGTTCTTCGACCCCGCACGCATCGGCGCCGTGCGGCAGATGATCATGTCGGAAAGCGAGGGCGGGCGCCGCGATGCCCTGGCCAAGCTGTTGCCCTTCCAGCGTGACGACTTCCGCGAGCTCTTCCGCATCATGGCCGGCCTGCCGGTGACCATCCGCCTGCTGGACCCGCCGCTGCATGAATTCCTGCCGCACCGGGAGGAGGAGCTGGCGGAGGTGGCCGCGCATCTCGGCGCCGACCTCGCCGCCATGAAGCGCCGCGCCGCCGACCTGTCGGAAGCCAACCCCATGCTGGGCCATCGCGGCTGCCGCCTGGGCGTGACCTATCCCGAGATCTACGAGATGCAGGCCCGCGCCATCTTCGAGGCCGCGATCGAGACTGCCAAGGAGACCGGCAAGGCGCCGGTGCCCGAGATCATGATCCCGCTAGTGGCCGCCAAGAAGGAGCTGGAGCTGACCCGCGCCCATGTGGACAAGGTGGCCAAGGAAGTCTTCGCCGAGGCCGGCCAGACCATCGAATACCTCGTCGGCACCATGATCGAGCTGCCGCGCGCCTGCCTGACGGCGGATGCCATCGCCGAGGTCGCCGATTTCTTCTCCTTCGGCACCAACGACCTGACGCAGACGACCTTTGGCCTCTCCCGCGACGATGCCGGCAAGTTCCTGCCCTACTACGTGGAGAAGGGCATCCTGCCGAAGGACCCCTTCGTGTCCCTGGACCCGGATGGCGTCGGCGCGCTGGTGCGCATCGCCAAGGACAAGGGGCGCGGCGTGAAGCCGGACCTCAAGCTCGGCATCTGCGGCGAGCATGGCGGCGACCCGGCCTCGATCCAGTTCTGCGAGAGCGTGGGTCTGGATTACGTCTCCTGCTCGCCCTACCGCGTGCCGGTGGCGCGGCTGGCGGCGGCGCAGGCCGCGCTGGCGGGGGCGGTGGATCGCACCGCCTGAGGCGGCGACCTGCCGCGATCAGCCGGGCTGGGCCATCCAGTCCGGCAAGGTGGGGCGCAACACCGCCTCGCCGCAGCGCAGCGCCTGCCCGGCTTCCACCGGCAGGCGCAGCAGCGCCAGGCCCAGCCCGTCCTGGCCGGAGCGCATCTCGCCCAGTTCCGCGCCATCCTCCCGCAGCACCGGTGTGCCGCGCGGGGGCAGGGGGCCTTCCACCGCCACCGGAAACAGCCGCTTCTTCAGCAAGCCGCGGTACTTGGTGCGCGCCGTCAGCTCCTGGCCCATGTAGCAGCCCTTGCTCCAGGAGACGCCGGCCAGCTCATCGAAGCCGGCCTCCAGCAGTACGCTCTTCTCGCTTTCCATGTCCTGGCTGCCGGCGGGCAGGCCGAGGGCGAGGCGGTGGCGGTCGTAATCCGCCGGCACCGCATCGGCGGCGGGGGCTTCGGCCAGCAGCGCGCGCCAGCCGGCCCGGGGGTGGCGCGGGTCCGGCGCCGAGATGCCCGGCGGCATGGGCGCATCGCCCCAGCCGGCGCTGACGGAAAGTTCCGGCGCCTCCGCCAGCGCCACCTTGGAGCGCAGCCGGAAGCGGGAAAGCTTCTGCACCAGCATGGTGGCCTGCGCGGCCTCCACGTCCAGCAGCAGCCGCTCGGCCTCCGCGAAGACGAAGAAATCGGCCAGCCATTTGCCCTGCGGGGTCAGCAGCGCCGCCCAGACGGCGCGGCCCGGCGTGGCCTGCGCCACGTCGTTGGACACCAGGCCCTGCAGAAAGGCCACGCGGTCCTCGCCGGTCACGGTGATGACGGCGCGGTCGGGAAGGGATGTCTGGGGCATGGCCGCCATTTTGGCCTGCGGCCGCCCGCCTGCAAGGGCGCGGCGCCAAGCCCAAGCTGCGCGAAGCGCGCAACCGTGCTAAGCGGCGCGCGACCATGCGCATTCTTTTCATCACCTCCACGCGGATCGGCGACGCGGTGCTCTCCACCGGCCTGCTGGACCACCTGCTGCGGACCTATCCCGATGCGCGCATCACCGTGGCCTGCGGCCCGGTGGCGGAGGGTGTCTTCGCGCGCATGCCGAACCGGGTGGACACCATCGTCCTGGTGAAGCGCCGCTTCTCCGCCCATTGGCTGGGGCTCTGGGCCCAGGTGGCGCGCACGCGCTGGGACCTGGTAGTGGACCTGCGCGGCTCCGCGCTGGCCTGGCTGGTGCCGGCGCGGCGGCGGGCGGTGATGCAGGGCGGCCGCCGCCCCGGCCACCGGCTGCTGCATCTGGCCGGTACGCTGGACCTCAAGGATGCACCGCGCCCGGTGGCCTGGTTCGGCCCGGAGGACGAGGCGCGGGCGGAGGCGCTGCTGAAGGGGCAGGGGCCTTTCATCGCCCTTGGCCCCAGCGCCAACTGGTCCGGCAAGCTCTGGCCGGCGGAGCGCTTCGTGGAACTCTTCCGGGCGCTCTCGGCGCCGGATGGGCCGCTGCCGGGCGCGCGCGCCGTGGTGCTGGGCGGCCCCGGGGCACAGGAAGCCGCCATGGTGGCCCCGGTGCTGGCGGCGCTGCCGCAGGCCATCGATCTGGTGGGCCAACTGGAATTGCCGGAGGTCGCGGCGGTGTTATCCCGCTGCGCGCTCTTCGTCGGCAATGATTCCGGCCTGATGCATCTCTCCGCCGCCGCCGGGACGCCGACGCTGGGCCTTTTCGGCCCGACGCCGGCCAGCGAATACGCCCCGGTGGGCCGCGCCGCCCGCGCCGTGCTGGCGCGCGGCACCCCCGGCGCCGCGCCCATGGAGGCGCTGCCGGTGGAGGATGCCCTTTCCGCCGCCCGCGACCTGCTGGAAAGCGTTCCGGCGTGAGGATCGCGCAGGTGATGGCCGGCGCCCAGACAGGCGGCGCCGAGGCCTTCTACGAACGCCTGACCGTCGCCCTGCACAAGGCGGGGGAGGATGTGCTGCCGGTGATCCGCAAGGACTCCGCCCGCGCCGCCCGGCTGGCGGTGCATGGGCTGGTGCCGGTGCAGCTAGGCTTCGGCGGGCCGCTGGATATGTTGACGCGGCCGCGCCTCTCGCTGCTGCTGCGCCAGGAGCGCCCGCAGGTGGCCGTGGCCTGGATGAACCGCGCCGCGCGGCATATGCCGACCGGGGACTGGACGTTGGTGGGGCGGCTCGGCGGCTATTACGACCTGAAGTACTACCGCCGCTGCGACCATCTCATCGGCAATACGCGGGACCTGGTGGGCTGGATGGTGCGGCAGGGCTGGCCGGCCGAGCGCGCCCATTACCTGCCCAATTTCACCGATGATTTCGCCGGTGTGCTGCCCGCCGAGCTGGGCCTGACGGAGAGCGCACCGAAGCTGGTGGCGCTGGGCCGCCTGCACCGCAACAAGGGCTTCGATACCCTGCTGCGCGCCCTGGCGCTGCTGCCGGGGGCGGAACTCGCCATTGGCGGCGAGGGGCCGGAACGGGCGGCGCTGGAGAAGCTGGCGGCCGAGCTGGGCGTTGCGCCGCGCGTGCGCTTCCTGGGCTGGCGGCAGGATGCCGGGGCGCTGCTGGCGGGCTGCGATGTCTTTGTCTGCTCCTCCCGCCACGAGCCGCTGGGCAATGTGGTGCTGGAAGCCTGGAGCGCCTCCAGGCCCGTGGTGGCCGTGGCCGCCCAGGGCCCCGCCGAACTGATCCAGGATGGCCGCACCGGCCTGCTGGTGCCGCAGGCATCGCCCGAGGCCCTGGCCCAGGCGGTGGCCGGCCTGCTGGCTGACCCGGCCCGCGCCGCTGCCCTGGGCGCCGCCGGCCGCGCCGCCTGGGAAGCGGAATTCGCCGAGGCGCCGGTGCTGACCCGGTGGCAGGACATGCTGCACCGCCTCGCGCCGACCACTGGGAGGGCTTGAGCAACCATGTGCGGCATTGCCGGCCTGATCCTGCGGCAGGGGCAGAGCCCCGACGCCACCACCTTGCAGAAGCTGACCGGCGCCCTGGCCCATCGCGGGCCGGACGGCGCGGGGCACCATGTCTCCGGCCCCGTGGCGCTGGCGCATACGCGGCTGGCGATCATCGATCTCGCCACCGGGGACCAGCCGTTGTTTGCCGGCCCCGCCGCGCTGGTGGCCAATGGCGAGGTCTACAACTACCGCGAGCTGCGCGCCGACCATGCGCTCTCCTGCGCCACCGGCAGCGATTGCGAGCCGCCGCTGCATCTCTTCCGCCGCGACGGGCTGGGCTTCGCCGACGGGCTGCGCGGCATGTATGCGGTCGCGATTCATGACCGCGTCTCCCGCCAAGTGGTGCTGAGCCGCGACCCCTTCGGCATCAAGCCGATGTATCTGGCGGAAGTGCCGGGCGGCATGGCCTTCGCGTCGGAGCCGCAGGCGCTGGTCGCCGCCGGGTTGGTGGCGCCGCGTGTGCGGCCGGAATCGCGGGCCGAACTGCTGCAGATGCAGTTCACCACCGGGGCCGAGACCATCTTCGAGGGCATCACCCGCGTGCTACCGGGCGAGACCATCGCGCTGGGCGAGGGCCGGGTGCTGGAGCGCCGCCGCCGCGCCGCCCTGCCGGAGGGCGGCCCCCTGGCCATCACCGAGGCCGAGGCCCTGGCGCGTTTCGAGGCCGCCTTCCGCGACAGCGTGGACCTGCACCAGCGCAGCGATGTGCCCTATGGCATGTTCCTCTCCGGCGGCACGGACAGCGCGGCGGTGCTGGCCATGATGTCCCGCCTGAACGAGCAGCCGGTACTGGCCTTCACCGCCGGCTTCGACGTGCCCGGCGCGGCGGATGAGCGGGCGCATGCCGCCACCATGGCCCGCGCCGCCGGGGCGCGGCACGAGACCATCACCGTCAGCCGCGAGGAAGTCTGGCGCCACCTGCCGGAGATCGTGGGCGCCATGGACGACCCGGCGGCCGACTACGCCATCATACCCACCTGGTTCCTCGCCCGCCGGGCGCGGCAGGACGTGAAGGTGGTGCTGTCCGGGGAAGGCGGGGACGAGATCCTGGGCGGCTATGGCCGCTACCGCGCCGCCATGCGCCCCTGGTGGCTGGGCGGCAAGGCGCCGCGCACCCATGGTGCCTTCGACCGCCTGGACGTGCTGCGCCAGGCGCCGACCGGCTGGCGCGACGGCATGGTGGCCGCCGAGGCCGCCACCGCCCTGCCGGGCCGCACCCGGCTGATGGCGGCGCAGGCGCTGGACGTGGCGGACTGGCTGCCCAACGACCTGCTGATCAAGCTCGACCGCTGCCTGATGGCGCATGGCATGGAGGGGCGCACACCCTTCCTGGATACCGCCGTGGCCGAGGCCTGCTTCCGCCTGCCGGATGCGCTCAAGGTGAAGAAGGGCATGGGCAAGCTGCTGCTGCGGCAATGGCTGGCGCAGAACTTCCCGGCCTCCGAGCCCTTCCGCCCCAAGCAGGGCTTCACGGTGCCGGTGGGCGCCTGGATCGCCGATGCGGCGGACCGGCTGGGCCCGCTGGTGGCCGCCCAGGCGGGCGTGGCCGAGATCGCGAAGCCGGAGAAGGTGGTGGCGCTGTTCCGCGCCGCCGCCGGCAAGCGCGAGGGCTTCGCCGCCTGGCACCTGCTGTTCTACGCGCTCTGGCACCGCCGGCACATCGAAGGGATGCGGGCGGAGGGCGATGTCTTCGCCTATCTTTCCGCCCGCTGAGCGGCAAGGGGGGTCGCCGGATCGCCGGGCCTGTTCTACACGGCAGGGGTTCGGTGAGAGGGACTTGTGATGACCAGCTTCGATCTCATTCTGCGCGGCGGGCGCTGCGTGTTGCCCTGGGGCGAGCAGGAGGCGGATATCGGCGTGCGCGCCGGCCGCATCGCCGCGATCGGCGACCTGCGCACCGCCAGCGCGGCGCAGGAGATCGACTGCAAGGGTCTGCATGTGCTGCCCGGGCTGATCGACCCGCATGTGCACCTGCGCGACCCCGGCGACCCGGCGGTGGAAACCATCCCGACCGGCACCAAGGCGGCCGTGCTGGGCGGCATCACCGCCGTCTTCGACATGCCGAACACCACCCCCTCCATCACCAGCCAGGAGGCGCTGGAGGGCAAGCGCGCCTATACGGAGGGCAAGAGCTGGTGCGACATCGGCTTCTATGTCGGCGCCGGCAAGTCCAACATCCCGGAGCTGGCGGCGCTGGAGCTGCAGCCGGATGTCTGCGCCATCAAGGTCTTCGCGGGCAGCAGCACCGGCGACCTGCTGGTGGAGGATGACGCGACGCTGGAGCGCGTGATGCGCTCCGGCCGCCGCCGCATCTGCTACCATTCCGAGGACGAGTACCGGCTGCAGGAGCGCAAGCCGCTCTATGCCGACGGCGGCCCGCACAAGCTGCATGCCGAATGGCGCGACGTGGAATGCGCCTTCCTCGGCACCCGCCGCCTGATGGCCCTGGCGCGCGAGACCGGCCGCGGCGCCCATATCCTGCATGTCTCCACCGCCGAGGAACTGGAATACCTGCGCGACTTCCGCGATGTCGCGACGGTCGAGGTGCTGGTGAACCACCTGTCCCAGACCGACGAGGCCTATGACCGCCTCGGCGGCTATGCGGTGATGAACCCGCCGATCCGCGACGCGCGCCACATGGCGGCGGCCTGGGCGGCGGTGGCGGATGGCACGGTGGACTGCATCGGCTCCGACCACGCGCCGCATTCCCGCGCCGCCAAGGAACGCCCCTGGCCCGCCACCGCCGCCGGCCTGACCGGCGTGCAGACGCTGGCGCCGATCATGCTGGACCACGTGAATGCCGGGCGGCTCAGCCTCTCCCGCATGGTGGACCTGATGGCCGCCGGCCCCGCCCGCGTCTATGGCGCCGTGGCCAAGGGGCGCCTCTGCGCCGGCTATGACGCCGACTTCACAGTGGTGGACCTGAAGAAGACCCGCACCATCGAGGAAAGCTGGATCGCCTCGCCCTGCGGCTGGACGCCTTTCGCGGGCATGTCCTGCACCGGCTGGCCGGTGATGACCATTGTGCGCGGCCAGCCGGTGATGCGGGAGGACGAGGTGCTGGGCACCCCCGCCGGCCGTCCGGTGCGCTTCGATACGGGCCTCGCGCGGGGCTGAAGGCGCTGAACCCTTAACGGGGGTGGCGCGGGCCGCTATGGTCCGCGCCACGATCTTCGGGGGCCTGAAGCCCCCGCCGCTGCTGTGGGGACCGGAATTGCCGGATATCTTCGACGAGGTGAAGGAGGAGCTGCGGGCCGAACAGGCGCGCAAGCTCTGGATGCGCTACGGTGGCGCCCTGGCTGGCGTGGCGCTGCTGGCTGTCGTCGGCGTGGCCGGCTGGCAGGGCTGGCGCTGGCACCAGCAGCAGCAGGGCGGGCAGGCCGCCATGGCCTTCATGGAAGTGCACCGCGCCGCCGAGGCCCCAGGCGCCGACCTGAAAGCCACCGCCGAGCGTTTCGCCGCCATCGCGCAGGATGCGCCGGAGGGCTACCGGGTCCTGGCCCGCCTGCGCACCGCCGCGCTGAAGGCCGAGACCGGCGAGCGTGATGCCGCCCTGGCCATCTGGGACCAGGTGGCCAGCGACAGCCGCGCGCCGCAGGTCTATCGCGACCTCGCCAGCCTGATGTGGGCCCTGCATGGGCTGGAGACGCAGGACCCGGCGGCGCTGGAGTCGCGCCTGGCACCGCTGACCGGGGGCGCCTGGGCGGCCTCGGCGCGCGAGTTGCAGGCGCTGGTGGCGATCCGCCGTGGCGAGGCCACGGAAGCGAAAAAGAACCTGGAAGCCCTGGCGGCGGATGTCACCGCGCCGCAGGGGGTGCGGGAACGCGCGGGCCGCGTGGCCGCGGGATTGGGGAGCTGAGCGGAATGCGGCAGATGGTCTGGACGCGGCGGGCGGCGCTGCTGGGCGCGGCGGGGTTGCTGGCGGGCTGCGAGACGCTCGACGACATCTTCGGCGAATCCAAGAAGCCGCTGCTCGGTGAGCGCCGCCCCGTGCTGGCGCCGCGCCGGGACCTGGAGGCCGACGAGGCCCTGGCCAACTCCCCCATGGACCTGCCGCCGCCCGAGGCCCGCGCCGACTGGCCGCAGGCGGGCGGCAATGCCGGCCATGCGCCGGGGAACCTGGCGCTGCCGGGCTCGCTGACCCGCGCCTGGACGGCCTCGGCGGGCAGCGGCAACAGCTACCGCAGCCGCATCACCGCCGGGCCCGTGGTGGCGGAAGGCACGGTCTTCGCCTCCGACGCCTTCGGCGTCGTCTCGGCCTTCGACCTCGGCAGCGGCGGGCGCCGCTGGCGCTTCGACACCAAGCCCAAGAAGGACGATGTCGGCGCCGTCGGCGGCGGCTGCGCCTATGAGGGCGGCGTGCTCTATGTCGCCTCCGGTATGGCCGAGCTGCTGGCGCTGAACCCGGCGGATGGCGAGCCGCGCTGGCGCGTGCCGCTGCCGGCCCCGGCGCGTGGCGCGCCCTCCGTCGCGAACGGGCGCATCTTCGTGCCCACGCTGAACAATGCGGTGACCGCCTTCTCCGCCGAGGACGGCAAGAAGCTCTGGGATTACAGCGCCCAGGCAGCCCCGGCGCTGCCGCTGGGCCTGCCGGCGCCGGCGGTCTTCGAAGATTTCCTGGTGGCCGGCTTCCCCTCGGGCGAGCTGGTGGCGATGCGCCCCGATGATGGCCGCGTGCTCTGGACCGAGAGCCTGGCCGCCGGGCGCGGCGGCCTGGGCGATATCTCCGGCGTGCGCGGCCTGCCGGTGATCGACCGTGGCCGCGTCTACGCCAACAGCATGGGCGGCCTCTCCATGGCGGTGGACCTGCGCTCCGGCCGCCGGCTGTGGGAGCGCGAGATCGGCGGCACCGAGACGCCGCTGGTGGTCGGGGAATGGGTCTTCGTGATCGGCAGCACCGGCAATCTGGTGGCGATCGGGCGCGAGGACGGCCGGGTGCGCTGGCTGACCGAACTGAACGCCCCGCCGAAGGGCAAGGACAAGGCCGAGCCCGCCAGCTTCGGCCCGCCGCTCATGGGCGGCGGCCGCATCCTGCTGCCCTCCTCGAAGGGCGAGCTGCTGCAGATCGACCCCGCCACCGGCGCGGTCGCGGGGCAGATGCGGCTGCCGGACGGCTGCTCCCAGCCCGGGCTGGTGGCGGCCGGCACGTTGGTCCTGCTCTGCGACGACGGCACGCTGGCGGCCTATCGCGGCGCCTGACAGGCCGTTGCGATGACGGCCATGCCATCTCCGTGATTCCCTCGGGGGGCATTCCGCTGTAAAGCGCGCGGATGCTCCCCCGTATCGCCATCATCGGCCGCCCCAATGTGGGCAAGTCCACGCTGTTCAACCGTCTGGTGGGCCGCAAGCTCGCCATCGTGGACAACACCCCCGGCGTCACCCGTGACCGCAAGGAATACGAGGCCCGGATCGGTGGCCGCGACGTCATCCTGCTGGACACCGCCGGGTTGGAAGAAGCGCCGCCCGACACCGTCGCCGGCCGCATGCGCGCCTCCTCCGAGGCCGCGATCCAGCAGGCGGACCTCATCCTCTTCGTGGTGGATGCCAAGGCGGGCCTGACCGCCTCCGACCGCGCCTTCGCCGCCTGGCTGCGCCGGCAGAAGGTGCCGGTGCTGGCCGTGGCCAACAAGACCGAGGGCCGCGGCGGCACCATGGCCGCGCTGGAAGCCTATGAGCTGGGCTTCGGCGACCCCGTGGCCATTTCCGCCGAGCATGGCGAGGGCATTTCCGACCTCCATTCCACCGTGGCCGGCATGCTGCCGGAGGAGCCGGAGGAAGAGGAGGAGGACGACAAGGACCGCCCGCTGCGGCTGGCCGTCGTCGGCCGCCCCAATGCCGGCAAGTCCACCCTGCTGAACGCCCTGCTGGGCGAGGAGCGGATGATCACCGGCCCCGAGCCCGGCCTGACCCGCGACGCCGTGACCAGCGAGTTCAACGACGCCGTGGGCCGCGTGCGGATCGTGGACACCGCGGGCATGCGCAAGAAGGCGCGCATCGTCGAGGGGCTGGAGCAGATGTCCGTTGGCGCCACCATCAATGCGCTGAAGGAGGCCGAGGTGGCGGTGCTGGTGCTCGATGCCCTGCTGGGGCTGGACGAGCAGGACCTGCGCATCGCCCGCCTGGCCGAGCGCGAGGGCCGCGCCGTGGTGATCGCGCTGAACAAGTGGGATGCGGTGGAAGATCGCATCGCCGCGCGGCGCGGCATCGAGGACACGCTGCAGACCTCGCTGGCGCAGCTGAAGGGCATCACTGTGGTGGCCATGTCGGCGGCCACCGGGCGCGGTGTCGACAAGCTGATGCCGGCAGTGCGCGAGACCATGGAGCGCTGGAACAAGCGCGTGCCGACCGGCGAGCTGAACCGCTGGTTCGAGGGCGCGCTGTCCCGCCACCAGCCGCCGCTGGCCGATGGCCGCCGTATCAAGCTGCGCTACGCCACCATGCCCAAGGCCCGGCCACCGACGATCGTGATCTTCGGCCCGCGTGCGGAGGATCTGCCGGAAGATTACCGGCGCTATCTGGTGAACAGCTTCCGCGACGCCTTCGACATGCCGGGCGTGCCGATCCGGCTGCAGCTGCGGGGCACCAGCAACCCCTTCGTGGACAAGGAATGAAAAAGGGGGCCGCGAGGCCCCCTTTCGCTATCCGGCCCGCCGGTTCAGGCGACCAGGCTGACGCCGTAGCTCAGCGGATTATCGCTCTGGAAGTCGTTCGCGGTAATCTGCTGATGCTCGGCGCTGTCGGAAATGGCGAGCATCACCTCGGCACGCGACATCCCGCCATTCAGCTGCGCGAGCCAGCCATCGACGCCTGCCTGCTCGGCATTGCGCTCCAGCGCATTGTTATAGACGGCGTTGATGAAGTCGGCGTCGTTCAGCCCGCGCAGGCTGGCGGCTTCATCGCTGTTGTAGAAGGAATCTGCGATAGTCTTCACGGACAGGTTGCCGGTATGCAGCAGCGACACCCAGGAGGAGAGGCCGCCCAGGTCCGGCAGGCGGTCAAAGGCGGTGTCATAAAGGTTGGCGACGGCGATGGCGCCTTCATCGCGGTCCCAGATGCCATCGGCCACGATGCTGGCGGTAATGGCCCGGTTCTCGGCCGATTCGGCGAACTGGACGGCGACATCGGCGCGCGTCATCTCGCCCTTGTCGATCAGAATGGTCCAGCTGGAGATCTCGGCCGGAGAGGCCGCCGCGCCACGCATGTTCTGATACAGCGCATCGACGAACTGCGTGTTGTTCAGGTTCGCGCCGAAGAGGTTGGAGAACTCAGCGCTGTTGATCATGTCATTCGCGACATTGGACAGCTTGCCGCCGTCATCCAGCGTCTGGATGAAGCTGTTGAGGCCGCCCTGATCCGCATCCCGCCCCAGGGCGACATTGTAGAGGCGCGTCACCTGCGCCGCCGCGTCCTCAGGATTATAAACTTCGCGGCCATCAACGAAGATCAGCGTCTCGACGCTGTTGATGGTGTCGATGCCGGCGCGGCTGGCGACGCTGACCGGGCCGGCATCGTTGTTCACGATGATGGCGTCGCGGCGGCCGGCGTCGAACTGGCCGAAATCATAGGCGCCGGTGCCGTTGTAGGTATCCGCGCCATTGGAGCCGGTGATCACGCCGGAAGCCGCAGGGATCTGGTATTTCGCGATGCTCGCCATGTCAGGTCCTCCTTCTACGGCGGCACAAACCCTCAAGGCTTGGACTGGTTGCGTGCGGTTGAATCACAGCATAGTTTTTTACGCCGCCGGATAGATCGGCGGCGCGCAACGATCTTCAGGCCGCCGCGACGGTTTCCCCGTGCCGCGTCAGGCTGGGCTGGCAGAGTGCGGCGATCATCGGCGCCACATCGGCGGGCTGGGCAATGCTCGCGGGGTCCTCGCCCGGCATGGCGGTGGCGCGCATGCGGGTGGCGACCACGGTGGGGTCGAAGAGGTTGACGCGCAGCGGGGTCTTCTCCACCTCCTGCGCCCAGGTCTGCACCAGGTGCTCCATGCCGGCCTTGGTGGCGCCATAGGCGCCCCAGTAGGCCTTGGGGTGCTGCACCCGCCCGGTGGTGACGAACACCGCCCGGCCGGCATCTGAGGCCCGCAGCGGCGGGTCGCAGGTGCGGATCAGGCGCCAAGCGGCGGTGAGGTTGACGCCCACCACATTGGCCCAGTCCTTGGGGTCGATATGCGCCACCGGCGTCAGCTTGCCGAGTTCGCCGGCATTGTGGACCAGGATGTCCAGCCGCCCGAAGCGCTCCACGATGGAGGGGCCGATGCTGTCGATCTGCGCCTCGTTCTTCACGAGGTCGAAGGGCAGCAGCGTGGCGCCCTGGCCGCCGGCGGCGCGGATCGCGTCGTCGGTTTCCTCCAGCCCGCCCTGGGTGCGGGCGATCAGCACGCAATGGGCGCCCTGGCGAGCCATTTCCACGGCCAGGGCGGCACCGATGCCGCGGCTGGCGCCGGTGATCAGGGCCACGCGGCCCTGCAAAGGCTTATCGTTCATGCGGTTCAAACGCCGTTGGCGGCCAGCAGCGCGGGCGCGCGCTCAGGGTGGCCGACCAGATCGGTCAGCGGGATGGCATAGTCGCCGGTGAAGCAGGCGTCGCAATAGGCGGGGTTGTTGCCGTCGCGCTTGGCTTGCCCCAGGGCGCGGTAGAGGCCGTCCAGCGAGATGAAGGCGAGGCTGTCGGCACCGATGATGCGCGCCATCTCCTCCACGTCGTGGTTGGCGGCCAGCAGCTTGGCGCGCTCCGGCGTGTCGATGCCGTAGAAGCAGGGATTGGTCGTGGGAGGCGAGGAGATGCGCATATGCACCTCCTTGGCGCCCGCCTGCCGCACCATCTCGACGATCTTGCGGGAGGTGGTGCCGCGCACGATGGAGTCGTCCACCAGCACCACGCGCTTGCCCTCGATCATCGGGCGATTGGCGGAATGCTTCAGCTTCACGCCGAGGTGGCGGATGCTGTCCGTCGGCTCGATGAAGGTGCGGCCGACATAGTGGTTGCGGATGATGCCCAGCTCGAAGGGAATGCCACTCTCGGCCGCATAGCCCATGGCCGCCGGCACGCCGGAATCGGGCACAGGCACGATCACATCGGCCTCGACGCCGCTTTCGCGCGACAGCTCGGCGCCGATGCGCTTGCGGGTCTCATAGACCGGCGTGCCCTCCACGATGGAATCGGGGCGGGCGAAATAGATGTATTCGAAGATGCAGAAGCGGCTCTGCTGCCGCCCGAAGGGGCGGATGGAACGCAGCCCGTTCCCGTCGATCACCACGATCTCGCCCGGCTCCACGTCGCGCACGAAATCGGCGCCGACGATGTCCAGCGCGCAGGTCTCGCTGGCCAGCACCCAGGAACCGGCCTCGGCCGGGCCGAGGCGCCCCAGCACCAGCGGGCGCACGCCCAGCGGGTCGCGCGCGCCGATCATGGCGCCGTCATGCAGGGCGATCAGGGAATAGGCGCCCTGCACCTGCTTCAAGGCGTCGATCAGCCGGTCGACCACATTGGCGTAGAGGCTGATGGCGATGAGATGGACGAAGACCTCGGAGTCGGTCGTGCTCTGGAACAGGCAGCCGCGGCGCACCAGGGCGCGCTTCAGCACGCCGGCATTGGTCAGGTTGCCGTTATGGGCGACGGCCAGGCCGCCGAACTCGAAATCGGCATAAAGCGGCTGCACGTTGCGCAGCGCCGTCTCGCCCGTGGTGGCGTAGCGGTTGTGGCCGATGGCGGTGCGGCCGGGCAGGGCGGCGATGACCTTGGCGGAGGAGAAATTGTCGCCAACCAGGCCCTGGGCGCGATGGGCATTGAAGACGCCCTTCTCGGAGAGCGCGACGATGCCGGCCGCTTCCTGTCCGCGATGCTGCAGGGCGTGCAGGCCCAGCGCCGTCAGCGCCGCCGCGTCGGCGGCGTTCCAGACGCCGATGACGCCGCATTCTTCCTTGAAATGGTCGTCGTCCCCGGTCTCCCAGGGATTGGTGGTCAGCATGGACTGCATTGGCATCCTCGTTCCCGGCCAAGAACCGGAAGGGTCGTCAGGTGCGCCCCCGGGCGGGGGGACGCAGCAATTCGTCCATGCTCGGCAGGCCACGGTCAGGCAGCTCCGGCAGACGCGGGCGGTATTCGGCCGGCAGGAACGACACAACGGCCTGGGCCGCATCCGCCACCACCGGCAGGGTCCGGGCATTCCGCACCGCTTCCGGCCAAAGGTCGGTGGCAGGCAGGAACAACCCGCCCACGATATAGGCGAGTACGAGCAGGAAAGCACCTCTTGCGAGGCCAAACACGATGCCGAGAGCGCGATCCACACCCCCGAGCACGGAATGGCGGACGATTCCGGCAAACCAGCCGATCAGCAGCTTCAGCACCAGCAGGGCGAGCAGGAAGGCGACGGCGAGCGCGGCGAGTTCCGCCATCCATTCGGTCGTCAGGTATTTCATGGCCAGCGGCTTCACCGCCGGCTGGGCATAAAGCGCGAAGGCAATGGCGCCGGCCCAGGCACCGATGCCCAGCACCTCCCGCACCAAGCCCCGGAAATAGGCGATGAGCGCCGAGAGGGCGAGCACCGCGAGAACAAGGCCGTCGACCCAGGTCATCGTGGCGCTGCCTATACCGGGGCGGTGGCGCGGTGTCAGCCCTCCTCGGCGGGTTCGGCCTTCTCGGATTGGCGGGCGGCGGGCTTCGGCTTGGCGCTGGCGGCCAGCGGCGCCACCAGATCGGCGAGGTGGCCGATCTCGGAGAGCCGCAGCCCATCGGGCGCGGAAGGGGCACGGCCGCCGCGCGCGACTCGGCGGGGCAGGGTGGCGGCGGAAAAGCCGAGCTTGGCGGCCTCCCGCAGCCGCGTGTCGGTCTGGGCCACCTGCCGCACCTCGCCGGAGAGGCCGACCTCGCCGAAGAAGACCATGTCGGGCGGGGTGGGGCGGTCGGTGGCGGCGGAGACCAGGGCGGCGGCGACGGCGAGATCCGCCGCCGGCTCGCCCACCCGCAGCCCGCCGGCGACATTGAGATAAACGTCGTTCTGGCCGAGGCCGACGCGGGCGCGGGATTCCAGCACCGCCATCAGCATGGCCAGCCGCCCGGAATCCCAGCCCACCACCTGCCGCCGGGGTGAGCCGCCATTGGCGGAAGGGGAAAGCAGCACCTGGATTTCCACCAGCACCGGCCGCGAGCCTTCCATGCCCGCGAAGACGGCGCTGCCGGAGATATTGCCGCGCCGTTCCGCCAGGAAGAGGGCGGAGGGGTTGGAGACCTCCACCAGCCCCCGGTCCGTCATCTCGAAGACGCCGATCTCGTCGGTGGCGCCGAAGCGGTTCTTCACCGCGCGCAGGATGCGGAACTGGTGGCCGCGGTCGCCTTCGAAATAGAGCGTGGCATCCACCATGTGCTCCAGCACGCGCGGGCCGGCGAGGGTGCCTTCCTTTGTCACATGGCCGACCAGCACCAGGGCAAAGCCGCGTGTCTTGGCCAGCCGCCCCAGCTCGGCCGCGCAGGCGCGGACCTGGGAGACGGTGCCGGGCGCGGAATCCAGGCTGTCCAGCCAGACGGTCTGGATGGAATCCATGATCACCAGCGTGGCGTCGCGTTCCTCTTCCAGGCTGGCCGCGATGTCGCGCAGGCTGGTGGCGGCGGCCAGCGCCAGGGGGCTGTCCGCCAGCCCAAGGCGCTGGGCGCGCATCCGCACCTGGTCGATGGCCTCCTCGCCCGAGATATAGAGCGTGCGCTTGCCCGCCGCCGCCACCTTGGCCGCCGCCTGCAACAGGATGGTGGACTTGCCGATGCCCGGGTCGCCGCCCACCAGCACGATGGAGCCGGGAACAAAACCGCCGCCCAGCACCTGGTCGAGTTCCGCGATGCCGCTGCGGGTGCGCGGCGGCGGCTCGGCCCGGCCCTTCAGCCCGACGAACTCGATCTTGCGCCCGCCGCTGCTCTTGCCCGTGGGGCCGGAGGGGCGGGATTCGGACGCCTCCTCCGCGATGGTGTTCCATTCTCCGCAGCCGTCGCAGCGCCCCTGCCACTTGGGATAAACGGCGCCGCAGTTCTGGCAGACGAAGCGGGTGACGGATTTGGCCATGCCTGTGGATATAGAACAAACAGCGCACAGGCGGTAGGCGGCTTGACACCGGCGCGGGTGACGGCGAAACGCGAGACATACGCCAGGGCCCGCCGCCCTGGCGCGTAAGCGTTCACGTCAATCAACGCATCCTCCCCCCGGCGCCGGCCGAATGGCGTTGTGTCCCGAATGTCCCCTTCTTCCGTTCCGATGAGCACCGCGGCCGCGATGGGCCCGCTGGTCGTCATTGTCTTCCTGGGTTTCCTGGCCGTGGGCATGCCGCTGGCGGCACTGGCCATCCACCTGCACGACGCCATGGGCTTCAGCCCGGCGCTGGTCGGCGCGGTGATCGGCGCGCAGTCGCTGGTGACGGTGGTGACGCGCCATGCCGCCGGCACGGTCTGCGACCGCTACGGGCCCCGCCGCTCGGCGCTGACGGGCCTGCCGCTGGCGGCGCTCTCCGGGCTGGTGATGCTGCCGGCCACCATCCTGCTGCCCGCTGACAACCTGCTGGTGGTGCCGCTGCTGCTGCTGGCGCGCGCCATGCTGGGGGCGGCGGAAAGCTTCTTCCTGACCGGTAGCATGACCTGGGGCATCGGCCGCATGGGCCCCGCGCGCACCGGCAAGGTCATGGCCTGGCAGGGCATCGCCATGTATGCGGCGCTGGGCACCGGCGCGCCGCTGGGCCTCTGGCTGCTGCATGACAGCGGCTTCGGCACCGTGCTGCTGCTCTCCATCCTGGCGCCGCTGCTGGCCGCCGGCATCGCGCTGGGGCTGCGCGGCTTTCCGGGCTCGGGCGGGCTGCGGCTGCCTTTCCACCGCGTGGTGGGGCTGGTCTGGATGCCGGGCACGGTGCTGGCGCTCTCGGCCTGTCCTTTGTCGCCATGACCACCTTCCTGCCGCTGCACTACCAGGCGCGGGGCTGGGGCGGGGCGGGGCTCGGCATGATCGGCTTCGTGGCCGCCTATATCCTGGTGCGGCTCTTTCTGGCGCATCTGCCGGACCGGCAGGGCGGCATGCGGGTCGGCATCGCCTCCCTGGCGCTGCAGGTCCTCGGGCAGTTGTTGCTGTGGTGGGCGCCGGGGCCGGCGCTGGCGCTGCTGGGCGCGGTGGTCAGCGGCCTCGGCTTCTCGCTGGTCTTTCCGGCCATGGGGGTGGAGGCGACACGCCGCGTGCCTGCCGGCCAGCGCGGGCAGGCAGTCGGCAATTTCATCGCCTTCTTCGACCTGGCGCTCGGCCTGGGCGGACCGCTGCTGGGGCTGGCGGCGACGCTGGGCGGCTCGGCGGCGCCCTTCCTGGTGGGGGCAATATCGACGCTGGCGGCGCTGCTGCTGCTGCGCCGGCTGCCGCCGGTGGCCTAATCCGGCAGCACCATCGCGCCATTGGGGGCGATGGGGAAGCCCGGGTTCCAGGCCACTTCCCACAAGTGGCCGGCCGGGTCGGCGAAGGCGCCGGCATAGCCGCCCCAATCGGTTTCCTGTGCCGGCCTGGTGATGCGGGCACCGGCGGCGGCGGCTTCCGCCAGCACGGCATCGACCTCCTGCCGCGTCCGGGCATTGTAGGCGAGGCTGATGCCGCGGAAGCCCTGGCCCTCCGGCGCCACGCCGGAATCCCGCGCCAGATCCTCCCAGCCATAGAGCGAGAGGATCATGCCGCCGGCCTGGAAGAAGGAGACGCCCTCGGCCGCGCGCATCCCGCGCCGCCAGCCCAGGGCCTCGTAGAAGGCGGTGGCCACCGCCAGATCAGGCACGCCCAGCGTCACAAGGCTGAGGCGCTGCTCCACCGGCTATTTCCGCAATTCCATGGTGATGGGCCCTTCGCGCTCCCCACGCGCGAACTGGTCCACCATGGCATTGCCGGTCTCGCCCAGCGTGGCGGCGGGGCCGGTCCAGACGATGCGGCCCTTGTGGATCATGGCCGCCGTGTCGCCGATGCGGCGCGCGCTGGCCATGTCATGCGTGATGGAGACCGCCGTGGCGCCCAGGCGCTTCACGCAATCCACGATCAGCCCGTCGATCACCGCGCCCATGATGGGGTCGAGGCCGGTGGTGGGCTCATCGAAGAAGATGATCTCGGGGTTGCCGGCGATGGCGCGGGCCAGGCCCACGCGCTTCTGCATGCCGCCTGACAACTCGCCAGGGTACAGGTCGCCGACGCTGCCGGCGAGGCCGACCTGGGCCAGCACCTCGGCCGCCTTGTCCCGCGCCTGGGCCCGGGTCATGCGCTTCTGGGCCAGGGGCTTGAAGCAGACATTCTCCCAGACCGGCAGGCTGTCGAAGAGCGCGGCATTCTGGAACAGCATGCCGATGCGGTCGTTCAGTTCCTCGCGTTCCCGGCGGTTCATCGCCAGCACGTTGCGGCCATCGATCTCGATGATGCCGGCATCGGGCTGGATCAGCCCCAGGATGGACTTGATCGTGACCGACTTGCCGGAGCCCGAGCCGCCCAGGATGACCATGCCATGGCCGGCCTGGATGTCGAGGTCCACGCCATCCAGCACCTGCTTGGCACCGAAGGCCTTGCTGAGGCCGCGCAGGCGGATCTTGGGGGTGGTGGAGGCGCTCATCGGGCGAAGAACATCTCGGTGATGACGTAGTCGAGCGCCAGGATCAGGATGGAGGAGGAGACCACCGCCGCCGTGGTGGCCGCGCCCACGCCCTGGGCGCCGCCGCGGCTGTTGTAGCCATGGTAGCTGCCCATCAGCGCCACGATGAAGCCGAAGACCGCCGCCTTCACCAGGCCGGAGATGACATCCATCGGCTGCATGAAGGTCAGCGTGGCGTTCAGATAGGTCGCGGAGCCGAAGCCCAGCTTGGCGGTGCCGATCAGCCAGCCGCCCATGATGCCCAGGATATCCGCCACCACCACCAGCAGCGGCATGGCCAGGGTGCCGGCCAGCAGGCGCGGCGCCACCAGGTACTTCATGGGGTTGGTGGAGAGGGTGGTCAGCGCATCCACCTGGTCGGTGACGCGCATGGTGCCGATCTCGGCCGCGAAGGCGGCGCCGATGCGCCCGGCCACCATCAGGCCGGCCAGCACCGGCCCAAGCTCACGCGTGATGGAGAGCACCACGACATTGGCGATGGCGCTTTCCGCCCCGAAGCGGGAGAAGCCGGAATAGGATTGCAGCGCCAGCACCATGCCGGTGAAGACCGCCGTCAGCGACACCACCGGCAGGGAGAAATAGGCAATCTCCACAAAGGCACGGAGGAACATGCGCGGGTAGAAGGGCGGCCGCAGCAGGTGCGAGACACCCTCGGCCGCGAAGAGCGCGATGGCGCCCGCGCTGCGGCAGAGCCCGAGCACGGCGCGCCCGAGGCTCGCGAGGAAGTTCAGGATGACGTTCAATTCAGGACCGCCGTATCATGCCGGCCGGTATTGGCGCCGGTAACGGGCGCCGAGCGAGGTCATCACCTCATAGCCGATGGTGCCGGCCAGCGCCGCCACCTCGTCCGGCGTCTGCGCCGGGCCGATCATCTCCACCCGGTCGCCGGGGCGGATGTCGGGCGCGTCGGTGACGTCGAGGGTGATGAGATCCATGGAAACCCGGCCTACCAGCGGCACAGGACGCCCGGCGACAATGCCGATGCCCCGGCTGGACAGGGCGCGAAGGTAGCCATCGGCATAGCCGGCGGCAATGGTGGCAATCCGGCTGTCACGTTTCGCGACCCATGTGGCGCCATAGCCGACCGGGGTGCCGGCCGCCACCTGCCGCACCTGCAGCACCGGCACCGTCAGCCGCAGTACCTGCCGCATCGGGTTCGTCTGCCCCGGCGTCGGGTTGAGGCCGTAGAGCGCGCAGCCCGGCCGCGCGAGGTCGGAGGCCATGGCGGCGCCATGGAAGATGCCGGCCGAATTGGCCAGCGACCGGGGGATGCCGGGGAAGGCGGCGGCGGCCTCGGCGAAGCGCCGGGGCTGCAGGGCGTTCAGCTCATGTCCCGGCTCATCGGCGCAGGCCAGATGCGTCATGACATAGCGCAGGCCCAGCCCATCCAGCGCACCCGGGGGCAGGGCGGCGCGCTCGACGGGCGAAAGGCCCAGCCGCTCCATGCCGGTGTCGAGATGCAGGATGGTGCCGGCCCCGGGCGCCCCGGCGGCCTGCCAGGCGGCGATGTCGGTGGGGCCGTTCAGCACCGGGGTCAGCCCGGCGCCGGCATCCGCGCCGGGCGGGAAGCCGCCGAGCACGGCGATCATCGGCCCCGCGCCCAATGCCTCACGCAGGGCCATGCCTTCCGCGAACTGGGCCACGAAGAAGTGGCGGCAGCCGGCTTCCGCCAGCGCCCGCGCCACCGGGCCGGCGCCGAGCCCATAGGCATCGGCCTTCACCACCCCCGCCACGGATGCGCCGTGGCGGGCGCAAAGGCCGCGCCAGTTGGCGGTGATGGCCGCGAGGTCGACTTCGAGAGTCGCCTCGAAGCCCTCAGTAGCCGTCATTGCCGTGAACGATGTCGAGGTCGCCGAAGCGGGTGAACTCGGCCTCGAAGAACAGCGGGATGGTGCCGGTGGGGCCATGGCGCTGCTTGGCCACGATCAGGTCGGCGCGGTTATGCGCCTTCTCCATCCGCGCCTGCCAGTTGGTGATGGCGTCCTGCAGCTTCTCGCCATCGGTGAAGTTGACGTCCTTGGGCTCCTGCATCTTCAGGTAATAATCGTCGCGGTAGACGAACATCACCATGTCGGCGTCCTGCTCGATGGAGCCGGATTCGCGCAGGTCCGAGAGCTGCGGCCGCTTGTCCTCGCGGCTTTCCACCTGACGGGAAAGCTGGGACAGCGCCATCACCGGCACCGCCAGTTCCTTGGCGATGGCCTTCAGGCCCTGGGTGATCTGGCTGATCTCCTGCACCCGGTTCTCGGGGCGGGAGCCGGCGGCGGGGCGCATCAGCTGCAGGTAGTCCACCACGATGAAGTCGAGGCCGCGCGTGCGCTTCAGGCGCCGGCAGCGGGTCCGCAGCGCTGAGATGGTGATGGCGGGCGTGTCGTCGATATAGAGCGGCAGCCGCGCCAGCTCGCGCGAGACTTCCACGAACTTGTCGAAGTCGCGCTGCATGATCTCGCCGCGGCGGATGCGGTCGCCGGAGATGCGCGCGGCCTCGGAGAGCAGGCGGGTGGCCAGCTGGTCCGCGCTCATTTCCAGCGAGAAGATGGCGCAGCCGCCCTTGGGCACGGCGCCGGGGCCATGCTCGTCCTCGGCCGCGCGCAGGATGGACTGGGCGGCGCCGAAGGCGATCTTGGTGGCCAGCGCCGTCTTGCCCATGCCGGGGCGGCCGGCGAGGATCAGAAGGTCCGAGGGATGCAGCCCGCCGGTCTTGGCATCCAGGTCGCGCAGGCCGGTGGAAAGGCCGGACACGCCGCCGCCGCTGGTGAAGGCCTTTTCCGCCATGGTGACGGCGTCGGTCAGGGCACGGCCGAAGGGCACGAAGCCGCCCTCGTTGCCGCCATCCTTGGCGAGGTCGAAGAGCGCCTGCTCGGCCGCCTCCAGCTGCTCGCGGCCTTCCAGGCCCTCGTCGGTGCCGAAGGCGCGGTTCACCACCTGCTCGCCCAGGTCCACCAGCTGGCGGCGCAGCCAGGCGTCATGGATGATGCGGCCATAGTCGCCGGCATTGATGATGCCGACCATGGCGGAGATCAGCCGCGCCAGGTATTCCGGCCCGCCCAGCTCGTCGAGCAGTCCGGAATGGGCGAATTCGCCGCGCAGGGTCACCGCGTCGGCAAGCTGGCCGGCCTCGATGCGCCGCTGGATGGCGGCGAAGATGCGGCCATGGACCGGGTCGGCGAAATGCTCCGCCGCCAGGAATTCGGAAACACGCTCATAGGCTTTGTTGTTGGCCAGGAGCGCGCCAAGCAGCGCCTGTTCCGCCTGCAGGTTCGCCGGCGGCTGGCGCTGAGAGACGCGGAGCAGGCCATCGGGCTGGGGAACGCTGTTCATGTCCCCAGGATACCCCGTCAGGCCCCCCTCAGGCGAGAGGGAGGCTGTGGATAACGGGGATGCTTTGCCTCAGGCGTCCTCGCGTGGCTGCTCCGCCACACGCCGCTCGGCCTCCAGCATGTAGTCGCGGGAGAGGGGGAGGGTATCCACCTTGCGGGTCAGCTGGATCTGCCAGTTCATGTGGCCCCAGTGCCGGAAGGTCAGTTCGGAGCCCACCAGGTAGAATTCGAACATGCGGCAGAAGCGCTCGTCATAGAGGCTCTGGATCGCGTCGCGGTTGGCGGCGAAGCGGCGGCGCCAATGGGCGATGGTATGGGCGTAGTGCAGCCGCAGCACCTCGATATCCGTGGCCCAGAGGCCGGATTTCTCCACCGCCGGCAGCACCTCGGAGAGCGCGGGGGAATAGCCGCCGGGGAAGATGTACTTGGAAATCCAGGCATTGGTGCTGCCCGGCCCGTCCGAGCGGCCGATGGCATGGATCAGCGCCACGCCATCCTCCTTCAGCGCGCCTTTCACGGTGCGGAAGAAGGTCTTGTAGTGGTCGATGCCCACATGCTCGAACATGCCGACGGAAACGACGCGGTCCACCGGCCGCTTCCAGTCCCGGTAATCCATCAGCTCGAACTTGACCCGGTCCGAGAGCCCGGCCTCGGCGGCGCGGCTGCGGGCCACCTCCAGCTGCTCGGTGGAGAGGGTGATGCCGGTGACGCGGGCGCCGTGCTCGCGCGCCAGGTGCAGCGCCATGCCGCCCCAGCCGCAGCCGATGTCCAGCACCTCCAGCTCCGGCCGGTCGAAGTTCAGCTTGGAGGCGATGTGCCGCTTCTTCAGCAGCTGCGCCTCCTCCAGCGTCTCGTTGCCGGTGGGGAAATAGGCGCAGGAATATTGCCGGTCCCGGTCCAGGAAGAGGGCGTAGAGGCGGCCGTTCAGATCGTAGTGATGCGCCACGTTGCGGCGGGAGCGGCTGGCGGGGTTGAGCTGGTCGAAGCGCCGCCGCAGCCAGCGGACCTTCTCCATTAGCGCCTCGCCGGGGTGGCCCCCGCCGTCGGCCAGGTTGAGCACCATCAGCTCGGCCACATCGTAGAGCGAGCAGCCCATGGGGGCGATGTTGCCGTCCATGTATTCCTCGCCAAAGGCGAGGGTCGGATTGGTGGAAAGCCGCCAGGCCGCCCGCTTGGTGCGGACCTCAAGCCCGGCGCTGGGTCCTTCGGCGGCGCCGCGATATTCCAGGATGCGGCCATCCGGATAACGGACGGTCAGGGTCCCACGTTGGATCAAGCGGGACAGAATACGGTCGAACAGCATGCCCGAGCCTTCCTCTTCACCACGAAATAGGATCGTGGCAATTGGAAGCCGAGGTTGTCCAGCCACGCCCTGCCGGGTGTTACGAAGACTTCATCGCGATATTTCAATCGTTACAATCGGTGCCGCCGATTAGAGCGGACGCGAAAAAGGGCGCTTCCCTCCCGGGAAGCGCCCCTTCTCCGTCAGCCCTGAAGAAGGGCTTATTCCTCGGACGCAGCGCCCAGTTCGGACAGCTCGGCGGCCAGCTCGGCCTCCAGGCTCTCGTCCTCGGCCTGCTGCTCGGCGCGCAGGTCCTCGCCACGCGCCTGCTTCTCGGCTTCTTCCGGGGAGCGGGCGACGTTGACCGTCAGCGGCAGGTGGACTTCCGGGTGCAGCTCGACGCGGACGGTGGTCAGGCCCGTCGTCTTGATCGGCTGCTCCAGAAGGACCTGGCTGCGGCCGATGGTCAGGCCGGCTTCCTTGGCGGCGTCCGCGATGTCGCGGGCGCTGACGGAGCCGTACAGACCGCCCGACTCGCCAGCCTGGCGGATGATGATGACGGACAGGCCGTCCATCCGCTCGGCCACGCGCTCGGCTTCCTCGCGGCGCTTCAGGTTCTGCGCCTCAAGCTGAACGCGCTCCTGCTCGAAGCGCTCCAGGTTGGCCTTGCTGGCGCGGATGGCCTTGCCCTGCGGCAAGAGGTAGTTGCGGGCGTAGCCCGGACGGACGGAGACGAGCTCGCCCATCTGGCCGAGCTTCTCGACCCGCTGCATCAGGATGACTTCGATCATCGGTATGGAACCCCGATCTCAGGTGTTGGCGGGCGGCGGGTTACGGCGCCCGAATTGGTCAACGAGGCCCAGTGCCACCAGAACGATGGCGCCAGGCAGGCTGAAGACGAGAAGCAGGACATAGATCAGCACCAGCAGGGGCGCGCGCGCCTTGGCCGGCCGCAGCCGCGTGTGCAGCACCGCCAGCCCTTGCAGGACCATCGGCACCAGCAGCACGAGGCAGAGCGACAGCGGCACCAGCGCATGCGCCGGGTCCGCCAGCAGCCAGGCCAAAGCGGCCAGCACCGGTAGGGCAGGGTACCAGCGGGGCAGTCGCGCCGTGCTCCAGCGCGTCGCCGGCGCCAGCGCCAGGCCCTGGCGCCGCAGCAGCCATTGCGCCAGCCCGGCATTGCCGGCCAGCACAACCGCCAGCCACAGGGCCATGGCTGCCGCCTGCAGGCGGATGACCTGCGTCACCAGCCCTTCCGGCTCTTCCACACCCATATGGACCAGGCCCGCCGAGACCGCCTCGCGCAGCGACTGCTCCAGCCCGCCCTCGGGGCTGGCCAGGGACAGCGCCGTGAGCAGCAGCACCGCCGCCGGCCAGAGGCCCAGCAGCGCCAGCGGCAGGCCGAGGGCGAGATGCCCCCCGCCATGCGCCAGGCCGCGGAGCGCCGTGGCCAGCAGCAGCGCCGCCGGCACGCCGAAGGCGCCGAGATAGATCAGCGCCGGCAGTGTGCTGATGCTGTCCACCAGCAGCGCCACCCCCGCCACCACCACGGCGATGAGGAAGGATGGCAGGCCGAAGCCCAGTCCAGCGAGGCAGAGCGGCAGGGGCGCGAGCCAGAACAGGATCGCGCCCAGCGGCAGCCCGTGGAAGGCCCAGAGCGCCGCCAGCGCCGAGACGAGCCCGCCCGCCGCCCCAGCGAGGAATCGCGGGTCGTGGGTCAGGCCTGTACGGGGCTGGTGGGTGCTCAAGCCGGAATGTCCGTTTCTCGTCTCAGCCCGGCTCAGTCGTTGATGACGTAGGGCAGCAGGGCCAGGAAGCGGGCGCGCTTGATGGCGTTGGCCAGCTCACGCTGCTTCTTGCCCGACACGGCCGTGATGCGGCTCGGCACGATCTTACCGCGCTCGCTCAGGAAGCGAGAGAGCAGGCGCACGTCCTTGTAGTCGATCTTCGGCGCGTTGGGGCCGGAGAAGGGGCAGGACTTGCGGCGGCGGTAGAACGGGCGGCGCGCGCCAACGGCGGGGCGGCGGGCAGCGGGGTTCAGGTCGGTGCTGTCGGACATGCTCTCTTACTCCTCGCCGCCCTGGCCGGGCTCCATCTCGTCGCGGGGACGCGCGCGGAATTCCTCGCGGTCATCGCCACGCTCGCGGCCACGGCCGGAGCCGAAGCGGCCAGCCGGGCGCGGGCCACGGAAGCCACGGTCGCGCTCACGGTCATCGCCACGCTTGGCGAGGATGGCGGAGGGCGCCTCGGCGTCGATCGCCTCGACGCGGATGGTCATGTGGCGCAGCACGTCCTCGTTGAGGCCGAGCTGGCGCGCCATCTCCTGTTCGGCGGCGGCCGAGCAGTCGAGGCCGAGGAGCATGTAATGCCCCTTGCGGTTCTTCTTGATGCGGTACGCCAGGCCACGGAGGCCCCAGTACTCGCGCTTCTTCACCTCACCACCGGCTTCGGTGATGACGGAAGAGATCTGGTCGGTGATGGTGTCGACCTGCTGCTGCGTCAGGTCGTTCCGCGCGATGAGCACGGTTTCGTAAAGCGGCATGGTGTCTCCCTGTGGCTGTCTCAGCCCCGGAGCGTTCTGGCACCATGCCGGAACGCGCAAACGGGCATAGCCGGGCGCGATGCCACGCGCCCGGCAGGGTGGGCGGCCTTAAGCACGGGGACGGTGCCCAAGTCAAAGGATTCGGGGAAATGCCGGGCTTTAAGGCCACAGGTGCCCGGAATCGGGGCCCGGGGGGTGAATGACAGCCAGGCAGGGCCATAATATTGCCAGGGATTTCTTGACACCCGCCCGCCCCGCCTCTACCCCGCCGCCGCCATTCACACGTGGGAAACAATCCGCCCCATGCCGCTCGCCTTTGTATTTCCAGGCCAGGGCAGCCAGGCCGTCGGCATGGGCCGCGACCTCGCCGCCAGCTTCCCCGCTGCGCGCGAAGTGTTCGAAGCGGTCGATGAGACCCTGAAGCAGAACCTCTCCCGCCTCATGTTCGAGGGGCCGGCGGAGGAACTGACTCTGACCGCCAATGCCCAGCCGGCGCTGATGGCGGTCTCGCTGGCCGTGCTGCGGGTGCTGGAGCAGGAAGGCGGCTTCGACCTGAAGTCCCGCGTGGCGCTGGTGGCTGGCCATTCCCTGGGCGAATACAGCGCGCTCGCTGCCGCCCTGACCTTCGATGTCCCCACCGCCGCCCGCCTGCTGCGCCTGCGCGGCGAGGCGATGCAGAAGGCGGTGCCGGCCGGCATGGGCGCCATGGCGGCCCTGCTGGGCGCCGAGATGTCCCAGGCCGCCGCCATCTGCGCCCGTGCCGCCGAGGGCCCCGAGGGCCAGCAGGAGATCGTCGAGGCCGCCAATGACAATGGTGGCGGCCAGGTGGTGATCTCCGGCCACCGCGGCGCCGTGGAGCGCGCGGTGGATCTGGCCAAGGCTGAGGGCATCAAGCGGGCGATGATCCTGCCGGTTTCCGCGCCCTTCCATTCCTCGCTGATGGCGCCCGCCGCCGATGCGATGGCCGAAGCCCTGGCGGCGGCCGACCTGCGCCCGCCCGTGGTGCCGCTGATCGCCAATGTCTCCGCCGCGAAGGCGACCGACCCGGCCGAGATCCGCGAGCTGCTGGTCCGCCAGGTGACCGGCACGGTGCGCTGGCGCGAATGCGTCGGCACCATGCTGGAACTGGGCGTGGACCGCTTTGTCGAGATCGGTTCCGGCAAGGTGCTGACCGGGCTGGCCAAGCGGCTGGCGCCGGATGCGCAGGCCATGTCGGTGGGCTCGCCCGCCGATATCGAGGCCTTCCTCAAGAGCCTGTAAGGGATACCACCGGAATATGTTCAGCCTCGAAGGCAAGGTGGCGCTCGTCACCGGTGCGACCGGCGGCATCGGCGCCGAGATCGCGCGCGCGCTGCACCGGCAGGGCGCCAAGGTCGCGCTCTCCGGCACCCGCCGCGAGGTGCTGGAGACCCTGGCCGCCGAGCTGGGCGAGGGCGCGCTGGTGGCGCCGGCCGACCTGACCGACCCCGCCGCGCCGGCGGCGCTGGTGGAGCAGGTGGAAGCCGCCTTCGGCAAGCTGGACATCCTGGTCAACAACGCCGGCTTCACCCGCGACGGGCTGGCCATGCGCATGGCCGACAAGGACTGGTCGGATGTGCTGGAGGTCGACCTGGCCGCCCCCTTCCGCCTGGCGCGCGCCGCCATGCGCGGGATGATGAAGCGCCGGGCGGGCCGCATCATCTCCATCGCCTCGATCGTCGGTGTCACCGGCAATCCGGGTCAGGCGAACTACGCCGCCGCCAAGGCCGGCCTGATCGGCATGAGCAAGTCGCTGGCCCAGGAGCTGGCTTCCCGCGGCATCACGGTGAACGTGGTGGCCCCGGGCTTTATCGCCACACCGATGACCGATGCGCTCAACGAGCAGCAGAAGGCGCGGCTGATGGAGCGGATTCCGATGGGACGGATGGGGGAGGCCAGTGATATCGCGGCCGCCGTTGCCTATCTGTCCTCCGAAGAAGCCGGTTGGGTCACCGGCGCCACCCTGCACGTCAACGGCGGGATGGCGATGATCTGAACCTCTTCGCAGGGGAATTGTTCCCTGTGAAGCTTCCGTGTTAAGCCCGCGCGGGCCATGGGTGGGGCTGTTCCCTCCCGCCGCCGCAGGCAGCGTTCCAGCAGGAGACATCGCGCTATGAGCGATACCGCCGACAAGGTGAAGAAGATCGTTGTCGAGCATCTCGGCGTCGAAGAGGCCAAGGTGACGTCCGAAGCGTCGTTCATTGATGACCTGGGTGCCGACAGCCTCGACACCGTCGAGCTGGTGATGGCCTTCGAAGAGGCCTTCGGGGTCGAGATCCCCGATGACGCCGCCGAGAAGATCACGACCGTCAAGGACGCGATCGACTATATCGAGGCGCAGAAGGCGGCCTGAGGCCTCCTTCACCGACTTGCGCTTCTAGAGGATAAGATCGGGAGGTTGCACGCGTGTTCGGTTCTCTGACGACGCCGCGCCGCGTCGTCGTCACCGGGATGGGCATTGCCTGCCCTCTCGGGGTCGGCGTCGCGCATGTGTGGCAGCGGATGCTTGCCAGCGAAAGCGGCATCGGCCCGATCACTCACTTCGACCCGAAGGACCTGCCGGCGAAGATCGCCGGTGAGGTGCCTGCGGGGAGCAGGGCCGAGGGTAAGCTCGATCTCAACGAGTTCATCCCGGTCAAAGACCAGAAGAAGATGGACCGCTTCATCCAGCTCGCCCTCGTGGCGGCGACGGAAGCGGTTGAGGATTCCGGTTGGGTTCCGGAGTCGGAGGAAGACCGTTGCGTCACCGGCGTGATGATCGGCTCTGGCATCGGCGGCCTGCCCGAGATCTACAACGCCTCGCAGCTGGTCGGTGCCGGCAAGGCGCGGCGGCTGTCGCCCTTCTTCATCCCGGCGGCGCTGATCAACCTCGCCTCGGGCCATATCTCCATCAAGTACGGCTTCAAGGGCCCGAACCACGCGGTGGTCACGGCCTGTGCCAGCGGCGTGCATGCCCTGGGCGATGCCGCGCGGCTGATCGCGCTCGGCGATGCCGACGTGATGGTGGCGGGCGGCACGGAAGCGGCGGTCTGCGAGATCGGCATCGCCGGCTTCTGCTCGGCCCGCGCACTCTCCACCGCCTATAACGATACGCCGGAGAAGGCTTCCCGTCCCTGGGATGAGGGCCGCGACGGCTTCGTGATGGGCGAGGGCGCCGGCGTGATGGTGCTCGAGGAATACGAGCACGCCAAGAAGCGCGGCGCCAAGATCTATGGCGAGGTGATCGGCTACGGCATGTCCGGTGATGCCTATCACATCACGGCGCCTGCCGAGGGCCATGATGGCGCCTATCGCGCCATGAAGGCGGCCTTCAAGAACTCGGGCGTCTCGCCCGCCGATGTCCAGTATGTCAACGCGCACGGCACCTCCACGCCGCTGGGCGACGACCTGGAGCTGGAAGCGGTGGAGAAGATGTTCGGCGATGCCGCCAAGGGCCTGGCGATGTCCTCCACCAAGTCGGCCATCGGGCATCTGCTCGGCGCGGCGGGCGCGGTGGAAGGCATCTTCTCGATCCTGGCCATCCGGGACAGCGTGGCCCCGCCGACGCTGAACCTGGAGAAGGCTTCGCGGGAGAGCGTGATCGACCGCGTGGCGCTGCAGCCGCAGCAGCGCAAGATTGACGTGGCGTTGTCCAACAGCTTCGGCTTTGGCGGCACCAACGCGTCCATCCTGTTCCGCAAGGCGCCCTGACCCAAGGGGCCGGCCGGCCGGGGAGCCGTGATCCCCGGCAAGTTTTCCCTTTGTCTGGCGAGGGCCCATGCGCAAGGCGTTGATCGTCTTCCTCGTATTGGTCCTGCTGGCGGCCGGTGGCGCCTGGTGGGCGCGGGAGCAATATGTTGCCCCCGGCCCCCTGGCCGAGCCCACCGCCATCGTGGTGCCGCGCGGCAGTTCCCAGGCCATTGCCGAGGTGCTGGTGGCGCGGGGCGCCATCCGCGATCCCCGAATCTTCACCCTGGCGGCCCGGCTGACGCGCGCCGAAGGGCCGCTGCGGGCGGGGGAATACCTCTTTCCCGCCCAGGGCTCGCTGCAGCAGGTGCTGGAAGTGTTGCGCGAGGCCCGGCCGGTGCAGCGCCGCCTGACGCTGCCGGAAGGGCTGACCGCCAAGCAGATCATCGCCCTGATCGATGCCGCGCCGGGCCTGACTGGCAATACCCCCGCGCTGGATGAGGGCACGGTGCTGCCCGAGACCTATTCCTACCAGTATGGCGATACCCGTGCCGCGCTGGTGCGCCGCGCCACCACCGCCATGAGCGCGACGCTGGAGCGGCTCTGGAAGGAGCGCAGCCCCGGCCTGCCGCTGGACACGCCGCGCGAGGCGCTGGTGCTGGCCTCCATTGTCGAGCGCGAGACCGGCATGCCGGAGGAGCGGCCGCGAGTCGCTGCCGTTTTCCTGAACCGGCTGAAGCGCGGCATGCCGCTGCAATCCGACCCCACGGTGGCCTATGCCGCCGCCGATGGCGCGCCGCTGGACCGGCCGCTGACCCGCGCGGACCTGGACCGCGAGCACCCCTTCAACACCTACCGCGTACGCGGCCTGCCGCCGGGGCCGATCGCCAGCCCGGGCGAGAAGTCGCTGGAAGCGGTGCTGCACCCGGCGGAGAGCGACGACATCTACTTCGTCGCCGATGGCAGCGGCGGCCATGCCTTTGCCCGCACGCTGGAGGAGCATAACCGCAACGTCGCCCGCTGGCGGCAGATCGAGCGGCAAAGAGCCGCGCCGCGGTGAGCGCCGCGGCGGCAGCGCCGCTCTCGGTATCCGGGCTCTGGCTGCGGCTGCTGGTGATCGCGGGGCTCTGGGGCTCGGCCTTTCCGCTGCTGCGCTATGTCGCGCCGGCCATGCCGCCGCTGGCGGTGGCCTCGGTGCGGGCGCTGCTCTCGGCCATCGCGGTGCTGGCCTTCCTGGCGGCGACGGGCAAGCTCTCCCGGCCGCGCGGCGCCACCTGGTGGCATATCCTGGCCGTCGGCACGCTGAACGGCTGGGTGCCGAATATCCTGACCGCCACCGCCATGCGGGGCATCGAGAGCGCCCCGGCGGCGCTGATTCAATCCGCTTCCCCGCTGCTGGTGGGGATGATGAGCCTGCTGCTGCTGCGGGAGGAGAAGCCGGGCCCCGCCACCTTCGCCGGGCTGTTGCTGGGCCTGCTGGGCATCGGGCTGATCCTGGGGCCCAGGGCATTGTCCGGCGGCGCGGACCTCGGTGCCGCGCTGATGATGCTGGGCACCGCCGCCTCCTATGCCCTGGGCACCGTCTATGTCCGCCGGGTGCGGCCGGAGGTGCCGGAGCATCTGGTGCTGGGCCAGCAGGTGGTGGCCATGCTGGTGGCGGCGCCCATGGCCCTGGCGCTGCACGGCGTGGCGGTGCTGGACCAGCCGGCCGAGATCTGGCTGGTGCTGGTGCTGCTGGGCGTGACCTGCTCGACCGTGCCGCTCTCGCTCTTCATCGCGCTGCTGGGGCGGGCGCCGGCGGCCAAGGCCTCGATGGTCAGCTACCTGCAGCCGCTCTTCGCCGCGCTGGTGGCCGCGGCCTGGCTGGAGGAATGGCCGGCGCCGCAGGTGCTGCTCGGCGGCATGGTGGTGCTGGCCGGCGTCTGGATCACTACACGGCGCTGACATCCTTGGCCGGCACGGCGCGGGAAGCCCAGGCCATCAGGCCCGGCGGCACCATGCCCAGCAACCGGAACAGGGCATAGGTGCGGCGCGGATAGGCCACCCGCTGCCGGCCGGAGCGGATGCCGGCCAAGGTGCGCCGCGCTGCTTCCTCGGGCGAGATCATGAAGGGCATGGGGAAGCGGTTGGGTGCCGTCATCGGCGTGCGGATGAAGCCGGGGCAGATGCTGTGCAGCCGGATGCCGCGCCGCCGCTGGGTGGCATCCGTCGCCTCCGCCCAGCGCTGCACGGCGGCCTTGCTGGCGGAATAGGCCGGCGCGCTGGGCGCCGCCACGAAGCCGACGACGGAGGCGACGACGCCGATCCGCCCGCGCAGCCCATCTGCCCCCGACGCCTGCGCCGCCATGCGGGCCATGGCGGGCAGGGCGGTGTTCAGCACGCCGTTGAGGTTGGTCTCGAAGACGGCGCGCACCTGCTCCCCCGGCTCCGTGCCGCCGCCGGTGCCGCCGGAGATGCCGGCATTGGCCAGCAGCAGGTCGATCCGTGCCATGCCACCCACCCAGGCGGCGCAGGCGGCGGCATCGCGGACATCCAGTTGGGTGACGGTGACCTCGGCGCCGATGGCGCGGCAGGCCGCGGCGGTGTCCTCCAGCCGGGCCGTGTCGCGCGCCGCCAGGTGCAGCACCCGGCCCGGCGCCGCATTGGCCAGCGCCAGGGCGCGGCCGAGGCCGGAAGAGGCACCGGTGATGGCGACATGCGCCCAAGGCAGATCCGTCACGTCTTGCATCCTGTCGCAGAGGGATGGAGAAGGCCGCCCATGGCTCTCTCCTCGATGACCGGCTTCGCCCGGCAGGCCGGCACCTTGCCGGATGGCACGGGTTTCGTGTGGGAATTGCGCAGCGTCAACGGGCGCGGCCTGGATGTGCGGCTGCGCCTGCCCCCAGGCCCCGACCAGCTGGAGCCCCGGCTGCGGGACGCGGCGCAGTCCCGCTTCAAGCGCGGCAATATCTCCGCCAGCCTCAGCGTGAAGCGGGAGGAACGCCCGGCGCCGCGCCTGACGCCCGACCCGGTGGCGCTGGAACAGGCCCTGGCCCTGGCGCTGGAAGTGGCGGCGCGCATCCCCGGCTGCCCGGCGCCGCGCGCCGAGTCGATCCTGGCCATGCCCGGCGTGCTGCGCAGCGAGGCCCCGGAGCCGCGCGAGGAAGAGGCCGAGGCACGCAATGCCGCGCTGTCCGCCGGCTTCCTGCGCGCCCTGGACGACCTGGCGGAGGCGCGGCGCGAGGAGGGCGAGAAGCTGTCCGGCATCCTGCACGCGTTGCTGGACGAGATCGCGGCCCTGGTGGAACGCGCCGCCGCCCTGGCGGCCGAGCAGCCCGCGGCGCATCGTGCCCGCCTTTCCGCCGCCCTGGCGGAACTGCTGGGCGGCGAGCGGCGCGTGCCGGAGGAGCGGCTGGCCGTCGAGGTGGCGCTGTTGGCGCAGAAATCCGATGTGCGGGAGGAGCTGGACCGGCTGGCCGCGCATGTCGCCGCCGCCCGCGCGCTGCTGGATGGCCAGGAGCCTGCGGGCCGGCGGCTGGAATTCCTGGCCCAGGAATTCGGGCGCGAGGCCAATACGCTCGGCGCCAAATCCGCCAGCCTGGGGCTGACCGGCATTTCCCTCGATTTGAAGGCCGCCATCGAGCGGCTGCGCGAGCAGGCGGCGAACGTCGAATGAACCAGATTTCCCGCCGGGGCCTCTGCCTCGTGCTCTCCGCCCCCTCCGGCGCCGGCAAGTCCTCGGTCAGCCGGGCGCTGCTGGAGCGGGAGCCGGACCTGCGGCTTTCAGTCAGCGCCACCACCCGCCAGCCGCGTCCGGGCGAGGTGGAAGGCGTGCACTACTTCTTCCGCGAGCGGGAAGAGTTCCAGCGCATGATCGCGGCCGGCGAGCTGATCGAGCACGCGGAGGTCTTCGGCCGCTTCTACGGCACGCCGCGCATGGCGGTGGAACAGGCGCTGGCGGCGGGGCGCGACGTGCTCTTCGACATCGACTGGCAGGGGCACCTGCTGTTGCGGCAGGCATTGCCGGGCGATGTGGTCGGCGTCTTCCTGCTGCCGCCAAGCCTGCAGGAGCTGGAACGGCGCTTGCATGGCCGTGGGCAGGATTCCGCCGAGGAGATTGCCCGCCGCATGGCCGCCGCCCAGGATGAGATCAGCCACTACGGCGACTTCGACAATGTGCTGGTGAACCACGACTTCCACCGCACGGTGGAGGAAGTGCGCGCCATCCTGCATGCCGGCCGCACCGCAAGGCGGCGGCAGCCCTGGCTGCCGGAATTCGTCTCCGGGCTGCTGGGAGCATGACGGGCGCAGCGCCCGCCGCATGATCTTCCTGCTGACGATCGTGGCGCCGATCTTCGCGATGATCGGCATCGGCTACCTGTCCGTCTACCGGCAATGGGTGACGGAGCAGGGGCTGAAGGGGATGAACAGCTATGTCTTCAACCTCGCGCTGCCCTGCCTGATCTTCAACGGCGCCACCACGCCGCATCCCGGTGGCGGCGCCACGGCCTTCGCCTTCTTCACCGGCTGCCTCCTGTCCTACTTTCTGGCCGTGCTGCTGGGCCGCACGCTGCTGCGGATGAAGCTGGGGGAGGCGGGGACCTTCGGCCTCAATGCCTCCTTCGGCAACAGCGGCATGATCGGCGTGCCGCTGATCCTGGCGGTCTATGGCCAGCCGGGGCTGGCGCAACTGCTGGCCATCATCGGCCTGCATTCGCTGATCCTGCTGCCCATCGGCACCGTGATCGGCGAGATCGCCCATGGCGGGCAGGCGCCGGTGCTGAAGATCCTGCGCGCCACCGTGGCCTCGGTGCTGCGCAACCCCATCGTGCTGGCGGTGCTGGCGGGCTTCGTGGTCTACCAGGCCGGCATCCCGGTGCCACGGGTCGCGCGCAACTTCCTGGAGATGGTGGGTGCCTCGGCCTCGCCGGTCGCGCTGTTCTGCCTGGGCGCCACCCTGGTGGCCTTCGACGCGCGGCGGGACTGGCCGTCGGCGCTGCTCTGTGCCGGGCTGAAGCTGCTGTTCATGCCGGTGCTGGTGGGGCTGGTGGGCTGGGCCATCGGCCTGCCGCCCTTGCAGATGGCGGTGGCGCTGGTGACGGCGGCGCTGCCCACGGGCGCCAACGCCTTCTTCCTGTCGCGCCGCTACGCGGCGGGGGCCGAGCGGTCGGGGGCCACGGTGCTGCTCTCCACCATCCTCTCGGTGGTGACGCTGACGGTGCTGCTGCTGTCGCTGGGGGCGGGCTGAGCCCGCCCTTGCGCCGTTAGTGCAGCCGGAACTCGCCACCGGCATAGCGCAGTTCCGCCGGCCGGATCAGCGCGGCGGAAGCGACGCGCACCGAATGCAGCGGCCCTTCGATGTCGCGCTGCCAGAAAGCCAGGAAGCGGTGCAGCTCCGGAAAGTCCGGGGCATGGTCCACCTTCTGCCAGATGAAGGTTTGCAACAGGCCCGGATGGTCGGGCAGGTGGTAGAGGATCTCGGCGGTGGTCAGCCGCCAGTCGGGGATGCGTACGAAGGACTCGAGGTCACGCAACAGCATGATCGTTGTGTCTCCGCTCGTTATGGCCGCAGGCCTTCCTTCCAGTCTGGGCATCTTGCCATGGGCAAATCTGCGGTGGCGAAGAAAACTTTTCGTTTCAAAGTCTTAGCACTCAACATGAGAGAGTGCTGACAAACGCTTGACGGCGAGCGCAGACTTCCCTAGATCGCTTAGCACTCTCCTGGGGTGAGTGCTGACAGGGCTTGCTGGTCCAGGAGAGCCAACCGTCGCTGGATGCGCCAGATTAGGGCGTCGAGGAGAGGTTCATGAGCTTTCGTCCACTGCATGACCGCGTTGTCGTTCGCCGGCTGACCGCCGATGAGAAGACCGCCGGTGGCATCATCATCCCCGACACCGCCAAGGAAAAGCCGCAGGAAGGCGAAGTTGTCGCCGTCGGTTCCGGCGCGCGCAACGAGGCCGGCCAGCTGGTCGCGCTCGACGTGAAGGCTGGCGACCGCGTCCTCTTCGGCAAGTGGTCGGGCACCGAGGTCAAGATCAAGGGCGAAGACCTGTTGATCATGAAGGAATCCGACATCCTGGGCATTCTCGCGGCCTGAACTGGCTGCTTGAGATCGCCTGCGGTTCCAACAGAACAAACGAGGTAGAAGACAATGGCTGCTAAGGACGTGAAGTTCGGCGCCCCCGCCCGTGAACGCATGCTGCGCGGTGTGGACATCCTGGCCGACGCCGTGAAGGTGACCCTGGGCCCGAAGGGCCGCAACGTCGTGATCGACAAGTCCTTCGGCGCGCCCCGCATCACCAAGGACGGTGTGACGGTCGCCAAGGAAATCGAGCTGTCCGACAAGTTCGAGAACATGGGCGCGCAGATGGTGCGCGAAGTGGCCTCGAAGCAGAACGACCTGGCCGGCGACGGCACCACCACCGCGACCGTGCTGGCCCAGGCCATCGTGCGCGAGGGTGCCAAGGCCGTGGCCGCCGGCATGAACCCGATGGACCTGAAGCGCGGCGTCGACAAGGCCGTGACGCAGATCGTCGCTGAGCTGCAGGCGAAGTCCCGCAAGATCACCACCTCCGCCGAAGTGGCGCAGGTCGGCACGCTGTCCGCCAACGGCGAGTCCGAGATCGGCCAGATGATCGCGGAAGCGATGGAGAAGGTCGGCAACGAGGGCGTCATCACGGTCGAGGAAGCCAAGGGCATCCAGACCGAGCTGGACGTGGTCGAGGGCATGCAGTTCGACCGCGGCTACGTCTCCCCGTATTTCATCACGAATGCGGAGAAGATGATTGCCGAGCTCGAGAACCCCTACATCCTGATCCACGAGAAGAAGCTGTCCCAGCTGCAGCCGATGCTGCCGCTGCTGGAGACGGTTGTTCAGTCGGGCCGCCCGCTGATCATCGTGGCCGAGGACGTGGAAGGCGAGGCGCTGGCCACCCTGGTGGTCAACAAGCTGCGCGGTGGCCTGAAGATCGCCGCCGTGAAGGCCCCGGGCTTCGGTGACCGCCGCAAGGCGATGCTGGAAGACATCGCGATCCTGACCGGCGGTCAGGTCATCAGCGAGGATCTCGGCATCAAGCTCGAGACCGTGACCCTCCAGATGCTGGGCCAGGCCAAGATGGTCCGCATCGAGAAGGAGAACACCACGATCGTCGACGGTGCCGGCGAGAAGGCCGACATCCAGGGCCGCGTGGAGCAGATCAAGGCGCAGATCGAGGAGACCTCCTCGGACTACGACCGTGAGAAGCTGCAGGAGCGTCTGGCGAAGCTGGCTGGCGGCGTGGCCGTCATCCGCGTCGGCGGCTCCACCGAGGTCGAGGTGAAGGAGCGCAAGGATCGCGTCGACGACGCGCTGCATGCGACCCGCGCCGCGGTCGAGGAAGGCATCGTGCCGGGTGGTGGTGTGGCCCTGCTGCGCGCCTCCCTGAAGCTGGCCGACCTCAAGGGCCTGAACAACGACGAGCAGGTCGGCATCGAGATCGTGCGCCGCGCGATCCAGACGCCGCTGAAGCAGATCGCTGAGAACGCGGGCAAGGACGGCGCCGTGATCGCTGGCGAAGTGCTGCGCAGCGACGCCTACGAGTACGGCTACGACGCCCAGCTCGACGAGTACAAGGACCTGGTCGGCGCCGGCATCATCGACCCGACCAAGGTCGTTCGCACGGCCCTGCAGGACGCTGCCTCCATCGCGGCCCTGCTGATCACCACCGAGGCGATGATCGCCGAGAAGCCGGCCAAGGCTTCTGCTCCGGCCGGTGGCCCGGGCGGCATGGGCGGCATGGGCGACATGGACTTCTGATCCCCGCCGGAGGGGCCGGTTTCCGGCTCCTCCACCAGGATCAAAAGTGTGAAAGAGGGGCGGTCTTCGGACCGCCCCTTCTTTTTTGAGACGAGAACTGTTCCAGTTCGATAACGGGTTTGCGTTGACAGGGGCTTGACGATCTGGCCCACTCATTACGCCACCGCTGTAGATCGCCTTGCCGTGCCTCCGGACACCCGGGCGCCCATCAAGAGCCGTGAACCGGATGGGATGTATTGGCCCTGGCGATGTCCGCCCGGGCGAGCCAGAGAGAAGGAGTGCATCGCCATGGCGATCGGCACCGTGAAGTGGTTCAACGCCACCAAGGGCTTCGGCTTCATTGTTCCTCAGGATGGCGGCAAGGACGTGTTCGTCCACATCACCGCCGTACAGCGTGCCGGTCTGCAGGGCCTGCAGGAGAACCAGAAGATCAGCTTTGAGGTGGTGCAGGAGCGCGGCAAGGCCGCCGCCACCAACCTGAAGCCGCTTTAAGCCAAAGAGCTGGAGCGGCGGGGCCATCGTGCCCCTCCTTGAACGGCCCATGCCTCACGGCACGGGCCGTTTTCTTTTGTTTGCAGTGGTTTACCGATAAAGGCGTCAGGCCGCATCAATTGGGGCGCAAAAAAGGCAGAACCGGGGCAAATGTGTTTGCTGCGGCGCACAAGGCGGGTTAGGTAGGGCGCTCCTCACGGAATCGGGAGACGACCTTTCGTGCCGCGCCGCCTTCTCGCTTTTGCCACTGCCTTGATGATGTTAGGTTTTTCCTCCGCCGCCATGGCAGGAGGCGCCCGCAAGGGTGATCTGAGCCTTACTGCCGTTGTCGGTGGAGCGCTGCCTTATTCCGTGGATGGCGGCGGCTATCTGGTGACGCGGCTGATCAGCCCGGACCAGAATGCCCGCGTGATCGACTTCGCGGCCCAGGCCCCCTTTGGCCGTGACATGGGCAAGGTCTTCGATGCCCGGCCGCAATTCGGCCTGGGCGGGCGCTATGAGCTGGGCCAGACCGCCAGCGGCGCCAAGCTGGCGCTGCGCGCCATGCTCAGCACCGCCATGGAACGGCCGGCAGAGGGTCAGCGCCCGCTGCTCGGCATGGCAGGCCTGACCGTCCTATTTTGATTCCCAGCCAATGGCCCGCCGCAGGAAGGCGGAACCCAGGGCCATGAAGCGCGCCGTCTCGGCATTGTCCTTGCCATAGCCATGGCCGCCGGCGGCGGGCTCGTAGAAGCGGGCGTCGTAGCCCAGCTTCTGCAGCTTCGCCGCCATCTTGCGGGCATGGCCCGGATGCACCCGGTCGTCCCGCCGCGTGGTGGCGATCAGGATGGGCGGGTAATGGCGCCCCGGCTCGGCGGCATGATAGGCGGAGAAGTGCTGCATGAAGGCCCAGTCCTCCGGCACCGCCGGGTCGCCGTATTCGGCGATCCAGCTCGCCCCCGCCAGCAGCTTCGTGTAACGCCGCATGTCGATCAGCGGGATGGTGCAGAACAGGGCGCCAAAGCGCTCGGGATAGCGCGTCAGCATATTGGCGATCAGCAGCCCGCCGTTGGAGCCGCCTTCCGCCGCGACGCGCCCGGGCACCGTGACGCCGCGCCGCACCAAGTCGGCGGCCACGGCGGCGAAGTCGTCGTGGGACAGGCGCTTGTTCTCCCGCCGCCCGGCCTCGTGCCAGCGGGTGCCGAATTCGCCGCCGCCGCGGATATGCGCCACCACCGCCGTGCCGCCGCGCTCCAGCCAGAGATGGCCGATGCTGCCACGGTAGGAAGGCTGCATCGTCACCTGGAAGCCGCCATAGCCAGTCAGGTGCACCGGCGCGTCGCCGGTTTCGCCATCCGGGCCGGTCTGCACATAGGGGATGCGTTCGCCGTCGGAGGAAATCGCCTCGTGCCGGGTGACGCGCAGGCCATCGGCGTTGAACAGGCGCGGCGCCTGCCGCAGCACCAGCGGCGTGGCCAACTGGCTGGCGGAGGTTTGCAGCAGGGTGGGCGGCGTCACCGGGTCCTGGGTCTGGGCCAGCAGGGTGCCGTCGGATTCCTCCGGCTCGGCATCCAGCGGCCAGACGCTGACCACGCCGATCTCCGGCAGCCCTCCCAGCGGGCGGGAGGTCCAGGCGCCTTCCTCGCTCGGGGTCCAGACGGTGTGCACCGGGCGCAGGTCGTCCAGCACCGAGAGCACCAGCCGCCCGGCGCACCAGAAGAAGCCGTCCAGCGCGCGGCGGGGCGCGGGCTCGAAGAGCACCGTCAGGTCGCGCCGGTTGTCCAGCAACGCGGAAAGGCTGGTGCCCAGCAGGGTATCGGGCGGGTAGGTGGTCTCGCCTACCTTCCAGGGGGTGCGGGGCTGCAGCACCACCCAGTCGGCGTCCCAGTTGATGCGCATGTCGGTGGGCAGGTCGATATGCCAGCGCGGGCCGCTGCGGTCGCCCAGGAAGACCGACATGTCGAAGAAGCCGATCTGGTCGAAGAAGACCACCCGCTCCGCCTTGGCGGAACGGTCCACGCCGCCCCAGCTGCCCATGTGGTTGGCCGCGACCTGAAACAGCACCGGGGCCGTCATCGGGTCCTGGCCGCGCACCCAGCGGCGGATGGTGCGGGGGTATCCGGAATCCGTCGCCATGCCCTCGCCAAGCGCCGAGGACAGGATCAGGGTGTCGTGGTCGAGCCAGGCTGCGCTGCTCTTGCCTTCCGGCAGGTCGAAGCCACCGGGCACGAAGGCATGGCTGGCGAGGTCGAATTCCCGCAGCACCACCGCGTCGCCGCCACCGCGCGAGAGGCGCAGCAACGCGCGCACATGCCTCGGCGGCAGGGTGGTGGCGCCCTTCCAGATCCAGTCCTCGCCCTCCGCCGCCGCCAGGGCATCGAGGTCCAGCAGCAGTTCCCAGTCGGGCGTCTCGCTGCGGTAGGATTCGAAGGTGGTGCGGCGCCAGAGGCCGCGCGGGTGCTCCGCATCCTGCCAGTAGTTATAGAGCAGGCCGCCCCGCCGCGTGACATGCGGGATCTTGTCCGGCCGGTCCATCATCGCCTTCAGCGCGGCGGCATCGGCCGCCACGCGGGCATCGGAGAGAAGGGCGAGGGTCTTCTCATTCTGGGCCTCGACCCAGGCGATGGCCTCCGCGCCCTCCACCTCCTCCAGCCACAGGAAGGGATCGTCGTCCGGGTTCTCGAGGGTGGGGCGGGCGTCGGGCGCGAGGGTCATGCGGTTCAGGCCATCTGGTACCGGGCCTTCGCGGCGCGCTCGATGGCGCCGGCGATCAGCCGGTCGAGATCCATGCCGATGCGGAAGTCCTGCAGGAACTGCAATTCGCCCTGCGTCGCCTCGCCATCGGCGGCGGCGACCTCGCAGGCCAGCAGATAGGCGGTCTCGCGCAGCCGGGGCGGCAGGGCGTCGCGCATCATGGTGAAGGCGCGGTCCAGGCCATCGGTCTGCTCCAGCAGGGACAGGCAGGTCTCGGTCACCGGCTCGATCTCATGGGCCTGGAAGCCGGCGAAGACGGGCAGTTCCTGCACCAGCCGCGACATCATGCCCAGTTCGGCGTCCGACATGTGCTGGTCGGCGGCCGACATCAGCACCATGGCGCAGATCAGTCCTTCATGGACGGTGAAGTGGGACTTTGTATGCGGCATGACGTTCAGTTTTTCCTCGGTTCTATCCGGCGTATCGCGGCCGTGATGCAGCTTCAACCCGGCGGAAGGGCCGGGGATGCAAGAAAAGCGGCGGTCTGACGCACGGCCTCCGCCAGGCCGAGCCGCCGGGGCACCACGCCCTCCGGCAGCCCGCCCAGCAGGCGGGACGGGGTGCGCGGGTCCAGCAGCACGAAGACGCCGCGGTCGTCGGCGCGGCGGATCAGCCGGCCGAAGGCCTGGCGCAGCCGGTGCCGGGCAATCCCGTCATCATAGGCCGTCGGCCGCCCGCCGGAGAGATGAATCCGCCGTTCCCGGTGCAGAATGGAGGGGCGGGGCCAGGGCACGCGGTCGAAGACCAGCAGGCGGAGCGCGCGGCCGGGCACATCCACGCCATCACGCAGCGCATCGGTGCCGAGCAGGCAGGAATCCTCCTCCGCCCGGAAGATGTCGATCAGCGTGGCGCTGTCCATGGCATCCACATGCTGGGCGTAGAGGGGGATGCCGGCCTCGGCCAGGGCCGGGGCGATGCGGGCATGCACGTCCCGCAGCCGGCGGATGGCGGTGAAGAGGCCGAGCGCGCCGCCACCGGAGGCCAGGAAGAGCTGCTGCATCGCCGCCGCCACCTGGCCGGGGCTGTCGCGGTTCATGTCCTCCACCACGATCGCCAGGGTCTGGTTGGCGTAGTCGAAGGGCGAGGGCAGGGCGGCGCGGATGGCCGGGTTGGGCAGGTGCTGCACGCCGGTGCGCGCTTCCGCCTCCCGCCAGGCGGCTTCCGGGTCACGTTTCACGGAATTGTCGCGCAGGGTGGCGGAGGCGATCAGCACGCCATGCGCCGGGGCCGCCACCTGCGTCGCGAAGGGCACGGTGGGGTCCAGCCAGTGGCGGTGCAGCCCGGCATCGATGTCGCGCCCTTCCCGGCGGGTCAGGGCCAGCCAGTCCACGAAGAGCGGCCGGGTGCCGGGTTCCGGCGGCGGTTCCCGCAACTGGCGCAGCATGGCCAGCCAGGCACCCAGCGGGATCAGCGCGCGGCGCTCGATGGCGCGGGCCGCGGTGTCCAGGCGGATGCGGTCGCCGGTTTCCAGCTCCTGCTCCGGGTCCTCCAGGATCTCGTTAAGCAATTTTTCGAGATGCTTCAGCGGGGCCTGGAGGCGTTGCAGCGCCTCTTCCAGCGCGGCGGCGGCGGCGGGGACATCCTCGTGCAGCGGGTGGAGATCGGCCTCGGCGTCGTAGAGCGGGTCGGCCTCGGCGGTGCGGGCCAGGACCTGGGCGCGGGCCGCGCGCAGGAAATCCTCGCCGGGGCGGGGGGTATCGCCGGGGGCGTCCTCCCAGCGGTCCCACCAGCCGGAGGCGGGCAGGGCGCGGGCCATCTGCTCGGTATGGTCCAGCGGCGGGATCAGGGTGGGATACTGGGGCAGCAGCTCTTCCAGGCGGCGGCGCAGGCCGCGCGCGCGGCCCCGGCCGCCCTCGCTGCCCAGCAGCCAGCGGCGGACCTCCGCCATCTCGGCGCCGGAGAGCGCGGCGGCGAAGGCGCCATCGGCGGCATCGAAGAGGTGGTGGCCCTCGTCGAAGACATAGCGCAGCGCGGCGCCGGTCTCGCCATCGCCGCCGCGTGGGCCGAGCGCGGCCTGCACCATCACCAGCGCATGGTTCGCCACCACCAGGTTGGCGGTCTGGGCGCGGCGGATGGAATGCTCCACGAAGCAGCGCTTCCAGTGCGGGCAGGCGGAATGGATGCATTCGCCGCGCCGGTCCGCCAGCAGCGAAATGGCGCCGGCGGGAAACAGCTCGGAGATCCAGCCGGGGAAGTCGCCGCCCATCAGGTCGCCGTCGCGCGTCGCGCCGGCCCAGCGCGCCACTAGCGCCAGCGCCACGATGCGGGCGGGCATGGCGCCGCTGACCGCCTCGTCATAGTTCAGCAGGCAGAGGTAGTTCTCGCGCCCCTTGCGGATCACGACCTTGCGGCGGCGTTCCTCCGGGTCCGGGTAGAGGCGGGCGAGTTCCTGGTCGAGCTGCCGTTGCAGGTTGCGGGTATAGGTGGCGATCCAGACCGGGGCGCCGTTGCGCTCGGCCCAGAGGCTGGCGGGGGCGACATAGCCGAGCGTCTTGCCGGTGCCGGTGCCGGCCTCGGCCAGCACAAGCTGCGGCTCGCCCGGCACTTCGCGCGGGGCGAAGGCCATGCTGGCGGCACTGGCGAAATCGCCCTGGCTGGGGCGCTGCTCGGCGCCATCCCCCAGGATCTCCGCCAGGCGCGTGCGGGCCTCGGCGGCGGTCACGGGCAGGCTGGAGGGGGGCGGGGCGGGGGCGGCTTCCTCCCATTCGGCCAGGGTGCGCCAGACCTTCAGCCCGTCATTGCTGCCGCGCGCCTTGGGCTGGCCCAGCGCCGCCAGCACGGCATCCGCCCAGGGCCAGTGCGCGGCATCGCGCAGCCGGGCGGCCAGCATGGCGGCATCGCGGTTGGGCTGGGCGTTGCGGGCGCGGGCGAGGCGGCGGAGGATCTCCGTCGCGATCTCAGGCAGCAGGGCGGCGGCGGATTCCGCATCCTCCGGCGGCGGCAGGTCCAGCGCCAGGGCGAGGCCGCGCGGGGTGGGCGGCGCCGGCTGGGCCGGCAGGGCAAAGGCGAAGAGCTCCAGCAGGTCATAGGCGCCGGGGAGGGAGGAGATGCCGAGGCGCTTGGCCATGGCCGGCGCATGCACCAGGATCGGCGGGCCCATCTCCCGCAGCGCTTCCACCGCATCGCGGGCACGCAGGGTGGATAATTCGCCATCCGGGGTCAGCAGAACCGCCGCGCCATGGGTGGCGGCGATCAGCGCGGGAGCATCGGGCAGCAGCAGGCTGGGGGGCTGAGGCGCAGGGGGCACGCCGTATCTTAGGGGCAAAAGGCGAACGAAGCCATGATGAGCGGACCTGCGGAATGCGTGCGTTGACCACCAGCCTGCGCCCTGGCATGGGGCGGGCATGAACGCCGATCCCACGCTCCGTACCATCAAGGCCTGGCCCTTCGAGGAAGCCGCCAAGGTCGCCGATCGCATGGCGGCGTCGGGCAAAAAAACGGCGCTCTTCGAGACGGGCTACGGCCCCTCGGGCCTGCCACATATCGGCACCTTCGGCGAGGTGGCCCGCACCACCTGGGTGCGCCATGCCTTCACGCGCCTGACCGGGCTGCCGTCCAAGCTGCTGGCCTTCTCGGACGACATGGACGGGCTGCGCAAGGTGCCGGACAATGTGCCCAACGGCGACCTGCTGCGGCAGCACCTGGGCAAGAGCCTGACCGCCGTGCCGGACCCCTTCGGCACCCATGACAGCTTCGGCGCCCATAACAACGCCCGGCTGCGCAGCTTCCTGGATGCCTTCGGCTTCGAATACGAATTCGCCTCCGCCACCGATTACTACAAGTCCGGCCGCTTCGACGCCGCCCTGCTGCGGATGCTGGAAGCACACGAGGAAGTGCGGCAGGTGATCCTGCCGACCCTCGGCCCGGACCGCCGTGCCACCTATTCGCCCTTCCTGCCGGTGCATCCGAAGACCGGTGTGGTGATGCAGGTGCCGATGGAGGAGACCCGGCCGCAGGACGGCACCGTGGTCTGGCGCGACCCCGAGACGGGCGAGCGCTTCGAGACGCCGGTGACTGGCGGCCATGTGAAGGCACAATGGAAGGCCGACTGGGCGATGCGCTGGTTCGCCCTCGGCGTCGATTACGAGATGTCGGGCAAGGACCTGATCGACAGCGTCAAGCTGTCCTCCCAGATCTGCCGCGTGCTGGGGGCCGAGCCGCCGGTCAGCATGACCTATGAGCTCTTCCTGGATGCCAATGGCCAGAAGATCTCGAAGTCCAAGGGCAATGGCCTGACCATCGAGGAATGGCTGCGCTATGCGCCGCCCGAGAGCCTGGCCTATTTCATGTACGGCCAGCCCGGGCGCGCCAAGCGGCTGCATTTCGATGTCATCCCGCGCGCCACGGACGAATACCTGCAGCAGCGCGAGAAGCTGCGGGCGCAGCCGGACCCGGCCAACCCGGACTGGCACATCCATGGCGGCGAAGCACCCAATACGCCGGAGCCGCCGCTGACCTTCGGCATGCTGCTGAACCTCGTCACCGTCTCCGCCGCCGATACGCCGGAGCGGCTGTGGAAGTTCGTGCGCAACTACGCGCCCGAGGCGACGCCGGAGAACCAGCCGCTGCTGGCGCAACTGGTGGACTATGCCGTCGCCTATTCCCGCGACTTCATCCTGCCCGGCCTGCGCCCGCGCGCGCCGACGCCGGAGGAGCGGCCGGCCTTCGAGGCGCTGGTGGCGTTGCTGAAGCAGCACCAGGCCGAGATCGAGGCCATGCCGCCGGGGCTGACCCAGGCCGAGTTCATCCAGACCCTGGTCTATGACGCCGGGCGGCGGGAGCCCTTCCTGGTGCCGGCCAAGGATGGCGGGCGGCCGGGTGTCAACCGCGGCTGGTTCAGCGCGCTGTATCAGGTGCTGGTGGGCACGGATCAGGGGCCACGCTTCGGCTCCGTCGCCGCCGCCTATGGCATTCCGGAAACGATCCGGCTGGTGGAGGAGGCCCTGGCCCGTCCGCCGGAACCGGAATCCGCTGAGGTCAGCCAGGCATGACGCCGGCGCTGGCCCTGCTGCGGCGCCACGGGCCCACCGCCTTCGGCCTGCTGCTGCTGGCCGGCGCCATCTATGTCGTCCAGAAGGAGTTCCGCGACCTCTCCATGGCCGACATCCGGCTGGCGGTGGAGGCGGTGCCGGGCCACACGCTCTGGATCGCCGCCGGCTGGACGGTGCTGGCCTATGCGGTGCTGACGGTCTACGACCGGCTGGGCTCGGTCTATGCCGGCAAGCCGGTCAGCTACCTCAAGACCTCGCTGGCATCCTTCTGCGCCTATACCCTGGCGCATAACCTAGGCGTCGCCGCCGTTTCGGGCGCCGCGGTGCGCTACCGCTTCTACGCCGCCTGGGGGCTGACGCCGGTCGAGATCGCCAAGGTCATCGCCTTCACCAGCCTGACCTTCGGCCTGGGGGGCATGGCGCTGGGTGGCGCCGTGCTGATCCTGGAGCCGGAGATCCTGCCCTGGTTCCGCGACCACCTGCCGCACTGGGCCATGCAGGGCATTGGCGTGGCCTTGCTGGGGGTGGTGGGCGCCTATCTGGTGCTGTCGCGCGTGCTGCCGCATTTCACGGTCTTCGGCCACAAGATCGACCTGCCGGGCTTCCGCATGGCCCTGATGCAGACGACGCTGGCGGTGGTGGATGTCGTCGTCACCACCATGATCTTCTATGTGCTGCTGCCGCCGGCGGAGGGGCTGACCTTTGTCCGCTTCCTGGGCATCTACCTGGCCGCCTATTCGGCCGGGCTGGCGGCGAATGTGCCGGGTGGGCTTGGCGTCTTCGACACGGTGATCCTGCTGGCGCTGCAGCCCTATGTGCCGGCGCCGCAGGTGATCGGCGCGCTCTTCCTGTTCCGGCTCTACTACTACATCGTGCCGCTGTTCATTGCCGGCGCGCTCTTCGCCGGCTTCGAGGTGAGCCAGCGCCGCCACCTGCTGGGCAACCTGGGCGCCGAGGCGCGGGTGGCGGATTCGCTGGAAGGCCCGGCGCTTTCCGGCCTTTCCGCCGTCATGGGCATCGCGCTGCTCTTCATCGGCGCCCTGCCGTCCCATGGCACCCGGCTGGCGGAATGGGCGGGCGAATGGGCGGCGCTGGCCGGGCATTTCGCGGCTTCCGTCATCGGATCGCTGCTGCTGGTGATGGCCTATGGCATGCTGCGGCGGCTGCGCATTGCCCGCATTGGCGGCATCGTGCTGCTGCTGCTGGGTGCCGCGGCGGTGGCGCTGAAGGGCGAGCCCTGGTGGCTGGTGGTGATCTTCCTGCTGCCGGCCGGGTTGCTGGCCGGCATGCGCAGCACCTTCTACCGCGATGCCCGGCTGACGGGGGAGCCGCTCTCGCTGAGCACCGTCTCTTCCCTGACGGCCAGCCTGTTCTGTGCCCTGCTGCTGGCCAGCATCGCCTGGCGCGGGCCGGTGAGCGACGCTCCCTGGTGGATGGTGCCCTTTTCGTCCGACATGCCGGGTTCGCTGCGGCTGGCGGTGGGTGTGGCGGGGGTGCTGCTGCTGGTGGCGATGTTCCGGCTGCTGCGTCCCTCCCGCCTCGTCGCGGCGCCGTACGACGAGGCGGCGCGGGCCCGGCTGGAGGCCCTGGGCGCCACCGTGCCGGCGGAGGCCGATGGCGCCATCCTGGTGGAGGGCGCCGGCTTCGCCTTCCGCAAGCTGAAGGATACCTGGATCGGGCTGGGCGACCCGGCGGGGGAGGAGCAGGCGCGCATCACCGCGCTCTGGCGCTTCCGTGACATCTGCGAGCGCAATGGCGTCAGCCACGCCTTCTGGCGGGTCGGCCCCACCATGCTGCGGGCCTATGAGGATACCGGGCTGGCGGCGGTGGCGCTGCCGGACGGCAGCTACCTGGCGGCGAACAGCGAAGGCGACCCCCGCGCGCTGCTGGAGCAGATGGAGCGGGGCTGAGGCCCCGCGCCTTACTGGCTGGCCCAGAGGATGCGGTGCATCCAGGCGATCTCGGACAGGTCGAAGCTGTAGTTGGGGTGGGCCGGGTTCAGGCTCGCCAGCTCGATTCGCCGTGCCGACTGACGCAGCAGCTCCTTGGCCATGACCTCCCCCCGCGCCGTGCGCACCACCACCCGGTCGCCCCGCCGCACGGGTGAATTGGGGGAGACGATGATGGTGTCGCCGTCCCGGAACACCGGCTCCATGCTGTCGCCGGAGATTTCCAGCGCATAGGCATTGGGGTCGGAGAGTTCCGGCGTGCTGATCTCGTCCCAGCCGCCGCCGACCGGGTAGCCGCCATCGCCGAAATAGCCCTCGCTGCCCGCCTGGGCGAGGCCCAACAACGGGATGCGGCGGCCCGGATTCGGGCGGCTGCTGTTGTGCAGGGTCGGCGCGCCGGTCACGAGGCCGGCGAAGCTCTCCATCTCCGTGCCCGTGGCTTCCAGCACCTTGGCGATGCTTTCGGTGGAGGGCCAGCGTGGCCGGCCGTCGGCGCCGATTCGCTTGGAAGGATTGAAGGCCGTCGGGTCCAGCCCCGCGCGGCGCGCGAGGCCGGAAGCGGAGAGCCCGTGCTCGGCCGCCAGGGCGTCGATCGCCCGCCAGATGTCGTCATGACGCATAAGCCTATCATCCTAAAGGCTCCGGCTTGTGGCAAGACGACAATCCTAGGAAAGTGATCACAGATAGGTGTTGACGCCTAGGACCGAAACGTTCGATGTTCTTGTTGTGTTCACGTTCAGCTAGGAAAGGACACACTCGATGCCCGCCGCCCTCCGCACCAACTCCGCCCCGGTTCTCTCTTCGATGTCGAAGGCCGAACCCTTTGCCTCCGCCGAGGAAGCCTGGATCTGGACCATGTCCGCACTGGTCGCACGCCGCGAGGGCGCGCGAATCGTGGCCGGCGCCGGCAGCAAGCAGCGCCCCTGTGAGCCGGATGACGTGATCAAGTGCCTGGACCGCCTCTACCGCCAGCGCCGGATCGACCTGGTGCATGCGCGCATCATGCGGATCTGGGGCGAGCGGGGCATGGCGCCCGACCCGCGCCACCTGGGCGAGAAGAACGACTGGCGGATCTGGAACGAGGCGATGCAGCGGATGGACTGGCCGCTGCGCATGAAGGGCATCGTGGCGGGCGGCGCGCGGCCCAGCGGCATGGCGGAGGTGGTGGAGCTGGCGGCCCGCTGCCCGGTGGAGGGCGGCGCGTGAGACGGAGGGTGCTGGCGCCCAGGCCGGCACCGGCGCGGCGGCGGGGGCGGGTCGCACCCGCGCCGCTGGCCAGGGTGCCCGTGGAGCAACACGCCGCATCTCCGGAAGGAAGCGCGGCGACGCCGATGCGGGCTTCCCACCGCCACGCCCTGGCGGAAGGGGCGCAGCGGGTCTGGATCGGTTTCGGGGGGCGGGCGGACCGGCTGTGGCTGCGGCTGCTGCGGCCGGGCTTCCGCCACTGTTTCGCGGCGGTGGAGGATGCGCAGGGCTGGACGGTGGTGGAGCCGCTCTCAGGCCGGTTGCTGGTGGCGCGGCCGGTGCTGGTGCCGGGCTTCGACCTGCCGGGATTCTATCGCCGCGCAGGGTTGGCGGTGCTGGGGCCCTTCACGCCCGGTGCGCCGCATTGCGGCTGGCTGCCGGCGTTTTCACCCTATTCCTGCGTCGCCGTCTGCCGCGCGCTGCTGGGAAAGGGCGCGCCTTTCGCGGTGACGCCGCGCGGCCTGTTCCGGGCGCTGGAGAAATCGCTGCAAGGAAAGGAGAAAATTCTTGACGAAAGGAATTTAGTCCTGTAGAACCAGCTTCGTCAACGGGCGAGCTGCGCCCGCTGACCTTCCTCCCGATCCCCCCGAACTTGAACGGGCCCGCGCCGATCCCTCGGCACGGGCCCGTTTCTTTTTGGGGCCGGGTTCCTGCCGCAGCCACAAGGAGTCCGCACGCGCATGGGTGGCCTGATGAAAGCCCCGAAGCCGGTGGTGGTGACCGCATCCCAGCCCGCCGCCGTTGCCCCCGCCGTGAACGCGGCCGAGGTGGCGGCCACCGCCCAGGCGGCGCGCGTGGAGAACCAGGAGCGCGCGCGGCGCGGCCTGGTCGGCACCATCGCCACCTCCGACCGCGGCGTGCTGGGGGAGGCACCGCGCCCCGCCGCTAGCGCCCGCAAGACCCTGCTGGGGGAATAACCGATGCCCCGCAACGAGATGACGCCGGAAGCGGTGCTGGCCCGCCATGCCGCCGCGCTGGAGCGCCGCCGGCCCTGGGAAGCCGTCTGGCGCGAATGCTACGACCATGTGCTGGCCACGACGCCAGGCAGCGGCGGCCCGATGCTCTATGACGCCACCGCCGCCGATGCCGCCGAGCAGCTTTCCGCCAGCCTGCTGGCCGAGCTGACGCCGCCTTGGTCCCGCTGGTTCGGCCTGGCGCCGAGCCGGGCGCTGGAGGAAGGGCCGGATGCCGCCGCCGCCGCCGCCGCACTGGAAGAAGCGGCGGAGGTGCTGCAAGGGCACCTGGACCGCTCCAACTTCGCGCTGGAAATGCACCAGGCCTTCCTGGACCTGGTGGTGGCCGGCACCGGCGTGCTGCTGGTGGAGGAGGCGCCGCCGGGCGAGAGCAGCGCGCTGCGCTTCACCGCCGTGCCGCTGACCCAGGCGGTGCTGGAGGAAGGCGCTGGCGGGCGGCTGGACACGGTCTATCGCGCCACGATGCTGGAGGCCGGCGCCATTGCCCGCCGCTACCCCGCCGCTATCCTGCCCGCCGGGCTGGAGCCGGAGGAGGGGGGTGATGCCCCGCCGCGCTTCCGGGTGGTGGAGGCGGTCTGGCCGGATGGGCGCGGCGGCTGCGGCTACCTGGCCGTGCTGGATCATGACGGCCGTGCCGTGCCGCTGGCCACCGGACGTTTTGCCGAGAGCCCCTTCATTGCCTTCCGCTGGCTGAAGGCGCCGGGCGAGACCTATGGCCGTGGCCCGGTGATGAAGACGCTGCCGGATATCCGCACCGCCAACAAGGTGGTGGAGCTGGTGCTGAAGAACGCCTCCATCGCCGCCACCGGCATCTGGCAGGCCGAGGATGACGGCGTGCTGAACCCGGCCACGGTGCGGCTGGTGCCGGGCGCCATCATTCCGAAGGCGCCGGGTTCCTCTGGCCTGACGCCGCTGGCGGCGCCAGGGAATTTCGATGTCTCCCAGTTGGTGCTGGAGGACCAGCGCCGCCGCATCCGTGCCGCGCTGCTGGCCGACCGGCTTTCCGCGCCGCAGGACGCCCGCATGACGGCGACCGAGGTGCTGGAGCGTTCCGCCCAGACCGCGCGCCTGCTGGGCGCGACCTACGGCCGGCTGCAATCAGAACTGCTCTCGCCGCTGGTGGCGCGCTGCCTCTCCATCCTGCGCCGTCGCGGCGAGGTGCCGCCGATGCTGCTGGATGGGCGCGAGGCGCGGCTGACCTATCAGTCGCCGCTGGCCCGCGTGCAGGGCCGTGCCGATGCGGCGAATACGCTGCTGTTCCTGCAGGCGGCTTCCTCGCTTGGCGCCGAGGCGGTGAAGCAGATCGACCTCGTCGCCGCCACCCGACACCTGGCCCGCGCGCTGGCCGCGCCGGCCGGGATCCTGACCCCCATCGCCCCCACCGAGGAGTGACTGCCCGCATGTCCGAGAACCTGCTCGAAGCCGCGGCGCCGGACGCGCCTGAGGATGTGCCGGAGAAGTTCCGGGACGAGGCCGGCGCGCTGCGCGTCGATGCGCTGCTGAAATCCTATAAGGAATTGGAGAAGCGCATGTCACAGCGCTTCGCCCCGCCCGCGCCGGATGCGCCGGAGGAGGAGAAGCAGCGTTTCCGCCGCGCCATTGGCGTGCCGGATTCGCATGAGGAATACAGCGTCGAAGCAAAGCACGACCTTTGCGGCCCGGATGCGGAGGTCAACAAGCGGCTGCACGAGGCGGGCTTCACCTGTGCCCAGGTGCAACTGGTTTATGACCTGGCCGCCGAGCGCCTGCTGCCGCTGATCGCCGAGGCCGCCGCCGATTACGAGGCCGAGAAGCAGCGCGGCAAGCTGGCCGAGGCGCTGGGCGGCGAGGCGCAGTTCAAGCGCCTGGCGCCGCAGATCGCCGCCTGGGGCCGCGCCAATCTGCCGCCGGGCGTTTTCGAGGCGCTCTCCACCACCGCCGAGGGCGTGCTGGCGTTGCATGGCATGATGGCCAAGGCCGAACCCAGCCTGGCGCGCGAGGCCGAGCCCGCCGGCAGCGTGGATGAGCAGGCTTTGCGCAAGATGATGCGCGACCCGCGCTACTGGCGCACCCGCGAGCCGGAATACGTCAAGCGCGTGACCGAAGGCTTCAAGCGGCTGTTCGGCAACAGCTGAGCCGATAGCGGCAGGGTTTCGCAGCTCGCTCGCCCTGCCGCGGCGGGCCGCTGGCGCGGTGCATATGCACCCCGGCGGCCCGTCTTCCCGAATCCGCCTCGCCCAACCCGCCATTGCGGGCGCGACGGCGCGCGCGCATCGCCGGCCCCGATACCGGGACCAACCGTGCGGTGCGGGCATCACCCCCAGAAGTCTCCTTCAAGGAACATCCGATGTCCGCCACGATCGACCAGGTTTTCGCGAAGCAGTTCGAGTCCGAGGTGCATGAGGCCTATCAGCGCCAGGGCAGCAAGCTGCGTCCCACGGTGCGCAGCAAGAACGGTGTGCGTGGCGCCTCCACCGTGTTTCCCATCGTCGGCCGTGGCACGGCGGCGGCGAAGGCGCGCAACGGCGCGGTGCCGGTGATGAACCTGTCGCATTCCCATGTGGAATGCTTCCTGCAGGATTACTATGCCGGTGAGTGGATCGACCGCCTGGACGAGCTGAAGACCAATATCGACGAGCGCGCCGTGGTGGCCAATGCCGGCGCCTATGCGCTGGGTCGCAAGACGGATGAACTGATCATCTCCGCCATGGATGCCGGCACCCGGGAGGCTATCGGCACCGCCGCTGGCACCACCGACACCGACGGGCTGACCAAGGCCAAGGTGCTGCTGGCCTTCGAGATGCTGGGTGCGGCCGATGTGCCGGATGACGGCAACCGCTTTGCCATCGTTGGCTGGAAGCAGTGGAGCGACCTGCTGCAGATCCCGGAATTCGCCAATACCCAGTATGTCGGCGATGACGAGCTGCCCTGGAAGGGCACGCAGGCCAAGCGCTGGCTGGGTGCGACCTGGATGCCGCATTCCGGCCTGACCAGGAGCGGCAACCTGCGCTTCTGCTACTTCTACCACAAGACGGCCATCGGCCACGGCGTGGCGCAGGAAGTCGCCACCGACATCACCTGGCATGGTGATCGCGCGGCCTATTTCGTCAACAACATGATGAGCCAAGGCGCGGTGCTGGTTGATGAGACCGGCGTGGTGCGGATGCGCGCCTTCGAGGCCTGAGCGCAATGTGGCCGGGGGCTTTGCGCCCCCGGCCGGCTTTCATGTCTTCCACCGCCGATCAGGAGTTCTGCCGATGGCGCTCTCTGCTCTCGTCCTCTGCTCGCGCGCGCTCCTCAAGATCGGCGCGCAGCCTGTCGCCTCCTTCGATGAAGGTACTGCCGAGGCGGAGGTGGCGGCGAATCTCTATCCCTCCGTGCGGGACGCGATGCTCTCCTCCCACCCCTGGAGCTTCGCCACCGGTCAGATGGACCTGCCGCGCCTAGCGGAATTGCCCTTCGCTGACTATCGCTATGCCTACCAGATGCCAGCAGATTTCCTGCGCGTGCTGTCTTCCGGCAGTGGCGGTGCAGGGCGTGGCTTGTTCTACCGCCTGCACGAGCAGCGGTTGCATACCGACGCCGATCAGGTAACGCTGACCTATGTGTTCCGGCCTGAGGAAAGCGAATTTCCGCCCTTCTTCGCTGCCGCGCTGGCGACGCGGCTGGCCGCCGAGTTCTGCATCCCGCTGACCGAAAGCACCTCACGCGCCGAGATGCTGCACCGTATGGCTGATGGCGAATTCCGCGCCGCGCGACTGGCCGATAGCCAGCAGGCCACGGTCAAGGCCATCGAGGATTTTCCTTTGATCATGGCGCGGGGGTGAGACCATGGCGATGGGCCGCAGCGTCAAGACCAGCTTCACCGCGGGGGAACTCGGCGACCAGCTTCTGGGCCGGGGCGACCTGCGCGCCTTCGAGAATGGCGCACGGCGCCTGCGCAATGTCTTCATCCAGCCAACCGGCGGCGTGACGCGCCGCCCTGGCTTGCGCCATGTCGCGCTGCTGCCGGGCAAGGCGCGGCTGATCGCCTTCGAGTTCAACACCGAGCAGACCTATCTGCTGGTGCTGACCGACCGGCTGCTGCAGGTCTTCATGGGCGATGTTCTGGCGGCGCAGTTGGCGGCGCCCTGGACGGAAGGCATGTTGGACCACATCGCCTATACCCAGAGCGCCGACACCCTGCTGGTGGTGCATCCGGACCTGCCGCCGCAGCGCATCAGCCGCAGCAGCCACACGGCCTGGAGCATCGCTGGCTGGTCCTTCGTTGAACAGCCTTTTCATCGCTTCGCGCCGCCGGGGGCCACGCTGGCCAGCAGCGCTACGACCGGCGTTGTGACGCTGACCGCCAGTGCCGATGTTTTCCGGCCGGGCCATGCCAATACGCTGCTGCGCATCGGCCTGAAGAAGTTGCTGGTAACGCTGGTCATCTCGCCGACAACAGTGGTGGCGACGGTGCAGCAGCCTTTGGATGGCACCGCCGCCACTGCCGATTGGGACGAGGCCGCCTTCAGCGCCGCGCGCGGCTGGCCGGTCACCGTTTGCTTCCACCAGGACAGGCTGGTGATCGGCGGCACGCGGGACCTGCCCAACCGGCTTTGGCTTTCCCGCTCCGGCGACCTGTTCAACTTCGATCTCGGCACTGGCCTGGATGACCAGGCGATCGAATTCGGCCTGCTGTCGGATCAGGTGAATGCCATCCGCGCAGTGTTTTCCGGCCGGCATCTGCAGGTCTTCACCTCAGGTGCCGAATGGATGGTGACGGGCGACCCGATGACGCCGGCTTCCATCCAGTTGCACCGGCAGACGCGCATCGGCTCGGCCGTGGCGCGGATGATCCCGCCGGTGGATGTCGATGGCAGCACCATCTTCGTCTCGCGCGCCGGGCAGGGGATCTATGAATATGCCTATACCGACGTGCAGCAGGCCTATCAGGCCAGCGATCTGGCGTTGGTGGCGCGGCATCTGGTGCAGACACCAGTGGCCATGGCTTACGACCAGACCCGGCGGCTGCTGCACGTCGCGATGGAAAGCGGCTGGCTTGCCACGCTGACCCTTTACCGCACCGAGCAGGTCACGGCCTGGACACGGCAGGATACAGACGGCCGCTTCTCGTCGCTGGCCGAGATCGACGGCACTGTCTGGTGCGTTGCCTTCCGCATCGGCGGCTGGCGGCTGGAGCGGTTCGATGATGCCCTGGCGGTGGATGCCGGCCTGACCGGCGAGAGCGGCAGCGAGAAGACCAACTGGGCAGGTCTGGACCATCTGCCGGGGACGGTCGTGCAGGTGGTGGCCGATGGCGCGCCACGCGGCCCCGTGCCTGTGGTCCGTGGTGCCGTGACGCTGGATGCGCCGGCCTTCGCCGTGCAGGCGGGCCTCGGCTTCACGCATCTGGTGGAGCCGCTGCCACCTCTGCTCTTCTCGCCCTCAGGCTCACGCACCGGGCCCTTGCGGCTGGTGAGCGCGACCTTCCGCCTGCTGGAGACGTCGGCGCTGGCCGTCGATCTCGGGCGCGGCGCCGCGCTGGTGCCCTTCCGCCGCATGGACACGCCGATGCTGGATGCGGCGCCCCAGCGCTTCACCGGCGATGTCACGCTACCCGGCCTGGGCTGGCGCCGTGACACCATCCAGCCGCTCTGGCGCATCGAGGGCGATACGCCGCTGGCGATGACGCTGCTTTCCGTCACCACCGAGATCAGGATGACCGATTGATGGCCCAACTCGTTCCCATCGCGGCTGTCGCCGGCACCGCGGCCTCGCTCTACGGCACCGTGCGGCAGGGGCAGCAGCAGGCGGCCACCGCCAAGGCGCAGGCGCGGCAGCAGCAGCAGGACCTGGATGCCCGCGCGCAGCAGCTCGCCACCGCGCAGGCCGCCGAGGCGCGCAGCCGGCAGGACAAGCTGGAGCGCACCGTCTCCTCCACCCGCGCGCGGCTGGCGGCGTCCGGCGTCAACCCCGACCAGGGTTCGGCCGGCGCCATCACCGCCGGCCTGGCGCAGGATGCTGCGGAGGCTGCCGCCGACAGCGCCGGCACCTATGAGGCCCGGCTGGCATCCGGCCGCAGCAGCCTGCTGAACGCCGATGGCTCGCTGACCACCTGGCTGCGCGCCGGCAACAGCTTCGGCAGCGCCGTCCGCAACCTGCTGGACTGAACACTTCGCGCCCCGCCGCGAGGCCTGGGCTTTCCCTCACCCTTTCGTATGAGAGATCCGAATGGCCGAGCATATCCGCATCGGCGACGTTGCGCCGCGTGTGCATTACGCGGCGGATGGCGCGCAAACCGTCTTCATCTTTCCCTTTCCGATCTTCCAGGTCGCCGACATGGAAGTGCGCGTGGACGGGCGCGTTGCCGCCAGCGGCTATGCGGTGCGCGGCGCGGGCGCCTCCGAGGGCGGCAGCGTCGTCTTCGCCAAGGCGCCACATGCCGGCAGCATGGTGGCCCTGCGCCGCCGCATGGTCATCGCGCGCAACAGCGACTTCCAGCCGAATGGGCTGCTGCGCGCCAATACGCTGAATGACGACCTCGACCGCCAGGTGGCGGCGATGCAGGAATTCCGCGACGACACCGGCAGCATGCTGCGCGCCAATCCGGGCGAGGCGCCCACCGGCCTGGTGCTGCCGGACCGCATGGCACGCGCCAACCGCGTGCTGGGCTTCGACAGCCTGGGCAATGCCACCGCCTTCACGCGGGAGGAGGGCGTGCTGCGGGTGCCGCAGGTGGGCGCCATCGCGCGCACCGTGGCGGACAAGATGGGCGAGGTGCTCTCCGCCCGTGATTTCGGCGCGATGGGCGACGGCATCAGCGACGATGGCCCGGCCTTGCAGGCGGCCATGAACGCGGCGGCCGGCACCGGCAAGTATCTGCTGATCGGGGAGGGCAGCTTCCGCACCACCATGCCGCTGCTGCTGCCCGGTGCCGCGCCGGGCATGACCATGCGCGGCGTGATCCTCTATGCCGGCCCGGGCGGCCATGCGGCGCTGACGCTGGGCGATGGCGCCGGGGCGCGCAATGCCGCCGAGCTCTACAAGGGGCTGCGGGTGCAGCGCGCCACGCTGTCGGACTGGGTGGATGAAGCCGATATCGGCATTCTGCTGCGCAACCTCGATGCTTCCAATGTCGAGATCCGGCAGGTGGAAGGCTTCACCATCGGCATCCGCACCCAGGGCGTGGAACGCGGCTTCGAGGACAGCACCCTCCAGCTCGGCCGCATCGTGGACAACCGCATCGGCCTGGATATCCACTGCGAGACCGCGGCGGCCTGGAACAACAGCATCCGCTATATCGGCGGGCATTTCGCCAACTCCTCGGCGACGCATCCGACGAAGGACCGCTTCGGCGTGCGCTTCTCCTGCGCGCCCGGGGCCTATCCACGCCACAACGCGCATCTGTTCATCGGCCCTGGCTTCGAGCTGCAGCGCCAGGGAACGCCCGGCACTGTCGCCGCCATTCCCTTTCTGCTGGAGGCTGGGGATGAGCGCGGCATCATCGCACGTGGCGTGCGGATGGAGCAGTGCAGCCCCTTTGTCGCGCGCCACACGGGGGGTGCCAATGACTGTGTCTATGAAATCTCCTATGTTGGCACCTATGCCTTCACCGGAACGGCCATCGATTATACCGCCTCGGCCACGCGCGCGGGTGGCACGGTGGTGCCATTGCACCAAGCGGCGGCGGCGCAGGGCGCGCCCCGCCTGGTGGCAGCAGCGGAGAATGTGCGGCAGCGCGCCTTCCGCCAGACCATCGATACCAGTGGTGGCATTGGCTTCGAGCAGATGGCGGTGCTTTCCGGCAATCCCGCCGGACCGCCAGGCAATCTGACGGGATTTGCTTTCGCGGGCCTGACCTTGTTCACGCTGAATGCCGATACGGTTGGCATCCCGACCAGCCGTGGCCTGGCCTTCGTGGTTGATTGTAGTGAATGCAAGGAGTTCTTCATCGCTGCAGAGGGCAGCGAATTGCGGCCGGTGGTGATGCAATTCGATGCCAAAGAGAATGTGCTGGCGGAAGCCAGCCCGGCGCTGCTCTCGAACATGAACACGGTATGGGCCGGCAGCCCTTCCTTCTGCTGGGAGGGCAATGCCAATCTGGACAGCCTGGTGGGCGGCTTGGCCATCAACAAGCTCCAGCGCGTGACGCTGCATGCCAATGCGCGCTTTGCCGCCATCGGCGTGCGTGGCGGCACGGCCGGCGCGGTGCTGAAGGCGCTGCGGCTTTACTGCTCGCCCATGTATGCACCGGCCGTGATCTATGGCGGCAGCCGGAAGTGGGGCGTGCGGGAATACACCACCTCCGACGCTGGCTGGGTCGTGCCGGCCCTGGCCCCGGGGGCCAGCGCGACGCGCGATGTCACGCTGCCAGGCGTGCGGCAGGGCGATTTCGTGCAGGCCGCTTTCGCGAAGCCCAGCGGCTTCCAGAATGGCGGCGTGGTATTCCACGCCAGCGTCGGCGGCACGGATGGCGCGGACCAGGTCCGCGTCACCGCGCAGAACATCAGCGGCGGCAGCATCGCAGTGGATGCCGGGACCCTGTTCCTGCGCGCCACGAAGCCAAGGATCTGAGCCATGAAAGGCATCCCTCCGGCTCTCGCCGCTGAGCTGGAATCGGCGGCGATGCGTGTGGTGGAGGATTATGGCGCCTTCATCGCACGTGGCCCCGCGCCGGGCACGCATGACGATGCCAAAGCCTTCGCCGCGCATCATGCCGCCGCCAAATCGGCCCTGGCGCATCTGGAACATCTGCTGAAGCTCGTCCGTGCCGCCGGCGCGGGCGAGGAAGTGGCAGGTGTCATCCAGGCCCAGGCGCTGCTGCAGCAGGCGCGCGGCGCGATGTCGGCCGAGGCACAGGAGGATGAGGAGGATGACGCCGATGGAGGAACCTCCGGCTGATCTGCTTGAATTCGTCTGGGTCTGGAACACGCAGCTTGGCCAGGGTACGCCCGCCGTGCACCGCCGCATCCTGCGCTGGCTGGATGCGCGGCGCGGGGCAGGGGATGGTCGCCTGCTGCTGATGGCTTTCCGCGGCTGCGGCAAGTCCACGCTGGTCGGCCTCTACTGCGCCTGGCTGCTGGCGCGCTGGCCGGAAACCCGCATCCTGGTGCTGGCGGCGGATCATCAACTCGCCACCAAGATGGTGGCCGCCGTGCGCCGCATCGTGGAACGGCATCCGCTTTGCGTCCATCTGGTGCCGCAGCACGCCGAAGCATGGGCCGCGGACCGCTTCATCGTGAACCGCCAGGGCGCGTTGCGGGACCCGTCCGTGCTGGCGGCGGGACTGGGCGGCAATATCACCGGCGCGCGGGCCGATGTCATTATCTGCGACGATGTGGAAGTTGCCGGGAACTGCGACTCTCCAGGCAAGCGCCAAGAACTTCGGGAAAGGCTGGCCGAGACGGAGTTCATCCTGACCCCAGGCGGCACCATCCTGTATGTCGGCACGCCGCATTGTGCCGAAAGCCTCTATCTGCATCCGGATGAGGGAGAAGCCTTCCTCGGCAGCTACCGCCGCCTGTTGATCCCGCTGCTGGGCAGCGGCGGGCGCAGCGCATGGCCGGAGCGCTTCTCAGCCGAGGCGATTGCGCGGATGCGGGAGCAGGTGGGGCCGGTTCATTTCGGCCGGCAGATGCTGTTGCGTGCCGTAGCCGGCGGCGCCGCGCGGCTCGATCCGAAGCTGATCATCCGCTATGCCGAGGATACCGATTATCGCGAGGCCAATGGCCGCCCGGTGCTGAGCCTGCTAGGCCGGCGCATGGTGTCCGGCGGCGGATACTGGGACCCCGCCTATGGCCGCCCGGGCAGCGGTGACGGTTCCGTTCTGGCTGCCATCTACAGCGATGCCGAGGGAAACCACTACCTGCATCGCCTGGCCTTTCTGACGCATGACCCGGATGCGCCGGACGACCCGGCAACACAGCAGTGCCGGCAGGTGGCGCGGATCGCCCGTGAACTGCTGTTGCCGGTGCTGCGGGTGGAGACCAATGGCATTGGCCGCTTTCTGCCGGCGCTGCTGAAGCGCGAAATGGCGCGTGCCGGTGCTGCCTGCGCCGTCGTGGAACAGCACAGCCGCCACGCCAAGCAGGATCGCATCCTCTCCGCATTGGACCCGGTCCTGGCGGCGCGCAAGCTGCACGCACATGAGCGTGTGTTCCGCACGCCCTTTCCCACCGAGATGGCGGAATGGAAGCCCGACACGCCGGGAATGCGGGATGATGCGCTGGATGCGCTTTCCGGCTGTCTTCTCGCCGAACCGGTCAGACTGCCTGGCGCGCCGCCTGCGCCGCGTGGCCCGGGCTGGCGGGGGGCCGTGACGCCATAGGCTTGATCGGAAAGGGGGCCGGCATGGTGGCTCTTCCTTGTGCCCTTGACGCCTATGGGATGGATGGCTGGCTCGCCCACAAGTGGCGCGACCTCGCGCCCGTCGGAAATGCCAGGCTGAAGCTCGCACACATGATCGCGACGGCTGTGACGCTTAACGCTGTGGCAAGCGTTCCCATGTCATGTTGCACCTGCACAATGGAGCAGAACGCTCATGGCCCAGGTGGTATCCTGTTCGCCTCGCTTTGCTTCGCCGGTAAAGGACTGGTTCGATACCGGCGGTAATACGATTGGTATCTTCCGCTTCCGTGGTGGGCGTCAGGCCCCGACCACGCGGGGGCTGATCCATGAAGCACCTGTCGGCCGCCGCTTCATCATGGCGCGCCCGGCTGGCTTCCAGTCTCCGCCCTGGCAGCGTGACGCTTGGTATGACTGGCATGCGGACCTCGCCTGGTCCGCCCGCCGCGCCCTGTCAGGCCAGACACCACGCCGCCTGATGCTGATGCTGGTGGCCATGGACCTGCGTCGCCGCACCGGAATCCTTTATCCGGTCTTCGACGCTGATCCGACCCAGGATGACCAGGACCAGACCAGCGCGGCGGAAGCCGAGGTGACGGCCGATTTCGTGGACTGCGCCGATATCGTCACGCAGCCGCTGCTGACCACAGGCAAGGGCAAGCTGCGCCTGCCGCAAGGCATGGTGGCGTATAGACGACCGGGATATTTAACCCAGAGTTGAACTTCGTCCTTGAAGCGGGGCGAATTCCAGCTTAAGCCTGAGCTTGTCAGCGGGCGAATTGCGCCTGTTGCCCGGCCGGTTCCTCAGGCCACCTTCTTCACCTTCAAAATCTCGTCGGCATGCCGCACCCGCCCAGGCGCGGTGATGCGGAAGCGGCTGTCCGTGCCTTGCTCCGCCAGGCCCATATCGGCCAGCCGGTGCAGGCAAGGGCCGTCCTTCAGCCCGTCCGGCCGCCCCAGACGCCCTACCAGGGTCAGTCGGTGCAGGGCCGATCGGCAGCAGGTCTCTAGGTAAGGCTCGTTCCACATCGTTCCAAAACGCAACTGGTTGCCGGAGGCGCCGGTGGCCCCCTGTAGCATGCAGGGTGGCCCCGGCGCCTCCTCCGTTCAAGAAGGCCGAGGAGGGCCGCATGAATCCCGCAGAGATGGAGCCGCAAGTGCTGGCCGCCGCGGTGCAGGCGCCGATGATGGCCGTGTTGTTCTGGATGATGCACGGCTTGCGACGCGGATTGTCCGAGCGCCTTCCGCCTCTGGACGACCCGCCACCGTCCCGCGACCCCGATGCGCTGAGCCGCACTCGCGATGAGCTGGCGGCGTTCAAGCTGGAAGTGGCGCGGACCTATGTGCCGCTTTCGCTGATCCGCGATGTGGACCAGCGGCTGACGCAGCAACTGCTGCGGATCGAGGAAAAACTGGATGCCGCGACCCGTGCCGCCACCGTGGCGGCTGCGGCGGTGGCGGCGCAACAGCCCCAGCGTGGCTGGCGGCCGGAGGACAGGGTATGAGCATTCTTTCCAACCCGCGCGACGCGAAGGCCACCGCCCTGGCACCGGTGGATGTCTTCGCGCTCACCCTTTGGGCCGAGGCCGGCACGCGTTCCGTCCGCGCCATCGAGGCGCTGGCGGCGGTGGTGATGAACCGCGTGAAGCGCGCCGAGGCCGGGGAGGCCGCGCGCTGGGGCAGGGGTGTGGCAGGGGTCTGCCGCGCGCCCTTCCAGTTCTCCTGCTGGAACCCGCGCCACCCGCGCCACCTGCTGATGATGGTGGTGCCGCCTGGCGACCCCGCGCTGGCCATGTGCCGCCGCATCGCCGCCCGTGCCATGGCCGGGCTGCTGGCGGACCCCACCTTCGGCGCCACCCATCACCATGCCGAGGAGGATCTGCCCGCCTGGGCCGTGGCCTGCACGCCCTGCGCCGAACTGGGCGGGTTCCTGTTCTATGCGGCGGAAGCTGTCCGCAGCATAAGAACAAATAGGGAACTTACTGGCTGGCGCGGCTGCCAGCGCCGCGCTAAAACCGGGTCCATGGAAGCCGTCATCTACACCATGGTCCATGAGGCCGACTGGCAGGCCGCGCAGCGGGAAGGCCTTTATCGCGGCAGCGCGGATGACCGCCGCGATGGCTTCCTGCATTTCTCCACCGCGGCCCAACTCCGGGCCAGCGCGGCCAAACATCGCGCGGGACAGGCCGGCCTCTGGCTGCTGGCCGCCGATGCCGCCGCGCTGGGCGAGGCCCTCAAGTGGGAGCCCGCCGCCGGCGGCAAGCGCCCCGGCCTCTTCCCCCACCTTTACGCGCCGCTGCCGCTGGCCGCGCTGCGCGCCGCCGTGCCTCTGCCTTTGGGCGAGGACGGCCTGCACATCTTTCCTCCCGAGATCCCCTGAGGCGTCAGTCCCGCGCCACCCGCTGGCTCATGATGCAGGCGCCGACCACGATGGCGGCGCCGGCCAGCGTGGCCACGTTGGGCCAGTGACCCCAGATCCCCACATCCAGCACCATGGCCCAGATCAGGGCGGAGAATTCCAGCGGCGCCAGCTTCGCCACGCTGGCATGGCGGAAGGCGCCGGCCAGGCAGATGGTCGCGCCCCCTGCCAGGATGCCGTTGGCCGCCAGGGCCAGCCAGTCGATGGCCCCGGCCGGCGGTATCCAGCCCGTCCAGGCGAAAGGCAGCAGCACCAGCCCGCCCGGCAGCGCCGACCACAGGATCAGCCGCGCCGTGCCGGGCTCGTTCCGCAGCCAGCGATTGATGGTCAGCACCACCGCGTAGCAGCAGGTGCCCATGAAGGCGAAGCCATAGGCTGCGAGGCTGCCGCCTGCCTGCAGCCCCGGCGCCATGGCCACCAGCACCCCCAGGAAGCCCACCGCGCACCAGAGCCATGCGGCGCGCGGCGGCCCCTCGCGCAGCAGCAGGGCGGCCAGCCCCATGGTGATGAAGGGCGCGGTGAAATAGACCAGATAGCCCTCGGCCATCGGGATCTCGCGCAGCGCCAGGAAGAAGCCCAGCGCCGAGCCCAGCATGGCCGCCGCCCGCAGCAGGTGCAGCGCCGGATGCGCCGTACCCAGCGGCCCGCCCAGCCCCGGACGCAATGCCCGCGCGCTGAAGAGCAGCGCCAGCATCGCGATGTGGCGGATCAGCACCACCTGCGGCACCTGGTAGCTGCCCGACAGCAGCTTGCTGTTGGCATCCAGCAGCGCGAAGAGCCCCAGCGCCCCCAGCATCAGCAACGGCCCCCGCACGGGCATCTCCTCGCTTATCCGTGCAGGGCAGGACCATAGCCGGCGCCGGAACGCAATCCCCCGCCGGAATGTCCCTGCGGGGCTTCCCTTGCGGCCTGTGGCGGTGCACAAGCGGCCTCGCCATGACCCCTGCCATTGCCTCCGCCCTGATGCCGCTGATGCGCGGCATGGACCCCGAGCGTGCCCATGAACTGGCGCTGAAAGCCCTGGGCCTGGGCCTTGCCGGCGCCGACCGCGGGCAGGACCACCCCGTGCTTGCCACCACGGCGCTGGGCCTCAGCTTCCGCAACCCCATCGGGTTGGCGGCGGGCTTCGACAAGAATGCCCTCGCGGTGCTGCCACTGATGCGCCTGGGCTTCGGCTTCGTGGAGCCCGGCACCACCACGCCGCGCCCGCAGGACGGCAATCCCAAGCCCCGGCTGTTCCGGCTGGAGCAGGATGCCGCCGTCATCAACCGCATGGGCATGAACAACTACGGCCTGCAGGCCTTCGTCAGCCGGCTGGCGGCGCTGCCGCGGCCGCTGCCGGCGGTGCTGGGCGCCAATATCGGCATCAACAAGGAAGGCGCGGACCCGGAGCGGGACTACCCCGCGCTCTACCTCGGTGTGGCGCCGCAGGCCGATTACGTCACGGTCAATGTCTCCTCCCCCAATACGCCTGGCCTGCGGGACCTGCAGGGGGAGGAGCGGCTGGCCGCCATCCTGGCCGCCATTGCCGCCGCCCGCGCCAATGCGCCGCGCCAGCCGCCCGTGCTGGTCAAGATCGCCCCGGACCTGGCCGAGGACGCGGTGCCCGCCGTGGTCGAGACCTGCGTGGCGCAGGGCGTGGCGGGGCTGATCGTCTCCAACACCACCATCGCCCGCCCGGCCAGCCTGACCAGCCCGCACCGGGGCGAGACCGGCGGCCTGTCCGGCGCGCCGCTCTTCGAGCCCTCCACCGCGCTGCTGCGCCGCGTGCATCGCCTGGCCGCCGGGCGCCTGACGCTGATCGGCTGCGGCGGCATCGCCACGCCGGAGCAGGCCTATGCCAAGATCCGCGCGGGTGCCTCGCTGGTGCAGCTCTACGCCGCCTTCGCCTATGCCGGCCCCCGGCTGGTGCCCGAACTCAAGCGCGGCCTCGCCGCGTTGTTGCAGCGCGACGGCTTCGCCAGCGTCGCCGAGGCCGTGGGAGTGGATGCCTGATGCGCATGATGGAAAGCGTGGCCGAGCTGGCCGAAAGCCACGACGGCTATGTTCTGGACATCTGGGGCGTCATCCATGACGGCCAGCAGCCTTATCCGGGCGTGCCGGAAGCGCTGGCGGAGATGCGGGCGCGTGGCAAGCGCATCGTGCTGCTCTCCAACGCGCCGCGCCGCTCCTGGACCGTCGAGAAGCAGCTGGCCGGCATGGGGCTGGACAAGGGGCTCTGGGACGGCATCGTCACCTCCGGCGAGGTCTCCTGGACCCTGCTGCGGGACCGCACCCATCCCTGGTTCGCCAAGCTCGGCCGCCGCGCCTTCCACCTCGGCCCGGAGCGCGACCTCTCGGTGGTCGAGGACCTGGACATCTCCCTGGTCTCCACGCCCGCCGAGGCCGAATGGCTGCTGAACACCGGCCCCGACCCGCTGACCGGCGCCCGCAGCGCCGATCCCTACCAGCCGCTGCTGGAGGATTGCGCCAGGCACAAGCTGCCGATGCTCTGCGTCAACCCGGACCGCGCCGTGATGGTGGGGGGCGAGCGGCTGATCTGCGCCGGCGCCTTCGCTGACCGCTACCTGGAGCTGGGCGGCGACGTGATGGAGATCGGCAAGCCCGACCCCATGGTCTACGAAACCGTGCTGGCCACGCTGGGCGTGCCGGCCTCCCGCGTCGTGGCGATCGGCGACACGCCGCATACCGATCTGCTGGGCGCCAAGAACGCCGGCATCGACGCCGTCTGGGCGATGACCGGGCTGGCGGCCGACAACCTCGGCCCCGATCCCTCCGCTGCCTTGCTGGAATCGGAGGCGGCGAGGCAACATGTCTCGCCCATTGCGGCGCTACGCAGCCTGCGTTGGGCCGCCTGAGGCGAGGGGGGCGCCGGGAGGAGAACCAAACGGCATGAGCCCCCGCGACATCTCGCACGAGCCCGCGGCCATTGTTGGCCCTCGCCTGCCGCCGCTCTGGCTGCTGACCATGCTGACCGGCGCCGGCCCCTTCACCATGCAGGTGATGCTGCCGGCGCTGCCGCTGCTGGCGCAGCATTTCGCCGTGCCCTATGCCACGGCGCAGCTGTCCTTCACGGTCTACCTGATCGGCATTTCCGTGGGGCAGCTGATCTACGGCCCGCTGTCGGACCGGTTCGGGCGCCGCCCGCTGCTGCTCTGCGGCCTCGTTGTCTATCTGCTCGGCTCCATCGCAGCGACGCTGGCACCCAGCCTGGGGCTTCTGGTTGTGGCGCGTGCCGCCCAGGCGGCCGGGGCCTGCGCCGGCATGGTGATGACCCGCGCCATGATCCGCGATGTCTTTCCCGCCAACCAGGCCGCCAGCAAGATCGGCTTCGTGATGATGGGCATGACGGTGGCGCCCATGATGGCGCCGCTGGTGGGCGCCGAATTGCAGGCCCTGGCGGGCTGGCGCGCCTCCATGCTGGCCTGCGCCGCCGTCGGGCTGGTGCTGCCCCTCCTGGCCCTGCGCTACCTGTCGGAAACGCTGCGGGAGCCGCAGCCGCTGCCCGGCCTGCTCGGCATCCTGCGGGCTTATCTGCGGCTCTTCGCCAGCCCGGTCTTCTGCTGCTACACCGCCGTCACCGCCTTTTCCTCCGGGGTGTTCTTCGCCTTCATGGCCGGCGCGCCGCGCGTGCTGGTGGAAGGGCTGGGCCACACGCCGCGCGCCTATGCGCTGGCCTTCATGGCCACCTCGCTGTCCTTCGCCCTGGGTTCCTTCCTGGCGGGGCGGCTGTCGGGCCGGCTGGGGGTGCAGCGGATGCTGCAGGCCGGGCTGATCCTGACCACGGCCGGCGCCCTGCTGTCCCTGGTCACGCTGCTGCTGCTGCCCTTGTCGCTGGTGATGTTTTTCCTGCCCATGCTGCTGATGGGCGTCGGCAACGGCATCTCCCAGCCCAATTCGCTGGCCGCTGCCATCAGCGTGCAGCCCAAGCTGGCCGGCACCGCCTCCGGCGTGGTCGGCGCCTCGCAGATGGCGGTGGGGGCCCTGATGACCGTGGCGGCGGGGGTGCTGGAAGCCGGCACTGGCTTCGGCACCGCCCTGGTGATGACGGCCTGCGCCCTGGCCTCACAACTGGGCCTGGCCAGCGCCCGGCGCCTCGGGCCGCGCGGGGCCTGAAGGAAGCATGGCACCGACGTTGAAAACCCTCTGCGACTCCGACCGTTTCGTTGACCAAGAGTTCGGCTTTTGCAACCTTCCCGTTGTGAAAGCCATCGATCCCGAGATCGCCCGCCAGCTCGCCGCCGAGCTTCCCCACGATGTCTTTGTTGGCGTTGTCCGGACCTTCGAGGCAGATCTCGCCCGGCTAGTGCAGCAGATGGTCGATGCCCTGAAGGCCGGGGACATGGACCTCTACCGCCGCAATGCGCACAGCCTCGCCGGCGCCGCCGGCTCGATCGGCGCGCGACGGCTGGAAGCCCTGGCGCGGCAGGCGATGAGCCCGGATGTGGTCGCGGCCACCGACACCGTGCTGGAACTGGCGAATGAGGCCAAGGCGGCGCTGGCGGAACTGATGAGCCTTTCCTCGGCCGATCCGCCCAAGGTCTGAGCCGCCTAGCCCGCGCCCAGGGCCCGCAGCAGCACCGCCCGCTGCACCGGCTTGGGCAGGTAGTCGTCCATCCCGGCCTCGCGGCATTGCCGCTCGAATTCCGCGCCCACGGCGGCGGTCAGGCCGATGATGCGCGTGGCGCGGTTGGGGCCGGCGGCGGCGCGGATGGCTCGGGTGGCCTGCAAGCCGTCCATCACCGGCATCTGCAGGTCCATCAGGATGGCGTCATAGGCCTCGGCCCGCGCCCGGGCCAGCGCCTCGGCGCCATTGGAGGCGACCTCGACCCGGCAGCCGGCGCGTTGCAGCAGTGTCCCCATCACCAGCTGGTTGTTGGCATTGTCCTCCACCAGCAGGACCTTCAGCCCGTGGGCTGGCGGTGGCGCCGCCGCCGGGGCGTCAGCGGCGGCCACGGGCGCCGGCACCGGCAGGACCAGGGCGTTCAGCACCGCCTGCCGCAGCCGGCCCGGCAGCAGTGGCTTCAGCACCGGCACCACGCCAGGCAGGCCCATGGCCTCTTCCCACCCCGCCGCCGTGCCCTGCAGGCAGAGCAGCAGCGGCGTATCGTCCGGCACCGCCCCATGGCGGATGGCGCGGCCCAGCGCGACGGTGCCGGCACCGCCATCCAGCACCGCCAGCATGAAGGGGCGGCCGGCGGCGCTGGCCTGCCGCAGCAGCAGGGGCGCGGCGGCGGCGGTGGTTTCCTCCACCTCCGCCCCCAGGGCCTGCACCTGCCGCCGCATGATGCCACGCCGGTGCGCCAGGTCATCCGCCACCAGCACCCGCTGCCCGGTCAGCAGCCGCCCCGGGCCGGAAGCGGCCTCCGGCAGCGCGACAAGGATGTCGAAGAAGAAGACGCTGCCGCCGCCCTCGCGCGGCGCGGCGCCGATGCTGCCGCCCATCTGCTCCGCCAGCCGGCGGCAGATCGCCAGCCCCAGGCCGGTGCCGCCGTAGCGCCGGCTGATGGAGGCATCGGCCTGGGTGAAGCGCTCGAACAACTGCGGAATGGCCGCGGGGTCGAGGCCGATGCCGGTGTCGCTGACGCTGCAGGCCAGCCGCGCCTGCCCCTGGCCCTCCGGCCTGATGCTGACGGCGATCTCCACCCAGCCGGAATCGGTGAACTTCACCGCATTGCCGACCAGGTTGAACAGGATCTGCCGGAAGCGCCCCGGCTCCCCCCGCACCATGGGTGGAAGCTCCGGTTGCAGGTTGCAGAGCAGCTCCACCCCCTTGGCCTCCGCGCGGGGGGAGAACAGCTCGGCAATGGTGGCGACCTCCTGCTCGACCTGGAAGGGGACGGCCTCGTGCTCGATGATGCCGGCCTCCAGCCGGGAGAAGTCGAGGATGTCGTTCAGCACCAGCAGCAGGTGCTCGGCGCTGCCGTTGATCGTTTCCGCGTAGCGGCGCTGCACCGGGTCCAGCCCGGTGTCCAGCAGCAGGCCGGCCATGCCGATCACGCCGTTCATCGGCGTGCGGATCTCGTGGCTCATCGCCGCCAGGAATTCCTCCTGGGCACGGGTGGCGGCGCGGGCGCTGGCCTCGCTGGCGGCCAGTGCCTGCCCCTGGCGCCGCAGCGCATTGGCCTGCCGGAACAGCAGCCAGAGCGAGATCAGCGTCACCGCGGCCACGGCCGCGATGCCGGCCAGCAGCAATCGGTCCAGGCTGTGCAGCGGCTGCAGCGCCAGGGCCAGCGGCCGCGCCGCCTCCACCACGAAGAGGCCCTCCCGCGTGGTGGCGAAGGCGGCCACCACCTCCTGCCCATCCTGGTCCTGGCCGGACCAGCTGCCGTTCTCCCATCGCGGCAGGAAGTCGCGGAAGGGCCAGGCATGGGTGCTCGGCTCGCCGATGCCCGCCAGCGAGGCGGAGGAGCGTGCCAGCAGCAGCCCGCCGAAGCTGTGCAACCGCACCGTGACGCCAAAGGCCTCGGCCTGCCGGATGGCGATGCCGGAGAGATAGTCGGGGTTCAGCAGCGCCACCACGGCACCGGCGAATTCACCCTGCGGCCCGCGCAGCGGCCGGGAGAGCGGAATGGACCAGATCCCCGCCTGGCCGATCTGCTGGGCCAGGCTGCCCTGCAGCCCGGGCGCGCGCAGGTAGCGCCCGGCCTCCGGCTCCCCCAGCCGCATCGCCCGCGCGCCCAGTTGCTGGAGGCGGAACCATTCCCGGTCCGCCAGGCTCTCGCCCACCAGCGCCTCCGTGGTAGCGGTGAGGATGGTGCCGTTGGTATCCACCAGCAGCAGGGCGCGCAGCTGCGAGAGATCGCGCGTGCGCAGGGCCAGCAGCCGCACCGCCTCCGCCACATCGCCGGGCGCCGTGCGCTCGGTCAGTTCCTCCAGGATGAAGTCCACCGTCTGCATGGCGCGGGTGAGCTGGTCGGCCAGCGAGACCACCACGCCATATGTCAGGCGTTCCGCCTGCTCGGTCGCATTGCGCTGGCCGCTTTGCGTCAGGATGCCGTAGAACCCGGCCAGACAGGCACCGATCAGAGCCACCGCGCCCGCGAACAGCAGCCAGGGACGCGGTTCCGAGGGGCTGAATGGCCGCAGCCCGAGCGAGCGGAACGGAAGATTGAGAAACTCTCTGATGCGTAGCATGGCCTTGGGCATCATGACCGCCGCTCTTGCCTTTTGCGAGATATTCCCTGCGGGCGGCGCGCTGGCGCAGGAGGCGGATGCGGGGCGGCTGGCCGGGATCGGCGCGCGGGGTGAGCTGCGGGTCTGCATCTGGCCGGACTACTTCGCCATCTCCTGGCGCAACCCCCGCAACGGGACGCTGGAGGGGATGGATATCGACATGGCCGAGGCGCTGGCGCGGCGGCTGCGGGTGCGGCTGCGCTTCGTCGAGACCAGCTTCGTCGACTTCACCGAGCGGCTGGACCGGGGGGATTGCGACCTCGCCATGATGGGCGTCGGCATCACGCCGGAGCGGGAGGCGCGGGTGGATTTCAGCCATCCCTATCTCAGCAGCCCGGTCTACGCCGTCACGCCGCGCAGCTCCGGCCGGGTGCGGCAATGGTCGGACCTCGACCGCCCCGGCATCGTCATCGCCGTTGTGGCGGGCACGCGGATGGAGCCCCTGATGCGGGAGGCGCTGCGGCATGCCGACCTGCTGGTGCTGCGCTCGCCCCTGTCGCGGGAGCAGGAGGTGCTGGCCGGCCGCGCCGATGCCTTCATGACCGACTATCCCTATACCCGCCGCGTGCTGGAGGTGCAGGACTGGGCCAGGGTGATCGAGCCGCCCGGCCGCTTCGGCAATTCGCTCTACGCCTATGCGGTGCGGAAGGGGGACCCGGCCTGGCTGGCGGAGGTGAATGCCTTTCTCGATGCCGCCCGCGCCGACGGCACCCTGGCCGCCGCCGCCGGCCGGCACGGCCTGACGCGCATCCTGGTGGAATGAGCCGCGCCATCCCCCTGAAGCCGCCTCACGGTTTCGCGAGACATGCTCTGCGTAAACGGCTAAACCTGCGATGGGCCGGGCCAGTGCGCCGCAGCGGGCGACACCCGGCGGGACAGACTATCCGGAGGAGCCGGTCGTGCCGCGTGTGTTCAGCTGCCTGGCCGAAGAGCACGACCCAACCCTGATCCTGCTGGCGCTGGCCATCTGCCTCTCGGGCGCGGCGGTATCCATGGCGCTGCTGCGCCGCGGCGCGGAAACCGAGGGCTGGTCCCGCGCCGGCTGGCTGCTGCTGGGCAGCGTGGCCGGCGGCGCCTTTGTCTGGTGCACCCACTTCATCGCGATGCTGGCCTATCAGCCGGCCGCCTCCCTCGGCTTCAGCCCGCTGATGACGCTGTGGTCGCTGCTGCTGGCCATTCTGGGCTGGGGCATGGCCGGGGCGGTGGCGGTGGCGCCCTGGCGCGGCGCCCGGCTGCTGGGCGGCGCCGGGATGGGGCTCGCCATCGGCCTGATGCATTACGCCGGCATGGCGGCGCTGGGCCATGGCGGCATCGTGGAATACGACCCCGCCCAGGTCGCGGCCTCGCTGCTGCTGGGAAGTGGCTTCGGCATGCTGGCGCTGCGCCTCACGCTGCGGGGCGACAGGCCCTGGCAGCAATGGCTCGGGCCGCTGTGCCTCAGCCTCGCGGTGGCCGCGCTGCATTTCACCGGCATGGCCGCCGTCGCCATCATCCCCCTAGACGCGGTGGCGGAGCCGGTGGCGCGCTCGGGGCTGGCCCTGACGGTGGCGGCGGTGGGCCTGCTGGTGATGGCCGCCGCCGCCGCGGCCTGGATGATCGACCACCGCACCCGTGCCGAGGCCCGCAGCCGGCTGCGCAGCCTGGCGGATTCGGCGCTGGAAGGGCTGGCCGTGGTGCGGGAGGGCCGCATCGTCGAGGCCAACGACACCTTCGCCGCCATGTTGGGCCGCGACCGGGCAGCGCTGCTGGGCCAGCCGCTGCCCGGCGCGCTGCTGTTCCCGCCCGGCGCGGCGGAGGGGCGGGAAGGCGTGCCGGTGGAGGGCCGGCTGAACCATGCCAATGGCTCCACCCTGGAGGTGGAGGTGGTGGTGCGGGAGGACATGCCTTCCCCCGGCCTGCGCGTCTTCGCCTTCCGCGACCTGCGGGAGCGGCGGGAGCATGAGCGGCGCATCCTGCATCTGGCGGTGCATGACCCGCTGACCGGCCTGCCCAACCGCGCCCGCTTCGCCCAGCGCATGGAGCAGGTGCTGAAGGCGGCGGAGCGGCGGAAGGTGCTGCCCACCCTGGCGGTGCTGCATCTGGGCCTGGACCGCTTCCAGGAGGTGAACGACCTGCACGGCCATGCCGGCGGCGACGCGCTGCTGCGCGGCATCGGCCGCCGCATCGCCCAGGCGGTGCCGCCGCGCGCCTTCGCCGCCCGGCTGGGCAGCGACGAGTTCGGTGTGCTGCTGCCCTTCACCGAGGCGGTGGAGGTCTTCGACCTGATCACGCGGCTGGAGCGGCTGCTGGCCGAGCCCAGCTATATCGGCGGCGCCGAGGTTTCCGTCACCGCCTCCACCGGCGTGGCGCTCTTTCCCGCCGATGCGCGCGGGGGTGAGGAACTGCGCGCCAGCGCCGACCTGGCGATGCGCCGCGCCAAGGCCTCCCCCGCGCGTGGCCTGAGCTTCTACCATGCCGAGATGGACGCGGCGGAACGCTACCGCCGCCGCATGAAGGACGACCTGCGCATCGCGCTGGCGGAGGGGCAGTTCCACCTGGACTGCCAGGTGCAGGTGGACCTGCGCAGCGGCGAGACCTGCGGCCACGAGATGCTGCTGCGCTGGAACCACCCCGAGCGCGGCCCGATCCCGCCCGCCGAGTTCATCCCCCTGGCGGAGGAAAGCGGGCTGATCCTGCCGATCGGGGACTGGGTGCTGCGGGAGGCCTGCGCCCTGGCGGTGGCCAATCCGCAACTGGGCAAGGTGGCGGTGAACCTTTCCGCCGTGCAGTTCAGCCAGCCGGACCTGCCGCGCCAAGTGGAGCATGCCCTGGCCAGCAGCGGCCTGCCCGCGGAGCGGCTGGAGCTGGAGATCACCGAAAGCATGCTGATGCAGGACCGCAGCCGCACCCTGCCGCTGCTGGAGCGCATCAAGGCATTGGGCGTGCGGGTGGCGATGGATGATTTCGGCACCGGCTATTCCTCGCTCGGCACCCTGCGGTCCTTTCCCTTCGACAAGATCAAGCTGGACCGCTCCTTCATGGCGGAGCTGGATACCTCGCCGCAGGCGGTGGGCATCCTGCGTGCCGTGATCGGCATCGGCCGGGCCCTGCGGATCCCGGTGCTGGCGGAAGGGGTGGAAACCCAGTCGCAGCTGGAACACCTGCGGGCGGAAGGCTGCGACGAGGTGCAGGGCTACCTGTTCGGCCGCCCCATCCCGGTGCCGGGGCAGGAGCGGGCGCCTTCCGAAGGCGGCACCATGGCCGCCTGAGCGCCGCCGGGGGCAGGCTGCCCCGGCGGCCGCCGGGCCTCAGGCCTTGTGGACGCGCAGCGGGCCGAAGCTCTGGCAGACCGGCATCACCTGCAGCGTGTTGATGTTCACCCGCGCCGGGCGCGTGGCCACCCAGTGCACGGCATCGGCGATATCCTCGGGCGTCAGCGCATCGGCGCCCTGGTAGACGGCGGCGGCCTTGGCATCGTCGCCGAAGCGCACGTTGGAGAATTCGGTGCCGCCCACCAGCCCGGGCTCGATATCCGTCACGCGCACCTGGGTGCCGAAGAGGTCGGCGCGCAGGTTCAGGCTGAACTGGCGCACGAAGGCCTTGGTGGCGCCATAGACATTGCCGCCCGGGTAGGGCCACTCGCCGGCGGTGGAGCCGAGGTTGACGACATGCCCGCGGTCACGCGCCACCATGCCCGGCAGCACCGCATGGGTCATCGCCACCAGCCCCTTGGTGTTGGTGTCGATCATCGTCTCCCAGTCGGAGAGGGTGGCGCGCTGCGCGGGCTCCAGGCCCAGGGCCAGGCCGGCATTGTTCACCAGCAGGTCGATCTCGGCCCATTCCGCCGGCAGGCCCTCGATGGCCTTGGTGACGGCGGCGGTGTCGCGCACATCCAGCACGACGGGCAGCACCTTGTCCTGGCCCAGCTCGGCCCTCAGGGCCTCCAGCCGCTCGGCACGGCGGCCGACGGCGATGATGCGGGCGCCATCCTTGGCGAAAAGGCGGGCGATGGCGGCGCCGAAGCCGGCGGTGGCACCCGTGACAAGCACGATCATGGCGTTCTTCCTTGGCAGACCTGCCCGCAGGTATGCACTGGCCGCCGGGGCCCGTCACCCCATTCTCAGCCGACGCGCAGCAACCCGGCGCCATGGCAGCGCAGCCAGTCATGCGCCGCCGTCCGGTGCGGGCTCAGCCGCGCCACCTGGGCCCAGAAGCGGGGGGAATGGTTCATCTCCCGCAGATGCGCCACCTCATGCGCCACCACGTAGTCCATCACCCAGTCCGGGGCCATCACCAGCCGCCAGGAGAAGGCGAGGGTGCCATCCGGCGCGCAACTGCCCCAGCGGGTGCGGGTATCCTTCAGCCGCACGGCGCGCGGCGCCACGCCCAGCGCCCGGGCATGCCGGGCGGCGCGGGGCGGGATGCGGTGGCCGGCCTCCGCCCGCAGCAGCGCCAGGGCATGGCGGCGCAGGTGCCGGGCCGGGCCTCCCACCACGATCTCGCCATCCCCCAGATGCGCCTCGGCCGCCTCGGGCGCGTGGCGGATGGCATGGGGCACGTCGCCCAGCCGCACCACGGCGCCATCCTCCAGCGGCACGGCGGGGGCCAGGGCTTCCAGCGCCCCCGTGGCCCAGGCGGCATGGGCCCGTAGCAGCACCAGCCCCGCCCGGCGCGGGGCCTGCGGCGGCAGCGTGACCACCACCGCGCCCCGCACGGCATCGATGCGCAGCGAGACACGCTGGGCCCGGGCCGAAACGCGCCACAGAACAGGGCAGAGGCGGCGGCCGAGCAGCACCTCCTCCCGCGCGGGCTCCGTCAATCCCCGGCCGCCATGGTCTTCTGGATGGCGGCCTCCAGCTCCGGCAGCCCATAGGGCTTGGTGACGAAGATGGCGCCCGGCACGGCGGCGCGCGCTTCCTCATGCTGCCCGAAGCCGCTGGCGAAGATCACGCGGATGCCGGGATGGTCCGCCACCACCTGCCGCGCCAGCTCGACGCCCGAGATGCCGGGCAGGCCGATATCGGTGAAGAGCACCTCGAAGCCGCCCCGCGCCAGCTCCCGCAGGGCGCCGCGCCCGTCGCGCACGGCGGCGACGCGGCAGCCCAGGCTGGTCAGCATGTCCTCGCTGTCCATCTGGATCAGAGGGTCGTCCTCCACCAGCAGCACCCGCAGCGGCTGGGCGGGGCCGGGCTGCGGCTGTTGCTGTTGCTGCGCCGGCACCAGGGCGGGCGAGGGCGGGGCGGCGGCGCGGGCCATGGCGGCCTGGGCCTGGCCGCGGTTGTTCAGGGTATGGCGCACCTTGCGCGCCAGATCCTCCCGCCGATAGGGCTTGGAGAGCAGGTTGACCCCCGGGTCCAGCCGCCCGCCATGCACAATGGCATTTTCGGTATAGCCCGAGGTGAAGAGCACGCCGACGCCCGGCAGCAGCGCCTGCACCTGCCGCGCCAGGTCCGGCGCGCGCACCGGGCCCGGCATCACCACATCGGTGAAGAGCAGGTCGATCTCGATGCCGGAGCGCGCGAGCGTCAGCGCGCTCTGCCCGTCATTGGCGCGCAGCACGGTGTAGCCGAGATCCTTCAGCAGATCGACGACGGTGGCCTGCACCACCGGGTCGTCCTCCACCACCAGGATGGTCTCGCTGCCGCTCTCGATGGGGGTGGAGGAAAGGTCGGGCACCACCTCCTCCGCCGCATAGGTGCGGGGCAGGTAGATGCGGACGGTGGTGCCGACGCCGGGTTCGGAATATATCTTGATGTGCCCGTGGCTCTGCTTGACGAAGCCATAGACCATGGAGAGCCCGAGCCCGGTGCCCCGGCCCTCCCGCTTGGTGGTGAAGAAGGGCTCGAAGGCCTTGGCCAGCACCTCCGCCGCCATGCCGCAGCCGGTGTCGGAGACCGCCAGCATCACATACTGGCCCGGCGTCACCTCCTCATGCTGGCGGCAATAGTATTCGTCCAGCATGGCATTGCCGGCCTCGATGGTCAGGCGCCCGCTGCCGCCCATGGCGTCGCGCGCATTGACCGCGAGGTTGAGGAGGACGTTCTGCACCTGGTCCGGGTCGGTCAGGGTGTTCCAGAGCCCGCCGGCGATCACCGTCTCCACCTCGATGGCCTCGCCGAGGGCGCGGCGCAGCAGCTCGTCCATCTCCCGCACCATGCGGCCGAGATGGATGGCGCGCGGCTCCAGCGGCTGCCGCCGGGCGAAGGCCAGAAGCTGCGAGGCCAGCTTGGCCCCGCGCTCCACCGCGCCGAGGGAGGCGGAAAGCCGCTTCAGGTCCTGCGGGTCGGTCAGGCGGCGCTGCAGCAGCTGCAGGTTGCCGGACAGGATCTGCAGCAGGTTATTGAAGTCATGCGCGACGCCGCCGGTGAGCTGGCCGATCGCCTCCATCTTCTGGCTCTGCTGCAGGGCGGCCTCGGTGCGGCGGCGCTCGGCCTCGCTGTCCTCCAGCGCCCGGGTGCGCTCGGCCACCATCTCTTCCAGGTGGTTCCTGTAGCGCTCCAGCTCATCCGCCGCGCGCTTGCCCTCGGTCACGTCGCTGCCCAGCACGAAGATACCGGAGACGCTGCCGTCCGGCTCGGTGATGGGCTGGTAGATGAAGTCCAGCACCCGGTCCTGCAGCGTGACGCCGTCCTCACTGAGCAGGGACACGCTTACCGCGCGGCCATGATAAGCGGTGCCGGAGGCATAGACCTGGTCCAGCAGCTCGAAGAAGCCCTGGTCCTGCACCTCGGGCAAGGCCTCGCGCACCGGCCTGCCCTGGACATCCCGCCGCCCGATCAGCCGCAGGTAGGATTGGTTGGCGATCTCGAAGACATGCTCCGGCCCGCGCAGGAAGGCGGCGAAGACGCTGGCCTGTTCCAGCAGGCGGCGCAGCATGGTGCGTTCGGCACCCAGGACTTCCTTCTCCTGCTGCACCTCCTGGGCGCGGCGGAAGATGCCGCCTTCCAGCCGCTCCCGCCCCGTGGCCGGCGCCCCGGCCTGCCCGGCGAGGCTCAGGCGCAGCGACTGCAGCTCCGTCACGTCATCCGTCTGTTGCAGGATCAGCGAGACCTCGCCCCGCTCATCCAGGATGGGGGTATGGCTGGCGCTCCAGTAGCGGTCCTCGAAAACGGCGCTGGCCTCGGTCCCGCGCGGGATGGCATAGCGGATCAGCGCCAGCACATCGGGCTGCCGCGTCTGCATGACGGTATCCAGCGACTGGCGCAGCTGCCTTATGCCAAGCCCTTCCGGGTCGTATGGCCCGCCGGGGAAGGCATCGAAGATATTGCGGCCGATGATGTCGCCGCGCTGGCGGCCGGTCGCCGCCAGATAGGCGGCATTGGCCCAGACGATGGTGACATCTCGGTCCAGCAGCATGTAGGGATGGGGCGCCACCGCCAGCAGGCTTTCGAAATCGACATCCAGCGCGGCAATGGGCACGGGGAGGCACCTCGGAATTTTCAGGAAGGCAGCAGGCATATGGCCAGGGCGGCGGGGCTTTTCACCCGCCGCCGGCGCGGGGTCAGCCCGGGCGGGACTTCAGCTCGATCTCGACGAAGCTGAAGGGCTCGGTGCCGGCATTGACCACGTTGTGCTCGGTGCCGGCCGAACGCTCGTAGGAGACGCCGGGGGTGAGCGTGACATCCATGGTCCGGCCCTCGGGCAGTTCGATCAGCATGGTGCCGGCATGCAGCGGCACCACGGCATAGGCGAAGCCATGGCGGTGCCAGCCGGTCTCGGACCCGGGCGGGAAGTCCCAGCGCATCACCCGCATATCCTCATTGTCGATCTGCACGGTGCCGGTGGCGGGCGGGCGGCAGCGAAGCGGTTCTTTCACGCGGACAATCCTTCTTCTGTGGGGAAGCTAGCCGCGCCGGACAGGGCCGGCGGGGATAGGCCAGGTGCCGGGCCATTCGGCCAGGTGATCCTCGAGGTCGCGCGCCTGCCGCTCCGGCACCGCGCGGCCGCGGACCGAGGCGCCGGAACTGTGCACGGTTTCCGGGTCGCCCGAGATCAGCGGGTGCCAGTCCGGCAGGTCCTTGCCCTCCGCTACCAGCCGATAGGCGCAGGAAGGCGGCAGCCAGTCGATCTTGGCCAGCTTCTTGGGCGTCAGCTTCACACAATCGGGCACATGGTCGCGGCGGTTGGGGTAGTCGCGGCACTGGCAGCTCTGCGTATCCAGCAGCCGGCAGGCCACCGTGGTCCAGACCAGCTCCTCGGTATCCTCGTCCCGCAGCTTGTGCAGGCAGCAGCGGCCGCAGCCGTCGCACAGGCTTTCCCACTCCGTGCGGCTCATCCGCGCCAGGGTCTTGGTCTTCCAGAAGGGGAGTTCGTCCGCCATCGGCCTTCCCTACCCCTATAACCCTTGACCGGCCAGGGAACAGAGTGCGAACTAGCCCGCCATGTCCGAACTGCTTCCCCCCGAACGCACGTTGCGCGTCTGCCGCGCGGCTTCCCGCCTCTGCGCGCAGCGGGGCTGGACGGCGGTGCCCGAGGTACCCTTGCCGAACGGCCGGCGCATGGACCTGCTGGCGCTCGACAATGACGGCGGCTTCACCGCGATCGAGGTGAAAAGCTGCGCCCGCGACTTTCAGACCGACAATAAATGGTGGGAATACCGCGACTGGTGCGACCGGCTTTACTTCGCCGTGGACCTGGATTTCCCGCAGGCGCTGATCCCCGAGGATGTCGGCCTGATCGTGGCCGATGAGGGGGAGGCCGCGATCCTGCGCCACCCGGCCGAGCACAAGCTGGCCCCGGCGCGGCGCCGCTCCCTGCTGCTGCGCTACGCGCGGCTCGCGGCCGGGCGGTTGCAGATGCTGGCAGACCCGGCGGGGGCGGCGGAAATGCGCGCGGCGCTGCGGGTGGAATGAGTTGACGGCGCCGCCCCGCCATGCCTAAGCATCCCGCCATGTTCGCGACCCCGATCATCATTAAGCGCATTACCAAGACGACCGCTCCGGCGGGGCGTCCTTCGGTGCTTGCGCGGTGATCGCCACGGCATAAGCACCAGAAGGCCCCGCCGGAGACGGACGGGGCCAGCGCCGGACAGGCGCCCCGTCTCTCCCGGCACAACGGATGAGAGACTTTCATGAGCACCACCCTTGAACCCGCCGCCGAGGCGACCTTCCGCCAGGTGGAAGCCGCCAACCCGGTTGTCGCCATTGTCGGCGCCACCGGCGCCGTGGGCGTCGAGCTGCTGCACTGCCTGGAAGCGCGCGGCTTCCCGCTGTCCCGCCTGAAGCTGCTGGCCTCGCCGCGCTCCGCCGGCAAGACGCTGCCCTTCCGCAGCCAGGACTTGGTGGTCGAGGCGCTGGACGAGGCGAGCTTCGAGGGCGTGGACATCGCGCTCTTCTCGGCCGGCTCCGGCATTTCCAAGCGCTATGCGGCGGCGGCGGTGAAGGCCGGCGCGGTGGTGGTGGACAATTCCTCCGCCTTCCGCATGGACCCCGACGTGCCGCTGGTGGTGCCGGAGGTGAACGCGGCGGCCCTGGCCGGCCACCGTGGCGTCATCGCCAATCCCAACTGCGTCGCCGCCATCGCCACCGTGGCCCTGGCGCCGCTGCACCGCGCGCACCCGATCCGCCGCCTGACCGCCGCCACCTATCAGGCGGCTTCTGGCGCCGGCGCGGCCGCGATGGAGGAACTGCGGGAATCCACCGCCGCCTATCTGCGCGGCGAGAGCTTCGAGCCCAAGGTCCTGCCGCACCCCTATGCCTTCAACCTGTTCAGCCACAACGCCGACATGGATGTCGAGACCGGCTACAACGGGGAGGAGACCAAGGTGGTGGCGGAAACCCGCCGCATCCTGGACGCGCAGGCGCTGCCCATCGGCATCACCTGCATCCGCGTGCCGGTGCTGCGCGCCCATGCCATGGCGCTGACGGTGGAATTCGACGAGGTGGTCTCGCCCGAGGAAGCCCGCGCCCTGCTGGCCAAGGCCCCCGGCCTGCGCCTGGTGGACGACCGCGAGAAGAACCACTTCCCGATGCCCTCCGAGGCCAGCGGCGCCGACGATGTGTTGGTGGGCCGCATCCGCACCGATATCGGCGACCCCTCCGGCCGCTCGCTGGCGCTGTTCGTGGCCGGCGACCAGCTGCTGAAGGGTGCTGCGCTGAACGCCGTGCAGATCGCCGAGCTGCTGCTGAAGCGGTAAGGAAGTAAGGCTGTAAGGGGGCGCCCGCCATGGCGCCCCCGGCCTGTTCTCAGCGGTCGCTGAAGAGCACGCCGCCCTTGGCCTTGGACTCCTTCGAGGATTCCACGATCTGCACGGTGACGGATTCCGGCGGGACGCCGAAGTTCTTCACCATGGCGTCGGTGAGGTCTTTCACCAGCCCGCGCTTCTGATCCACCGTCCGGCCCTCGGCCGCGAAAACCATGATCTCAGGCATGCACGTTCTCCCTGTTATGGGGAAAGGCTAGGCCGGGAATCGGCCGGGCCGCTAGCGCAGCCGGTCCCAGAGCGGCAGGCCGACCACTGCTGCCAGGGCGATCAGCCAGAAGCAGGCGCGGCGGAAGGTGGCGTCGCTGGCGCGGCCGAAGAGCTTGCTGCCGCCCCAGACACCGAAGGCATAGGTCGGCGCCATCAGCAGGGCCAGCAGCAGTACCTCCAGCCCCAGCAGTCCGCCCAGCAGATAGACACCGGCGCTGATCAGCCCGTTGATGCCGAAGAAGAGCATCAGGTTGGCCCGCACCCGCGTGGCCGGGATGGCACCGCCCAGCCAATAGGCCACCACCGGCGGCCCGCCCATCTGCGCCGCGCCGGAGCAGACGCCCGAGGCCCCGCCCACCAGCAGCGAGAGCGGCACCGCCGGCCGCCCATGGTAGCGCCAGCCGGAGGCCAGCAGCCCCAGCATGGCCAGCGCCAGCCCGCAGAAGCCCCAGCGGAGTATCTCCGGGTCCGCCTGGAGCAGCAGCCAGGTGCCGGCGGGGGCACCGACCAAGGCGCCGGCGGCCAGCACCGCCACCTGCCGCCGGTCCGCCTTGCCCCAGGCGGGGGGCAGCAGCGGCAGGGTGGTGAAGTTGTCCACCAGCATCAGCAGCGGCGCCGCCATCTTCGGCCCCAGCGCCGCACTGGCCAGCGGCACAAAGATCAGCGCCGAGCCGAAGCCAGAAAAGCCGCGCGCCAGCCCGGCCAGCAGCGCCGCCCCCAGCGTGGCCAGCAGGGCGGGGAGGGGCGGCAGGCTGGCGAGGAACATGGGAAGGCAGGGCTCCGGTGGCGGGCCAGCCTCGCCGCTGGCCCGCCGCCTGTCCAGGCGGCGGCCGCCCGGCGCTTCCGTTAGGCGGCCTCGGCCACGGGCTGGGCCGGTGCGCTGCTGTCGGAAAGGCTTTCCAGCATCTCCTCCTCCATTACCAGGTGCAGGCTCAGCAGCGCCTCCAGGGCGAAGAGGGTGCGGCGCAGCTCGGGCACCGCCGCCTCCAGCCTCTCCTGCCGCTCCGCCATCCGCAGCAGTATTCCGAACTGCTCCACCAGGCCCTCGATCTCCGCGTGCATGCGGATCAGCGGCGCCATCGAGTCGCGCCCGCCCAGCCGCTCCGCCGCCTCGGGGAAGAGGGATTGTTCCTCCGCGTTCTGGTGCGGCAGCAGCTCCTGCCGGAGCTTCAGCTCCAGCGCCCGGAGCGCCGGCAGCATGTCTGGCTGCGTGCCGATGGCCTCCGCCGCCTCGCGCAGGGTGGTGGTCAACTGGCGCAGCCCGCCATGTTCCCGCAGCCGCTCCGCCAGGCCGGTGCCGGCCGGAAGGCTGGCCGGCACCGCTTCACGCGCGCCCGGCCGCAGGGCCGTCAGGGCGAAGAGGATGGCGAAGATGTCGATGGCTTCCTGCACCACGGCGCCGGCGAGGGGCGTCAGCCACCCGGCGGCGGCGGCGGCCATCGCCAGGCCGGAGAAGCCCATGCCCAGCCCGATGGCCTGCAAGGCGACGCGGCGTGAGCGCATGGCGATGGCGATGGCCTCGGGCACCCGGTCCAGGCGGTCCACCAGCAGCACGACATCCCCGGCCTCGGAGGCCGCCGCTGTGCCATTGGCGCCCATGGCGATGCCCACATCTGCGGCGGCCAGCGCGGGCGCGTCATTGACGCCGTCGCCGACCATCGCCGTCGGTGCCCTGGCCGCCTCGGCCCGCACGCCCGCGATCTTGTCGGCCGGCTCCTGCTCCGCCCGCACCTCGTCGAGGCGGAGCGCACGCCCGATCGGCGCCGCCGCCGCCGCGCGGTCGCCGGTGATCATCACGATGCGGTCTATGCCCAGCGCCCGCAGGTGCCGGATGGCGCGCGGCGCCTCCGGGCGGGGGCGGTCGGCCATCACGAAGACAGCGGCCGCCTGGCCGTCGACAGCCAGCCAGGCGACCGAGGACGCGGCCGTCGCCACATGGGCATTGATGCCGAAGCCCTCCTGCGGCTCCACCCCCGAGCGACGCAGGAAGCCCTCGGAGCCCAGCAGCAGCCGGTGCCCCTCCACCATGCCGGAGATGCCACCGCCCGCCATCTCGGCCACGGCCCCGGGCATCGGTAGCGCGATGCCGCGCGAGGCCGCCGCCGCGACCAGGGCGGAGGAGACGGGATGGGTCGAGGCCTGGGCCAGCGCGGCGGCCCAGCGCAGCGCGGCCTCGCGCCCGATGCGCGGGGCGGCATCCTCGGCGGCCAGGCGCGGCTGGCCCGGCGTCAGGGTGCCGGTCTTGTCGAACAGCACGGTGCGGACGCGCGCCAGCCGTTCCAGCGCGCCGCCGCCCTTCACCACGATGCCGCGCCGCGCCGCCCGCCCGATGCCCGCCACCAGCGCCACCGGGGCGGCCAGGATCAGCGGGCAGGGGGTGGCCACCACCAGCACCGAGAGCGCCCGCACCGGGTCGCCCGTCAGGGCCCAGGCGGCGAAGGCCAGCACGGCGGTGGCGGCGACGAAGCCCAGGGCCCATTGGTCCGCCAGCCGCGTTAGCGGCGCGCGCGCCGCCGCCGCTTGCGCGGTCAGCCGCAGGATGGCGGCGTAGGAACTGGCCGCCGCCTCCCGCTCAGCGCGCAGCCTGAAGGCGCCGCCCGCATTGACCCCGCCGCTGCGGAGCCTGCCGCCCTGGCGGATCTCCACCGGCAGCGGCTCACCGGTCAGCATGCTCTCGTTCAGGATGGCCTCGGCATCCTCCAGCACGCCATCGGCGGGCACGGTGCCGCCCGGCCGGACCAGCAGCAGGTCGCCGGGGCGGATGGCCGAGACCTCGATCTCCTCGATGGCATCGCCGCTGATGCGCGCGGCCCGCCGTGGCGCCCGCGCCATCAGGTCGGTCAGGGCCCGCGTGGCGCGGCCTTCGGCCCAGGCTTCCAGCGCCTCCCCGCCGGATACCATCAAGGCGATCACGGCCGCCGCCGCCGCCTCGCCCAGTGCCACGGCACCCAGGATGGCGGCGAAGGCGATCACGTCGACACCCAGCCGGCCGCCCATCAATGAACGCGCGAAGTTGAGGCCGACATGCAGCGCCGCCGGGGCCGCGGCCGCCGACCAGGCCCAGGCCGCGGCGCGATGGTCGCCCAGCAGGGCCAGCACGCCGCCAATGGCCAGTCCCGCGGTTACCCAGGCAAGGAGCAGATAGCGGCGCATCCCCGTCATCTCCGGACCACGGCGGCCAGCATGACACAAGCCGGCCCGGAACGTGACGGGAGGGCTAGAGCAGCGTTCCCCGCAGCACCATCAGCGCCACGCTGAAATAGATCACCAGCCCCGTCACATCGACCAGCGTGGCGACGAAGGGGGCGGAGGCGCTGGCCGGGTCGAAGCCCAGCCTTTGCAGCGCGAAGGGCAGCATGGAACCGGTGAGCGAGCCGAAGACCACGATGCCCAGCAGCCCCAGCCCCACCGTCAGCGCCACCAGCGCCCAGTGCTCGCCATAGTCGTAGATGCCAAGCTGCTGCCAGAGCGCGATGCGCCCGATGCCCAGCACGCCCAGGATGACCCCCAACGCCAGGCCCGTCGGCACCTCCCGCATCGCCACGCGCCACCAGTCCCGCAGCCGCACCTGCCCCAGCGCCAGGGCACGGATGATCAGCGAAGTGGCCTGGGAGCCGGAATTGCCGCCAGAGGACATGATCAGCGGGATGAAGAGCGTCAGGACGATGGCCTTCTCCAGCTGCGCCTCGAAATGCTGCATGGCGCTGGCGGTCAGCATCTCCCCCAGGAACAGCACGCAGAGCCAGCCGGCGCGGGAGCGCAGCATCTGCCCGAAGCCGAGGCGCAGGTAGGGCTTGTCCACCGCCGCCTCCAGCCCGCCGAAGCGGTGCGCTTCCTCGGTGCCCTGTTCCACCATGGCGTCGATCACGTCGTCCACGGTGACGATGCCCAGCACCTGCCGGCGCGCATCCACCACCGGCACCGCCAGCAGGTCGTGCCGGGCAAAGAGCCGCGCCACCTCACGCCGGTCGGTCTCCGGCGTCACCGTCACCGGCTCCCGCGCCAGGGCGAGGTCCATGACCTTCTGCTCCGGCTCCCCGGTGATCAGGCGGCGGAGCGAGATGGTGCGCACCAGCGCCCGCGTGCGCGGGTCCAGCAGGTAGATGGCATAGACCGTCTCCCGCGTCCGCTCGACCTCGCGGATATGGCGCAGCGCCTCGGCCACCGTGGCGGTGGTGGGCAGCGAGACCAGCTCGGTGGTCATCAGGCTGCCGGCGCTGTGCTCGGGGTAGGAGAGCAGGCGGCGCAGCGTGCCGGCGGGCTCCGGCTCCAGCGGCGCCAGCAGCCGGGCCTGGGCGGCGCGGTCCAGCAGCCGCAGCACGTCGGCGGCGCGGTCCGCTGACATCTCGATGAGGATACTGGCGCTGAGGGCCGCGGGCAGGGCCTGCAGCAGCTCGCCGCTGCGGTTCAGCTCGGGCCGGTCAAAGACCTCGGTGGCGCGCTCCAGCGGCAACTGCGCCAGCGTTTCCGCCGCCACCGCTTCCGGCAGGTCGTTGAGGTATTCCACCAGGTCGGCCACATGCAGCGTGGCCAGGGAATGCGTGTCGCCGCCGGGCGCGGGCGCGGCGGGGGTGATGAGGTCGTGCATGGCTCACCTGTTGCGTCCCGCCGCTGGCGCGGCGCGCGGTGAGCCGACCCTGCCGGATCAGCCCGCGGCGGCCGCGAGCGGCGTGGACAATCGACTGTGACTGTCGCCTGGACTGTCGCTTGGCATGGTGCTTGGGGTTCCTGAAAAGCGGCGCCGGTGGGCCGGAGCACAGCGTTGCCGCATGGCCGGGCTGATGAACCTCCGCCGCCGTGGCGTCAAGCAGGATCGCGCGCCGGGGTTCAACCGGGGCGCCCCAGGCCCTACCTGCCGCCTGCGAGCCTTTTCGCCGAAGGAGAGACGATGCGTTCTGCCTGCCTGACTCCGTTCCTGTTCCTGGCCCTCGCCGCCTGCGGCACCGCGGGTTCCCGCGTTGCCGAGGAGGCGCAGCAGAAGCTGGTGGGGATGCGAACCGACGACCTCCAGGCCTGCGCCGGCATCCCCACGCGCACGAAGCAGTTGGAGGACGGGACGGAGCTGCTGTCCTACGAGCAGAAGAACGGCAATGTCGGCGGGGTGAACGTGACGCTGCCGCTCGTCGGCGGCTTCAACCTGGCCGGCAGCGGCAGCTATTGCCACGCGCTGTTCCGCGTGGCGGAGGGGCGGGTGATCGGGCTGAACTATACCGGCGACAATGACGACCGGGGCGGCGAGAACGGCGTCTGCGCCCCCATCGTGCGCGGCTGCCTGCGCCAGCCGGTGCCGGCCCGCGCGCCTGCTCCGGCCCCGGCGGTGAGCATGGAGCCGGTGGGGCGCTAGAGTCCGCGCAGCCGCGCCGCCAGGTTGGCGGCATAGTCGTCCGTCATGCCGGCCACGAAGTCGATGGCGCAGCGCAGCGTCTCACTGGCGGAGAAGCCGGGGCGGGGGCGGTAGTCCTGCATCAGCACCAGCGCCTGCTGGGCGCGCAGCGGCAGGCGTTCCTCGTTGCCGCCCGCCTGCACGAAGGCGAGGCTGGCTTCCAGGAAGACGCCCAGCGTCTTCTCCAGCACGTCCCGCGCGCCGATCTCGAACTGCACCTTGCGCGGATGCATGTAGAGCGTGTCGCTATTGGCCTGGGCCAGGGCCCGGAAGGGCTCCGCCAGCTCCGGCGGCAGCAGGTCGGTCAGGCCCTTGGCACCACGCAGCGGCTGACCGGCCAGGAAGTCCGCCTGCCGCTGGCAGAAGGCCTCGACGGCCGCGACGATCAACCGCCCCGCCGCCGCCGAGCGCAGCAGCGCGATCTTCTGCGGGATGCCCTCTTCCTCGGCCAGCCGCGCCTCGGTGATGTCGGTCAGCGGCATCACCAGCTCGCGGTAGGTGCGGAAGGGCACGATCTCCAGCTCCACCGCATCTTCCATGTCGGCGAGGCCATAGGTGATGTCGTCCGCCGCTTCCATCAGCCAGACGGCGGGGTGGCGGGGCAGGGGGCCGGCGATGCCGCATTCCCGCAGCACCGTCTCGAAGCCCTCGGCCTCGGTGGCGAAGTGGTTGAACTTCACTCCCGGCGTGCCGCGCCGGGCCGCGCGCGGGTCCGTGGCGGCCCAGGGATACTTGATGAAGGCGCCAAGGCTGGCGAAGGTCAGCCGCAACCCGCCACGCTCCCGGTAGCCGTCCGAGCGGGTGAGGATGCGGAAGCCCTGGGCATTGCCGTCAAAGAAGCCGAGATCGGCATCCAGCTCCAGGCCGCTTCTCGCGCCCGGGCCGGCCAGCCAGTCCTGCATGAAATGGGCGATCACCTCCTCCCCGGCATGGCCGAAGGGCGGGTTGCCGATGTCATGCGCCAGGCACACCGCCTGCACGAGGTAGCCCAGGTCGTCCGGCGTGCGCCCGGCGGCGGCGAAATCCTCCCGCAGCGCGGCGCCGACGCCGAAGCCGATGGAGCGGCCGATGGAGGCCACCTCCAGCGTATGCACCAGCCGGTTCCGCACATGGGCGTTGCCGATCATGGTATGCACCTGCGTCTTCTGCTGCAGCCGCCGGAAGGGGCGGGAGAAGACGATGCGGTCCTGGTCGATCTGGAAGGGGTTGCGCGCGGGGTCGTCCCGCGCCGGCCGGTCCGGAAAGCGCCCGGTGTTGAACAGGGCGCGCCAGTTCATGACACCCGGCGCCATCCCGCCTCAGCCGCGGATGCGGGCCACGGTGGCGGTGGTGGAATTGCCCGGCAGCAGTTCCGCCAGCTTCACCACGCCGCCCCATTCCTGCACCAGCTCGCCGCCCACCACCTGGGCCACGGTGTAGTCGGCGCCCTTCACCAGCACATCGGGGCGCAGCAGGCGGATCAGCTCCACCGGCGTGTCTTCCTCGAAGATCGTGACCAGATCGACGGTGGAAAGGGAGGCCAGCACGGCGGCGCGCGCCGCTTCCGGCTGGATCGGCCGGCTTGGGCCCTTCAGCCGCTTCACGGAGGAATCGGCGTTCAGCCCCACCACCAGCCGGTCGCACCAGCTGCGCGCCTGTTCCAGCAGATGCACATGGCCTGGATGCAGCAGGTCGAAGCAGCCATTGGTGAAGCCGACACGCCAGCCGCGCTGGCGCCAGCGCTCCACCTGCTCGGCGGCGGAAGCGCGGCGCATCACCTTGCGCAGCGTGCCGCGCTCGGGTGTCAGCGCCTCCAGCAGGTCGTTCTCCCGCGCCACGGCGGTGCCGACCTTACCGACCACCAGTCCGCCGGCGATATTGGCCAGCCGTGCCGCCAGCGGCAGCGCCAGCCCGGCCGCGACGCCCGCCGCCAGCACCGCCACCACGGTATCCCCGGCACCGGAGACGTCATGCACCTCCGGCGCCTCGGCCGGGAAATGGTGCAGCGTGTCGCCGTCCAGCAGCGTCATGCCGTCCTCGCTGCGGGTCACCAGCACGGCGCCGAAGCCATGGGCCTCGCGCAGCGCACGGGCGGCGGCGACGATCTCCTCCTCCGTCTCCACCGGCAGGCCGGTGGCCTGGGCCAGCTCGGCCCGGTTGGGGGTGATGATGTCGGCACCCGCGTAGCGGGAATAATCGTGCCCCTTGGGATCCACCACCACGCGGCGGCCGGCGGCGCGGGCGGCGGCGATCAGCCGCGCCGGCACATCGGCGCTCAGCACGCCCTTGTTGTAGTCCGACAGCACCATGACGCTGGTGGCGGCGACCGTATCAGCGGCGATGCGCACCAGCCGGTCCGCCAGCCGCTCATGGATCGGGCGCGCGATCTCGTGGTCGGCCCGCATGACCTGCTGGCCGCTGGCGATGAAGCGCGTCTTGGTGGTGGTGGCGCGGCCGCCCTGCACCAGCAGCCAGGGCTCGACGCCCGGTTGGCCGCCGATCAGCCCGGTCAGGTCGGCACCCGCCTGGTCGTCGCCCACCACGGAGAGGAAGGCCACCGCGGCGCCCAGGGCCGTCAGGTTGCGCACCACGTTGCCGGCGCCGCCGGGCATGGCCACCTCGCGCTCCACGCCCAGGATCGGCACCGGGGCCTCGGGCGAGATGCGCTTGATCTGGCCATAGACGTAGCGGTCGAGCATGGCATCGCCCACCACCAGGACAGAGGCGCGCTTGAGCTGCCGCACCGCCTCGGCCAGATCGGGGCCGGGGGTGTCGGTGACGGGGAATTGTGCGCGATCCGCCGGATTCGCCGGGTCCGCAGGGGGCAAGGGGCCTTGCATCGCCAAGGGCCTAGCGCAGCCCTGGCCCGAGGCGCAAGACAGCCGCGCGCGGATGAGGCCCGCCGCCGCCGTCAGGACGCAGAAAGAAAGCGCAGACCATCGCCTTCCAGCACCAGGCAGGTGAGCGCGCCGCCCCCCACGGCGCCCGTGTCGATGCCGATCCGGTGCGGCCGCACCTCCGGCCGCGGCGCTGGCGTATGGCCATGCACCACCACCATGCCCAGTGGCTCCGGCCAGGACAAAAAGGGCTCGCGGGTCCAGACCAGGTCCGTTTCCGTCTGCGCTTCCAGCGGCTTCCGCGGGTCGATGCCGGCATGGACAAAGAGATAGTCCCCGGCGCGCCAGGAAAGGGCGAGGCCGCACAGGATCTCGCGGTCCCGCTCCGGCACATGGCCGCGATAGGCGGCCAGCGTGGCGCGGCCGCCGTTGAGCTGCCACAGGAACTGCGCCTCGGCCGGGGCGCCGGGGGCCAGGGCATCCAGCATCAGCGCTTCATGATTGCCGCGCAGCGTGACCGACTCCGCGCCCGGGACCGGCGGCGGCCCGGCGATGCGGCGCAGCACCCCGGGGCTGTCCGGCCCACGGTCCACATAGTCGCCCAGATGCACCACGACCGCCCGCGCGGCCGGTGCCGCCGCCCAGTCCGCCGCGATGCTGGCATGGAGGCGGGCCAGCAGGTCGTCACGGCCATGCACATCGCCGATGGCATAGACGCGGAGGCCAGGGGGCAGGCGGCCCGGCGCCGCCTGCAACGGGGGGGAGGAGGACATGCGCGCAACTCAGCAGATTCGCCGCCCCGCCGCACGTCCCCGGGTGTCAGGTCAGCCGGACCAGACGGAATCCGCCTTGCCGTCCTTACCGGACAGCGCGGCCAGCAGCCGCTCGTAGGGATCGCCGCCGCCAGGGGGCAGGGAGAAGATCACCGGCGGCAGCGACTCGGGCAGCGGCGGCAGGGCCATGTTGAGCTCGGCGGCCCAGTCCAGCGCCGGGGGCGGTTCCGGCTCGGCTGCCGGGGACCGGAGGGCGAGGCTCAGGGGCGGCCTCCGGATTTCGGGGGAAAGTGCGGCGAAGGACATTCTGGCCTGCTCCTGACCCCGCTGGCCGGGGCGCTGCGCGGAGCCTGCCGTCCTTTTGAGGGCAGGGAAGCCGCCGCCGCATTCTGCCGCGTCATCTTGAACAAAGAGTGAATCCAGAGCGGGGCGCGTTGATTTCAACCGCGCCCGCATTTCCCCGCCGGGGCGGAGGGCCTAAAGACCCGGCGTGAACCCGACCCGCTTCTTTCTGATCCGCCACGCCATCGTCGAGCCTTCGGCGAGAACCGTGATGTATGGCGACATGGATGTCGCCATCTGTGCCATGGCCCTGGCGCAGGAGAGCGCCGCCTATCAATGGCTGGCCACCCGCCTGCCGGAAGGAGCACGTTGGTTCACCACGCCGCTGACGCGCACCCGCTCCACCGTCGAGGCCATCTTCGCCGCCGGCTATGCGCCGGTGGAGACGGAGGTGGAGCCGCGCTTCGTGGAACAGCACCTGGGCGAATGGCAGGGCATCACGCATGAGGAATTCACCGCCCGCCTGACCGCGCCGCCGCATCCCTTCTGGCCGCATGCCGCCGAGGAGCGCCCGCCGGGCGGCGAGGCCCTGGCCGATGTGATCGGCCGCGTCGGCCCGGCGCTGGAGGATATGGTGGAGCAGATGCCGGGGCAGGATGTGGTGGTGGTCGCCCATGGCGGCTCCATCCGCGCCGCGCTGGCCTATGCGCTACGGTTGGACCCGCACCAGGCCTTCCAGTTCTCGGTCAAGAACCTGTCGCTGACGCGGCTGGAATGGCACCGTGGCGACTGGCGCGTGGTGTCGGTGAACGAGGAGCCGCCGCTCAGCACGCCCTGAGCGTCGCTGGCGCAAGTTTGGCTTGCCACGCCCGCGCTGGAAGTCCATGTCATGCCAAAGGTTTGGCGGAGGTCTTTCATGCAGCGCTCTATCTCCCTGAAAGCCCGTGGGGCTGTGATGGCCCTGGTGCTGGCACTGCCCTCCTGTGCGGGCACCGCCCAGGGCGAAGAGCAGGTGCTGGTGGACCGCGCCACGCTGACGGTGCAGGAAATGCTCAGCGGCTCCGAAGGCCCGCAGACGGATGCGCAGGGCCTGCTGCGCCGCGCGCGGGCCGTGATGATCTGCCCGCGCATCTTCCGCGCCGGCTTCATCCTGGGCGGCCAGGGCGGCGACTGCGTGCTGCTGGCGCGGGACGGGGCGGGGTCCTGGTCCTCGCCGGCCTTCTACACGCTGGGCGCCGGTTCCATCGGCTTCCAGATCGGCGTGCAGGACGCGCAGATCATGATGATGATCCTGACCAACAAGGGCCTGGGCGCGCTGCTGGACAGCCAGTTCAAGATCGGCGCCGATGCCGGGGTGGCAGTGGCGACCGTCGGTGGCGGCATCGCCGGCTCCACCACGGCCGCGGTAGGCGCCGATATCGTGACGGTCGCCAGGAGCCGAGGCCTCTATGCCGGCGTATCGCTGGACGGCTCCCTGATGAGCAGCCGCAGCGAAGCGAACCGCGCCTATTACGGGCAGGGCTATTCGGCGCGTCAGATCGTGATCGACATGGCCGCGCATAATCCGGGCGCCGACCCGCTGCGCGGCATGCTGATGCGCTTCGGCCCGCCGACGCAGGGCGCCGTGCCGCCGCAGCCCGCGCAGTCGCAGGGCGAGGCCGTGCCGAGCTACCAGCCGCCGGCCTATCAGGGCGGCGTGCAGGCGACCCCGCTCCGCTGACGCGCTGCGGCGCCGGAAGCCTTCGCCCATAGAAAAAGGGCCGGACCCAGAAGGTCCGGCCCTTTTCAGTTCGCTGGCCTTAGGCGGCCTTGCGCGACCGGCGACGCACCAGACCCAGGGCCGCCAGACCCGTGCCGAAGAGCGCGAGGGTCGCGGGCTCCGGAACCGGGGTCGGGCCGCCCGGGTTGAAGGTCTGGGTGATGATGCTGGTCTGCGCGCGGTCGCCCTGCCCGAAGGCGCTGACGTTGATGTCCTTGGTGATGTAGAGGGTGCTGTAGGACCCATTCAGCGTCACGACATCGGACAGGCTGCAGCCCGCGATGGCGCAGGAGACATAGGCCCGGCCGGCCAGGATCGTCCGGGCGGCGTCAGCCCAGATCGTCTCCGTCACCGAGGCGATCGCCTGGCCCAGGAAGGTGCCGTCGAAGGACAGGCCGACCGAGGTGATGGCGGTGGCGCCGCTGACGACATAGTTGATCGCCGCGTCGCTGAAGCCGCTGTTCTGGGCGGTGAAGCCGCTCGAGAACTGCACGCCGGTGGCGCCCGACAGCAGGTCCACGTTCACCTGGTCGTTGGCGTTCGGGAAAGCCTGACCTGTGCTTGTCACGGAGATGTTGAAGGTATCAAAGGTCAGGCCGCCCGAGGTGAAGGTCGGGTTGGACGTGACTGGCGCCGCCTGGGCGGCCGAGATGCTGAGGCTGACGAAGCCGGCGAGGAGCGCCGTGCCCAACCATTGAGATGTTTTCATCGGTGATATCCACACTACGGCTTGAGGGGCCATTCCCCGCATGACGTTATGCAAAGCCGATGCCACGAGAAAAACATCGTAAAAGCAAAGCGTTAGCTTCCCACAAACCTCAAGAATATGTGTGGTGTCAATTATTCTGACTCAGAAACCATAAGCTTGGCTATAATTCCATTGTCTTTGCCTGCTGTACCCTTCAGCAAGTCATGCGTGGGGATGTCTCTAAATGGGGAATGCTGTAGGTATCGCACCGCCTTCAGGTCAGTACAGGTCAGCAATGGAAATCGGCCGCCGGCTTGGCGGGGCGGCGTGCAGGCGACGCCGTTGCGCTGAGGGGCTGCGGCGCCGGAAGCTCCACCCCTAGAAAAAGGGCCGGACCCCAGAAGGTCCGGCCCTTTTCAGTTCGCTGGCCTTAGGCGGCCTTGCGCGACCGGCGACGCACCAGACCCAGGGCCGCCAGACCCGTGCCGAAGAGCGCGAGGGTCGCGGGCTCCGGAACCGGGGTCGGGGGCGGGTTCGGGCCGCCGCCCGGGTTGAAGGTCTGGGTGATGATGCTGGTCTGCGCGCGGTCGCCCTGCTCGAAGGCGCTGACGTTGATGTCCTTGGTGATGTAGAGGGTGCTGTAGGACCCGTTCAGCGTCATGACATCGGACAGGCTGCAGCCCGCGATGGCGCAGGAGACATAGGCTTGGCCGGCCAGGATCGTCCGGGCGGCGTCAGCCCAGGCCGTCTCCGTCACCGAGGCGATCGCCTGACCCAGGAAGGTGCCGTCGAAGGACAGGCCGACGGAGCTGATAGCCGTGGCGCCGCTGACGACATAGCTGATCGCCGCGTCGCTGAAGCCGTAGTTCTGGGCGGTGAAGCCGCTCGAGAACTGCAGGCCGGTGGCGCCCGACAGCAGGTCCACGTTCACCTGATTGGCCGCATCCGGGAAAGCCTGACCCGTCTTGGTCACGGAAATGCCGAAGGTATCAAAAGTCAGGCCGCCCGAGGTGAAGGTCGGGTTGGAGATGACGGGCTCTGCCTGGGCGGCCGGGATGCTGAGGCAGGCGAAGCCGGCGAGGAGTGCCGTGCCGAACCATTGAGATGTTTTCATCGGTGAGATCCACACTGCGGCTTGAGGGGGCTATTCCCCGCATGACGTTATGCAAACCCGATGCCACAGAAAAAATCCCGAAAAAACAATGCATTAAAGTCAAACAAAACTCAAGAACATGTGTGGCGTCAATTACTTCGACTCAAAAACAATAAGCTTAGCTATACTTCTGCTGCCTCTCCTGAACGCTTCATTCATCAAGTAAACCGTGGTCGCGGCTGTAAATAGGAGATACTGTGAATATTGCATCGCCCTAGTTCAATGCTGTCCAGTAACGGAAATTTGCCGTTTCCACGCTTTTCGGGGCGTTGATCGGGGGTTCAATCCCGCAGGGCCATGGCCAGTTCGCGCCCATCCTGACCCGCCGGGTCGATCAGACCCTCGCGCAGGAACAGGTCGATCAGCACCAGGTTCACGTTGAACTTGACCGTATCGGTGTCGCGCACCAGTTCCAGCACCTGCCAGGCGGGCCAGAGCTGGAAATGCTCCACCTCATCGTCATGTGGGGTAGGGGTGAAGTCCTCGGGCAGTTCCAGGTCGAAGACATGCAGGATGTCGCGGCGCAGCCCGCTGCCGCCCGGCTGCTGCATATTATAGGACAGCCGCGCCACCGGCCGCGCCTGGGCCACCATCTCCGGCGGCAGCCCGGCTTCCTCGCCGGCCTCCTTGGCCAGGGTTTCCACCGCGTCCAGCCCGGCGGGCGTGCCGCCGGCGACCATGTTGTCCCATTGCCCCGGCGCCACGGCCTTGGTGCGGGAACGGAAGCCGAGCCAGATGTGCAGCCCGTCCGGCCGCCGTACCAGCCCGTTCAGGTGCACCCCCTGCGCCTGGATGCCGAAGGCAGGGATGGCGCCGCGGTCCAGCCGCGCCAGCACCGGGCCTTCGGGCGTCGCGCGCACGTCGAAGGGCTCGTCCCGCACCCGCAGGTAGCCGGCCTTGGCCAGGCCCTTCACGGCATCGGCCAGGGCGGCATCCCGCCGCGCGATGCCGCGCAGCCCGGCCGAGAGCGACACGCCGCTGGCATCGAAATGGAAGTGCTGTGGCCGGTAGGCCAGCCAGCGTGCTAGGTCCGGCTGCAGCCAGCCCACCTGTTCTCCGATGATGCGGAAGGGGATCAGCCCGGCCGGGGAGTGGAGATTGTTGCAGGCCTCGATGTGCCGCATGAAGCCGGTGGGGGTGGCAGCAGGTTCCATGGCCCTGGTTTCTGGCGCGGCGGCGCGGCGGCGGCAATGGCCCGGGTTCCGGGCCGGCCATGCATTGTCAGCCCCCACCGCCGCCGCCATGTAACCGGCAACGACGACTTCCCGGAGTATTCTCCTTTGCCCCCCGAGACCAAAGCCGCGCCCGCCACCGAGCGCGGCCATGCTTCAACTTTGCGCACCCTTGCTCCCTATCTCTGGCCCAAGGGCGAGGGCGGGCTGAAGGCGCGCGTCGTCATCGCCCTGGCGCTGATGCTGCTGGCCAAGGGCGCCAATGTGCTGGTGCCCATCGTCTATGCCCGTGCCGTGGATGCCCTGACGCCGAAGCAGGGCGCCGCCGCCATGGTGGCCATCCCCATCGCCCTGGTGCTGGGCTACGGCCTGCTGCGCGTCGCCTCCTCCTGGTTCGCGGAGCTGCGCGACGCGGTCTTCGTGCGGGTGCAGGCGCGCGCGGCGCGCGTCATCGCCCTGCAGGTCTTCCACCACCTGCACGCGCTCTCGCTGCGCTTCCACCTGGACCGGCAGACCGGCGGGCTGTCGCGCATGATCGAGCGCGGCACCAAGGGCATCAACTTCGTCCTGGACTACATGGTCTTCAGCATCATCCCGACGCTGCTGGAAGTGCTGATGGTCGCGCTCATCCTCTGGGGGATGTTCGACTGGTCCTTCGCCGTCGTCACGCTGGTCACCATCGGGCTCTACATCGCCTTCACGCTGGTCTTCACCGACTGGCGCCTGCGCTTCCGCCGCGCGATGAACGAGATGGACCAGGACGCCAATACCAAGGCCGTCGACAGCCTGCTGAACTACGAGACGGTGAAGTATTTCGGCAACGAGAAGCACGAGGAGCGCCGCTACGACGCATCGCTGGCGCGCTACGAGGGCGCCTATATCCGCTCCGAGGTCACGCTGAACTACCTGAACATGGGCCAGGCCGCGATCATCGCGCTGGGCCTGACGGCGGTGATGCTGATGGCGGCCCGCGGCGTGCAGAACGGCAGCATGACGGTGGGCGACTTCGTGCTGGTCAACACCTACCTGATCCAGCTCTACCTGCCGCTGAACTTCCTGGGCTTCGTGTACCGCGAGTTGAAGCAGGGCCTGGTGGACATGGAAGCCATGTTCACCCTGATGCGGGAGGAGCGCGAGGTCGCCGATGCCCCCGGCGCCATCCCGCTGCCGCCCGGCCCCGGCGCGCTGGAGCTGGAGAATGTGCGCTTCGGCTACCGGCCGGACCGCATCATCCTGAAGGGCATCTCCGTCAGCGTGCCGCCGGGCAAGACGCTGGCCATCGTGGGCCCGACAGGGGCGGGGAAGTCCACCATCTCCCGCCTGCTGTTCCGCTTCTATGACGCGCAGGGTGGCGCCATCCGCATCGATGGCCACGACATCCGGCAGGTGACGCAGGACAGCCTGCGCGCCGCCATCGGCGTGGTGCCGCAGGACACCGTGCTGTTCAACGACACCATCCGCTACAACATTGCCTATGGCCGCCCCGGTGCCACCGATGCCGAGATCGAGCAGGCGGCGAAGCTGGCCCAGGTGCATGACTTCGTGCTGCGCCTGCCCGATGGCTACAACACCCGCGTGGGCGAGCGCGGCTTGAAGCTCTCGGGCGGCGAGAAGCAGCGCGTGGCCATTGCCCGCACCATCCTGAAGGACCCGCGCATCCTGATCCTGGACGAGGCCACCAGCGCGCTGGACACGCGCACGGAGCAGGAGATCCAGGCGGCGCTGCGCGGCGTCTCGGCCGGCCGCACCACGCTGGTCATCGCGCACCGGCTTTCCACGGTGGTGGAGGCGGATGAGATCATCGTGCTGGCCGATGGCCGCATCGCGGAGCGCGGCAGCCACATGGCGCTGATGGCGCAGGACGGGCTCTACGCCCAGATGTGGCGCCGCCAGTCCGAGGCCGTGGCAGCAGCCGAGGCCGCCGCCGCCGCCCAGGAAGCGGCGCGCGAGGCGGGCGTCGCGCCCTGAAGGGCAATAAGCCGCACCTTCGGGTCTTTCGCATCCGCTTTGTACTGACTATGTGACGCCGCGTATCCAGGAGGGCACGACATGCAACTCGATCCGCAGGGAATGGCCCCCGAGGACCTCAGCCACGCCGGTTCGGTGGTGGACAAGGCCATCGAATATATGGTGGGCCAGAATATCGCGCCGATCTCGGTGGCCTCCGCCCTGCTGGGCGGCGCGCTCGGGCTGATGGCCCGCAGCATGAAGGACCAGGCCATCGCCAATGTGCTGCGCAGCGCGCTCGCCTCGGTGGAATCGGGAGAGCTGGAGGAGCTGCGCCAGTCCAGCCCGCCGACCGCCGGCAACGGCTGAGGCTTCTGCCTCCGAATCCTTGACTCATGCAGGCAGGCGGGCCATACGCCGCCTCCTGTTCTCCATCGACCAAGGCGAGTGGTGCCCGCGCGTGCCCAGCCTGCCGACATTTAGAGGGTACTGCCATGGCTCGCCGTTGCGCGATCACCGGTAAGGGCGTCCAGGCTGGCAACAACGTCAGCCACGCCAACAACAAGACGCGTCGCCGCTTCCTGCCGAACCTGCAGGAGACGTCGTTCTTCTCCGACGTGCTGGGCACCTCGATCCAGATCCGTCTGTCGACCAACGGCATCCGCACGATCGAGCACAATGGCGGCCTGGACGCCTTCCTGCTCGGCACGCCGAACCGCAGCCTGCCGGAGCCGGCGCAGGTCCTGAAGCGCCGCATCCAGCGCGCCCAGGCCAAGAAGGCTGCCGCGGCTCCCGCCGCCGCCTGATCCTGCTTCCAGCAGGTCGAGATCAGGGCGCTTCCGCCATGCGGGAGCGCCCTTTTTCGTGATCGTGCCGTCTCATTTTAGAGCCTGCCGTTAAGGTTCCGTTCACCTTTCTCCCACAGCATGAGGGCATGGAGTCCTCCCTACCCATCCTGCTGCTCAGCGGCGCGGGCGTGCTGTCCTCGGTTCTTTTCGCCCTCGGCGCGGTGCTGGAGCGCCGGCGGGCCGAGCAGCGCAGCCGCGCCGCCGAGCAGGCGCTGGAAGCCCGCAGCCGCTACCTGGGCCTGCTGGCCCAGGAGATGCAGGGGCATGGCTTGGCGCTGCTGGGCTATGCCACCGCCCCGCGCGCTCCGGCCGGCCGCGATGCCGGGCTCGAAGGCCGCGCACGGGCGCTGATGGGGCTTTCCGCCGATGTTTCCGACCTGCTGGCCCAGGGCGCCGGCCCTCGCGTGCTGAAGGAGGATGCCATCCCCCTGGGCCCGGTGCTGGATGAGGTGATCGGCCATATCGTGCAGGCCCTGACCCCGGGCCGCCGCCACTGGCAGGTGGCGCCGGAGCTGCGTGACCTGACCCTGAGCGCCGACCGGCGGGCGCTGACGGGCGCATTGCGGCAGGTGCTGACCCGCGTGGTGCGGCAGACCCGGGATGGCGACTCGGTGCAGATGCGGCTGGTGCGGGCCGATGAAAGCGTGGCCATCGTGGTGGAGGATGACGGCGCCGGCCATGCGGCGGAGGACATGAATGGCCTGACCCTGGGCCGTGGCACCCGTGGGCTGGGCCTGGGGCTGGTGGTGGCGCATGACCTGATGCGCGCCCATGGCGGCAACCTGACCATCGAGGCCGTGCCCGGCATCGGCGCCCGCGCCTGGCTGACCCTGCCGCGCAGCCGGGTGCTGGAGCCGCTGGCGGCCTAGCGGAAGGCGAAAAGCAGCAGCAGGCCCTTCTGCAGGAAGAATTCGTTGTCGTCGGTCATCAGCGCCAGGAACTGCCGGCCGCGCCAGGAAAAGCTGGCCACGTCCTCCCAGTTCTCCATGGGCAGGGTGGCGGCATCCAGCAGCACCTCGGGCTCCAGCACGGCGTCGGGGGCGGGGTTGGCCAGGGCCGCCGCCGGCACCCGCTTCAACTGGCCCTGGAAGCCGCCCAACAGGCTGAAGCTGCGCTCCGTCAGCACCGCCCCGCCATCCGGCAGCGCCGCGGCATCGGTGGGCACGTAGCCGGGGGTGGGGCGGTAGGAGAGCACGGTCCAGTCGCCTGGGCGCCCCACCCAGACGCGGCGCAGGCGGCCGCCATCGCCCAGGCGCAGGTCCTCGGCCACCGCCAGCCAGCGGCCATCGGCCAGCACGGTCAGGCTTTCCAGCCCGCCATTCAGCGGTGCCTGCCGCAGGCCCGGCAGCATTTCCACCGGCTCCCCCCAGCCATCGATGCGGTCATAGGCGCGGATGCGGTGCCAGCGCTCGAAGCCCACCAGCCAGGTGCCATCCGGCAGCCGCGCCAGCGATTCGGCATCGCGCGACAGCTTGCCGGGCAGGGGAATCGGCAGGCCATCGGAAAGCCGGCCGCTGCGCAGCGCCTCCAGCCCCTGCGGCTGGCCGGCCTCGTCCAGCACCAGGCGCGCCTGCAGCCAGCGGCCCAGGTCGCTGACGGCGGTCAGCGTCAGGTCAGGGTCGATATGCAGCCCGGACAGCCCGCCGAAGCCCATGGCCTTCCGGTTCAGCAGCAATCCGCCCAGCGATACCAACGGCGAATCGGCGGGCAACGTCAGCGGGGGCAGGGGGGTGGCCGGCGGCGCATCGGCCCCGCAGGCGGCCAGCAGCCCAAGGCCCCCCAGCGCCGCCAGCAGGCGGCGCCGGCTTGGCCGCATGGTCAGACCAGGGCCGGGGCGCGCTCGGCGGCGGCACGCTGGAAGGCGGCGGCGGCGTCCTCGTCGAAGAGCTCCGCCAGCTTCTTCATCATGGTGCCGCCCAGTTCCTCGGCATCCACGATGGTCACGGCGCGGCGGTAGTAGCGCGTCACGTCATGGCCGATGCCGATGGCGATCAGCTCCACGAGGTCCCGCTGCTCGATGTCATGGATCACCTTGCGCAGGTGCCGCTCCAGGTAGTTGCCCGGGTTCACCGACAGCGTGCTGTCATCCACCGGCGCACCGTCGCTGACTACCATCAGGATGCGGCGGCGTTCCGGCCGCGACATCAGGCGGCGGTAGGCCCATTCCAGCGCCTCGCCGTCGATATTCTCCTTCAGCAGTCCCTCGCGCAGCATCAGGCCCAGGTTCTTGCGGGCGCGGCGCCAGGGCGCATCGGCGGATTTGTAGATGACATGCCGCAGGTCGTTCAGCCGGCCGGGGTTGCGCGGCTTGCCTTCCTGCACCCACCGCTCACGCGACTGGCCGCCCTTCCAGGCGCGGGTGGTGAAGCCCAGGATCTCCACCTTCACCGAGCAGCGTTCCAGCGTGCGGGCCAGGATGTCGCAGCACATCGCGGCCACCGAGATCGGCCGGCCGCGCATGGAGCCGGAATTGTCGATCAGCAGCGTCACCACGGTGTCGCGGAAATCGGCCTCACGCTCCCGCTTGTAGGACAGCGAGAGCATCGGGTTGACCACGATGCGCGCCAGCCGCGCGGCATCGAGCACGCCTTCCTCCAGGTCGAATTCCCAGGCGCGCTGCTGCTGCGCCAGCAGGCGGCGCTGCAGCCGGTTGGCCAGCTTGGAAACGACGCCCTGCAGATGCGACAACTGCTGGTCGAGTTGCTGGCGCAACCGCGCCAGTTCCTCGGCATCGCAGAGGTCTTCCGCCTCGATCTCTTCGTCGAACTGCTTGGTGAAGGCGCGGTAGGTGGAGGAATCGTCGCTGGGCGCGACGTCCTTGCGCTGCTGCGGCCCGCCGGGGCGGTCCTCGCCCTCGGCGGCGACGCCTTCCTCTTCCTGGGTCTCGCCTTCTTCCTCGGCCGCCTCGCCCTGCATCGCCTCGGGCTGCGCGCCCATGGCCGATTCGGATTCCTGGCTCTGGCTCTCGCCTTCCGTGGAACTGTCCTGCTGCGGGGAGGATTCGCCGGAATCCTCGCCTTCGGATTCTTCCTCCGATTCCGCCTCGACCTCGGCTTCCGCCAGGTCCAGCGCCGTCAGCAGCTTGCGGGCGGCGCGGGCGAAATCGTCCTGGTTGTCGCGGGCCTCGGCCATCTCGGCCAGGGCGGTATCCGCCTTCTCGCCCAGCGTGTCGCGCCACATCTCCAGGATGCGTTGCGCCGGGGCCGGGGCAGGCTCGCCGGACAGGCGTTCGCGCGCCAGCAGAGACAGCGCCGCCGTCAGCGGCAGCTGGTCCTTGCGGGTCATGCGGTCGTAGCCCTCGGCCTCGCACATCTCGGCCAGCTTGGCATTGAGATTGGCGGCGACGCCCGGCATGTGCTGGCTGCCCACCACCTCGACCCGCGCCTGCTCCAGCGCGTCGAAGACCTCCTTGGCCTCGCGCCGCGGCGGCGTGCGGGCGGCATGGGCCGCCTCGTCATGGTGGCGCAGGCGCAGCGCGATGGCATCGGCGGCGCCACGCAGCCGCGCCATTTCGGCGGGGGGGAGGGAGCGCGTCGGCAGCGGCAGCCGCGCCCGCTTGCCCGCGAGGCCGGAGGGGCCGGGCTGGTAGGCCACCTGCACCTCGGCATTGTGGGCGATGGCGCGCAATGCGCCCGCCGTCGCGCGCTTGAATTCTTCCTGGCGCGTCTGGTCCTTGGTGCCGCTCATCGCTCTCTCTCCCGCTGCAGTCTGGATGGAACCGGGGCGCTGAGGCCCCGGTGCCGGTCAGCCCTTGCGGACGAGGAGGCCGGTCGGGATCTCCTCGTTGAAGCAGCGCTGGTAGTATTCGGCGACGGTGGCGCGTTCGGCCTCATCGCACTTGTTCAGGAAGGTCACGCGGAAGGCGAAGCCGATATCGCCGAAGATCCGGGTATTCTCCGCCCAGGTGATGACGGTGCGCGGCGACATGACGGTGGAGATATCGCCGGCGATGAAGCCCGCGCGCGTCAGGTCGGCCAGCGCCACCATGGCGTCGATGCGCTTCTTGGCCGCGGCGTCATTGGGCTTGATGCCCAGCTTGGCGGCGACGATCGCGCTTTCCTGCGCATGCGGCAGGTAGTTCAGCGTCGCGACGATGTTCCAGCGGTCCATCTGACCCTGGTTGATCTGCTGCGTGCCGTGATAGAGGCCGGTGGTGTCGCCCAGGCCCACGGTGTTCGCCGTGGCAAACAGCCGGAAGGCTGGGTGCGGGCGGATCACCTTGTTCTGGTCCAGCAGCGTCAGCTTGCCCTCGACCTCCAGCACGCGCTGGATCACGAACATCACGTCCGGGCGGCCGGCGTCATATTCGTCGAAGACCATGGCGCAGGGGTGCTGCAGCGCCCAGGGCAGGATGCCTTCACGGAATTCGGTGACCTGCTTGCCATCCTTCAGGACGATGGCGTCCTTGCCGATCAGGTCGATACGGCTGATGTGGCTGTCCAGGTTGACGCGCAGGCAGGGCCAGTTGAGGCGCGAGGCCACCTGCTCGATATGCGTGGACTTGCCGGTGCCGTGGTAGCCCTGGACCATGACACGGCGGTTGAAGGCGAAGCCGGCGAGAATCGCCAGCGTCGTCTCGCGGTCGAACTGGTAGGTGGGGTCCTTCTCGGGCACATGCTCGGTGGCGACGGAGAAGGCAGGCACCTCCAGGTCGCTGTCGATTCCGAAGACCTCGCGAACTTTGACCGTGATATCGGGCAGGTTGATCGCGGGGGTGCGGGTTTCGGTAAGGGTGGCGACCTGGCTCATCGGGCTTGCTCTCGGATTTCTGTCGCTACGGGCGTACTTCAGGCTGCCCTGCTGGATGCCTCTTGGGAAGGGGTGCCAGCGTCATGGGCCGCAGCCAGCCGCTTGCGCAGCAGGCTGTAGGCCCGGTTGATGTCCTTCATCTTGTCCTCGAAGGACCGGTCCCCGCCATTGCTGTCGGGGTGGTAACGCTTGGCCAGCTCCTTGTAGCGGGCACGCAGCGTAGATTCTTCCAGCGGCCAGCCGAGGCCAAGGAGGTCCAGCGCGGCGCGCAGCTCGGGCGGCGCTTCCTTCGCGCTTTTGCGCGGCGTCGGCGGCGCCTGGCCGAACAGGCCCAGCGGGTCATGGAAGATTTCGGGATTGAGCTTCGTGTTTCCAAGACGTCCGAGCGGCCAAGTGGGCCGCTGCCAGCCGGAATCGTCGCGGAGGTTGTTCTCGATCTCCGTCGCCGACATGCCCTTGTAGTAGTCCCAGGCCTGATTATAGGCGCGGACATGCTCCAGGCAGAAATGATAATAGTCGCGCAGCCGGGAGCGATCTCTCGGTGCACGGAATTCTCCCACAGCCTCGCAGCCCGGCGCGTCGCAAGGCGGGCCGGAGGGAGGAGGGGACTTGTCGAAACGGGGACGTTCGCCGCGTCGGGCCATTCGACGGGTTATGATCGCGGAAGCATGTCCCCGCAAGGCGGCAGATGAACGCAGCTTTCGCTTGGCAGGGCTGCGCCGGCATGGAAAAGGGATGCCCATGACGCTCCGTGCCGATCGTATCCGCGACTTGCTCAGCAACGCTTTTGCTTCTGCCGAGATCGTGATCCAGGATGACAGCCACCGCCACGCCGGCCATGCCGGCGCTGCGCCCGGTGGGCAGACCCATTACACGGTGCAGGTGGTGAGCCCGGCCTTCGCGGGGATGAACCGCGTGGCGCGGTCCCGCGCCGTGCATCAGGCGCTGGAGGCCGAGTTCGGCAGCGGCCTGCATGCGCTGTCGCTGCGGCTGCTGACGCCGGACGAAGCGGGGCCGGGGCATTGATCGCCTCGCAAGGCATGCGGGTGGCCGAGGCGGCGCCCGGCAGCGCCATCCTCTACGAGGACGAGGAGATCGTTGTCATCCACCGCCCCGCGCCCGGCGATGCCGCGGCACGGCAGGCGGAGGCGGGCGCGGAGCTGCCCGGCGGCCTCGCCGCGCCGGCGCCGCTGACGCTGGTCACTTTCGCCGACCTGACCTTCCGCCCGGATGGCGATACCATCTGGGGCCAGGAGCCGGCCGCCAAGCTGGGCCTGGAGGCCATCGGCTTCGTCGCCAAGCGGGAGAACTGGTTTCCCGCCGCCTCCATGCAGCAGGCGGCGCCGGCGGTGCGCGCCCTGCTGGGGGGCGGGCCGGCGCTCTGCTACGGCTACAGCATGGGCGGCTACGCGGCGCTGAAATATGCCCGGCTGCTGGGTGTCTCCCATGCCCTGGGCGTTTGCCCCCAGGCCAGCATCAGCCCGGCCGACCTGCCGGAAGACCGGCGCTTCCACAAGTTCCATGACCGCCGGCTGCATGCCGGCATGCGGCTGACGCCGGCCGAGGCGCCCGAGTTCGGCGTCATGATGGCCGACCCCTACCACCCGGACGACCGCCTGAACGCCCGCATGCTGGCCGAGGATGGCGGCCTCCACTGGCTGCGGACGCCCTTTGTCGGCCATGCCGCCATCTGGCTGCTGACCGAGACCAGCTTCCTGCGCCGGGCGATGGACCTGATCCTGGCCTCGGACATGGCGGCCCTGGCGGCGGCGCTGCGGGCGCGGCGGCAGGAGAATGTGCACTGGTTCTTCTGGGTGGCTCACCACGCCTTCCTGCGCAACAAGGTGGCGCTGGCGAACCGGCTGTGGAACCGCGCCGAGGCGCTGGGCCTGGACCGCACGATCCGCGAGCAGGAGGTGATGCGCCTGCTGGGCGATGCCATGCGCCGACTGATCGACAAGGGCCAGCGGGAGGAAGCCCGCGCCCTGGCGCTGAGGCGCGCCGAGGAATGCGCCGGAGACGCGGTGGCGCTGGCGCAGATCGGCCATATCCTGGTCGGCATGGGGGAAGGGGACGCGGCCGAGGAGCCCTTCCGCGCCTCGCTCGCGCTGCGGCAGGACATCGCCAATGTCTATGGCGGTCTCAGCCTGGTGGTGGCCTCCAAGGGCCGGGTGAATGAGGCGATCGAGATCGCCACCAACGGCATCAACGCCGTGCCGGGCGATGCCGAGCTGCATATCCACCTGGGCTACCTGCTGCTGAACGCCGCCCGGCTGGAGGATGCGCAGGCCCAGTTCGAGATCGTGCTGGGCCAGTTGCCGCAGCATGCCGGCGCGCTGACCGGCAAGAGCAACGTGCTGGCCGCCTATGGCCGCCAGGCCGAGGCCATCGAGCTGATGCGCGAGGCCATCGGGCTGGCGCCGCAGGATGCCGGCATGCGCGTCTGGCTGGGCCAGCTGCTGCTGGTGGTGGGCGATCCGCTGGAGGCCGAGCCGCATTTCCGCGTGGCGCTGGAGCTGGCACCGCAGGTCGGCGCGGCGCATATCGGCCTCGCCCGGGCGCTGGAGCGCACCGGTCGGCTGGAGGAAGCGCGCCACGTGGCCGCCGATGCCGCCGCCGTCCTGCCGCATGACACCCGCGTGCAGGCCATCCACCGCCGCATGGGCCCGCCCGACACGGCCAAGCCGGAGCCGGTGGAGGATGCGGAAAGCCAGCGCGCCCCTTCCGGCCTGCGCCGCATGTTGGGCGCCTTCTTCGGGCGCTAGGGCCCCGTCATCCGGTCAGGCGGCTGCCTGACCGGGGGAGTGGCTCCTAGGCCGCGCAGCCTTCTTCCCGCAGCAGGGCCTCGACCTCCGCCGCCGGCACGTCGCCGGTGGTGAAGACCTGTCCCGGCGCACGCAGCAGCACGAAGCGCAGGGCGCCGTCGCGCACCTTCTTGTCCTTCCGCATGCGGCCCATCAGCGCTTCCACCGTGAAGCCGCGCGGCAGGTCGCGGATGCGGGCGGGCAGGCCCACGGCGGCGATATGCGCTTCCACCCGCGCCGGCAGGCCGGCGTCGCAACGCCCCAGCCGGGCTGAAAGCCGCGCCGCCAGCCCGAGGCCGATGGCCACCGCCTCCCCATGCAGCAGGCTGCCGTCGTAGCCGCATTCGGCTTCCAGCGCGTGGCCGAAGGTATGGCCGAGGTTGAGCAGGGCGCGCCCGCCCTCGGCGCTTTCCTCCCGCTCATCGGCCGCCACCACCGCCGATTTCAGCCGGCAGCTTTCCAGCACGGCGTGGCGCAGCGCATCGGCCTCGCCGGCCACGGCGCGGGCGCCATGCTGCTCGCACCAGTCCCAGAGCGGGCCTTGCAGCAGCCCGTGCTTGGCCACCTCGGCATAGCCGGCGCGCAGCTCGCGCGGCGGCAGGGTGGCCAGGGTGGCGGTATCGGCCAGCACCACGGCGGGCTGGTGGAAGGCGCCGGCGAGGTTCTTGCCCGCCTTCAGGTTGATGCCGGTCTTGCCACCCACGGAACTGTCCACCTGCGCCAGCAGCGTGGTCGGCACCTGCACGAAGGGCAGGCCGCGCAGGGCGGAGGCGGCGGCATAGCCCGCCAGGTCCCCCACCACGCCGCCGCCCAGCGCCACCACCGCCGTGCGGCGGTCCACGCCGGCGGCCATCAGCGCCTCCAGCACATGGGCCAACTGCGCGAAGCTTTTGCTGCCCTCGCCCGGCGGCACGGCCACGGTGGTCCGGATCTCGAAGCCCGCCGCTTCCAGCCCGCCGCGCAGCGTGTCGAGGTGCAGCGGGCCGACGCTCTCATCTGTCACGATGGCGACGCGGCGCGCCGGCAGCACCGGGGCCATCAGGGCGCCGGCGCGGGACAGCAGGTCCTCGCCCACCAGCACCTCGTAGCTGCGCCCGGCCAGCGCCACCGGCAGGCGGGCGGGCGGGTGCCAGCCGGCCAGGGCGGTGGCGACCTTCTCGGCGGTCATGTCGGGGGTATCGGCATCCAGGCAGTCAGTCACGAGATCGGCCTCGGCATAGAAAGGGTGGCGGGTCTGCATCAGGTGGGTGAGCACCGCCACAGGGTCGGCGTTGAGGAACATCGGCCGCGTGGTGCGGCCGGCGACGCGGCCCAGCAGTGTCGGCAGGGTGGCGCGCAGCCAGACCGTGACGGCGCCGGCGGCGCGGATGGCGGCGCGGGTCTGCGGGTCGTTATATGCGCCGCCGCCGGTGGCCATCACCAGCGGCGGGCCTTCCAGCAGGCGGGCGATGACGCGGCGCTCGCCCTCGCGGAAATGCGGCTCGCCATAGCGGGCGAAGATTTCCGTCACGGGCTGGCCGGCGGCGGCCTCGATCTCGGTATCGGCGTCCTTGAAGGGCAGGCCGAGGCGCTGCGCCAGGCGGCGGCCGACGGAGGTCTTGCCCGCGCCAGGCATGCCGACGAGCACGATGGAAACAGGGCGCCCCGGCAAGGGCACGGCCGCAGCCGGCCGGTCCAGCGGGGTCGCGAGATCGGTGGCCGAAGATGCGGCGGGCGGAACAATGGCAAAGCCGAGGTTGCGTGACACGGGGACGGAAGGTAGCACATCGGGCCACGCGCGCGAGGTAACCCAGGCCAGATGTTCCGCCGACCCCTGTTGCTCCTGATCCTGATCCTGATCATCGCCATCCTCGGTGGCTTACTGGTGATCGGCGCCTTTCCGCCGCCTGCGGTGCAGCAGCCGGTGGAGCGCACCCTGCCCAACGAGCGCTTCAACACCCGCTAAGCGGGCCGATTCCCGCCGGAGCACAGCAACGCATGGACCGGCACCTCGAAGCCTTCCTGGAGATGCTGGCGGCCGAGCGCGGGGCCGCCCGCAACACGCTGGCGGCCTATGAGGCCGACCTGTCCGACTTCGCCGGCTTCGCCCGGCGACGCGGGGAGGTGGCACTGGCGGCCGCCGGTTCCGACCTGCTGCGCCGCTACATCGCCGGGCTGACCGATGCGGGCCTTTCCCCGCGCACGGCGGCGCGGCGGCTCTCCGCCCTGCGGCAGTTCTTCCGCTTCCTGGTGCGGGAGGGCGTCCGCACCGACGACCCGACCGAGTTGCTGGACAGCCCGCGCCTGCCCGCGCCCCTGCCCAAGGCCCTGCGGCGGGAGGAGGTGACGGCGCTGCTGGATGCCGCCGCCACCCTGCCGGGCAAGCGGGGCGCCGTGGCGGTGGCGGCGCTGGAGCTGCTTTATTGCGCCGGGCTGCGCGCCAGCGAGCTGGTTTCCCTGCCCGTCACGGCCATGGCGGCCGAGGCGCCGCTGGTGATGGTGCGCGGCAAGGGCGGCAAGGAGCGGCTGGTGCCCATCTCCGCCCGCGCCCGTGCCGCCGCCCTGGCGCTGCGGGACCCGAAGAAGCCTTCCAAGTGGCTGTTCCCCTCCCGCGGCGCGGCGGGGCACCTGACGCGGCAGAGCCTGCACGGACTGGTGCACCAGGCCGCCCTGGCGGCGGGGCTGGACCCGGAGCGGGTCAGCCCCCATGTGCTGCGGCATTCCTTCGCCACCCACCTGCTGGAAGGCGGGGCGGACCTGCGCAGCCTGCAGATCCTGCTCGGGCATTCCGATATCGCCACGGTACAGATCTATACCCGCGTGCTGGAGGAGCGGCTGCGCGCGCTGGTCGAGGAACACCACCCGCTGGCCCGCGCGGCGACGCCTGCCTGAAGGGCATCCTGCGTGCTCGGGCTGGCATTGTGGCCCCGGCTGGGCTAGGGGCAGGCGCCCGCGCGGCTCTTGCGGCAAGCTGAGACGGAACCGAAATGCGCCACTTCCTGGACTTCGAGAAGCCCCTGGCGGAGCTTGAAGGAAAAATCGAAGAACTGCGCCGGACCACCGACGCGGGTGGCATCGACGTGGCCGAGGAAGTCGGCAACCTCCAGTCCAAGGCCGACAAGCTGTTGGCCAGCACCTATGCCAAGTTGACGCCCTGGCAGAAGGCGCAGGTGGCCCGCCACCCCGACCGCCCCAAGTGCCTGACCTATGTCGAGGCGCTGATCGAGGATTTCGTGCCGCTGGCCGGCGACCGCGCCTTTGGCGACGATGCGGCCGTCATCGGCGGCATGGGACGCTTCCGGGGCCATTCCGTGATGGTGCTGGGCACCGAGAAGGGCACCGACACCGAAAGCCGCGTGAAGCACAATTTCGGCATGGCCAAGCCCGAGGGCTACCGCAAGGCGCGGCGCCTGATGGAATTGGCCGGTCGCTTCGGCCTGCCGATCCTGTCCTTTGTCGATACCTCCGGCGCCTTCCCGGGCATCGAGGCCGAGGCGCGCGGCCAGGCCGAGGCCATCGCCCGCGCCATCGAGGCCGGCCTGGATGCGCCGGTGCCCTTCGTCGCCACCATCATCGGCGAGGGCGGCTCGGGCGGCGCCATCGCCCTGGCCGCCGCCGACCGCGTGCTGATGCTGGAGCATTCGATCTATTCCGTCATCAGCCCCGAGGGCTGCGCCAGCATCCTCTGGCGCGACGCCGCCCAGGCCAGCACGGCGGCCGATGCGCTGAAGCTGACGGCGCAGGACCTCTCGCGCCTCGCGCTGATCGACAGCGTGGTGCCGGAGCCGCTGGGCGGCGCGCATCGCGACCCGCAGGCCACGGTGCAGGCGGTGGCGGACAAGGTCTGGGCCAGCCTGGAGCCGCTGCTGGACCTGGATGCCGCCACGCTGCGCGCCCGCCGGCGCGAGAAATTCCTGGAGATGGGCAAGCAGGGCGTGGTGTGAACCGCGTCGTTGTCCCGGTGACGAAGGGCGGCGCGGGTTGACCACGCCGCCCTTCGTCGTTGCTGCCCTTCCGCCTTGTCCAGAACCCTGAGCAGGCTGCCCACGCGACCGTCAACAGCCCTGTCCCCGTGAACTGCGGAGAAGTACCGGACCGGGCGCGCCGGAGGCGGCGAGTCCTGCGCCCTGGGCCGTTACGATTGAACCCGGCCCGTCGATACCCATACGTCAGGCTTCAGGTCCAGGCAGTCGCCTTGCCGTGGCCCCGATCGATGGTGATCTCGATCCACCGGCCCTTATTGCGACAGAAGTTGGCCGATTGCCTCCAGCGGGTTGCGGTTTGCGCCTTCGCGATAGCCATCCCGGCGGCCTTGTTCATAAGCTCTGTACCGTTCGCGCTCTGCGTGACGCTCCCGCTGCTCATAGCGCCAATGGCGCTCAGCCCGACGTTCCCGCTCGCGCCAGCGACGCTCCTCATGCCGCTCCCAGCGCCGCTCATAGCGGCCGTGGCCACTCTCATCCTTCCATGGGTCAGCGATGGCTGAGGTGAGGGGGGCTGTCAGGACCGCTCCGGTCATGGCCAGCAGAAGAAGCTTCGCAATTCTCAAGGCTGTTCTCCCGGTTGTTCAGTACGTCCTGGAGAACGATGAAGGCCTGAATAAGGTTCAGACGTGGCGTAAACGCCCAAGTTTGGCGAGAGTCGACCCGATTGGCAAAGGCAGGGACGGCTGTTTCTAAGCTTCGGTGCGATTATTCGGTGGCTGTTCGAATGGCCCGGTCTTGGTCGGGGATCGGCGGTTTCAGGCCAGATGCTACTGAAGAATCTACTACGATAGTTGCGCCGTACTGATCATCTGATGCCGGGGGCCTTCACCTGGAGCTGTGTAAGGGACTCCACACGTAAGGGGTGGAGTGGAGGCTGGCAGGTCTTCGGAAGGTTGGAGGGCGGCCAACTCGGCTGCGTCCGGGTGATCCAGGATGTCATCCTGCGAACTGCCTCGGGACTTCTCATGATCCCAACGCGGTATAATGGCGCAGGGCGCGTCCCTGCGCTCTCGTGGCCCGCCATGGCAGCGACGGTGGCTAGCAGAAGCCCGGGCCGCTACGCCCGCGCGATGGATGCTGCTCGCAATCCATGAATGGTCATGGAGGAGCGGAGATCCGCCCGGCGCCGCATCTCAACCCAGATCCGTTCAAGGCCTGCACCTATCGCCTTGCCCATGCCGTCCGCGCGGGATGTGTTTCAACCCGGCAGAAGGCAAGGGGCCGATGAAGGTGCTTGCAAGCCTGCTAAGAGGCTGTTTTTTTGCCTTAGCTACGGTACGACCCGTTGATGTCGATGTAGCCATGCGTCAGATCGCAGGTCCAGGCGGTGCCCTTGCCGCGGCCCAGGCCGATATCGACGGTGATCTCGATCTCTCGGCCCTTCATATGGGCCACCACCGGCGTCTCGTCATAGCCGGGCACTACGCCGCCGTCGCGCGCCATCCAGGTGCCGCCCACGGCGACGGAGAGCTTGTCGCGGTCCGCCGGCTCGCCCGCCTTGCCCACCGCCATGACGATGCGGCCCCAGTTGGCGTCCTCGCCCGCGATGGCGGTCTTCACCAGCGGCGAATTGGCGATGGCCATGGCGATCCGCTGCGCCGAGCGCGCGGTGGTGGCGCCGGTCACGTCGATGCGGATGAACTTCTGCGCGCCCTCGCCATCGCGCACCACCTGCAGCGCCAGGTCCAGCAGCAGCTCGTGCAGCGCCTTCACGAAGTCCCGCAGCATCGGCCCGCCCTCGGCCGGCACGCGCGGGTGCTTGGCCTGGCCGGTGGCGAAGACCAGCACGGTGTCGCTGGTGGACGTGTCGGAATCCACCGTGGTGCGGTTGAAGCTGGCGTCGGTGCCCTTCTTCAGCGCCGCCTGCAGCGCCGCCGCCGGGATCTTGGCGTCGGTGGCAATGAAGCAGAGCATCGTCGCCATGTCCGGCGCCACCATGCCGCTGCCCTTGGCGATGCCGGCGATGGTGACTTCCGTCTCGCCGATCATCGCCTTCCGCACGCAGGCCTTGGGGAAGGTGTCGGTGGTCATGATGCCGCGCGCGGCGTCTTCCCAGTTGTTGTCACGCAGCTTGCCAAACAGTGCGGGCAGGGCGGCGGTCAGCTTCTCATGCGGCAGCGGCTCGCCGATCACGCCGGTGGAGGCGAGGAAGACCTCCTTCGCCTTGCAGCCCACCAGCTTGGCGGCGGCATCCGCCGTGGCCTGCACGGCATCGCGGCCCAGCTTGCCGGTGAAAACATTGGCATTGCCGGCATTCACCACCAGCGCGCGCGCCTTGCCGCCCTTCAGCGCCGCGCGGCACCAGTCCACCGGCGCGCCAGGGCACTTGTTGAGCGTGAAGACGCCGGCCACCGTGGTGCCCGGGACGAATTCGAACATCGTCAGGTCCGGCCGGCCCTTGTATCGGATGCCCGCGGCGGCGACGCCGAGGCGCACGCCGGCCACCGGCGGCACGGCCGGCAGCGGCATGGCGAGGGGGGAGGTGGGCAGGTCCTTACCGGCCATGGGCCAAGTCCTCAGGTATTCGGTTCGCGGGGCAGGGAGGGGCGGCGCGCCGGGTGGCGCACCGCCAGGGTATTCAGCGGCGCTGGGCCGGCGGCGGCGTGGCGCCATCCAGCAACGAGGGCGCGGGCTTTTCCGCCGCGCGCGGCGTGCCGTCCTCGTTGAAGCGCTCCACCTTGGCGGCAGCGCGGACGCGGTTGACGGTATCCTGCACCGTCTCGTCGAAGGCGGCCTGGCGCAGCGTCTCCAGGCTGTCCTCGAAGGACGGTGCCTCGGCGGTGCGGCGGGCCTCGACCTTGATCACGTGCCAGCCGAAGGGGGAACGCACGGGCTTGCTGATCTCGCCCGGCTTCATGGCGAAGGCGGCCTCGGCGAATTCCGGCACCATGTCGCTCTTCTTAAAGAAGCCGAGGTCGCCGCCCTGCTCAGTGCCCGGGCCGGTGGAGCGGGTGCGGGCGATGGCGGCGAAGTCGGCGCCGGGCTTGCGCACCTCGGCCTCCACCTTCTTGGCCTCCTCCTCGCTGCTCACCAGGATATGGCGGGCATGCACCTCTTCCTCGCCGGGCTTGCCGGCGATATCGCGGGCATAGCGGGCGCGCAGCGCCTCGTCCGTCAGCTTGGGCGCGATTTCCTGGCGCAGCAGGGCCTGTTGCAGCTCCTGCTCCTCGGCGCGCTTCAGGCGGGCCTGCACCTCGGGCTGGTCCTGCAGCTTCTGGGCGCGGGCGGCGGCCACCAGCGCCTTCTGGGTGATCATCTGGTCGATCACCAGCGGGGAGAGCACGCTCTCCGGCGCTGAGCGCAGTTCGGGCGGCAGCTCGGCGATGGCGGCCTGCACCTCGCTGCGGCGAATCTCCTGTCCGTCCACGCGGGCCACCAGCGGGTCCGCCGCGGCGGGCTGGGCCGGGGCGGTGGCGGCCGGGGGCTGTGGGGCAGAAGCCGGCGGAGTGCCCTGGGCCAGGGCCGGCTGGGCGGCCGCGAGCAGAAGGGGGAGGATAAGGGCAGATGAACGCATGGAGAGGATGTGCCTTCCCGGCGGGGGAGGGCGCAAGATGGCGCAGAGCGGGGCCGCCGGCAAATGGGATCGGCGGCGGCTGGCCAGGCCTCGGGCGCCGCAGGAAAGGGAGGGGCCGCACCATATTGAAGGTGCCCTTCGTTGACCCTGGCCCAGGCCCCGCCTATCTGTGCGCGTGACGTAGCCTGTTGCCCGCCCCCGGGTCGCACGGGGCTTGGCCCGGCGCGGCTTTCGGTTTTTCCGGGGGAAAAGGGGTGGGCCCCGGCTCTCGGAGAGACTCGAAGCACCATGTTCGCCCGCCTAGCCCGCGCCGTTTTCGGCACCGCCAACGATCGTGTGCTGAAGCAGTTCAACGCCCGGTTGCCCGCCATTTCCGGCTTCGAGCCGAAGCTGGCCGCCATGCCGGATGCCGAATTGCAGGCCCAGACCGCCCGCTTCCGGGAACGCTTGGCCGCCGGCGAGACCCTGGACGACCTGCTGCCCGAAGCCTTTGCCACGGTGCGGGAGGCCTCGAAGCGCGTGCTCGGCATGCGTCACTTCGACGTGCAGATGATCGGCGGCATGGTGCTGCATTCCGGCCGCATCGCCGAGATGAAGACCGGCGAGGGCAAGACGCTCGTCGCCACGCTCGCGGTCTATCTGAACGCGCTGCCCGCCAAGGGCGTGCATGTGGTGACGGTGAACGACTACCTCGCCAGCCGTGACAGCGCCCAGATGGGCAAGCTCTACGGCTGGCTGGGCCTGACCACCGGCTGCGTGGTGCATGGCCTGACCGACGAGGAGCGCCGCGCGGCTTACGCCGCCGATGTCACCTACGGCACCAACAACGAATTCGGCTTCGACTACCTGCGCGACAACATGAAGTACCGGCTGGACGAGATGGTCCAGCGCGACTTCGCCTATGCCATCGTGGACGAGGTGGACTCGATCCTGGTGGACGAGGCGCGCACGCCGCTGATCATCTCCGGCCCGTCCGATGACAGTTCCGACCTCTACCGCCGCATGGACGTGGTCGTCCGCGACCTGGTGCAGGACAAGGAAACCTTCGACAAGGACGAGAAGCTCCGCTCCGCCTCCCTGACCGAGAAGGGCGGCGAGGTGGTCGAGCAGATGATGCGCGACGCCGGGCTGCTGACCGAGGGCAACCTCTACGACAGCCACAACATCTCCCTGGTCCACCACGTGAACCAGGCGCTGCGGGCGCATGTGCTCTTCTCGCGCGACGTGGACTACATCGTCTCCCGCGACGGCAAGCTGGTGATCATCGACGAGTTCACCGGCCGCATGATGGAAGGCCGCCGCTACTCGGACGGCCTGCACCAGGCGCTGGAGGCCAAGGAAGGCGTCGAGGTTCAGCCCGAGAACCAGACGCTGGCCTCCATCACCTTCCAGAACTACTTCCGCATGTATCCGAAGCTGTCCGGCATGACTGGCACGGCGGCGACCGAGGCGGATGAGTTCGCCGAGATCTACAAGCTGGAAGTGGTCGAGATCCCGACCAACGTGCCCGTCATCCGCAAGGACAGCGACGACGAGGTCTATCGCTCCGCCCGCGAGAAGTACGAGGCGGTGGCGGTGCTGGTGAAGGAAGCCCAGGCACGGCAGCAGCCCGTGCTGGTCGGCACCACCAGCATCGAGAAATCCGAGCTGATCTCCGAGCTGCTGAAGAAGCAGGGCGTGCCGCACAAGGTGCTGAACGCCCGCTACCACGAGCAGGAGGCCGGCATCGTCGCCCAGGCCGGCCGGCCGGGCGCGGTGACCATCGCCACCAACATGGCCGGCCGCGGCACCGACATCAAACTGGGCGGCAACGCCCTGATGATGGCCCAGACCACCTTCCAGGGGCCGCAGGAAGGCCCGGAATGGGAGGCGCACCTGGCCGAGGCCGTGGCCCAGGTGAAGCGGGACGAAGCGGTGGTGAAGGAGGCCGGCGGCCTCTTCGTCATCGGCACCGAGCGGCATGAGAGCCGCCGCATCGACAACCAGTTGCGCGGCCGCTCCGGCCGGCAGGGCGACCCGGGCGCCAGCCGCTTCTTCCTGAGCCTGGAAGACGACCTGATGCGCATCTTCGGCTCCGACCGCATGGGCGGGATGCTGGAGAAGCTGGGGCTGAAGGAAGGCGAGGCCATCATCCACCCCTGGATCAACCGGGCGCTGGAGAAGGCACAGAAGAAGGTCGAGGCGCGCAACTTCGACACGCGCAAGAACCTGCTGAAATATGACGACGTCATGAACGACCAGCGCAAGGAGGTCTATGCCCAGCGGCGGGCCTTCATGCAGGCGCAGGACGTGTCCGAGACGATCGAGGAGATGCGGCGCGACACCGTCTCCGACATGGTCGCCCGCGCCATCCCTGAGAATGCCTATCCCGACCAGTGGGACCTGGTGGGGTTGGAGCGGCAGGCGCAGGACAAGCTGGGCCTGGTGCTGCCGATCCAGGAATGGGGCCGGGAAGAGGGCATCGACGAGGAGCAGGTGCGCGAGCGGCTGCAGCAGGCGGTCGACCAGGCCGCCGCGGCGCGCGCCGCCAATACCGGCCCCGACCTGATGCGCATGGTGGAGAAGTCGCTGCTGCTGCAGGTCTTCGATGCCGTGTGGAAGGAACACCTGCTGAACCTGGACCACCTGCGCCAGGGCATCGGGCTGCGGGCCTTCGCGCAGCGGGACCCGCTGAACGAATACAAGAGCGAGGCCTTCAACCTCTTCAACGGGTTGCTGGACGAGCTGCGGGAGCGGGTGACCTCGCTGCTGATGCGCATCGAGCTGCAGCCCAACGCGCCGCCGCCGATGCCGGAGCCGGTGATGGTGACCGACATGCGCCACCCCGACCCGGCCTTCGCCGATGCCGCCGCCATGGCGACCGGCGGCGCCGATGTCAGCGGCTGGGAGCACGCGCCCGCCCCGCTGCCCCAGGGCGGCGAGGAGATCGACCCCGCCGACCCGTCCACCTGGTACCGCACGCCGCGCAACGCGGCCTGCCCCTGCGGCTCGGGCAAGAAATACAAGCACTGCCACGGCAAGCTGGGCTGAAGCGCGAAGGGCGGGGGAAACCCCGCCCTTTCTCATTTCAGCCTTCTCAGCCGGCGGTGCTCAGCCCGGCCTCGCGGCGCACCAGCCAGCCATGGATGCCCTCTGCCAGCGCCCTGGCCACCTTGGCGCGGTGGGCGGGGCGCTTCAGGTCCGCTTCGTCCCGCCGGTCGGACAGGAATCCCATTTCCACCAGCACGGAAGGGATGTCCGGTGCCTTCAGCACGGCGAAGGCGGCCTGGCGGTGGGTATTGGGCAGCAGCGGCACGGTGCCGCCCAGGCTGCGCACCACCTGCGCCGCCATGCGGGCGGAGCCGGCGCGGGTTTCCTGCCGCACCAGGGAGAAAAGGATGCGCTCCACCTCCGGCGAGACCGGTGGCAGGCGCAGCCCGCCGCGCAGGTCGGCCCGGTTCTCCCGCTGCGCCAGCCCGGCTGAGAGCGAGTCGGAGGCGCGGTCGGACAAGGTATAGACGCTGGCCCCGCGCGCGCCGGGCGCGCTGTCGGCATGCAGCGAAACAAAGAGCGCGGCCTCCCGCCGGCGGGCGAAATCCACGCGGCCGCTCAACGGCACGAAGACATCCCGGCTGCGGGTCAGGGCGACGCGGCAGCGGCCGGTAGCCTCCAGCCGCTTCTTCAGCTCCTGCGCCGCGGCCAGGGTGATGCGCTTCTCATGCGTGCCGGTGACACCAATGGTGCCCGGGTCCTTGCCGCCGTGCCCGGGGTCCAGCACCACCAGCGGCAAGGGCGCGGCACGCCGGCGCGGTGCGGCCTCGGCCAGCCCCGGTGCCCCCGCCGCCACCATTCCGAAGGCGAGTTGCAGCAGCCGTCTGCGGCTGCATGAAAACGGCATGGCCTATGCTCCCCCCTGAAGCCAATCCACGAATCCTCACGCATGGCTCCGCCCCCCGACGGAACCCTGCATGACCTAACCTATACGATAATACAGCGTCGTCACGGCTTTACCGAATGTAACATCTGAACGTGCCGCAGCCTTGTGGAACAGGAATGACACGCCTATTGTGCATTGCCCCGGCGGTCAGTGCCGCCGGTGGAGGTTTTGGGCGCGGCCGCCCGGCCTGTTCCCGGTGTCACCCCGCCAGCTTGGCGGCGGCGCCGGATCAGGGCGGCCCGAAGGATTCCTCCGGCACCGGGCTGTGCCCCCGCGATGACGCGGGGTCCCGTTTCCCGCTTCTGCCGGGTTTCCGACCGTCCGCTCCACCGGTGCCGCACAATGGCGAGGAGGGGGTGTCGAGGCCTGTCATTCAGCCCGCCGCCCGCATCCCACGTCTGTCCGCTGGCCCGCCCGCGCCTGCCGGTGCCGCCTTTTGCGGCCGCCCAGGCTGCACGGGGCTCGCGCGTGGCGCGCACACAACAGGGCCGTCCCCGGCATCACGGGGCACCGGCCCGCCGAGTAGAGAGGTCGGATCGCAGCCGCATGGCCTGTGTATCGCCGCGCCGCCTGATCCACACTGCTCACTCGGGCATGCCCACCCATTGCTGCCGCCCTTCGCCCATCGGCGCCGGCGGCACGGAGCATCCCGGTTCATGACCAAGCGCATGCTGATCGATGCATCCCACCCGGAAGAAACCCGTGTGGTGGTGCTGGACGGCAACCGGCTCGAAGAATTCGACGTCGAAACCGAAAACAAGAAGCCCCTGAAGGGCAATATCTACCTGGCCAAGGTGGTCCGGGTGGAGCCCAGCCTTCAGGCGGCCTTCGTGGAATATGGCGGCAACCGCCACGGCTTCCTCGCCTTCGGCGAGATCCATCCCGACTATTACCAGATCCCCGTCGCCGACCGTCAGCGCCTGCTGGAGATGCAGGCCGCCGAGGCGGATGAGGAAGACGACGACGCCGAGGAAGTGACCGAGGCCGAGGCCGACGCCATGGTGGCGGAGATCGAGGCCATCGCCGATGCCGACGAGGCCGAGCGCCTCGCCGCCACCGAGGGCGCCGCCGCCAATCCCTCCGTCTTCACCGAATCTGTCGAGCCCGAGGACGCCAACCCGCGCCATGTGGCGCCGGAGGATGTGCATCCGGTGGAGGCCCTGGCCCCGCGGCCGCCGGCCCAGCCGCAGCCCCTGCCGGGCGATGAGCCCGCCGACAACCCGGATGCCGAGACGCTGCCGCGGGAGGATGTTCCGCCCGGCCGTGCCCAGCCGATGTCGGTGCATGGCGAGACCCGCTCCGCCACGCCCGAGGAACTCGCCGCCGCCGAGGCCATGATGGCCCAGGACGAGGGCGAGCAGGACGAGGACGAGACGCCGCCCGAGACCCTGGGCGGCCGCGGCAGCAAGGATGAGGGCGACCAGGAAGAGGTCTCCCGCGAGCGCCGCATCCCCTCGCGCTTCATGCGCCACTACAAGATCCAGGAAGTGATCCGCCGCCGGCAGATCATGCTGGTGCAGGTCGTGAAGGAGGAGCGCGGCAACAAGGGCGCCGCGCTGACCACCTATATCAGCCTCGCCGGTCGCTTCTCCGTGCTGATGCCAAACAGCCCGCGCGGCGGCGGCATCTCCCGCAAGATCACCTCGGCCGGCGACCGCAAGCGCCTGCGCGACGCCATCCAGGAAGTGGGCCTGCCCAAGGGCATGAGCCTGATCGTCCGCACCGCCGGCGCCAGCCGCCCCAAGCCCGAGATCGTGCGCGACGGCGACTACCTGCTGCGGCTCTGGGACGAGATCCGCAACCGCACCATGGAATCCACCGCGCCCGCGCTGGTCTATGAGGAAGCGGACCTCATCAAGCGCTCGATCCGCGACGTGTTCAGCACGGGCATCGAGGAAATCCAGATCGAGGGCGAGGACGCCTACCGCCAGGCCCGCGACTTCATGCGCATGCTGATGCCGCAGCACGAGCGCAAGATCCGCCTGCACCGCGACCCGACGCCGCTCTTTGCCCGCAACGGGGTGGACGCGCAGCTCGACGCGATGATGTCGCCGATCGTGCAGCTGAAGTCCGGCGGCTACATCGTCATCAACCAGACCGAGGCGCTGGTTTCCATCGACGTGAACTCGGGCCGCGCCACGCGCGACCGGCATATCGAGGACACGGCGCTGCGCACCAACTGCGAGGCGGCGGAGGAAATTGCCCGCCAGCTGCGGCTGCGCGACCTGGCCGGCCTGATCGTCATCGACTTCATCGACATGGAGGCCTCGCGCAACGACGCGCAGGTGGAGCGCCGGCTGAAGGAGGCGCTGAAGACCGACCGCGCCCGCATCCAGGTCGGCCGCATCAGCCATTTCGGCCTGCTGGAGATGAGCCGCCAGCGGCTGCGCCCCAGCGTCACCGAGCATTCCTTCGAGACCTGCAAGCACTGCCAGGGCCTGGGCATCGTCCGCAGCCCGGACAGCGCCGCGCTGCAGGTGCTGCGCGCGATCGAGGAAGAGGGCGGCAAGCGCAAGGCCGCCGAGATCTGCGTGCATGTGGCGCCGGAGCTGGCGCTGCACCTGCTGAACCGCAAGCGCGACCGCCTGGCGCAGATCGAGGAGCGCTACGGCATGGCCGTGCTCTTCGAGCCCGACCCCAAGCTGATCCCGCCGCAGCTGCGGATCGAGCGCACCAGGCAGCAACTGGTGGCCGAGCCCGTCTCCGGCCCCAGCGCGCTGCGCATGGACTACGCGCCCGAGCCGCTGCCGGTCGAGGAGGAAGCCGAGGCCGTGGTGCCGGAGGAGGCCGCGCCGCGTGCCGAGGCCGCCGCCGTTGCCGCGCCGCAGGCTGAGAATGGCGCCGAGGGCGAGGGCCGCAAGCGCCGCCGCCGCCGCCGCCGCCGTGGTGGCCGCCGCGAGGACGGCACGCCGATGACGGCCCAGGAGGCCGCCGAGGCGGAAGCCGAGGGCGATGCCGAGGAAGGCGAGGAGGAGGTCCCGCAGGCCGAGGCCACCGCCGCGCCGGAAGCCGAGCCCGCCCCCGTGCCGGTGGCAGCCGAGCCGCGCCGCGACGACCGTGGCCCGCGCCGCCAGGAGGAAGGCAACTTCCGCCGCAATGGCGAGGAGGGTGGCATCCGCCGCCGTGGCCGCCGTGGCGCCAACCGCTTCCGCAACGACGAGGTCGCGGCGGCGCCCGCGCCGGCCCAGGCACCGGAAGCGCCGCGCTATGTCGGCCCGACGCCAGCCAACCCCTTCGCGAGCGGCTCGCTGGAGGACATCTTCGACGCCATGGCGGCGGCCGAGGAAGCGGCGCTGCGTCCGGCTGCCCCAGTGACCCCCGTGTCGCCGGAGCCCCAGGCGCCGGAAGCCGTGGCCCCCGAGGCGCAGGAGCCGGTGACGGCGCCGCCCGCCGAGGCGGCCCCGGTGCCTGAGGCAGCGGCCGAGCCTGTGGCGCAGCCCGCTCCCGAGCCCGCCGCGCCGGAAGCGGCGGCGGAGCCGCAGCCGGAAGCCGAGGCCCCGGCCAAGCCGCGCGCCCGCCGCGCCGCCAAGCCGAAGGCCGAGCCCAAGGCCCCGCGTGCGCCGCGTGGCCGCAAGGCCGCCGCTGCCGTCGCTGAGGCTCCCGCCGCCGAGGCTGCGCCTGCCGCCGCCGAAGCCGCGCCCGCTGCCGCCGAGGCGGTGGTGGCCGCCGCGGAAGTGGCGCCGGCCAAGCCCAGCCGTCGCCGCGCCCCCAAGCGCGCCGCCGCTGCGCCCGCGCCGGAAGCCGCTGCCGCCGAGCCTGTGCCGGAGGTTCCTGCCGCCGCGCCTGCGCCCGCCGTGGCCGAGGCTGCGCCGGCACCGGCCCCCGCGCCGGTTCCGGCCGAGGCCGCTTCGGCTGAGCCGGTGGCTGCCGCCCCGGTGCAGCCGGTGATGGTGGACGCCGCCGATGACGCGGCGCCCAAGAAGCGCGGCTGGTGGCGCCGTTAAGCCCATCTTCCCCCGCGGCGGCTTCGGCCGTCGCGGGGTCGCCTAGGCTGTCTTGATGACCCAGTCCGACTTTGCTCCCCTTCGCACCGAGCGGCTGACTCTGCGCCCGCTTGGCCCCGCTGACGCTGCCGAGCTGCACCGCCTGATCAATGATTGGGATGTGGTGCGCTGGCTGTCCCGCGTGCCTTTTCCCTATCCGCGAGAACTGGCGGATGAATGGATCGAATCCACCCATCGCCAACGCGCGGCGGGGGAGGCCTGGCACCTGGCCATCGTGGGCCAGGAGGGGGACAAGGAGGTGCTGGTCGGCTGCGTCGGCCTGATGCGCCAGGCCGAGACCCGCCATGCCGAGCTGGGCTACTGGGTCGGCCGCCGCTACTGGGGCCATGGCGTCGCCGCCGAGGCCGCCGGGCGGCTGGCGCGCTGGGGCCTGGCCAATCTCGACATCGACCGCATCGTCGCCAGCGTGCTGGACGAGAACGACCGCTCGGCCGGCGTGCTGCGCCGGGTTGGCCTGAAGGAATCCGGCACCGGGGAAGCGCATTTCCTGGCGCGCGGCGGCCGGCTGCCGGTGCGGCTGTTCGAGGGCGGGCGGGAAGAGATCGCCGGCCCCTTCACCGAGCCGGAACCGCGGCCCGCGCCGATTGCCGCCGCTGATGCTGCACCGGCGGCGGAGGGCAAGCCGCTGCTGCTGGTGGCGGCCTGCGCGCTGGTGGATATCGACGGCCGCGTGCTGCTGGCCCGCCGCCCCGAAGGCAAGCCGATGGCCGGGCTCTGGGAATTCCCCGGCGGCAAGGTCGAGCCGGGAGAGACGGTGGAAGAAGCGCTGATCCGCGAGCTGAAGGAGGAGCTGGCGATCGATGTCTCAGCCGCCTGCCTCGCCCCCTTCACCTTCGCCAGCCATGACGCCGGGCGCTTCCAGCTGTTGATGCCGCTGTATCTCTGCCGCCGCTGGCAGGGCACGCTGACGGCGACGGAGGGGCAGCAACTGGCCTGGGTGCGGCCCAACAAGCTGTCGGATTATGCCATGCCGCCGGCGGACAAGCCGCTGGTCGCCATGCTGCGGGACTTCCTCTAGGCTCCTGGCCCCAACGTGGGGGCCAGGGCAGCATGAAGACGGAAGAGATCCTGGGCGCGCTGGATTTCCTGCGCGCCGCCGAGGCGCTGAAGGATGTGGAGCGCAGCGCCCATACCTCGCGCGGCCGGGTGGAAAGCACCGCCGAGCACACCTGGCGCCTCTGCCTGATGGCCATGCTCTTCGCCGATGGGCTGGAGGGCATCGACCTCGGCAAGCTGCTGCGCATCTGCATCGTGCATGACCTGGGCGAGGCGCTGAGCGGCGACATCCCGGCCATCGTGCAGACCCCCGGCGGCGGCAAGGCGGCGCGGGAGCGCGCGGACCTGGAGGAGCTTTGCCGCCCGCTGCCCGAGGCCCGCCGTGCCGAGATCCTGGCGCTGTGGGAGGAATACGAGGCCGCCGCCACGCCGGAAGCGGTGCTGGCCAAGGGCTTCGACAAGCTGGAGACGCTGTTGCAGCACACGCAGGGCCGCAACCCTGCGGGCTTCGATTACGCTTTCAACCTCGACTACGGCCGCAAGCAGACCGCAGCGCATCCCCTGATGGCCGAGATCCGCGCCATCCTGGACGAGGCGACGCGGGCGCGGATGGCCGTGCCGCCGCCGCCCAAGGAAGCACCATGACGAATCCCACCGCCTGCCTGCTGATCATCGGCAACGAAGTTCTGTCCGGCCGCACGCAGGATGCCAACCTGAAGTTCATCGCCACCCGCCTGGGCGAGATCGGCATCCCGCTGCGCGAGGCGCGGGTGATCCCGGATGTGCCGGAGGTCATCGTCTCCACCGTGAACGAGGTGCGGGCGAAATACACCTATGTCTTCACCACCGGCGGCATCGGCCCGACGCATGACGACATCACCGCCGAATGCATCGCCCAGGCCTTCGGCGTGCCGTGGGAGCCGCATCCGGAAGCCTGGGCGCTGATGGCGGCGCATTACGCCAGCCGCGAGCCGCCGGCCGAATTCAATGCCGCCCGCCAGCGCATGGCGACCATGCCGCGCGGCGCGGCGCTGATCCGCAATCCGGTTTCCATCGCGCCCGGCTTCATCATCGGCAATGTGCATGTGATGGCGGGCGTGCCGCGCATCATGCAGGCGATGTTCGAGGAACTGGCGCCCGGCCTGCGCGGCGGCGTGCCGGTGCAGAGCCGCGCGGTGCATGCCTGGGGGATGCAGGAAGGCCGCATCGCCGAGGGCCTGGGCGCCATCCAGGCGCGCCATCCGGAGGTCGATATCGGCTCCTATCCCTATTACCGGGAGAATGGCGGCGGCGTCGCTTTGGTGGCCAAGGGCACGGATGCGGCGATGCTGGACCGCGTCATCGCCGAGATCAGTGATTTCGTCGCCAGCCTCGGCTTCACGCCGGTGCCGGGCGAGCCGGCCTGAAGGGATGATGCCGGGCGGGCCATGCGCCCGCCCGGCATGTGGCCTCAGCCCTTGGCGGGCTTCAGGTCCATGGCGCGGGTACGCTCGTCCATGCGCGGGCTGTGCTGCAGGCCCTTCCGCACCGCCCAGGTATTCACTAACTGGTGCAGCGGCACCAGCGCTACGTCGTCGATCGCCATCTTCACCGCCTGCTGCAGCAGCTTCTCGCGCTCGGCGTCATCCATGGTGGAGCCGGCCTTCGTGGTCAGCGCGTCCAGCTCCGGGTTGGAATAGCGCGAGCCATTGCTGGCGCCGAAGCGCTTCTCGGGATTGTAGGTGCCGATGATGTTCACCAGGGCGGAGGAAGCCTCGCCGCTGGAGCTGCTCCAGCCGGTGATGCGCATGCCGAATTCCTGCCGGTTGGCGCGCATGGAATAGGCGGACCAGGGCAGGGCCTCGACGGTGGTCTGCACGCCGACGCGCGTCCACATCTGCGCCACGGCCTGGGCGGTCTTGGCGTCGTTGGGGTAGCGGTCGTTCGGCGTGTGCAGGGTCATCTTGAAGCCCTGCGGGAAGCCGGCCTCGGCCAACAGCTTCTTGGCACCGTCAATATCCTGCGCCAGGGGCTTCACCTCCGGGTTGTAGGAATAGGCGCCGGGCGGCAGCCACTGGCCCGCCGGCTTGGCGGTGTTCTCCATCACGCGCTCGGCCAGGGCCTCGCGGTTGATGGCGACGGAGAGCGCGCGGCGCACCCGCAGGTCGTTGAAGGGATTGGTGGCCAGCGGCTTGCCGTCGTTGTCGGTGACAAAGACGGGGTTGTCGGTGCGGCTGCGGTCGAAGGAGGCGTAGATCAGCCGCAGGCCCTGGATGGAGGAGAGCTGGACCTTGCCGTCCTTCTCCAGCTTCGGAATGTCGGAGGAGGGGACGGTGTCGATCACGTCCACGTCGCCCGACAGGATCGCCGCTGTGCGGGCGGGGGCGGAGGAGATGACGCGGTAATCGACATTGGCCCAGTCCGGCCTGCCGCCCCAGTAGGCGTCGTTGCGCACCAGGCGGGTGCGGCTGCCGGGGGTATAGGCGCTGAACTTGTAGGGGCCGGTGCCGATGACGGCCTTGCCACTGTTGTAATCCTCGGTGGTCGCGCCCTCGCCGGCGTGGCGGGAGATCACCAGAACCTGCGCGAAATCGGTCGGCAGCATCGGATAGGGTTCGGCGGTGTGGAAGCGGATGGTCAGCGGGTCCACGATCTCGACCCGCTTCACGCCGCGCACGAAGGCGCCGAAGCCGCCGGGGCTGTTCGGCACATTGGGGGCGCGCTGGATGGTGAAGGCAACGTCCTCGGCGGTGAAGTCGCGGCCGTCATGCCACTTCACGCCCGGGCGCAGCTTGAATTCCCAGAGGGTCGGCTCGATCACCTTCCAGGATTCGGCCAGCATCGGCTTGATCTGCGCATTGGCATCCAGCTCGGTCAGCCGGTCGAAGAAATGCGTGCCGAGGCCGTTGTTGGGCGAGGCATTGTAGAAATGCGGGTCCAGCGAGGTCACCGAGCCGCCGATGGCGATGGTCAGGTCCTGCGCCAGCGCGGGCTGCGCGGCGGCCAGGCCGAAGCTGGCGGCGCCCAGCAGCAAGGCTGTCTTCAAGCTTGGCGGGGTCATGGGCATGGTGGCTCCCTCGGGATCATTTCTGAGGAAGCTCTGCAAGAAAGATAAATTTTCCGCAAGGCGGGGCGGCCGATAAAGCCGCGGCCGGGGCGGGCCAAGCGCCCGCCCCGGCCTTCAGGCTCAGCCCTTGGCCGGCTTCAGGTCGATGGCGCGGGTGCGCTCGTCCATGCGCGGGCTGTGCTGCAGGCCCTTCCGCACCGCCCAGGTATTCACCAGCTGGTGCAGCGGAATGATGGCGACATCGTCCATCGCCACCTTCACCGCCTGCTGCAGCAGCTTCTCGCGCTCCTCGTCATCCAGCGTGCCAGTGGCCTTGAGCGTCAGCGCGTCCAGCTCCGCGTTGGAATAGCGGCCGGAGTTATTGGCGCCGAAGCGGGTTTCCTGGCTGTAGGTGCCCATGATGTTCACCAGGGCATAGGAGGCCTCGCCCGTCAGGCTGCCCCAGCCCATCAGCCGGACGCCGAATTCCTGCCGGTTGGAGCGGACGGAATAGGTGCTCCAGGGCAGGGCCTCGACGGTGGTCTGCACGCCCGCCCGCGTCCACATCTGCGCCACGGCCTGGGCGGTCTTGGCATCATTGGGGTAGCGGTCGTTCGGCGTGTGCAGGGTGAGCTTGAAGCCCTGCGGGAAGCCGGCCTCGGCCAGCAGCTTCTTGGCGCCGTCGATATCCTGCACCAGCGGCTTGATGTCCGGGTTGTAGGAATAGGTGCCCGGCGGCAGCCACTGGCCGGCCGGCTTGGCGGTATCCTCCATCACGCGCTCGGCCAGGCCCTCGCGGCTGATGGCCATGGAGAGCGCGCGGCGGACACGGAGGTCGTTGAAGGGATTCCTCGCCAGCGGCTTGCCATCGTTGTCCGTGACAAAGACCGGGTTCTCGTCGCGCGAGCGGTCCGGCGCCAGGTAGATGAGGCGCAGGCCCTGGATCGAGGTCACCTCGACCTTCGGGTTCTGCCGCAGCTTGGGGATGTCGGAGGAGGGGACGGTGTCGATGATATCCACGTCGCCCGACATGATCGCCGCCGTGCGCGCGCCGGGGTTGGAGATGATGCGGAAGTCCACCTCCGCCCAGTCCGGCTTGCCGGCCCAGTAGCTGTCGTTGCGCGTCATCTGCACGCGGTTGCCCGGCGTGTAGGAGGAGAAGCGGTAGGGGCCGGTGCCGATCACCGCCTTGCCGCTGTTGTAATCCTCGGTGGCGGCATTCTCCCCCGCGTGGCGGGAGACGACGAAGAGCGAGGCGAAATCCACCGGCAGCAGCGGGTAGGGGCCGGGCGTGTGGAAGCGGATGGTCAGCGGATCGACGATCTCCACGCTCTTCACGCCGCGCACGAAGGCGCCGAAGCCGCCGGGGCTGTTGGGCACATCGGGCGCGCGCTTGATGGTGAAGGCGACATCCTCGGCGGTGAAGTCGCGGCCGTCATGCCACTTCACGCCCGGGCGCAGCTTGAATTCCCAGACATCGGGCGCGATGGCCTTCCAGGATTCGGCCAGCGCGGGCTGCATCTTGGCGTTGCTGTCGAACTCGGTCAGCCGCTCGAAGAAATGCGCGGCGGCGCTGTGGTTGGGGGAGGCATTGTAGAAATGCGGGTCCAGCGAGGTCACCGAGCCACCGATGGCGATGGTGACCTTCTGGGCCGCCGCCGGCTGCGCCATGGCCAGGCCAAGCATGGCGGAACCCGTCAGCAGGGCCGCCTTCAACCGGAAATTCGCAACAGCCATCAACGCCGCTCCTCAGAAGAATCCAGGCTGGACCTCAGCAAGAAACATGACGGCCATGCAAGGGCTGAATGGCCAAGCTTCAAACAAAGCGGGCCAGCCGCACGGCGGTATGGCCGCGCAGGGTGCGGGGGCTGGGCATCACCAGCAGGCAGTCGTCATGCGGGGTGCGGATCTCCTGCTCCCCATCCAGCGCCAGCAAGGTGTTGCGGCGGGGGATGATGGTGCCGCCGCGGAAGTCCTGCACGAAGGCGAAGCCATGCGTGCCGGCCACCACCGTGCGCGTCACCTCCGCCAGCCGGCCGGTGGGGGTGGACCTGGGTGCGGGGGGCAGCAGCCCGTATTCGCGCAGCAGGGCGGTGGCGCAGGCTTCCAGGGTTTCCAGCGTCGCCGGCTCCCAATGCGCGCCGCCTTCCACCAGCAGGGCGGTGCGGCGGCTGCCGGGGGCGGTGAAGGCGGCGGAGTCGATCATGCGGCGGCCGGTGCTGTGGCCCTGGTCGGCCACCGCCAGCGACGGCGTGCCGAGCTTCGGCCCCAGCGCCCGCGCCTGCGGCGCGCTGCCGGTGATGATCAGCGGGTCGGAAGGCCAGAGCATGCTGTGCAGGTCCAGCAGCACGTCCACCTCGTCCAGCAGCGGGCGCAGCATGCGGGCGCGGGCGATTTCCTCGCTCTGCCGGCTGCCATGCAGCACGCGCTCGTCCCAGACGCGGTTCATGTCCTCGTCCACGAAGCGGCTGAGGGTGGGGTCGGCGGGGTCGAAGCGGTCGAAGGCGGCCAGATTGGCGAAGATGAAGGTCAGCGTGCCGCGCAGGGGCCTCAGCCCCTCGCGCAGCCAGCGCGCCAGCAGCAGCGCGCCCGCGATCTCGTTGCCATGCACCAGGCAGGCCAGGGCCACATGCGGGCCGGGCGCGGGGCCCGGGAAGCTCCAGACGCCGGGAAGCTGGTTGCCCGCCCGCCAGGGCCGCAGGTCCGGCATCGGCAGGCGCACCGGGAAATGCGGAAAGCCAGGCCGGGCGATCGGCGCCTCAGACACTGCTGGCGGCCTCCCTGCGTCGCGCTGGCTGGCGTCCCACGCCCAAATCTTCTCTCCAAGCGATGCGGGTGCGGATAGTGTGATACGCGGTGGCCGACACGGCAATCCGGCGCCCCGCGGTGGCTCAGCCGCCGGAGCGCGGCTGCTGCCGGGCCTCGGCCACCAGCTGCTTCAGGGTTTCGAGGTCCACGGCGCCCGGCACCAGACGGTCGCCCACCACGATCGCCGGCGTGCCCTCAATGGACAGGGCCTGCGCCAGGGCCAGGTTGCCGGCCAGGCGGCGCGCGATCTCGGGGTCGTCCATGTCCCGCTTGATGCGGGCCCAGTCGAGGCCGGCGCGCTCCGCCTCGGTCTTCAGCGTGGCCTCGGTGGGTTCGCCGCGCAGGCGCATCAGCGCATCCTGGAAGGGCAGGTACTTGCCCTGCTTCTGCGCCGCCAGCAGCGCCTTGCTGGCGGTGACGCTGGCCGGGCCCAGGATCGGCAAGTCCTTCAGCACCACGCGGATGCCGGGGTCGGCCTTCAGCAGCTGGTCCATGGTGGGGTGCAGCAGCTTGCAGTAGCCGCAGCGGGCATCGAAGAATTCCACCAGCGTCACGTCACCCTGCGGGTTGCCCTTCACGGGGTCCGCCGGGTTGCGCAGCAGGGCATCGGCCTGGGCGGCGATGGCCTCGCGCTGGGCGCTGGCGCGGTCCTGCTGCTGCGCCTGCTGCATGGCGGCGATGGCCTCGCGCAGGATGGAAGGGTCGCTCTTTAGGGCCTGGCGCAGCACCTCGATCACTTCCTGCCGCTGCTGCGGGCTCAGGGCAGGCTCGGCGCGCGCAGCCAGCGGCAGGGGGGAAAGCCCCAGCAGGGCGAGGGCGGCGAGGCGGGGTAGGGGCAAGATGGCAGTCTCCGGCAAGGCGGTGCCAGTCTGCGGGCGGCAGGGGCGGCTGGCAAATCACAGGGCGCGAAGGGGGTGCCCGGGCAACATCCGGTTGCCGCCCCCGGCGAAGGAGTCTATGGCCCGCAGCGAGCCCGGGGCGGAGAACGCCCGCTCGCACCACGGCTGACCGGAGTGAAGTTCCCCGCATGACCCGCACTCGCGACCGAGCGCCCGCCCGTTCCATGCCCCGCGCCCTGGCCCTGATGGGGCTGGCCGCCACCCTGGCCGGCTGCAGCACGGTCAGCAGCGTCGTCGGCGGCGGCAACAGCACGCCGGCCGGCCAGCCGGGCTATGTTACCGGCTTCCTGGGCTATGTGGTGGCGGATGAGCCCCGCGCGGCGCTGGTGGGGCGGGACGTGCTCTCGGCCGGCGGCACGGCGGTGGATGCGGCGGTGGCGGCGGCTTTCGCCATGTCGGTCACGCTGCCCTCCCGCGCCGGCCTCGGCGGCGGCGGCGCCTGCCTGGTCTATGACCGCGCCCGCAACAGCACGGAGGCGGTGCTCTTCCCCGCCGCCAATCCCGGCCATGCCAGCGGCGACCGGCCGGCGGCGGTGCCGATGATGGCGCGCGGCCTTTTCGCCCTGCATACTCGCAAGCCGCGCCGGCCTTTCGAGGAATTGATCGTCCCCGCTGAGCAACTGGCCCGCTTCGGCGCCCTGACCTCCCGCGCCCTGGCCACCGACCTCGCCGCCGTGGCGGGGCCGCTGCTGGCCGACCCCACCGCGCGCGCCATCTTCACCGGCCCCGGCGGCCAGCCGCTGACGGAAGGCGAGACGCTGTCCCAGCCCGACCTCGGCGCCACCCTGGCGGCGCTGCGCGTTTCCGGCGTGGGCGACCTCTACCAGGGCGCCCAGGCGCGGCGGCTGGAGGAACTCTCCCCCCGCGTCGGCGGTGCCCTGACGGTGGAGGCGCTGCGCCCGGCGGTGGCGCAGGTGGTGCCGCCGCTGCAGGTGACGCTGGTCTCCGACACGCTCTCCTTCCTGCCCAATGACGGCGGGCTCGCGGCCGCGGTGGCGGCACAGGCCGTGGCCGCCGGGCAGGCGCCCGCCGCCGGCGAGGCCAGCGGCCTTTCCGCCGCCGCCACGCTGCGCCGCAACGGCGGCGACCCCGCCGCGCTGCTGGCCAATCCGCCGGCCGGGGGCGAGAGCTTCGGGCTGCTGCCGGCTTCCTCCTCCCTGGTGGTGCTGGACCGGGAAGGCGGCGCCGTGTCCTGTGCCTTCAGCATGAACAACCTCTTCGGCACCGGCCGCGTGGTGCCGGGCATGGGCTTCTTCCTGGCCGCCGCCCCCGGCGTGGGCCAGGTGGAGCCGCCGCTGCTCTCGGCCGTGATGGTGCACAGCCGCAACCTCTCCGCCTTCCGCTATGCCGGCGCGTCCTCCGGCCAGGCGGCGGCGCCGCTGGCCACCGCCCTGCCGGCGGTGCGGCAGCTGGTGAACCGCACGCCGGTGGCCCAGGCGGTGGCCGAGGTGCCAGAGCCCGGGCGCGGCAATGCCATCGCCTGCGACCGCTACCTGCCGGGCGATGCCCGCCAGTGCGTGGCCGCGACCGATACGCGCGGCGCCGGCCTGGCCGTCGGCGGCCTGCAGTAACATGGCGCTGAAGGTGGGGAAGGGGGCCGAGGCGCCGCCCTTCCTGGTGATGGACGTGATTGCCGCCGCCAATGCGCGGGAAGCGGCGCTGCCGCCCGGTGCCCCCGGCGTGCTGCGGATGGAGGTGGGCCAGCCTTCCACCGGCGCGCCGCGCGGCGCCGCCGAGGCCGCCATCCGCGCGCTGCAGGGCGGCGCGCCGCTGGGCTATACGGAGGCCTTCGGCCTGCGGCCGCTGCGCGAACGCATCGCCGGCCATTACCGCGAGAAATACGGGGTGGCGGTACCGCCCTCCCGCGTGGCGGTGACGGTCGGGGCCTCGGGCGCCTTTCCGCTGGCCTTCCTGGCCGCCTTCGACGTGGGCGACCGCGTGGCCATGGCCGCGCCCTTCTACCCGCCCTATGCCAATATCCTGACCGCGTTGGGCATGGTGCCGCAGGTGCTGCCCTGCGATGCCTCCACCCGCTTCCAGCCTACCGTCGCGATGCTGGAGGCTCTAGACCCGCGCCCGGCCGGGCTGATCGTCGCCTCCCCCTGCAACCCCGCCGGCACCATGCTGTCGCGGGACGAACTGGCCGCCATCGCCGATTGGTGCGAGCGCAACGGCGTGCGGCTGGTCTCGGACGAGATCTACCACGGCCTGTCCTACGGCATGGAGGAAAGCACCGCCGCCGGCTGCAGCGACAGCGCCATCGTGGTGAACAGCTTTTCCAAGTATTTCTCCATGACCGGCTGGCGCATCGGCTGGATGGTGCTGCCGGAGGACCTGGTGCGCCCGGTGGAATGCCTGGCGCAGAACATGTTCATCTCGGCCCCGCATATCGCCCAGGTGGCGGCGGAGGCGGCCTTCGGCTGCGCCGAGGAACTGGAGGCCAACAAGGCCGTCTATGCCCGCAACCGCGCCCTGCTGCTGCGCGGCCTGCCGGAAGCGGGCTTCGACAAGCTGGCCGAGGCCGACGGCGCCTTCTACCTCTGGGCCGATATCGGCCACCTGACCAATGACAGCGTCGGCTTCGCCGCCCGCATGCTGGCCGAGGCCGGCATTGCCGCCACGCCGGGCGTGGATTTCGACCCGGCAAGGGGCGGGCGCTTCCTGCGCTTCTCCTATTGCGGGGCGGAAGCGGCGATGGCCGAGGCGCCGGGACGGCTGCGGGACTGGCTGCGGCGCTAGCGCCAGCCGTCGGCCTTCCGCATGGCGGCACTGTCGGGATCGACATGCAGGCCGCCGCCATAGCGCGGTTCGGTATAGAGGCTCGGCCCCTGCGTCAGTTGTGGCCATCCGGCGCCGCATCCGGTCAGGACAACCATCGCCAGTGCCAGGACCAGCCCTGTGCGGATCAGCATGCAAGAGCTCCTTTGTTGCGGATCCACCATGACCTTGGCCCTTGGTCATGTCGAGTAGGCCGACTGCCGGTGAATGGCGCGACGGCCGCCAGCGACAAGGCGTTCAGCCCGCCAGTGTATCCCAGGCTCGCAGGGCGTTGCGGGCGATCTGTTCCAACTCCTCCCGGCTGGCGCCGTCCCGCGCCTGCACGGACATGCCCTGCTGCACCCCCAGGTAGAAGCGGGCCATGGCGGGGATATCGGCGCCCGGCGGCAGGTCTCCGGCCTCGCGGCCCCGCTCCAGCCGCGCCTCAATGCGCCGCAAACCCTTCTCGCGCCCCTGGCGCAGCAGGGCGCGCAGCTCGGGCTGGCAGTCGCCGCCCAGGGACAGGGTGATCATGCAGCCGCCCGGCCGCTCCCCCGCCGGCAGCAGGGCGGCGGAGGCCATCAGCAGTCCTTCCACCCCGGCCCGCGCCGACTCGCCGGCTTCCAGCGGACCCCAGATCAGCGGGCCATAGGTTTCGGCATAGCGCGCGATGGCCTCGGCATAGAGCGCCTCCTTGCTGCCGAAGGCGGCGTAAAGGCTGGGGGAGGCGATGCCCATCGCCTGGCACAGCTCGGCCATGGAAGTGGCGGCATAGCCCTGGAGCCAGAAGAGCAGGGTCGCGGCATCCAGCGCGGCATCGCGGTCGAAGCCGCGGGGGCGTCCACGCGCGCTCATGACATCCCTCATTTCTGTGCTGATCGACATATAATTGGGTTGACAGGGCCAGGGCAAGCACGGCGGTATATATGTGTCGATCAACACAGAAAGTTCCGACCCATGAGTGACCTGACCGGCAAGCGTGCCCTGGTGACCGGCGCCAGCAGGGGCATCGGCGCCGCCATCGCCCTGGCGCTGGCCAAGGCCGGCGCCGATGTTGCCATCACCTATTCGGCCTCCCCCGACCGCGCGGCGGAGGTGGTGCGCGGCATCGAGGCGCTGGGCCGCCGCGGCACCGCCATCCAGGCCGACAGCGCCGACCCCGCCGCTATCCGCCGCTCGGTGGAGGAAGCGGTGGGCGCGCTGGGCGGGCTGGATATCCTGGTGAACAATGCCGGCATCGCGCGCGGCGGCCCGCTGGAGACGATGCGGCTGGAGGATATCGATGCCATCATCGACGTGAACATCCGCTCCGTGGTGCTGGCCTCGCAGGCCGCCATTCCGCATCTGGGGCAGGGCGGGCGCATCGTGAATATCGGCAGTTGCCTGGCGGAGCGTGTGGCCATGCCCGGCATCACCGTCTATTCCATGAGCAAGTCGGCGCTGATCTCGCTGACCAAGGGCCTGTCGCGGGAGCTGGGGCCGCGCGGCATCACGGTGAACATCGTCCATCCCGGCCCGACCGATACCGACATGAACCCCGCCGACGGGCCGCAGGCGGAGGGGCAGCGGCAACTGGTCTCCGTCGGCCATTACGGGCAGCCGGAGGATATCGCGGCGGCTGTGGTCTTCCTGGCCGGGCCGGGCGGCCGGCAGATCAACGGCGCCGGCATCACCGTCGATGGCGGGCTGAACGCCTGAAAACTATTGCGGGAAGAAGAACTGCTGCAGGCGCTGGAACAGGTCGCGCAGGTCGAAGCCTGAATCGGCCTCCGGCTCCGCCGGGCCCTGCGGCAGCCTGGCCCGCAGGGCGGCCAGCGCCTCCCCGGTATCGGCCAGCCGCAGCGCCTTCGGCTCCGCCTCGCTGCCGCCGCTGCCGAGGCCGGTCAGCCGCACCAGCACGCGCTCGGCCCGCGCCAGTTCGGCGGCGGCGCGGGCCAGATCCTCGGGCTTCGGGGTACAGACCACGGAGCGGCCCCGCAGCCGGCAGGGCATCTCCATCATCGGATGCGGCGGGAAGCGGATCTGCGCCACGCCGGTGAAGGCCAGCAGCCCGCGCCCGGCATTCTCCAGCCCCAGGTCGCGCGCCGTGACGGCGGGCACCAGCATGCCGTCCCGTGCCACGATCTCCAGCGCCATGGCGGACTGACCGGCGGTGGCAGGCTCCACCGGAGTCTCATGCGTCATGCGGCAGTGCTGCCGGTCGGTCATGCTGTCGGTGGTGCAGGTCAGCAGCCAGGGGCCGTAGGTATCGGCCGCCCGCGCCGGCTGCGGCAGGGCCAGCCCGGCCAGCAGCGGCGCCGCCAGCGGCAGCGTGCGGAGGAAAACCGAGGGAGTGGCGGTAGCGAGGAGGCCCATGCTCTCCAAGATAGGGTGCAGCAGAGGAGGATACCATGCACAGCATCACGCTGGCCGACGGCACCCCCATTCCCACCCTGGGCCAGGGCACCTGGCGCCTGGGCGAGCGCGGCGCCGACCGCAAGGCGGAGGCCACCACGCTGCGCCTTGGCCTGGACCTGGGGCTGACGCTGATCGACACGGCGGAGATGTATGGCGACGGCGGCTCGGAGGAGGTGGTGGCCGAGGCCATCGCGGGCCGGCGCGACGAGGTCTTCCTGGTCAGCAAGGCCTATCCGCAGAACGCCTCCCGCACCCGGCTGCCCGAGGCCTGCGAGCGCAGCCTGCGGCGGCTGAAGACCGATGTGCTGGACCTCTACCTGCTGCACTGGCGCGGCAATGTGCCGCTGCAGGAAACGGCGGAGGCGATGGAGGCGCTGAAGAAGCAGGGCAAGATCCGCCACTGGGGCGTCTCCAACCTCGATGTCGCGGACCTGCGGGAGCTTGGCCCCTACCTCAACACCTGCGCCGCCAACCAGGTGCTCTACAACCTGGAAGCGCGCGGCGTGGAATTCGACCTGCTGGCCTTCTGCCAGAACCAGATGATGCCGGTGATGGCCTATTCGCCGCTGGGGCAGGGCGGCGCGCTGCTGCGCCACCCGGTGCTGGCGCGCGTGGCTAGGCGCCAGGGCGCCACGCCGGCGCAGGTGGCCCTGGCCTGGACGCTGCGGAACCCGAACGTGGTCAGCATCCCCAAGGCGGCCGATGAGAAGCACCTGCGGGAGAACCTGGGCGCCCGCATGATGGTGCTGACGCCGGAGGACCTGCTGGAACTGGATTCCGCCTTCGCGCCCCCCAGCCGCAAGCAGTCGCTGGAAATGCTGTGACCTAGCGGATGCGCACCGGCTGCCGGCCGCCCTGGTCGCGGGAGATCTGGTCGTCCCGCGCCCCGGTCAGGTTGGCGGCGCAGGTGCCGTTCTGCAGCATGGCGCGGTAGCCCTCCGCCGTGCGGGGGCAGGAGGAGGCGAGGGAGTTCCGCGCCGGCCCGCGCGCGTCGAAAACATCGCGCACGAACTTGTCCACCTCGGTATTCGCCTGCGCCTTGTCCGCCGCTGCCTTGGGGGAGGCGGCGATGCAGGCGCGCCAGGCCGCCACGGCCTCATCGCATCCTGCATCCCCGGTGGAGCCCGGCGTGCCCTGGGCGGATGGCAGATTGCCCGGTGCCTGCGCCAGCGCCGGCATGGTGGCGAGGCAAAGGCCGGACAGGAACAGGAAGACGCGGAAAGACGGCACGGCGGCGATCCTCGGGTAGGGACGATGTCGCGGATCATAGGCATCGCCGGTGCCTTGGCCAGGGCACCCCCGCCGCCGTCATGGCGGCACCGGATTCACTATCTGCTCATGTTTGCCGCGCAGCATGAGGCCCGCACACGAAAAACTGAGCAATTGGAGGATTATAGCGGGTGTAACTCAACGACAGGTTGAGATATGAGCGTTTTGTTAACGATTTGGGCTGGAAAGACGGAGGACGAGAGCGGGATGGCGGGACGGCGGGCATTCCTGCGGGGGATGGGTGGCGTGGCGGCGGCGATGGGCCTGGGCGCCTGCGGCCGCATGCCCGTGCTGGACGCCAGTGGCACCCCGGTTGCCCAGGTCAGCGCCACCGGCTTCGCCTCCGTCTATGCCGATGGCATGACGCGTGGCGCCGCCGTGGCCTTCGACGACCGCCATGTGCTGACCTGCGCCCATGTGCTGCCGGCGGGCTGCGAGGTGGTGCTGCGCCGTGGCCTGGACGGTGCCGAGATCCGCGCCGAGGCCATCCGCCGCAGCCGCCGCATGGACCTGGCGGTGCTGCGGGTGCCGGCCGGCTTCCTGCAGGCGCCGCCCCGCGCCACCGATGCCCCGCGCAGCGGCGAAGCCGTCTGGGCCGCCGGCGCGCCCGGCCTCGGCAGCGCGGTGGCGCAGGGCGTGGTGGAGGCGCCGGATGCCGAGATGCCGGGCTTCGGCCGCGGCTTCACCGCCCGGATGCCGGCGCTGATGGGCTATTCCGGCGGCCCGGTGGTGGATGCCGAGGGCGCGCTGATGGGCCTGACCTCGGCCCTGCCGGGCGGCGGCGGCGCCGGGGTTCTCGCATTCCTCACCGGCGCGGACCTGGATGGGCTGGCACGGCGGGACCGCCAGGTCTTCGTTCTCTCCATCCAGCGCGCCAGCGCCGAGGCCCGGCAACTGCTCGCCTGAAGCCGGTGCGCACGAAGCCGCGCGCGCCGCGGTTTTCGCTGGACGTAAAGCGCCGCCCCTCGCCATCGTTCCCGCTGCCAAGAAAGAACATACGGCGGGCAAACCGCTCCGGGACAGCGCGCCGAAAGGGAGAGCATGATGGTCATCGCGAACATCCTGCGGGGCAAGGGCAGCGAGGTCATCGCCGTCCGCCCCGGTGACACCGCGGCTGAGATCGCGCAGACCCTGTCGCGGCACCGCATCGGTGCCGTGCTGGTGCGCGATGCGAATGATGAGGTGCTGGGCATCGTCAGCGAGCGCGACATCGTGCGCGCCATGGCGGCCTCGGCCGGCTCCGTGGCATCGCAGCCGGCCACGGCGCTGATGACGCAGGTGCTGCATACCGTCACCCCGCGCACCCTGGTCATCGAGGCCCTGGCGCTGGTGACCGACCGCCGCGTGCGCCACCTGCCGGTGTTGGAGGATGGCAAGCTCGTCGGCATGGTCTCCATTGGCGACCTGGTGAAGGCCCGCATCGCCGAGGCCGAGCTGGAGACAAACGAGTTGCGAAATTACGTCTCCTCCGCCGGCTGAGGTATCCTTTCGCTCCCCTGCTGCGTTGCGAAGAGGATGGATTTTGACGAGAGGGGCGCACAATGGCAGCCACTCGCCGCGGGATCGTGACGGCTGGCACCGCTATCTGGCTTGGCGCGGCACTTCCCGCCCGGGCACAGGCACGATGGCAGGCCGCGACGCCCTGGGTGGATGGGAATAGCCAGACGCGCAACCTGCGCCAGTTCATCGACGAGGCGCGCCTGGCCGGCGGAGAGGGGCTGGACATCCGCCTGCATGCCGCCGGCGCCCTGCTGACCAGCGGCGAGATGCTGCAGGGGCTGCAAACCGGCCAGGTGCAGCTCGGCGAGTTGCTGCTGGCGGTGGAGGCGGCGCTGGACCCGATGCTGGAGCTGGATTCGCTGCCCTTTGTGGCGCGCAGCCTGGAGGAGGCGCGGCGCCTGGCCGCCGTCACCCGGCCGCTGATCGAGCAGCGGCTGCGGCGGGAAGGGCTCACCCTGCTCTACATGGCGCCCTGGCCGCCGCCCGGGCTGTTCAGCGGCTTCGCGGTGAATGCCCTGGAGGATCTGCGCGGCACCCGCATGCGCACCATGACGCCCACCGCGGCACGGCTGGCCAATCTGGCCGGGGCCCTTTCGGCCAGCGTCGAGCCGGAGGAAGGGCCGCCTTCCTCCGCCGGGCCGCTGGCCACCACCATGTTCGCCTCGGCCTCCATCGGCGTGGATGTGCGGGCCTGGAGCTTCGCCCGCTTCTACATGCCGCTCGACATCGCCTTTCCTAAGGACGCCGTTTGCGCGCAAAGCCGCGCCTGGGAGGCGCTGCCGGCGCAGCACCGCGCGGCGATGCTGCAGGCGGCCGCCGCGGCCGAGGAGCGCGCCTGGGCCCTGGCCAGCAGCGAGCGGCCGGCGGCGCAGGCCGTGCTGGCCAGCCATGGCATCACGCTGCACGCCCCATCCCCAAGGTTGCTGGCCGAGCTGGAGCAGCTTGGCCAGACCATGCTGGCCGAATGGCGCGCCCGCGCCGGTGAGGCCGGCGCCCGCGTTCTGGGCGAACTCCGCCCCGGCTGACCAGTGGCATCGCTTCGCCGCCCGGCCGCACGAGGAACGGAAGGATCCCAATGAAGAAACCGAATATTCCCCTGCACGAACCCGCGTGGCTGCGCGAGTTCAAGGCCTTCATCATGCGCGGCAATGTTGTCGACCTCGCGGTCGGCATCGTGATCGGCGCGGCCTTCACCGGCATCGTCAACTCGCTGGTGCAGGACCTGATCAACCCGCTGATCGGCCTGCTGATCGGCGGTGTCGATTTCTCCAATGTCTTCTTCGTGCTGAGCGGGGAGCGGGGGCCTTCGCTGGAAGCGACGCGGCAATCCGGCGCGGCGGTGCTGGCGGTCGGCGTCTTCATCAATGCCATCATCAAGTTCCTGATCGTGGCATTGGCGATCTTCTGGCTGCTGCATCTGCTGAAGAGGCTGCATCTGCGGCACGAGAACAAGGCACCTTCCGGCCCCAGCGCCGAGGAGAAGCTGCTGATGGATATCCGCGACGAGCTGAAGGCGCTGCGCCAGGGCGATACCGCCCCGCTGCCGGTGCGCGCTGCCCCCGCCGGCGAGGGGGACGACGGCTGAATCCGGCCTCTGGCGGGGGGGCTAGCGCGCCCTTGCCGCCCTGCTAGGCTGCAGCCATGCGATTCCACCGCCCCCCCTCGGCCGAAGACCTGCTGGAGATGGCCGAAGCGGCCTTCGCCGCCATCCCGGACGCCTTGCGGGAAGCGGTGCGCGGCACCGCCCTGCTGGTGGAGGACCTGCCGGACGAGGAGACCCTCCAGGCCCTGGGCCTGGAGCATCCCTGGGAACTCACCGGCCTGTACCGCGGCACGCCGCTGACGCAGAAATCCGTGCTGGACGTGCCGGCGGAGCCGGACACCATCCTGCTCTACCGCGAGCCGATCCTGGTGGAATGGATCGAGACGGGGGAGGACCTCTACCGCCTCGTCCGCAATGTGCTGATCCATGAGATCGGCCACCATTTCGGCTTTTCCGACGACGACATCGCCCGGCTGGAAGGCGAGGGATGACCAAACCTGAAGCGGGCGACCGCCGCCCGATCGCGGCGCGGGACCTGGCGCTGACCGGAAGGGTCGCCGCCTGGCTGATCCGTTGCCGTGCCTCGCCGGACGGCATTTCGCTGGCAGGGATGCTGGCGGGGCTGCTGGCCGGCCTGTGCTTCGCCGCCACCTGGTGGTGGCCGGATGGTGCGCGCATCTTCTGGCTGCTGGGCGCGGCGCTGGTGCAGCTGCGGCTGCTGGCCAATCTCTTCGACGGCATGGTGGCCATCGGGCGCAACATCGCCTCTCCCTTAGGCGAATTGTTCAACGAGGTGCCGGACCGCGTCTCCGACACCGCCATCCTGCTCGGCCTCGGCTTCGCCGCCGGGGGCAACTGGGGGCTGGGGCTGGCGGCGGCACTGGCGGCCATGGCCACGGCCTATATCCGCACGGTGGGCAAGGCGGCCGGGGCGCCGAGCGACTTTTCCGGCCCCATGGCCAAGCAGCAGCGCATGGCGCTGGCCACCGCGCTGGGCCTCTGGTGCGGCGTGGTGCCGGTCTCCTGGCGCATGCTGGCGGGCTGGCCGCTGGCGGGCTGGGTGCTGGTGGCCATCACGCTGCTGGCGACTTTCACCGCCTGGCGGCGGTTGTCCCATGTGGCGAAGGCCCTGAAACGATGAGCACCGCCTTCGCGCATCCCGTCACCCAGGGCATTGTGCTGGCCACCGGGGCGGTGCTGCTGCTGGCGGCGCTGGCCATCGGCGCCATGACGCTGCTGGGGCGCGGCACGCCGGCCTTCCGGCGGGAGCTGTGGCTGCGCTACGGCTCCTGGCTGGTGCTGCTGCCGCTGATGTTCGGCCCTGTGCTGCTGGGCCGCGTCTGGACCATCGGCGCGGTGACGCTGCTGGGGCTGCTCTGCCTCGGTGAATTCGCCCGCGCCACCGGCCTGTTCCGGGAATACCTGACCACCGCCGTGGTGGCGCTGGGCATTGTCGCGGTCGGCTTCGCGGCGCTGGACAACTGGTACCGGTTGTTTGTCGCGCTCTGGCCGCTGACCACGGTGGTGATCCTGGTGGCCACCATCCCGCTGGACCGGCCGGCTGGCTACATCCAGCGCAATGCCCTGGCGATCTTCGCCTTCATGCTGCTGGGCGTGGGGCTGGGGCACCTGGGCTACATGGCCAATGACCCCGGCTACCGGCCCCTGGTGCTGATGCTGCTGGCGGCGGTGGCGCTGAACGACGTGGCGGCCTTCACCTTCGGCAAGCTGCTGGGCGCCCGGCTCTTCGGCGGCCGCAAGCTGGTACCCAACACCAGCCCCAACAAGACCGTGGCGGGGGCGCTGGGCGCGCTCTGCACCACCACGGCGCTGGTGGCCTACCTCGGCTCGCTGATCTTCGCCGGCACGCCCATGGCGCATCCGGCGCTGCTGCTGTTCCTGGGCGTGCTGGTCAGCGTGGCGGGGCAGTGCGGGGACCTGATGCTCTCCTCCATCAAGCGCGACATCGGCATCAAGGACATGGGGGCAGCGCTGCCGGGCCATGGCGGCATCATGGACCGCTTCAACAGCCTGCTGCTGGTGGCCCCCGCCGTCTTCCACCTGATCAACTACGTGGTGGGCATTGGCGAGGGGCAGCCCACGCGCCTCATCACCGGCTGAGGCGGCGCGGCATGGAATGGCAATTCCGCCCGGCCCGTGACACCGAGATGTCCCCCGTCGCCCGCCTGCGCAGCCATGCGCGGGAGGTCGGCCTGTCCGGGCTGGTGATGCAGGGGGCCTGGCGGCGCGGGGTGCGGGCCTATCTGCGCCTCTTCCACCGGCTGGAGGTAGTGGGGCGGGAGAACCTGCCCGCCACGCCGCCTTATGTGCTGATCGCCAACCACAGCAGCCACCTGGATGCGCTGAGTCTTGCCGCCATGCTGCGCGGCCCGGCCTCCCGCCGCGCCTTCGCGCTGGCGGCGGGGGATACCTTCTTCACCTCGGTCGGTTCCTCGGCCTTCGCGGCCTGGGCGGTGAACGCGCTGCCGGTCTGGCGCCGCCGCACCAGCGCCAAGGACCTGAACGGGCTGCGGCAAAGGCTGGCCGAGGACGAACTGGTCTTCATCCTCTTCCCTGAGGGCACGCGCAGCCGCAGCGGCGCCATGGGGCGCTTCCTGCCTGGCATCGGCGCGCTGGTGGCGGGGGGCGCGGTGCCGGTGGTGCCCTGCTACCTGGAAGGCGCCCATGCCGCCTGGCCCGCCGGCCGCCGCTGGCCGCGCCCGGGCCCGCTGCGGCTGCGGATCGGCCCGCCGCTGGATTTCTCCGCCACCAGCGATGACAAGGCCGGCTGGATGGAGGTCGCCCGCCGCTGCGAGGACGCGGTGCGCGCCCTCAGCCCGCCAGCGCCACCCTGACGGCATCCCGCAGCGCGGGCAGCACCTCGGCTTCGAACCAGGGCCGCTGCGCCGCCCAACTGCGGGTGCGCCAGGAAGGATGCGGCAGGGGAAACAACCCGCGCGACAGCGGTTCCGCGAAGCCCTGCACCGTCTGCCCCAGCGCGGCGGCGGCCGGGCGGCCCAGCACGGAGCGGATGGCATAGGTGCCGACCAGCAGCCGCAGCCGGATCTCCCGCATCGGGTTGATCAGCCGTGGGTGCCAGAGCGGCGCGCATTCCGGCCGGGGCGGCGCATCGCCGCCGCGCGGCATCCGCCCGGGGTAGCAGAGCCCCGCCGGCACGATGGCGATGCGGCTGGTGTCATAAAAATCCTCTCGCCCCAGTTCGAGCCAGGAGCGGAGGCGGTCCCCCGAAGGGTCGTTCCAGGGAATGCCGCTGGCATGCACCTTGGTGCCCGGCGCCTGGCCGATGATCAGCAGCCGGGCGGTGGGACTGACGCGAAAGACGGGGCGGGGGCCGAGCGGCAGGGCCGGGCCGCAGCGCGTGCAGGCGCGGGCGGCGGCGGCCGCTTCCTCCAGGGTTTCGGGGGGCATGGCGGGCAGATAGGCCGCCATGCCCCCCGTCTCAAGCGCGGCCTTAGCCGCCGTGCTGGTGCTGGTGCTCGTCGCCGCCGCGCGCCCCGGCGGCTTCCACCGCCAGTTCCACCGCGACCTCGCCGGCCTTCTCGAAGACCAGCGTCAGCGGCACGCGCGCGCCCTTCACCAGCGGCTGCTTCAGGCCGATCAGCATGATGTGCAGGCCGCCGGGGGCCAGCTGCACCTCGGCGCCGGGGGCGACCTCGATGGCCTCCACCGGGCGCATGCGCATCACGCCGCCTTCCATGCCGCTGCTGTGGATCTCTACGGCGCGGGCGATCTCGGCGCGGGCGCCCACCAGCCGGTCGGCGGTGCTGCCCTTGTTGGTCAGGGTCAGGTAGCCGGCGCCGGTGACGCCAGCGGGGGCGGCGCGGCTCCAGGGATGGCCGATATCGATCTCGCCGGCCTTGTAGCTATGGGCCATGGCGGCGGCGGGCAGGCTCAGCGCGCCCAGGGCGGCGAGCAGGAAACGTCGGTTGAGCACGGATGTGGCTCCAGATCTCAGGACACGGAACAGGCTTGAACGGAATGAGGCGTTCAGGCCTGCGGCGGTGCCCTGGCGGCATAAGGCTGCGCCTGCCGCCCCCGCACCGGGAAGCGGTCTTCCGGCCATGCCAGGGCCAGGGCCACCGGCACCGAGCCGGGTGCCGAAAGCTGCGGCCCCTGCGGCGCCGGCCCCTGCGGCAGGGCATGGCAGACAACGCAGCCATCCTGGCCATGATGCGGTGCCGGAGCGTCGCCGTCATGCCCGAGGCTGGCGGTGCCGCCGCCGCAGAGCGGCACGGACAGCACCTGCGCCAGCCGCTCCAGGCAATGCGCCGGCGCCGCCACGCCCTGCACGATCAGCAGGGCGACGATCAGGCGCAGCAGGAAGGGGCGCAGGCGGGTCATCGGTACGGCCCTGATGCGGGATCGGCGCGCCGCCCGCAAGCGGCCTTATTCTTCCGAGGCCCCGGCCGATTGCGTGGCGCCTTCCAACCGGTAGTCCACCTCGGCCACGTAATGCGCCTGCTCCTTCCCCAGCCGGGAGGAATACAAGCAGAAATGGCTGATCGGCTGCGGCGGGGCGCGGAACAGGTTATGCGCCTGCACGAAGGAGATCAGCTTGTCCGGCGCCGCCTTGTCGGTGCGCGCCAGCGTCACGTGCGGGGCGAATCTCTTGCGCTCCGGCGGCAGGCCGGCACGCTGCAGCGCCGTTTCCACCTTGCTCTGCAGATGCAGCAGCCGCTCGCAGCGCTCCACCCCGGCGTAGAGGGAATGGATGCGCCCGGCCTTCTCGAAGACATCCACGCCGCGCAGCGTCAGGTCGAAGGGCCGGGCGCGGATGGTGGCCAGCGCCTCGTCCAGCTCATCGGCCAGCACATTCTCCACCTCGCCGATGAAGCGGAGCGTCAGGTGGTAGTTTTCCGGCGGCACCCAGCGGGCGCCGGGAATGCCGCCGGCGAGGTCGGCGAGCTGGTCCCGCAGCCCATCGTCGATGGGCAGGGCCACGAAGAGTCGCACCATGGCATCAGGCTCCCCGGTTGGTGTTGCTCTGGGCCTTGGCGAGCAATTCCCGCACCGCCGGCATCATGCGGCGGATCATCTCCGCAACGCCCTGAGGGTTGGGGTGGATGCGGTCGGGCTGGTTCAGGGCCGGGTCGCCGGCCACGCCATCCAGCAGGAAGGGGTAGAACACCGCCTCGGGATGCGCCTTCGCCAGGTTGCTGAAGGTCGCGGCGAAGTCCCGCCCGTAGTCGGCGCCCAGGTTGGGCGGCGCCAGCATGCCCGCCAGCAGCACCGGCAGCCCCCTGGCCTTCAGGCGGGACAGGATGTCTTCCAGGTTGGCCTGGCTTTCGGCCGGCGGCAGGCCGCGCAGCCCGTCATTGCCGCCCAGCGCCACGATCACCGCGTCCGGCTTGTCCGCCAGGGCCCAGTCCAGGCGCGACTTGCCGCCCGCCGTGGTGTCGCCGGAGACGCCGGCGGCGATGACGCGCACCTCCTGCCCGGCGGCCTTCAGGGCGGCTTCCAGCTTCACCGGCCAGGCTTCCGCCTCGGGCAGGCCATAGCCGGCGGTGATCGAATCGCCCAGGATCATCAGCTTCAGCGGGCCTTTCGGCTGCGCCCGCGGTGCCTTCACGCCTGCGACAAGAAACAGTCCGATACCAAGCACGGCCTTTCGCGCTGCGGCACGCCGGCCCACCTTGTGGTTCATGCCCGACGCCACGAACCCCATGCGAACCTCCTCCATTCCGCAACCTGAGGCCGCCGCGCCGCTGATCCGGGCGCGGGACCTGTCGCTCAAGGTGGTCGCCGCCGGGGGGGAGGTCAACATCCTGCGGGGCATCGACCTGGATGTCGGGCGAGGGGAGGCGGTGGGCATCGTCGGTCCTTCCGGCTCCGGCAAGACCTCGCTGCTGATGCTGCTGGCGGGCCTGGAACGGCCGACAGGCGGCACGCTGGCCGTCGCCGGGCAGGAACTGCCGAAGCTGGACGAGGATTCGCTGGCCCGCTTCCGGCGCGACAACCTCGGCATCGTCTTCCAGGCCTTCCACCTGATCCCCACCATGACGGCGCTGGAGAATGTGGCGGTGCCGCTGGAATTCGCCGGCGCCCCCGATGCCTTCGCCCGCGCGGGCAAGGCCCTGGCCCGCGTCGGCCTCGGCCACCGGCTGGACCATTACCCCGGCCAGCTTTCGGGCGGCGAGCAGCAGCGCGTGGCGCTCGCCCGCGCCGTGGTGGCCGAGCCCGCCCTGCTGCTGGCCGATGAACCCACCGGCAACCTGGACCGCGCCACCGGCCTGATGGTGATGGACCTGCTCTTCGAGATCCGCGCCCAGCTCGGCACCACGCTGCTGCTCATCACCCACGACCAGGGGCTGGCCGACCGTTGCGAGCGGCAGATCAGCATGGGCGACGGCCTTGTCACCGGCGACAGCCACGCCCGGGCCGCCGCGGCATGAGCAACCTGGCGCTGGGCCTGCGCTTCGCGCGGCGGGAATTGCGCGGCGGCATCAAGGGCCTGCGCATCGTGCTGGCCTGCCTGGCGCTGGGTGTCGCGGCCATTGCCGCCGTGGGGGTGCTGCGCGCCGCCACCGAAGCCGGGCTGGCCGAGGACGGCGCCCGCATCCTGGGCGGCGACCTCTCCATCCGCGTCTCCTACCGCCCGCTGCCGCAGGATGCGCGGGACTGGATCACCTCGCGCGGCGGCCGGCTGTCCGAGACGATCGAAATGCGCGCCATGGCCATCGCGCCCAATGGCCAGCGCACCCTGGTGGAGCTGAAGGCGGCCGATGCCGCCTATCCGCTCTATGGCGCGCTGGAACTGGACCCGCCCCATGCCGCCCTGACGCCCGAGGCCCCCGGCGCCCCCGCCGGCGTGGCGCTGGAGCCGCTGGTGGCCGACCGCCTGGGCCTGAAGCCCGGCGACCGGCTGCGGCTGGGCGAGGAAAGTTTTGTGCTCGCCGCCCTGATCCGCACGGAGCCGGACAAGGTGGCCTCGCCCGCCCTGCTGGGTCCGCGCGCGCTGATCCCGCTGGCGGCGCTGGAGGGCACCAAGCTCGTGCAGCCCGGCAGCCTGGTGCAATACGAGTACCGCGTGGCGCTGGGCCCCAATGTCTCTCCCCAGGCCTTCGCCAAGGACTTCCAGGCGGCGCATGACGATGGCGGCTGGCGCATCCGCGATGCCTCCCAGGCCGCGCCAGGGGTCAACCGGGTGCTGGACCGCGTCGCCTCCTTCCTGACCCTGGCGGGGCTCACGGCGCTGCTGGTGGGCGGCATCGGCGTCGCCACCGGCGTGCGGAGCTGGCTGGACCAGCGGGCACGCACCATCGCCACCCTGCGCTGCCTGGGCGCGCCGCCGGGCGCGGTCTTCGCCACCTACATGATCCAGGTGCTGGCGCTCTCCGTGCTGGGCATCGTCATCGGATTGGCGGCGGGGCAGGGGCTGGCGGTGCTGGCGGGCAAGCTGCTGGAAACGGCGCTGCCGGTGCCGCCGCGCATCGCGCTCTACCCATGGCCGCTGGTGCAGGCGGCGCTCTACGGCATCCTGACGGCGCTCTCCTTCTCCCTCTGGCCGCTGGGCCGGGCGCGGGAGATTCCCGGCGCCGCGCTGTTCCGCGACACCCTGGCGCCCCGTGCCGCGCGGCCGCGCGCCTCGCTGCTGCTGGCCAATGGGCTGGCGGTGCTGGCGCTGGTCGGGCTGGTGGTGGGCACGGCGGCGCAGCCGGGCTTTGCCCTGGCCTTCTGCGCCGCCGCCGGGGCCACGCTGCTGCTCTTCCGCCTCGGCGCCAGCCTGCTGATGCTGCTGGCCAAGCGGATTCGCGCCGGGCAGCGCCCGACGCTGCGACTGGGCCTGGCCAATCTGCACCGCCCCGGCGCGCCCACCGCGCTGCTGCTGGTGGCGCTGGGCATCGGCCTGACCACGCTCTCGGCCCTCGCGCTGATCGAAGGCAACCTGCGCCGGCAGATCGAGGGGCAGATCCCGGCCCAGGCGCCCAACTTCTTCTTCATCGACATCCAGTCCGACCAGACGCAGCGCTTCGACCAGCTCACCGCCGGCCTGCAGGGGGTGCAGGAGGTGAAGCGCGTGCCATCCCTCCGCGCCCGCATCGTGTCCGTGAAGGGCGTGCCGGCGGACCAGGTGCAGGCCACCGAGGATACCCGCTGGGCGCTGAGCGGCGATCGTGGCCTGACCTATGCCGCCACGCCGCCCGAGGGCACCCGCATCACCGAGGGGCGGTGGTGGGCACCGGACTACAAGGGCGCGCCGCTGGTTTCGCTGGATGCCAATCTGGCGCGCGGCTGGAACGTGGCGCTGGGCGACGAGATCGTGGTGAACGTGCTGGGCCGCGACGTGCCGCTGAAGGTGGCCAGCCTGCGGCAGATCGAATGGCAGGGACTGGGGCTGAACTTCACCCTCATCGCCTCGCCCGGGCTGCTGGAGGCGGCGCCGCACACGCATATCGCCACCCTGCGCGGCGATGCCGCCCAGGATGCCGCCGTGCTGCGCGCGGTGACGGATGCCTTCCCCAATGTCTCCGGCATCCGGGTGCGGGACGCGCTGGATGCGGTGGGGACGATCATGCAGAAGCTCGGCACCGCCATCTCGGCGGTGGCGGCGGTGACGCTGCTGGCTGGCGGGCTGGTGCTGGCCGGCGCCATGGCGGCCGGGCAGCGGCGGCGGGTGCGGGATGCCGTGGTGCTGAAGGTGATCGGCGCCACCCGCGCCCAGGTGCGCCGCGCCTGGATGGTGGAATTCGGCCTGCTGGGCTTCACCGCCGGTGTGCTGGCGGCTGCCATCGGCACCGCCGCCAGCTGGGGCGTGGCGCGCTACGTCATGAAGACCGACTGGGTCTTCCTGCCGGTCACGCTCGCTGTCACGGTGTTGGGTTGCACGCTGCTGACCCTCGTGCTGGGCTATGCTGGCACCGCCCTGGCGCTGCGCGCGCGCCCGGCGCCGCTGCTGCGCAATGAATGACGCGGTGGCCCGTGTTATGCCTGAAAGATGAAGGTGCCCGCCCTTGCCAGGGTTGCCGGAGTATGACGGCACTGAAAGAAGCGTATGGACGACCGAATCCGATTGAACAACATTACCGATAGTCCATATACCTGATCATGATGCGGGATCATCCCGCGTTCGGAGGAGTTCTCGCCACCATGGCCTTTGGTCACGATTATCGCACCACGGGCGCGCCTGGATGGGGCCGCGCCGCGACCACCGACGCCGCCGCCCTGGACGCTGGCCTGCGGGCCTACATGCTGCGCGTCTATAACTGGATGGCTTCCGGCCTGCTGCTGACCGCGATCGTCTCCTATGTCATCGCGAATACCGCCGCGGCCGAGCTGTTCTACACCGTCGTGCGCACCCCGCGCGGCCTGGCGACGCAGCCGACCATTCTGGGCTTCGCGGCCATGTTCGCGCCGCTTGCCTTCGTCCTGGTGCTCTCGTTCGGCGTCAACCGCATGAGCAAAAGCTCGGTGCAGGCGCTGTTCTGGGCCTTCTGCGCCACGATGGGCGCCAGCATGGCGAATATCTTCGCGATCTATGTCGGCACCTCGATCGCCAGCACCTTCGTGATCACGGCCGGCATGTTCGCCGCCGTCAGCCTCTACGGCTACACCACGAAGGCCGACCTGACCCGCATGGGCAGCTTCATGATGATGGGCCTGATCGGCATCATCATCGCCGGCGTGGTGAACATGTTCGTGGGCTCCAGCGCGCTGCAGTTCGCCATCAGCGTCATCGGCGTCGTGGTCTTCGTGGGCCTGACCGCCTACGACACCCAGCGCATCAAGGCGGACTACATCGAGTACGCCTATGCCGAGGGCACCGAGCTCGCCGCCAAGCGCAGCGTCTTCGACGCGCTGGGCCTCTACCTGAACTTCATCAACCTGTTCCAGCTGCTGCTGCAGTTCATGGGCGTCCGCCAGCAGGACTGATCCTGCCAGGCTGACGGCGAAGGCCCCGGGGAGCGATCCCCGGGGCTTTTTTTATTATGGCAGGCACAAAAAAGGCCCGGGCGCCTCGCGGCACCCGGGCCTTCCGGCAGGGCTCTGTTCAGCCCTGCTTCAGGTAGTCCAGCAGCTTGTTCATGGCCGCCGTCTTGTCGGTGCGGTCCAGCGCCGCCACCTCGGCCGCCAGCCGGTCCATGGCCAGCTCGTAGATCTGGCGCTCGGAGAAGGACTGGTCGGGCTGGCCGGCATTGCGGTGCAGGTCGCGCACCACCTCGGCGATCTGCACCGGGTCGCCGCTGTTGATCTTCTGCTCGTATTCCTGCGCGCGGCGGGACCACATGGTGCGCTTGATGCGCGCGCGGCCCTTCAGCGTGTCCAGCGCCTCGCCCATCATGTCCTTGTTGGCCAGCATCCGCAGGCCGGCGGTAGCCGCCTTGCCCAGCGGAACCCGCAGGGTCATGCGGTTTTCCTCGAAGGTGACGACGATCACCTTCAGGTCATGGCCGGCGGCCGACATGGTCTCGATGCCCTGCACCTGGCCGACGCCATGGGTCGGGTAGACCACGTAATCGCCCGCCTTGAAGTCGCTGCCCTTGTTGCCGAGCGGCTTGGGCGGCGGCGCCGGGCGGGACGGGCCGGCGGGGACGGAGCTTTCCGCGGGTGCGGCGGCCTGCTCCTCGGCCATGCCGGGGCGCTGCGTGTCAGGTTGCGGGGAGGTGGATTTCGCGCCGGCCGGTGGCTTCATCCGTTCTCAGGTCTCCTGCGGGCACATGGGGTGCGCAGCGGTTCAACGCGGCTGAAGGGCCGCGGATGCCACCATCCCATGGCGAACAGGGGCGAAGGGCGGCCAGAAGCCGTCCCTGCACCCCGAAAGACCAGAATGGTATCACAAAATTCACCCCGCGTCACGCGCAGGGCAACAGCGTCTCAGGGCTTACCAGGCTCGGGGCTCAACAGCTTCGCCTTGTCAGGCTTGCCGTTCCATTCCTCGGCATCGGCCGGGGCCTCGCCCTTGCGGGTGATGTTGGGCCATTGCTGGGAATAGGTGCGGTTGATCTCGGCCCAGGCGGTCGCCTTGTCGTCGCTGTCCGGCACGATGGCCTCGGCCGGGCATTCCGGCTCACAGACGCCGCAATCGATGCATTCGTCCGGATGGATGACCAGGAAGTTCTCGCCCACGTAGAAGCAGTCCACGGGGCAGACTTCCACGCAGTCCATGTACTTGCAGCGGATGCAGTTCTCGGTGACGACGTAAGTCACGGCCAAAGTTCCTTTCGCGCGGGCCGAGAGATGGACCGGCCCGCCGCGCGAAGCAAGCCGCCAATACGCTGATCTGGCCTAACCGCCGGGCAGGTCGGCGAGTTCCCCCACCGTGATGGGCTTGAAGGGCGCGCGGGGGCGCAGCGCGCCTGCCTCCGGGATGGGAAGGCCCTGCGCCTCGGCCAGCAGGGCCGCGACGGTGGTGCCGCACATCCGCCCCTGGCAGGGGCCCATGCCGGTGCGGAGATAGGCCTTGGCCTGATTCGGCCCGGTGGCGCCCAGCTTCGCTGCCGCGCGCACCTGGCCGGCGGTGATTTCCTCGCAACGGCAGACCACCGTGGCGTCCTCCAGCGGCGCCAGCACGGCGGGGCCGGGGGCATAGAGCCTGTCCAGGAAAGGCCGCAGCGCCAGCACGCGGCCCAGGGTGGCACGGTGCGGCACGGCGCGGCTGTCCCGCCCGTGTTCCGCCAGCCGGCCCAGCCGGCGCGCCGCATCCAGTGCCGCCAGGGCGCCAGCGGCCACCGCCGCCTGCCAGCCGCCGATGCCGGCGCCGTCCCCGGCCACCGCCAGCAGCGGGTGCGGCGTGGCGCCCCAGGCATCCACCTCCGGCCGCCAGCAGCGCTGCGGCTCGTCCCAGACATGCGGCAGGCCCAGCGCGCGGGAGACATGGGTGGAAGGGATCACGCCCTCATGCAGCAGCAGGGTCTCGGCCTCGGTGCTGCCGCCGTCCCACACCACGCGGCGCAGGATGCCGTCGCCTTCAGCCCGCAGGCCGGTGACATGGGAGACGACCTTCATGCCGGCACGGCGGGCGGCCAGCATCAGCCCGGCGCCCTTGGCCAGCATGGCGCGGCCGCGCCAGAAGCCGCCCGCCGGCAGCGCCGCCCGCAGCGCGCCGCGCGGCGTGGTTTCCAGCAGCAGGGAAGGCGCGGCGCCGGCGCGGGCCAGCTGCCCCGCCAGAAGCCAGAGCAGCGGCCCCTGGCCGGCCAGCACGGTGCGGCCGCGCGGCACGGCGCCCGCCTGCTTCAGCAGGATCTGCGCCGCGCCGGCGGTCATGACATTGGGCAGGGTCCAGCCGGGGACCGGCACCGGCCGTTCCTGCGCGCCGGTCGCCAGCAGCACGCGGCGGGCGGCCAGGGTGGTGCTGCCGCCCTCGCCACGCAGGGAGAGCAGCCCGGCCTCGGTATCCAGGTGCCAGAGCGTGGTGGAGGGGCGGTAGTCGATGCCGCCGGGATAGCGGATGGCGCCCCGGAAGCGGCGCACCAGATTCGCGCCCTCCGTGCCGTATTCGCCGGCCAGGGCGGGGTCGGTGGCGGCGCGCTCCACACCGCGGAAGATCTGGCCGCCGGGCGCCGGCTGCTCGTCGATCACGGTGACGGAAAGGCCCAGCGCGGCGGCCTCGATGGCGGCCGAAAGCCCGGCGGGGCCGGCGCCGATGATGGCGAGGTCGGTCGTCATGCTTCCACCTTCGCCACGCGGGCGCCATGCTGGGGCGCGATGCGCATGCCCGGCTTCACTTCCACCATGCAGGCCTGCCGGTTGGGCACGCCGTCGATCTCGGCCAGGCAGTCGAAGCAGATGCCCATCATGCAATAGGGCAGGCGGGGCGCACCGGTCACCGGCGTTTCCCGGATGGCGGGGATCCCGGCCAGCAGCACGGCGGCGGCGGCGGTGGCGCCTTCCGGCACCCGCACGGGCGCATCGCCCACAAAGACTTCCACCGTGGCGGGGCGCGGCTCAGGCCGTGGCAGGAACATCGAAGCGCCTCGCGCTGAAAAGGGAGAGTTCGGGGTCCAGGGCGCCGGCGGCGATCATCGGCGCCAGGCGGTTGGCATGGGTGCCGGCCAGCGTGACGCCGGAATGGCAATTGGCGGTGAAGGCGCCGGGGAACTGCTCGGACTGGTCGTAGATCGGCAGCCCGTCCGGCGCCATGACGCGCAGCGCCGACCAGGCGCGGACGACGTTGAGATCGGCGATCCAGGGAAAGCAGCGCACGGCGCGGCGGGCCATGCTGCGCATGATCTCGGGCGACTGGGTCACGGTGTCTAAGCCCGCGTTCTCCTTGCTGTCGCCGATCATCAGGCTGCCCTCGGCGGTCTGGCGCAGGCTGACGGTGGGCATGGGCAGGAGGGTTTGGGCGCGTTCCGTCACCAGGATCTGCCCGCGTTCCGGCACCACCGGCGAGGAAAGGCCGAAGCGCGGCGCCAGCGCCGCGTTGCCCAGCCCCGCCGCCAGCACCACGCGCGGCGCGGTGAAGCGGCGGCCGGCGGCATGGACGGAAAAATCGTTCGGCGCGGCGGTGCTGTCCGCCACGCCGGCATTGGGCAGGTAGCTGCCGCCCAGCCCGGTGAAGCCCTCGTGCAGCGCCCGCAGCAGGTGCAGCGGGCTGGCATGGCCATCATAGGGCGTCCAGGAGATGCCGGTGACCTCCGGCCCGATGCCCGGCAGCATGTCGCGCGCCTCGGCGGCGCGGATCATGCGGTACTCGAAGCCGAAATTGCCGGCCTCGGCCTGCATCTGCGCCATGTATTCGGACCGGCGCTCGAATTCCTCCTCACCCAGGCAGAAGGTGACGCCGCCGGGCTGCTGGCGGCGGGTATCGATGCCGGTGCGGGCCTGCAGATCCTCCGCCAGCGCCGGCCATTCGCTGGCCGAACCGCGCGTCCAGCGCTGGTAATGCGGCGCGCCCAGGCCCTTGGACTGCACCCAGATCAGCCCGAAATTGCCGCGGCTGGCGCGGTGGGCGATGTCGCCCTCGTCCAGCAGCAGCGTGTCCAGGCCCTGGCGCTGCAAGCCATAGCCGATGGCGGCGCCGACCAGCCCGCCGCCGATCACGATGGCGTCGAAGGCGGTGCGGGCACTGGGGGATGAGGTCTGCATGGCTTCCCTCGATAGAACGACGCGGGCGGGGCTTGCAATCCGGGCGCTGCCGCGCTGCCATCCGGCTTTCTCTCGAGGGCTTCCGGATATGCGTATCACCATCCTCGGCGCCGGCGTCATCGGCGTCGCCAGTGCCTATTGGCTGCACCAGGCGGGCCATCAGGTGGAGGTGGTGGAACGCCGTGAAGGCGCCGGGCTGGAGACGAGCTGGGGCAACGGGGCGATGATCCATGTCTCCTCCGTGCAGCCCTGGGCGGCGCCGGGCATCCCGCTGAAGGTGCTGAAATGGCTGGGGCAGGAGGATGCGCCGATGCTGCTGCGCCCTTCCGCCGTGCCGAAGATGTGGCGCTGGGGCCTGGGCTTCCTGATGGCGGCGCGCCCGGCGGCCTATGAGAAGGGCAGCCTGGCCAATCTGGTGCTGGCCATGGAATCGGCGGCGGCGATGGCCGAGATCCGCGCCGCCACCGGCGTGCAGTACGACTACGCCACCGGCGTCATCAAGACCTTCGCGGACCAGGGCAGCCTGGATGTGGCGGCGGCGGCGCACCTCGCCCTGGCCCCGCACGGGCTGCAGACCGAGGTGCTGACGCGCGAGCAATGCGTGGCGCAGGAGCCCGCGCTGGGCCCGGTGGCGGAAAAGATCGCCGGCGGCCTGACCTTTCCGCAGGACGAGATCGGCGACTGCAACAAGTTCTCCCAGGCGCTGGCGGCCTGGCTGGAAGCGCGCGGCGTGCGCTTCCACTGGAACACCACCGTGCAGGATGTGGTGCTGAAGGGCGGCCGCGTTGCCGCCGTGCGGGTGGAGGCCGATGGCGGCGCCGCCGAGCTGCCGGCCGATGCCGTGGTGGTGGCGATGGCCAGCCACAGCGTGCCGCTGCTGAAGCGGCTGGGCATCGCCATGCCGATCTACCCGGTGAAGGGCGTTTCCGTGACCCTGCCGCGCAGCGCCTGGCCGGAAGGGCCGCGCAACGCCATCCTGGACGATGCCCGCAAGTTCGCGCTGACCCCGCTGGGGGATCGCTACCGCATGGTCGGGCTGGCGGAAGTGGGGGATGACGACACCACGCCGTCGCCCCGCCGCATCGGCATGCTGACGCGCGGCGTGGCGAGCCTCTTTCCGCAACTGGCGAACTGCGAGGCCATGCCGGGCGCGATCTCCTGGGCCGGGCTGCGGCCGATGGTGCCGGATGCGCAGCCGCGCACCGGGCCGACGCGCATCCCCGGCCTCTGGACCAATACCGGCCACGGCCATACCGGCTGGACCATGGCCGCGGGCTCCGGCCGCCGCCTGGCGGCGGCGATGACGGGGCGGAACGAGGAACAGGCCGCCTGATCTTTCCCTGGTGACGTCTGGCCGGAATCTTGCTGAGCTTCCCTGGGGTTCGAAACAGAGGGGGCTCCCGATGGACGAGCGTAAGGATGAAGCCGGCCTGGTCCGGCGCGGCTTCTTCGGGCTATCGGCCGTGGGCGCCGCCGCCGGCGCCGGGCTGGGCCTGATGGCCCCGGCCGGCGCCACTGCCCAGACGCTGGGCAAAAGCCGCCTGCAAATGATCAAGGAGCGCGGGCGGCTGCTGGTCGGCACCGGCTCCACCAACCCGCCCTGGCATTTCGAGGATGCCAATGGCCAGCTTCAGGGCATGGATATCGATCTGGCGCGGCTGCTGGCCAAGAACCTCTTCGATGATCCCACCAAGGTGGAGTTCGTGTTGCAGGGCTCGGATGCGCGCATCCCCAGCCTGATCACGGACAAGGTCGATATCGTGGTGCAGTGGATGACGGTGACCGCCGGCCGCGCGCAGCAGGTGGAATTCACCATCCCCTATTACCGCGAGGGCGTTTCCCTGCTGCTGCTGGCACGCGGCGGCAAGTACAAGAGCTTCGATGAGCTGAAGTCGGCCGGCAACACCGTCACCATCGGCGGCATGCAGAACGTCTTCCTGGAGGAATGGGTGCGCAAGGCGCTGCCACAGGCCAAGGTGGATGCCTTCGAAAGCCCCGATGCCACCTTGCAGGCGCTGAATGCGCGCCGCGTCGATGCCTACCTGGCCGACCAGTCCGCCGCCCGCTGGCTGATGCAGCAGACGCCGGGCCGCTTCATCGACTCCGGCTATGGCTGGATGCCCAATTCCTATGCTTCCGCCGTCAAGCCGGGCGACCCGGTGTGGCTGAACTGGGTGAACACCGTCTACAAGGAAGCGATGATGGGCGTCGATTTCGACTATTTCGCCGCATCCTACAAGAAGTGGTTCGGCATCGAATTGCCGACGCCCAAGGTGGGCTTCCCGACCGAATTCGCCTGACCAGGCCTGCCGCCGGCGCCCCGCGCTGGGGCGCCGGATTCCTCCCGCGCCACAGGCAGGTTCGATGATCCAATACTATTTCGACTGGTCCGTGATCTGGCGGAATGCGGACCGCTTTGCTTATGCGCTGGGCCTGGGCCTTTCGCTGGCGGTGATCTCGCTCTTCATCGGCAGCGTCATTGGCATCGCCTGCGCCATGGCGCGGGTCTATGGGGCGCGCTGGCTGTCCTGGCCGGTCTGGCTCTATGTCGAGTTCATCCGCAACACGCCGCTGCTGCTGCTGGTCTTCTTTGTGTATTTCGGTTTGCCGGAACTCGACATTTCCTATCTGGATAAGACGCAGAGCTTCATCCTGACGCTCTCGCTCTATGCCGGCGCCTATATGACCGAGGTCTTCCGCGCCGGCCTCGCCTCCATCCCGAAATCCTATACGGAGGCTGCCAAGGCCATCGGGCTGCGGCCCTGGCAGCGGCAGCGGTACGTGGTGCTGCCGGTGATGTTCCGCATCACGCTGCCGGCCTTCAGCAACAACCTGATCTCGCTGTTCAAGGACACGTCCCTGGCGGCGGCCATCGCCATCCCGGAACTGACCTTCGTAGCGCGGCAGATCAACGCCAATACCTTCCGCGTCATGGAATCCTGGCTGGCGGCCAGCGCGCTTTACCTCGTCACCTGCTACGTCATCGCGAGCGCTTTGCGGCGGCTGGAACGCCGCTACGCCGCCATCCGCTGAGAGGGGAAGGCCATGGACCTGCAACCCGGCACCTTCGCCTTCGAGGCATGGACCGCCCGCTACGCGCTGTGGCGCGGGCTCTGGGCCACCATCACCACCTCCTCCTTCTCCATTGTCTTCGCCACGCTGGCGGGGCTGATCTTCGGCGTGGCGCTGACCTATGGCTGGTGGCCGCTGCGGCTGCTGGTGCGGCTTTACGTGGACTTCATGCGCGGCATGCCCGTGCTGGTGCTGATCCTGTTCACCTATTACGGGCTGGCGCTGTTCCAGGTGAATGTGGCGCCCTACTGGGCCGGGGTCTTCGCGCTGGCTGGCTTCGCCACGGCGCATGTGGCGGAAAACCTGCGCGGCGCCGTGCAATCCGTGCCCGCCGGGCAGATGGAGGCGGCCAAGGCCATCGGGCTGAGCTTCCCCAAGCGGCTGTGGTACGTGATCGTGCCGCAGGCCATCCGCCGCATGCTGCCGCCCTGGGTGAATACCTGCCTGGAGATCGTGAAGGGCACCACGCTGCTCTCCGTCATCGGCGTGGTGGAACTGCTATTGGCCACTCAGCAGGTGATCGCCCGCAACTACATGGTGATCGATTTCTATCTGCTGGCCTGCGGCATCTATCTCGTCGTCAACTTCTGCATCGCGCAGATCGGCGCGGCGCTGGAGCGGCGATTTTCCTATATCCGGTATTGAGCGGAGGACGCATGGGCGAGGAAGTGCTGCTGCGGGCACGCGGCGTCCGCAAGAGCTTCGGCAATGTGGAAGTGCTGAAGGGCATTGACCTGGATGTGCGCCAGGGGCAGGTGGTGTCGCTGATCGGCGCCTCCGGCTCCGGCAAGACGACCTTCCTGCGCTGCGTGAACCTGCTGGAGGAGCATGACGGCGGCGAGATCCTGCTGGATGGCGACCCCATCGGCTATCGCATGGAGGGCGGGAAGCGCCGGCGGCTGAGTGAAGCAAAAGTCTCCGCCCAGCGGGCGCGCATCGGCATGGTGTTCCAGCAGTTCAACCTGTTTCCGCACCTGACGGCCGAAGGCAACATCATGCTGGGGCTGACAAAGGTGCTGGGGAAGGGCGCGGCCGAGGCACGCGACATCGCTGGCCATTGGCTGGAGCGCGTGGGGCTGGCGGAGCGGCGTGGGTACTATCCTTACCAGCTTTCCGGCGGACAGCAGCAGCGGGTGGCGATCGCCCGCGCGGTGGCGATGCAGCCGCGCCTGCTGTTGTTCGACGAGGTGACCAGTGCCCTGGACCCGGAACTGGTGGCCGAGGTGCTGGGCGTGATGCAGAAGCTGGCCGAGAGCGGCATGACCATGCTGCTAGTGAGCCACGAGATGCTGTTTGTGCGCGACGTGTCCGACCGCGTGGTGTTCCTGGATGGCGGGCAAGTGGCGCAGGCGGGGCCACCGAAGGAGGTGTTCGGCAACCCGGAAAGCGAGCGGCTCAGGAGCTTCCTGGGCCGCATGCATGGAATCTTTGGGCAGATTGCCTGAGCGGGGCGGCGCCACCGGCGCCGCCCCAGCGGCATCAGCCCCGCTTCACATTCATCGCCACGGTATATTCATCCGCCCGCGGCTCGTACTTCAGCGCACCGCGCAACGCCCAGATGTTCTTCTGCATGTGCAGCGGGATCACGCCCACATCGTCCATGGCCAGCTTCATGGCCTGCTTGAAGACGCTCTCGCGCTTCTCGTCATCGGCCGTGCGCAGGCCCTCGATCACCAGCTTGTCCACTTCCGTGTTGGAATAGCCGGAGAAGTTGGTGCTGCCGAAGCCCTTCTCGTTGTTGCGCGTCATCAGCACGCTCTTCAGCGCGGTGGAGGGCTCGCCACCCGTCGCCCAGCCGATCAGCATGGCGGAAAGGTCGTTGCGCGCCTGCCGCTGCGCCAGCACGGAGAAGGGGACGGCGTCCACAGTCGTCTGCACGCCGATGCGCTGCCACATCTGCGCGACGGCCTGGATGATCTGCGCGTCATTGACGTAGCGGTTGTTGGGGCCGAGCAGCGAGATCTTGAAGCCCTGCGGATAGCCCGCCTCGGCCAGCAGCTTCTTGGCGCCATCCGCGTCGAACTTCTGGACGGGGATGCTCTCGTCGAAGCCATTGGCGCCCGGCGGCATCATCTGCCCGGCGGGCAGGGCCGCGCCCTGCATCACCCGGTCCACGACGGCCTGGCGGTTGATCGCCATGCTCAGGGCCTTGCGCACCCGCAGGTCCCGCAGCGGGTTCTTGTCCAGCTTCTTGCCGGCATTGTCCGTGATGAAGGGGGAGCTGTCGTGCGCCTCGTCCAGCTTCAGGTAGATGCAGCGCAGGCTGGGAATCTCGGAGAAGGAGATGCCCTGCGTGGTCTTCAGGCGCGGCGTATCGGCCGGCGGCACCACGTCGATCATCTGCACGTCGCCGGAGAGCAGCGCCGCCACCCGCACGCCGTCATTGGGCACGAAGCGGTAGGTGACGGTGGCCCAGTCCGGCTTCTCGCCCCAGTAGTTGTCGTTCCGCGTCATCACCACGCGGTCGTCGGGCGTGAAGGACTGCAGGCGGAACGGCCCGGTGCCGATCATCGCCTTGCCGTTGTTGAAGTCCCCCGTCGCGGCGTTCACCATCGAGCGGTGGATGACGTAGATCCAGCTCAGGTCCTGCGGCAGCAGGGGGTAGATCTCGGCCGTCTTGAGGCGGATGGTGTGGGGGTCCACGATCTCGTGGCCGATCACCGCCCGGGAATAGATGGTGAAGGGCCCCGGGCTGTTGGTCACGGAGGGGATGCGCTTCAGCGTCGCCACCACGTCCTCGGCGTTGAACTCGTCGCCGTTGGAGAACTTGACGCCCTTGCGCAGCTTGAATTCCCAGGTGGTGTCGTCCAGCAGCTTCCAGGATTCCGCCAGGCCCGGCTGGATCTTGGAGGCGTTGTCGCGGTCCACCAGCTTATCGAAGAAGTGCTCCGCCACCATGTTGTTGGGGGAGAGCGTGTGATAGTGCGGGTCCAGCGACGTCGGTGGGGCCGCGACGGCCAGGGTCAGGCTCTGGCTCTGGCCCTGGGCGCGCGCCGGGGCCACGGGCAGGCTGCCAGCCAGAAGCGCGGCGGCGGGCAGGGCGAAAAAAGCACGGCGGCGCAGGAAAGCCGGCGAGTGGTCCATTGGTCGTGTCTCCGCAATGCGTGAAGGCATCCCTCGCGTCGCCTTTGTTCCAAGCGTTTCGCGAAACGAGATTGCTGCACGGCGCGGGCGCAGGGTCAACGGTCTGTCGCTTGCCTTCGTGCCGGGGTGTCCTCAACCTATGGATGCAGGTGTGGCACAGGGTGGGGCATGAGCAACCCGAACAGCTTCGACAACCAGCCCGGTAAGCGGGACAGGTGGGACAGCCGCTATATCGGCCTGGCGAACCACATCGCCCAGTGGTCCAAGGATCCGCGCGCCAAGGTGGGGGCGGTGCTGGTGAACCAGCCGCATGCCCGCATCGTCGCCACCGGCTTCAACGGCTTCCCCGCCAATGTCGAGGACAGCGTGGAGCGGCTGGAGAACAAGGCCCGCAAGCTGCAGATGATCCTGCATGCCGAGCAGAACGCCCTGCTGAATGCCGGCCATGCCGCGCGCGGCTGCGACGCCTATGTGGTGGGCAAGCCGGTGTGCAACGTGTGCGCCACGCTGCTGATCCAGTCCGGCGTGCGCCGGGTGGTGGCGGCGGCACCGCGCGCCAGCACCGATTCTTACTGGGACAAGGTCGGCCTGCTGGCCATCGACATGCTGCGGGAGGCGGGGGTGGAATTCTCCGCCATCACCGGGGAGCAACTGGATGCCCTGGGCCTGAACCGGGACGAGGCCCGGCGGGCTGAGGACCCGCTCGACCCTTACCGGGAACACCAGCACGAATTCGACTTCGGCCCTTGAAGGGCGCCGGGCGTCAGTCGAACTTGAATTCCGGCATCTGCCCGACCGACTCCTTGGTGGCGCCGGGCAGCAGCCAGCGCTCGCTGTGCTGCAACTGGTTGTAGGGCACCGCCACCCGCTTCTTGGTCGAGCCCAGGAAGCCGTCGATGGAGACGATGACGGTCAGCCCGCCCTCCGGTGTGAAGATCAGGTCCTCGATCTCGCCGATAGTCTCATTGGTGGAGGCATAGAGCTTGGCCTCCATCAGCTCGCTGGCCCGCCAGCGGTGGCTGTCCAGCGTCCGGGTGGTGGCATCGGGGGCGGAGGAGGCGGCGGTGCCGGGCGGGCTCTGCCTGCCGCCATCGGCGGGGGCATTCTGCGCCAGGGCAGGGGTGGCAGCCAGCAAGGCCAGCAGACTGAGTGAGACGCGCGACACCATGCCCTTGGACCCTTTCCCGCAGCCTGCCGCCCGATCCGGCGGCCTGCGCGGGAAACCCGGCTGGGCGGCCAGGGTTGCCGCCGCCCCCGCGCCCCCCGCGTGGCAGCCTTGCCCGGGTAGGTTTCGGGCCGGTGCCACGCTATATGCCGCCCAACCCTCGGACGACGCGCGCGCGGAGCACCAGCCTTGCAGAACCTTGAGACGCCCGATGCCCCTGCTGCGGGCCACAACCAGCCGCCGCTGAGCGAGACCGCCACCGAGGCGCGCCGCCGCCGCACCTTCGCCATCATCGCCCATCCCGACGCCGGCAAGACGACGCTGACGGAGCAGTTGCTGCTGCTGGGCGGCGCCATCCAGATCGCCGGCGCCGTGCGCGCCAAGGGCGAGCGCCGCCGCACACGCTCGGACTGGATGAAGATCGAGCAGGACCGCGGTATTTCCGTCGCGACCTCGGTCATGACCTTCGAATATGCCGGGCAGGTCTTCAACCTGCTGGACACGCCGGGCCACGAGGACTTCTCCGAGGATACCTACCGCACCCTCTCCGCCGTGGACGCGGCGGTGATGGTGATCGACGCCGCCAAGGGCATCGAGGCGCAGACCCGAAAGCTCTTCGAGGTCTGCCGGATGCGCGACATCCCCATCGTCACCTTCATCAACAAGATGGACCGCGAGGCGCGGGAGCCGCTGGAGCTGCTGGACGAGATCGAGAAGACTCTCGCCCTCGACGTGACGCCCGCCACCTGGCCGATCGGCTCCGGACGCCAGTTCGCCGGGGTCTATGACATGGCCCATTCCACCCTGCGCCTGCTGGGCGAGGGGGGCGAGCGGGACGAGCCGGTCTCCGGCCTCGACGACCCCCGCATCGACAGCCTGCTGGGCGAGCAGGCCGATGTGCTGCGGGAAAGCGCCGAGATCGCCGCCGTCTACCCCGAGTTCGAGCTGGGCTCGTTCCGGGAAGGCCACCTGACGCCGATCTATTTCGGCTCGGCGCTGCGCGGCTTCGGCGTGAAGCACCTGCTGGATGGCTTGGCGAATTTCGCGCCGCCGCCTTCCTCCCGCCGGGCCGATACCCGCACGGTGGAGCCGGAGGAGGAGAAGCTCTCCGGCTTCGTCTTCAAGATCCAGGCCAATACCGACCTGAACCACCGGGACCGCGTGGCCTTCCTGCGCATCTGCTCGGGGCGCCTCCGCAAGGGCGCGCGGCTGAAGCAGGTGCGGACGGGCAAGTCCATCCCGGTGAACGCCCCGCTCTTCTTCTTCGCGAAGGAACGGCAGGTGGCCGAGGAAGCCTGGCCGGGGGACGTGGTGGGCATCGCCAACCATGGCGTGCTGCGCATCGGCGATACGCTGACGGATGGCGAGGAACTGAACTTCCGCGGCGTGCCGAGCTTCGCGCCCGAAATTCTGCGCCGCGTGCGGCTCGACGACCCGATGCTGGCCAAGAAGCTGCGCAAGGCGCTGGACCAGTTGGCCGATGAGGGCGTGGTGCAGGTCTTCCGCCCGCTGGACGGCTCCCAGCCCGTGGTGGGCGTGGTGGGGCAGCTTCAGCTCGACGTGCTGAGCAGCCGCATCCAGGCGGAATACGGCGTGCAGATCACCTTCGAGAACACCTCCTGGTCCACCATGCGCTGGGTGGCGCCGAAGGAGGACGGGCCGCAGGACCGCGCGGCGCTGGACCGCTTCCTGCGCACCGCCCCAAGCCAGATGGCCGAGGACCACGACAACCAGCCGGTGGCCTTCTTTACTTCCGACTGGGGCCGCAAGCGGTCCGAGGACGAATGGCCGATGCTGCGCTTCCTGGCGCTGCGCGAGCAGCACGGGGTGGAAGCTGCCTGACGGCCGGCCGCCCCGGGCCCCTGGGGCGGCGCCTCAGTCCACCGTCACACCGCTTTTCGCCACCACGTCAGCCCAGAGCGCGATCTGCCGCTGGAAGAAGCCACTGAAGGCCTCGGGCTCCGAGGTCACGATGCGGAAGCCGAGTTGCCGGGACCAGTCCTGCATATCCCCGGCACCCATCACCGTCCGCAGGGCTTGGTTCAGCGCGGCGACCGTGGCGGGCGGGGTGCCGCGCGGCGCGAAGATGCCGTGCCAGATGCTGACGGAATAGCCCGGCACGCTTTCGTTCACCGTGGGCAGCTCCGGCCAGATCGGCGACCGCTCGGCCGAGGCCACGCCGATGCCGCGTGCCCGCCCTGTCTCCGCCAGCGGCTTCGAGGTGGAGAGGGTGTCGAGCACCAGCTGCACCTCGTTGCTGGCCAGTGCCACCAGCGATGGCGCGGCGCCACGGTAGGGCACATGCGTCATCTCGATGCCGGTCTTCACGCGGAAATATTCCAGCGAGAGATGCACCGAGCTGCCCGTGCCGGAGGAGCCGTAGTTCAGCCTGCCCGGATTGGCCTTGGCATAGGCGATCAGCTCCGGGATCGTGGTGACGGGCAGGCCCGGGTTGACCATGAAGGCGAAGGGCGTCTCGGCGATCTGCGTCACCGGCACCAGGTCCCGCCGCACGTCGTAGCTGAGGCCTCGGCGCAGCGATGCCTCGATGGCCACGGCCGCCGTGTGGAAGAGCAGGGTGGTGCCGTCGGGCGTGGCGCGCGTCACCTCCTCGGTGCCCACCGTGCCGCCGCCGCCGGATTTGTTCTCCACCACCACGCCGGTGCCGAGATGCGCGCCCAGCCGTTCCGCGATCTTGCGCGCGACGATGTCGCTGTTGCCGCCGGGCGCGAAGGGCACGACGAGGCGGATGGTGCGGCCGGGCAGCCCCTGCGCCAGCGCGGGCCGGGCCAGGGCCAGGGCGCCGAGCATGGCCAGGATGTTGCGCCTGTTCAGCATGGTAGCCTCCCTCTCTGGTGCGCGGGTCATTCCGGCCGGATTCCGGCATTGCGGATCACTTCGCCCCAGAGCCTGCCATCCGCCTCGATCCGCCGCGCGAGTTCGGCGGGGGTGCTGGAGCGCGGCTCGTAGCCCTGCTGGGTCAGCCGTGCCGCCACGGCCGGCAGCTTCAGCGCGTGGGCGATGGACTGGTTCAGCCGGTCCCGGATCGGCTGCGGCAGCCCGGCGGGGCCGAAGACCGCCATCCAGCCCTTGAACTCGAAGCCCGGCACCGTTTCGCCGATGGCGGGCACATCCGGCAGCAGCGGGTGCCGCTGCGCGCCGGAGGTCGCGATGGCCCGGGCCTTCTTGCCGTCGATGGCCGGCAGGGCGGTGGAGAGCACGTCGAACATCATGGCGATGCGGCCGGAGGTCAGGTCCAGCAGGGCGGCGGCGCTGCCCTTGTAGGGGATATGCTCGGCGACGAGGCCGGTGCGGGAGCGCAGCAGCTCGGTCGAGAGATGATTGCTGGAGCCGATGCCGGCAGAGGCATAGTTCAGCGGCCGGGCGCGGGAGAGGGCGAGCAGCTCCTTCAGGTCGCGCACCGGCAGGTCCGCGTTCACCAGCAGGATATTGGCGTATTCGGTGATGAGCGAGATAGGCGTGAAGCCGGCCACGGCATCGTAAGGCAGATCCGGGTAGAGGCTGGGGTTGATGGTATGGGTGCCGGTATTGCCCAGCCCGATCGTGTAGCCATCCGGTGCCGCGCGGGTGATGCGCCCTTCGCCGAGGGTGCCATTGGCACCGCCGACATTCTCGATGACGACGGGCTGCCCCAGGTCCTCGCGCATCGCCTCGGCGATCTGGCGACTGATGACATCCGTGGGCCCGCCTGGCGGGAAGGGCACGATGTAGCGGATGGGGCGGGAGGGCCAGGCGGCCGTGTCGCCCTGCGCGAGGGCGGGCGCGGCCATCAAGGCAGCCAAAGGCAATGCGCAGAAAAGCCTGCGCAGGGAAATCCTGCGGAACATAACGGACGCTTCCTGGAAGGGCCGGGATTGGCTCCCGTGCCGGTTTTTTTAACGAAGTGGGACGGTCTTACCTCGGCGGTGGCAGCAGCACCCGCTCCGCCAGCACCACGGTCTTGACCTTGCCCAGAAAGGTTGCGCCATCGGCGAACCAGGTCCTGGACTCGGGCGAGGCGACCATGCGGGCCCTGGCGTCCAGGCTGTCCACCCAGCTTTCCGCGAAGCCGTCGACCGGGCCATCCATCGGCAGGGGCTCGATGTCGTGGCGGAACTGTTCCTCGACAATGCCGGAGAGGGTGAAGCCGCGCACCTCCGGCACTTCCTTCGCCATGGGGCCGTGCACGTCGCGCCAGTAGCGCTGGAACTGCTCGCTGCTGTGGTCGGGCCGGCGCTGGATGATGGACAGCGCCTTGATCGGCGGGCGTGGGCCGGCGAGCGGCAGCACGTGCTGCTCCTCGGTCACGAAGGTGCGGATGCCGCCGATGATGGTGCCGCCATCGGCATGCCAGGCGCGCCCTTCGGCGGAAGCACCGGCATGGGCGCGGGCCTCCAGGTCGTCGTACCAGAGCTGGGCGACGCCATCGAAAGGCGCCATCCCTAGGCCCGCGACATCGGCGCGCGAATGGTCCTGGGCGATGGTGTTGACGACATAGCCGCGCAGCCCAGGGATGGTCGGCCACATCGGCGCGTGCACATTCAGCCAGTGGTCCAGAAACGCTTCACGCGTCATGCCTGGCTTCCGTGCCAGGAATGAGATGGACTTGATCACGATTTCCCCCATGCCCCCCTTCCTCCGTTGGAGGAGGGGTTCGCATTAATAATTCGTTAGGTCAGGTTATAGACTTTTCGGGGTCGGTCAACGCGCTTTCGGCCGGGTTTGGCGTGGATACGAAGACGCGGGTGAAGCAGAGCCGTTCCAAGGGCCTGCTGGCCGGCAGCGGAACAGGAGCGTCCACACGGTGGCCGTAGGCGCATCCGCCCCATCCGTGGCAGCCCGAGGCATCGTCATGGCGACGGGTCGCTCAAGCCCTGCGTCAGCAGGACAGTGGCTGCGGCACCTGCCAGATCCATCGTCCGCTCAACGCCAGACCGGCCATGAGGGTGGCGGGAGCGGGCATCGCTTTCGGGGAAGTCGCTATTTCCGCGCCCGCGCCTCGGCGGTGGACACCACGGCGGCGCCCGCCAGGATGACGATGGAACCCGCCCAGCCCCAGGTATCCGGCGCCTCGGCGTAAAGCACCCAGCCGAACAGGGCGGCGATCGGCAGCCGCAGATACTGGAATGGCCCGACCGCCGAGGCCTCGCCGAAGCGGAATGCTTCAGTGATCAGCAGGATGATGGCGGGGGTGAAGGCGGCGAAGGCCGCCAGCATCGCCAGATCCAGCCAGCCGATCGGTTGCCAGCCCCAGGCCGCCGCCGGCAGGATGCCGATGAAGGTGACCAGCCCGACCCAGCCCATGATGGTGCCGGTGCTCTCGGTGCGGGTCAGCATCCGCGTCGTGACCGTCAGCCCGCACCAGGTGAGGGAGGCCGCCAGCGCCGCCGCCACGCCCAGCGGCGCCGCCATCATCAGCCCCGCGCCTTCCCAGGGCCGCAGCATCAGGCAGACGCCGGCGAAGCCCGCCAGCACCCCGGCCCAGCGCGCCGCCCCCACCTTCTCCCGCAGCAGCGGCCCGGCCAGCAGCGTCGTCACCATGACATTGGTGAAGGAGAGCACCGTGGCCGTCGCCAGATCCAGCTTGGTCAGCGAGATGTAGTAGAGCGCCCAGGTGGCCAGGGAGCAGGAGCCGCGCAGCACATGCAGCGGCACATGGCCGCTGCGCAGCAGGGCGCCGCCGCCCGACAGCAGCATCGGCAGCACCCAGACAAGCTGCCCGCCGGCGCGGAACAGCAGCTGCGTCGTCACTGGCACGCCGCGGGCGGTGAACCAGCGCACGAAGAGCGCCTCGCCGCAGAACAGCACGGCCACCACCGCCATCAGCAGGGCGCCGCGCAGATTGCCCCGCGCCTGGTCGCTGCTCATGCCCCGCAGGCCCTTGCCAGGCGGTGGAAGACAGGCGGCAGGGGGCAAGGCATGGCGGCTTCCAGGTCCGGCAATCGTGCCGGCCAGGGTGGCGCCCGGGGGCGGCGGCGGCAAGGGACGGGGCGGCGACCTCACAGGCCTGCTGGTTGCGCCGCCGCGCGTTGAACGGTTAGGCCAATGGCCCGGGGCATGAAAGGACGCGCGCATGGAAGTCGTCGAAATGGTGCTGGCCTTGCTGCTGGCAGTGGCCGCCAGCGGCTTCGTGGATCGCCTTTCGCCTGTTCCATTGCCCCTGCCCATCCTGCAGATCGGCCTTGGCGCGCTGCTCTCCTATGCCGGCGGCTTCCAGGTGGAACTGCATCCGCAGGTCTTCTTCCTGGTCTTCCTGCCGCCGCTGCTGTTCCTGGACGGCTGGCGCATCCCCAAGCGCGGGTTGTTCCGGGATGGCTGGACCATCGCGGAGCTGGCGTTGGGGCTGGTGCTCTTCACCGTGCTCGGCGTCGGCTTCTTCATCCATTGGATGATCCCGGAAATGCCGCTGGCGGTGGCCTTCGCCTTGGCGGCGGTGCTCTCGCCCACCGATCCCATCGCCGTCTCGGCGGTGGCGGCGCGGGTGCCGATCCCGCACCGGCTGATGCGTATCTTGGAAGGCGAGAGCCTGCTGAACGATGCCTCCGGCCTGGTCTGCCTGCGCTTCGCGGTGGCGGCGGCGCTGACGGGCAGCTTCTCCATGTCCGACGCCGCGCTGACCTTCCTGCAACTGGCGGCGGGCGGCATCGCCATCGGCATGGCCCTCACCTGGGCGGTGATGCGGGTGCTGGGGCGGCTGGTGCGCCACGTCGGCGAGGACCCGGCGCTGCAGACCCTGGTCAGCCTGCTGATCCCCTTCGGTGCCTATCTGGCCGCCGAGCATTTCAACTTTTCTGGCATCCTGGCCGCCGTCGCCGCCGGCATCATCATGAACTATGCGGAGATCTTCGGGCAGCCCCAGGCCGCCACCCGCATCCGCCGCAACGCGGTCTGGGACATGGTGCAGTTCGCCGCCAGCGGCATCATCTTCGTGCTGCTGGGCGAGCAGCTTCCCCGCATCCTCGCCGGCGTCGCCGGGCCGAAGGATGGCAGCGCCTGGATGCTGGCGGTCTATGTCCTCGCCATCGTGGTGGTGCTGGCGCTGCTGCGGCTGGGCTGGGTCTGGACCTCGCTGCAGTTCACGCTCTACCGCGCCCTGTTGAAGGGAGGGCCGCGCCCCCGGGTGGGCTGGCGCGTGCTGGTGGCCACCTCCCTGGCCGGGGTGCGGGGCGCCGTCACGCTGGCCGGCGTGCTGACCCTGCCGCTGGTGATGGAGGACGGCTCGCCCTTCCCGGCGCGGGACCTCGCCATCTTCCTGGCCATGGGCGTCATCCTGGTCTCGCTGGTGGTGGCCAGCGTGCTGCTGCCGCCAGTGTTGCGCGGACTGCAACTGCTGCCCGAGGACGCGCAGGAGCGGGAGGAGAACGAGGCCCGCCGCGCCGCCACGGAGGCGGCCCTGAAGGCCATCCAGCGCATGCAGCATCAGATGGCCGCCGGCCATGCCGATGCCGAGCTTTACGCTGAGGCCGCGACCCTGAGCATGGAGCCCTATCGCCACCGCCTGGACGGCGCCCAGTTGTCCGAGGAGGAGGCGGAGCGCCACCGCCGCATCGCCGGTGCCGAGCGGGAGCTGCGCCTTGCCGGCCTCAAGGCCGAGCGCGAAACCCTGTTCCATCTGCGCCGAATCCGGCAGATCGAGGACGGCACCTTCTCCCGCCTGCTGCGGGAGATCGACCTGGCGGAAGCGAGCTACGGCACCTGAGGCTCGGCGGCGGCCTCGGCCGCCGCGATATCCGTCAGGCGCTGCTTGGGCCAGGCGGGGGCGGGGGCGGGCACCCAGCCCTCGCCATTCCAGCGGCGCGGCTCGATGCGGGCGGCATTCTTCTCCACCACGATGCGGTTATAGGCATTGGGGTCGCCGCGCAGCCGGGTGGAGATGGCCGAGCCCGCCTGCACCACCAGCAGATCCTGCTGCTGCCGCCGCAGCAGCCCGGTGCGCTCCCCCGCCGCGCCACGGTGCAGCCGCACATAGTCCCGGTGCAGATGGCCGGACAGGATCAACCGCACGCCCGCCTTGGCCAGCCGCTCCAGCGCCGGGGCGGCATGGCGGGCCAGCGGGGTGTCCGGCCGCTCCTCCGGCGCCAGGAAGGGATGGTGCGCGACCACGATGCGGAACAGGTTCTTCGGCAGCGCGTCCAGCCGCTCCAGCAGGTTCTTCAGCCCATGGCGCGGCACCCGGCCGCCTTCCCATTTCAGGTTCCAGTCGGCGCGGATGACGGTGTTCAGCCCGATCACCGCCACCTCGTCGTCCCGCCACAGCGGCTCGGTCTGGGGCGAGACGTATTTGTGCCAGCGGCCGAAGGGGTCGAAGAACCTTTCCCAAGGGTAGAAGGCCGTGATGTCGTGGTTGCCGGGCACCGCGATCCAGGGCGCCTTCAGCTTGCTCAGGAATTCGGCGGCCGCGCGGAACTCCCGGCTGCGGGCGCGCATCGTCAGGTCGCCGCTGACGGCCACCAGGTCCGCCGGGTCGGCATTCAGTGCCTCCAGCAGCCCCGCCGCCGCCGCGGTGTCGATGCGGTTGAAATGCAGGTCGGAGATATGGTCGATCACCCGCATGCGGCACCCTCCGCCGCCCGTTGGGGCGGCGCCTCGGCCGGCAGCGGGGCCAGTACGCGCAGGGCGCGCGGGCGGATGGAATAGCGCAGGGGAGTTCGCAGCAGCATCGCCTCTCCGTCGTTCATGACCCGCAGGTGGCTGCGGCGGCTGAAGATGTCCAGGCTGGCGGCCTCGCCGGCAATCAGCCCGGCCCCCCCGCGCCAGCGGCCGAGGGCCATGGAGGCGATCAGCTTGGCTGCCCACCAGAGGTCGAAATCCCGCGCCACCAGCCAGGTGAGCACCCCCGCATCCAGCCGTGGACGGTGGAAGAAATGGCCCGGCGCCTCGTCATAGGCGTTGTTCACCACAGAGACAGCACCGGTCCAGACGCGGCGCATCGGCTGCCCATCCGGCCGCAGCCCCAGCCGCATCGGCGGATGGCGCCAGAGCGCGCGAAGAAAGCCCAGCGCCACCCGCCAGCGCGCCGCCAATCCATCCCGGCCCCGCACGCGCTCCCGGTGCAGGCCCACGCGGTTGGGAAGGCCGATGACGGATTGGCAAAGAAAAACCTCGCCATTCACCAACCCGATATCGATCTGGCGCAAGGTTGCCTGGCCAAGGGCGGCGGCGGCTTCCCCCGGCTCCAGCGGCACGCCCATGTCACGGGCCAGCAGGTTCAGCGTGCCCAGCGGCAGGATGGCCAGCGCCACCGGCCCGCCGGCCAGCCGCGCGGCGGCGGTGCGGATGCTGCCATCGCCACCACCCACCACCACCACCTCCGGCCGCAGCGCCAGCGCCGCCTCCAGCCGCGCCTCCAGGTCGGGGCCGGCATCCTCGCCGATTTCCAGCACTTCCAGCCCGGCGGCGCGCAGGGCGGCCGGGATCTCCGCCAGCAGTTCCGGCCGGGCGAGCAAGGTGCCGGCACGCGGGTTCAGCAGCAGGGCAGCACGCATGAGACTCCCATCCAGGCGTTCTCGCCTTGGCGGCGCGCGCGAATGCGTCCTCGCCTTCAGCCCGGCAACGCGGGGGTTGAGGCACAGGTTGCGCTGCTGCGGCATGGCGGATGCGGCGGGCGGGAGCACGGCCCATGCCGGAAGCGTGTTCCGGGGTGTCCCGCTTGTTAGCGACGCTTCAGGACCCGTTCACCATTGGTGACCATAGTCATGCACGAGGACAGAAAACCGAGGAGGTCCCCGATGCGCAACAACACCAAGCCAGCCCCCATCAATGCCACCACCGTCATCAACGGCCTGATGGCCTTGCCCTGGGGCGCCACGCTCTTCGGCGCGGCCCCGGGTCCGGTAACGCCGCAGCACTGAAGCGCGGCGGATACGAAAAAGGGCGCGGTCCAGAACCGGACCGCGCCCTTTTCGTGTGGCGCCCGGCCCCGGTGAGGGGGCCGGTGCCTGGATGCCTCAGGCGGCGGACTTGGTGCCGGCCATGGAGCGCAGCACGTAGTGCAGGATGCCGCCGTTCTTGTAGTACTCGACCTCATCGGCCGTATCGACGCGGCACTGCACCTCGGTGCGCGTCACGCTGCCATCGGGGCGGTGGATCACCAGGCCCAGCACCATGCGGGCTTTCAGGTCCTCCAGACCCTCGATGTCGATGATCTCCTCACCGGTGATGCCCAGCGTCTCGCGGTTCTCGCCCGGCTTGAAGACCAGCGGCAGCACGCCCATGCCGACGAGGTTGGAGCGGTGGATGCGCTCGAAGCTCTCGACGATCACGGCCTTGACGCCCAGCAGGAAGGTGCCCTTGGCCGCCCAGTCGCGGGACGAGCCGGTGCCGTATTCCTTGCCGCCGAAGATGACCAGCGGGCGGCCTTCTTCCTTGTACTTCATGGCGGCGTCGTAGATCGGCATTACCTCGCCCGAGGGCTGGTACTTCGTGATGCCGCCCTCGATACCGGGGACCATCTGGTTCTTGATGCGGATATTGGCGAAGGTGCCGCGCATCATGACTTCGTGGTTGCCGCGGCGGGCGCCGTAGCTGTTGAAGTCCGCCTGCCGCACCTGGTGCTCGACCAGGTACTCACCGGCCGGCGAGGACTTCTTGATGTTGCCGGCGGGCGAGATGTGGTCGGTGGTGATGCTGTCGCCCAGCACCGCCAGCACGCGCGCGCCCGTGACGGCCGCGATCGGCTTCGGCTCCGGCTCGATGCCCTCGAAATAGGGCGGGTTCTGCACGTAGGTGGAGCCGCCGTTCCACTTGTAGGTGTCGCTGCCGGCATCGACGCGGATGGCCTGCCACTGCTGCGGGCCCTTGAACACGTCGGAATAGCGCTCCTGGAACATCTCGCGCGTCACGACGGCCTCGACGGTGTCGTTGACCTCCTTCGTGGTCGGCCAGATGTCCTTCAGATAGACCGGCTGGCCGTCCTTGCCGGTGCCGATCGGCTCCTTGGTGACGTCCAGGTTGATGCTGCCGGCCAGGGCGTAGAGCACCACCAGCGGCGGCGAGGCCAGGTAGTTGGCGCGCACGTTCTGGTGGACGCGGCCCTCGAAGTTGCGGTTGCCCGAGAGCACCGAGACCGCGACCAGCTTGTTGTCCTCGATGGCGTCCACGATCGGCTCGGCCAGCGGGCCGGAATTGCCGATGCAGGTGGTGCAGCCATAGCCGACGGTCTGGAAGCCCAGCGCGTCCAGGTGCGGCGTCAGGCCGGCCTTGTTCAGGTACTCGGTCACCACCTGGGAACCAGGGGCCAGCGAGGTCTTCACCCAGGGCTTGGCGGTCAGGCCCTTCTCATTGGCCTTCTTGGCCACGAGGCCGGCGGCGACCATCACGTAGGGGTTGGACGTGTTGGTGCAGGAGGTGATGGCGGCGATCACCACGTCGCCATGGCCGAGGTCGTAGTTGGCGCCGGCCACCGGCACGCGCAGGTCGGCCTTGTCGCCGGGCACGCCGAGGTTGCCGGAAGCCAGCTCCTTGGCGAAGGCCGGGCCGGCATTGTCCAGCGCCACGCGGTCCTGCGGGCGCTTCGGGCCGGCCATGGACGGCACCACCGTCGAGAGGTCCAGCTCCAGCATGTCGGTGAAGACCGGGTCGGGCGTGTTCTCGTCGCGGAACATGCCCTGGGCCTTGTAGTATTCGCGCACCAGGTTGATGCGGTGCTCGTCGCGGCCGGAGAGGCGCAGGTAGCCCAGCGTGATCTCGTCCACCGGGAAGATGCCGCAGGTGGCGCCGTATTCCGGGGCCATGTTGCCGATGGTGGCACGGTCGGCCAGCGGCATCTCGGCCAGGCCGGCGCCGTAGAACTCGACGAACTTGCCGACCACGCCCTTCTTGCGCAGCATCTGCGTCACCGTCAGCACCATGTCGGTGGCGGTCACGCCCTCGCGCAGCTTGCCGGTGATCTTGAAGCCGATGACATCGGGGATCAGCATGGCGATCGGCTGGCCGAGCATGGCGGCCTCGGCCTCGATGCCGCCGACGCCCCAGCCCAGCACGCCCAGGCCGTTCACCATGGTGGTGTGGCTGTCGGTGCCGTAGCAGCTGTCGGGGTACGCGAAGGTCTCGCCGGCGTCGGTGGAGGTCCAGACGCCCTGCGCCAGGTATTCCAGGTTCACCTGGTGGCAGATGCCGGTGCCGGGGGGCACGACGCGGAAGTTGTTGAAGGCTTCCTGGCCCCAGCGCAGGAACTCATAGCGCTCGCCGTTGCGCTCGAACTCGATGTCGACGTTCTTCTGCAGCGAGGAGGCGGTGCCGGAGACATCGACCATGACAGAGTGGTCGATGACGAGGTCAACGGGCACCAGCGGGTTCACGCGGCGCGGGTCGCCGCCCAGTGTCAGGATGCCGTCGCGCATGGCGGCCAAGTCCACCACGGCGGGGACGCCGGTGAAGTCCTGCATCAGGATGCGCGCCGGGCGGAAGGGAACTTCCTTGTCGCTGCGGCCTTCCTTCACCCAGTCGGCGATGGCCTGCGCGTCCTTGGTGAAGTAGGAACGGCCGTCCTCGAAGCGGAGGACGTTCTCCAGCAGCACCTTGAGGCTGTAGGGCAGGCGGGTGATATCGCCGATGCTCTTGGCCGCTTCGGGCAGGCTGAAATAATGGTAGGTCTTGCCATCAACCGCCAGGGTGCGGCGTGTCTTGAGGCTGTCCTGCCCGATCAAGCGCATGGTTGGAGCTTCCCACGTCATATTGCTGCGAACGCTGCCGCTTATTACACGCCTATCCGCCCCGGTCCATCGGCGGCGGGGCGCGGTCTGGAACTGTTGAGGGACGATGCTGGAAGCGGTGGAACTGGCGGCGGTGCGGGGGGAGCGTGTGGTCTTCGCCGGAGTTTCCTTCCGCTGCGCGCCGGGAGAAGCCCTGTTGCTGACAGGCCCGAACGGCGCCGGAAAATCCACGCTGCTGCGCCTGCTGGCCGGGCTGGTGCCGCCGGCGGAAGGTTCCCTGCTGTGGCATGGCAGCGATGCCCTGGCCGATGGCCCTGGCCATGCCGCCCGCCTGCGCTACCTGGCCCATGCCGATGCGCTGAAGCCTGGCCTGACGCTGGAGGAGAACCTGGCCTTCTGGGCCCGGCTCTGGGGCGGGGATGTCGCGGCGGCCCTGGCGGCGGTGGGGCTGGAAGGGCTGGAACACCTGCCGGCGCGCATGCTCTCCGCCGGGCAGAAGCGGCGGGCGGCGCTGGCGCGGCTGGCGCTGGCCCGCGTGCCGCTCTGGCTGCTGGATGAACCCAGCGTCGGGCTGGATACCGCCTCCATCGGATTGTTCGGAGAGATGCTGGCGGCGCATCGCGCGGCGGGCGGCGCCGTGGTGGCGGCCACGCATGTGCCGCTGCCGCTGCCCGGCAGCGGCACCCTGGCGCTGACGCCCGCATGATCGCGCTGCTGCGCCGCGAATGGTTGCTGGCCGCCCGCCACCCCGGCGACACGTTGGCGGCGATGCTGTTCTTCCTGCTGGTGACGGCGCTGTTTCCCTTCGGCGTCGGCCCGGCGCCGGAAACCCTGGCGCGCCTCGCCCCCGGCGCGCTGCTGGCGTCCGCGCTGCTGGCGGCGCTCCTGCCGCTGGACCGCCTCTTCGCGCTGGAGGCCGAGGACGGCTCGCTGGACCAGCTCCTGCTCTCCGGCCTCGCGCCCGCGCAACTGGCGGCGGTGAAGGCGCTGGCGCATTGGCTGACCACCGGCGGGCCGCTGCTGCTGGCCAGCCCCGTGGCCGCCGCCATGCTGAACCTGCCCACCGCCGCCTGGGGCGTGGCGGCGCTGGTGCTGGGGCTGGCAACGCTGTTTCTCTCCCTGCTGGGCACGGCGGGGGCGGCGCTGACGCTGGGCGCCCGGCGCGGCGGCGTGCTGCTGCCGCTGCTGGTGCTGCCGCTGGCCATCCCGGCCATGATCTTCGGCGCGGCGGGCATCGAGGCCGCGGCCTCCGGCGTCGCCTGGCACCCCTTCGTGCTGCTGCTGGCGGCGCTGACGGCGGCGGCCCTGCCGCTGGCGCCGTTGGCCGCCGGGGCGGCGCTGCGGGCGGAATAGCGCCGTCAGACTTCCTGGCGCAGCGGGCGGTTCATCAACTGCTCCACCGCCCCGACCACGTCCATCCGGCCTTCCAGCACATCGGCCACGGCGGCGGTGATGGGCATCTCCACCCCCACGGCAGCGGCGCGGGCCAGCAGGGCGGGGGCGGTGGCGACGCCTTCCGTGACGCTGTTGCGCTCGGCCAGGATGGCGGCCAGGTGACGTCCCTGGCCCAGCGCCAGTCCCAGCGAGAAATTGCGGCTGCTGCCGCCGGTGCAGGTCAGCAGCAGGTCGCCCAGGCCGGAGAGGCCCGCCACCGTCTCCGCCCGCCCGCCCAGCGCCACGGCCAGCCGGGCGATCTCGGCCAGCCCGCGCGTCACCAGGGCAGCGCGGGCATTCTCGCCCAGCCCGGCGCCGATCACCGCCCCGGCAGCGATGGCGATCACGTTCTTGGCCGCGCCGCCGACCTCGGCACCCACCGGGTCGTCATGGTCGTAAAGCCGGAAGCCGCCGCTGGAGAGGCTGGCCGCCGCACCCTGCCGCAGCGCCTCATCCAGGCTCGCCACCACGGCGGCGGCGGGCAGGCCCTGCGCCACCTCCCGCGCGAAATTGGGACCGGACAGCACGCCCGCCGGCAGGCCCGGCCGGGCATCGGCCAGAATTTCCAGCGGCAGGCGCAGCGTGCCGTGCTCGACGCCCTTGGCCGCCACCAAGCTGGGCGGCAGGGCCGGCAGCCGGGGCAGCATCCCGGCCAGGTGCTGGCAGGGCACCACCAGCAGCGCGAGGTCAGCACCCTCCAGCGCTTCCTCGGCATCGGCGGTGATGCGCAGTTCGGCGGGCAGGAGCTGGCCGGGCAGGTGCGCGGCATTCTCCCGCGCCGCCCGCATGGCCAGGGCACGGTCCGGGTCACGCGCCCAGAGCGCCGTGGCCGCGCCCGCCCGCAGGGCCTGCAGCGCCAGCGCCGTGCCCCAGGCCCCGGCGCCGATCACGGCAACGCGGCCGATGCCGTGGAAGGGGCTCATTCCTCCGCCAGCCGGGTGACGGCGAAGCCCTGGCCGGGCTCGCCTTCGCCCAGGCGCTCCAGCAGCGCCTCCAGGATGGCGCCGGCCTCTTCCTCGAACTTCCAGGGTGGGTTGACCACCGCCACGCCGCAGCCGTTCAGCCGCTGCGGGTCGGTGGGTTCCCGCAGCCACAGCTCGCAGGTGATGATGTCGCGGATGCCGCTCTCGGCCAGGGCGGTATGGAAGGCCCGCACCGGGGTGCGGTGCTTGATGGGGTACCAGGCGGCCTGCACCCCGGCGCGGAAGCGGTGCGCCACGGCGGCCATGCCCTCGGCCATGCGCTCGAACTCGCCTTCCTGCTCGAAGGGCGGGTCGATCAGGATGAGGCCGCGCTTTTCCTGGAAGGGGGTGAGGGCGGTCAGCGCCTCCCAGCCGTCGCGCTTGTGCACCGCCACCTGCGGGTCGCCGCGGAACAGGGTGCGCAGCGTGGCGTGGTCCTGCTCATGCAATTCACAGAGCACCAGCCGGTCGTTGGGCCGCAGCACCATGCGGGCCAGGGTCGGGCTGCCGGGATAGATGGGCGGGAAGCCGGCCAGCTTCAGCAGGGACAGCCATTCGGCCAGCGGCCCCTCGGTGATGTCCATCAGCCGGCCGACGCCGCGCTGCCATTCGCCGGTACGCTCGGCCTCGCTGCCGGTCAGGTCGTAGGTGCCGATGCCGGCATGGGTATCCAGCACGCGGAAGGGGGTTTCCTTCACCTCCAGCCGCCGCAGCAGGCGCAGCAGCAGAGCGTGCTTGACGCAATCGGCGAAATTGCCGGCGTGGAAGGCGTGGCGGTAGTTCATGCAGCAAGCTCCGCGAGCGGCCAGCGTGGCCTGGGGGCATGGTCCAGCGGGTCGGTCAGCCCGGCGCGCAGGCGCTCGATGCCGGCCCAGGCGATCATCACGGCATTGTCGGTGCACAGGCGGATGGGCGGCGCCACCAGCGGCAGCCCGTGCTTCTCCGCCACCCCGGCCAGGGCGGTGCGCACCGCCTGGTTGGCCGCGACGCCGCCGGCCACCACCATGGCGGTGGCGCCGTCCATCATGCCGAGCGCGTTCTTCGCCCGGTCCGCCAGCACGGCGGCCACCACGCGTTGGAAGGCGGCCGCGAGGTCAGCGCGGTCCTGCTCGGTCTGCAATTTCGGGATGGTCTGGGCCACGGCGGTCTTGAGCCCGCTGAAAGAGAAATCGCAGCCCGGCCGCCCCAGCATCGGGCGGGGCAGGGGGAAGCGCTTCGGGTCGCCGGTTTGCGCCAGCTTTTCCAGCGCCGGGCCGCCGGGCCAGGGCAGGCCCATCAGCTTGGCGGATTTGTCGAAGGCCTCGCCCACCGCGTCATCCAGCGTGGAGCCGAGGCGGCGGTACTGCCCCAGCCCTTCCACCGCCACGCACTGGCAATGCCCGCCGGAGAGCAGCAGCAGCAGGTAGGGGAACTTCGCGCCGCCTTCCACCAAGCCCGGCAGCCGCGCCGTCAGCGCATGCCCTTCCAGATGGTTCACGGCCACGAAGGGCAGGTCATGCGCGAGGGCCATGCCCTTGCCGAAGGTGGCGCAGACGATCAACCCGCCGATCAGCCCGGGACCGGAAGTCGCGGCGATGCCGCCGAGATCCGCGGCCTTCACCCCGGCGCGGGCGAGCACATCGGCCGTCAGCGCGGGCAGGTGGGCCAGATGAGCGCGGGCCGCGATTTCCGGCACCACGCCGCCGAAAGGCGTGTGTTCCGCCAGCTGGCTGCGCACCGCCTCGGCCAGCACGGTGCCATCCGGCGCCAGCACGGCGGCGGCGGTTTCGTCGCAACTCGCCTCCAAACCCAGAACCGGACCCCTGATCAGCACGCCCTGCATCCTTATTCTGCCTTCCCCATTGGGTGTGGCGGTTCTATGACGCGCGCCATGTCCCTTGCCCACCCCGCATCGCCGTCTGCCGCGGCGGGCGATTTCGTTTATCCGCAGGTCTGCGCCGCCCCCGCCGACCTTCGCACCGGGTCCGACACAGCCGTGAGGCCGCATACGCGGCGCGCGCTGCCGCTGCGCGTGGGTACGCGCGGGTCGCCGCTGGCGCTATGGCAGACCCGCACCTTCCTCGACCTCGTGACGCGCTTCTGCCCCGTGCTGCGCAATGTCAACGCCTTCGAGGAACATGTCATCGCCACCTCCGGCGATCGCATCCAGGACAAGCGGCTGGCGGATATTGGCGGCAAGGGCCTCTTTGCCAAGGAGATCCATGAGGCGCTGCTGGATGGGCGGATCGACTTCGCCGTCCACAGCCTGAAGGACCTGGAGACCGAGCTGCCCCCCGGCATCGTGCTGGCCTGCACCCTGCGGCGGGAAGACGCGCGCGATTCGCTGATCCTCGGCCCGTCCTGCGGCACGCCGGACCCGGCAGACCCCTTCGGCGCCCTGCCGGCCGGGGCGCGCATCGGCACCGCCAGCCTGCGGCGCCAGGCGCAGCTGCTGCATGCGCGGCCGGACCTGAAGGTGGGCATGATCCGCGGCAATGTCGGCTCCCGCCTCGCCAAGCTCGCCGCCGGGGAGGCCGATGCCACCCTGCTGGCGCTGGCCGGGCTGAAGCGGCTGGAGATGGCGGACCGCGCCTCCGTCATCATTGATGCCGAATCGATGGTGCCGGCCGCCGGCCAGGGCATCGTCGGCGTCACCGTGCGCGCCGCCGACTTGGAATTGCTGGAATTGCTCTCCGGCATCGAGGACCGCGAGGCCCGCGCCGTGTCCCGCGCCGAGCGGGCGCTGCTGGCGGCGCTGGATGGCTCCTGCCGCACTCCGATCGGCGGCCATGCCCGGCTGCTGCCGGATGGCCAGCTGCACCTGACCGGGCTGGTGGCGCGGCCCGACGGCACCTTCCTGCTGAAGCGCAGCCTGCATGGCGCCGTGGCGGATGCCGAGCGGATCGGGCTGGAACTCGGCGACAGCCTGCGCGCCGACAGCCCCGCCGATATCTTCTTTGGCTGAGAGGGTGGCGCCGCCCGGCGCCTTCCGCGATGCCGTGCTGATCACCCGCCCGGAGCCCGGCGCGGCCGAAACCGCCGCCGCCGTGGCGGCGCTGGGCTGGCGCCCCGTGCTGGCGCCCGCGCTGGTGCTGGCGCCGCTGCCGCCGCCGGCCGGCCTCGCCGCCCCGGCCCAGGCGCTGCTGCTGCCCAGCCGTGCCGCCGCCCGCGCCCTGCCGGGCGTGCCGCGCGACATGCCGGTGCTGGCGGTGGGCAGCGGCACCGCCGCTGAGGCCGCTGCCGCTGGCTTCCGCCATGTCACCGCGGCCGAGGGCGATGCTGCTTCCCTGGCGGCCCAGGCCGCCGCCACGCTGGACCCGCGTGCCGGGCCGCTGCTACTGGCGGTGGGGCGGGGCTACAGCGCCGCGCTGGCCAAGGCCCTGCGCGGCCATGGCTTCAGCGTGCGCCGCCGCGTCGTCTACGCCGCCCACCCCGCCGATTCGTTGCCCGGCCCGGCGCTGGCGGCACTGCGGGCGGGGGAGATACGGGCGGCACTGTTCTTTTCGCCGCGTTCCGCTAGCGTAATCATGGCGTTGCTGCGGCAGGCGGGAGTGGCCGAAACTGTGGATCAGGTGGCCGCGTTGGCGCTCTCAGCGCGGATTGCGACGGCACTGGCGGGACTGTCCTGGCAGGAGATCCGTGCTACCCCCACGCCCGAACCATCGGCGCTGTTGGCCCTGCTGGGCCCGGCGCCCCACTCGGCCGCGAGGGCCTGACAGCGAGGGGCAGGAGAAAGATGATCGATACGCCGAAGGACAGCCCCGCCCGTTCCCCATCGAAGGGCGGCGACTCACGGCGGGACAAGGGGCGCAACGCGCCACCGCCGCCCGCCGCCGGGGCGCCGCTGCCGCCGGAAGCCGCCAAGCCCGGCCCGGCGCCGGAGCCTGTGGCCGAGCCGGTAACCGGCCCGGTGGCCGAGCCGGAGCCCGTGGCCGCCGCCGCGCCGCCGGAACCGCCGCTGCCACCCAGCCGGCCCGCAACGCCGCCACCCGCCCCGCCGCCCGAGCCGGCGCGGCGCCGCGATTCGCTGATGCTGCCGATCGCCGCCGGTACCGGCGTGGTGGTGCTGCTGCTGGCCTGGCTGGTGCTGGCTGGCCGGCCGGACCAGCCCGCCATCGACCCCGCCCGGATCGACGCGCTGGACAACCGCCTGCGGCAGGCCGAGGCCCAGGCCGCCGGCCAGGGCCCGGCGCTGCAGCAGGCCAACCAGCGTCTTGGCGCGCTGGAGACAACGCTGCGCGAGCGTGAGGCCGCTGCCAACCAGGCGCTGGCCGCGCTGCGGGAGGCGCTGGAGCAGCAGAAATCCGCCGTGGCGGCGCAGCAGGCCCAGGTGGAACAGCGGATCGGCGAGGCGCAGAACGCTTTCTCCCAGCGCATCACCGGGGCCGAGGCGCAGCTGGCGCAACGCGTCGCCGCCGCCGAGGCGGCGCTGGCGCCGAAGCTGGCCGCGCTGGATGAGGCGCAGCAGCAGCGCCTTGCCGCGCTGGAGGCAGCACAGCAGCAGCGCCTCACCACGCTGGAAGGCAAGGTGACGCAGCAGCTTTCCGCCGCCGACGAAGCGGCCAAGCGTGCCGCCGCCGAGCGCGAGCAGCAGATGAATGCCCGCTTCACGGCCCTGGAGCAGCGCGAGGCCCGCATCACCGCCGCCGAGCAGCGGCTGAACCGGCTGGTGGCTTCCACCGCGCTGACCTCGGCGCTGGAGGCCGGGCAGCCGCTGGGCGCCGCGCTGGCCGGGCTGCCCGGCACGCCGCCGCCGGCTCTGGCCGCCTATGCCAATGCCGCGCCGCCGACCGCCGCTTCCCTGCGCCTGTCCTTCGACGAGGCGGCCCGCGCCGCCCGCGCGGCCTCCCAGCCCGCGACCGAGGGCCAGGGCGTGCTGGAGGCGGCCGCCACCCGGCTGTCCAACCTCGTCACCGTCCGCCGCGGCGACCAGACCGTCTGGGGCGACGCGGTGAGCGGAGAGCTGGAAGGCGCCCGCCAGGCGCTGGATGCCGGCGACATCGCCGGTGCCGTGCAGAAGGTGGAGGCGCTGCCGGAGAAGACCCGGGCGCCGATGGCCGGCTGGCTGCGGCAGGCGCAAGGCCTGCTGGCTGCCCGCGCCGCGCTGAATGAGATGGTCTCGCCGAAGGGTCAGGGCTGATGGCGCGCGCGCTTTGGCTGCTGTTCCTCTGCGTCGTCACGGTTGGCGTCGCATGGGTGCTGATGCGGATGGGCGGCACCGTGCAGGTGCGCGTCAACGATGCCGAGATCTATGTCGATCTGCCCATCCTGCTGCTGGCCCTGGGCATCCTGTTCCTGGTGCTGCACGGGCTGCTGACCGGCTGGCGCGCCTTGCGCCGCCTGCCGGCCCGCATGCGCGCCAAGCGTGAGGCCCGCGACCGCGAGAAGGGCGATGCCGCGCTGACCCGCGCCCTGGTGGCGCTCGCCGCCGGCACCGCCGATACCGCCCGGCTGGAGGTGCGCCGCGCCCGCCAGTTGCTGGGCGACAAGCCGCAGGTGCTGCTGCTTTCCGCCGAGGCCGAGCGCCTCAGCGGTAGCGAGGAAGGCGCCGCCGAGGCCTTCCGCACCCTGGCCGCCCGCGACGATGCCAAGTTCCTTGGCCTGCGCGGGCTGCTGCGGCAGGCGATCCAGCGGCAGGACTGGCCCGCCGCGCAGCAGCTGGCGCGGGAGGCCGAGGCCGCCCAGCCCGGCGCCGCCTGGGTGCGCGAGGAGCGTGCCGCCCTGGCGCTGCGCACGCAGGACTGGCGCGAGGCCCTGGCGCTGGCCGCGCCCAAGGCGCCGAAGGCTCAGTTGGCCCTGGCCGCCGCGCGGCAGGAAAGCGACATCGCCCAGGCCGCCGAGCTGGAGCGGCAGGCCTTCGAGGCCGACCATGCCTTCTCCCCCGCCGTGATCGCCTATGCGAAGCGGTTGGCGAGCGCCGGCAGCCAGCGCAAGGCGCGTGGCGTGCTGGAACAGGGCTGGGCCGCCGCGCCGCACCCTGATCTCGCCGAGGCCTACCTGAAGGACGAGGCCGATCCGCTGGAGCGGGTGAAGATGGCCGAGACCCTGGTGCAGGCCAACCGCAACCATCCGGAAAGCCGGCTGCTGCTGGCCCGCACCGCCCTGGCCGCCGGCCTGACCGGCCGCGCGCGGCAGGAGCTGGAGGCGCTGGTGCAGGACGGCACGGCCGATGCCCGCGCCTATCTGCTGCTGGTGGAGCTGGAGCAGGTGGAGCATGGCGAAAGCGCCGTGGCCCGCGCCGCCGAGGCCCGCTGGCTGCGCGCCGCCACCGCCGCGCCTTCCGAGCCGCGCTGGCGTTGCGGCCATTGCGGCAAGCTGCATGCGCAATGGGTGCCGGTCTGCGATGGCTGCGGCACCGCCGGCGAGGTGAGCTGGCAGCCTGGACCGGCCCAGTTGGTGCAGAGGGTCTGACGGAAGGGGGCTTCGGCCCCCTTTTTCATGCCCGCCGGTTCAGCGCAGCGGCTGTGACAGCAGCAGCCCTGCACGGCGGAACATCTGCCCGACCACCAGGGCATGGCTCATGGCGGCATAGGCGCGGGGCTGGGGCAGCAGGCGCAGGAAAGCCGCCAATGCCTCCCGCCGCGGCCCGCGTTGGGAGAGCGAGAGGGCCAGCAACAGGGCAGGTTCCTCGCCTTGCAGGCGCGGCTCCAGCGGAGAGCCGATGAGGAAGGGCTCCCCCTTGGCCCGCAGCAGCGCATCCAGCGGCCAGGCGGCATCCCCGGCATCCTCGGTGACCAGGGGAGGCTGGCAGGCCTGGGCCGGGGCCAGGCCGCACTGCATTGCCCAGGCCCAGCGCCGCATGGCTTCCAGCAGCAGCGCCTCGGGCGGCGGCAGGCTTTCGATCTCCACATCGGTCCAGGGCCAGGTAGGAAGGCCGTGTGTTGCCATGGCAGCAGATGCTCCCTGCTGGAAAAGGGAGTGCCCAGGCTGCCGGACTTGCGAACGGGTCGCAAGTCTTTCCGGCGTGAGGTTTCGTGGCCGAGCCTCACCCCAGGAAGGCATCGCCATGCGGATGGTGAGAGAACTGCGCCTTCTGCTCGTCTGAGATGCCGATCAGCATCACCACGTCCACCCGGTCCATGCGGTGGCTGGCGAGATGGTCCACCCAGAAGGCCAGGCCGGTTGGGTCCGGCTCCCGCTCCAGCGCGCTGCGGTAGATGGAGGCGACGTAAGCCGCGTTATCCTCATGCGCGTGGCGGGCCTGGAACTCGTTGCTGGTGGCGATGGCCTCCACCATCTGGCGGATCGACATCTCTCCACTGGCCAATTTCTGGCTCCAGAAGGGCAGGCCCGTGGCATCCGGCGCCCGGTCAAACACCGCGTCATAGGCCATGCCGACAAAGGTGGCCTCGCTGTCGCGGACCCAGACGCCGCCGGGGTGACTGCCCTCGAACTTCCCGGCGGCCTCGGGGCTGTCCACGAAATTGGCGATGAGCTGCGCGCGGCTCATGCCGCCATTCAGCGCAGCGACCTGGAAGGCCAGGCCCGGCGGGTCAGGCTGGCGGCCCAGCGCCTCCCGGTAAAGGTTCACGACCAGCTGCTCGTTGGTCAGCCCGCCGAAGCGGCTGATGAATTCCTGGCTGCCGAAGAAGCCCTCGGCGGCGTGCGCCAAGCTCATGCCGTGTTGCATGTGCTCCACCCAGTTGAACAGCCCTTCCGGGTCAGGCGCCCGGCCCAGGATGGTCTGGTACAGGCGCACGATCTCGGCCGCATCCGACGAGCCGGAGAACTCGATGGCGCCATTGGCGAAGGCGATGCGTGTCACCGGCCCCATCCAGACCATCTCGCCTGAGGTCAGGGCGATCTGCGTCAGGTGGTCGGGGCCGGTGACGATGCGCTCGGCATCCCAGACCATGTGCAGGGACGTGACTACGTCGGTTGAGATGCGCGTGAAGCCATGCAGCGTCTCACCAATGGCGAGGGGATGTGGAGTGGGAACGGGAGGCGGCGGCGGGGGCAGCGGTGGTGGTGGCGAGACAGGCGGCGGCGGCGGGGGCAGCGGTGGTGGTGGCGAGACGGGGGGCGGCGGCGGAGGCGAGACGGGCGGTGGCGGGGATACCGGTGGCGGCGGAGAGACGGGCGGTGGCGGGGATACCGGTGGCGGCGGAGAGACAGGAGGTGGCGGGGACACCGGTGGCGGCGGCAAGACGGGCGGTGGCGGAGACACCGGTGGCGGCGGCAAGACGGGCGGTGGCGGGGACACCGGTGGCGGCGGAGAGACAGGAGGTGGCGGGGACACCGGTGG
>NZ_RFLX01000089.1 GCF_003696345.1 Teichococcus wenyumeiae | reverse complement strand
GCTCGTCGTGGTGCTTGGCGCGCTCATCGCCGCCTTCTTCGCCAATGACGGCGCGGCGCTGCTGCTGACGCCCATCGTCATGGCCATCCTGCTGCGCCTGAACTTCTCCGCGGGCGCCACCCTGGCTTTCATCGTCGCCTGCGGCTTCGTGGCGGACACCACCAGCCTGCCGCTGGTGATCTCGAACCTCGTCAACATCGTCTCGGCCAACTACTTCAACATCGGCTTCGACCACTATGCTGCCGTGATGGTGCCCGTGAACCTGGTGGCGCTGGCGGCGACGCTGGCCGTGCTCTGGGTCTATTTCGGGCGCCAAGTACCTGCCACCTACGCGATGGGCCAGCTTGAGCAGCCCGGCGCCGCCATCCGCGACCACCTCATCTTCCGAGCCGCCTTCCCGTTGCTCGCCGTGCTGCTGCTAGCCTACTTCGTCCTAGCGCCTTTGGGTGTTCCGGTTGCTGTCGTGACGGGCGCAGCCGCCCTGGTCCTGCTGGCGCTGGCGGGGCGCTGGCATCGGGGCGGCCGCGGTAGCGTGGTGGCCGTCCGCAAGGTGCTGGCAGGCGCGCCCTGGCAGATCGTTATCTTCTCCCTCGGCATGTATCTCGTGGTCTACGGCCTTCGGAATGCCGGGCTGACGGACTACCTGGCGCAGGCACTGGTCTGGCTGGCAGGACATGGCCTGTGGGTCGCCACCATCGGCACCGGCTTCGGCGCGGCGCTGCTGTCCTCGGTGATGAACAACATGCCGGGCGTGCTGGTAGGCGCTTTGGCCATCGAGCAGGCGCAAGGCATCCCGCCTGCCATCCGAGAGGCGATGATCTACGCCAACGTCATCGGCTGCGACCTCGGGCCGAAGTTCACACCCATCGGCAGCCTGGCGACCCTGCTCTGGCTGCATGTGCTGGCCAGCAAGGGCACCACGATCACCTGGGGGCAGTACATGAAGGTCGGCGTGGTCATCACGCCGCCGGTCCTCCTGGTGGTGCTGGCCGCCTTGGTGCTTTGGCTGCCGGTGGTGGGCACGCCGTGAGCAACGCTGACCGCCCGCGCCATCCAATGCTTACCGACGACGGGGAGACCCTGATGCCGTCCGACCTCGACCTCTCGCTGCCTAACGTGGCCGACGAACACCTGCAGATGCCGAACCCCGCCAAGCTCGGTATCTCCGGCGTCAGCACGCACCCGCCGCGCATCCTGCTGCTCTATGGCTCGCTGCGGGAGCGGTCCTACAGCCGCTTCCTGACGCTGGAGGCTGAGCGCATCCTCCGCCGCCTCGGCGCCGAGACGCGGGTCTTCGACCCCCGCGACCTGCCGGTGGTCGACAGCGTGCCTGCCGACCATCCCAAGGTGGTGGAGCTGCGGGAACTGTCCTTGTGGTCCGAGGGCCAGGTCTGGTGCAGCCCGGAGCGGCACGGCGCCGTCACGGGCATCCTGAAGAACCAGATCGACTGGCTGCCGCTAGAGAGCAAGGGCATCCGGCCGACCCAGGGGCGCACGCTGGCGGTGATGCAGGTGTCGGGCGGCAGCCAGAGCTTCAACAGCGTCAACACGCTGCGCCTGCTCGGCCGCTGGATGCGGATGATCACCATCCCCAACCAGTCCTCGGTGCCGAAGGCGTACGAGCAGTTCGACGAGGACGGCCGGATGCTGCCCGGTCCTCTCTATGACCGCGTCGTCGACGTCATGGAGGAACTGGTGAAGTTCACGCTACTAACGCGCGACATCTCCAGCCACCTGACCGACCGCTACAGCGAGCGGAAGGAGCGGGCGGAGAAGCAGGCCAAGGCTGACCTGGCCAAGTTGTCCGGCGCTGTCGAGTAGAGGTCAGCAGCGCCGCGTACCATCGAGCTGGATGGCGGCACTCGTGGGCATAGTCTGGCCGACACCGGAAAGGCAGGTTTCGGGGCTTGGTTGGGCGGTAGCGGACATCTGGCTTCAGGCCCTTGCGCTGGACCCGCTCCGAAGCCGACCGCGATATTAGGTGTGCAGATGGCTGCTACCGTACGGCAGCCGCGCATTCCTACAGCTTCAGCTATGGTCTGGCAGCTAAGTGATCAGGTCAAAAGCTTGTCGCGATGGTACCTGAGGAATGCCTGCTGTGCTTCCGATGGTGCTCTTCGAAGTCGTGCGTCCTCTGTCACTCCTAACCATCTCCATAGTCCGTTCCGCAATCGCGGCGAGAAGACAATGCCTCCGGCATCATCGAAGCTTATGAGCTTTCGATCAAAGGCGGCGTCCAAAGTGGCCACAAGAAGAAGGCCATTTTCAGGATCTAGACGCTCATCATTGTCGCTGCACACCCAGGGTTTGATATGAGATGCTCGGAGTAACTCTAGAATTGGAGCGCCAGTTACAGCGCATTCATTCTTCCATGCTGCCATTAAGCGTTCCCGGAAGACGCCTTGACCGCGACGTGCCTGGATTAGCGCTTGGCGCTCTGTCTCAGGCAACTCAGCAAGTTGTCCGCTGACCCTATCTATCTCTTCATCGGCTGATGACGCGATCAAGGAATAGTCCTCCGATGCATCAAGAGCACCGATCCGGACAAGCAGATTCCTTAGCGCATAAATGTCAGACACTTCAAAGTGGGCTGCAATCCGCTGACCTCGTTTTCTCAACGGTTCAGGTTTAGGGAAGTCTATAAGATTGTGGTTGTTGTAAATCCCTTTAGGAGTGATCCCAGGAATCGGATTTTCTAGAAGGCGTTCTTGCCAATCAGGAAAGAGAAGAAGGGGTGATGCTTCGTTCTTTCCTTTAACGCCGATAAACGTGCCATTCTTCGAGCGGTACGTTCGGGCGTGTGTCGACGGTCGTGTAAGCGTAAAGTTCTCTTCCAGGAAATTCTGAACTTCCGATCTGGTCATTACGATCAATTCAGGCATCCAAACCTACATTTTCATCCTGCTTCAAAGTGCACCGGAACATTGGCTTGCGCCAGCATATCTGGAGCATCGAAGATCGGCCTACCATCCCACCGCAGCAGCCGGGTTGAAGGCATTGCCGTCAACCCGGCTGCCTGCACGGCTTGGATCGACAACAACTGCAAGCGGTTGAGCGGCTCTGGGCATGGCTGAAGGATGGCGCGCCGTCTCCATTCGCTACGAGAAGGCCGTACGATCCGGTCCATTCGTGGCCGGAGGCGCATGTCCGCTTTGCGGAAACCTGATTCGCCGCCTGGGTGTCTGAGAAGGGCGCGTAGCCGCCGTCAGCTCGTCTGTCGAAGTTGCAGCTCAGCGTTTTCGATCAGGATCAAGCTGACGGCATGCTGGACGTCAGCGCGCGCTCTGTGCGCTGGTGGCGACCGTCCGCTGGTCCTGCCGCGCCTCATAGGTCACCCCACGCCGCGTCGCCCAGAAGTTGACGAGCTGGTACAACGGGATGGCCGCAACATCCTCGGCCACGATCTTCTGACCCTGGATCAGCAGGGCCTCGCGGGCCGCATCATCCATGGTGGACTGCGCCCGGGTGATCAGCGCGTCCAGTTGCGGATTGGAGTAGCCGCCCCAGTTCGCGGGCCCTGCACCGGTCTTGCTGTCCATGGTGATGAAGAGGTTGTTCAGCACATAGCCGGCCTCGCCCGTGCTAACGCCCCAGCTGAAGAACGGCATCAGGTACTCGTGCTTGGCGCCACGCCCGAGATACACCGAAGCCGGCACGGCATTGACCTCTGTCCGGACGCCGATGCGGGTCCACATCTGCGCAATGGCCTGCGCCACGGTGCGGAAATCCGGCCGGTCCGCGAAGGCGCTGAGCGTCAGGCGGAAGCCATTGGGAAACCCTGCCTCCGCAAGGAGCGCCTTGGCGCGCGCCTGATCAAAGGCCGGAATGCCGATCTCGGGCGTATAGGAATAGGCCCCTGGCCACATGAACTGTCCCGCGGCTTGGGCAGTCCCTTCCAGCACGCGTTCGGCGAGGCTTTTGCGATCAATGCCGAGCGACAAGGCCTGCCGCACCCGCAGGTCCTTCAACGGGTTCCGCGCGAGAGGCTGCCCTTCGTTGTCAGCGGCCTCCGCGGAGCCGCCTTCCGTGATGACATTGGGCAGCAACATGATGGAGCGGTTGCCGGGTGCGGAGACCACGCGGAAGCGTTCGTCCCGGCGCAGGCGCGGCAGGTCATTGCGGCTGGGCGCGTCGATCATGTCCACATCGCCGGCCAGGAGGGCGGCACTGCGCGTACCCTCATTGGCGATGAAGCGCATCTCCACCCGCTCCCATTCCGGCTTCTCGCCCCAGTAGGCGGGATTGCGCTCCATCACCGCACGGTCGTTGCGGGCAAAGGAGACCAGGCGGAACGGGCCGGTGCCGGCAGCGACGGCGGCGTTGTCGAAGTCGCCGCTATCCTTCCCCTCCACCGCGTGCTTCGCGACGATGGAGAGAGCGCTCAGGTTCGTCGGCAGGATTGGAGAGGGTTGTTTGGTGGTGATGCGGACCGTTCGCGGCCCTGCCGCCTCGATGCTGGCGATGTCGCGGGTGAACGGCGCATAGCCCAGCGGGCTGTTGGGGATGTTGGCGGACCGCGTGAGGGAGAAGACCACGTCTTCCGGTGTCAGCGGCCGGCCGTCGGACCAGGTCACGCCCTCTCGCAGGGTAAAATCCCAGGCGGTGTCGCTCACCAGCTTCCACTCGGTGGCGAGGCCAGGGGCCAGGGACATGTCGCCCTTTTGTTCGACCAGCCGGTTGAAGAGGTGCAGGGCGAGGTTGCGGTCGCCGATGCCATTGTAGAAGTGGGGATCAACCGAGAGCGGGAAGGCGCTGACGCCGATCCTGAGATCGGCCGCCTGCGCGGCAGACGCAGCCGCGCCGAAGAACAGCACCGCTGCGGTGATACGCCAGTTCGAACCCATCGTCTTGTTCCCTTCCCACAGTCAGATCAGACCGTCCGCCTGGCCAAGCGGCTCAACCATCGCACGGCCAAGGCCATGATAGCAGGCGTCAAGACACGCTTGGTCCAAACCAGGTGAACCAGCCCGGGCGCCGGGTCCATCAAGCGGACGCTCGAGGACGACCCTCCCCTGCCCTGCACAGCCTGTCCACCCGGTGATCCACAGCTTCGTCCCCGCGATCTGGGGACAAGTTCATGGCCGGTCTGGCGGTAGCCGCTTCTCAGCGCAGTGCTAGCTCCTCCAGATAGGCATCGAGCGGGTAGAAGCGACTGGCCACCGCCTGCAGCTCGCGGCTGGCATGGGACCAGTAGAGCAGCCTCACCTCGAAGCCGTCCGCCACCAGCTGCCGCACCATCGGTTCGTAGTCACCATCGCCAGCCACCAGGGTGATGTGGTCCCTGCCCGGCTGGCCCAGCAGGTAGGCATCGCGGCAGATGCGGGTAACCACGCCGGTGTCGACCCGCTTCTCGCGGCCGTTGGCAGCGCGCTCCACCACCCGCACCTCAAAGCCGGCCGCCTCGGCATGCGGCCACAGCCCTTCATTGCCGTCAGTGACCGAGCCGAAGACTGCGGCCTGCACCGGATCTTCGACCTCCCGCAGCAGCGCCATCAGGCGGTGGAAGTCGAGGCGGTAACTGAAGTCGGGACTGCTCTGCTGGTTGACCTCGGCCAGGCTGCGGGCCCAGCCCCGCGCCACCGCGCTGACCTTCTGCGCCTCAATGAACAGGTTGCTGCAGTCGATATAGGCCAAGTGCACGGTGATGCCTTTGCCGGGCTGGTTTGCGGCGCCCGCTCCGGCGAG
>NZ_RFLX01000088.1 GCF_003696345.1 Teichococcus wenyumeiae | reverse complement strand
GTCAGCCATGGCAGCACCTCCGACGCCATGGAATCACAGCAAGATCAAAGCTCAAGAGGCTCATTAATAGGTCCTGAGCCTAGTAGGCTGAAGGCCCTCTGGACATGTTCGGCGTGTTCTCCCGGTTTTTTCCAACCCAAGCTTTCGTGAAGGGCCTGATCAACGTTCAAATCCATAGCCTGATCGTCGGACAAGTCATCCCCGATGCGTGGTTTTGTTCTGTCGGCGGCGTGGTGGCGGTTGAGATGTAGGCCGGTGCTCTTCTTCGCCGTGGGGTTGCGGTTAGACCGGCGGCGCAACATGCTGCGCGCGGAGGTAACCGTGCCAAGACTCAAGACACTACTGCTGGGGGCCGCCGGGGCGATCGTCCTGGCCGGCGCCGGCTTCGCCGCGCTGGCCTGGAAGCCCGCCCTGGACCCCGTGACGCCACCGACGCGTGAGAGTTTTCCGCCCGAGCTGATCCGGCGCGGGGCGGAACTGGCGGCGATCGGCGATTGCAACACCTGCCACACCGCGCCAGGCGGCAAGGTCTTCGCTGGAGGGCTGGCCCTGCCGACGCCCTTCGGCACCGTCTATTCCACCAATATCACCCCGGACCCGGAGGCGGGGATCGGCCGTTGGTCGGAAGCCGCCTTCCAGCGCGCGATGCGGGAGGGCGTAGACCGCGAGGGCAGCCACCTCTATCCGGCTTTCCCCTACGACCACTTCACGCTCGTCACCGAGGCCGATAACCGCGCCATCTACGCCTATCTGATGACGCGTGAGCCGGTGCGGGCCGAGACCCCGGCCAATGAGCTGGTCTTCCCGCTGGGCTTCCGGCCGCTGCTGGCGGGCTGGAAGCTGCTCTTCCTGGAGGAAGGGCCACGGCCGGAACTCGAAGCCGATCATGGTGCCTATCTGGCGGAAGGCCTCGGCCATTGCGGCGCCTGCCACTCGCCGCGCAACGCCCTGGGCGCCGTGCAGCACGACCATGCCCTCTCGGGCGGGGAGGCGGAGGGCTGGTACGCCTATGCCGTCAACCAATCCTCCCCGGCGCCGCAGCCCTGGACGGAGGAAAGCCTCTTTCACTACCTCCGCCATGGCTGGGAAGCCTCGCACGGCATCGCCCGTGGCCCGATGGCGCCCGTGGTGGCCAATCTGGCCTGGGTGCCGGAGGAGGATGTGCGCGCCATCGCCGGCTATGTGGCGCGGAAGATGGGGCATGGCGTGACGCCGGCCACGGTGCCGGCCCCCATCATCCCCGTGCCCGGCCCCGGCACCAGCCCCACCATGGCCGACAGCCAGGCGGTGCCCCCGGTTCCCGGGCAGGATGCCGGCCGCGCCGTCTATGCCAGCGCCTGCGCCAGTTGCCACGAGGCCGGGCGGCCACTGCCCTTCGGTGGCATGCATCTGAAGGGCAGCACCGCCCCGCATGGGCCCAATCCGCGCAACCTCATCAATGTCGTGCTGGACGGCCTGCCTGCTGCCGAGGGTGAGCGCGCGCCGATCATGCCGGGATTCCGCGCAGTCTTGACCGATCAGCAGATCGTCGAGCTGCTAGGCTATATCCGCGCCGCCTTCACGGACCAGCAGCCCTGGACGGGGGTGGAAGCCTTGGTGCGCGAGGTGCGGCGGGGCCATACGACCTCGGCCTCCCGGCCCACCGATGCCGTGCAATCCGCTCCCGCCGACCCGACCCAGTGAGGCCTGCCATGGTGAATCTCAAGGTAAACGGCCAGCAGCATTCGCTGGATATCGACCCGGAAACGCCGCTGCTCTACGCGCTGCGGGATGAGCTGGGGCTGAACGCGGCCAAATACGGCTGCGGCCTCGGCCAGTGCGGCTCCTGCACCGTGGTGGTGGATGGGGAGGCGGTCTTCTCCTGCGTCTCCCCCGTGCTGCTGCTGGAGGGGCGGGAGATCACGACGCTGGAGGGCCTCGGCACCGCCGATGCGCCCGGTGCCCTGCAACGCGCCTTTATCGAGGAGCAGGCGGCCCAGTGCGGCTACTGCATCCCCGGCATGATGATGCGCGCCCAGGCCCTGCTGCGCGCCAACCCGAACCCGACGGATGACGAGATCCGCTCGAGCCTGCAGACCAACCTCTGCCGCTGCGGCACGCATATGCGGATCCTGAAGGCCGTCCGCCGCGCGGCGGGCCTGATGCAGCGGGCCGATGCCAGTCCCACCCCGGCGACGGGAGCCGTGCGATGAGCGCCGAACTCTCCCGCCGCGGGCTTCTCGGCGTTGGCGGGGCGCTGGTTCTGGGCTTCACCCTGCCGCTGCGCGCGCAGGAAGCCGGGCAGTCCGCCACGCCGCCCGCCAAGGCGCCGCCACTGCCGGGCAGCCTGAAGACCACGCCCGAGCTGGATGCCTGGCTGCGGATCGACGCCCAGGGCGCCGTCACCCTCTTCACCGGCAAGGTGGAGTTGGGGCAGGGCGTCAGGACGGCGGTGATGCAGATCGCGGCGGAGGAGCTGGAAGTGCCAATGGAGCGCATCCAGCTCGTCAGCGGCGATACCGGCCGCACGCCCAATGAGGGCTATACCGCCGGCAGCCAGTCCATGCAGGAAAGCGGCACCGCCATCCGCCATGCCGCCGCGCAGGTGCGGGAGCTGCTGATCGGCCGCGCCGCCGGGCAACTGGGCCTGGATGCCGGAAGCCTGCGCGCCGAGCAGGGCGCCGTCATCGCCGCCGATGGCCGCCGCCTCAGCTTCGGGGAACTGGTGACGGGGCTGGACCTGCATGTGAAGGCCCAGCCAGAATCCAGGCTGAAGGCGCCCGACCAGTTCCGGGTCATGGGCCAGCCCGTGCCGCGCGTGGATATTCCCGCCAAGGTCACGGGCGGCGCGGCCTATGTGCAAGATATGAGGCCGGAAGGCATGGTCCATGCCCGCGTGGTGCGGCCGCCCGCGCCGGGCGCGCGGCTCGCCCTGCTGGACAGCAGCGCCGCCGAGGCCCTGCCGGGCGTGCTGGGCGTGGTGCGGGATGGCAGCTTCCTGGCCGTGGTGGCGGAGCGTGAATGGCAGGCCATCAAAGCCATGCGTGCCCTGGCCGCCGGCGCGCGCTGGGAGGGCGGGCCGGGCCTGCCGGAGCAGCGTGACCTCTTCGCCACAATGCGCGCCCTGCCGACCGAGAGCTATTCCATCCTGGACAAGAACGCGCCTGTCCCCGGCACGGCCAAGGAGCTGCGCGCCACCTATACGCGCCAGTACCAGGCGCATGGCTCCATCGGCCCCTCCTGCGCCCTGGCACAGTTCCAGGATGGGGTGATGACGGTCTGGACGCATAGCCAGGGCGTCTACCCCCTGCGCGGCGCCCTTTCCGAAATGCTGCGGATGCCGGCGGAGCAGGTGCGCTGCATCCATGTCGAGGGGTCCGGCTGCTATGGCCATAACGGCGCCGACGACGTGGCGGCGGATGCCGTGCTGGTCGCCCGCGCCATGCCGGGCCGCCCCATTCGCCTGCAATGGATGCGGGAGCAGGAACAGGGCTGGGAGCCGCTCTCCCCCGCCATGATCACCGAAGCCGGCGGAAAGCTGGACGCGCAGGGGCGGATCATCAACTGGGACTACGGCGTCTGGAGCAATACCCACAACACCCGCCCCGGCCCGGCGGGCAACCTGCTGGCTGCGCAGCATCTGGCCGAGCCCTTCACGCCCGCGACGCCCCGGCCCGCGCCGCAGCCGGCGGGGGCTGGCGACCGCAACGCCATCCCGCTCTACACCTTCCCCAATGCCCAGGTGATGCACCACTTCATCCCGCAGATGCCGCTGCGCGTCTCGGCCCTGCGGGGGCTCGGTGCCTTCATGAACGTCTTCAGCATCGAGAGCTTCATGGACGAGCTGGCGGATGCCGCCGGCGCCGACCCCGTGGAATTCCGCCTGCGGCACCTGGAGGATGAGCGGGGTCGTGCCGTCATCCAGCTGGCGGCAGAGAAGTTCGGCTGGGGCAAGGGCAGGCCGGCACCTGGAATCGGCCATGGCTTTGGCTTCGCGCGCTACAAGAACTACGCCGCCTATTGCGCCGTGGCGGCCGAGGTGACGGTGGAGCGCGAGACCGGACGCGTGCGGCCACTGCGCGTCGTGGCGGCGGTGGATGCCGGGCAGGTCATCAATCCCGACGGGCTTCGCAATCAGGTGGAAGGCGCCATCATCCAATCCACCAGCTGGACGCTCTATGAATCCGTGGGCTTCACGCCGAACGGCCTGACCAGCGTGGACTGGTCCACCTACCCGATGATGCGCTTCAACGCCGTGCCCCGGCAGATGGAGGTGCATATGATCGACCGGCCCGGCATGCCTTTCCTGGGGGCGGGGGAGACTGGGCAGGGGCCCGCGGCGGCGGCCATCGGCAATGCCGTGGCGCGCGCCGCCGGCCAGCGCCTGCGCGACCTGCCGATGACGCGCGAGAAGATCAAGGCCGCCATCGGCGTCTGACCGCCCATCGGCGGCCCGGGCATGCAGCCGGGGCCGCCGGTTGACGCCGGCCGGCTGAGGGCCATCGCCGGATGACCGCGCGCGCTTTCCTCACCCGCACCGACCTGCGTGATGATCTGCACGCCTCGGCCTCGGGGCTGGCGAGATGGTGATTGGTGCATACCGCCATGCGCCGGGTGGGCGGCTGCTGAACGGGCCGGATGCCTGATCAACAGCCTCTAGGCCCCGGCCCCTGGCGGCACCCTTTCGCGGCCCTACTTTGGGAACGGCATCGCAACTATCATGCGCCGCGCGGCTTCCACTCCTGGCGGCCGGGTGCGCCCGGCCGCCGGTTCAGGCCGCCGGGCTATCCTGCACGGGTCCCCGCGGCGCGATCATGCGAGGACCGATCTCATGCGGATACTCACCTTGGCCTCGGCGCTCATCGCCTTGGCCACAGCCCCTGCACTGGCCCAGATGGCACCGCAGGGGGGTGCTTCCATCGTGACCCATGCCGGCAGCGTCGCCGATCTGGCGGCGATCTGTGATCCATCGCCCCAGCATCCGCGCCGCCTGGAATCCATCGCTTATTGCCAGGGCTACATCACGGCGGCGGGCCAGTACCACACGGCCGAGCGGATGGTCGGCAACCAGGCAAGTCCGCTCTACTGCCTCCCCAATCCACCCCCGACCGTGGCGGAGAGCGGCCTCTCCTTCGCCGCATGGGCGCGGCAGAATCCGCAATATAGCAACGAGCCGGCGATCGACGGCCTCACCCGCTGGGCACAGGCGAGTTTTCCCTGTGGAGATGCAGCCCAGCAGCGCGGCGCCAACCGCGGCACCATGGGCCGCTGAGAAGGGGATGCAGATGATTCGCCATTTCCGCGTAGCTTTGCCCCTGGTGGCAGTGCTCTCCCTCGGCGCCTGCGGGCCGGGCGGCATGAACCCCGAGACTCGCAACCTCCTCGGCGGCACCGCCGGCGGCGCGGCGCTGGGCAGCATTGTGGGTTCCTTCAGCGGCGATGCCGGCCTCGGCGCCCTGATCGGGGCCGGTGTCGGCGCGGGCGCCGGCTATCTCTACAACCAGGCGAACCGACCGCCCGAGTGGCGGCCGCCTCCGCCTCCGCCACCACGCGGCCCGCGCGGCTACTACTGACGCGGGACGACATGGCCGGGCGTCCGCGCGCCCGGCCGCTTCCCCTCGGCGCCAGCCCAGGGCGGCGCGCAGCGCTTCCGCCGCCTCCACCCGCGGCGCGGCGTCCCGCGCCGGCGCTTGGCCTGGGCACCGCGACCAGATAGGGCATCACGGCGCGCTCACCGAAGGCGGTCTCCCCCACCAGCACGCCAAGGGCGAAGCCGATCCCGACCGCGAGCGCGAAGGACAGCACAAGTTCCTGCAGCGTCACCCACAGTGCCTGGAGCATGTAGCCGCCGGACAACAGGTTCCCTCCCATGAAAACCAGTTGCCTCAGGGTGTCCCCGGGCGAGAGGTGGCGGCCGACTGCGTCATCAGGGCTGCGGCCGCTGTTCCCACTCACGCCAGGCCTCAGCGGCCCAGCAGCGCCAGGAGGCGGGACGGGCGAGGCGGCAGGCCCGTTACGAAGAAGCCGCCCGCATGCATGCAGCCGGCGCCTCGATCAGCGACATGTCTCGCCAGCTGAACGCCGATCGCAAGACGCTCCGCCGCTGGCTGCAAGCCGGGGCGGCCCCGAGTTATACCGTCGAGCGGATGAACTGACTCTGATGTGATTTCCTGCGCGGCGGAGATGGTGATTCGCTTCTGGCCTGACCTGTGTGA
>NZ_RFLX01000087.1:1474-6298 GCF_003696345.1 Teichococcus wenyumeiae | reverse complement strand
AGGTCAGCCATGGCAGCACCTCCGACGCCATGGAATCACAGCAAGATCAAAGCTCAAGAGGCTCATTAATAGGCCCTGAGCCTCGGACAACAGCATTGTCCTCATGAAAGTAGGCCAGCGTGAGCAAATCAGCTTGGCGAGAAGGCTACAAGAACTGGGGCCATGGACCTGAAACTGGGCGTCCGACCAGTGTGGGTCCTCACGACGTCAAGAAGGACCAGACCGACCCTAACAATCCGGGGCTCGATCCGGCGAGCTACCACCTCAAGCCGGGCGACAATAACAATCGGGTTGCCGGCGACCCGGGTCCCGGCGGCCCCGTGAACATTAGGGTAAAAGGCCAGCCCGAAGCGGAAATCATCCCAGACACGGGTAAGCCGCGGACGGGCGGCTAATCACCTGCCCCAACGCGAGCTATCTTATATTGATCCGGCTACGCAGGCGGGCTCTTCACTCCTGAGCCGTCAGCGAAGCTGAGCTATGGCGGGTATCATGCTTATCTGCGGCAGGAACCGGCGTGGTGGGGACGAGCCGGCTATAACACCGCGTCCTCTTGGACAGGCCGCGGCGTTCCAGCACCTCCAGGTTGCGCTTGGTGCGGTAGACGGTGTCCGCCCCGACGCGGCTGGTGGTGTTCTCGGGATCCAGCAGGCCAGCGAAGCTACGGCTGTCATGTTGGGCAGCATCGGTGACCGCCCAGCTGCGGATCAATCCATGCCGCCGGTCGATGCCGATATGGCTCTTGTAGCCAAAGGCTGGCACCGCGATCAGAATGGCCTGACGCTGCGTGCCTTCTGGTCTAGGCTTGGTCCTGCCGCGCTTCAGCGTCCAGCGGGCATCCCGGTCCTTCTGCGCGCGCTTGGCGCGGGACCAACCCTCCGGCGTGCCGCCGTCGCGGATGATGGCCTTCTCTTCAATAGTGAGTTTCTGGCGCGGCGATTCGGGTGGCATCAATGATCTGCCCGCCCATGGCCAGATAGCCCTTGGCCGCCAACACCTCATCGAAGCAGCGGAACAGGCCCTCCATGGCACCGGCCTGCTTGAGCTGTTCGCGATAGAGCCAGATCGTCTTGGCGTCGGCACCGCCTGATGCAGGCCGAGGCCCGCGAAGCGCATGAAGGACAGCCGGTCGCGCAGCTAGAATTCTGACTGCTCATCCGAGAGGCTGTAGAGTGCCTGCAACACCAGGGTGCGGAATGAGCTGCTGCCGGTCTGGTGGACGTAGTGTTTAGCCTGCCTGCGCTGCCGTGTCCGGTTTGATAGGGTAACTCCACCAAGCCCGTTACTCCTCTCATGGGTCGGGCCATCGAGGCTTGAGAGAAGGTGCGCCTGGAGCAGCCGCCTATGGCGGACCGCAAGACGGGCGAGCACGTGGACCTTTTGTTCGCCTATCGTGCCCGCCCGGTTGCCAGCACGTACATCAACGGCAGCATCGTCCCGATGCTTTGCCGCAAGGCAGGCGTCTCGCCCAGCGACGTCCGTGGCCGCATCACCAGCCACCGCGCGAGCCACCATCGCCAGCCAGCTCTACAACGCCAAGGAGCCGATGACCCTGTTCGAGTTACAGGCCTGGCTCGGTCACCGCTTGCCCGAGACGACCCAGCACTATGCCGAGATCACCCCCAACACGCTGACCAAGACCTGCACCGACGCCGGCTACTTCGCCCGCAACGTGCCCACCATCGAAGTGCTGATCGACCGTCAGGCCGTGCTGGAAGGCACAGCCGCCGCAGGCGGGCCCTGGCAGCATTACGACCTCGGCCATGGCTACTGCAGCTACACGTTCTTCGAGCAGTGCCCGCACCGGATGGCCTGCGCGCTGCGACTTCTACAGCACCAAGCCGAGCGCCAAGGCGCAGCTGCTGGAGGCAAGATCAGACATCGACCGCAGGCTGGCGCTGATCCCGCTCGCCGATGGCGAACGCGCCGCCGTCGAGCAGGACCAGCATGCGGTGAGTAAGCTGCTCGACGGCTTGGTCGACACGCCGACCCCAGCAGGTCCGACGCCGCGCGAGCTCGCGCAGCGGCCCTCTTCTTCCTCTTGCCAGCCGTATTCCACATAAACTGGCGGTAGACCCAGGCGGCGCTGCAGCGGACCAGTTCAGCATTGCGCAGCCATCCTCGGATGCCCGCACGAAGGTTAGCGCGTTCTCCATGCTCAGGAACTTCAGCTTACTCTGGAAGGCATCGGACATGTCCCTGGTGCTGTGGTCGTGGCGGAAATCCGGCTTTGCGTGACGGCCATTCAAGCGTGGCAAAACATAGATGCCGTTGAGCGTTGGGGCTGTATGGCATACAGCGGCTGGCTACCCGATCCTTACATCCTGGTTCTCACAGGCTTCGGCATCCTCATTGCCCTGGTCGCCTGGCTGCCGCTCGCGCTGAAGCGCCTGCCCTTGTCATTGCCGATCGTCTGCGTCGGCCTCGGCGCAGCACTGTTCTCGCTGCCGCAGATTGCGCTGCAGCCGCTGCCGCTGCGCTATCCCGAGATCACAGAGCGCTTCACCGAGTTCGTGGTGATCATCGCGCTCATGGGCGCCGGTTTGAAGCTGGACCGCGTCTTCAACTGGCGTCGCTGGATGGTGACGTGGCGCCTACTGGCGATCGCGATGCCGCTGAGTATCGCCGCCATCACTGGTCTGGTTGGATGGGGTATGGGCCTGCCCTGGGCAGTCGCGTTGCTGGTGGCAGCCAGCCTCGCGCCTACTGATCCGGTTCTGGCGGCCGATGTGCAAGTCGGGCCACCCAAGAGCGGCGAGGAGGACGAGGTGCGTTTCGGCCTCACGTCGGAGGCCGGCTTCAACGATGGGTTGGCATTTCCCTTTGTGCATCTGGCTATCGCCCTGGCCACCGTCGCGCTCGCCGGTGAGCCCTGGTTCGCTAAATGGTTCAGTTACCGCGTGCTCTGGGAGATCGGCGCCGGTGTCGTTGGCGGCTGGCTCGTCGGCCGTGCTTTCGGCTGGCTTACTTTCCACGTCCCGGCTGAGAACAAGCTGGTCAGGACAGGAGATGGGCTGATCGGGCTGGCCGCCACCCTGGTCTCTTATGGGCTGACGGAAATCATCCACTCCTATGGCTTCCTGGCCGTCTTCATCACGGCACTGACCTTCCGCCATACGCATCGGGAGCACGAATTCCAGAGCCGGATGCACGAGGTGACCGAGCAGATTGAGCGCCTCGCCATGATGGTTCTGTTGCTGCTGTTCGGCGGCGCGCTCGTCAGCGGCCTGCTGGCGCCTGTGTCCTGGACCGAGGCGGGGATCGCGGTGGCCATTCTGCTCGTGATCCGCCCGGTGGCTGGGCTGGTCAGCCTGATCGGCTTCACAGCCAGCGGAAGCGAGAAGTTCACGCTGGCCTTCTTCGGCATCCGCGGCCTCGGCTCGATCTACTATCTGGCCTATGGCCTGAACCACATGGAGGTGGCCAAGGCCGAGCAGCTATGGGGCTTGATCGGGCTTGTGGTCCTCTTGTCTGTCCTGTTGCATGGCTTGACCGTCACGCCGGCCATGCGCTCGCTCGACCGTCTTCAAGGTCGAAACCCGGACGGCGAGGAAGCAACGCCGCCGCCTGGCTTACAGGGCCCAGCCTCGCGGAAATAGCAGCGACTTGGGGTCCCAGCCTGGAAGGAAATCACCTGGACCGTTCTTTGATCACTCTCTTGCGCGCGACAACACCCCTTCTCGCGGGGGATGATGGCCGCGCACGATAAGTCTTCCTTACCCGGCAGACCAGGCACGGGCCGACGCTTCCGACGCATTTAGAGCGTCTAACGAAATCTGCTGAGCGGCGTTGATGGGGCATGGCAAAGCCCCTTGTTCCCGATGATCTCTGGGCGGCGGTTGCGCCGCTGCTGCCGCCCGAACGGCCCAAGCCACGGGGCGGTCGCCCTCGGCTATCGGGCCGGGCTGTGCTGACTGGCATCGTGTTTGTCCTGACCACTGGGACAGCCTGGGAGCGGTTGCCGGTGGAGATGGGCTGCGGGGCAGGCATGACCTGCTGGCGTCGGCTGCGCGACTGGCAGGAAGCGGGTGTGTGGAGCCGCCTGCACCGGGTGCTGCTGGAGCGCCTGCAGGCGGCGGAGGCGATCGACTGGTCGCGGGCCGCCCTCGACAGCGCCAGCATCGGGGCCAAAAAGGGGGCGCGGAGATCGGCCCCAACCCGACGGATCGTGGCAAGCCGGGCACCAAGCGTCACCTCGTCACGGACGCCCGCGGCACGCCGTTGGGCCTGACACTCAGCGGCGCCAACCGCCACGACAGTCGCATGTTGGCCGCCACCCTGGATGCCGTACCGCGCGTTCGGACTGGAGGACGGGGACGCCCTCGCCGCAGGCCCGGCAAACTGCACGCCGACAAGGCCTACGATCATCGCCGCTGCCGCCAGGAGTGCCGCGCCTGGGGCGTCACTCCGCGGATTGCCCGGCGCGGCATCAAGAGCAGCCAAAGGCTCGGCAAGCACAGGTGGGTCATCGAGCGAACCTTCGCCTGGCTGAACCGCTTCCGCCGTCTTGCCATCCGCTACGAACGTCGCGCCGACATCCACCTGGCCTTCACCACACTCGCCTGCGCCCTCGTCTGTCTCAACCAGATCCGCAGGTTCTGTTAAGTGCTCTTGGCGCCGCTCCGTGATCATCAGTTCATTGGGCATCACACTGCGGTCGATCTTCCACCGCCATCCCGTCAGGTCCTTCGAGGCGATGGTCTCCAGCCAGTCGGATAAAAGGACCTGACTGTCGACCCGGGGGCCGGTTCCGTGGAGTGCTCCCCATTAAACCGGACAGGCGGCTGGTGGACTTGCTTCGATTTAGTGGAGAGGCGTTGGATG
>NZ_RFLX01000087.1:0-1464 GCF_003696345.1 Teichococcus wenyumeiae | reverse complement strand
CTGGCGCCGCATCGCCATGCGCTATGACCGCTGCGCCCACACCTTCATGTCCGCCATCTGCCTCGCCGCCACCGTCCTCTTCTGAATCAATGAGTCCTGAGCCTAGTGGAGAGGCGTTGGATCAGTTGGCGGCCATTCTCTCGAACTGGGTTGGACTTGTGAAATCGAGCGCGGAGTGGCGCCGGACAGGGTTGTAGAAGCCGTCGATGTGGCGGCCGATGGCCTGCTCGGCATCCTGGCGTGTTTCGAACATGGTGCGCCAGACGAGTTCCAACTTCAGCGTCTTGAAGAACGTCTCCACCATGGCGTTGTCATAACAATTCCCCTGGCCCGACATCGAGATCAGGATGCCGTGCTTTCGGAGTTCCGCCTGGTAGTCGGCGCAGCAATATTGGCTGCCGCGATCCGCATGATGGATCAGCCCTGGCACTGGGCGGCGCATGATGAGGGCCTGGCGCAGAGCCGTCAGCGCCAGCTCCCGATGCAGTCGGTCCGCCATGGCCCAACCGACGACCCGCCGCGCGAACAGGTCGATAACCACCGTCAGATACAGCCAGCCTTCGCAGGTCCAGATGTAGGGGATGTCGCTGCCCCACTTCTGGTCGGGCCGTCGGCCGCGAAGTCCTGGTCCAGCAGGTTGGGCGCGATCGGCCAGGCATGGTGGCTGTCGGTCGTCCGCCTGAACCGCCGCTTCTGCCGGGCGCGGAGGCCGTTCTCCCGCATCAGGCGGGCCGTCCCGGCGGCGCCCGACGCTCAGGCCGCTGTCCTGCAGCTCTCGCGTCATCCGCGGGCTGCCATAGGTGCCATAGGGCAGCGCAAAGGCCGACCGGACATGGGCCAGCAGCACCATGTCCTCATGCTGGCGGCGGCAGGCCGGGCGGCCCTTCCAGGCAAAATAGCCGCTCTGGCTGACGCCGAGGACACGGCAGAGACGGTGCACGGGGCATTCCTCTTTCGCCGCATCGATGAGCGTGAACTTCACCGTTCGGCCCTTCGCTCGGACCAATGGCGCTCAGGGCCTCACCCCGCCCCTGGCGGAAAAAGCCGTGGCACGCCTGAGGATGTCCCGCGCCTGGCGAAGGATCTCGTTCTCCCGCCGCAGCCGCTTCAACTCGGCGGCAACGTCCTCCTGCTCGGAGCGGTCCGGCGCATCAATCTACCGCTCACGGCTCCGGCTGATCCACCGGACCAGCGTCGACAGGCCGATCCGAGATCCTCGGCGATCTCGCGCTGGCTCCGCCCGCTTGTCCAGACCAGCCAGACCGCCTCATCCTCAAATTCCTTCGTGAACCGTCTCTGCTGCGTCATGGAGTTCCTGTTGCCTCATCAGGAACCCTCCACTTTTCCGAAGCAAGTCCACCCGCTCCGTCCTCCAGTCTAAGGTAAGCGCTGCCTGGAAACCCTACGCGGCAGCGCTCGACGGTTGATCGTCGGCTTTGGCCCAGCACCACGGCATGAGTTCGT
>NZ_RFLX01000086.1 GCF_003696345.1 Teichococcus wenyumeiae | reverse complement strand
CCATCAGCAGGGGCGGGTCATGACCTGAGGCGGCGATCCTGCTCGCGGAGGCTGCGCCGCACCGGGTACTTCGAGGTGTCCATTCGGCCGCATCTGCGGCCCAGCAACGGTTCTTGGCGGGTTGACGAGATGGGGTATCCCGGCCGGATGTAGCCGCCACCCCTTGTCTGGGCAGAGCGGGATGCCTGGTTTGGGAGGCTGGCGTAGCCTGCCAGCTTCATGCCCCAGTGGCCTGCGCCCATTCACCTTCAACCACTGAAGCCAATGGGCGGGTCGCCCTGGTCAATGACCCGCCGTTCAAAGCTCGCCCACTGGCTGTGGTCCGCTGCGCCTGACCGCTACCGACCCAGCCCTGGCCCACGCCAGATCCCAAGCCGCTGCTGCTCCGCCTCCTGCGACCGCGCTTGGGCGCGTTCTTGCGCCTGCACCGCCCGCTGCCTGCGTAATCCGGTGGATCGTGATCAGCGATTCCGTTCGATCGTGATCAGTGGATCCGGTGGATGCTGATCAGCGATTCCGGTGATCGTGATCACTGGAATTGGGGTGGGATGGAGGAGTGACGCGGCCGGCAAGTCTCAACCAACGGTAGTTTCGTCCCGGTGCTGAGCAGGGGGACGGGATGCCAGGCGAGAGGGTGCCGATGCGCAAGATCCGGGATGTTCTACGGCTTGGCTGGGGTCAGGGTCTGTCCCAGCGGATGATGGCTCGCAGCCTCGGGCTGAGCCAGGGAGTGGTGCACGCCTATCTGAGGCGGGCCCGTAGCGCTGGGCTGACCTGGCCACTGCCGGAGGGGCTGAGCGATGCGGGGCTGGAGGCGCTGCTGTTTCCACCGGCCAGCGGCGCCGCGGCCGAGGAACGGCCGCAGCCCGACTGGGCCTGGGTGCACCGGGAACTGCGGCGTCCGAACGTGACGCTGTCGCTCCTGTGGGAGGAATACCGGGCGGGAGCGCCGGATGGGTTTGGTTATTCCTGGTTCTGCGACCTGTACCGGTCCTGGGCGGGCCGGCTGAAACCGACGCTGCGGCAGGTCCACCCGGCCGGGGAGCGGATCTTCGTCGACTTCGCCGGCAGCACCATGCCGGTGCTGGAGGGGGTGAGCGGGGAGGAACGGCGGGCGGAGATCTTCGTCGCCGTGCTGGGGACGTCGAGCTACACCTTCGCCTGCGCCGTCTGGAGCCAGGCGCTGCCGGACTGGATTGACTGCCATGTGCGGGCTTTCGCGCATTTCGGCGGTGTGGCGCGGCAATTGGTCAGCGACAATCTGCGCGCCGGGATCAGCCGGGCCTGCTTCCATGAGCCGGCGGTGAACCGGACCTATGCGGAGATGGCGGCGCATTACGGCACGGCCGTGCTGCCGGCGCGGCCCGACAAGCCACGCGACAAGGCCAAGGCCGAAGTTGGTGTGCAGGTGGTGCAGCGATGGATCCTGGCGCGGCTGCGGAACCAGAAGTTTTTCTCCCTGGCCGAGCTCGATGCGGCGATCCAGGCCCTGGTGGCGCAGCTCAACGAGCGGCCGATGCGCGCCCTGGGCACGACCCGGCGAGCGCTGTTCGAGGCCCTTGACCGGCCGGCCCTCTGCCCCTTGCCGGAGGCCGCCTATGAGTATGCGGCCTGGAAACGCTGCCGAGTGGGGCTCGACTACCATGTGGAGGTCGAGCGGCACTTCTACTCGGTGCCGCACGCCCTGGTGCGCCAGGAGGTGGAGGCGCGGATCACCACCGCGACGGTGGAGATCTTTCACCGTGGCCAGCGCGTGGCCAGCCATCTCCGCAGCCTCCGCCGCCATCAGCCCAGCACCCTGGCCGAGCACATGCCCAGCTCCCATCGCCGCTACCGGGAGTGGAGCCTCGAGCGCATTCATCGTGAGGCGGGCACCATCGGACACGACACGGCGGCGCTGGTGGAGATCATCCTGCGCTCCAGGCCGCATCCGGAGCAGGGGTTCCGCTCCTGCATCGGCATCCTTGGCCTGGTGAAACGCCACGGCGCCGAGCGGGTCGATGCCGCTTGCGCCCGGGCACTCGCCTTGGGGACACGCTCCTACAGCTCGGTCGCTGCCATCCTCAACAACCGCCAGGAGCAACGGGCCGTGCCGGACGAGCCGGCCATGCTGCTGCACGAGAATATCCGCGGCCCCGGCTATTACCATTGCAAGGCGATCCGATGCTGATCCATCCCACGGCCGAGCGCCTGCGCGGGCTCGGCCTGAACGCCATGGCCCAGGCTTTTACCGAACTCCTCGGCGCCTCCGAGGCGGCGGCGCTTTCCCGCGAGGACTGGCTGGGCCTGCTGGTCGATCGCGAGGCAACCAGCCGGGAGAACAGCCGCCTTGCCCGCAGGCTGCGTGAGGCCCGGCTGCGCCAGGCGGCGGTGATCGAGGACACGGATTTCCGCACCCCGCGCGGCCTGGATCGGGCTATGTTCCTCCGCCTGGCCGGTTGCGGCTGGATCCGCGAGCACAGCCATGTGGTGATCACCGGCCCAACCGGGGTCGGCAAGTCGTGGCTGGCCTGCGCGCTCGGCCACAAGGCCTGCCGGGAGGGCTACTCCGTCCTCTACAAGCGGGCGCCGCGGCTGTTCGCCGATCTGGCAACCGCCCGGGGCGAGGGACGGCTGCCCAGGATGATGGCGGCGATCGAGCGCACCCGCCTGCTCATCATCGATGACTGGGGCCCGGAACCGCTCAGTACCGAGCAGCGCCGGGACCTGCTCGAGATCGTCGACGACCGCTACGACCGCGGCTCCCTGCTGATCACCAGCCAGGTGCCCGCGAACCGCTGGCACGACCTCGTGGGCGATCTGACCCTCGGAGATGCCATCGTCGACCGCATCATCCACCGTGCCCACCGCATCGAACTCAAGGGCGCCAGCTTGCGTCAGCGCCAAGCCGGCAACCATGCCTTGACCGACGAAGCTGGCAAGTGACATCTACAACCGTCGGCCGTACTGCTCCCGGCCCCATCCTCTGCCACGCCTAACGCGCGGCAGGTGATCATGATCACCGGATTGCGTGATCACCTTCGGCTGGAACAGCCGATCATGATCGCCGGAATACGCACGCTGCCCTTCCCGCATGACCGCCACGGCCCGGCCGATCCCCGCCAGTCCCTCGCGCGACGGCGCGGCAGCCTCGGCCGCGCTGGCGGTGGTGATTTGGCCCAACCCTTCTGGCCCTAGCCGCCGCTCGGCTGCCGCGGCCACCGCCCGTAGGTCCGCCGCAACCTCGGGCTGCCCCCGCACCACGCGCTGCCAGGCCTCGGCCAGGGCGGGATCCGGCCGCCCCGCCAGCGCCTGCCAATAGGCGGCATTGGCAAGTTGATGGGCGGTGGTCGGAACAACCGAGCCAGGGCAATCTGACGGGATGACGGCAGACTGTCCCACCTACCCTGGATACCGCTTCCCGGCGGAGATCATCAGCCATGCTGTCTGGCTCTACCATGTGTTCAGCTTGAGCCTGCGGGACGTGGAGCTGATCCTGGCGGAGCGGGGCATCAGCGTCACGTACGGAGAGCATCCGGAACTGGGGCCGGAAGTTCGGTTCGGAGTTCGCCCACAGACTTCGACGCCGCCGGCCAAAGCCGGGCGACACCTGGCACCTCGATGAGGTGTTTCTGCGCATAAACGGCGTGTTGCATTATCTCTGGCGGGCAGTGGACCAGCACGGCGTGGTGCTGGACATCCTTGTTCAAGATCGGCGGAACGGAAGTGCAGCCAAGCGGTTCTTCAAGCGCCTACTCTCCGACCTGAAGTACAGGCCGCACCGGCTGGTCACTGACGGGCTAAGCTCGATTTTGGCCATCAGGCGGTGTGACAGAGGGCGTAAGCCCAGGCGTGCTGGAGCGCTCGTCGAGGTTTTGTGCTGTGACCGCCGTGCCGGGATGTGAGGAAACCTTGCTCGCACCAGATGTGCCGCCGCACGGCGGCGAGGGTGTCACTGAAGGTCGGGCGCTCCTTGCGGTACCAGGCGCTGCTCGCTGCGGCATTGCGGTCTGAGGCTCTGAGCTGGGCGGCCAGGAGGGTGACGAGCGAGAACAGCCCGAGCAGGCATGGCGTGGTGCGGGCGATGGCGAGGTCCGACCATTGCCGCTGGGTCTCCACCCCGAGATGCACCCTGGTCTCCTGAAAAGTCACCTCCAGTTGCCAGCGGTGGATGAACCAGCACAGGATCTGCTCCGGCGTTCGATCAGGCTCGGTGCACAGCAGGGCCTGCGGCTCGAACCGACGATGGGGATCGCGGACCAGGACCCAGCGGATCGGCACGATAGGCATCCCGCCATGACGCCATACGGCAGTGGCCGAGCAGATCTCGACCTGACGTGCGCCCTCACCGTACCAGCCAGGGACGACCACGCGCTGCCAGCACGTATCGGGGCCGATCATGTTCCGCGACAATTAGGGACCCCGGTTCGCATTGCCTCAGCTGATTTGTTCCCTGGAGGCGGGTCGTTGCCGCATCTGAGATGCTCCCGGGCGGCACTGAGCTGCGGAGGGGAGGATGAGGCGGGTGAGCATGGCGACGCGGGATGAGTTGGTGGCGGCGGTGGCTGCCCGGTATGCCGGCGCTGGGCGGGCGGAGCGGGGGCTGATCCTGGATGAGTTCGCGGCGATCACGGGGCATCACCGCAAGCACGCGGGGCGGCTGCTGCGGCGAGGACTGGCGCCGCAGGAGCGACCACGGCGGGCGCGGCAGATCTATGATGCGGCGGTGCGGGAGGCCCTGACGGTGCTCTGGGAGGCCTCCGACCGGATCTGCGGCAAGCGGCTGCGGGTGGTGCTGCCGGGGCTGGTGGAGGCGATGGAGCGACATGGCCACCTGTCTTTGGCCCCGGCGGTGCGGACTGGGTTGCTGGCGATGAGCGCGGCGACGATCGACCGGGCGTTGCGCGACAGGCGGGAGGGCGGGGCACGGCGCCGGCGGCGCCGGTCCCCACCCTCGGCCGCGGTGCGGCGGAGCGTTCCGGTGCGGACGTCGCTGGACTGGGGGGAGCCGGCGCCGGGCTATGTCGAGGCGGACCTGGTGGCGCACAGCGGGCCGACGGCGCGGGGGAGCTACGTCCAGACCCTTGTGCTGACGGACATCGCGACGGGCTGGACCGAGTGTGCGCCGCTGCTGGTGCGCGAGCAGGTCCTGGTGAGGGAGGTGCTAGGCGAGGTGCGGAGGATGCTGCCGTTTCCGCTGCTCGGGTTCGACACGGACAACGACAGCGTGTTCCTGAACGAGACGGTTCGGGATTACTGCGCCAACACAGGTGTTGTGTTCACGCGTTGCCGGCCGTACCGCAAGAACGACCAGGCGCATGTCGAGCAGAAGAACGGCGCGGTGGTACGGCGCGCAGTAGGCTACCGGCGCCTGGAAGGGCTGGAGGCCGCAGCGGCCCTGGCGGAACTCTACCGATCCCTGCGGCTGTTCGTGAATGTGTTCCAGCCCTCGTTCAAACTGGCCGAGAAGACGCGGGACGGGGCGGCGGTGAGGAAGCGTTATCACGCGCCCCAAACGCCGTGCGCCCGTCTGCTCGCGGACGGACGTATCCCGGAGGCGGTGAAGACGCGGGTGAGCGCCATGGCCGCCGCGCTGGATCCGGTGCGTCTGCTGGCCGACATCCGTGCCGCCCAGGCCAGGCTGGTCGAGATCGCCGATCGGCCGAGCAGTGGACGGGCAGCGCCGCCGGACGTGCCGACGCTGGAAGAATTCCTGGCCGGCCTGCGCACGGCCTGGCGCGCGGGAGAGGTGCGACCGACCGCGAAGCCGAAGGCGAGAAAGGAACGGTACTGGCGGACCCGCGCCGACCCACTGGAGGAGGTTGGGCCGCAGCTGCGCGAATGGTTCAGGGCTGAGCCGTGGCGGACCGCACGGGAGCTACTGGAGCGCCTCCAGGCGGACGTTTCGGGCCGCTATTCCGAGACGCTGCTGCGAACCCTGCAGCGGCGGGTGAAGACGTGGCGAGCGGAACTGGCGCATCAGCTGGTGTTTGGCGAAGGAGGCGCCGCGAGCGCTCGGGAGCAAAGCGACGAGGCAACGGGAGCATGACATGCGGCAACGGCTATTTGGGGCTGATGCAACGGCTCGGCCGCGGGAGCAGACCAATGAGGCAACGGACCTCGGCTCGGGAGCAATCTTGAATGAGGCAATACGGGCGCCCGGTTCTGATTGTCGCGCTACACGATCAGCACCTCCGACAGGTTAGGCCGCCGCGCCCCCTTGGTGCGGGGTCGACCATTGGTACCAGGCAGCCGGGGCGGTGCCGGAGCGTAGAGCGCGGCATCGAGCCGCAGGCGCGTGATTCCGGTGATCCTGTGCCGGGTCAGGGCAGCCAAGAGTTCCAGGGCAGCAAAGCCGTTGTCGCCGATCAGCACGATGTCTCGCTCT
>NZ_RFLX01000085.1 GCF_003696345.1 Teichococcus wenyumeiae | reverse complement strand
GCCAAAATGGCCCCGATCAGCAGCACTTCGGCATGTCGCCAACTGCGCTGGAAAAACAGCGGCGCAAAGCTCAGGATCACCGCGGCGAAGCGGGAGGGCAGGTGAAGCATAGCGCCGTCTCTTGGCGGGGACACGCCAGCCTAGCCAGTCACCCGTCTCGCCGCCTATGCCTGCCTCAGATGGCCAAAGTCGAGCTAAGAACACCTAACAGAACCTGCGGATCTGGTTGAGGCAGACGAGGGCGCAGGCAAGTGTGGTGAAGGCCAGGTGAATGTCGGCGCGCCGTTCGTAGCGGATGGTGAGGCGGCGGAAGCGGTTGATCCAGGCGAAGGTCCGCTCAACGACCCACCTGTGTTTGCCGAGCCTCTGGCTGCTCTCGATGCTGCGTCGTGCAATCCGCGGAGTGACGCCACGGATGCGGCACTCCTGGCGGCAGCGGCGATGATCGTAGGCCTTGTCGGCGTGCAGCTTGCCGGGCCTGCGGCGAGGGCGCCCCCGTCCTCCAGTCCGAACGCGCGGCACAGCATCCAATGTGGCGGCCAGCATGCGGCTGTCGTGACGGTTGGCGCCGCTCAGTGTCAGGCCAAGCGGCGTGCCGCGGGCGTCCGTGATGAGATGGCGCTTGGTGCCCGGCTTGCCACGGTCCGTCGGGTTTGGGCCGATCTCCGCGCCCCCCTTTTGGCTCCGATGCTGGCGCTGTCGAGCGCGGCCCGCGACCAGTCGATGGCCTCCGCTGCCTGAAGGCGCTCCAGCAGCACCCGATGCAGGCGGCTCCACACACCCGCTTCCTGCCAGTCCCGCAGCCGACGCCAGCAGGTCATACCCGACCCGCAGCCCATCTCCACCGGCAGCCGCTCCCAGGCGGTGCCAGTGGTCAGGACAAACACGATGCCGGTCAGCGCAGCCCGGTCCGACACTCGAGGGCGCCCGCCCTGCGGCTTGGGCCGTTCGGGCGGCAGTAGCGGCGCGACCGCAGCCCAGAGATCATCGGGAACAAGGGGCTTTGCCATGCCCCACCAACGCCGCTCGGGAGCTTTCGTTAGACGCTCTTATCCACCTACGCAACCGCCGGGTGCAGGCACCTTCCTCAGGCTAAGGTTGCGGCGCCCTGAACCCATTTCAGGGCTCTGGGAGCCTTGGCAAACGCCTGTGTGAGATGCCGATCCACCGCATGTAGCGCGCCAGGATAGCCGGCAAAGCTCGAAAGGGCGTATCAAAAATAGTACTAAAAATATTTACATAAATAGAAAATACGTTCGGTAACGAAACTTATCTGTTGACGCTTTGCGTTCCGGGCGGCTTTTTCTCGTTCTGAACAAAGAGGCGAGCTGAATGTGCCCGGCACGAATCTACGGACATAAGACTCTGAGCAATAATTTGGACTCTTGGAGGTTCGTGCTGATCGCCCTCGTGGTGGTGAACCACGCATTGCTGCTCACAGCGGAGCCAGCCGCTGATTATGGACATCTCGATCGCGCCTTGATCGTTCTGACCAGGGCCGCTGTACCGGCCCTGTCCTTGTTCTCTGGCTATCTTTTCGTGGGTTCCACCCGTTCCAGCTTGCTTGGCGTTGCACGCCAGAAAGCAAGAACGCTGATCCTGCCCTTCCTGGCATGGAACACCGGCGCTGTGGTGGTGCTGGTGCTCCTGAACGAGACGTTCAAGATCGTGCCGGAGGCGCTGGTGGCAACGCAATCACGCTATGACCTTGTCAATGACGTGACCGCCTTCCACGGCGCTCCCGCCAACGCGCCCCTCTATTTCCTGCGCGATCTGTTCATCACCTTCATGGCCTTCTCGTTGCTCAGGCCTGTGCTGCGGCATCCGGTAGGCCTTGCCCTCGCGATGCTGGCTGTTGTGGTTAACTACGGCCTGGATCTGGATGAGCGGATCATCATCCGGAACACGATCCCGGTGTTCTTCCTGATGGGCTTTGGCCTGCGCACATTCCCGCAACTGATGGTGCTTTGCGGCCGTGCTGTGCTGCCGATGGCCATCCTGTCCGCAGCGCTGCTGCCCATCTGGGCCTTCGGGAATACGCATCTGGGCGACCCGACGGTACTGGATCTGGCAACGCTGACCGCCTTCAGCATTCTGGTTATTGGGCTTGTGATCAGGCTACCCAATTGGCCGTCTCTGTCCGCCTTGGGAAAGCGGTATTCGTTTGTGATTTTCCTGACCCATTGGTGGGTGCTGCTGGGCCTTGCTGCTGTGTGGGACCACTTTGGGTGGTCAGACAGCTATTATCGCGCCTTCGCCAGCTTGGTCGCGGTGGGAGTGGGCGTTCTCACCGCGAACCTCATCTCCCGTCTGCCGGGTCCGATTGCTTCTGCTCTGTCTGGGGGAAGGCTGAAGCAGCCGTCGCATCGTTTCCCAACGGGAGGCGCAAGGCCCACCCATGGCTGACCTCAAGAACTTCTCCAGCTCTCTGATTGCGATTTCGCTGTGTGTTGCAGGCATGATTGTGCCCAGTCTCTATGCCGCCATGAGAGATGCGGCAGCCGGCATGCCCAGCTGGACTTCCCAGCGGGTACGCCGGGTGGCCACCTTGGCTCTGGGGGCTGTGATCTTTGGCGGTCTTGTCACACTCGCGTCTTGGACGGGCACAGGGCCGACCGCATCTCACACCGGACCGAAAGCTCTTCTTCTTGAATACCAGGGTCCGCCGCACTTACGCGAGCGAGCACTCTGAAGGGCATTGTCACGTTGTCTGGTGACCAGGCGAGTTTGGTGGAGCGACGCAGCCTGCGCGGCCTTACACGGACGCCTGGACACACGTCTCCTGCCGCCAGATCCGGAAGGCCTTGTCACGTACACGACGGTACTGATCGGCGGTCATCAAGTGCCGCCGCGGGCGGAAGTGGCCATAGATCATGCTGTGTGCCGAGAGGAAGCGCTGCGCCTGCTCCGGAGACTTGATTCGCTGCATCTGGCGTTCTCGCCGGCGCGTCGGCCGGTGTGAGTTCTCTGCCCGGTTGTTGAGGTATCGGCTGGTGCGATGCCCAACCTTGGGCAACAGATCGCGATGCGCCGCACCGCAGCTCCGCAGGCCATCGGTGATGAGCCGCCGCGGCTTGTACTTGAGGCCCGCCAGCAGACGCTTGAAGAAGCGTCTGCTGGCCGTGGCATTGCGCCGATCCTGGACCAGGATGTCGAGTACGATGCCGTTCTGATCGACGGCGCGCCAGAGATACTGCAGATCCCCGTTGATCTTCAGGAACACCTCATCAAGGTGCCAGGCGTCGCCTGGCCTCGGCCGGTGCTTGCGTAGCTTGGCGGCGAAATCAGCCCCGAAGCGGAGATACCAGCGGCGGATGCTCTCATGGCTGACGACCATGCCTCGCCCGGCCAGGATCAGCTCGATATCGCGCAGGCTCAGGCTGAACAGGTGGTAGAGCCAGACGGCATGGTGGATGACCTCGGCTGGGAAGCGGTACCCGGGATACTTGGTAAGGTCGGACGGTATCTCGCCAGCTTGGCCGAGCCACCTCATTCCGGCCAGGGCCAGCAAACGTGACAATGCCAGCTCAAGCGGTCGCGCAGCTGGAATTCTGCCTGCTCATCGGAGAGGCTGTAGAGCGCCTGCAGCAGCAGGATGCGGAACATCATCACGGCATCATAGGGCGGGCGTCCGCCGCGGCTGCGGTCCGACCGCGCCAGTGCCGTATCCAGCACGGGACGGAAGATCTCGAAATCGACCACGGTCGCAAGGCGCTCCAGCGGATCGCCCGCGGCAGAGAGCGCTGCATGCCGCTCATTCACATCGAAGAAGCCCGGCTGATCCGCCATCGCCACCATCTCCGCTGACCAGCGGCAGTGAATCAATTTCGCGTCTCAGCAGCGAGGTTGTTCGAAGTGTCCATCTGTGCCATCAGACGTACCCGTACCGCAGTGCGCCCACTCAACCTCGCATGATCCATATCCACTTGCGGTTGTCGGCCCTAGCTGGGGGCACGGCATACAATCGATGCGAAATCGTAGATATCCCCCTGGCGGCTCAGCAGCATCTCGTATTTGCTAAGCTCCAGATTTGGAGCACTGAGCGCATGGGCGGATTTTTCTACATCAGCAAGCATCTGTGCGCGGATGCCGAGAGGAAGCTGGCGACCTCCCGCACCAACTTCCGGGAAGCTGGGTTCGGCGCGCCAGTGGCGCTCTCTGGAGCCTCCTACGCGCTGGATTTCTATGGCAAGATTGGCTCTGGTATCATCAATCTGATCGATACTGGCGACGGCAGCTTCCTTGCCTCGATCGGAACCCTGATCCTTGACGACGCCGTAGGCCAGGATGCGCTGCGCAAGCTTCAGGAGGCCCGCCGCGCCGGACGCTTAGCAACGGAACTCGGGCGCTGCCTCGGCCAGTATGCCTTGATTGCCGGAGAGCGCAGCGCAGTCACCATCTACCGCGACATCAACTCCTCCTATGAGATCTTCCGAACTGCCGACCTGGGCATCGTCAGCTCCTCGTTCCTCGCCGTTGCGACGGCTCTGCCACGCTGCAGCATCAACCGCGCCAGTGTGCTGGAATATGTCTTCAACGGCGTCACCCTTGGAACCGGCACACCGGTCCAGGAGGTCCAGAAGGCCGGTCTGGGCGAGACGCTGCATCTCTCCCACGCACCTTTCGCCACCCGAACGTGCCCGATCTTGTCTCTTCCTGTTTCCAACGAGCCCGTGGAAGCGTTAACCGAGCAGGTCTTCGATGCGCTTTCGGATCACACGCGCCGGCTGATCCGCATCTTTGGCGGCAACACGACCCTGGCACTGTCCGGTGGCTACGATACGCGTCTATTGCTGGCTCTGTTCCGCCATGCCGGAACAATCCCAAGGCTCTTTGTCTACGGCGATGGAGGCAGCCAGGATGTGCTGATCGCCTCCGACATCGCCCGGGCAGAGGGGTTGCCACTCGAGGTAGTCGACAAGCACTTACCCCTCCAGCCCAGCCCGGAAGACTTCGCGAAAATGGTGCGAAGGAACTTCCACATCTATGATGGCTTCAGTCAGATCTGGATCTTCAGGCATGAGCGGGAACATGAGGCACGAGCAGCCCGGCACGCCGGCGGTGCCTTGAACGTCCACGGTGGCGCGGGTGAGGTGCTGCGGAACTTCTTTGGTCTGCCGGACCGGCCAATAGCCACCAACCACCTCATCGCCGCATTCTTTAGTCAGTTTGACCGCAGGATGTGCCGCAACCCCGCCGATGTGCAGCTGTACGAGGCGTCCATCGCCGGCAAGATCGCTGATATCTTGGGACGCGAGCAACGCGTGCTGCTCCGCCAGCAGGTCGAAGCGATCTATCCGCACCTGCGCTGCCGTTCCTGGTTCGGGCGGGACAACAGCATCAATGGTCGAGTTGGCTATTCGAATCTGCCTTTCTACGAAAGCCGAATTGTCGATCTCTCCCTCCGGATACCTATAGGTTACAAGAACTATGGCAGCTTCCAGAGCCGGCTGATCCGCCGAGCTGATCCGGCCCTGGCAAAGCATCCATCGCAATACGGACACAGCTTCGAGGCCGATGCGCCCTTTCGGCAGCGTGCTGCCAGCTGGCTTGGCTATCAGCGCCCGGCCCTGCTACGCCGCAACATGTACCGGTTGCGGCGGCTGCGGAAGGTAGGCACACCAGGAGAAACGGCCTTTGGTGCCCAGGTGCTGGGGCTGCTGGGCAGCACAGAAATCATGTCTCGCTACTTCGACATGACTGCCGTCACCGACACTGAGCATTTTGTCCGCATCTGCGCGCTGGAATACCTCTACCAGTTCCTGTCTGCAGAGTAAGGTGTCTTTCAGAACCCAATCGGGCCCCACCCTGAGTAACTCATAACCTGTTGGATCTGGTTGCAGATTAGGTTGTGTGCCGGGGTCCCCGTCGGCGCCGATTGGGACCCCGCGCTCTGAGCGAAATCAGCAGAAACCTCAAAGGTATAGGAGCAGTTTTCACGGGGTCGCGGTTGGACGCCTACCCACACCGCAGCTTGGAGGCGCCGCGAGCGGGCACTCACCCCTTCAAGGGTGAATGGCCACCGGGCAAGCTTTCGGGCCAGTCGTGACCAGTTGGCGCAGCGATTGGAAGATCCGCTTGGCTACCGACCCCGGCCCTTAAGGCCGGGATTTTTGCGTCTTGGGCATGCGGGTGACGCACTGCCAGATTGCTTTGTTCGTCGAGCGTTGCAGTTGGATGAAGCAGGCTGCCTGGCCCGTGCTGCCGAGAGCACAGGCCAAGTCCGCTCAACCTTTCGAGAAGCTGTACAGGACCGCTGGATTGTCGACGAGCACCTGCTTGCGCGCGGCCTCGTCCTGGACCCATTCGGCCAGTAGGTCGAACAGCGCCGCGTCATCGGGCTTCTCGGCCGGCTCGGTGACATGCGGCCAGTCACTCGCCCAGACGCACCGCTCCAGCGCGCCTGTCGTATAGCCCTGTGCAACGGGGACCGTATCAGACCAGCGACCGGCTGGCCCAACCTTGGTGTCCATGTAGGCGCCGGAGAGCTTCACCCAGGTTTT
>NZ_RFLX01000084.1 GCF_003696345.1 Teichococcus wenyumeiae | reverse complement strand
CTGCGCCCAAGCGGCATCCTGATCCTGCTGCACCCTGAGTCACGCGGCCGAACTCGCCCTCCGTCAAACAACTTGCCAATGCCGCCAGAGGAGCTCAGCGCCCTGCTGGCGGCCGAGCGAGAGGTCTTGGTATCACTGATCCGCAGCCTCGGCATTACGCTCAACTGAAGCGGCCGAGTCAGCCGGCGGGACGGGATCCAGGGCGCCTCAGTCGATCCGCCGCAACCCCGCTGCGAAGCGGCGGGCACTGGCCACATAGCCCGCCGCGGAGGCGCGAAGCTTCTCCACCGCGGCCGCGTCCAGCACTCGCACCGACTTGGCCGGCGCGCCCACAATCAGCGAGAAATCTGGGAACTCCTTGCCTTCCGTCACCAGTGCATTGGCGCCGACGATGCAGTGGTTGCCGATGCGCGCATGGTTCAGCACTGTGGCACCCATGCCGATCAAGCTGGCATCGCCTACCGCGCAGCCATGCAGGATGGCATGGTGGCCCACCGTGACGTCAGCGCCGATGGTGAGCGGCGCGCCGGGGTCGGCATGCAGCATGGCGCCATCCTGGATATTGGTGCGGTCGCCGATGCGGATGATGCTGTTGTCGCCGCGCGCGACGGCGCCGAACCAGAAGCCCACATCCTCCCCCAGCACAACCTGCCCGATCACATGCGCATCCGGCGCCAGCCAGTAGCGGCCGGATGCCGGCAGGGTCGGCTGGTGCTGGTCCAGGGCATAAAGGGGCATGGGGGCGTCTCCGGTTGTTCTGAGCCGCTATTCGACGCGGATATGCCCCCTCGGGGCAACCCTGCCGGCCTCTGGTGAAGAGGGCCGCTGCGGCACGCGGAGGCCGACCTGTTCAGGCCAGCGGCGGGCGAGGCAGCGGCGGCGGCCGCGCGCCCCGGCCACGCACAGGCCTGGGAGGTCAGAGCGCCTCGGCAGCCTGGGGCATGGCGGCCGATTCCTGGCCGTTCCACTGCGGCAGGCCGAGGAGGCGCCGTGGATTGTCGCGGACCAGCATGGCGGCCTCACGCTCCGTCAGGCCATGGTGCAGCATGCTGCCCAGCGTCATCCGCAGCAGCTCCGGCGCCGGCGGCATCCAGCCGAAGAAGCAGTCGGTGGTCAGCACCACATGCTCCACGCCCACCTCGCGGATGATGTCGATGCAGTCGGGAATGGGAAGGCGCTGGAAGGCGGGAGTGAAGCCGATGGCGCAGAACTCGATCGTGCCGCCGGCGGCGGCGATGCGGCGGATATCCTCCCGGGTCGCGCCGATGGAGCGGCTGTCGGGATGCTGGAACATCACCTCCCGCACGCCCAGCCGCCTGGCTTCCTCCACCACCGCCAGGCTTTCCTCCGGCGAGACATGGCCCGTGGCCACCATCATCCCGAACTCGGCGGCGATGGCCAGGCAATCCTTGACCTCCGGCCGGATGCGGCCCTGCGCGTCCATCACCGTTAGGCCGCGCTCCGGGTCCAGGTTGCGGGCATGCTCCAGGAATTCGGTCAGGTGGTGGCTGAAGCCGCCGCGCCGCTGGTCGGCTGCGGCGCCCCAGGTCGGCATGAAGAGCACGCGCGCATCCTGCCGCGCCGCCGCCTCCACCGCGATGGGCAGGAAGCCGCCGGAGCAGGGATTCATGGTGATGGAGGCGAAGGCGCGGGCCCGCAGCCCGAGCTGGTTCAGCCGCCAGGACACGGTGGTAGTCGGGAAGAAATGCGACTTCATCACGATGCCCGCCATGCCGGCGGCATCGGCCTGGCGCAGCTCCTCGGCATCGTCCTGGCGGGTGGGATGGGCCAGGGTGAATTCGGGAAAGCCGTGATGGTGCAGGTCCACGGCACCATGCAGCAGGGCGTCCAGCGCTGGCAGGCCGGGGCCTTCACCCGGCACAGCGGGCCGGTGCGGCGGGACGGGGTTGATGCGGTCATTCATGGCTACTGTCCTGCAGGGGCCGCCAGCGCGAGGCACGGCGCTCCAGGCGGCTGATGAGCGTATCCAGGCCGCCGGCCAGCACCAGCACCAGCAGGATGCCGAAATACACCTGCGGGGTGCGGAACATGGTCCGGTTCTGGGTGATGAGAAATCCGATGCCGTCGGTGGAGGCCAGCATCTCCGCCACCACCACGCCAACAGTCACCAGCGCGCCGCCCACCCGCAGGCCGGACACCACGGCAGGCAGGGCGGCGGGAATGATGACCTCGGTCATCATCGGCCAGAAGCTTGCGCCCTGGGCTCGGGCCATGGTGATCAGCTTGCGGTCCACGAGCTGCACGCCGGCCGCGGTAGCTAGAATCACGGGGAAGATGCCGTAGAGGCTGGCGAACCAGATCTTGCTGGCCGGGCCGATGCCGAACCAGGCCGTCATGACCGGATAGATCACGATCAAGGGCAGGGCATAGATCGAGGAGACCAGCGGCAGCGCTGCGCGACGGCCAAAGGGCGAAAGGCCGATGACCAGACCCAGCAGCCCACCCAGCCCGTAGGCGAAGATCAGGGAGGCCAGGATCTCTCCGAAGGTGAAGGCCAAGGCGCTGGCGAAGAAGTCCCATTCCGCGAGCCCCTCGACCAATGCCGCGCTTGGCGGTGCCAGGATCACCTGTGGCACCCAGCCGGCACGTGGCGCCACTTCCCACACCGCCACGAGGGCGGCGAGGCAGAGCCAGCGCAACGTTACCGGGGAGAGGCGCCACCTTTCCGCGCTGGCGCGTGCGGGCGCAGCGGCCGTGGCGTTGCTCACGACTGCCTCCGGATCAGGCTCCAGATCTGCTCGCGAAGGCGGCCGAAATGCTCCGTCGCCATCATCTCCCAGGTTCGGGGGCGCGGCAGGTCGATCTCAATGCGGGCCAGCACCTCACCCGGGCGGCCGCTCAGCACCACCACCTCGTCGCAGAGGTAGACGGCCTCGGTCAGCCCATGCGTCACAAAGACCACGGTCTTTCGATACTGGTCCCAGATGCGCAGCAGTTCGTCGCCCAGCGTCATGCGCGTCTGCTCGTCCAGCGCGGCGAAGGGCTCGTCCATCAGCAGCACCGGCGGATCCTGGCAGAAGCCACGGGCGATGGCGACGCGCTGCTTCATGCCGCCGGAGAGCTCATGCGGGTGCCGGTTCTCGAAACCCTTGAGGCCGACGAGGTGGAGGAGCTGCTCCGCCCTCGCCTCCCGCTCCGCGCGCGGCACGCCACGCAGCTTTAGGGGAAAGGCCACATTTTCCAGAGCCGTGCGCCAGGGCAGCAGGCTGGCTTCCTGGAACACCACGCCGATGCGCTCCGGCGCCGGGCCTGTGACCGGCGCGCCGCGCACAGAAACCTGCCCCTCGCTGGGCCGCACCAGCCCAGCCATCATCATCAGCAGCGAGGACTTGCCGCAGCCGGAGGGGCCCACCAGCCCCACGAAGCGCCCGGGCGCGATGGAGAGATTGATGTCGCGCAGCGCCAGAATCTGGCCACGCCCGGTCTCGTAGCGGTGCGTGATGCCGCGGACTTCGATCTCTGGGCGCTGTGCTTCGGGGGCGGGCATAGTGTGGCGGGGCTCGGCCAGGTGAAGGCTCATCCGGTCCTCCAAGCGCCGGCGCGGCGTTCCAGCGCGCGCAGCGTCTCGTTCACGATGATGCTGAGGGCAGCTGCGATCAGCACGCCGGCGAAAAGCTCAGGCATGCGGAAGCTCTCTCCCCAGGTGCTGAAACGCTGTCCCAGGCCGGCGCGGGAGACATACATCTCCGCGAAGATCACGCCTGCGATGTTGAAGATCATGCCGAGCCGCAGCCCTTCCAGGATCAGCGGCAGCATAGCGTTCCAATGGATTTCGACCCAGATCTGGCGCCGCGTGGCGCCATTGGCGCGGGCCAGGCGCACCAGCTCATCCGGCACCGCGGCCACGGCGGCGGCGGTCGCGATGACCAGCACGAAAAGCGCCTGGAACACGCCAAAGGCGACCTTCTGCCCGAAACCGATGCCGAAGAGCAGGATGAAGACCGGCAAAAACACCGATTTTGGCACCGCAGCCACGAAATGGAAGAAAGGCTTGAAGGCGCGGCCGAGGTAAGGGCTCTCGGCCAATGCCAACCCGATGCCGACACCCAACGGTGCGGCGATGACCACCGCGAGCGCCACTTCCTTGATGGTGATCCAGAGATGGCCCCGGAAGGTCGCGTCACCCAGCAGCTCGGCTGCCTTTGGCAGCACGAGGCTAGGCGGCGGCAGCAAGCGCGGGTCGGCCAAGCCCAGGCGGCTCACGGCTTCCCACGCCAGGAACAAGCCCAGCACCACCGCCGCCTGGGCCAGCAGAACCATCCGATCCGCGCGCATCGGCATCACACCTCGATCGGAGTGACCGGGAAGAACTCCGTCGAGAACATCGACTTCGCCGATGGCAGCTCCTGCAACCCTGCCAGGCGTCCCAGCGCCAGCGAGTTCTCTACCCAGCCTTCCTGGATCACCCCGTCGTCGGAAAGACCCTTGATGGTATTGTCGAACTCCAGCTGCGCCACGGCGGGGGCGAACTTACTCTGCTCCTGAATGAACTTCACCGTCCATTCCGGATTGGCCTTCATGTAGCGTACGGCAGAGAAGATGCCGACCAGCGCCTTCTGAATCGGCTCTTTCTTGCTTTGCAGGACCTTGTCGGCAGCCATCCAGACATCAGGCAGGTTTGGCTGCATGGCGGTGCCGAGGTCGACCACCACCTTGCCGTCGCCCGAAGTTTCCAGCTGATAGGACAGCGGCGGGTAAGCGACGATGGCATCCACATTGCCCGAGAGCAGGCCAGGAATCAGGCCGCCGCCACCGAGCGGAATGCGCGACACCATGCTGCCGGCCTGCTGCCCAGCCCAGAGCGCGAAGAAATCGGTGGTGGAACCATTGGCGCTGACGCCGATCTTCTTCCGTGCCAGATCCTTGACGCTGGAGAGCGGGCTGTCCTTCTTCGCCATGATCTTCCAGCCACGCGGCGTCAGGGTGCCGGCGGCGATGATGGTGGCTGCAACGCCACGCTGCTTGGCCAGCGCCACGCCCGGCGGGAAATAGTTGATCAGGTCGGCCTCGCCGGCTGCCACGGCCTCCATGGCGGCCGAACCGCCGGAGAAACCGGTAAATTCAACCGTCAACCCCAACTTCTTGAAGAGGCCCAGCGCATTCGCCGCATGCACCGGCAGGACGGGTCCGTAATTGGGCGTGCCGCCAACGCGCAGCACTGTGTTCTGGGCAAGGGCAGGGCGGCAGAGGGCAGTGGATGCAAGGAAGCCTGCGCCGGCGGCCACAAGGGCGCCACGACGCGTCAGGGGGGCGCGCATGGGTCGTTTCTCCTGATGTGCCCGGTCTATGCCGCCGGGCCTGTGACACGAAGGCTAACCATCACGACATCACGTGTCTACTAGAAATGCGCACACGTATGCGCGCAGAAACACCCACCCTTATATGTTTGGTGGGCAAGGATCGGTTATAATTGCTGCCATGTTTGCCGTGGAAAAGTTGTCGTCCTTGCTGCTCGCTCCTGGGACGCGCATTCGTTTGCGCATCTTCTACTCAGTTGAATGGTCCGCCTAAGATCGTTCCATGCCTTCCTCCATCAGCATGCCCGCGCCTCCTGACCGGGTGACCGTCGTCACCATCGCCCGCCAGGCGGGTGTTGCCAGTTCGACCGTCTCCCGTGCGCTGAATGGCGATACGCGGATCTCGGCGGCAACACGCGCCCGCATCGCCGCTATCGCGCTAGAACTGGGCTACAAGCCCGATGCCCTCGCACGCACGCTGTCGGGCGGCCGCAGTGGCCTCGTGGGGCTGGTTCTCGGGCCGGTGGAGAACCCCTTCTACGTCGCCATGCTACAGGAAGTCGTCGCGCAGGCGGCAAGGCGGGGAATACGGCTCCTGGTTCTGCATCTCGGCGCTGGCGCCGTTGAGGACGAGACGATGGAAGCCGTGCTGCAGTACCGGGTCGATGGCTGCCTGGTGACCTCCGCGCAGCTTTCGTCACGCATCGCCGACATGTGCGGCAGCCACGGCGTACCGGTGGTGATGTTGAACCGCACCACACGGCTGCGCGCATCCTCCGTCTCCTGCGACAATCTGGAAGGCGCGACGGAAATCACCCAGTTCCTGCTGCATGAAGGGCATCGGCGCTTTGCCCTGGTGGGTACCGATACCTCGAGTTCCACAGCCCTGGAACGCGAGCAGGGCTTCACCCGCGCTCTGGCCTCGGCGGGGCTGGAGGCTGTTCGTTTCAGCGGAGGCACATCCAGCTGGATGGGCGGCTATGTCGCGGGCGAAGGCATCGCGGCACTGCCACCGGCGGAGCGGCCGCATGCGGTCTTCGCCGTCAGCGATATCATGGCCCTCGGAGTCATCGATGCACTGCGCCAGAACGGCCTCCGTGTGCCGCAGGATGTCTCGGTGGTCGGCTTCGATGATATCGCCGAGGCCGCGCGCCCGACTTACGCGCTGACCACCATGTCCCAGCCGCTGGTGCCCATGGTGCGGCGCGGACTGGACATGCTGCTGGCGCGCATGGAAGACCCGGCCTTGCCAGACGAGGTCACGCTGCTTCGTGGCACACTGGCGGTCAGGGGATCAACACAGGCGCGGGTTGTGGCTTAGCGACTGCCAGCGCGCTGCGCGCTGCGGGTCAGCGGCTTTCCGCCGCCGCCTCCAGCATCAGCCCGACAGCGCTGAGTTCGGCCATAAGTCGGCCGGTGAAAGCCTCAAGCGCTTCCAGCACCGCGGATCTTTGGCTCACTGGCAGACCCACCGGCGGGCGCAAAGTCGGCAGCAGGCGCGATGCGGTGGCCTCGGCTTCAGCGATCAGGACCAAGCGCCCTTGCTGGATCAGGCCGTACCCGGGCATTGGCAAGTTGATGGGCGGTGGTCGGAACAGCTGAGCCAGGGCAATCTGACGGGATGACGGCAGACTGCCCCACCTACCCTGGATACCGCTTCCCGGCGGAGATCATCAGCCATGCCGTCTGGCTCTACCATGTGTTCAGCTTGAGCCTGCG
>NZ_RFLX01000083.1 GCF_003696345.1 Teichococcus wenyumeiae | reverse complement strand
CGCCGCGTGCTGGCCACCGTGCGGCCGCCGTTATACAGCGGCTGCGTCACCGTCGCCTGCAGCGAGCCGATCTGCCGGTCGGTGTCGGCGTAGATGCCGCGTGAGCGCGCCGTGCCGGAATTGTAGCCGGCCGAGCCGGCAACGGTGACGCTCGGCCGCCAGCCCGACAGCGCCTGCGGCACATTCTCATCCACCACCCGCAGCTGCGCCCGCGCCGTCTGCAGGGTCGGGTTGTTGGCATAAGCCTGCGACAGCGCCGCCTCCAGCGTCTGCCCCCGCGCCACCCCAACCATCAATCCACACATCAATACCGACGCCGATAGCAAGTACTTCATCGGTCCTCATTCCCTCTCGCGGCCACCAGACGGCAGCCGAATTCAACGATTCGGCAGTGGCTGGGAGGGGGTCAGCCCCTCCGACCATATATTGCCCGGCTCAGGCCGCAGAACATCGCCGCCGGCAGGCGCGGCGCCGCGCACATTATCCACCGTGGGACCGTGCGCGCCCAGAATTCTTTCGACCGGCTCATCCCTGCCCGCGCAGGCGGCCAGCATGGGCAGGATCAGGGCGCAGGCCAATATCGGCCGTGGCATCATGGGTCCACTCCTCAAGCATTCGTGGAGACCGCGGATGAATCCGCTGCTTGCCCACCGGCGGTGAGACAGGCGAAGAAGAGATTGAGGCTGCTCGCCACTTCGTCAGAAAGAGAAAAACCGGCGTCGTCGCGCAGCCATTCCATGATCAGGCCGGTAATCAAAGCATGCAGGCACATCGCCGCCTGGTCCGGCTTCCAGCCGGGAGCCATCTCGCCTTTTGCCAAAGCACGCTCGAAGCACTGGCGCAGCAGGGCGCGCATGCTGGCATCGGCCTTGCGCCGCCGCTCCAGCGCCGGGGCCATTTCATCGACATACTCGCAGCGTTGCAACATAATCGTCAGCAGCCGGCGCCGGTGCTGGTCACGCTCCAGCCGCGCCATGGCGGCGGTGATCACGGCAGCCATGGCCGGAAGCGGCAGGCAATCCTCCTCGCCCCGCAGCTCGCGGCAGGCTTCGTCCTGCACCAGCAGCAGGCGCTCGTCCAGCGCCAGGAAGAGGCCCAGCTTGTCGCCGAAATGCCAATGCACCGCCCCGCGCGAGCATCCCGCGACGCGCGCGATCTCGTCCAGCGAAGCACGGGCCACGCCACGTTCCAGGAACACCTGTTCCGCCGCGTTCAGCAGAGCTTCACGCGTCTCATCGGCCTCCTGTTTCGTGCGGCGTGCCATCCGACCCCTTGCGTGCGATGCAGCAATATTTATATACATACAGGCACGTATGTATTCAAGCCTGCCAGGACGCAGGCGCCGCTTCTCCTGGAGGCTTTATGATGCTCCCGATTCACCTTGGGCTAGCCCATGGCGCCGCGCGCCTTGGGCGTGCCGCCATTTTGGGCCTGCCTCTTCTTCTGGCTGTTCCGGCAATGGCGCAGCAGCCCGGCGGCCCTCCTCCGGCCGTGGGCGTGGCGCCGGTCACCAGCCGTCCGATTATCGAGACCAATGAATTCATCGGCCGCATCGACGCCGTCGATCGGGTCGACTTGCAGTCCCGCGTCACGGCCTTCCTGCAGGAACGGCTCTTCGAGGAGGGCACCGAGGTCAAGAAGGGTGACTTGCTGTTCCGCCTGGAACGGCCGCCCTTCGAAGCCTCCCTGCAAGTCGCCCAGGCCAATGTGGCCCAGGCCCAGGCACAGTTACAGAATGCCAATCTGACACTCGGCCGCGCCCAGTCGCTGCTCAGCACGCCGGCCGGCCAGCGCTCCACCGTGGATGCCGCCATCGCGGCCGCCCGCACCGCCCAGGCGCAGCTGCTCTCCGCCCAGGCACAGGAACGGCAGGCGCAGATCGAGCTGGACTATACCGAGATCCGCGCCCCCATTTCCGGCCGCATCGGCCTCGCGGCGGTGACGCCGGGCAATGTGGTCACCCCCTCCTCCGGCGCCCTGGCCACCATCGTCAGCCAGGACCCGATGTATGTCATGTTCACCGTGCCGACGCGCACGCTGCTGGAGTTGCGGGACCGCTATGCCCCGCGCGGCGGCTTCAACGCCGTCGCCCTCAAGGTGCGGCTACCGAATGGCCGCATCTACGGCCAGAACGGCAAGCTGGACTTCATCAACATCGATGTGAACCGGGATACCGACAGCATCGCGCTGCGCGGCAGCATGCCCAATCCGCCCCTGACTATCGACCAGGGCGGCGGGCGTGAACTGGTGCCCAACCAGCTGGTGACCGTGATCGTGGAAGCGGTGCAGCCGGTGGCGCTGCTGACCGTGCCGCGCGCCGCCGTGCTGACCGACCAGCGTGGCGACTTCGTTTATGTCATTGGCCCCGACAACAAGGTGGAGCGCCGCTCCGTCACCACCGGCCCGCAATCGACGCCGGAACTGGCCGTGATCACCGAAGGCTTGAAGGAAGGCGAGCAGGTGGTGGTGGATGGCCTGCAGCGCGTCCGCCCGGGCGCACCGGTCAACCCCACGCCCGTGGCCGCCGCCGCCTCCAGTGGCGGCACGGCGCCCGCCACCACTCCGGGCTCCACCACCGGGAGCGCGCCCGCGGGCACCAGCCCGGCCGGCGGCGCCTCACCGCAGCGCGGGGGCTGATCCGTGTTCTCTGCCATTTTCGTTGACCGGCCACGCCTCGCCATCGTCATCGCGATCGTGATGACGATCGCCGGTTCGCTGTCGCTGCTGCGCATCCCGGTCTCGCAGTTCCCGGACATCGTGCCGCCGCAGGTGCAGGTCACCGCCAATTACCCCGGCGCCTCCGCCGAGGTGGTGGAGCAGGCCGTGGCTCAGCCGCTCGAAGCCCAGATCGTGGGCGTCGAGAACTCGATCTACATGCGCTCCAACAGCGGCAGCGACGGCAGCTACCAGCTGAACGTCTCCTTCACGCTGGGCTCCAACGCCGACATCAACACGGTCAACGTCAACAACCGTGTGCAGGCCGCCATGGCGCTGATGCCGACCGAGGTGCAGCAGCAAGGCATCCAGGTCCGCAAGCAGTCCTCCGCGATCCTGCAGGTGCTGTTCCTCTACGCGGATAAGGCCGGCGAGTACGACCCGCTGTTCCTGACCAACTACGCCACGCTGAACATCCTGGACGAACTCGCGCGCACACCGGGCGTGGGCTCGGCCACGCTCTTCTCGCGCCAGAACTATGCCATGCGCATCTGGTTCGACACGCAGCGGCTGTCCAGCCTGAACCTCTCGCCCTCGGATGTCGTCAGCGTCATCCGCGCGCAGAACGTGCAGGCGCCGGCCGGGCGCATCGGCGCGGAGCCGGTGCCGTCGGACCAGCAGGTGCAGCTGAACGTCCGTACCCAGGGTCGCCTCTCGACGCCTGAGGAATTCGGCGACATCGTCATCCGCGCCAATTCCGACGGCTCCCTGCTGCGGGTGCGGGATGTCGCGCGCGTCGAGATCGGCGCGCAGAACCAGGACGTTACCACGCGGCTGAACGGCCAGGATGGCGTCGGCATCGGCGTCTACCTCGCGCCGGGCGCCAATGCCGTGAACGCCGCCGCCGCCGTGGACGCCACGCTGGACCGCGCGCGCGCGCGCATGCCGGAAGGCATGACGGCGCGCGCGGTCTTCGACACCACCATCTTCGTCTCCGACACCATCCACGAGGTCATCAAGACCCTGCTGGAAGCCTTCGTGCTGGTGGCGGTGGTGGTCTTCCTGTTCCTGGGCAATATCCGCGCCACCATCATCCCCATCATCGCGGTGCCGGTCAGCCTCATCACCACCTTCGCGGTGCTGCTGGTGATGGGCTATTCGGCCAATACCGTGTCGCTTCTGGCCATGGTGCTGGCCATCGGCATCGTGGTCGATGACGCCATCGTGGTGGTGGAAAACGTCGAACGCGTGATGGAGGAGGAGCCGGAACTGACGCCCGGCGAGGCCACCAAGAAGGCCATGGCTCAGATCACCGCGCCGATCGTCGCCATCACCCTGGTGCTGCTCTCGGTCTTCGTGCCGATCGGCTTCATCCCTGGCCTCTCGGGCGTGCTGTTCCGCCAGTTCGCAGTGACCATCTCGGTCGCCATGCTGATCTCGGCCATCAACGCGCTGACGCTCTCCCCTGCCCTTTGCGCCGTGTTCCTGAGCCATACCGGCCCGCGCCGCGGCGTCCTGGCCTGGATCGGCCGGCGCATCGACAATGTGCGCGACGGCTATGCCTCGCTGGTGCGGCGGCTGCTGCGGATATCCATCCTCGGCCTGGTGCTGGTGGCGGCCTTCGGCTTCGGCGCCTTCACCATCGCCAGCAAGGTGCCAGCGGGCTTCCTGCCCTCCGAGGACCAGGGCGCTTTCATCATCGCCTTCCAGTTGCCGGACGGTGCGGCCCTGCCGCGCACCAGCGCCGTGGTGGCCGATATGGAGGCCCGCCTGAAGCAGATGCCGCAGGTGCGCGACGCCGTCGCCATCATCGGCTTCTCGATGCTGGACGGTGGCGCCTCTTCCTCCGCCGCCACCATGTTCGTGCAGCTCCAGCCATTCTCCGAGCGCACGGCCCCGGGCGACAGCGTGCAGGCGCTGATCGGCCGGATCTTCGTGGAGAGCCAGCAGATCCCGGGCGCGCAGATCATCCCGATCAACCTGCCGCCGATCATCGGCCTCTCCACCGGCGGCGGCTTCGAGTACCAGCTCGAATCGCTGGAAGGCGCCGATCCGGCGGCGATGGCGCAGGTCATGCAGGCACTGATCGGCGCGGCCAACCAGGACCCGCAGTTGACGCAGGTCTTCTCCACCTTCTCCGCCAACGCGCCCTCGTTCTACCTCGACATCGATCGCGGCAAGGCCCAGGCCCTGGGCCTGGTCATGACAGATGTCTTCTCGGCGCTGCAGTCCACGCTGGGCGGCAGCTTCGTGAACAACTTCAACCTGTATGGGCGCACCTGGCAGGTGCTGGTGCAGGGTGTGGCCGCGGACCGCCGGGACGAGGCAGCGCTCTGGAAGATCCAGGTGCGCAACAGCCGCGGCGAGATGGTGCCGCTGCGCGCCATCGCCACCGCGCGTACCACGGTGGGGCCGCAGACCATCACGCGCTACAACAACTACCGGTCCATCACCATCCAGGGCAGCCCGGCACCGGGCGTCTCCTCCGGCCAGGCGATGATGGCCATGGAAGAGGTGTCCCGTAAGACGCTGCCCGCCGGCTATACCTTTGAATGGACCGGCACGTCGTATCAGGAACGCCAGGCATCAGGCCAGACCGGCTATATCCTGGCGCTGGCGGTGCTCTTCGCCTTCCTGTTCCTGGTGGCGCTCTATGAGAGCTGGGTGATCCCCATTCCCGTGCTGCTTTCGGTGATCGTGGGCGTGATGGCGGCGGTCTGGGGCATCTCGCTCTCGGGTCTGTCGATGGACCTCTACGCGCAGATCGGCCTCGTGGTGCTGATCGCGCTGGCCGCCAAGAATGGCATTCTGATTGTCGAATTCGCCAAGGAGCAGCGCGAGGCCGGCCACTCCATAGTCGAGGCTGCGGAGATGGGCGCGAAGCTGCGGTTCCGCGCGGTGATGATGACCTCCATCGCCTTCATCCTCGGCCTGGTGCCGCTGGTCTGGGCAAGCGGTGCTGCGATGGTGGCGCGGCGGGCGGTTTCCACCCCCGTCTTCGCGGGCATGATCGCAGCCTCCACCATCGGCATCTTCCTGATCCCCATGCTCTACGTGGTGTTCCAGAGGATGCGGGAGGCCACCCATCGCCGCTTCGGGATAGGCCAGCATGGCCAGCCCGAGGGCGGCGACCACAGCCAGCCGCAGCGCGGCGCCCACTGACCGAAGACCGCCGGCCTCGTTCTCCAGGCCGGCGGTTCTCGTTTCAGGCAGCCGTCACGCCGCGTCAGGCGGTCCGGCCACCATCCTTTCCGCCACTGTCGCGGTGGCGGTCAGCCTCACCCGGTTCGGCGGCAGCCGGGCGCAGGCGTCCATCATGGCCAGCGCCACCTCCATTTCCTGCTCCCGCGTCTGCCGCACGGCCATCGCCAACTGCCGGGACACGCCCGTCAGGACTTGGGCGCTCCGTCTCGCGAAGATGGGCGTCATGTTCCGGCACCATCACATGGTCGCCCGACATGTTCGCCAGCCGCGCGAAGGCACGGGCCAGGATGGAGATGAAGGTGGGCCTGGCAGCCGGCGCAGGGGAAACAGGTTCAGGCGTCGGTGCCGGTGCCGGTGTCGGTGTCGGCACCACATCCGGATCAGGCGCCTTCTCCATCATGGCGCGCTCGATCAGATGCGCGCGCTGCCGTAGGGAGGTGTTCATGCCAGCATCCTCACGACTACGCCGGGTATCCCGGCCAGCAGGGCGCCGAAGACGCCCAGAAGCGCCATGACCCCCAAGGCAAAGCCGAACACGGCGCCGATCTGGCGCGGCCTGACGGCGGAGGAGATGCCGCCCAGCACCGGCAGGCCCAGCCGGCGGAGGTCATTGACGGTGTGGAAGCCCTGGTCGAGCTGCACCAGCAGCAGCGCCACCAGGGCGCCGGCGCCGAGGCCGGCCACCAGCACGCCGGTCAGCAGCAGCGGCCGGTTGGGGGAGACGGGGCGGATCGGCAGCGAGGGCGGGTCCACCACCTCCAGCCGCACACGGTCGGAATTGCTGCGGGCGGCGCCGGCGATCTGGATGGATTCACGCCGCGCCAGCAGTTCCTCGTAGTTCCGGCGCAGCACGGTGTAGTCGCGGTCCAGGTTCATGAACTGCGCCTGCACTTCCGGCTCGCTGCGCGCCATGGCATCCAGCCGGTCCACCTCGACCTTGCCGTCGCGCTCCTGCCGCTCCAGCGAGGCGATCTGCGCGTCCACATCCACCAGCCGCACCTTCAGCTGCTCGTAGAGCGGATTGGCGCGCGGCGTGCCGGAGGGCACCACGCGCGTGCCGCCGCCTCCGCCGCTCCGGCGCGCGGCAGCCAGAGCCGCGCGCGCCGCCGCCACATCCGGATGCTGTTCGGTGAAGCGCAGGCGCAACTCACGCAGGTTGCGCTCCGCTTCCGCCACGCCGGTGCTGCCGCCCACCTGGATGGTAGGCTCAGCAAGGCGCGGCGGCGCGGCTTCCAGCTGCTTCTGCGTCAGCTGCCGCCGCATGCGGGCATCCTGCAACTCGCCTTTGATGTCCTGCAGCCTTGTCCTTGCGGCTTCCAGGCGCGAGTTACCGCCCAGCGCCTCGGAGGGCAGCAGGTCGATATAGCGTGCCTGGAACTCGGCGCGGCGGCGTTCGGCCTGGCGCAGCTGCACCTCGTAGGAG
>NZ_RFLX01000082.1 GCF_003696345.1 Teichococcus wenyumeiae | reverse complement strand
ACCATCTCGGCCGCCGACCTCGAGCTCTCGCCGCCGGCCGAACCCTCGGAGGTCGATCTCGACCTCCGCGCCGCCCGCCTGCGCGCCGAGCGCGCCACCATCGAGCGGGCGCTGGCCCGCTCCAACGGCTCGCTCGCCGCCGCCGCCCGCCTGCTCGGCATCTCGCGCCCCACCATCTACGGACTGCTCGAAACGCACCGCCTCTCGCCGAACCAGAACGACGATCCGGATGAGGCGTCTCAGGACGACGAGCCGGGCGGCGCGCCTTCCGACAAAACGCCCTGAAGGAAACAAGTGGTTCCTCGCGCGGCCGAAAGCATGTGCGGTAGCCGCCGCTGGCGTTCGGAGTGTAACGAGGCCAGCCGCCACCCAGCGGCTCTCGAAAAAGGGCCCGGAGGTGGCCTAGTTGCCCGGCCAGCGCAACGAAGTGCGCGAGGCACCGAGGCCGAACAAAGCCGCGCTGCCCGCCCGCCGCAGAGGCGCTGGCAACGCGGCGAGGCCCAGTTTTAGCAGCGTCGGCGAAGATCTTTCCTGTTGGGGCAGCAGCGCCGCGATCTCCTGCACCGCCGCCAGGTCACCACGCGCAAAGGCGATAGCCAGCGCCGCCTGCCGCCGCCGGACGATAGCGGCCCTGATGACTTGCGCCTGGGACCACAGGGTTTCGTCTCGGGCCAGGGCCCGTTCCAGAATCCGGGCCTCTCCCATGTTCACAGCTTGCGCGTGGGCGGGGCCATCAGCCTCCGGCCGCACCCCAACCATGGCCCGCTGCATGATGCCGAAGAGGGCATGACGCGCGAGGCGCAGTGCGGTCGCGAAGTCATGGCCAGGAAGCAGGGTACATGCGGTATCCCAACCGCCCACCCTTTCCAGAAAGCCGCGCTGCGCGACAAGGCCGGAAGGCAGGAAGGGCTGGAACTCCAGCAGCCGCGGCATGGGTGGTTGATCGAAGACCGACAACAGCGGCCCCAGGCTACGCTGTCCGTCCCAGAAGCCGGTCGGGGCATTGGCGAAGCCGCGTTCAGTGCCCCAGGTGTCGCCTTGCAAGGGCACCGCATCGCCATAGGCCAGAAGCAGCCGGGGCTCCACGCGCCACATCTCCCGCATGATGGCGAGGTAACTTGGCTTCCAGAGATCCCCGCTGTCGCAGAAAGCCACCAACACGCCCTGCGCCGCAGCAAGCCCGGCGTTGCGCAATGCCGGGCGGGCAGCGCCCGGCAGATGCAGCAGGCGCAGCCGCCGCGCTTCCCGGGCCGGCATGGAAGGCAGTTCCGGCACCGCGCTGTTTTCCACCACGATGATGTCATGGGATGGGCTGGTCTGCGCCATGACGGCTTTCAGCGTCCATGGCAGCAGTGCGGCCGTTTGCGCGGTGCAGGATACCACCACGCTGATACTGATATCCGACGTGTTCCTCATGCGCCCCTGCCGCCCGGCAGCGAAACTTCATGCCAGAAAGGCTTCAGCGCGTGGAATACCGAACAGATCCCGCCGCGGTTCACTGGATCGCCCTTTCGGTAACATTGTTATTTCGCAACAATGTACAGGGAGGCAAGAATAATTCAACCGATCACAGGCCGAAAATCAAAATTTTCATTTATGGGTATTTGCTTACTCTGGGATAAACTTGATGTCCGCTCCAGAAATAACAGCATCTCATCTACTGACGCCGCTAGATTGCCAATAACCGGGCTGGTTCCTGACCAAAAGTTCAACGCGTCAGGATGAAGAGAAACAGAAGGACCATGAGCCAGCCAAGCAGTGAGCACAAACCGATAAACATTGCCGCCGCAGGCCAGGACCAGCGCCGCCCTTCAGACTCTTTCTTCGGGTCAGGGGAGTCAAAAGGCTCCATGCGTGCCGCCTCCGCCACTTCGGCGCTGCTGGCGCGCCGCTCTGGCAGGGTAAACAGTCACGCCACAGTCTGGCAGGGCTTTTCATGGAATCCCGGCTCCAGGTGCAGCTTTCCTGCTTCGCCTGGGGCAGCATGGGCGCATGGAAAACCGCTCCACGAAGCGACATCTCAGCCTGATAGCATCCGGGCCCGGGCGGGGGTTCGCCGGGCCCGGAGGCAGTCAGGTTGTCTCGTCAGTGGCATGCTGGGCCGCTGGCGCCGTCATCATGCGCGCTACTGCGACCAGGGCACTGCGGTGCCGTGGATCGGCGATGCTGCCGAACATCTGGATCAGTTCCACCATCTCATCGCTTGAATGCAGCGGAGCAGGTTGGACCGGCTCCGGCTGAGCGGCGGAAGCCAACAGGGTGTCAGGCCGCACCCCAAGCGCATTGGCGATCGCGATCAGCCGGCTGGCGGTGATGCGCGTGGCGCCGGTTTCATAGCGATGCAGCTGTGCGCCAGTGACACCGATCATGCTGGCGATCTGCTTCTGCGTCAGCCCGGCCGAACGGCGGTACTGACGGATCTCGTGCCCGACAACACTGTCGGACTTGGTGGGCCGCCTTTCCCTCACGACACCACCCCCTGCATGGAAGAGAGCGGCATCAGGACCGAAGCCTTATCGTGAAACAAGGAGAACGGGTGGAAATCCATCATATCGGACCTCATGCGGCATGCTCCCTGGTCAGCTCTGTCCCATGGTTCGGCGACAGGAACGGACCTTACGCTGCATGAAGAACCGTTTGTCGCTGGCGGAAAACTCCCGCTTCTGTGCGCGGGTGCGAATAAACGTGTTGGAAAGGAAGCGGGGCAGCAGCGATCTTCTGCGGAGCCTCGCACGCGCAGAAGATCCAAGCATTCTCGACCCACAGAAGAAGGTGCCGCTGCTGCGCTAAACTGCCTTGGCTGGAAAAATCACCTTGAATGCGCAAAAACGACTCTTAACGATATCAGAAGGAAAGTCCTGACAAACGCTTACATACCCACCTCGGCAGACTGCCCCGGCATAGTCATTCGTTTCGGAGACACTTCAAATCTATTGTTTCTGGGCAGCGAAAAACGCGCCTTCTTTACACAAGGACATGTGAACACTGCTTGCGAAAAAGCGCATAGGCGATGCTGCTTTTCTGATGTGTTCAGCGAAGTGCCTCGCTTGGCGAAACACAATGCACCACGTACTGCGCGTATAAACCCGCCCACCGGCCAAGCTTGGCCGCACAAAATCCAGTATGTAGCTGATAAATAGGAAGCTATCGAAGTGCGCGTAAGCTATTTTGCTTCCGTCCCACCTCTCGCTGATCCTCGGCCGGTTAGACCGGCCAGCGCATGCAGCCTCCATCCTCCCCTCCGCATCATTATGAAGAGGCTCGCGAATTTTATTAAAGCGCATTCAATATTTTCTTCAGGAATGAAGAAACAAATCTCAACTTTCTGTGAGAATGAAGTTTTCACGTTCGAGGCGCCACGTCTACTTTATGCTCGGTGTTCCTCACGAGTCTTTACAATAAGGCCTGCCTATGCCGGCCTGCGACAGTCTGAGTTGAGAAGCCTACCAAACATGCGAGCGTGAAGGACCGCCGCGATGCCGGATCGCCTTTGGACCATCAGACCTGACGATGTTCCACGCGGCATCCGCTATTCCGCCTTTTCCTCGCCTGTGGCAGCCGCCAGATCGAGGCAGGCCGGGTTATGAGTTTACCAGAGGGTTCCTCGCCAACCGGGACGGCCTGCCAGCAGTCTGCCCCTGCCCCCTCCAACTCAGCCCCCGCCATCACCTTGCGCTTCACTACCCTCTCCATCGCGGAGGCACGCGACCTTCTGACCCGCATGCATCCGGCGGCGCGGCTGCGGCCGGATGCGGTGGCGGCCTATGCGCAGGCCATGCGCGAAGGCTCCTGGGTGATGAATGGAGTGCCTGTCACCCTCTCACGCGAAGGGCGGCTGCTGGATGGCGTGCAACGCCTCTCAGCCAGCGTCGAGGCCGGCATCCCCCTCGCCGGCTTCCTGGCCGAGAATGTCGAGGACAGCGCCTTCCACACCATCGACCAACATCGCCACCGCAGCTTCGCCGCCTTGCTGAAGCAGCGCGGCTTTGCACACCACCACCTCCTCGCCGCCCTGGCGCTACGCCTCGCACGTTATGAGGAAGGGCTGCTGGGCCAATCGGCCATGCCCGCCATCAGTTGGGTACGGCTCTGGCATATCCTCAGCAGCACCACGCCCTTGCAGGACGCGTTGGCCGAGAGCCTGGCCCTGCCGGACTGCCCCCTGCCGGAGCCGGTGCGGAGCATGGCGATCTTCATGGGCCGGCAGGTGAACCCGACCATGCTCGAACGGCTGCTTGATGTCTTGCTCAGGCCCGAGCACTACCCCGCCAACGAGCCTGGCATCACCCTGCTGGACGAGATCCAGCGCAGCGAGGAGGTGACGGAAAGCTCCGACCGCATTCTCCGCCTCATCGCCGTGACCATTCTGGCGATGAATGCCATGCTGCGGGGCGAGACGCCCCGGCGCCTGCTCTGGCTGCACCGCACGCGGGGGGAGCGTCCGGCCGATCCCTTTCCGCAACTGGAGGGTTATCCAGGCCTGCGGTCCCTGGCCCCCGGCCCGGTGGCGCCCCGTGCCGCGGAAGAGAACTTCACCTGCCAAATCGAATCCATCGACCCCGCCACCGCCGGCACCTATCTGGTCACCGGGCATCCCGCCCGACAGCCCATCGCCTCGCTGGTGGAGGCGCTGAGCGGTGACATCGCCCGTGGCCGCTGGATGCCCAATGCCCAACCCATCTGCTTCACGCGGGACGGCTATCTGGCCGATGGCCAGCACCGGCTGCTGGCGGTGATCGCCGCCGGCCGCACCATCGAGGTGCCCGTGATCCGTGGCCTGCCGGATGCCGCCTGTGCCAGCTACGACATCCAGCCCCGCCGCGCCGCCGCCGCCGAGGACCCCGCCGGCGACTTCGGCGACCAGCCTCTGGCCATCGCCATGGCCAATCTCCTGTGGCGGCATGAGCGCAAGGCCGGCGTGCCGACCCGCCACAAGCGCGCCAGCGCCGCCGAGATCCGCGAAATCCTGACGCAGCATCCCCGCCTGATCGAGCTGCGCGGTTTCGCCCGGCGCATGGTGGATTTCGGCCGCTCATCGGTGATGGGCTACGGCGCCTATGTGATCGAGCGGGACGACCCCCGCCTTGCCCCCGGCTTTCTTCAGGCCCTGACCACAGGTGCGGACCTGCCGCCGGGCCATCCGGCCCTGACAACCCGCACCTCCCTGCAGCGCCTGCGGCGGGACCGTGCCGGGCAGGACGAGCAACTGGCGACGCTGCTGGCCGGCTGGCGCCGTTACAAGGCGCTGCCACAGCCGCCCCGCGCCCGCTAGCAGCAGGCCGAGGCGGTTTCCCGCCGGTTTATGTGGTGAATTTCATAAAATAAAGTCTGTCGGTTGCCGGGCTTCATGGGCCTGCTTCCATGCCTTGGTGCCGCAGGAAGCAAGTTTCTCAAGCGATGACGACCCGGGGGCCTCGCCACCTTGAGCGGGCACAGGCTTCCGCCAGGACAGAATCGTTGGCGGCATCGGCAATTCGCCAGTAGGCGTCAGCGAATTCGCTGAATTGTCGCAAACGCTTCAGCGCCGCTCACTGCTGGATCTTCAGGTGCCTGTATCGAAGCCGGCATCCTGTGCCCTCTTTGGCTTCGGTATGGTGGCCCTGGGCCGAAGCCCAGGCGCCAGCACTGCACGCCATCAGATGCCGCCGGCCAGAAAGCTCCTGGCCGGCGGCGGCCTGATTGGCAGGTCAGCTTGCCCGCCCGGTGGCAACACCACCAGGCGGGCTTCTTTCAGCGGCGCGGCTCAGCCGATGAACCAATGGTCCATCTGCTGATTGGCGTCGATCTGGAAGACCACCGAGCCATTGTTGTTCAGTTCCACATACTCGCCGGTCGAGGTGCCATTGAGATGGATATCCTCAACCCGCAGGTTGCGGTCGGTGGCCGAAGAACCGCCCCAGGCATCGTTCAGGAAGGCGACTTCCACGACATGCGAGGTGTCAGCGGTGATGTTGCCCAGCGTCAGCTCCATCGTGTCGCCACGCGACACCACCTCTCCACGATAGACCTCATGCCCGTCCACCGAAACGGTGGCATAGGGATTCCCCTGCCAGGCATCGCCGCCCAGCAGCACCGCGAGCGCGATCTTCTGCGTCGCGGGGTCCACCGGGCTGGAGCTCTGCCCGTCGTCACGCGGAACATCGACCACCGGAGTGGTGTCCCCGCCGTCCTGCGGCATGCCGGCTGAGGGAGAGTCGGAACCGTTATCCGCCGGCGTTTCGACAGGATTCGTGACGATCGGCGCCGAAGGTGCCGGGATCTGAACGATCGGCGTGTTGTCCTCACCCGGTGCCACGATGGCGAAGGTGGGGTCGCGGGAGAAGTCGCTGTCGCTGACGAAGGGCGCATTGTCCGCCAGCAGCGCGTGATAGGCATCCGCCGCCGCCTGCGAGCCGGTCAGCTCGGCGATGCCCGAGAGCGTCGCCATCGCCAGCTGCGCATAGTCGCCGTCGGTATGGCTCCAGCCATCGCCGTTGGACCAGCCGTAGGAGGCGGTGGTGGCGCCGATCTCGGACCAGGTGTTGAACACCCGCCCCGTCGCCGGGTCGCTGATCGCCAGCAGATAGGCGGCGCCGTCATGCTCCGCGAAGCCATTGGCCTCGTGCTGGAAGCGGCCGACCAGGAAGTTGGAGGCCCATTCCAGATAGGTCAGCGCATCCTCGTTGCCGTGCCGCGCCGCCGCGATAGCGGTGGAGGCGAAATAGTCCTGCTGCCACGGCGGCAGCGCCCCCTCGGTGCCGTATTCGCCCGGCAGCCAGCCATGCGCCTCGCCCTGCATCTCCGTCCAGCTCGGGATCTGCTGCACGATCCAGGACCAGTTGGCTTCCGAGACCTTGCTGAAATAGGCCTGCTCGGCGCTGCCGTTCGGGCTGGCCCAGGCGGCCTCGTCGATCTGCCGCAGCGCCCAGGCGGAGCCGCGCACCTGGTTGTCCGGCACCACCAGGTTGCCGTCCTCACCACGCTTGTCAGCCCATTGCGACACCACGTTCCAGGCCGCCTGCGCCTGCAGGTTGTCCAGCATCCAGCGCTCGCCGGTGAGGATATAGGGCACAAAGGACAGGTCCGGCTGATGCGCCGAGTCCAACTCCCAGCCACTGATGCCGTCGCCCTGCTGCGTCAGCCCGCCGGAGCTGGCATCGCCCGGCGTGCCGGTGCCGCCACGGACATCGGTCCAGAGCTTCGGGTAGTCCTCGGTGTTCAGCCAGCGGCCGTTGGCGCCGTCCCACATGTTCCAGGGCACCGCGCTGGCGGTCTCCGCCTGGCCCAGCGCATGGGTGGCGGCGCGGATGTCCTGCGTCATCAGCCAGACGGTGTTGGACTGCGTGGTGATGCCGATATCGGCCCGCCCGCCCACACCCGGCATGAACTGGGTCACGCCATTGGCCGACAGCGGCTCACCCCAGCCGGCGGCCGCGGTGGCCTCGGCATAGGATTGCAGCAGGCTGCTGTCCACGGCCACGCCAAGGTCGTAGTTGGCGATGGCGCCGGTCTCGTGCAGATGCGCGATGTCCTGGCGGATGTTGAGCCAGCCGCTGCGGGCATCGCC
>NZ_RFLX01000081.1 GCF_003696345.1 Teichococcus wenyumeiae | reverse complement strand
GATCGTTACCGCCGGTCTGCCCATCGCGGCTCTCCCTACGATCACCTGCATGATCATAGGAATTTCGCGATCAGGACACTAGCCGCTGTTTGGATTCGGTTAGATGAAGCTCTGGTGTCTACCGGGGCAACGGCTTGCCGGACCGGAATGGCTTCGCTAGGCTTCTCCCTATCGTCAGCCACAAACAAGAGGAGGGCCGCGATGTACCAGTGTCATCACAATCGGCGCGGCCCTGTTCCGGCCCTGCAAATGCGTTTGCAGGGCTGATCAGGCGACAGACCTCAGCGTCTTCTTCCCCGGTCAGCTCATCTTCTGACGGATGGTGCCGCGCGTGGACTCATGGGTCCCGCCTGCACTGGGAAAGACGATTCATGTCCCTGATCACCCTCGAAGCCTTTGGCGTGACCATTGGTGCGCCGCTGTTCTCCAACCTCAGCCTAACCATCCACAAAGGCGACCGCATCGGTCTTGTCGCCCATAATGGCGGCGGCAAGTCGACGCTGCTCCGGCACTTGGCGGAGCGAAGCGAGCCGACATCGGGACGCTGCCGGTACGGACGGAACCTCCGTGTCACGCTGATGCGGCAGGAGCCAGAGGCGACGCTGCTGCCGCTCTCCCTGCGGGATGTCCTGCTCCAGGCCCTGCCCGCCGAGAGCCGGGAATGGGAGGCGTGGCGGGCAGATGTGGCGCTCGACGACATCGCCGTCCCGCCGGAGTTGCGCGGCCGCCCGCTGCAGGAGCTGAGCGGCGGCTGGCAGCGGATGGTGCTGCTGGCACAGGCGTGGCTGACCGAACCCGACGTGCTGCTGATGGACGAGCCGACGAACCACCTTGACCTCAAGCGGGTCGGCCAGTTGCAGCGCTGGATTGCCGCGCTGCCGCAGGATGTCGCGCTGCTGGTCGCGAGCCACGACCGCGCGTTCCTCGACGCGGTCACCCAGCGCACCCTGTTCCTAAGGCGAGAGAACTCGGTGGCGTTTTCGGCCTCCTACACCGCCGCCCGGGCCAGCCTGGCGGAACAGGATGCGGCCATGGCACGGCGCCATGAGACCGAGCTGCGCCAAGCCACCCAGCTGCGGCGGCAAGCTGCGAAGCTGCATAACATCGGCGTCAACTCCGGCTCGGACCTGCTGAAGGTGAAGACCCGGCAGCTGAAGGAGCGCGCGGAGCGGATCGAGGCGGTGGTGCGCCCGGTCCACCAGGCGGCATCGGCCGGGCAGATCCGGCTGGCCGATGGCGGCACTCATGCGCGAACGCTGCTGACGCTCGACGATGTCAGGGTGGCGACACTGGATGGAAAGCGCCTCTTCACTACGGGCAGGATGCGGGTGCATCCCGGTGACCGCGTGGTGCTGCTGGGGCCGAACGGTGCGGGCAAGTCGCGCCTGCTCAGCTTAGTAACGGATGCGGTCCAGGGGCAGCCGCAGGCGGGGCTGGGCGTCAGCCCAACGGTGATCGCCGGGATTTGCGATCAGTCGCTCAGCCACCTGCGGCTGGGAGAGACCCTGCACAGTGCCATTGCCAGCCGCTTCAGCATTGGGGACCAGCGCATCCGCTCTCTCCTTGCCGGAGCGGGTTTTCCGGTGGAGCGGCAGGCGGACACGGTGGCTCGGCTCTCTGGCGGCGAGAGGGCACGGCTGGCCATGCTGATCCTGCGGCTGGAGGAGCCGAACTTCTACCTGCTGGACGAACCTACCAACCACCTCGACATCGCTGGGCAGGAGATGCTGGAGGAGGAGTTGCAACGGCGGGAAGGCGCCTGCCTGCTCGTCTCGCACGACCGGCGCTTTGTGGAGAATGTTGGCACGCGCTTCTGGCTGATCGAGCGCGGACACCTCGTGGAAGCAGACGACCCGGGCGGCTTCTTCAAGGCGGCCATGCAATGAAGGCGAGCTACCGCCGCACCCGACCCAAAGCGGTCTCTGAGAGACGTTGCTCTGTCGGTCGGCATCCGACATCATGGCCCGGCCGGAAATAGAGTTGCAGGTTGGTAGCTCCTGCGCCCGTCCACGGACGGGTTCTTCTCAGCCTCGGCGTCTCAACCCGACCAGTATCGGGAGAGGCGCATCAGGCGTGGTCGCGTCTCCCGAAGCGTACCAGAGGAGAAATTCAGGTGGTTCCCGGCCTTGTTGCCCTCTTCCTCGCGACCCTCTTTGCCGGGGCCGCGTTCTACATCAGCCTCGTTGAGCATCCCGCCAGGATGAGCCTCGAGGACGCGCCCCAGCTCGCGCAGTGGCAGCCCAGCTACAAGCGCGCCCTGCCTATCCAGGCTGGTTTGGCCATGCTGGGAGGGGTCGCAGGGCTCCTGTCATGGTATCAGCTCCGTGAGTGGCAGTGGCTGGCAGGAAGCTTGCTCCTGCTCGCGAACTGGCCATTCACGATGCTGGTCATCATGCCGACCAACAAGCGCCTGATGGCGATGATGCCGCAGGAAGCGGGGGCGGAAAGCCGTAGCCTGTTGCGTCGCTGGGGCGGCTTGCATGGCGTCCGGAGCGTGCTCGGCTCCGCCGCGTCCCTCCTGTTTGCCTGGGGTTTTCTGACCACCCGCTAGGTCAGCTGTCCACCCCATGCAGCGGTGGGTCGGTCCGAGCGAGCTCCCGCCGCCCCCGACCCTTTGCGGACATCCAATGAAGTGCGTAGGGAGCAGATCCTATGCTCAGGGAAACTTCCTATGAAACGGGTCCAATTGCGGCAGCTCGGATTGGACGAGATGGACGCCGCTGCCAGTGTCCACCGAGCATCGTTTGACGAACGCTTGCCTTGGCTGACAGGGCTTCACACCCCTGCTGAAGATCGATGGTTCTATCGACAACGCGTGTTCCCCGAATGCTCGGTTTGGGGCGCAATTGAGAATGACACTCTGCTGGGCATTATCGCGTTCCGCGAAGACTGGATTGACCAGTTCTACGTCCTGCCGAGCGCGCAGGGTAAGGGCATCGGTACCGCTCTTCTCGAGGTTGCGAAGTCAAAGGCTGACAGCCTGCTACTCTGGACGTTTCAGCGCAACAACGCTGCACGCCGGTTCTATGAACAGCGCGGCTTCGTTGCCGTGAGGGAAACTGATGGTTCGAAGAATGAGGAACGTGAGCCGGACGTCCTGTATCGCTGGGTGACCTCATAGAGGCGATGCAGCGATGTCCGCTGTCCACCCATCTGCGACAGCCCAGTAGCCCCAGCAGCACGATAGATGAGGGCGGCGTGCCAGATGAACGACACGCCGCTAGTTGCCGCAGAGATTCGGCGTCGCTTTGACTTACACCTGCCGAATACGCGGGAGGATTACCCTTGCGCGGCCGGCGAGACGATGATGCAGGCGCCCTGCGTCCGCAGCTTCTCGCAGGCCGATTGCGCCGCGTCATGCGACAGGCCGCCGACGCGGGCGCGGTAGAGGGTAGCACGGCCGGAGGCCACGGGTTCCACCACCGTCCTGCCACCCCGCGCGCCAATCCGGCCGCGCGCGGCGTCCGAGGCGGCACGGGCCAGGTTGGCGCTGGCGAAGGCGCCGACCTGCACCGCCCATTGCCCAGTGGTCGCCGCCGGCATGGAGGCCGGGGTCGGCGCCGAGATGCCGCCACCGGTGCCGCCCTGGGAGGGCGGGCGCAGGTAGTTGCCCGGCAGGCTGCCGGCATTGGCGCTGGCCACCAGACGGAAGCCGGAAGGGCGCGGCGCCTCGGCCACCTGGACGGGCTCGCTGGTCGGACGGGCGGCGGGGCCGCGCGGAGCCTCGGCCACCGCGGCATTGGCGCGCAGCGAGGCCAGGGCGGAGGCGGCGGAGCCGGAGGCGCTGCCACGCGGCGCCGGAGCGGCGGCGGCGAGCGCCGAGCCCGTCATGGAAGGCGCACGCGGCGGCGCCGGCAGCGAGGCCAGGGCCACCGGCGCGCTGGGCGCGGGCGGCGGCGGCGCCGGCACATCGGCGGCGCGGGCATAGGTGGAGCCATCCGGGATCGGGTCCATGCGCGTGACCGGCCCGGTCGGCTCGGCGCTGGCATAGGTGGAACCGTCGGGAATGGGGTCCATCCGCGCCACCACGTTGATGGGCGTGTTGTTGTAGGTGGAGCCGTCCGGGATCGGGTCCATGCGGGACACCACATTGGACAGGCTGGCCACCTGCACCGGCGCGGAGGCATAAGTCGAGCCGTCCGGGATCGGCTCCATCCGCGTGATCGGGCCCGGCGGCAGGCTGGCGACGCGGATGCCCGGGTCCACGGCGTTCCGCTGCTCACGCAGCGCCAGCATGGTGGCGGTGTCGCCACGGCGCGGGCCGGCCGGGATGTTCAGCGGGATCTCGGCGGCCGCATAGACCTCCGGCGCCGTGCGACGGTGCGGATGCGTGCCATCAATGCGACTGCCAATGCGGGCGACATACTGGCGGGTTTCCGCAGGCAAGCCGCGCTTACCGCCCCAGAGGTAATCCTCGAAGCGTCCAGGACCGGCATTATACGCTGCAAGAAAGCCAGGAGTTCCGAACTGGTCATACAGCTCACGGATATAGGCTGTTCCAGCCATGATGCTGTCGTAGGGAAAGTACGGATCGCTTCCCAGCCCATGCTTGGCGGCAAGCTCGGCATAGGTCGCTGGCATCACCTGCATGAGCCCCATTGCGCCGGCAACGCTGATGGCAGTCGTTCTGCCACCGCTTTCCTGACGCATGACTTCGCGGATCCACTTCTCCGGCACATCGAACCGGCGCGAGGCTTCCTTGATGTAGGGCCCCCAGGGATCATGAGCGGGACCCGGTGGATCGTAGGAGGTGGGGCGGCTCTCGGAGAAATGGGACGATGCTGAGAAGGTTGGACCTGATGTTTGACTTTGCTGACTTCCGCACGCGGCGACAGCCGTCAGCATCGAGAAGACAGCCGCACGCTGCCAGCGCAGGGCATGCCTGCGCCTCCTGGTAGAAACCATCAGATCGACCTCCCCCATTCACCTCACGCCCAACCAGGCCGATCACTACCCCCGCAGTGATCTGAGATGACTCGTTTTCCCCAAAGGCTAGTATCTAACGGTCTAGGCTATGAAACACAGCGCAACAAACTAAAATCGAGGTAACGCAGTCACTAAGGCGGAAAAGTGGCAGTGGTAGGTGAAGATTTTTAGGAGGTCTCCACTGCTGCCAGCCACCTTGCAGCATGATAATCCTTTGCCGACGTGCTCATTGCGGCGCTGGCCGGCCGTTGGCGTAATCGGCGGCTCGTTCCGAGGTTCGACCCTTAACAAAGGGATGCTCTCCAGCGCGGCTGTTGCCGATTTATTCCTTCGTCGCCTGAGTTCGCGCGGTGAGCTTGTTGCCGTCTGGATCGCGAAGGTAGGCGACGAAGGCTCCGTTCGGGCGCTCAGCAGGCGGGCTTTCGATCGCAGTACCGCCATGCATGGTGCCGGCCTCGTGCCACGCCAGAACATGGCCTCGGCTCACAGCGGCGAGACCAATCGTCCCGCCATTGGCCGCGGTCGCCGGATTGCCATTGATCGGTTTCGTGATCATCAGCCGTCCGCCCTCGTGGGTATAGATCAGCCGGCCTCTGGCATCCATTTCGCCGGGCCGGCTTCCCAACGCGGCGAAGGTGGCGTCGTAGAAGTCCCAAGCCCGCTCCAGGTCGTTGCTGCCGATCATGACGTGAGTGAACATGCTGTCTCTCCAGAAAGGGGCTGTGCGGCATAGCAGATGTCCACTTGTCGACCTCGAACCGATGTCCGGAACTCATCCGCTGGACGGCAGCCCCCCGCCAGGTGAGCGATCCAACGGTAACTTCCTGCGGGGGCTCTTGCACGATAACGCCTGCTTGGCGTGCTCACAGCGACGCCCGGACAGAATTGCCTTGATCAGCCTTTAAGGCGTTTAACAGCGGTGCTGAAGCCCTGATAAAGCATCTCGGTATCGCTAGAATAAGCTAACAGCAACGCGCCCGCGGTGCGCCACTGCTCAACTTGTTCCGGCGATGAGCACAGCATGGCGCAGGTCTTTCCGTGCTTGCGCGCGGCGGCGAGGATCAGGTCGCGCTTCTCGTCCAAAACCCGTGCCTGGTCAGGGGTGCCAAAGACGCCCAGATCCTGTGCCAGATCAGCCGGCCCCAGGGTAAGCGCATCGATGCCGGGCATAGCGGCGATGGTGTCCAGATGCTCAAAGGCACCACCAGTCTCCAGCATAACCGTGATGAAGACCTCGCGGTTGGCGAAGGCGCGGCGCTCGGCGACCGTACCAAGAGGGTTGAACTCTGTCGCGGCGCTCAGTCCGCCATTGCCGCGCAGCCCCATAGGGGCATAGCGGGAGGCGGTGACAATCTCCGCCGCCTGGGCCGCGGTTTCGACCTGTGGGCAATGGATATTCCAGACGCCGACATCCAGCAGTCGGGTAATCCATTCCCGATTGGCGGCTGGCGGTCGCACAGCAATGGGGAAATCCAGGGCACGGGCCATGGCCGCCATCTGGCCAACGGTCTCGATCGACAGGGCAGTATGCTCCATGTCCACACGGGCGAAATCGAGCCCCGCCGACTTCAGCAGCATCAGGATGTTGGGATTTTGCACCGTCGTGAGCCAAGTGCCGATTTGTACTTCGCCACGCTCGACGCCAGCGCGCATCCGGTTCCGCTGCATCCATTTCTCTCCCAAATGAGCCTGATGGATAAGATGACGAGAGATGAAGGGCAAATCGAAAGAATGGAACCTTTCTTCCAACCCAGCTACAGAACACATGCCGCTAGCCGGACGCTCTTGAGACGGTCGGATCCCGATTCATAGTCACGCCTTGCTGACTGGCCGGGCGCGACAAGCTGGCGGCGGCACGTGCATCCAGCCTGGGAACAAGCTGTAGCAGAACCTAAGGCAGACGCCCCCTGCCATCTGGGCAGCGTTTCCTCTAACCAATTCAGCACGATAAAATGCTCATCTCGTGCCTGACGTGGCACTAAGCGGCAGGTGCGATAGTGGCAGACCCCACCGGTTACGACTGCCATAGAGCCTGCCATAGCCGGCGAAACGCTAGAGGCCTGGCCACATTCCACCGTCGATCCGCAGGTTCATCCCGGTGATGTATCCGGCTCGCGGACTGACGAGGAAAGCGACCGCATCGCTGATCTCATCCGGTGTTCCGACGCGGCCCATGGGAACCGCCGCAAACAAGGGCAGCGCCGCACGTTCCACCTCGGCCCATGGCGCGTCCTCGGCAAGGCCCTGGCCGGCGGCAGCCTTGCGGAAGGCGGCTTCGAGCCTCCCGCTCTGTATCGTGCCCGGCGACACCGTGTTGACCGTGATGCCGGCTCCGGCAACAGCCTTCGCCAGGGAGGCGCTCATCGCAACCATGGCCGCCTTGGCGGCGGAATAGTCCGGTCTTCCCGGGGGGGGCATCATCGCGGCGAGGCTGGCGACGTTTACGATCCTCCCCCATCCCGCGTTCCGCATCTTCGGCAGGACACAGGCGATCACCCTGACGGCCGCAAGGGTGTTGCGGTCGTAGCCGCTGGCCCACGTCTCCGGACGCGTCGTGCTCCAGTCTTCGCTTATGCCGGAGCCGCCCGCGTTGTTGACGAGAATGTCGATCGGCCCGGCGAAGGCCTGCGCCCGTTC
>NZ_RFLX01000080.1 GCF_003696345.1 Teichococcus wenyumeiae | reverse complement strand
CGGCCACAGCCCGCAGGACATATTCCTGGCCGGGTCATTTCTCGATGAAAACGCCGGGTCAGGTCTCAGCGAAAATCAACAACCAGACCGTACGTGTTTAGCATGGCCGCTTGAAAATGCCTCTAGGAGGAAGCTGCCTATACTTTCGCCGGGATGGCCAAACCCTGCTTGATGTCTGTTGTCGAAATGCCTTCCGTCCGCGGCAGATAGACCACGTCGCAGAGGCTCTTGAACTGATCGAAGCGCCCGGCCCAGTCATCGCCCATCACCAGCACATCGGCCTTGTAGTGCTTGATGTACTCGGCCTTCAGTTCCAGGCTCTCCTCGTAGAAAGCCTCGTTCACGCAGCGCAGGGCCTCGACAATGGCCAGCCGCTCATGCTGCGGGAAAACCGGCTTGAGCCCCTTCTTGGAAAAGTTCAGGGCGTCCGTGGAGACACCGACAATCAAGTGGTTACCCAGGGCGGCGGCGCGCTTCAGGATATTGAGATGGCCGATGTGGAATAGATCGTAAGTCCCAAATGTAATCACGCGTGTCTGCGGAGCTGACATTCATTCAGACCTTACAGTTGTGCCGCCTATTACCCACGGCCGCCCATGAACTAACAGATACGTTTCGCAACAAGCTGGTTCAGGTGTCAATCACCTCCAATGCAATTTTCTCATAGTGTGGGGTGCTTGGCTTAGGCCATGCTAAAGCGCCCGCAGTCGCTGGCACCGCCGACGGCCACGGCTCTCCGCAGCACGATAATCAAAGGGCCGGCGTGCTCACCGGTCAGGCCAGTGGCGGTTGCCGCAATCAGCGGCCGTTAGGTCCAGGCGCAGCCTGCTCTGACCCTTCGTGATCAGCTCCACTCGGGATCTGCTCGCTGCCAGAACTCTTCTGGGCAGCACGGGCCTGGGCGGCCTTCTCGGCCTTCGCCACACCTTTGCGCATCATGTTCAGGATGACGCGCATCTCACCAGACACACGGTTCGCGCCGCTGGCCATGCGCCGAATGTGGCGTTCGATGTTCGCAAGCGGCCGGTCATCCCCCCGCCGTTTCATCCACTTGGCGAAGCCGGCCTGTGTCTGACCTAAGGCTTCTAGCTCGGCGCGGAACCATGCCGCAGATTCCGAGGTGCCGGTGGTGGGGAGTGGCTTGCTGTCGTCGTCCGTCATTACTGTCTATGCTGCACGACGTCGCCCTGTGCGCCTAGACCATGCTGACGTAGGAGATCTGGTAGGTTTTGCACGATAACTCATAGCCAGCGTGCTCCCCCAGCTGTTGGCCAACCGGTCGCGGCAATCGGGATCTATGTCGGAGTTCGGGTCCCTGAGCAGACTCCCGCCCTATCTAGCGGTTGCCCAGCTGGGGCTATCTTGAGAACCGGTGCTGGCTGAACTGCATTTCGGGAGAGCGACAGCGGATCATCGCACTTGCACGAGCACGCCAATACAGGAAGCCCGGTGGAACCTACGCTCCGCCGGGCTTTTCTCGTGCCTTAGGCCTGTGCGCGGCGCCGGCGGATCATCCCCAGCCCGACCACGCCCACGCCGAATAGCGCCATGGAGGCTGGTTCCGGCACGGCTGTCGGACTGCTCACCGTCACAATGCCCTGCGCATTGCAGATGTCCGCGATACAGCCTGGCATGGGAAAGTGATCGTCACTGCCGAATTCAGCAGTAAAGGTGCCTTCCTCACGGACGCTGAATCGAAACAGGCTTCCGGGTGCCCGTATCGTTACAAAGGCCTCAAGCGCGCCTTTGGGTTCAGCGCTGAAGTTATAACTCACTAGAAATATCGGATTATGATAGCCGAGAAGATATGCGTTATCGAAGACTCGTTGGAAACCTCCGGCAGTCAGCGCTAACTGCAGATCGGGCAACGCAGCCAGTTCCGCCGCGCTCAGAGCAGGGTTATTCGCTGAGCCTACTTGATAGTTGAAGTTGAAGCCTGCGGCGTATTCCTCATCCGAGACGGTAAGGCGCCCGGAGAATTGCGTCTCACTGGCGACAGGGTAGCCGGTGCCCTGGTCGGCGCTCATGGTCGGTCCGACTTGGAGGAAGTCGAAGATCACATCGGCCCTGGCGCCCGTAGCCGTGGCGGTCAGCGCAGCTGCTGCAATAACGAGATTACGAAGCCACTTCATGCTCGTCTTCTTCTGTAAGGTGGAAACCCAGCCAGCAAGAGACGGGCCAAAGTCGATTCGGCTTCGGAAACAAAGACTAAGCTGGAGATAGATCGGCGTGGCAAGGAAAATTGTAAGGAATCTCGACGCCAGCTTGTGCTTTCAGCCTCCTCTGCGTCAAGGCGGCGCAGCGGGAGGGGCGGGTAAGGCTTCCTACCGTCCCGCTAGGCGGCGATCGCAGCACGATAACGCCTAGCCGGCGTGCCCATCGCGCCACTGGCCAGTCCCTGCCGCAATCGGCAGCTTGTCGGGGTTCGACCCTAAGCGGATCTGCCTTTTCGACGTTCTCACGCTGGATCGGCCGCCGTAGGCTCCCGACATGGAAGCCGTGAGGCCCGGGCTGGTCCTGACCAGCGAGCCTGATGAAGCTGCCTATCCAGCTATCCTCCACCCCTTGGTCGCCCTCAATGTCAGCAAAGTGGGGGACCATGAGCGCACCCCTCTGGGAGTGCTGATCCAAGATCCCCTTACTGGGCAGGTGACAGGTGGCCTCTGGGGCAGAACCTCATGGAAGTGGCTGACAATCGAGCTGCTTTTTGTGCCCGAGGTTTATAGGGGACAGGGCCTTGGCTCAGCGGTAATGCAGCTGGCAGAGAAGGAAGCTATCAGGCGTGGCTGCATCGGCGCCTGGCTGGATACGCATAGCTTCCAAGCCCCAGGCTTCTATGAAAAGCAGGGCTTTGAGCGCTTCGGCCTGATTGACGACTATCCGCCAGGCCACAGCCGCATCTTCTTCCGGAAACACTTCTGAACTCTCGCGGCGGCCAACAGCGTTCGTTTCCTACGCTGACCAGCGCGAAAGGCCGGGTCGGGGTGCCGCAGGCGACCCAAAGCGGTCCTGCGGAACGTTGCGATGCTAGTCGGTGTCCGGCATCATGGTGCTGCCGGAAATAGGGTCGCAGGTTGGTAGCTCCTGCGCCCGTCCTTGAACGGGTTCTTCTCAGCCTCGGCGTCGATCTGACCAGCGTCGGGGTGGCGCATCAGGTGTGGTCGCGCCTCCCGACAGCGAACCAGAGGAGAATTCACGTGGTCGCTGGCCTTGTTGCCCTTGTCCTTGCGACGCTCTTTGCCGGGGCTGCACTCTACATCAGCCTCATCGAGCATCCCGCCAGGATGGGCTTGGAGGATGCGCCCCTGCTTGCGCAGTGGCAGCCTAGCTACAAACGTGCCCTGCCCATCCAAGCTAGCCTAGCCATGCTGGGCGGGGTCGCTGGGCTCCTGTCCTGGTACCAGCTCCGCGAGTGGCAGTGGATGGCAGGAAGCTTGCTCCTGCTCGCGAACTGGCCATTCACGATGCTGATCATCATGCCGACGAACAAGCGCCTGATGGCGATGACGCCGCAGGAAGCGGGGGCGGGAAGCCGTGGCCTGCTGGGTCGCTGGGGCAGCCTACACGGCGTCCGGAGTATCCTCGGCTCCGCCGCGTCCCTCCTGTTCGTCTGGGGTTTCCTGGTCACCCGCTAGGTCCGCTTTCTGCCCCCTTGCCTTACATCGACCAAGCAGAGGAGATCGACTTGCAGGACCAGTCACGGTTCTTCGTGGTCACAGGTGGTCCGGGCTCGGGTAAGAGCACGCTGATCGAAGCCTTGAAGGCCTGCGGACTGCGAACGATGCCCGAAGCTGGTAGGGCCGTCATCCAGGATCAGGTGACGATCGGCGGTTCCGCCCTGCCGTGGGACGACCGCCTCGGCTTCGCGGAGCTGATGCTGGGTTGGGAGCTTCGATCCCACCGGGAGGCTCGCGATCACGTCGGAGTCGTCCTGTTCGACCGCGGCATCCCAGACCTGTTGGGATACCTGACCCTGTGCGGCCTGCCGGTCCCGCCGCATGTCCAGCAGGCAGCCCATACCTTCCGATACAACCGCCGTGTTTTCATCGCGCCGCCCTGGCCAGAGATTTTCGGCCAGGATGCGGAACGCAAGCAGTCACCCGAAGAGGCGCAGGCAACCTACAAGGCAATGGTCGATGCCTACACGGGCTACGGCTACGAGCTGATACACCTCCCGAAGAGTCCGGTAGAGGACCGAGTCCGCTTCGTCCTAGCTGAGTTGGGTTAGATCTGCTCACCACCCCTTCGGGCGTCCTTATCGAGCGCTTTAGCACGATAAACCCCGGCTTATCGTGCTGCCAGCCGTGCCCTCGCTTGGCTGCCGTAATCCAGCCGCAGGTAACGCCTAGCGTGTGCTAGATAAGTGGCATGGCCCACCCCTCCCCCGAACTGCCGCCGCCCCACCTGCCGCACCAGTTGGCAGAGGACGGCCCCTGGAAGATCTGGTGCTACCGCGGCGCCACGGTGCGCTCCTGGGGCAGGACCAACCGGCTGGTGATGCCAGGTCACCCGCTCGATGGCACCTACCTGAGCCATCATAAGGCCTGGTTCCCCCTGATCGACCGCTGGTTGGACCACGGCGACCTGCCGCTGCCACCACGGCTTGGCTAGGCCATAGCCAGCCCCCATTTCGCCGCCAGTGCCTGGCGCTGGGCCGCCGGCAGGGTGCTGCCCTCCCCTCTCCTGCCCCTCTCTAAAGCCTTTTTTTTCTCCAGAGAGACTTCGGCTGGCCGAGCCTCGGTATCGCTTGCGGCCCATTGCTCTGGGCTGGCGAATAAATAGGCGCTTGTCCACTGGCACCAGCGGCCGGCGACCGTCACGCCCCGGCGCACATGGCCTATGATGCCGGCGGCCTCGATGCGGCTCAGGGCGAGCTGCACGGTGGACCGGGCGCAACCCGACCATTCCGCCAGCTGGCCAATGCTGGGGTCACAGACCCCATGCCGCGAGGGGCCGCGATACAGCAGCGTCCAGAGCACGATGATCCCGGTGCGACGCAGGGCTCCCCCATGCATTCCCGGCTGGTGGCTGCGGCGCTCCAGGCGACGTGCAGCCTCCATGATGCGGCGGCGGTCAGCATCGCCGAGGTGTTGGCGCTGCCAGGCGGCAACGCGCACGGACCCGGCACGCGCCGGGCGTGATGAGGCAGGCATGCCCATGCTCCTGGGCCGCCAACAGGACGCAGTTTCCCGTTCCGCGAATCTTGCGGTTCAAAGCGCTGGTGCCTATCTTGAGCGTTAGAAGTCTAGTGGTTCGCTCGTTCCGCCCTGGCAGGCGGGATAGGCAATGATTACGGAAAGGGGTTGTTCTGGCGGTTCTGCTGGGGCGGCTCCTTTCTTGTTTCGACTCGCTGTCAGGACGGGATGCCCTGGCCTCTGCCATCAAGCCCCTCAGAATATCGTCTGGCAAGTACCTGTTTTTCGGGAGAAAAGCTAGAAAGCTAGCTAGCCTCATCAGGCTTGCGACGAGCTAGCTAGCTAGCTTTCTTCGGGTGACTTCGGCTAAAGTCTGAAAATACTTAAGGTTGGACGAAAGCTAGATAGCTAGCTTTCTGGAAGATCCATGGAGCGGAGTTGCTTCTGCACCCAGCCCTTCAGGGCCTCCTCAATTATGACCTGTTTCGGGCGACCGAGCGCCTTATGCAGATACTCAAGCTGTAGCATCAGAGGCTCAGGTAGCTTTGCGTTAAGCTGAAGCCGCAGGTCTGGCCGCACACGAGGATCCAGCCATGGAAGATCGGGGAGGGCCGGAGCGACTGGCGCAGCAGTGGCTTCCGCTACAAAGTCCTCCGGGCGCTGCGGCGGACGCTTGGACGGCATCTTGATGGCCATGTCAGGCTTCCCCGAACAGCTCGTCATGTAAGAATGCGACCTCAGAGCAGGCCTTCGCATCACGACGCGGCATCTCGTCCACGGTCAGCCCCTCGCCCGCAGAATGGTTGAAGGCGGCCCGGAAAACTGTGAGCGTCTTGAGCAGCTTGAACCGTGGCATATCTGCCAGGATGTCGGTCGCCTCCTTGCGGGCACGGTCAATGGCGGATGGCGGCACCTGAGAGAGCACAACAACCGCCTTCAGCGCATCATTGAAGCCTTCCGCCAGGGTGACAACTTCTTGCATCTTGAGCAGGGTCCAGAAGTCGAAGCTGCCAGGGCGGAGCGGCATGAGCAGGATATCGGCGCCAAGCATTGCCGAGCGGAACTCCTGGCTATCCGCGCCGCCAGTATCCACAACTACATCGTCATAATGCCTGGCCAGTTCCTTCAGTTCGACATGAACTTTACCGCCACGGAGGGAGACGCAAGGAACCTGCGGCACCTCCGGATGCTCCTTGCGGGCATCGCTCCAGGTAGATGAGGTTCCCTGGCTATCGGCATCCACAAGAACGACGCTGCCGCCCAGCGCCTTGCGCGCAACCGCGAGATGCGTGGCGAGGGTGGTTTTACCCACTCCGCCTTTCTCGCCACCAACCATGATGATCATCTACCACCTCTAGAAAGCTAGCTAGCTTTCTAGCTAGCTTTCCCTGATATCTTCAAGGGCTGTTCTGCATAGCTACTGGTGGCGAGCCAAGCGCAGCGCGCCGGATGATGCCTAATGAAGGAAAGAAAGCTAGCTTTCTACATAGCTTTCTTTCCCTATGAGCGCCTGAAATATCTGGTTAATCCGCAGACTAGAGCGGTTTTTAGCCTGACTGAATCGCTTGTGATCCCGGCGCCGGGCGGAAGGTGATTCAGTTGTCCCGGTGTTGAAGGGGCGACGGGCATGTCGAAGGCACTGTCGGTGCATCTGCGCGAGCGAGTGGTGGCGGCAATAGCGGCAGGAGCATCCTCCGGGCGGCGGCAGCCCGCTTTGGGGTGAGTGTCTCCAGCGCAATCCGCTGGCGCGCTCTGTCACGGGAGGCGGGGTCAGTCGCGCCCGGGCCGCTGGGCGGCGACCGTTGGTCCTCGCGCATTGAAGACCACGCAGCGCTGATCCTGGCGCTCGTCGAGCGGAAGTCTGACATCGCGTTGACGGAGATCCAAGCCGAGCTTGCCAGGGCCGGTGTGGCGGCAGGCATCACGACGATCTGGCGGTTCTTTCAGCGGCGCCAGATCACGCGCAAAAAAAGACGGCGTATGCCGCGGAACAGGACCGTCCGGACATCCTGAAACGGCGCTGGGACTGGTTTGAGACCCAGCCTGACCTCGAACCGAACCGTCTGGTGTTCATCGATGAAACCTGGGCGTCGACGAAGATGGCACGCACTCATGAGCGGTCCCGCCGTGGCCAGCGCCTGCGGGCAGCGATCCCACAGGGGCATTGGAAGACCACAACCTTCATCGCCGGGCTGCGCAACAGCGGCATGGTGGCGCCAATGGTGCTCGATGGGCCGATCAACAGCGTCGCCTTCCAGGCTTACGTCGACCAGGTGCTGGTACCCGAACTGGCGCCCGGTGACATCGTCATCATGGACAACCTGGGCAGCCACAAGGGCGCGGGCGTCAGGGCTGCAATCGAAGCCGCCGGGGCAAGCCTGCTCTATCTCCCGCCCTACAGCCCCGAGTTCAACCCCATTGAGAACGTCTGGACACGAGGCCGCTGGATGTGACGTTCTTGTAGCACCGCGGCTGGGCCACAAGGCCCTGCTTGCGCTGGCCC
>NZ_RFLX01000008.1 GCF_003696345.1 Teichococcus wenyumeiae | reverse complement strand
CATGGACCAGGGCCTGCGCTTCGCCATCCGCGAAGGCGGCCGCACCGTCGGCGCCGGCGTCGTCGCCGAAATCAGCGCGTAAGCGGCGCGGGAAAGTATAGGCACCAGACAATGGACAGCCAGAACATCCGCATCCGCCTCAAGGCGTTCGATCACCGCGTGCTGGATGGCAGCACGCGGGAGATCGTGAACACCGCGAAGCGGACGGGCGCGCGCGTGCGCGGGCCCATCCCGCTGCCGACGGAAATCGAGCGTTTCACCGTGAACCGTTCGCCGCACGTCGACAAGAAGAGCCGTGAGCAGTTCGAGATTCGGACGCATCGGCGCCTGCTGGATATCGTCGATCCCACCCCGCAGACTGTGGACGCGCTGATGAAGCTCGACCTGGCGGCTGGTGTGGACGTCGAGATCAAGCTCTGAGGCCGGGGAGTAAACTACCATGGCCGCGAAGAATGGTCGCACCGGCCTGATCGCCAAGAAGCTGGGCATGACCCGGCTGTTCAATGACGATGGCTCCACCGTGCCCGTCACCGTGCTGCACCTGGATCAGGTGCGCGTGGTGGCCGTCCGCACGGCGGAGAAGGACGGTTACGATGCGGTTCAGCTGGGCTTTGGCCTGGCGAAGCCGAAGAATGTCTCGAAGCCCAACAAGGGCCACTTCGCCAAGGCGGGTGTCGAGGCACCGAAGAAGGTCGCCGAGTTCCGCGTTGGCAGCGATGCCACCCTGGAAGTGGGCGCGAAGCTCTCTGCGGAGCACTTCGTGAAGGGCCAGATCGTCGACGTGACGGGCACGTCCAAGGGTAAGGGTTTCGCCGGCGCCATGAAGCGCTGGAACTTTGCCGGCTTGGAAGCCTCGCACGGCGTGTCGATCTCGCACCGCTCGCACGGTTCGACGGGTAACCGTCAGGACCCGGGCAAGACCTTCAAGAACAAGAAGATGGCGGGTCATCTCGGCGTCGAGCGCATCACCACGCAGAACCTCGAAGTCGCGGGTTTCGACCTCGACAAGGGCCTGCTGATGGTGAAGGGCGCGGTGCCGGGCGCCAAGGGCGGCTATGTGCTGGTGCGCGACGCTGTGAAGCACGCGCGTCATGCCGACGCGCCGTTCCCCGCGGCCGTGGCCTGAGGAAGTAGAGCAATGCAGGTTCCGGTCATCACGCTGGATAACGGCAAGGCGGGCGATATCGATCTGCCCGACGAGATGTTCGCGGCTTCCCCCCGCGCCGACATCATGGCGCGCGTGGTGCATTGGCAGCTCGCCAAGCGCCGCGCCGGCACCCACAAGGTGAAGGGGATGGGTGAGGTTTCTGGCACGACCAAGAAGCCTTACCGCCAGAAGGGCACGGGTAACGCCCGTCAGGGCTCGCTGCGCGCGCCGCAGTACCGCACCGGTGGTGTGGTGCACGGCCCCGTCGTGCGCGACCATGGCTACTCGCTGAACAAGAAGGTCCGTCGCCTGGGCCTGATCAGCGCGCTGAGCCAGAAGGCCGCCGAGGGCAAGCTGATCGTGCTCGACACGGCCAGCCTGGGCGCCGATGCCAAGACCTCCGCCATGGCCGCCAAGGTCAAGGCGCTGGGCTGGAAGAGCGCGCTGGTGGTGGATGCGACGGTGGAAGAGGGCTTCAGCCGTTCCGTCCGCAATCTGAAGCACGTGAACGTGCTGCCGACGGTCGGCGCGAACGTGTACGACATCCTCAACCATGATGTGCTGGCGGTGACCCGCTCAGCCATCGAGGCCCTGAAGGAGCGTCTGTCGTGAGCGAGACTGCGAAGACGAAGAAGCCCGTCCTTTCGCGCGAGATGATGTATCAGACCATCCTCTCGCCGCTGGTGACGGAGAAGGCGGCCGGTCTTGGCGAACAGGGCCAGGTCTCCTTCAAGGTCCTGCTGTCCGCGACGAAGCCGGAGATCAAGGCTTCGGTCGAGGCTCTGTTCGGGGTGACGGTTGTCTCCGTGAACACCTCGGTCGTGAAGGGCAAGACCAAGCGGGTGCGCGGCCGTGAGGGCGTGCGTTCCGATTGGAAAAAAGCGGTCGTCCGCCTGGCCGAAGGCCAGAGCATCGACCTGACGACGGGGCTCGCTTAACGCCATGGCGCTGAAGCACTTTAACCCGGTCACCCCGAGCACGCGCGGCACGATCCTCATCGATCGTTCCGAGCTGTTCAAGGGCAAGCCGGTCAAGCAGCTGACGGAGGGCAAGAGCCACTCCGGCGGCCGCAACAATCATGGTCGGATCACCGTCCGGTTCCGTGGGGGTGGGCACAAGCAGTCCTACCGCATCGTCGACTTCAAGCGGCGCAAGTTCAATGTGCCCGCGACGGTCGAGCGGCTGGAATACGACCCGAACCGCACGGCCTTCCTGGCGCTGCTGAAGTACGAGGATGGGGAGCTTTCCTACATCATCGCGCCGCAGCGCCTGAAGGTGGGCGACACGGTCGTTGCTGGTGAGAAGGTCGACATCAAGCCGGGCAACGCGATGCCGCTCGGCGCGATCCCGGTCGGCACCATCATCTACAACATCGAGATGAAGCCCGGTGCGGGTGGCAAGATTGCGCGTTCGGCTGGCACCTATGCCCAGCTGGTCGGCAAGGATGCCGGTTACGCGCAGATTAAGCTGATGTCCGGTGAGCTGCGCCTGGTGCGCGGTGAGTGCATCGCCGCCATTGGCGCGGTGTCCAACCCGGACAACCAGAACCAGCAGATGGGCAAGGCAGGTCGCAGCCGCTGGCTGGGCCGCAAGCCGCATCAGCGCGGTGTTGTCATGAACCCGGTCGACCACCCGCATGGTGGTGGTGAAGGCCGGACCTCGGGTGGCCGCCACCCGGTGACGCCGTGGGGTAAGCCGACCAAGGGCTACAAGACCCGCACCAACAAGCGCACGGACAATCTGATTGTCCGCCGCCGCAACGTAACGAAGGGCTGACCGCGATGTCGCGCAGCGTCTGGAAGGGGCCGTTCGTCGACGGCTACCTGCTGAACAAGGCGGAAGCGGCCCGTGCCTCCACCCGCAACGAGATCATCAAGATCTGGTCGCGCCGGAGCACGATTCTGCCGCAGTTCGTCGGTCTGACCTTCGGTGTCTACAACGGCAAGAAGTTCATCCCGGTCCAGGTCTCGGAGAACATGGTGGGGCACAAGTTCGGCGAATTCTCGCCGACCCGTACCTTCACCGGGCATTCTTCGGACAAGAAGGCGAAGAGGGGCTAAGGCATCATGAGCAAGCCGAAGCATCCCCGCACTCTGACCGAGACCCAGGCTCAGGCCGTCACGCGGAACATCCGCGTGTCGCCGACCAAGCTGAACCTGGTCGCCGGTCTGATCCGCGGCAAGAAGGCGCAGGACGCGGTTGCGATCCTGACCTTCTCGAAGCGCCGGATCTCCGACACGGTGAAGAAGACGCTGGAAAGCGCCATCGCCAATGGCGAGAACAACCACTCGCTGGACGTCGACCGCCTGGTCGTGTCCCGCGTGGAGGTGGGCCGCGCCATCGTGATGAAGCGCTTCCAGGCGCGTGGTCGCGGCAAGGCCGCCCGCGTCGAGAAGTGGTTCAGCCATCTCTCGATCACGGTGGCCGAGGCGCAGGCTGACGCCGCGCCCGCAGAGCAGGAGGCCGCGTAACATGGGCCATAAAGTCAACCCGATCGGGCTGCGGCTCGGCATCAACCGGACGTGGGATTCCCGCTGGTTCGCCGATGCCGACTATTCCCGCCTGCTGCACGATGACATCAAGCTGCGGAACACGCTGAAGACCCGCCTCAAGGGCGCCGGCGTTTCGAAGGTGATCATCGAGCGTCCGGCGAAGAAGCCCCGCGTGACGATCCACGCCGCCCGTCCGGGCGTCGTGATCGGCAAGAAGGGCGCCGACATCGAGGTGCTGCGCAAGGACCTGGCCAAGCTGGCCGGAGCCGAGGTGGCGCTGAACATCGTCGAGATCCGCAAGCCGGAGATCGAGGCGCAGCTGGTGGCCGAGAGCATTGCGCAGCAGCTGGAGCGCCGCGTGGCCTTCCGCCGCGCGATGAAGCGCGCCGTGCAGTCCGCGATGCGCCTCGGCGCCGGCGGCATCCGCATCAACTGCGGTGGCCGTCTGGGCGGAGCCGAGATCGCGCGCATGGAATGGTATCGTGAGGGCCGGGTGCCGCTGCACACGCTCCGCGCCGATATCGATTACGGCACGGCTACGGCGAAGACCACCTACGGCACCTGCGGTGTCAAGGTGTGGATCTTCAAGGGCGAGATTCTGGGCCATGACCCGATGGCGCAGGACAAGCGCGCCGCCGAGCAGGCGCCTCAGCGCTAAGGGATTGGCACCATGTTGAGTCCGAAGCGTACGAAGTTCCGCAAGGCGCACAAGGGCCGCATCAAGGGTCTCGCGAAGGGTGGCTTCAGCCTCACCTTCGGGGCCTACGGCCTGAAGGCGCTGGAGCCTGAGCGGGTCACCGCGCGTCAGATCGAGGCGGCCCGCCGCGCGATCACGCGTGCGATGAAGCGCGCTGGCCGCGTGTGGATCCGCATCTTCCCCGACGTTCCCGTGTCCACGAAGCCTGCGGAAGTCCGCATGGGTTCTGGTAAGGGTGCGCCGGAATACTGGGTGGCCCGTGTTAAGCCTGGCCGCATCATGTTCGAGATCGACGGCGTTCCGCTGGAAACCGCTCGCGAGGCCCTGAGCCTTGGTGCGGCCAAGCTGCCGATCAAGACCAAGCTGGTCACCCGCTTGGGTGCGGCGGAGCTCTGATCGATGACGAAGATTGTGGATGTCCGGGGCAAGACCCCGGACGAGCTCAAGGCGATGTTGCTGGATCTGCGGAAGGAGCAGTTTAACCTCCGCTTCCAGCGCGCAACAGGTCAGCTTGAAGCGGTTTCCCGCATCAAGGTGGTGCGTCGCGACATTGCCCGTGTTAAGACGGTGCTGGCCGAGCAGTCTCGCTCGGCAGCCAAAGCCTGACGAGGAGACCCCGGCAATGCCGAAGCGCGTCCTCACCGGGCGGGTGACTAGCGACAAGCAGGACAAGACCATCACGGTCCTGGTCGAGCGTCGTGTCATGCATCCGCTCTACAAGAAGTTCATCCGGCGCTCGAAGAAGTACGCCGCGCATGACGACGCGAACCTGTGCAAGGAAGGCGACCTCGTGACCATCGAGGAATGCCGTCCGATCAGCAAGCGCAAGACCTGGTTGCTGGTCCAGCGCAACGGCGAAGCCGTGGCCCCGCCGGCCGGCTTCGACGCCGCTGCCGAGCCGGCCACGGTCTGAGGTAGCGATCGATGATTATCGTCGAATCCAACCTGGAGGTCGCCGACAACTCCGGCGCCCGCCGGGTTCAGTGCATCAAGGTGCTGGGCGGCTCGAAGCGCCGTACCGCGTCGGTGGGCGACATCATTGTCGTCTCCGTCAAGGAAGCGATTCCGCGCGGTAAGGTGAAGAAGGGCGACGTGCAGCGCGCGGTGATCGTGCGCACGGCCTATCCGGTGCGTCGTGGCGATGGCACGGCCATCCGCTTCGACCGCAACGCCGCCGTTCTGATCAACAAGCAGAACGAGCCGATCGGCACCCGCATCTTTGGCCCGGTGGTCCGTGAGCTGCGCGCGCGCAAGTTCATGAAGATCATCTCCCTGGCGCCGGAGGTCCTGTAAGCATGGCCGCCAAGATCAAGAAGGGTGACCAGGTCCAGGTCCTGACGGGCAAGGACAAGGGCAAGCGCGGCGAAGTGCTGCGCGTGCTGCCCGAGGACAACCGCGCGGTTGTCCAGGGCATCAACATCGTGAAGCGCCACACCAAGCCCCGCGGTGCGGGTCAGGAAGGCGGGATCGTGGAGAAGGAGGCGACCATCGACCTCTCGAACCTGTCCCTGCTCGACCCGAAGTCCGGCAAGCCGACCCGCGTCGGCTTCAAGGTGCTTGAGGACGGCAAGAAGGTCCGGGTGGCCCGTCCCTCCGGCGAGGTGATCGACGCATGAGCGAGGCGAAGGAGCTTCCCCGCCTGCAGACGCACTACGCCGAAGTGGTGCGCAAGAAGATGATGGAAGAATTCGGCTACGGCAATCCGATGGAAGTGCCGAAGCTGGAGAAGATCGTCATCAACATGGGCGTCGGCGAAGCCGCCGGCGACCAGAAGAAGCTTGATGTCGCGGTTGCCGAGCTGACGCTCATCGCCGGCCAGAAGCCGGTGAAGACGAAGGCGAAGAAGGCCATCGCCGGCTTCAAGATTCGTGAAGGTCAGGCCATCGGCACCAAGGTGACGCTGCGTCGCGCCCGGATGTACGAGTTTCTCGACCGTCTGGTGACGATTGCGCTGCCCCGCATGCGTGACTTCCGCGGCCTTCCTGCTACGAAGGGCTTTGACGGCCGGGGCAATTTCGCCCTGGGCCTGAAGGAGCAGATCGTGTTCCCCGAAATCAGCTATGATAAGGTGGACACCATCCGCGGCATGGACATCGTGTTCGTCACGACGGCGAAGACGGACAAGGAATGCAAGGCCTTGATGAAGGCCTTCGATCTTCCTTTCGTCAACTGAGTTTGGAAAACCGCCCCGGCTGGCAGTAAGGCCAGACCGGGCAGGTTCCGGAGGATTAGAACCGCATGGCCAAGACATCGGCTGTCGAGAAGAACAAGCGCCGAGAGCGCCTCTCGAAGCTGCACGCTGGCAAGCGCGCTGCCTTGAAGGCCGTGGTGATGAACCGCGAGCTGCCGGTTGAGGAGCGCTTTGACGCGACGCTGAAGCTCGCTGAGCTGCCGCGCAACGGTGCGAAGAACCGTGTGCGCCTGCGCTGCGAGCTGACGGGTCGTCCGCGCGCCAATTATCGTAAGTTTAAGCTCAGCCGTAACATGCTCCGTGAGCTGGCCTCGAATGGCCAGATCCCGGGTCTTGTTAAGGCCAGCTGGTAAGGCAGGGGGCACACCATGTCTCTCTCCGATCCGCTCGGCGATATGCTGACGCGCATCCGCAACGGTCAGCGCGCGCGGCAGAGCCGTATCGTCTCGCCCGCCAGCCGTCTGCGTTCCGATGTCCTGGAAGTGCTGAAGCGCGAGGGTTATATCCGCGCCTGGCGTTCCGAGCAGGTGCGCCCCGGCGTGTCCATGCTGGACATCGAGCTCAAGTATTCGGAAGGCGAGCCCGCCATCAAGGAGATCACCCGCGTCTCCAAGCCTGGTCGGCGCGTCTACACGAAGATCAAGGAGCTGCAGAAGTTCTACAACGGACTTGGCATCTCCATCCTGTCCACGCCGTCCGGCGTGATGAGCGACAATGAGGCCCGCGCTGCCAATGTTGGCGGCGAAGTCCTCTGCCGCGTGTTCTGAGGGAGGGAGAAGCATGTCGCGCGTCGGCAAATATCCCGTCTCCGTTCCCGCTGGTGTCACCGTCTCGTTGAACGACGGCGTCGTGACGGCCAAGGGCAAGCTCGGTGAGCTGTCCCTGCCGATCGCCACGGAGGCCGTCGAGGTCGAGGTGAAGGGCAACGAGGTTTCGGTCTCCCCCAAGGGGTCCGATCGCCGCGCCCGCACCATGTGGGGCACCACCCGCAGCCTGATCAATGGCATGTGCGTCGGCGTCTCCACCGGCTTCTCGAAGTCGATGGAAATCACCGGCACCGGCTATCGCGCCGCGATGCAGGGCAGCGACCTCGTGCTGAACCTCGGTTACAGCCACGAGATCCGTTACCCGGTTCCGGCCGGCATCAAGATCACCGTTGAGCGTCCCACGGCCGTCAAGGTCGAGGGTGCGGACAAGCAGCGCGTCGGCCAGGTGGCCGCCGAGATCCGCGGCTTCCGTGGCCCCGAGCCCTACAAGGGCAAGGGCGTGCGCTACGACAACGAGACGATCCTCCGGAAGGAGGGGAAGAAGAAGTAAATGGCGAACAAACTCGCTCTGCAGGTCCGCCGCCGCGCGCGCCTGCGCTTCCAGCTTCGTCTCAAGAGTGGTGGCCGGCCGCGTCTGTCGGTCTTCCGCTCGGGTCGTCACATCTACGCCCAGGTCATCGACGACCGCGCCGGCCGTACGCTGGCCGCCGCGTCTTCGCTGGAGAAGGTGCAGCGCGACAGCCTGCGCACCGGCGCCGACAAGGATGCCGCGACCGCCATCGGCAAGCTGCTGGCGGAACGCGCCATCGCCGCCGGGGTGACCGAGGTCGTCTTCGACCGTGGGCCCTACCTGTATCACGGCCGGGTGAAAGCCCTGGCGGACGGCGCCCGTGAGGGCGGGCTGTCGTTCTAAGGAGCACAGAAGATGGCACGTGAACCGAGGAGCGGCGGCAGCGACGACCGTCGCGGCCGTGGCCGTGGTCCCGATCGCAACGCCGAGCGCGAGCCCGGCGATGAGCTGAAGGACAAGCTGGTCACCATCAACCGCGTCGCCAAGGTGGTGAAGGGTGGCCGTCGCTTCTCCTTCGCAGCCCTGGTTGTTGTGGGCGATGAGAAGGGCCGGGTTGGCTGGGGCGCCGGCAAGGCACGCGAAGTGCCGGAGGCGATCCGCAAGGCCACCGAGCGCGCGAAGAAGACGATGATCCGCGTCCCGATGCGTGAGGGTCGTACCCTGCATCACGACGTGGTCGGCGACTTCGGCGCGGGCAAGGTGATCCTGCGCGCGGCGCCGGCTGGTACCGGCATCATCGCCGGCGGCCCGATGCGCGCGGTGTTCGAGACCCTGGGCATGGGCGACGTCGTCGCGAAGTGCACGGGTTCCACGAACCCGCACAACATGGTCAAGGCGACTTTCTCCGCCCTGGCGCGCTGCACCAGCCCCCGCGCTGTTGCCTCGCGTCGTGGCAAGAAGGTTTCCGATCTGCTGGGCGCCCGCAAGGACGAGAGCGGCACGGAGGCTGTGGCCAATGGCTGAGAAGAAGACCGTTCGGGTGACGCAGGTCGCGTCGCCCATCGGCCGCAAGCCCGGTCAGCGCGAGACGCTGATCGGTCTCGGCCTCAACAAGATCCGCCGTTCGCGTGAGCTGGAAGATACTCCGGCCGTGCGCGGCATGATCCGCAAGGTCGCGCACCTGATCCAGGTGGGCGAGACCACGGAGAAGTAAGATGAAGCTGAACGAACTGCGCGACAATGAAGGCGCGCGCAACAAGTTCAAGCGCGTTGGTCGCGGCATCGGTTCCGGTAAGGGTAAGACCTCCGGCCGTGGCGTGAAGGGCCAGAAGGCCCGTACCGGCGTGTCGCTGAACGGCTTCGAGGGTGGTCAGCTCCCGATCTACCGTCGTATGCCGAAGCGTGGCTTCGTGAACATCTTCCGCAAGGAATATGCGCCGATCAACCTCGGCACCCTGGAGCAGGCGCTGGAGTCCGGCCGCCTGACGGGGACGGAGATCACCGAGGACGCGCTGAAGGCCGCTGGCCTGGTGCGGACTGGTGGCAAGGTCGTCGGCGTGCGCCTGCTGGCGCGCGGCGAGATCAAGCGCGCCATCACCGTGACCGTTTCCGGAGCCTCGGCGGCGGCGATCGCCGCGGTGCAGGCCGCCGGTGGCAGCGTCACTGTGACGGCCCCGGCCGCCGCGGAAGAAGCGCCCCAGGCGTAACGCCTTGCGCCCCCGGCTTCGGGGGCGCTAGGTGCTACATCGAAGGGCTGGCAACGGCGCCGTGGGGCATGCTCCCGGCGCCGCAGTCATGTTGAAGGGTCAGAACTCATGGCGTCCGCCGCCGAGCAGCTTGCAGCCAACCTCAACCTCGGCGTGCTCTCCAAAGCCACCGAGCTGAAGAAGCGCATCTGGTTCACGCTGGCTGTGCTTATCGTCTATCGCATCGGCACCTATGTGCCCGTGCCGGGCGTGGATGCGACCGTGATGGCCGATATCCTGCGCCAGCACGGCAGCGGCATCCTGGGCATGTTCGACATGTTCACGGGCGGCGCGCTGGGGCGCATGACCGTCTTCGCGCTCAACATCATGCCCTACATCTCGGCCAGCATCATCGTGCAGCTGCTCAGCAGCGCCGTGCCGACGCTGGAGGCCCTCAAGAAGGAGGGCGAGTCCGGGCGCAAGAAGCTCAACCAGTATACCCGCTACCTGACGGTGGTGATCGCCGTCTTCCAGGCCTGGGGGCTTGCCATCGGGCTGGAAAGCATGCGGGGCACGATGGGACAGAGCGCGGTCTTCGAAACCGGCATGTTCTTCCGCATCTCCTGCGTCGTCACCCTGGTGGGCGGCACGCTCTTCCTGATGTGGCTGGGCGAGCAGATCACGGCACGCGGCATCGGCAATGGCATCAGCCTGATCATCTTCGCCGGCATCGTGGCCAATCTTCCTTCCGCAGCCATCGCCACGCTGGAGCTGGGCCGCACGGGCGCGCTCTCCACGCTGTTCATCATCGCCTTCCTGCTGATCGCCCTGGCCGTCATCGCCTTCGTGGTCTTCATGGAGCGGGCGCAGCGCCGCATTCCGGTGCAGTACCCGAAGCGCCAGGTCGGCAACCGCATGTTCGGCGGCGAGAACACCCACCTGCCGCTGAAGCTGAACACCGCCGGCGTCATTCCGCCGATCTTCGCCTCCTCCCTGCTGCTGCTGCCGGCGACCTTCGCGGGCTTCGCGGGCGGGCAGCAGACGGATAGCTGGCTGACCACCATCGCCAATGCCCTGGCCCATGGCCGGCCGGCCTACATGGCGCTCTATGTCGCGCTGATCATCTTCTTCGCCTTCTTCTACACGGCCGTGGTGTTCAACCCGACCGAGACGGCGGACCAGCTGAAGAAGAATGGCGGCTTCATTCCGGGCATCCGCCCGGGCCAGGCCACGGCCGATTATCTCGACCGCGTGCTGACCCGGCTGACCGGCATCGGCGCCATCTATCTCTGCATCGTCTGTCTGCTGCCGGAGATCCTGATCAGCCAGTACGGCGTGCCTTTCTACTTCGGCGGCACCTCCCTGCTGATCATCGTTTCCGTGACCATGGACACGGTGGCGCAGATTCAGTCTCATCTCTTCGCGCACCAGTACGAGGGCTTGATTCGCAAGTCCCGGCTGGGTGGGCGCGGTGCTCCCCGCGCACGCTGAGCGCGGGTCCTGCTGGGGAAACGCTTCGATGAACCTGATCCTGCTCGGCCCGCCGGGCGCCGGCAAAGGCACCCAAGCCAAGCGCCTGGAAGAACGCTACGGGATCGCGCAGATCTCGACAGGCGACATGCTGCGGGCCGAGGTCAAGAGCGGCAGCGAGATCGGCTTGCAGGCCAAGGGCATCATGGAGCGCGGCGAGCTGATGCCGGACGCCATCATCACCGCCATGCTGGCGCTGCGGGTGGAGAAGCCGGACGCGGCCAAGGGCTTCATCCTGGACGGCTTCCCGCGCACCACGCCCCAGGCCGAGGCATTGGACGTGATGCTGAAGGAGAAGGGGCTTCAGCTCGACCACGTGATCGAGCTGAAGGTGGATGACGGCGCGCTGGTCGAGCGCATTGCCGGCCGCTTCACCTGCGCCAAGTGCGGCGAGGGCTATCACGACAGCTTCAAGCCGACCCGGCTCTCCGGCATCTGTGATGTCTGCGGCAGCACCGACTTCACCCGCCGCGCGGACGACAAGGCCGAGACGGTGGCCGCCCGGCTGGAAGCCTACCACCGGCAGACGGCGCCGCTGCTGCCCTACTACCAGGCGCAGGGCAAGTTGAAGCAGGTCGACGGCATGGCCGCGATGCACGAGGTCTCGGCCCAGATCGCGGCGATCCTGGGCGAGCCGTCCTGAAGTTTCATGCCCTCTTGACTCTTTTGTGTCAGGGGGGCTAAACCGCCGCCTCTTGCGGACGGGGTTCTCCTCGGCCGCGAGGCTGTTTGCGTTTCGTGCTAAGCGGGGCGCAGACGATCACCTTGGCCGGCATCATACGGGTGTCTGGCAGGACGAACGGGAGCCCACAGGGGCTCCGGGAGCAGGTACGTGGCGCGCATTGCAGGCGTGAACATCCCCACCAACAAACGCGTTCTCATTTCCCTTCGCTACATCTACGGCATCGGTCCGGCGAATGCGAAGGTGATCTGCGAGCAGCTCGGCATCCCCGAGGACCGGCGCGTCAACCAGCTGACGGACGAAGAGATCGTCAAGCTGCGTGAGACGATCGACCGCGATTATCGGGTCGAGGGCGATCTGCGTCGCGAGAACGCGATGAACATCAAGCGCCTGATGGACATGGCCTGCTATCGCGGCCTGCGTCACCGCAAGGGCCTGCCGGTCCGCGGCCAGCGCACCCACACGAACGCCCGTACCCGCAAGGGCAAGGCCGTGGCGATCGCCGGCAAGAAGAAGGTGACGAAGTAACATGGCCCGTCAGCCCAGCGGTCGCCCCCGCAAGAAGGAACGCAAGAATATTGCGTCCGGCGTGGCCCACGTCCTCGCTTCCTTCAACAACACCATCGTCACCATCACGGACAGCCAGGGCAACGCCATCGCGTGGTCCTCGGCCGGCAGCCAGGGTTTCAAGGGCAGCCGCAAGTCCACGCCGTATGCCGCCCAGGTCGCGGCCGAGGACGCGGGCCGCAAGGCGCGCGAGCACGGCATGGAGACGCTGGAGATCATGGTGTCCGGTCCCGGTTCGGGGCGTGAGTCGGCTCTGCGCGCTCTGCAGACCGTCGGCTTCTACGTCACCGCCATCCGCGACGTGACGCCGATCCCGCACAACGGCTGCCGTCCGCGCAAGCGTCGGCGCGTCTGAAGGCACACGGCTGCAGGAGGCAACCACATTGCTCGAGCGCAACTGGCGTTCCCTGATCCGTCCCGAGAAGCTCGACGTCGAGCTGGGGGCGGAGCCGTCCCGCACCGCGACCGTGGTGGCGGAGCCGCTGGAGCGCGGCTTCGGCATGACGCTCGGCAATGCGCTGCGGCGGATCCTTTTGTCGTCGCTGCAGGGTGCCGCCGTCACGGCCATCCGCATCGACGGCGCGCTGCATGAATTCTCCAGCCTGCAGGGTGTGCGGGAAGATGTCACCGACATCGTCCTGAACATCAAGCGCTTGGCGATCCGCATGCAGAGCGAGGGGCCGAAGCGCCTCCAGCTCACCGCGACCGGCCCCGGCGAAGTTACCGCCGGCCAGATCCAGACCACTGGCGACATCGAGATCGCCAACCCGGATATGGTCATCTGCACGCTCGACGACGGCGCCAAGCTGTCGATGGAGCTGACGGTGGATGTGGGCAAGGGCTATGTCCCGGCCAGCGAGAACCGTCCGGAAGACGCCCCCATCGGGCTGATCCCGGTCGATGCCATCTATTCCCCTGTCCGCCGCGTGGCGTACCAGGTGCAGCCGACTCGCGTGGGCCAGCGCACCGACTACGACAAGCTGGTGATGACGGTGGAGACGGACGGCACGGTGGCGCCCGATGACGCCATCGCGCTGGCCGCGCGCATTCTGCAGGACCAGCTCCAGCTGTTCATCAACTTCGATGAGCCGCGCGAGCGCAAGGTGGAAGAGGTGCAGGACGACCTGCCCTTCAACCGCAACCTGCTGCGCAAGGTGGATGAGCTGGAGCTGTCGGTCCGCAGTGCCAACTGCCTGAAGAACGACAACATCGTCTATATCGGCGACCTCGTTCAGAAGACCGAGCAGGAAATGCTCCGCACGCCGAACTTCGGCCGCAAGTCGCTGAATGAAATCAAGGAAGTCCTCGCTTCCATGGGCCTCTCCCTCGGCATGACCGTGTCGGGCTGGCCCCCGGAGAATATCGAGGACCTCGCGAAGAAGATCGAAGAGCCGTTCTGATTTTCGGCCACCTGAAGGAATAGACCCATGCGTCACGGGGTTGCCGGCCGGAAGCTCGGCGTCACCTCTACCCACCGTATTGCGATGCTGCGCAATATGGCGACCAGCCTGATCAAGCACGAGCAGATCACCACGACCCTGCCGAAGGCGAAGGAACTGCGCCCCTACGTGGAGCGCATCATCACCCTCGGCAAGCGCGGCGACCTGCATGCCCGCCGTCAGGCTTTTGCCCAGATCCGCGATGAGAAGGTGGTGGCCAAGCTCTTCACCACCATCGCGGAGCGCTACAAGGGCCGTCAGGGCGGTTACACCCGCGTCCTGAAGGCCGGCGTGCGCTACGGCGATGCCGCCGACATGGCGGTGATCGAGCTGGTGGAGCGCGATGTCGCGGCCAAGGGCCTGGACAGCGGCCCGAAGGCCGAGGTTGAGGCCGAGGGCCAGCAGGACGCGGCGTAAGCCACGGACTGCGGATGCGGCCAGTCCGCATCCAAGCACCGGATACAGAAAGGGGCGGGTGGGCAACCACCGGCCCCTTTTTCTTTGCGCCGCATCATATCTTCACCGGCGGGCTGTCTTGCGGGCCAGCGGCGGCCGGGTAAGACTTCGCGGCATGCCCCGCCCCCCAGCGCCTCCGGACTTCCGACCATGACGGCCGCCCTGATGGGCGCGGCCGTGCAGGGCCCGGAAACGCCGGAACTTCCGGCGGATCTGCGGGGCCGCATCGCCTTCCTGGCGGCGCCGACCGAGGTCGCCACGGCGGCGCGGGACCGCCTCGCGGCCCTCTATGGTGATCCCGATCCTGACACGGCCGCCGTTGTTGTCGCGCTCGGCGGCGACGGCTTCATGCTGGAAACCCAGCACCGCTTTCTGGGTCGCAACCTGCCGACCTATGGCATGAACTGCGGCAGCGTCGGCTTCCTGATGAACGGCTATCATGAGGAGAACCTGCCGCAGCGCCTCCAGGCGGCGCAGGCGGCGACGCTCTATCCGCTGCGCATGACCACCGTGGCGGGGGATGGCACGCGGCAGGAGGCCCTGGCCATCAATGATGTCAACCTGCTGCGCGAGACCCGCCAGGCGGCCAAGATCCGCATCCTGGTGGATGGCAAGGAACGGCTGCCGGAGCTGATCTGCGACGGCATCCTGGTCTCCACCCCGGCGGGCAGCACGGCCTACAACCTCTCCGCCCATGGCCCCATCGTGCCGCTCGGCGCCAACCTGCTGCCGATGACGCCGATCTCCGCCTTCCGCCCCCGCCGCTGGCGTGGTGCCCTGCTGCCCAGCGAGGCCGTGGTGCTCTTCGAGATCCTGGAGCCCACCAAGCGGCCGGTGGCCGCTGTGGCCGATTATGTCGAGGTGCGTGACGTCCGCTCCGTCGAGGTCCGGGAGGACCGCAACAGCCGCCTCACGTTGCTGTTCGACCCGGACCACGGCCTGTCCGAGCGCATCATCGCGGAACAGTTCACAGTCTGATCGGGAGAAAGACCCATGAAGCTCCATTGGTGTCCCAGGACACGATCCCTGCGCGCCTTGTGGATGCTGGAGGAAGCCGGCGCGGCCTATGAGCGCGTGCTGGTGGATATCCACGCCGGCGAGCAACGGGACCCGGCCTTCCTGGCCCTGAACCCGATGGCGAAGGTGCCGGTGCTGGAGCAGGGCAGCATCGTCATCGCCGATTCCACCGCCATCTGCGCCTGGCTGGCCGACCGCATGCCGGAAGCAGGGCTGGCGCCGCCGCTGAACCACACCGACCGCGGCCGCTACCTGCAATGGCTGATCTTCCCCTCGGCCTATATCGAGCCGGCCATGGTGGAGCGGCATGGCGGCTGGCAGGGCAACCCGCAGGCCTATGGCTGGGGCGACTTCGACCGTGTCATGGCCACGCTGGATGCCGGGCTGGCCCAGGGCCCCTGGCTGCTGGGCCAGCAGTTCTCGGCCGCCGATGTGGTGCTGGGCTCGGCGCTGCGCTGGGGGCTGCTGTTCGGCCTGATCCCCGGCACGCCGCTGCGGTCCGATTACGTCCGGCGCTGCGAGGCGCGGCCGGCGCTGCAGCGGGCGCTGGCGATCGATGCCGGGCCGGAGGAGGCGCTGGCCAGTACCGGCGCCGGCCCAAGGCCGCCGCGGAACTGAGGCCATAAAAAAAACCCCGCCACGCGGCAGCGCGGCGGGGTTTTTTCTGCGGGACCTGATGCCGCCGGCTGTCAGCCGGTGGTGTCGTTCAGGTGGCAGGCGCTCCGGTGGCCCGGGGCGATGGTCTTCAGCGCCGGCCGCTCCACCCGGCAGCGCTCGAAGGCATGCGGGCAGCGCGGGTGGAAGTGGCAGCCCGGGGGCGGGTTGAGCGGCGAGGGGATCTCGCCCTTCACGCCCGCGAAGCTCTTCTTGCGCGCCTCAATCCGCGGCACCTCGGAGAGCAGGGCCTGGGTATAGGGGTGGTTCGGGCGGGCGAAGACTTCCTCGGAAGGCGCCTCCTCGACCACCCGGCCCAGATACATGATCACCACGCGGTCGGAGAGATGCTCCACCACGCCGAGGTCATGGCTGATGAACAGGTAGGTCAGGTTCAGGTCGCGCCGCAGGTCCATGAACAGGTTCAGGATCTGCGCCTGGATTGACACGTCCAGCGCCGCCACCGATTCGTCGCAGACAATGAACTCGGGCTGCACCGCCAGCGCGCGGGCGATGCCGATACGCTGCCGCTGGCCGCCCGAGAACTGGTGCGGGTAGCGCCGCTTCAGCGACGGGTCCATGCCCGCGCGGCGCATCTGCTCGTCCACGTACTGCTCGTAATCCGCGCGCTTGGTCAGGCCATGCACCAGCGGCGCCTCGCCGATGATGTCGGCGACCCGCAGGCGCGGGTTCAGCGAGGACATCGGGTCCTGGAAGATCATCTGCGTCTGCAGCTTGGCGCGGCGGCCGTCGGCGCCGGTCAGCTCCGCCAGTTCCTTGCCATGCCAGCGGATGGTGCCCTCGGTGGCCGGCATGATACCGGCGACCATGCGGCCCAGGGTGGACTTGCCGCAGCCGGATTCGCCGACCAGGCCGACCACCTCGCCCTTGGTGACGGTGAGGTCGACATTGTCGACCGCGTGCACCGTCTCCTCCTTCATCGGCGCGCCCAGCTTCTTCAGCAGCTTGCCGGTGAAGTCGAGCTTCTTGGAGAAGCGCTTGGAGACGCCCTTCAGCTCAATGATGGGGGTGCTGCTGCTCATGCGGCTTCTCCCTGGGCAGGCGCGGGAAACATCGGGTGGAAGCAACGCACGTCGCGGCCGGGGGCCACCTCGCCGAAGGGCGGCTCCTGCGTGCAGACCTCGGTGGCGCGGGGGCAGCGGGCGCGGAAGGCGCAGCCGGGCGGCAGGCGCAGGATATTGGGCGTCATGCCCGGGATCTGCCGCAACGGCTCGCCGCGCTTGTTGCGGCTGGGCACGGAGCCGATCAGGCCGGCGGTGTAGGGGTGCAGCGGCATGTCCAGCACCGGCGCCACCTCGCCCTTCTCGACGACGCGGCCGGCATACATGACGGCGATGTCGTCGGCGAGGCCGGCGACCACGGACAGGTCGTGGGTGATCCAGATCATCGCCGTGCCGGTCTCGGCGCAGAGCTTCTGCACCTCGGCCAGGATCTGCGCCTGGATGGTCACGTCCAGCGCCGTGGTCGGCTCATCCGCCACGATCACCTCGGGGCGGTGCAACAGCGCGATGGCGATGGCCACGCGCTGGCGCATGCCGCCCGAGAACTGGTGCGGATAGGCCTTCAGCCGCTCGTCGGGGGAGGGGATGCCCACCATGCCCAGCGTGTCGCGGGCGCGCTGGCGGGCTTCCTCCTTGGAGACCTTGGCATGCGCCTGAACCGTCTCGATCATCTGCGTGTCGATGCGCAGGACCGGGTTCAGGGTCATCATCGGGTCCTGGAAGATCATGGCGATGCGGTTGCCGCGCAGCTTCCGCATCTCCTCTTCCGAGAGCTTCGCCAGGTCCTGGCCATGGAACAGGATGGACCCGCCCACGATGCGGCCGGGCTCGTCCACCAGGCCGAGGACGGAGAAGCCGGTGACCGTCTTGCCGGAGCCGGACTCACCCACCAGCCCCAGCACCTTGCCGCGGCGGACAGTGAAGGAAACATCGTCCACCGCCTTCACCACCCCGGCGCGGGTGAAGAAGTGCGTCTTCAGATTGCGGACCTCCAGCGTGGGGGCGGCCACGCCGGGCGTCGTCGTGTGGGACATGCGTGTTCTTACTTCTTCAGCCGCGGGTTCAGCACGTCGCGCAGATGGTCGCCCACCAGGTTGATCGAGACGATGGTCACCAGCAGCGCGATGCCGGGATAGAAGCTGATCCAGTACTTGCCGGAGAGCATGTACTCGTAGCCGTTGGAGATCAGCAGGCCCAGCGAGGGTTCGGTGATCGGCACGCCCAGGCCGAGGAAGGAGAGGGTGGCCTCGAGCGCGATGGCGCGGGCCACCTGCATGGTGCCCACCACGATCAGCGGCGGCAGGCAGTTGGGCAGCAGGTGGCGGAAGATGATGCGCCAGGTCGGCAGCGCCAGGCACTGCGCGGCCTCGATGTATTCGCGGCGGCGTTCCACCAGCGCGGTGCCGCGCACCGTGCGGGCGTAATAGGCCCATTCCACAATCACCAGCGCCAGCACCACGTTCATGATGCCCTTGCCCAGGAAGGCCAGGATCATCAGCGCGGCGAGGATGGAGGGGAAGGAGAGCTGCAGGTCGACCAGGCGCATGATGACCGTGTCGGTCTTGCCGCCCGCATAGGCCGCCAGCAGGCCCAGCGAGGCGCCGACGAGGCAGGCCACGATGGCCGAGCCCGCGCCGACCGCCAGCGAGATGCGCAGGCCATACATGATGCCGGAGAGCATGTCGCGCCCCTGGTCATCGGTGCCCAGCCAGTAGGTGAAGCCGGCGCCGCCGACCGTGCCCGGCTCCAGCCGGCCATCCATGATGTCCAGCTGCGCCAGGTCATAGGGGTTCTGCGGCGCGATGAAGGGCGCCAGCAGGGCGATGGTCACCGCCAAGACGAAGACCACCAGGCCGAAGACGGCCGTCTTGCTCTCGAAGAACTCCGAGACGAAGCGCCGGAAGGGCGTCTCAACCTTGAGCGGCGCGCCGGTGACGGTGGCGGTGGGCAGCCCGCCCTGGGGGAGGGAACTCGCGCTCATGTCACTTGTTCTCCAGCCGCACGCGCGGGTCGAGGGCCGAGTAGGACAGATCGACCAGCAGGTTGATGGTGATGAACATCATCACGATGATCATCAGGTAGGCGACGATCACGGGCCGGTCGAGCACGTTGATGCTGTCGATGATCAGCTTGCCCATGCCCGGCCAGGCGAAGACGCTCTCGGTCACGACCGAGAAGGCGATGGTGGAGCCCAGCTCCAGGCCGACCACGGTGACCACCGGGATCATGATGTTCTTGAAGACATGCACGAAGATGACGCGCTGGTTCGTCAGGCCCTTGGCCCGGGCGAACTTCACGAAGTCCATCAGCATGGTCTCGCGCACGCCGGCGCGGGTCAGGCGGATCACGAGGCTGATCTTGAACAGCGCCAGGTTCAACGCCGGCATGGCGAGGTGGCGCAGCCCGTCCCAGGTCAGGAAGGACCAGCGCGTGCCCATCACTTCCACGGTCTCGCCGCGGCCGGTGGAGGGCAGCCAGCCCAGCTGCACCGCGAAGACCATGATCATCATCAGGCCCACCCAGAAAGTCGGCAGGGAGAAGCCGAGGATGGAGCCGGTCATGATGGTCTTGGCAGCCGGCGACTTCGGCTTCAGGCCGGCATAGAGGCCGAGCGGGATGCCGATGATCAGCGCCATGATGGTGGCGCCCAGCGCCAGTTCCAGCGTCGCCGGCATGCGCTGCATGATCAGCTGCAGGGCGGGCTCGTTGAAGACGAAGGAGCGGCCGAGGTCGCCGCGCAGCGCATTGCCCAGGAAGGACAGGTACTGCATCCACAGCGGCAGATCGAGGCCGAGGGCCTTGATGGCGCGCTCACGTTCCATCTGGTCGGCATCGGGGGAGATCAGGATCTCCACCGGGTCGCCGATGGCATAGACGCCGACGAAGACGATGAGGGACATCGCCAGCATGACCAGGGCGGCCTGCAGCAGCCGCCGTGCGAGATAAAGGGCCATCCTGTTACTTCGCCGCCGGCCGGACGTCCTGGGCGCGGGTCAGTTCATCCGCGCGGGCGTCGTGGACCAGATTGGGCTTCATGGCCCAGACATTCTTCTGGATATGGATGGGCATGATTCCCACGTCTTCCATGGTGATACGGGTGGCGTCCTGCAGCAGGGTCTCGCGCTTGGCGTCGTCGAGTTCGCTCAGCGCGGCTTCCAGCTTGGCGTCGGCCTCCGGGTTGCTGTAGCGGCCGCCATTGGAGCCGCCCCAGCCCTTCTCCCGCGACGGCGTCGCGGTCAGGGAGCGGAGCGGCGAGGATGCCTCGGCCGAGGCGGTGCCCCAGCCGGACAGGAAGGCGCCGAATTCCTGCCGGGTGCGGCGGGCCGCGAAGGTGGTCCAGGGCATGGCTTCGACATTGGCCTGCACGCCGATGCGGGACCACATCTGGCCCACCGCCTGCAGGATGCGGGCATCGTTCAGGTAGCGGTCGTTGGGGCCGGCCAGGGTGATGCGGAAGCCATTGGGGTAGCCGGCATCGGCCAGCAGCTTCTTGGCCGTGTTCACATCGGACCTGACGGGCTCCAGGCCGGGCACATAGCCGAAGGTGCCGGACGGCAGGAACTGGGCGGAGGGCAGGGCGCTGCCTTCCATGACGCGCTGCACGATGGCGGGGCGGTCGATGGCGATGTTCAGCGCCTGGCGCACCCGCAGGTCGCGCAGCGGGTTGCGCGGCAGCGGCTTGCCATCGTTGTCGGAGAGGTAGGGGCTCTCGCCGTCGCGGGACTGGTCGGTGCCCAGGAAGATGATGCGCAGGCCGTCCTTCTCGCTCAGCTTCACGCGGCTCTCGCGGCGCAGGCGGGCGATGTCGTTGGTCGGCACCTGGTCGATCATGTCCACGTCACCGGCCAGCATCGCCGCCATGCGGGCGCCGTTGTTGGTGATGATGCGGTAGGAGACGTGCTTCCAGACGGGCTTCGGCCCCCAGTAGTCCTCGTTGCGCTCCAGCTCCAGCCGGTCGCCGGAGCGGAAGGACACGAAGCGGAAGGGGCCGGCGCCGATGGCGACCTTGCCGGAATTGAAGTCCTCGGTCGTCGCGCCCTCATGCGTCTGCTTGTCGAGCATGGCGACCTGCCCCAGGTCGGTCGGCAGCAGGGGGTAGGGGCCGTCGGTCTTCAGGCGGATGGTCAGCGGGTCGACGATCTCCACGCCCTTCACCGCGCGGGTGTAGATGGCGTAGGAGGAGGGGCTGTTCGGCACCGTGGGCGGACGGGCGATGGAGAAGGCCACGTCCTCGGCGGTGAAGTCATTGCCGTTGTGGAACTTCACGCCCGGGCGCAGCTTGAATTCCCAGGTGTCCGGCGCCACCGGCTTCCAGCTCTCGGCCAGGCCCGGCTGGAGGCGGCCATTGGCATCGAAGCCGGTCAGGGCGCCGAAGAGCATCTCCGCCACGGCATAGTTCGGCGACAGCGCGTGGTATTGCGGGTCCAGCGATGTGACCTGGGCACCGACCGCGATGGTGATGTTCTGGGCCTGCCCTGCCGCGGGCAAGCCGACCGCCAACGCAGAAACGGCGGCCAGCAGGGCCACCCTGTTGCAGATCTTCATTCAATTCCCCCAGAGGCTGCCGCCTTCTTGCCTTGATACTGTAGCAGGCGCCTCAAGGAATCGCCAGTTTAGTGCATAATTATCGCAATTTGATTGCAACCGTTCCGATACTGCCCCAGTCCTTGGCAAGATCCGGAACGCGGTGCCTGCGCGGCAGGCTATTCTTCGGTGGCTTCGGCCACCGGCAGGATCGAGGTCTCCTTGGCCGAGCCGATGGCCAGGATGGTCTCGGTGCGGATGACGCCGGGATGGCCTCGCACCGCATCGGCCACGAAGCGCTCCACGGAGGCCAGGTCGGGCAGGCGCAGCTTCAGCAGATAGGTCCAGCCGCCGGTGACGCGGTGGCATTCCAGCACCGGCTCGGCGGCGCGCATGGCGGTGCGGAAGGCGGTTTCCTCGCGCCCCGCCTGCATCTCCACGAAAACGAAGGCCAGCATGGGGCAGCCGATGGCGGCCGGGTCGAGGTCGGCGCGCCAGCCGCGGATGGTGCCGCGCTCCTCCAGCCGCTTCACCCGCTCCGCCGTGGCCGAGACGGAGAGGCCCGCCACCTTGGCCAGTTCCGCCAGGCCTGCCGCCCCATCCTCCTGCAAGGCGACGAGGATGTTCCGGTCGATTTCATCCATGGCGGGAGATTATCCGGTCCAGCGGCATCTGGAAATAAAAAGGGCGGAGAGGTTGCCCTCTCCGCCCCCATTCAGCGACTGCCGCGCTTAGATGTAGTGCTCGGCCAGCGGCGTGAAGCCGTTGAAGGCCTGGCTGGCATAGGTGGTGACATAGGCACCGGTCGCCAGCAGCTCCACCCGGTCGCCGCAGTCGAGCGCCAGCGGCAGGCGGTAGTTGGACTTCTCGTACAGCGTGTCCGTGCTGTCGCAGGTCGGGCCGGCAATGGTCACCGGGCCTTCCTCGCCGCCGTCATGCGGGGTGCGGAAGGCGTACTTGATGGCCTCGCCCTCGGTCTCGGCCAGCCCGCCGAAGCGGCCGATGTCGAGATACACCCAGCGCACCGGGTCGTCCTTCTCCTTACGGGAGACCAGCACGACCTCGGAGGAGAGCACGCCGGCATCGCCCACCATGAAGCGGCCCGGCTCGATCACCATCTCCGGCAGCGCATTGCCGAAGGCTTCCACCATGGCGCCCATGATCACGTCGCCGATCTCGCCGATCTCCGGCACCTCGGTGCGGTAGCGCACCGGGTAGCCGCCGCCCAGGTTGATCATGCGCACGTTCACGCCGGCGGTCTTCAGGTCGGTGAAGAGCAGGCCGACCTTGGCGATCGCCGCCTCATAGGCCGCCGTGCGGGTCTGCTGGCTGCCGACATGGAAGGAGATGCCGAAGGCATCCAGGCCCATCTCATTGGCCTGCACCATCAGCTCCTTGGCCATCTCGACCTCGCAGCCGAACTTCTTCGACAGCGGCCACTCGGCGCCGACATTGCCCACCAGGATGCGGCAATACACCTTCGCGCCCGGCGCCGAGCGGGCGAGCTTCTTCAGCTCGGCCTCGGAGTCGAAGGCGAACATGCGCACGCCGGCCTCGTAGGCGGCCTTGATGGCGCTTTCCTTCTTCACGGTATTGCCGAAGGAAATGGCGGAAGGCTCGGCCCCGGCGCGCAGGCAGGCCTGCACCTCTTCCCACGACGCGGCGTCGAAGGAGGAGCCCAGTCCGACCAGGCGGCCCAGGATCGGCTCGGCCGGATTGGCCTTCACCGCGTAATAGATCTGCGCCAGCGGCAGGGCGGCCTTCAGGCGCCCATAGTTCTCCGCGACGCGGTCCACGTCCACGACCAGGCAAGGCGTCGCCGGCATGACGTCGCGCAGAAAGCGGGAGACCTTGTCGGTCATCGCACCACCCCCATCCCAAATATGGAAGGACTACCCTCGGCTATGGAGGAGCAGCCCCAAGTTGACGAAACGGTCGAACGAACCAGCGACCAAAGAGAGGCCGGCTTGGGGCTCGCGCCTTTCGCCGGGGTTGCCAGAACGCTTGACGTCGTTGCGTAAACCTTTGGCCGGTCTTGCCGGCTTGGGGCCTAGAGGCACGTGCGTACTGCGTCTGCGGCGGCATATAGAGATGTCGCCTGCGGGGTGAAAGAGGTTTTCGGGGTAGGCCCGGTTTTTTTCCGCATACCTCCCCCGCATGGCCGGAAAGTTACCTTAAGGCCAGCCAGCACACGGGCTGCCTTCCCGGTGAAAGGCCGGCTTCAGGGGAAATGCTCCTCCCCCGAAGCGGGAACGGGGCCATGAAGGCGGAGGAAGGCATCGACGGCCTCGGCGGCGATGCGGGGCAGCACCGCCTCGGCCTCCGCTTCCTCCACCAGCGCCAGGGTGGCGCGGATGAAAAGGTCGCCGCGCAGCAGGGTCAGGAACAGTTCCGCCGCCCGGCCGGGGTCGGTGCTCCCGGGCAGACGGCCATGCGCCTGTTCCCCCGCCATCCAGCCGGTCAGCCAGAACTGCATGGCCTGTGGCCCGGCATTGTAGAAGGCCCGTGCCAGGGCAGGGAAGCGCACCGCCTCGGCGATCACCACCCGGTGCAGCGCCCGCACCTGCGGCCGCAGCAGGAAGCGCAGCCAGTGCAGGGCCAGTTCCGTCAGCGCCTGGCGCAGCGGCAGGCCATGGCTCGCCAGCAGGGTATCGGCACGCTGGCGCATCTGGGCGCAGCCATCGGCGATGATCGACTCGAAGAGCGCTTCCTTGCCCGAGAAATGCGCATAGAGGGTCGCCTTGGACACGCCGGCGGTGCGCGCCACGGCATCCATCGACACGGCGGCATAGCCTTCGGCCATGAACAGCTCCGCCGCCGCCGCCATGACGGCGCGCCGCTTCGGGCTCTGTTGCTCCGGCAGGATGTCGAGGATGGCGGACATGACATCTCAGTAAGGTGTCGTCGCGTCCTGTTCAAGGGTGAACTGAACGGTTCAGTCTTGACACGGAGCGGCAGCATGTGCATCTGCTGCGGGACAGAAATGAACTGTACCGTTCAGTTCAAGGACTTTCTCCTCCATGAATGCTCCCGTGACCAAGCCGGCTCCTCTGGATGCCGGCCAGTCCACCGCCGCCGATGCCAAGCCGCGCCGGCCCTTGCGCCGGCTGCTGCTGCGCGTGGGGCCGGTGGTGCTGCTGATCGCCGCCGCGCTGGGCGGCACCTGGTACTGGCAGACCGGCCGCTTCCTGGTTGAGACCGACGATGCCTATGTGCAGGGCGACATCAGCGTGCTCGGGCCGCGCGTCGCCGCCGATGTGGTCGCCATCGCGGTGGCCGACAATCAGCCGGTGAAGGCCGGCGACCTGCTGATCTCGCTGGACGAGCGCGACCTGCGCAATGCCCGCGACCAGGCCGCCGCCACCCTGGCCGAGACCGATGCCGCCATCGCCACGGCGCGGGAGCAGCTTGCGCAGCAGCAGGCGCAGATCGATGCCGCCGGCGCGCAGGTGGAGCAGGCGCGGGCCGAGCAGACCCGCGCCGCCGCCGATGCCCGCCGCACCCAGTCCCTGGTGGGCAGCGGCTTCGCCTCCCGCCAGTCGGCCGACCAGACGGTGGCGGACCAGCGCAAGGCGGAGGCCGCCGTAACGGCGGCGCAGGCGCAGCTATTGGTGCAGCGGCAGTCGCTGGGCGTGCTGGCGGCGCAGCTGCGGCAGGCCGAGGCGCGCCGCACCCAGGCCGCCGCCGCCCTGGCCCAGGCGGAGACCAACCTCTCCTACACCAGCATCCGCGCGCCGGTGGACGGCATCGCCGGCAACCGCGCGGCGCAGATCGGCCAGCATGTGCAGCCGGGGCAGCAGCTCATCGCCGTGTCGCCGGCGGGGGCGCGGCTCTACGTGGTGGCCAATTTCAAGGAAACCCAGCTGGCGCTGATGCAGCCGGGCCAGCCGGTGGAGGTGACGGTGGATGCCATTCCCGACACCGTCTTCCATGCCCGCGTGAACAGCTTCGCCCCCGCCACCGGCAGCCAGTTCAGCCTGCTGCCGCCGGAGAATGCCACCGGCAACTTCACCAAGATCGTGCAGCGTGTGCCGGTGAAGCTGGTGCTGGAGGAAGGGCAGGATGCCACCGCCCTGGCGCGGCTGCGCCCCGGCCTCTCCGTGGTGGCGGAAGTCGATACCCGCGCCGATCCGCATGCCCCGCGGGGCCTCTGGGCCGCGGTCCGCAACCTGTTCTGAAAGCCGCCGCGCCATGAGCGCCACCACGATGCCGGCCGCCGCCGCCGCCGCGCCCGCCATGACCCCCAAGGTCCGCCTGGGCTTCATGGCGATGGTCTTCGGCATGTTCATGGCGATCCTGGACATCCAGATCGTCTCGGCTTCCATCTCCGAGATCCAGGCCGGCCTCGCCGCCAGCCCGGACGAGGCAAGCTGGGTGCAGACCTCCTACCTGATCGCCGAGATCGTGATGATCCCGCTGTCGGGCTTCCTGTCGCGCCTGCTGTCTACCCGCGTGCTGTTTACGGCCTCGGCCACCGGCTTCACCATCTTCTCGCTCGCCTGCGCCTTTTCCTCCAACCTCGGCACCATGATCGTCTTCCGCGCCGCCCAGGGCTTCATCGGCGGCGCGATGATCCCGACGGTTTTCGCGGCTTCCTTCATGCTCTTCCCGCCGGCCAAGCGGGCGGGGGCCACCGTGATCATCGGCCTGACCGCGACGCTGGCGCCCACCATCGGTCCGACGCTGGGCGGCTGGCTGACCGAGAGCTTCTCCTGGCACTGGCTCTTCCTGATCAACGTGCCCGTCGGCATCGCCATCGCCACGGCGGTCTGGCTGACGGTGGATATCGACAAGCCCGACCGTTCCCTGCTGGCCAAGTTCGACTGGTGGGGGCTGGCCGCCATGGCCGCCTTCCTGGGCAGCCTGGAATACGTGATGGAGGAAGGCCCGCGCTGGGACTGGCTGGCGGACGGGACCGTGCGCAACCTGGCGGCGGTCTGCCTCGTCTCCGGCATCGTCTTCTTCTGGCGTGCCTTCACGCGGCCGGAGCCGATCGTGGACCTGCGCGCCTTCACCGACCGCAACTTCGCCATCGGCTGCCTCTTCAGCTTCACCATGGGCATCGGCCTCTATGGCGCGGTGTATCTCATCCCGCTCTTCCTGGGCCGGGTGCGCGGCTACAACTCCATGCAGATCGGCGAGGTGATGTTCATCACCGGCCTCTGCATGTTCCTGGCCGCCCCCTGGGTGGGCAAGGCGCTGGCGCGCTTCGACCCGCGCATCCTGCTGGCCTGCGGCCTGATGCTGTTCTTCCTCTCCATGTGGCTGACGGCGCGGCTGACGGTGCAAAGTGCCTTTCCAGACATGGCCTTCCCGCTCGGCCTGCGCGGCGTCGCGATGATGATGTGCATGGCGCCGGTGAACCAGATCGCGCTGGGCACCATCGCGCCGGCCCGGCTGAAGAACGCCTCCGGCCTTTACAACCTGATGCGCAACCTGGGCGGCGCGGTCGGGCTGGCGGTGATCAACACGCTGGTAAAGGACCGCTCCTTCCTGCACCGCGTGCATCTGGGGGAGGCGGTGAACTGGGCGCGGCCGGAAGCCCTGCAATCGCGTGACAGCATCGCCGCCACCATGGCCGGCCAGATGGGGGAGGGCGCCTCGCAGCTCGCCGCCATGGCGCGGATCAAGGCCATGGTGACGCAGCAGGCGCTGGTGCTGGCCTATAACGACGTGCTGATCGTCATGGCCTTCTGCTTCCTGATCTCCCTGCCGCTGGTGCCCTTCCTGCGCCGGCCGCGGCAAGGCGGCGGTGGCGATACGCACTGACGCCGTTTCGTCACGCCACTGTCAAAGGCGGGCAATACGGGGACAGTAACAGCCGGGCGACGATCAATGGAGATCCCGCCCATGCGCAGCCTTCTTCTGGCCGCCAGCGCCCTGGTGGCGCTCGCCGGCGCCGCCAAGGCCGCCGATGACCAGCGCTTCGAGGCCCGGCTGGCCGGCCATGCCGTGCTGCCGGCCATGACCATGGCGCTGCCGCCGGCCGATGCGCCGCGCGATGCCATGCTCTCCGGCAAGTTCGCCGGCGCCAGCACCGACCGCAACGATGCCCCCGGCTCCGTCGCCGGCACCACTGGTCCGGCGCCGGATGGCCGCCCCACCGGCCTCTCGCTGCCCTTCGTCGGCCAGCCGGTGCAGGGCTTTTCCGGCATCAAGCCGGTGGCGGGCGAGCCTGGCGCCTATTGGGTGCTGACCGACAACGGCTTCGGCAACAAGCGCAACAGCGGCGACGCGCTGCTGGCCTTCCGCAAGATCCGCCCCGACTTCCGCAGCGGCCAGGTGGCGGTGCTGCAGACCGTCTGGCTGACCGACCCGGACCGCCGCGTGCCCTTCCGCATCGCCAATGAGGGCACCGACGCCCGCTACCTGACCGGCGCCGATTTCGATCCCGAGAGCATCCAGCCCGCCCCCGATGGCAGCGGCTTCTGGATCGGCGAGGAATTCGGCCCCTTCATCCTGCGCGTCGATGCCCAAGGGCGGGTGCAGCGCGTGGTGCCCACGATGCTGGATGGCAAGCCGCTGATGGGCCCGGACAATCCCGCGCTGTCCGTGGGCGCCACCCCCACGGCGCGGGTGAATTTCCGCGCCCGCCGCTCCGGCGGCTATGAGGGCATGGCGATGCTGCCGGATGGCAGCCGCCTCTGGGCGCTGCTGGAGCAGCCGCTGCTGGCCGGGGATGGCGACCAGCCCGAAGGCGCCTTTATCCGCATGATGGAGTTTGATACGCAAAAGGGCGACTGGACCGGCCGCAGCCTGAAGTTCCGCCTGGCCGAGGGCGCCGCCGCCATCGGCGACTTCAACATGATCGACGACCGCCGCGCCCTGGTGATCGAGCGCGACAATGGCGAGGGCGACCCCTCCCTGACCTGCCGCGACGGGCAGCGGCCGCCGGCCTGCTTCGCCACGCCCGCGCGGGTGAAGCGCGTGACGCTGGTGGACCTGGGCGCGCCGGATGCCGAGGGCTTCGTGCGCAAGATCGGCCATATCGACCTGATGGAGATCCAGGACCCCGAGAAGCTGGCCCGCACGCGCGGCGACCGCGGCCCCGGCGCGGCGCCGGACCGCCTGAGCTTCCCCTTCTTCACCATCGAGAACGTGGCGATGGTGGATGAGGACCACATCATCCTGGGCAACGACAACAACCTGCCCTTCAGCGCCGGCCGCCACCTGACGCGGGCGGATGACAACGAGTTGCTGCTGTTGCACGTGCCGGCGCTGCTGCGGGCCCGCTGAGCGCATGCCGCCGGGTGGGGGCCTTGCGGTCCGCGCCCGGCACCCTTACCCCTGGCCTGGGCCAAGTTGATGCGTGGCCCGCGCCGCCCCGCCCCGGGGAGGCCGCATTTTTCCCGTGGTGGAGACCCTCCCGCATGATCTTCCGCGATGCCACCGCCGCCGACCTGCCGGCCCTGGTCGCGATCTATGCCCACCATGTCCTGCACGGCACTGGCACATTCGAGGAAGTGCCGCCGGACCAGGACGAGATGGCCGCACGCCTCGCCAAGGTGCAGGGGCACGGCTGGGCCTGGCTGGTGGCGGAGGATGAGGGCGAGGTGAAGGGCTTTGCCTATTTCGCCGCGCTGCGGGACCGCTCGGCCTATCGCTTCTCGGCCGAGGATTCGATCTATGTGCGCGACGACGTGCGCGGCCAGGGGGTCGGCAAGGCGCTGGTGGCGGCGCTGCTGGAGCGTGCCGAGGCCGCCGGCTTCCGCCAGATGTTCGCGGTGGTGGGGGATTCCGACAATGTCGGCTCCATCGGCCTGCATCTCTCGCTGGGCTTCAAGCAGGTCGGGCTGCTGCGGGCGGCGGGGCTGAAATTCGGCCGCTGGGTGGACGTGGTCTACCTGCAGCGCAGCCTGGGCGCCGGCGACAAGACGCTGCCCTAACAGCCGCCCTTCCGCTCCCTGAGGCGTGTAGTCGCGCCCTGGTTGCGGCATGCCAAGCTCCCGCCACCGGCGCGGTCCAAGGACGCCGGATTGGGAGAAAGCACCATGCTGCATCTGCCGGCCACCAGCCGCCGCGCCATGCTGGGCGCTTCTGCGCTTGCCACCCTGGCCTTGCCCGCCATCGCCCAGAACACCGCGCGGGACTTCAATCCCGACGGCCCACCCACCCGCTACCCCGATGCCGATGTGGTGGCGCTGGACCAGAAGCGCTTCACCGCCAAGCTGGGCAACAGCCGCATCCAGCGCCTCCACACCGGCCTGGGCTGGGCGGAAGGGCCGGCCTGGCACGCCACCGGCCGCTTCCTGATCTGGTCCGACATCCCCAATGACGAATGCCTGCGCATGACGGAGGAGGACCGCCACGTCTCCCGCCGCTTCCGCAGCCATTCCGGCTATTCCAACGGCAATACCTTCGACCGCGAGGGCCGGCAGATCGCCTGCCGCCACTACTACCGGGACGTGGTGCGCTACGAGCCGGACGGGAAGCTGACGGTGCTGGCCGCGCGCGGGCCCAATGGTGCCTTCAACGCGCCCAATGACGCCGTGGTGCATCCGCAGGACGGCGGCATCTGGTTCACCGACCCCGGCTATGGCGGCCTGATGGACTACGAGGGCAACCGGCTGCCGGAAGCCGCCAATTCACCGCGCCCGCTGATCAAGGAGGCCATCTACCGCATCGACCCCGGCAGCGGGCAGGTGGAGAAGGTGGCGGACCAGCCCTTCAAGCCCAACGGCCTCTGCTTCAGCCCGGACTACCGCACCCTTTACGTCGCCGATACCGGCGTCAGCCACTACCCGGAAGCCAAGAGCATCATCTGGGCCTTCGACGTGCAAGGGAAGCAGCTGACCAACCCCCGCACCTTCTGTTCCATGGAGATGGACGGCAAGACCGGCATGGGCGACGGCATTCGCTGCGACGAGGCCGGCAATCTCTGGGTCGGTGCCGGCTGGGTGGGGGATGGCTACGACGGCGTGCATGTCTTCGCCCCCGACGGCCAGCGCATCGGGCTGATCAAGTTGCCGGAGATCTGCGCCAACCTCTGCTTCGGCGGCACGCGGCGCAACCTGCTGTTCATGTGCGCCAGCCAGTCGCTCTACGTGCTGCCGGTGGAAACGCGCGGGGCGCATTTCTGCTGAGGCCGCGCCCGGGGGCCTTCCCCCGGGCTGGCTTTCCCCGCCCGGCGGTAGCCGGGCCAGCCGCGGCTTGGCCGCCGCCATTTCCGGCTGGCGTGATCGTGGCATCCGTGACGCAATGCGCGCGACGTGGAGTTCTTGCGCCATGACCGCGAATGCGCGCCGCTATGCCGGGCCGATCATCGATTCCCACCATCACCTCTGGGACCTGTCCCTGGGGCGGCATCCCTGGATCGCCCAGGCCAGCGTCGGCGCCCTCGGCGATATCCGCTACCTGCAACAGGACTATCTGATCGCCGATCTGCTGAAGGACATGGCGGGGCAGGGCGTCACCGGCTCGGTGCATGTCGAGGCGTTGTGGGACCGCGCGCGGGACCCGGTGGAGGAAACGCGGTGGCTGGAGGGGCTGGAGCGGCCGGGCCGGATCGCCGGTCGCTACATCGCCCATGTGCCTCTGGCGGCCGGGGATGCCGAGGCCGTGCTGGAGCGGCATCTCGCCGCCTCGCCCCGCATCGCGGGGCTGCGCGAGACCATCCGCTGGCACCCCGACCCTGCGAAGCGCTGGACGGACAGCGGCATCCTCTCGAACCCGCTGTGGCGCCGCAACCTGGGGCTGCTGCGGCGGCACGGGCTGGTGCTGGAACTGCTGATGAACCCGTATCAGGCGCGGGAGCTGGCGGAGCTGGCCGCCGCGCATCCGGACCAGATGTTCATCGTCAACCATTGCGGCTCGCCGCTCGACCGGGACGAGGCCGGGTTGCAGCGCTGGCGGGACGGGCTGCGGGCCATGGCGGCGCAGCCCAACATCGCCATCAAGCTTTCCAATGCCAGCGCCTATGCGCCCAGCGCGGCGGTGGCGGATCTGCGGCAGGTCATCCTGCCCATCATCGAGGCCTTCGGGCCGGGCCGCGCCCTGTTCGGCACCGATTATCCGGTGGCCCGCCGCACCATCACCTATGCCGCCATCTGCGACAGCCTGCGCGAGATCCTGCTGCCCTTCAGCGAAGCGGAGCAGCGCGCGATCTTCCATGACAACGCGGCGCGCCTCTACGGATTTTCCGGTCAGGATCAGTGAAGAAGATGAAACGTCGCAACTTCCTCGCCGCCTCGGCCTCGCTGGCGGCACCGCTGGGCATGCCGCGGCTGGCGCGGGGCCAGTCCGCGAAGCCGCTGCGCTTCGTGCCGCAGGCAGACCTGGCCGTGCTCGACCCGGTCTGGACCTCGGCCTATGTCACCCGCCACCACGCCTACATGGTCTTCGATACCCTCTATGGGCAGGACGAGCGGATGCGCCCGGTGCCGCAGATGGTGGCAGGGCACGAGGTCTCGGACGATCGGCTGCGCTGGACGCTGACGCTGCGCCCGGGCCTGACCTGGCATGACGGCACCCTCGTCCTGGCGCGGGACTGCGTGGCCAGCATCGAGCGCTGGAGCAAGCGCGACACCTATGGCCGCACCCTGATGGCGGCGACGGAGGAACTCTCCGCGCCGGATGACCGGACCATCCGGTTCCGCCTGAAGCGGCCCTTCCCGCAATTGCCGGCCGCCCTGGCCAAGACCGCCAACAACATGGCGGCGATGATGCCGGAGCGCCTGGCGCGCACCGACCCCTTCAAGCAGGTGGCGGAGATGGTGGGCAGCGGCCCCTACCGCTTCCTGGCCGATGAGCGCGTGCCGGGCGCCCGCGCCGCCTATGCCCGCTTCGAGGGCTATGTGCCGCGGGAGGATGGCGCGCCCTCCGGCACCGCCGGCCCGAAGCGGGCCTCCTTCGAGCGCGTCGAGTGGATCGTCATGCCCGAGGCCTCCTCGGCCGCCGCGGCACTGAGATCCGGCGAGGTGGACTGGTGGGAACTGCCGCCGCCCGACCTGCTGCCGCTGCTGAAGCGCGACCGCAACATCGCCGTCGAGGTGATGGACAAGTCGGGCTACCTGGGCAGCCTGCGGATGAACCACCTGCAGCCGCCCTTCAACAACCCCGCGATCCGCCGCGCCGTGCTGGGCGCCGTGTCGCAGGCTGATTTCATGCAGGCGGCGGCGGGCACCGACCCCAGCCTCTGGGCTGAGGGTGTCGGCATCTTCTGCCCCGGCACGCCCATGGCGAATGACGCGGGCCTGGAGGTGCTGACCCGCCCGCGCGACCTGAAGGCCAGCCGCGAGGCCATCCGCGCCGCCGGGTACCGGGACGAGACCGTGGCGGTGATGGCGGCGACGGACCTGCCCATCCTCAAGGCCGTCGGCGACGTGACCGCCGACCTGATGCAGAAGCTGGGCTTCAAGGTGGATTACCAGACCACCGACTGGGGCACCGTGGTGCAGCGCCGGCTGAGCAAGGAGCCGCCGGAGAAGGGCGGCTGGAGCGTCTTCAGCAACTTCTGGGGCGGGCTAGACCTGGCGATGCCGGCGACCCACGGCCTGCTCTGGAGCAATGGCGAGCATGCCTCCTTCGGCTGGCCGGATAGCCCACGGATCGAGGAACTGCGCGCGCAGTGGCTCGATGCGGTGGACCAGGCCGCGCAGCAGAGGATCGCGGCCGAGCTTCAGCGCCAAGCCTTCCAGGACGTGCCCTATGTGCCGCTGGGGCAGTATTTCTACGCCACGTCCTACCGCAAGGATCTGGCGGGGGTGCTGCCGGGCTTCCCGGTCTTCTGGAACATCCACCGCGCCTGACGGCAGGGGCCGGGAGCATCTCCCGGCCTGCCTAGCCAGGGCGGAAGCGGGCGAGGGTGACGCTGTCGCCTTCCAGCGCGGCCGCGATCGCATCCCGCCCGGCGGCGGTGGCGGCCAGGGCCACAACCTCCTTGAACCAGGGTGTCTCACCCCGCATGCGGGCCAGGAAGAGCCGGTCCAGCGCGATGGCGGCGGGGCTGCGCGGCTGGCAGCAGGCGCAGCCGATGGGATGCGCCGTGGCCACCGGCGTCGCATAGCGCTCCACCCGCGCGGAGGCGGCGGGCAGGGCGGCACCATCCTCGGCCAGCACCACGGCGCCAGGAGGTGCCTCGGCGGCATGCGCCAGCAGACGGACAGGGGTGCGGGCATCCAGGGACCACGTCATGGTGCTAGACATAAAGAAGTCTTTATGTCATCCGCAACCCCATGGAGCCCCTGCTCACCCAACTGCGTGCCGCGGCCGAGCCGACGCGCCTGCGCCTGCTGGCCCTCTGTGCCCGTGGCGCCTTCTGCGTCAGCGAGCTTTGCGCCATCCTGGGCCAGTCCCAGCCGCGCCTGTCGCGCCACCTGAAGCTGCTGGTGGAAGCCGGGCTGCTGGAGCGGCTGCCGGAAGGCGCCAATGCCTATTTCCAGGTGGGGCATGACGGCGCCCTGGCGCGCCAGTTGCTGGCCCGGCTGCCGGAGGATGACGCCACCATCGCCGCCGACCGCCGCGCCAGCGCCCGCATCGCCGCCGAGCGTGCCCGCGTGGCCAGTGAAAGCTTCCGCCGCCATGGCGCCGACTGGGACGAGATGCGCGCGCTCGGCCTGCCGGCCCCCGCCATCGAGGCGGCGCTGATAAAACTGGTGCCGAAGCGGGTGGCGCGGGCGGTGGATATCGGCACCGGCACCGGCAAGCTGCTGGACGTGCTGGCGCCGCGCGCCGATGCGGTGCTGGGCCTGGATGCCAGCCGGGAGATGCTGGCGCTGGCCCGCGCCCGCCTGGCGGAGCGCGACATGGCCCATGCCAGCGTGCGCCTGGCCGACATGTACCGCCTGCCGCTGCCGGATGCCGGCTTCGACCTGGCCACCCTGCAGATGGTGCTGCATTACGCCGAGGACCCCCAGGCCGCCCTGGCCGAGGCCGCGCGCGTGCTGAAGCCCGAGGGGCTGCTGGTGGTGATCGACCTCGCCCCGCATGAGCGGAGCGATCTGCTGACCGGGCTGGCGCATCGCTGGCCCGGCTTCGACGACGCGGCGCTGGCCGGCTGGCTGGGCGCCGCCGGCTGCGCGCCGCTGCCGCCGGTGGAAGTTGCGGGGCCGCTGGCCGTGCGGCTCTGGCCGGCACGGCGCCTGGCGGCACCGGTCGCCGCCCTCTCCGAAACGTCGCTGAACTTCTGAAGGAAGGCCCTGGACCTATGGCCCGTCCCCACCTGCTCGATGCCCTGCGCGACCGTGTTCTGCTGTGCGACGGCGGCATGGGCTCGCGCGTCCAGGCCCTGACCCTGGAAATCGAGAAGGATTTCTGGGGCAAGGAGAATTGCACCGAGGTCCTGAACCTCTCGCGCCCCGAGCTCGTGCGGGAAATCCACCGCGGCTATTACGAGGCCGGGTCGGATATGGTGCTGACCAACAGCTTTGGTGGTTCGCCCATCACGCTGGAGGAATTCGAGCTGGGCAGCCGGGCTTTCGAGATCAACAAGCTCTCGGTCGAGCTGGCGCGCGAGGCGGCGGAGACCTTCGCCGATGGCCGCGACCGCTGGGTGATCGGCGATATCGGGCCGGGAACAAAACTGCCGAGCCTGGGGCATATCGACTACGACACGCTGGAAGCGGCACTGACGGAACAGTGCCGGGGGTTGATCGCCGGTGGCGCCGACGCGCTGCTGACCGAGACCAACCAGGACACGCTCTTCATCAAGGCCGCCGTGAACGCGGCCAAGATCGCCAGGGCCGAGGCCGGCAGCGACATCCCCATTTTTGTCCAGGTGACGGTGGAGACCACCGGCACGCTGCTGGTGGGTTCCGACATTGCCGCCGCCGCCACGGCCATCCATGCGCTGGACGTGCCGCTGATCGGGCTGAACTGCGCCACCGGCCCGCAGGAGATGGCGGAGCATGTGCGCTGGCTGGCCGCCAACTGGCCCGGCCTGCTCTCCTGCCAGCCCAATGCCGGGTTGCCGGAACTGGTGGATGGCAAGACGCACTACCCGCTGGGCGCCGCCGAGATGGCCTCCTGGATGGAGCGCTTCATCAGCGAGGACGGCATCAACCTGATCGGCGGCTGCTGCGGCACTTCCACGCCGCATATCCAGGCGCTGGATGCCATGCTGCGCAAGCGCGGCGGCGCGGCGCTGCGCCCGGCGCCGGTGGCGCGCAAGTCGTTCTGGGTGCCCTCGGTCGCCAGCCTCTATGGCCAGGTCTCGCTGCGGCAGGAGAACAGCTACTTCTCCATCGGCGAGCGCTGCAACGCCAACGGCTCCAAGGCCTGGCGGGAGCGGCAGGCGGCGCATGACTGGGACGGCTGCGTCGCCATGGGGCGGGAGCAGGTGGGCGAGGGCTCCAACTCGCTCGATATCTGCACCGCCTTCGTCGGCCGCGACGAGATGGGCGAGATGAACGAGGTGATCCGCCGCTTCACCGGCAGCGTCAACGCGCCGCTGGTGATCGATTCGACGGAAACGCCGGTGATCGAGGCCGCCCTGAAGCTGCATGGCGGCAAGCCCATCATCAACTCGATCAACTTCGAGGATGGCGAAGGGCACGCGACCGAGCGCCTGAAGCTGGCCAAGAAGTTCGGCGCCGCCGTCATCGCGCTGACCATCGATGAAGTCGGCATGGCGAAGACGCCGGAGGACAAGCTCCGCATCGCCGAGCGGCTGGTGGACTTCGCCTGCAACAAGCACGGGTTGCCGCAGAGCGACCTGCTGATCGACCCGCTGACCTTCACCATCGCCACCGGCAACGAGGACGACCGCAAGCTGGGCCTCTGGACGCTGGAGGGCATCCGCATGATCCGGGAGAAGTTCCCGGACATCCAGATCATCCTCGGCCTGTCCAATATCTCCTTCGGCCTGAACCCGGCCTCGCGGCATGTGCTGAACAGCGTCTTCCTGGACCATGCGGTGAAGGCGGGCATGACCGGCGCCATCGTGCATGTCTCCAAGATCAAGCCGCTGCACAGCATCCCGCCGGAAGAGGTGAAGGTCGCGGAAGACCTGATCTTCGACCGCCGCAGCGAAGGCTACGATCCTTTGCAGAAGCTGCTGGAGATGTTCGCCGGCCGCAAGGCGGCGGATTCCGCCAAGAAGGTGAAGGCCGAGACGGTCGAGGGCCGCCTGAAGGACCGCATCGTCGATGGCGACCGCAAGGGCCTGGACGAGGAACTGGCCGACGCGATGGCCAAGGGCATCAAGCCGCTCGACATCATCAACGGCATTCTGCTGGAAGGCATGAAGGTCGTGGGCGAGTTGTTCGGCGCCGGCAAGATGCAGTTGCCCTTCGTGCTGCAAAGCGCGGAGACGATGAAGGCCGCCGTCGCCTATCTGGAGCCGCACATGGAGCGCGTGGAGGGCCAGGAGAAGGGCACCATCGTGCTGGCCACCGTGCGCGGCGATGTGCATGACATCGGCAAGAACCTCGTCGACATCATCCTGACCAACAACGGCTACAAGGTCGTCAACCTCGGCATCAAGGTGCCGCTGAACGACATGATCGCCGCCGTGCAGCAGCACAAGGCGCATGCCATTGGCATGTCCGGCCTGCTGGTGAAGTCCACGGTGGTGATGAAGGAAAACCTCGAAGAGATGTCGCGCCAGGGGCTGGAGGTGCCGGTGCTGCTGGGCGGCGCCGCGCTGACGCGCAACTTCGTCGAGGATGATTGCGTCAACGCCTATAGCTCCGGCCGCGTGGCTTATGCGCGCGATGCCTTCGACGGGCTGCACCTGATGGACCGGGTGATGGGCAGCGACTTCGACGGCTATCTCGGCACCTTGCAGCAGAAGCGCGCCGGCAAGTCCCGCAACACCACCCGCGTGCTGGGCACCGCCGACCCGCGTGGCTTCGCACCTGTGGACCTGAACTATGCCCAGGAACGCCGCCGGCGCCTGACGGCGGATGAGCCGGTCCCTGTGCCGCCCTTCTGGGGCAGCCGCATCCTGCAAAGCGACCCGAAGGCGGTAGTGCCCTTCGTCAACGAGCGCTCGCTCTACCAGTTCCAGTGGGGCTTCCGAAAGCAGGGCCGCAGCCTGGAGGATTTTATCGGCTGGGCGAAGCAGGAACTGCGCCCGGTGCTGAAGCGCATGCTGGCGCTGTCGGAGCAGGAGAATATCCTCAAGCCCCAGGCCATCTACGGCTACTGGAAATGCGCGGGCCAGGGGAATGACGTCATCCTCTTCGAGGAGGACGGCATCACCGAGGCCGCACGCTTCACCCTGCCGCGCCAGCCGAAGCAGGATGGCGACTGCATCGCCGACTTCATCCGCGATATCGAGGATGGGCCGGAGCATCGCGATGTCATCGGGCTGCAGGTGGTGACCGTCGGCCAGAAGGCCAGCGACATGGCGCGGGACTGGTTCGAGGCCAACCGCTACCAGGACTACCTCTACCTGCACGGCCTCTCGGTGGAGATGGCGGAGGCCATGGCGGAATACGTCCACAAGCGCATCCGTGCCGAGCTCGGCTATGCCGGTGAGGATGACCGCGACATGGAGAAGATGCTGGCGCAGAGCTATCGCGGCGGCCGCTATTCCTTCGGCTATCCCGCCTGCCCGCGGCTGGAGGATCAGGCGCCGCTGCTGAAGCTGCTGGGCTCCGACCGCATCGGCGTCTCGATCAGCGACGAGTGGCAGCTGCATCCGGAGCAGTCCACCAGCGCCATCGTGCTGCACCACCCGCGCGCGAAATACTTCTCGGTCTGAGGTGGCGGAGGCCGGGGGGACCATAACCCCCGGCCGGCCGGTTACATCTTGCCGATCTGCTCGGCCTGGGCGCCGGAGCCCTCGCGTGCCGGGCCCAGCACCGGCGCCTCGCCCAGCGGCGTGGACTGGATGGTGCTGAACTGCGCCTTGCCGTCCATCGAAGGGCCGGTGTTGAAGCGGCCTTCCGGCGGCGGCTCGCCATTCACATTGGTACCCATGTAGACGTAGGAGAATTCCTGCTTCTCCAGCGACTGGTCGAAGCTGTTCGGGATCGGCAGCGCGGCCGGGCCGCCCAGTTCCTCGATCGCCGCCAGCCATTGCTGCTGGTGCATGGTGTCGCGCGCGATCAGGAAGCTCAGCATGTCCTTCATGCCGGGGTCCTTGGCCGCGTTGTAGAGGCGCACGGCGAGCGTCCGGCCCGTGGCCTCGGCGGTGACATTGGCGAACATGTCGCCGGCCACGTTGCCGCTGGCATAGATATGCGAGCAGTCGAAGGGAATGCCGTCGGAATTCACCGGCATCGCCGCCAGGCCGGAAGACAGCAGGTGCTGCTGCAGCATGCCTTCAACGACATGGCGCGGACGCTCACCGCCCATCACCGCATTCACCACCGGATTGGCGGCGGCCGCGGTTTCCTGCAGGGTCAGCGGCGCGTTCTCCAGGTTCAGTGCGACAGCGGTGGCCAGCATCTCGATATGGCCGATTTCCTCCGTCGCGGTATGCAGCAGCATGTCACGATATTTGGGGTTCGGGCTGCGGTTGCCCCAGGCCTGGAAGAAGTATTGGAGACAGACGCGGATCTCACCTTCCACGCCACCGATCGCCTGTTGCAGCTGCCGTGCGAACAGCGGATCGGGGGTCTCCACCCGCACCGGATACTGCAAGCGCTTGTCATGGAAATACATGCGGTATGCCTCCTTGTTGCAGACGGAGGGGACAAATCAATGCTGTTACAAAGGTTCCAGGCTTCCCTGTTTGCTCACGGATTTGTCCAGGTCGGCCTTGGCATTTTTTCAGTTGCTCCGCGTGGCCGCTCCGGTCTTAGAAGCGCCACCGGATCCGGCAGCATGGGATTTTAGACGGATGGACCGTGCGATGCGGCTCGCGGCGGGAAGTGTGATCGTGGCACTGGCGGTGCTGGGGCTGAAGGCTGTGGCCTGGTGGCTGACCGGCAGCGTGGCACTGCTGGCGGATGCGCTGGAATCCGTGGTGAATGTCGCGGCCGCCCTGGCGGCGCTGGCGGCGGTGTCCTTCTCTGCCGCGCCGCCCGACGCCAATCATCCCTACGGCCATGCCAAGGCCGAGTATTTCTCGGCGGTGCTGGAAGGCGCGCTGATCATCGTGGCCGCGCTGCTGATCCTGCGCGAGGCCTGGGGCGCCTTGAGCGCACCGCATATGCCGGACATGCCGGGGCTTGGCCTCGGTGTTTCCATTGTCGCCACGGCCGCCAATGCCGGCTGGGGCCTGATGCTGCGGCGGGAGGGGCGCCGCCTGCGCTCGCCGGCGCTGCTGGCGGATGCGCGGCATCTCTTCGCCGATGTCGTCACTTCGGTAGGCGTGGTGGTCGGCGTGGCGGCGGTGGCGGCCACCGGCATTCTGTGGCTGGACCCGCTGCTGGCGGCGCTGACAGCGGTGAATATTCTGTTCTCCGGCTGGCAGCTGCTGCGCGAGAGCGTGGGCGGGCTGATGGACGAGGCGGTGGAGCCGGCGCTGCTGAACCGCATCCGCGCGCTGATGTCGCAGGAGGCGCAGGGCGCGCTGGAGATGCACGACCTGCGCACCCGCCATGCCGGCCGCACCACCTTCGTGGAGTTCCACATGGTGGTGCCGGGGGACATGACGGTGAGTCATGCGCATGAGATCTGCGACCGGATCGAGGCGGCGCTGAAGGCCGAGCTGGGCGCCGCCATCATCACCATCCATGTGGAACCGGAAGTGAAGGCCAAGCACCACGGCGTGCTGGTGCTGTGACCGCCCCGGCGCCGCGCGGGCCGATGCTGCTGCGCGGCGTGGCGGTGCTGCTGGCGGTGCTGTTGCATGGCGCGGTGCTGGGGGCGCTCTGGCCGCGCGGCCGCCCGCCGCCGCTGGTGGTGGAGGCCGTGCCGGTCACGCTGACCGGCGCGTCGGGAGAGGCGGAGGAAGGCGCCGGCGCCCCGCCAGCCCCCAGCGCGCCCCTGCGGGAGAGCCCCCCGCCGCAGCCCGCGCCGGAGAGCGTGCCGGCGCAACCCGCGCCGGAGCCCGTCGCACCGGCCGCAGCACCAGCTTTGGCCGAGCCTGCCCAGGCCGAGGCCATGCCCCCCGTGCCGCCGGCCCCGGCCGAATTGCCGCTGCCTTTGCCCGCGCCCCCCGCGCCGCCGCCGCAGATGGCCGCCGCCCCGGCGCCTTCCCAGCCGCCGCGCCCGCCCATGCCGCCAGCCCCGCCGCCGCAGCCGGTGGCGCCGGGGCAGGTGCGGCTGGGGGCGGGGGTGGCGCTGAACATCGCCCCCGGCCCGGAGACCCGCGCGGCCCGGCCACGCGATATCGCCTGCAGCGACAACATCGAATACCCACCGGACCTGCGGCAGGCCGGCATCGGCGGCGAGGTGGTGCTGCGCCTGCGGCTGACCGACAAGGGCCGGGTGATCGAGGCGAAGCTGGCGGAAAGCAGCGGCCATCCCCAACTGGATGAGGCCGTGCAACGCAGCGTCCGCCGCTGCCGCTTCGACCCTGCCTTGCGCGACGGCGTGCCGGTCTGGAGCAACCTCACCTTCCGCGCCACCTTGAGACCCGATTAGGAGCCCCGCCGCATGGTCCGTCTCGATATCATCACCACCCGCGGCGGCGATGCCGGGCAGACCTCGCTGGGCGATGGCAGCCGCGTGGCCAAGGACGCGCTGCGGATCGAGGCCATCGGCGCGGTGGACGAGGCCAATGCCACGCTGGGCCTGCTGCGGCTGCACACCGCCGGCCGGCCAGAGGATGCCATGCTGGCGCGCATCCAGAACGACCTCTTCGACCTGGGCGCCGACCTCTGCGTCCCTGGGTTGGAGGAGGAAGGGCGGCTGCGCATGGCCGACAGCCAGTGCGCCCGGCTGGAAGCGGAGATCGGCGAGATGAATGCCGCCCTGCCGCCGCTGCGCTCCTTTGTGCTGCCGGGCGGCACGCCGGCGGCGGCGCATGCGCATCTGGCCCGCACCGCCGCGCGGCGGGCGGAGCGCGTGGTGGTGGCGCTGGGCGTGGCGGAGCCGGTGAACCCGGTGGTGCTGCGTTACCTGAACCGGCTCTCGGACCATCTTTTCGTGCTGTCCCGCCGGCTGAATGCCGGGGGCGACGTGCTCTGGGTGCCGGGGCAGGCGCGACAGGCCTGAGCCTGCCTCAGAACAGCCCCGTCAGAACAACCAGGTGAAGGCCGCCATGCCGAAGAGGCAGATGGCCGCCAGGATGCCGGTGGCCAGCAGGTTGCCGGCGATGGACAGCCCGACGCCCCAGCCGGTGACGCGGTTGTCCTGTTCCACGATGCCCAGTGCCATGACGATGGTACCGAAGGCCGGCGGGCCATTGGTGCCCGGGCCAGGCAGGATCAGCATCAGCGCGGTATAGACTGTCAGCCAGCCCGCCAGCCGCTCCCCCGCCGGGCTGGTGAACCAGCCATCGTGCGGGTGCAGGAAGCGCTCCACCCGCCCCAGCGTGCCGGAGGAGGCGGAGGCCAGCCGCAGCAGGTCCGTGCGCCGGATGGTCCGCCGCGCCAGGAAGCGCGGCAGGCGCGGCGTGCGCAGCCCGATGCCCATCTGCGCCCCCAGCAGCAGCATGGGCAGGCCGAAGACGGTGGCCATGCCCGGCAGCAGGCTGGGCAGGCAGAGCAGCAGGATCAGCAGCCCGAAGGCGCGTTCCCCGAAGCCCTGCGCGATATCCCCCAGGCTGATCCGCTCACCCGGAAAGGCATCCGCCACTTCCGCCACGACGCGGGAGATGGTCGAAGCGGGGCAGGCGGCTTGCTCCGGCGAGGCCGGGAGCGAGGCCGGCGGCAGATTGTCAGGCATCAGGCTTCGGCATCCTTCGCGGCGCTGCTGTTCCTGCCAGATGGGGCGGCGGTGCCGCAATATGAACCGCTCTTCATCTCTTGCCACAACCAAACTGCCGTCTCGCCAGCCATGCGCCCCATCCCCATCTCTGCCCCCGAGGAACGGGAAAGGGCGAGGATGGAGGCGGTGGACCTGGCGCTTTGCCTGGCGGTGGATGTCTCGGCGAGCGTGGATTTCGATGAATTCGGCCTGATGGTGGGCGGGCTGGCGGAGGCTTTCCGGCAGGAGCGCATCATCGCCGCCGCCACCGCCGGGCCGCGCGGCGCCATCGCCGTGGCGCTGCTCTTCTGGTCCAGCCGGCAGGAACTGGCGGTGCCCTGGATCCGGGTGGCGGGCGCGGAGGCCGGCCACGCCCTGGCGGATGCCATCGACAACAGCCCGCGCCTGCCGGCCCCCGGCGCCACGGCGCTGGGGCCCGGCATGGCGGCGGGGCTGGGGCTGCTGGGCCGCTTCGGCGGGCGGGCGGAGCGGCTGGTGATGGATGTCTCCGGCGACGGGCGGCACAACCTGGGGCGGCCGCCCGGCCCGGTGCGGGATATCGGCGTCGATGCCGGCATCACCATCAACGGCCTGGCGGTGCTCAACGAGGAACCCGACCTGCTGGCGCATTACGAGAGCGAGGTGATCGGCGGCCCCGGCGCCTTCGCCATGAGCTGCGCCGATTACGCCGATTTCGCCGAGGCCATCCAGCGCAAGCTGTTCCGCGAGATCCGCGGCGGCATGGTGGCCTGATCTTGAGAAAGCCTCGCAACTGTCTGGACGCGCGGCGGTGGCGGGGATAAGCCGGCGCCAGCATGTTCCGCCGCCGCGACCCCGAACCCGCGCCCCTGCCGCCCGTGACCCTGGCGGAGATCCGCGCCGCCAGCGCGAAGGAACTGGCCGCCGCCTTCGCCGGCCCGCCAGAGGAAGCGGCCCGCTGGATCGCCGCCGCCGCCCGTGCCGGGCATCTGGATGCGGTGATCCTCTACGGGCAGATCCTGGCCGATGGGCGCGGGCTGCGGCAGGACCGGGTCAGCGCCCTGGGCTGGTTCCGCGTCGCCGCCGAGGCGGGGGATGTGCGCGGCATCAACATGGTCGGCCGCTGCCATGAGCTGGGCTGGGGCACGCCCATCGATTTCGGGCGCGCCGCCCATTTCTACGCCCAGGCCGCCGGCCGCGGATACGACTGGGCGCAATACAACCTCGCCGGGCTTTACGTGCGCGGCGCCGGCGTGCCGCAGGACCGTGCCAGGGCGCTGGAGCTTTTCCGCGCCGCCGCCGCCCAGGGCCATGCCAAGTCCCTGACCGTGCTGGGCCGCTTCCTGGAGGAAGGCTGGGACGGCGTGCCGCGCGACCCGGCCGCCGCCTATGCGCTCTATGTGCGGGCGGCGAAGGCAGGCGATTTCCGCGCGCAGTTCAACCTGGGCACGCTGCTGGTGCAGGACGGGCGGCTGGAGGAGGCGCTGGGCTGGTTCCGCCAGGCTGCCGCCGCTGGCTCGCCGGACATGCTGGCGCATATGGCGCGCAGCCTGGGCGCCCGGCCCGAGCCCGCGCTACGTGCCCTGGCCGCCGAGGTGGCGGCGCGGCTGGGCTGAGGCCGCCGCGTCCTCGGCCGCGTGGATGCGGCGCAGATAGCTCGCGAAGCGCCGCGCATCGGCCAGCAGCGCCGCATCCTCCGGAATGGCGCCGGTGGCGTAGCGCAGCGCCAGGATCGAGGCCTGCTCATAGGAAGCGCCCAGGGTGGAGCCGCCCAGCGCCAGGGCCGGCGCCCGCCCGGGCTCATCCACCACCCCCAGCGCCTGGCGGCCCCAGTCCCGCAGCCCGGCCATCTCTTCTGGTGGACGCGGGCGGAAGCCGCCGGGCCCCCAGGTGGTGGAGCCATGCGCCAACGAGAGGTAGAGCCCGTCCCCCGCCGCGGCGAAGAGATAGACGCAGTACCAGCCATCCCGCGCCTTGGGGGAACGGGCGCGGGAGAAGAAGCGCACCCAGGGCGTCGCACTCTTGGAGCCCAGCCCGTCCCGCCCCTCGATGCGCAGGTCCTCGCCATAAGGGCCCAGCGCCGCCGCCAGCGTGGCGTGATGCGCCAGCAGCGCCTGCGGCAGCACGCGGCGGACCAGCCGGCCGCGCCGCTGCATGGCCGGCGTATTGGCGGCGCTATAGGCGGGCTGCAGCGCCAGGATGGCCTCGATGGCGTCCTTCAGCATGCCGCAGCGTCAGTGGATTTCCTTGGACTGCTGCAAGGCCTGCTTCAGCCGTGCCACCGAGAAATCGGGGGAGGCGCAGAGGTCGAGGATCACCTTCTCCCGCCGCGCAAGGAGATCGATGGCGGCGGGCAGCTTCGCGACGGCCTCGGGCGGGATGACCACGGCGCCGTGCCGGTCCGCATGCACCACCGCGTCATGGGCGCAGGCCATGCCGTGGATGGAGACATCCTGCCGATAGGCGACCATGTGGACATAGGCGTGGCTCGGATTCACCACGCCGCCGATGATCTGAAATTCCGGCGCCAGCATGTCGAGGTCGCGGAAGGAGCCATTGGTAACGCAGCCCTGCGCCCCCAACGCCTTGTGCACGGCGGTATGCACCTCGCCCCAGAAGGCACCGACGCCCGGGGTGTCGTCCAGGTCCTGCAGCACCACGATGGTCGGCATGGCCGCATCGGCCACGTATTCATACCAGCCGGTGCGGATGGCGTGGTCCTCGGCGGCGGGGCGGCCGGAAGGGGCGGCGGCGCGCAGGGTGCCGGTGCGGGCCAGGCCGCAGATCGGCTTCAGCGTCACATCCGCCGCCACCATGGGGCGGATGGTGAAGCCATGGCCGCGCCGCTCCGGCACCACCAGCTCCAGCGCGTTGCAGATGGTGGGCGTGTCCCAGGCCCGCAGGGCCTCCAGGTCGGCTGCGGTGAAGGGATAGCTGGCCATGGTGTTTCCTCGCCTGACAGGGCCGGTTGATCCGGGCTCCTTGGCGAGGATCGCGCCCTCTACGCGGATGGTCAAACCGGCTAGCGGCGCTGCATCTCGATGCGCCGGCGCTCCTGCTCGATCCGCTGGCGCTCGCGCTCCACCTGCCGGCGCTGTGCCTCCACCTCCTGCCGCTGGCGGTCCAGATCACGCTGCTGGCGGCTGCGGTCGTCGACGCGGCGGCCGCGCTCGTCCTGCGAGCGGCGGTTCTCGTCCATGCGGCGGCGGTCGTCTTCCCGGCGCCGGCGGTCCTCGTCATCGGCGCGGCGGCGGTCTTCCTCCCAGCGCCGGCGGTCCTCGTCCTCGCGGCGGCGGTCATCCGGCTGCCGCTGGTTGTTGTTGCCCAGGAAATTGTTCAGCAGGTCCTGCGGCGTCTGCGCCAGCGCCGCGCCCGGCGCGGCGAGGCTCAGGGCCAGCAGGGGCAGCAGGGATCGGCGTCGCATCGGCCATTCCTCGCGCTGGCGGTTCATTCCACCTGGGCAGAAGACGCATGGGACATCGCTTCAGTTGCCGCCATGCTTTGATTCCCGCGGCCGCTTGCCTTATCTGAGGCGCTTGCATGCGGTGGATGTTGCCGCGCCTGCCATCCCATCCGATACGCCCCTTTCCGCCCATTGGGGCGTCATTGCCGGAATCCCATGACCGATACGCCGATCTCCCGCATCCGTAACTTCTCGATCATCGCCCATATCGACCACGGCAAGTCCACGCTGGCCGACCGGCTGATCCAGGCCACCGGCGCCATCTCCGCGCGCGAGATGAAGGAGCAGATGCTCGACAGCATGGAGCTGGAGCAGGAGCGCGGCATCACCATCAAGGCCGCCTCCGTCCGGCTGGACTACAAGGCCAAGGACGGCAATGCCTATGTCCTGAACCTGATGGACACGCCGGGCCACGTCGACTTCGCCTACGAGGTCTCCCGCTCGCTGGCCGCCTGCGAGGGCTCCCTGCTGGTGGTCGATGCCTCCCAGGGCGTCGAGGCGCAGACCCTGGCGAACGTCTACCAGGCCATCGACGCCAACCACGAGATCGTCCCGGTCCTCAACAAGATCGACCTGCCGGCCGCCGAGCCGGAGCGGGTGAAGCAGCAGATCGAGGACGTGATCGGCCTCGATGCCTCGGACGCCGTGGAGATCAGCGCCAAGTCCGGCCTGAACATCGAGGGCGTGCTGGAAGCCATCGTCACCCGCCTGCCGGCCCCCACCGGCGACCTCAACGCGCCGCTGAAGGCGCTGCTGGTGGATAGCTGGTACGACCCCTATCTCGGCGTCATCATCCTGATCCGGGTGAAGGACGGCACCATCCGCAAGGGCCAGAAGATCCGCTTCATGGCGGAAGGCACGACCCAGACGGTGGACAGCGTCGGCATCTTCACGCCCAAGATGGTGCCGGTCGACTACCTCGGCCCGGGCGAGATGGGCTACCTGAACGCCGCCATCAAGACGGTCGCCGAGACCAATGTCGGCGACACCATCACCGACGACCGCAACCCGGCGGCCGAGCCGCTGCCAGGCTTCAAGCCCTCCATCCCCGTGGTCTGGTGCGGCCTCTACCCCGTCGATGCCGACGACTTCGAGAAGCTGCGCGAATCCTTGGGCAAGCTGCGGCTGAACGACGCCTCCTTCCATTTCGAGGCGGAAAGCTCGGCGGCGCTGGGCTTCGGCTTCCGCTGCGGCTTCCTCGGCCTGCTGCACCTGGAGATCATCCAGGAGCGGTTGAGCCGTGAGTTCGACCTCGACCTGATCGCGACCGCGCCTTCCGTCGTTTACAAGCTGAAGATGACGAAGGGCGAGGAGATCGACCTGCACAACCCGGCCGACATGCCGGACCCCTCGCTGATCGAGAGCATCCAGGAGCCCTGGATCAAGGCCACCATCATGGTGCCGGACGAGCACCTTGGCTCGATCCTGACGCTCTGCTCCGAGCGCCGGGGCCAGCAGGTGGAGCTGACCTATGTCGGCAACCGCGCCATGGCCGTCTATCGCCTGCCGCTGAACGAGGTGGTCTTCGACTTCTACGACCGCCTGAAGTCCGTCTCCCGCGGCTATGCCTCCTTCGACTACCAGATGGACGGCTACGACGTGGGCGACCTGGTAAAGATCTCCATCCTGGTGAACAACGAGCCGGTGGATGCGCTCTCCTTCATGGCGCACCGGACGCAGGCCGACCGCCGTGGCCGCGCCATCTGCGAGAAGCTGAAGGAGCTGATCCCCCGCCAACTCTTCAAGATCCCGATCCAGGCGGCGATCGGCGGCCGCGTCATCGCGCGTGAGACGATCAGCGCCATGTCCAAGGACGTCACCGCCAAGTGCTATGGCGGCGACATCAGCCGCAAGCGCAAGCTTCTGGAGAAGCAGAAGGAAGGCAAGAAGCGCATGCGGCAGTTCGGCAAGGTCGAGATCCCGCAGAGCGCCTTCATCGCCGCGCTCAAGATGGATAGCTGAGTGCACCACGGCCTGAGCTGGTACGACGTCCTCGCCCTGGCGTCCTTCGGGCTCTGGCCGGTGCTGCTGCCCGTGCTGCTGCTGCTGGCCTGGTATGGCTGGCACCGGCAGCGCCGGCACTGGAGCGGCTGGCTGATCCTGCTGCCGGCGGTGATGGCGGCGGTGCTGGTGGCTTTCGCCGCCATGGATACCGCCTGAAGCACAACCTTTCCCCTTGACGACATCCCACCCGGACCGGAGAGATACCGTAATAAATTCGTTCCGGGAGATTTGTCCGCATGCTCCGACGCAGCCTTCTGGCCGTGATCGCCGCGCCCGTCCTGTCCGCCATGGCGCTGCTGGCGCCGGCCGGGGCGCAGGCGCAGGGTGCCTATCCTAACCGCACGATCACCGTTGTTGTGCCTTTCGCCGCCGGCGGGCCGACCGACACTGTCACGCGCCTGGTGGCGGAATCCATGAGCCGTGACCTCGGCCAGACCGTGGTGGTGGAGAATGTGGGCGGCGCCGGCGGCACCCTGGGCGCCGCGCGCGTGGCCCAGGCGCGGCCGGACGGCTACTATCTGCTGCTGCACCATATCGGCATGGGCACCACCCCCAGCCTCTACCGCAAGCTCTCCTACGATGCCGTCGGCGGCTTCGAGCCGGTCGCGATGGTGACCGAGGTGCCGATGACCATCATCGGCCGCAAGAACCTGCCGGCGAACAACCTGCAGGAGCTGGTGGCCCTGGTGCGCCAGGAGCGGCAGAAGCTGAACTACGCCAATGCCGGCATCGGCGCCGCCAGCCATCTCTGCGGCTTGCTGTTCCAGAAGGCGGTGGATGCGCCGATGACCACCGTGCCCTATCGCGGCACCGGCCCGGCCATGACCGACCTGATCGGCGGCACCGTGGACCTGATGTGCGACCAGACCACCAACACCACCGAGCATATCCGCGCCGGCGCCGTGAAGGTCTTCGCCGTGACGACACCGGAGCGCCTGGCCTCGCTGCCTGAGGTGCCGACGGCCAAGGAAGCCGGGCTGCCGGGCATGGACGTGACCATCTGGCACGCGCTCTATGCCCCCAAGGGCACGCCGGCCGAGGTGGTGAACCGCCTCTCGCGCGCCGTGCAGGCCGCGCTGCGGGACGAGAAGGTGGTGGCCCGCTTCGCCGATCTCGGCACCGCCCCGGTGACGCAGGAACAGGCGACCCCCGCCGCCACCCGCGCCTTCTGGCAGGCCGATATCGCCAAGTGGCGGCCGGTGATCGAGGCCGCCGGGGAATACGCCGACTGAGGCCGCCGCAGGCCGGGTCCGCCCGGCCTGCCGGATTCTCATACGCCAATATCCGGCTTATGCCTGCTCTGGTATAAGAAGTGGGCAAGGATGACCGGGGCGGGCACCGCTCCCTCCGGATGGGCTGAGGGCGGGAGAGCGTGCGGGCTTGAAAATCGGGGAACCGCCAGCCTTGCCGGGGCAGTCGGAATTGATGGAGCAGCCCGGCGACACCATCCGGAGCCTGGGTACCTACGCCCGGCGCTGGCGGCCTACGGTGCGGCTGCACCTGCTGATCCTCTCGCTGACAACCCTGCTGCCGCTCTGGATGCTGGCCGGCTACACCGCCTGGCACGCGGCCGAGCAGCAGCGCGCCACCTTCGCCAACGACACGCGCGATGCCGCCCGCAACCTCGCCTTCGTGCTGGAGCGGGAAATGGTCGGGCTGCGTGGCGCGCTGACGGCACTGGGCAGCTCCCCGGCGCTGCGGGCCAATGACTTCGCCACCTTCCATGCCCAGGCGCTGGCGCTGCAAAGCGTCGATGGCAGCCGCATCCGGCTGACCGATGTCACCGGCCGCGTGCTGCTGGATACCAGCCTGCCCTATGGCGCGGCGCCGCCCGATGCCGTGCCGCCGGCCTCCCCCGGCGCCGACCTGCCGCTGCCCGATGCCTTTTCCGGCACCCTCGCGCCGGAGCGCCCGGGCTCCCCGCACCAGGTGGCCCTGACGCTGGAGGTGCCGCGCAGCGCCGGACAGAATCCGCTCTTCCTGTCCATCGGCACCGACCCGCTGCGGCTCTGGCTGGGCTCGCTGCGCCGCGCGGCGCTGCAGCCGGGCTGGATCGCGCTGATCGTCGATGCCGAAGGCCGCATCGTGGCGCGCGAGCCCTATGAGGCCAGCGCCATCGGGCGGCAGCTGCCGGTGGGCAGCGTGGCGCGGCAGGCGCTGGCCAGCGGCCAGTTCTTCGGCTGGTCGCGCGGCCGCTCGCCGGACGGGGTGGAACTGACCACCGCCTGGCACCGCGTCGGCGCCTCGCCCTGGCTGGTGGTGGTGGGGCTGCCGGCCACCGAGACGGACAGCCTGCTGGCGCGGGCGCTGCTGCCGGTGCTGCTGCTGGGCAGCGTGCTGCTGGTGCTCTTCACCCTTGGGCTGACCTTGTGGGTGGACCGCCGCGTCGCGGCGCCGCTGGCCCGCATGGGGCGGCTGGCCACGGCCTATGGCCAGGGTGCGCCGCTGCCCGGCCTGCGCCGCTCCGGCCTGCATGAGATCGACATGGTGGCGGAGGCGCTGATCGATGCCGCCGCCAGCCGCGAGGTGCTGGAGGCCGAGCGGCTGGAGCTGACCGCCCGCCTGCGCATGGTGCTGGAGAGCACCACGGACGGCGTGCTGGTGCTCGACCCCCAGTGGCGGCTGCTCTACGCCAATGGCCGCGCCCGGCTGCAGCTGGGCGGCGAGGGGGATGCCGTGGGGCGCATCCTGCCCGAGGCCTATCCGGGCTGGGCCCAGGGTGTCTTCGCCCACACTTGGCGCCGCGCGATGGATGAGCGGCGGCCGCAGCGCATCACCGCCTTCCATGCCGCCATGGGGCGCTGGATCTCCGCCGATGCCTATCCCTCGGCGGAGGGGCTGACCGTCTTCTTCCGCGATGTCAGCGCCGAGCGGGCGGCCGAGACCGTGCTGCGCGAAAGCGAGGCCTTGCTGAAGGCGGTGCTGGACAATGTGCCGGTGGGCATGGTGGTGGCCGAGGCGCCTTCCGGCCGCATGATCCTGGCCAACCGCCGCACCGGCGAGATCCTGCGCATGCCGCACCCGCTGTCCGACAGCATCGAGAGCTATGCCCGGGACTGGGAATGGTACCACCCGGATGGCCGGCGGGTGCAGGGCGCGGAAATGCCGCTGGCCCAGGTGCTGGCGCGCGGCATGCCGGCGGCGGCCGAGTTCCAGGCCCGCCGCGGCGATGGCGAACTGGGATGGGTGCGCATTTCCGCCAGCCCGGTGCGCGATGCCCAGGGCAAGGTGACGGGCGCGGTGGCCGCCATCACCGACATCGACATCGAGCGCCGTGCCGCCGAGCAGGTGCGGGAAAGCGAGCAGCGCTTCCGGACCCTGGCCGAGACCATCCCGCAGATCGTCTGGTCCGCCCAGCCGAACGGGGAGGTCGATTACGTCAACCCGCGCCTGCGGGACTTCACCGGGCTTTCGGGGCCGGATGCGCAGAAGATGCTGCCGCAGATCGTGCATCCGGACGACCAGCTCCGTGTCGAGCGGGCCTGGCGCCGGGCGATGCGGGCGGGCACGGCCTTCTCGGCCGAGCTGCGCCTGAAGCGGGCCGACGAGGGCTGGCGCTGGTGCGTGGCGCGCGCCCTGCCGGTGCATGGCCCGGAGCAGGGCGGGGAGCAGGGTCCGATCCGCCGCTGGATCGGCACCGTGACGGATGTGACCGACATGGTGGAGACGCGGGAGGCGCTGGCGCGGCAGGTTTCCGCCCATGCGGCCTCGCGCGAGGCGGCGGTGCGGGCGGCGGCGGCCCTGGCGGCCTCGGAAAGCCGCTTCCGCCGCTTCGCCGAGGCCAGCCCTGACGTGATGTGGATGACCGACAGCAGCGGCTCGGTGCTGGAATTCGTCAGCCCGGCCTTCGAGCGCATCTGGGGCGTGCCGCAGGAAGCCATCCTGGCCAACCCGCGGCTCTGGCTCGATGCCGTGCATCCGGCGGACCAGGACCGGGTGCGGATGGCCTGGAACGATTCCCGCTATGGCGGCACCTTCGATGCCGAATACCGCATCCACCGCCCCGACGGCGGCCAGCGCTGGATCCGCGATGTCGGCTTCCCCATCCTGGACGCGCAGGGCGGGCTGAGCCGGCGCGGCGGGCTGGCGCGCGACATCACCAGCGCCAAGGCGGCCGAGGCGCGGCAGGTGCTGCTGCTGGGCGAGCTGAACCACCGGGTCAAGAACACCCTGGCCACGGTGCATTCCCTGGCCTTGCAGACCGCCCGCACCGCCGGGGACGAATCGGAGGCGCTGCGCCGCTTCCTGGCCGATTTCCAGGCGCGGCTGATGGCGCTCTCCCGCGGCCATGACCTGCTGACCGCCCGTACCTGGCGGGGCGCGACGCTGAACGACGCGGCGCAGGCCGCGCTTTCTCCCTGGCGGCCCTTGCCGGCGGAGGGCAGCGAAGGGCAGGAGGCGGCGCGGCTGCGGCTCAGCGGCCCGCCGGTCTGGCTGGCGCCGAAGCAGGCGCTGGGCCTGGCGCTGGCCATGCACGAGTTGGCCACCAACGCTGCCAAGCATGGCGCGTTGAGTCGTCCAGAAGGCTCGATCCGCGTGGCCTGGCGTGAGGAAGAGGATGGCATGGTGGAATTGCTGTGGCAGGAGGAAGGGGGGCCGCCGGTGCAGCCGCCCCAGCGCCGCGGCTTCGGCAGCCGCATGCTGGAGCGCGGCCTGCCGGCGGAACTGGGCCCCGGTTCCTCGGTGGTGATGGATTACGCGGAGAGCGGCTTCTCGGCCACCATCCGCTTCCGTCCGGTCAATGGGCCTGGGGCTGAGGAGGAACGGGCTTGAAAGCAAAGACATGGAATGCCGGCTGCCGATGGACCCGCGCATGACTTTGAACGGACGGCGTATCCTGGTGGTCGAGGATGAGGCGCTGATCGCCATGCTGGTCGAGGATGCCTTGCTGGATGCCGGCGCCGAGGTGCTCGGCCCCGCCGCGACGGTGGAGGAGGCCCTGGCCCTGCTGGAGGACAGCGAGATCGGCGGGGCGGTGCTGGACATCAACCTGGCCGGCCAGCTTTCCACCCCCGTGGCGGATCTGCTGGCCGAGCGTGGCGTGCCCTTCGTGGTGGCCACCGGCTATGGCGCCGCCGGCCTGCCGGAGCATCACCGGGGCGTGCCGGTGCTGGCCAAGCCCTATGACCCGCGCGAGCTGGTGGAAACTCTGGAGCAGATCTGCGGCTAAGCCGCTTCAGCACCCGCCCAGGGCGCGCAGCACGCGCTCTGGCGTGGCCGGCAGGTCGAGGCGGGCGGCGCCGGTGGCGTCGCGCAGCGCGTTCCACACCGCCGTCGCCAGCATCAGCGGCGGCTCCCCCACCGCCTTGGAGCGGAAGATGGTCTCGGCCCGCGCCGGCGCATCCTCCAGCAGCTTCACGTTGAAGACCGGTGGCACGTCGCGCGAGCCCGGGATCTTGTAGGTGGAAGGGCCCAGGGTGCGCAGGCGCCCGGCGGCGTCCCACCACAACTCCTCGCAGGTCAGCCAGCCCAGGCCCTGCACGAAGGCGCCCTCGATCTGGCCGAGGTCGATGGCCGGGTTCAGGGAACGGCCGCAATCCTGCACCATGTCGGCGCGCAGCACGCGGTGCTCGCCGGTCAGCCGGTCCAGCAGCACCTCGGCCACGCTGGCGCCGTAGGAGAAATAGAAGAAGGGGTGGCCCTTCATGGCCACCGGGTCCCAGTGCAGGTCCGGGGTCTTGTAGAAGCCCGTGGCGGAAAGGCTGATCCGCTGGCTCCAGCAATGATGCGCCAGCTCGCCGAAGCTCATGCTGTGGTTGCCGGCCGTGACCTGGCCGTCGGTGAAGGCGACATCCTCCTCCGCCAGGCCCCAGAGCGCGGCGGCGGCCCTGGCCATGCGGGCGCGGATGGCGGTGGCGGCGACATGCGCCGCCCAGCCGTTCAGGTCGCTGCCGGTGGAGGCCGCCGTGGGGGAGGTATTCGGCACCTCGTCCGTCGAGGTCGCGGTGATGCGGATGCGCTCCACCTCCACCCCGAACACCTCCGCCACCACCTGGGCGACCTTGATGAACAGGCCCTGGCCCATCTCGGTGCCGCCATGGTTCAGGCGGATGGAGCCATCGGTATAGACGCTGACCAGCGCGCCCGCCTGGTTCATGGCGACGATGCCGAAGGAAATGCCGAAGGCCAGCACGAAGCTGCCCAGGCCCCGGCGCAGGGTCGGGTGGCTTGCGTTGAAGGCGTCGATCTCGGCACGGCGGGCGTCCCAGGCGGAGAGCAGTTTGGCCTCGGCCCAGACACGGCGGATCAGGTCGCCTTCCAGGTGCTGGCCATAGGGCGTCTCGTCGCCATTGGGGCCGCCGGCGAAGTTGTGCTCCCGCACCGCTTCCAGGCTCTGGCCGGTGGCGCGGGCGGCGGCCTGCAGCACGTCCTCCATCAGCAGCACGCCCTGCGGGCCGCCGAAGCCGCGGAAGGCGGTGTTGCTGACCGTGTTGGTCTTGCAGGCCAGGCCAGTGACGCGCACCGCCGGCACGTCGCAGGCATTCAGCGCATGCGTCACCGCCCGCATCACCACGCCGCCGGACAGGTCCAGCGTGCTGCCGCCATCGGCGGCCAGGGTGGCATCCAGCGCCAGCAGCCGGCCGGCGGCATCGCAGCCCGCGCGCCAGCGGAACAGGAAGGGGTGGCGCTTGCCGGTAGCGGCCATATCGGCCTTGCGCGCCAGCCGCAGCTTCACCGGCCGGCCGCTGGCGCGGGCGGCCAGGGCGGCGGCGGCGCCGACCCAGCTGGCATTGCTTTCCTTGCCGCCGAAGCCGCCGCCCATGCGCCGGCACTGCACGGAAACGCGGTTGTAGTCGCAGCCCAGCACGCGGGCGGCGATATGCTGCACCTCCGTCGGGTGCTGGGTGGAGGAATGCACGGTCAGGTCGCCATCCTCGCCGGGAATGGCCAGGGCGATCTGCCCTTCCAGATAGAAATGTTCCTGCCCGCCGCAGCGGAATTCGCCATCCAGCGCGATGGGCGCAGCCGCCAGCGCCGCCGCCGCGTCGCCGCGCTGCATCACCATGGGCGGCATCAGCAGGCTGTTCGCCGCCAGGGCCTCTTCCAATTCCAGCACCGGGGGCAAGGGGCGGATCTCCGGCCGCAGCGCGGTGGCGGCGGCGATGGCCTCGTCCCGCGTGTGGGCCACCACCAGGGCCAGCGGCTGGCCCCAGTGTTCCACGTATTCCTCGGCGAAGAGCCGTTCCCGCGCCTTGCCGCTGGGCGAGATGTCGTTGCGGCCTGGGATATCCCCCGGCCCCAGCGCCACCACCACGCCGGGCATGGCGCGGGCCGGGGCGAGGTCCAGGGGCGCCAGCGCGCCATGCGCCACGGGGGAGAGCGCCAGCACCGCATGCAGCAGCCCCGGCGGTTCCAGCATGTCGTCAGCGAAGCGCGCCTCGCCGGTGGTGTGCTTCAGCGCGCTGTCCTGGCGCAGCGCGGCGCCCATGCCGGTCTTCACAGCGCATGCACCTCCATCGCCAGTTCGGGATGCGCGGCGCGCCAGTAGAGCCGCCGCAGCAGCCCCGCCGCGCCCGCCGCGCGGTATTCCGCGCTGCCGCGCCAGTCGGAGAGAGGCGTGAAATCCCGCGCCAGAGCCTCGACGGCGGTGGCGAAGCTGGCTTCGGCCAGGGGGGCACCGGTCAGGGCGGCCTCGGCGGCGGCGGCGCGGGCGGGGGTGGCGGCCATGCCGCCGAAGGCCAGCCGGGCCTCGGCGATGCGCCCGCCTTCCAGCCGCAGCAGGAAGGTGGCGGAGACGGTGGAAATATCCTGGTCGTGCCGCTTGGAAAGCTTCTCGCAGACAAAGACGCTGTTCTGCGGCGGGCGCGGCAGGTCGATGCGGATGATGACCTCGTCCGGCGCCAGCAGCGTCTGGCGGTAGCCGGTGAAGAAGGCATCGGCCCCGACCACCCGCTTCCCCCGCGCCGCCGAGGCCAGCACGATGCGCGCGCCCAGCGCCAGCAGCGGCGGCAGCGCATCCCCGATCGGCGAAGCGGTGCCCAGATTGCCCCCCAGCGTGCCCATGCCTCGGATCTGGCGCGAGCCCAGGCGGCGCAGCAACGCGGCCATGGGGGCGAAATCCCCCTCCAGCGCCGGCAGCAGGCGGCCATAGGTGACGCCGGCGCCGATGCGCAGCCCTTCCGGCCCCGCTTCCAGGTGCTGCAGTTCCGGCACCGCCGACAGGCAAAGGATGGCGGGCGGCTTTTCCCGGTGTTCGGAGACGCGCAGGCCGAGGTCGGTGCCGCCGGCCAGCAGCCAGGCATCGGGCAGGGTGGCGCGCAGCGCCAGCAGGGAAGGAAGGTCGGCGGGCAGGTGGAATTCCTGCCCGGTGCCGCTGAAATGCCCGCCCGCCAGGGCAGCGGGTGGCGGGGCGGGGGCCGCGTCATCCTCCAGCCGGGAAAAGGCATCGAGGATCGGGCGGTAGCCGGTGCAGCGGCAGAGATTGCCTGCCAATGCCTCATGCACGCTGCCGCCTTCGCGGGCATGCGCCCAGGCGGACATGACGATGCCGGGGGTGCAGAAGCCGCATTGGGTGGCATCGGCCTCGGCCATCGCGCGCTGCACCGGGTGGGGGGCGCCGCCGGGACCGCGCAGCCCTTCCACGGTGCGGAGGCTGCGGCCATGCATCTGGCCCAGCAGCGCCAGGCAGGCATTCAGCGGCACGCGGCGGCCGTCCGGCTCCTCCGCCACCACGGTGCAGGCGCCGCAATCGCCCTCGGCGCAGCCTTCCTTGGTGCCGGTCAGCCCGGCCTCAGGCCCGCGCAGCCATTCCAGCAGGGTCTGGCCCGGCGGGGTGCCGGGCGGCAGGCGGCGGGTCACGCCGTTCAGGACGAACTCGATGCATCCGTTCATCCCGGAAGCGAAGCAAATCCCGCGCCGTGCCGGAAGGGATTGTTCTCAGCGCCAGTTGATGCCGCCGCCGGCGCCGCCATAGAAGCCGGAGGTGCCCGGCCGATGGGCGGAATCCCGGTCCTGGCTGCAGGCGGAGAGCGTGCCGGCCGCCAGGACCAGCGTCAGGACAGCGGCCAGGCGGGCCAGGGTGGTGCGGGTCATTGTTCGTCTCCCTCGTGGTGGTGGATGGTCAGGGCACGGTGCCTTCCGGCAGGCCGGCCACATGGTCCAGGATGCCGCCGGCGGTGGTGATCCAGACCTCTTCGCGCGCCGCCGCGATCGTGGCCAGCGCTCGCCGCAGCGCCCGCAGCCGATAAGGCTGGCCGATCAGGTAAGGATGCAGGGCGATGCCCATCACCTGCGGCTTGCCATCCCGCACCTGCCGCAGCCTTTCCGCGAAATCATCCAGGATCATCTCCGCGAACTGCGCCGCGCCGTCCTTGCGGGCCACAATGGCGGGGATGTCGTTGACCTCCTGCGGATAGGGGATGGCCAGCAGCCGGCCTGCGCGGGTGTTCATCCAGACCGGCTGGTCGTCGGCGCACCAGTTCAGGGTGTAGCGATAGCCGGCCTCGGCCAGCAGGTCCGGCGTGGTGCGGCTCTCGGCGATCCAGGGGGAAAGCCAGCCGCGCGGCGCCGCGCCCTCATGCCGCGCGATGGCGGCGGTGGCCTCGGCGATCAGCGCGCGCTCCTCCGCCTCGGGCAGGGTGCTCTGGCGCTCGCTGTTGCTGCGGCCATGGCCGGCGATCTCGTCGCCCCGGGCGCGGTGGGCGGCCACCAGCTCCGGCGCGTAGTCATACATGGCGCTGTTCAGCAGCACCGTGGCGGGCAGGGCGAGTTCCTCCAGCAGTTCCAGCACCCGCCAGGCGCCGACGCGGTTGCCATAGTCCCGCCAGGCATAGTTCAGCACATCCGGCTGCGGCCCGCCGCCGCCATTGGCGCCCGGCGCCAGCTCCGCCCCCAACCCCTCGCCAAAGGCGAAATGCTCCAGGTTCAGGCCGAGATAGACGGCCAGCCTGGCCCCGCCCGGCCAGCGGTATTCCGGCCGCTGCGGCCAGGGATGGTAGGCATAGCGACCATGGCTGGGCAGCATCGGCGGGGGTTTTCCTGCATCCGGCGGGCAATTCGCACAGGCAGCGATACCGCCCCGGGACAATCTGTTCTAGAACGCCCGGCATGTCCCTGCCCCGTAAGGCCGAGATGGCCCGGGCGCGCGCCCTGCTTTCGGCCGCGGCACGTGAAAGCCGCGGCCGTCTGGCGCGCCCGGTTCTGCTCGGCATCGCCTCCATTGCCTGCGGCATCGCCCAGGCCTGGTTCATCGCCCGCCTCCTGGCCGCCCTGCTCGGCCATGGCGAAGCCCGCTGGGGCGAGGCCGGCTGGCCGGAACTCGCCGCCGCCGCCGCCCTGGCGCTGCTGGCCACCGCCCTGACGGTGGCGCAGGAGCGTGCCCAGGCCGCCGCCGGCGCCGCCGCCCGCGCCACGCTGCGGGACCGCGCCTTCGCCGCCCTGCTGGCCGCCGGCCCCGCCGACGAGCGCCCGGTGGGCGAGCGCGCCGCCCTGGTGGTGGACCGGATCGAGGCTCTGGACGGTTATTTCTCCCGCTGGCTGCCCGCCGCCATCCTGGCCGCCGCCGGGCCGCTGCTGATCGCGCTGGCGGTAGCGGCGGTGGAACCGTTGAGCGGCGTGATCCTGCTGGTGGCCGGTGCGCTGGTGCCGGTCTCCATGGCCATCACCGGCATCGGCGCCGCCGTGGCCTCCCGCCGCCAGTTCGATGCCCTGCAGGCGCTGTCCGGCCGCTTCCTGGACCGCATGCGCGGCCTGCCGCAACTGGTGCTCTTCCGCCGCCAGGACGCCGAGGCCGAGGCTTTGAGCGAGGCCGCCACCGACCTGCGCCGCCGCACCATGAAGGTGCTGCGCGTCGCCTTCCTGTCCGGCCTGTCGCTGGAGGCCATTGCCGCCGCCGTGCTGGGCTGCTTGGCCTGGCGGCACGGCAACCTGCTGGTGGGCGGGCATCCGGAGCCGGTGGCGGCGGTCTTCTCCATCCTGCTGGTGCCGGCCTTCTTCGCGCCGCTGCGCGCCTTCTCGGCCGCTTATCACGAGCGCATGTCCGCCAATGGTGCCGCCGCCGCCCTGGCGCCGCTGCTCGCCTCCGAGGTGCCGCAGGAGGAGGGGCTGAAGCTCCAGGAGATCCCGCCCTCCTTGGTGGTGACCTTTGAGGGCGTCGGCCTGACCTATGACGCCGCGCGCGGCGCCGCGCTGTCGGACCTTTCCTTCCGGGTCATGCCGGGGGAGGCGCTGGTGCTGGCCGGCCCCTCGGGCTCCGGCAAATCCTCCGTTCTGCGCCTGCTGATGGGCTTCCGCCTGCCGGATACCGGGCGCATCGCCTTCAATGGCCGCGACGCCACCACCCTGGCCCCCGCCGAGCTGCGCCGCCTTTCCGCCTATGTCGGCCAGAAGGCGCATCTCTTCCGCGCCACCATCCGCGAGAATATCGCCCTGGCCCGCCCCGATGCCACGGATGCCCAGGTGGAGGCCGCCGCCCGCGCCGCGCGGGTGACGGATTTCACCGACAGCATGCCGCAGGGGCTGGAAACGCTGGTGGGCGAGGGCGGCTTCGGCCTGTCCGGCGGGCAGGCGCAGCGCGTGGCCATTGCCCGCGCCTTTCTGCGCGACGCGCCGCTGGTGCTGCTGGACGAGCCCACCGCGCATCTCGACCCCGGCACCGAATCGGATGTGCTGGACAGCCTGCGCCGCCTGTGCACCGGCCGCACCGCCATCATCGCCACCCATTCCACCGCGCTGCGCGCCCGCTTCAACCGGGTGCTGGAGCTGGAACACGGCCGCGCCCTGCCCGGCACCCGCATGGCCGGGGAGTGAGCCTCCATGCTGCATGACCTGACCCGCGTCCTCGGCCTCTGGCGCTCCCGCTGGGGCTGGCTGATCGCCGGGGCCATCGTCTCCATCCTGGCGGTGCTGGCCGGCGTGGCGCTGCTGGCCTTCGCGGGGCGTGGCGTCTCCGAAGGGCTGCGGACCGGCGCCCTGGCCGGCGCCGCCGCCGGCTCGCTGATCCTGCTGCGGCCGCTGATCTTCCTGCGCCCCGGCGCCCGCTACTTCGAGCGGCTGGTGACCCATGCCGCCACCTTCCGGGCGCTGGCCGATACCCGCGTCTGGTTCTTCCGCCGCCTGGCCGAGCGCCTGCCGGGCGGTCTCGGCCTGCGCGGGGCGGGCGACCTGCTGGGCCGCCTCGTCACGGATGTCGAGGCACTGGACGGGCTTTATCTCCGCGCCCTGGTGCCGGTGACCGCCGCCCTGGCGGTGGTGCTGGCTGCCGCCGCCATCCTGGGCGCGCTGGACCCGGCGCTGGCCGCCATCGTGGCGCTGCCGCTGGCCCTCGCGCTGCTGCTGCCGCCCCTGCTGGCCCCCGGCGCCGCCCGCGCCGCCGAGCGGGTGGCCGAGGCGCAGGGCGGCCTGCGCGCCGCCGCCATCGACCCGCTGCTGGGCATCGAGGACACACTGGCCGCCAATGCCGAGCCGCGTGCCGCCGCCCGCCTTTCCGCCGCCGCCGAGGTGCTGACCGCCGCGCAGAAGCGCCTGTCCCGCCGCTCCGCCTGGGGTGGCGCCGCCGGCACGGTGCTGGCGCAGGCGGCGCTGCTGGGGGCGCTGGCCTATGGCCTTTCCGGCGGCCCCGCCGCCGTGGGCGTGGCCGTGGTGGGCCTCTTCCTGGCCCTGGCCGCCGGCGAATCTCTCTCCGCCCTGCCGCGCGCCGGCACCGCCCTGGCCGCAGCCGGCGCTGGCGCCCGCCGCCTCTTCGAGGCCGCCGACACGCCCCCGCCGGTGGCCGAGCCCGCCACCCCCGCCGCCCCGCCCAAGGGTTATGCGCTGAAGGTGGAGGGTCTGCATTTCGCCTGGAACCAGGACCGCGACCCGGTCTTCACCGGCCTGGACATGGACCTGCCGGAAGGCGGGCGCCTGGCGCTGCTGGGGCCGTCTGGTGCTGGCAAGTCCTCGCTCGCCGCGCTGCTGCTGAAGCTGGCGGCGCCACAGGAAGGGCGAATCCTGCTGGGCGGCGTGGATATCGCCACCCTGGCGCATGACGAGGTGCGCGCCCGCATCGCCTGCCTGACGCAGGATGCCCGCCTCTTCGACGACAGCATCGCCGCCAACCTGCGCCTCGCCGCGCCGGATGCGAGCGACGAGGCGCTGTGGCGTGCCCTGGACCGCGCCGGCATCGGCGATGTGGTGCGCGCACTGCCGGAAGGGCTGGAGACCGGTTGCGGCGAGGGCGGCGCGCGCTTCTCAGGCGGGCAGGGGCGGCGGCTGGCGCTGGCCCGCGTGCTGCTCTCCCCCGCGCGCATCCTGATCCTGGACGAGCCGGCGGCGGGGCTGGACCCCTCAGCCGAGCGTGCCTTCCTGGAGACGCTGGACACCGCCACCGAAGGCCGCAGCGTGATCCTGATCGCGCACCGGCTGCTGGGGGTGGAACGGCCGACGCGCATCCTGCGGCTGATCGCCGGGCGGGCCATTCCGGCGATGCGGTGAGAAAGGCTGGAGGGGCGCCGCCCCTCCAGGTCACCCCGCTGGGTGACAGGGTCACCCCAGACCCCGCCAGCAATTGAGCCCTGACGGCACGGTGGTTCCGCCGGAGGTCATCGACCTCCGGCGACTGCGGCCTCAGCGCGCGTGGCCGTCATTGCGCCACCCTGGGCTTGAAGCCTTTAGAAAACTCGAAGCGGGGTCCGGGGTGGACTCTCCACCCCGGCGGGGTCCAGGGGCAGCGCCCCTGGCCTGTCCCCTCAGTGCCGCTCGTAGATCAGTCGCGCCCGGATGGTGCCCGGCACGTCCCGCAGTGTCGCCAGCAGCGAGTCGGGTTCCGCCACGTTCTCGGCGTCCACCACGACGTAGCCGATCTGCGGGTCCGTCTGCAGGTACTGGGCGGTGATGTTCAGGCTGTAGCGGCTGAAGGCCTCGTTCAGCGCCGCCAGCACGCCCGGCACGTTGCGGTGGACATGCAGGAAGCGGGTGCCGCGCGCCGTGGCGGGCAGGGTGACTTCCGGGAAGTTCACCGCGCCGAGCGTGGCGCCGGTGTCGGAGTAGTCCGACAGCTTGCGGGCGGTTTCCTCGCCGATGCGCTCCTGCGCCTCTTCCGTGCTGCCGCCGATATGCGGCGTCAGGATTACGTTGGGCAGGCCCTGGAGCGGGGTGGTGAAGCGCTCGCCGTTGCGCTTCGGCTCCTCGGGGAAGACATCGGCGGCGGCGCCGAGCAGGTGGCCGGACTTCAGGGCCTCGGCCAGGGCGTCCAGGTCCACCACCTTGCCGCGGCTGTTGTTGATCAGCAGCGCGCCCGGGCGCATGGCCGCGATCTCGGCGGGGCCGATCAGGTGGGTGGTCTGGTCCGTCTCCGGCACATGCAGGGTGACGACGTCGGAGGCCGCGAGCAGGTCGTGCAGGGAGGCGGCGGCGACGGCATTGCCATGGCCCAGCTTCGGGATGGTGTCGTAGTAGATGACGCGCATGCCGAAGGCCTCGGCCAGCACCGAGAGCTGGCTGCCGATATTGCCGTAGCCGACGATGCCCAGCGTCTTGCCGCGCACTTCCTTGCTGTTGTCGGCCGACTTGTCCCAGCCGCCGTCATGCGCGGAGCGGGAGCGGTCGGGGATGCGGCGCAGCAGCATCACGATCTCACCCATCGTCAGTTCCGCCACGCTGCGGGTATTGCTGAAGGGGGCGTTGAAGACCGGGATGCCCAGCTCCTTGGCAACGGCCAGGTCCACCTGGTTGGTGCCGATGCAGAAGCAGCCCACCGCGATCAGCCGGTCCGCCGCGCGCAGGGCCTCGACCGTGAGCTGGGTGCGGGAGCGGATGCCCAGCAGGTGCACGCCCTGCAGCGCCTCGGTCAGCGCCTCGCCTTCCAGTGCCTTGGTTTCGCGCTGCACATTCGTGTAGCCCGCGCCGGCCAACAGGCTGACGGCGGTGTCGGAAACGCCTTCCAGCAGAAGGATGCGGATGCGCTCCTTGGGCAGGGAGATGCGCTGATTCGACAGCGGAACGACGGGGCTGGGTGCGGTGTGATTCGGCATGGCGTGCTTCCATGCCCCCGAAATTGCCGCGCGAGAAGTGCGAAACCGCGGGACGTGCCGTGTCGTTCGGGAAGACGTGGGGGTGGCGGAAAGCGCCATGCCAGAGGCTGAGCCGGGTAGGACATGGCCCCCATGCGCCTTCCCCGGGGATGCGGGTGTTGCGGCCAATGGCCGATGCGGCCATGTCCCGCATCCGCGACCCCCGCCGTGCAAGAAGCGGGATCGACGCGTTTGGAGATAGCCCCCATGGCCCTTGAGACTTTCGCCCTGCCGCCGGCAGCCCGCCGGCGCATGACCCTCGACGCGCTGACTGACCTGACCCAGGGTGACCTGGCCGACCGCCTGCGGCTGGAGGCCGCCGCCCGCATCCTGTGCACCGTCCGCCGCGTGGCGGAGATGGTGCAGGAAGGCTCGCTGCCCGGCGGCGTGGCCGCGCCCGCCGTGGTGCAGGATTGGAACCCGCGCCTGACCACCGCGCGTGAGCATGCCGAGACGATGACCCCGGCGCAGATCGACCGCCTGCTGGCCGAGGCGCCGGGCTGGGCCGAGGCCGTGCTGCTGGCCCGCCCCGCGCAGCGCCACGCCGCCTGATGCCGGAGGGGCCTTCGGGCCCCTGGCCGCCGCGCATGAAAAAAGGCCACCGGGTTGCCCCGGTGGCCTTTTTTCTGATCCGCGCCTCAGAGGCGGCCGACGTAATAGCCGGTGAGCGCAGTCTGGTAGACGAGCTGCAGCAGGTCGCGCGTGATCTGGAAGCTCTTGGCGCCCAGCTGCGGCAGGGCGATCAGCTCGTCGCCAGGGCGCGGGCCCTCACGCGGGTCGAGGATCACCTGGCCGCTGGCGCGGCGGATCATCACCGCATCCGCGTCGCCACGCTGGGTCACGCCGCCGGCGGCATCCAGGTACTGGCGGATCGTCATGCCCTCACGCCAGACCACGCCGCCGGGGTTCAGCACCTCGCCGCCCACCAGCACGGTGTCGGAGCGCTCGGGGATCACGATGGTGTCGCCATCCTCCAGGCGGATGCGGGCGCAGCGGCCCTGGTCGTCCACCGCCACCAGCCGGCCTTCCGGCTGGATGCGGCGGCCGCGCTGGATGTAGCTGGAGACCAGCTGCGCTTCCTGCGTGCGGATCTCGGCCACGCCCGTGGTGGCGGAGGAGGCGGTGAAGAGCTGCCGCTCCAGCCGGTCCAGCGCCTCATTGATGGAGCGGAGCTGCTGCGCCGCCAGGCGCTTGCGCAGCACATAGACCGAGCGCGTATCGGCCAGGGCCGGGTTCACCTCGATATAGTCGAGCAGCTGGCAGAGATTGGCGTCGCGGTCGGCCACCAGCACGGAGGGACCGATGCGGCTGCCTTCCACGAAGACGCGCACGGTGGGCGCCGGCGAGTCGGTGATGAAGGTCACCACGTCCTGGTCCAGCAGCGGCAGGCGGCGCAGCTCGGCCAGGGTGGCGTAGCGCGACCAGGGTTGGCTGTTGCGGGTGCCGCGCACCACGGCATTGGTGGCTGCCGGCAGCGGCCCGGAGAGGTCGATCAGCTCCTGGCCCTGCATGGAGCGCCCGTCCACCTCGAAGAGGTAGTTGTTGCGCACCGCGCCATCGGCCGAGATGGTCGCGCCCTGCTTGCCGACCACGATGGTGTCGCCGTCCTGCAGCGAGATATTCGGCAGGCTGCCGCGCAGCAGGAAGGGGTAGAGGTCGATGCGATTTACCACGCGGCCGCCACGGTTGACCGTGATGTCGCGGTAGGAGCCGCGGGCGGGGTCCACGCCGCCGGCGCGCAGCAGGAAGTCCAGCGGGGTATCGGAGGCCGAGCCCTGGTGGCGGCCAGGCAGCCGCACATAGCCGGTGACATAGACGCCGAGGCGCCCCGCAGCCAGCAGCACGGCATAGACCTGCACCTGCTGGGTGTAGATGCGGCGCACCTCGGCCTCGACCGTCTGCTGCAGGTCGCCGGCGCGGACGCCGGCCAGGCGCAGCGGGCCGATGGAGGGCAGGAAGAGGTTGCCCTGGTTGTCCAGCGCGCCGATGGCCTCGGTCTCCACCGGGCCCCAGACGCGGACGCTGACGCGATCGCCCGGGCTCAGGCGGTAGTTGGGGTTGCCGCTGTCGGAGGGCGTCGGCGCCCCGCGCGCGAAGAGGGCGGCACCGAAGACGGTGCGGCTGGGTCCGGGGTTACGGAAGGGCTCGGCCAGCGGGCCCTGGGCGGTGGCGCCGGCCTCGGCCTCGGTGGCGCTGCCGGCGCGGTTGACGACGGTATCCGGCGCCAGCAGGCTCGGCACCTGCTGCATGGCGCCGCTGTTGGTCATCAGCCCCGGCGTCGGCGAGTTCAGCATCTGCTGGCCGCCGGCCTGCTCGCTGTTGAGCTGGGTCTGCTGGGCCCGCTGGGCCTCCAGCATCTGCTGATACACGTTCTGCTGCGCGCTGGCGGGTGCCGGCGCCACGGCGGCGGCGGCGAAGGCCAGCGCTGTCAGGAGAGCGGGAAGACGGCGGCTAGAGCGCATGTTCGCGAACCCCGGCGAGAAGAAGCCAGCCGACGCCATAGAGCATCGACAGGACGGCAAAGAAGCTGATCAGGAAGATGGCCGCGCGGGGGTAGAGCGGGTATTCGGCCATGTTGGGCTCCACCACGCGCGCGAGGAAGAGCTGCTGGCGCTGCGCCTCCATCCGCGCCATCTCGAGCGAGGCGGTGGCGGAGGCGAGCTGCTTGTTGGCGAATTCCCGCTCCTGCGCCAGGCGCTCGAAGACCGAGATCCGCTCGGGCAGCGCTTCGGCGCCGGTGGTCAGGCGGTCACGCTCGATGCGGATGCGGGCCTGCAGGGCCTGGATGCGGTTGCGCAGCGTGGCGATCTGCGGGTTGTCCGGCCGCATGAAGGCGGACTTCTCCTGCAGCTCGGTGCGCGCGGTGTTCAGTTCCTTTTCCAGCGCCGCGAAGCCGGCCTGGTTGATCTGCGCCAGGCTGACCGGGTCCACCGCCTGCTCCCGCTGCCGCCATTCGGTGATGGCGGTCTGGGCGGCGATGACGCGCTCCTCGGCGCGGCGCAGCTCGCCCTGCGCGAAGTTCACCGAGGCTTCCCGCGCGCGGGAGGAGAGCTTGTTGACGAATTCCTCGGACAGGCGGAGCTGCTCCTCGGCCACCCGATGCGCATCCTCCGGCCGGAAGGCACGGGCGCGGATGGTGGTGATGCCGCCCGTATTGTCCACGGTCACCGTGTTCATGTGGTGGTAGTAGAGCGCCATCAGCTCGGCCGGCAGGTCGGGGCTCCAGAGCCGCGCCAGGAAATCGGCTTCCGGCCGGCGGTAGATCTCCACCAGCCCGATCCGTGTCTTCAGAGATTCGATCGCGTCATGGGATTCGAGATAGTCGCGCACCGTCAGGGCCTCGGCCGGCACCTGCTTGAAGCCGGCGGCGGCGCCCAGCATCTCGCCCAGAGAGGAGGAGGTGGAGCCGCGCGATTCCTGCTGCCCGCGCACCACGAAACGCGCTTCCGAGACATATTGCCCGGCGGCGATGCCATAAAGGTAGATGGCGGCGATCAGGGTTGGTAGCCCCACCAGCAGCAGGAAGAAGCGTCGCCGCCACAGCATCCGCAGCAGCGCCGACCGTGGGGCGACGGCCGCAGGGCGTGCCCGCCCGGCGGAGATGGGGATGTCAGAGACCCTGGTAGGCGGCGATAGCTTCATCGACATCCTCATAGAATTCCAGCATGCCGTTCCGCAGGATGGCAGCTGTATCGCAGTATTGGCGCACATGCTGTGCGTTGTGCGACACAAGAATCATCGCGGCATTCTCACGCCGGACTTCCAGCATGTGACGGCATTTGGCGGCGAAGCGGGCATCGCCGGTCGAAAGCGCCTCATCAACCAGATAGCAATCGAAGTCCACTGCGAAGGACAGGGCCATCAGCAGGCGGCTGACCATGCCGGATGAATAAGTGTTCACAGGCTCGTAGAAGTAACGGCCAAGCTCGGCGAATTCTTCCACGAAATCCTGCGTCTGCTGCACCGGCGTGCCGTAGAGGCGGGCGATGAAGCGGGCATTGGTCGCGCCCGTCGCCACCTGCTGCAGGCCGTAGCTGCCGCCGATGGGCCAGGAGATGCTCATCTCGCGTCGGATGATGCCGTGGGTCGGGTTGTCCACGCCGCTCAGCAGCCGCATGAGGGTGGACTTGCCGGAGCCATTGCGCCCCAGGATGCCCACATGGTCGCCCTTGCGGATGCGCCCGTGCACACCGCGCAGGATCTGGTTCTGGAGGCCCGTGCGGTGGCTGCGATAGCTCTTCCAGACGTCGATCAGCTCGATCATCGGTGGCGTCTCGTCAGTCGGTTGTCACGTAGGGGCGGGCGGCGCGCAGCGCCATGATGCCCATGAAGTTCAGGATCAGCACCCAGAGCAGGACATAGGGAATATTATAATAGGCGACGATGAGGTCGCCCCACTGGGCATAGCGCATCGCCTCGTGAACATGCGCCAGAGGGTTCCAGAGCAGCAGCTCCCGCGCGCTCTCCGGCAGCGAGTCGAGCATGCCGAAGGCGCCGGAGATCGGCATCATCAGATAGGTGAAGGGGTGCACGAAGCGCTCCAGCGGCTCATAGAAGACGATGAGCGCGGCCAGCAGCGTGCCCAGCCCATGTGCCAGCAGGGCGCTGAGCACCAGGCTGAAGACAAAGAGGCCAGGATCGGACGGCCAGTATCCGCCAATGATGATGCCGCCCACCACCAGCAACAGGATGACGGGCATGCAGGCCGCGGCTTCCAGCACCGTGCGCGACATGTTCAGGTCATGCAGCCGGATGGCATTGTGATAGAGCAGGCTGCGGCCGTTGGAGATGGCCCCGGCATTGCGCGTCAGGATGCCGCGGAACATGTAGAAGGGGGCGTAGCCCAGGCCATAGAACAGGAAGACGGGAATGTTGTGCTGCAGCCCGTGCCCGGCCAGCCAGTGAATGGTTGAAACGCCAAGAGCCAGTATCGCCGGCTCGGCAACCAGCCAGACATAACCGACCCGCGACTGCCCGAAGCGGAGCTGCATGTCGCGAATCACAAGGGCGTGAATGACGCGGAGCTGCGTCGCCAATGCGCTGGCTTGGCGGCGGCGGGGTACGTAACCGCTCATCCGCGTGTTCTCCTTATGGCCGAATCGGCGGCCCATTCTGCAGCAGGGGGCGGACCGCGTCCCATTGGCCCGGCATGGTCTCGCAATACAGCGCCTGACGCCCGGTGGCCATGCTGCCGAGCAGCAACTGGCGGCAGGGGCGGCCGCCGCCGGAGTTATAAGCACGCATCAGCCGGACCGGAACCGGCGGGCTGCCCACCAGTTCCTCCTGCCCAAGCTGGGCCCGCGCCGCGAAGGCCGCCAGCGGGTCGGCGGGCCGGGGCGGCAGGTCCCCTATCGGGGGCGAGGCCATGTCGGAAGGGGCGCTGGCGCGGCTGGACACCATGCTGCAGCCAGACAGGCTCAGCAGCACCAGGCCCAGCACGGCCGGCAGCCGGAGACGCGGCAGCATCCGTGCGGCCGCAGGCGATTGGGTGGCCAAGGGGAATCCGTTCACGCCCACTCACATGCTATCCTGATGGGCCGGAAGCTAACGCACAGCACCCTTGGTAGCAAAGCCCCTGCTTTCACAACCTGCCCGGCACCGCCATCCGACAGACGGGATCTTCCACGCCTTGGCCCTTCCGCCCCGCCGCCGCCTGGCCTTTCTGCCCGAGGTTCTCCAACGCATGCCGCATCTGCCGGCCTTCTGGCCGGAGCACGAGCCTGTCATGGAACAGGCGGAGATCCTGGCGCTGCCGGCCGGCCTGGCGCCGCCCCGGGGCGCGCCGGCGGAGTTGCTGCGCTACTCGGTCGGCCCGCTGCGTGCTCCCGCTTTCGGCGGGCGGCTGGCGCCGGTGGCCCTGCTGATGGCCGATGGCCTGCCGGCCTGCCTGGACTCCGCGCCGCTGGCCCCGCCGCCCCCGGCGGCAGCCGAACTGGCTGGCCGTGCCAGGGCCGCCGCCGCTTATCTGGCTGAGTCGCGCATCGGTGGCGAGCCGGGCCTGCCCGATCCTGGCGCCGCCGCCATGCGGCTGGCGCAGCGTGGCTGGGTGGTGGTGCTGGACCCCTGTGACCCGGCGCGGCTTGCCGCCGGGCGGGCGGCACTGGCCCAGGCGGCTGCCATGCGCGCGGGGCCGCTGCTGCTGGCACGGGACCCGGCGGCCCCGGCGCATGGGCGGATGGTGCTGGCGCCCCCCATGGGCGCGCGGCTGCTGGACGCACGGCTCTCGCCCTGGACGCTGCTGGACCTGGCTGCGGATCTCCATGGCGCCACGGCGGAGATGGCGCTGCTGGCCGCCGCCGCCGGGGTGCCGGTGGCGGGGCGGGTGCTGGACCCGGTGCCGCGCATGGCGGCGCTGATCCGCGCCAGCCGCTGCGCCGATCCTTTCCTGGCCCGCCCCTGGCGCTTCGAGCAGGCGCTGGAGCAACTGGCCAACTGGAACCGCGCCCAGGCCGAGAACCGCCCGGTGGTGGCCTGCCTCGGCATGTCCTGGTGGAAGCGGGAGCGGGTGGCGGCCCTCTTCGCCCATGCAGGTGGCGCGCCAGCCTTCACCCATGGCGGGGCCTCGGCGCTGCGGCGGGCCAGGGCGGAGCGGGCGCGCAGCGGGCAGGCCGCCATCGCCGCCTGGGCCCGCGCGGTGCCGCCGGGCTTCCGCGCCGAGTGCGAAGCCGCCGGGGTGGCGCTGCTGACGGTGGAGGATGGCTTCGTGCGCTCCCGCGGCCTGGGCGCCCGCTTCCTGCCCGGCGCTTCCTATGCCGTGGACCGGCGCGGCATCTATTACGACCCCGCCACGCCCAGTGCGCTGGAGGAACTCCTGGCCACCGCCAGCTTCCCGCCGGAGCTGCTGGCGCGCGCGGCGGCGCTGCGGCAGGCGATCGTCGGGCGTGGCGTGACCAAGTACAACCTGGGCGGCGAGACCCCGGCGATCCAGGCGCCGGCGGGGCGCCAGCGGCTGCTGGTGCCTGGGCAAGTGGAGGATGACGCCTCGGTCCGGCTGGGTGGCGGCGCCATCCAGGGCAACCTGGCTCTGCTGCGGGCGGTGCGGGCCGCGCATCCCGATGCCTTTATTATCTACAAGCCGCATCCCGACCTGGAGGCCGGCTTCCGCAAGGGGCATGTGGCGGCCGAGGCCCTGGCGGCGGTGGCCGACCAGGTCGTCTCCCGCGCGCCACTGACCGGGCTGCTGGGGCAGGTGGATGCGCTGCATACCCTGACCTCGCTCTCGGGCTTCGAGGCGCTGCTGCGCGGCGTGCCAGTGGTCACCTGGGGCCAGCCCTTCTATGCCGGCTGGGGCCTGACCGAGGACCGTAACCCGCCGCCCCGCCGTGGCCGCCGGCTGGAGCTGGACGCGCTGGTGGCAGCCACGCTGATCCTCTTCCCCCGGCAGGTGGACCCGGTGACCGAACTGCCCTGCCCACCGGAGGTGATCCTGGAGCGGCTGGACGACCCCGGTGCCTGGAAGGTCTCCCGCCTCAGCCTTTATCGCGGGCTGGAGGGCGCGCTGCGCAGCGGGCTGGCCCGCCTCTGGCGCCGCCAATAGAAAAAGCCGCCCGGCATCGCTGCCGGGCGGCTTTCCACCCTGGCCGTCAGGCCAGGGCTGTCACGCAAGCCGCGGCGTCAGGACTTGACGGCGTCGCGGACATCATCCTTGGCCTTACCAACCGTGCTCTGGACCTTGCCGGCGTTCTTCTGCGCGGCGCCCTCGACCTGGGTGCTGGTATTGCCGGTCACCTTGCCAGCGGCTTCCTTCACGGCGCCCTTGACCTGGTTGGCGGCACCGTCGATGCGATTCTTGTCCATGGCTGATCCTCCATTCGATTGGCTCGTGGGTGGCGGGACTGCCATCCGGCCACGCCTCGGCGCGGCTCTGGGGATAGAACAGCGGGGGCAGGGCAGGGTTGCGGCCGTGGCCTGAGCGTTACCTTCTGCAATCTTGACCCGGCGGGTGCCGTCCGGCTACACAGTGCGGCCCTCCGGTTTATCCGGTGGGTATTCAATGGTCGGAGCGCATGAGGTGCCCGGCTCCGTCGCTCCGCGAAGACTCGCGCAGCGGCGCGTTTTGTTTTGGGCGGGTGTCAACGCATCCGCATGAAGGGGCAACGGCGGCCACGATGTTCGAGGCTTTGTCCGGCAAGCTGAACGGGGTTTTCGACAGGCTGCGCCGCCGTGGCGCGCTGACGGAAGCCGACGTGGCCGAGGCGTCGCGGGAAGTCCGCATCGCCCTGCTGGAAGCCGATGTCGCGCTGCCGGTGGTGAAGGACATCGTGGCCAAGGTGCGCGAGCGCGCCGTGGGCTCGGATGTCATCAAGTCCGTCTCCCCCGCCCAGCAGGTCATCAAGATCGTCAACGACTGCCTGGTGGAAGCACTTGGCGGAGGTGAGGGCGTGGAGCCGGCGGCGCCGGGCATCAGCCTGGCGGCCGCGGCGCCGGTGCCGATCCTGATGGTCGGCCTCCAGGGCTCGGGCAAGACCACCACTTCCGGCAAGATCGCGCTGCGCCTGCGCACGCGGGACCGCAAGAAGGTCCTGCTGGCCAGCCTCGACGTGCACCGCCCCGCCGCGCAGCTGCAGCTGGAGACGCTGGCGAAGCAGGCGGGCGTCGCCAGCCTGCCGATCGTCCAGGGCCAGACGCCGCTGGAGATCGCCGCCCGTGCCATGCAGGTGGCGCGCAACGAGCTTTACGACGTCGTCATCCTCGACACCGCCGGCCGCCTCTCGATCGACGAGGCGCTGATGGAAGAGGTGGCGCAGGTCAAGGCCGCCACCAAGCCGCACGAGAGCCTGCTGGTGGTCGATGCCATGACCGGCCAGGACGCGGTGCAGACCGCGCGCGCCTTCAACGAGCGCGTCGGCATCACCGGCATCGTCATGACGCGCATCGACGGCGATGCGCGCGGCGGTGCCGCGCTCTCCATGCGTGCCGTCACCGGCGCGCCGATCAAGCTGATGGGCGCCGGCGAGAAGCTGGAAGCGCTCGAGGATTTCCACCCGGACCGCATCGCCAGCCGCATCCTCGGCATGGGCGACATCGTCTCGCTGGTGGAGAAGGCGGCCGAGACCATCGACCGCGACGAGGCCGAGAAGCTGGCCGCGAAGATGCAGAAGGGTCAGTTCGACCTGGAAGACTATGCTTCGCAGCTCAAGCAGATCGGCAAGATGGGCTCGCTCTCGGGCATCCTGGGCATGCTGCCGGGCATCGGCAAGCTGAAGAACCAGATCGACGAGTCCAAGCTCGACAACAGCATCCTGACGCGTCAGGCCGCCATCATCGGCTCCATGACGAAGAAGGAACGCCGCAACCCCGATATCCTGAAGGCCTCCCGCAAGAAGCGCATCGCCGCCGGCGCGGGTGTCACCGTCCAGGAAGTCAACAAGCTGCTGAAGCAGTTTGACGACATGTCCGCGATGATGAAGCGGATGAACAAGCTCGGCCAGAAGGGCCTGATGCGTGGCGGTCTCGGCGCGCTGCTCCCTGGCATGGGGGGCGGCAAGCGCCCCTTCTGATGAACAACCCTTAGCGACACTGGAAGACTGGAAAACACTATGGGCCTGAAGATCCGCCTCGCTCGCGCCGGTGCCAAGAAGCGCCCCTATTACCACATCGTGGTGGCCGACAGCCGCTCCCCGCGCGATGGCCGCTTCATTGAGAAGGTTGGCAGCTACAACCCGATGCTGCCGGCCGACCATGCCGAGCGCGTGCGCCTGTTCGACGAGCGCATCAAGCACTGGCTGAGCGTTGGCGCCGTTGCCACCGACCGCGTCGCCAAGTTCCTCGGCAAGGCCGAGCTGGCGCCGATGCCGGTGTTCCGCGAGCAGCCGAAGCAGTCCGCGCCGAAGAAGAAGGCGCAGGAGCGCGCCGCTGCCGCCGCCGCGGCGGCCTGAGGCAACAGGCATTCGGTAGCAGCCTGACGCCATGGCCAAGCAGCGCATCCTGGTGGGGGAGATCGGACGGCCGCACGGTGTGCGGGGCCTTGTCCGCGTCCAGTCCTTTACCGCCGAGCCGGCGGATATCGCCGGCTATGGCCCGCTCTCGGACGAGGGCGGCAAGGAATATGTGCTGCATTGGCTGCCCGGCGGCCTGGCGCGCATCGACGGCATCACCGACCGTGACGTCGCGGCCAAGCTGACCGGTACCCGCCTCTACGTGGACCGCGACCGCCTGCCGGCACCGGAGGAGGAGGAATTCTACCTCGCCGACCTGATCGGCCTCTCCGCGCGGAATGCCGCCGGGCAGGATCTGGGTCAGGTGCGGGCGGTGGAGGATTTCGGCGCCGGTGCCTTCCTCACCATCGTCACCGATGGCGGCAAGGATCTGCTGGTGCCCTTCACCCGGGCCGCCGTGCCGGAGGTGAAGGTCTCGGAAGGCTGGCTGCTGGTGGTGCCGCCCGAGGATGGTGCGCTGCCCGAGGGGATCGAGACCGCGCCTTCCGAGGACGTGCTCGACGATGCCCACGCGCTGCCGCGACGCCAGGACGTGCCGCGCCGGGGCAACCCGCGCCCGCCGCGCGGGGGTGTTGTCGGATGAGCTGGCACGCCACCGCGCTGACCCTGTTTCCGGAAATGTTCCCGGGCACGCTGGGGCATTCCCTGGCCGGCCGCGCCCTGCGCGAGGGGAAGTGGAGCCTGGACACCCTCCAGATCCGCGACTTCGCGACGGATAAGCACCGCACGGTGGACGACACGCCTTTCGGCGGCGGCGCCGGCATGGTGATGCGGCCGGACGTGGTGGATGCCGCCTGCGCCGCCGCGCTGGCCGATGGCGTGGCGCGGCCCCTGGTCTACATGACGCCCCGCGGGCGGCTGCTGGACCAGGCGATGGTGCGGGAGCTGGTGGCGGGGCCGGGGATCATCCTGGTCTGCGGCCGCTACGAGGGGCTGGACCAGCGGGTGATCGAGGCGCGCGGCATGCGCGAGATCTCGGTCGGCGACTATGTGCTGAGCGGAGGCGAGCCGGCGGCCCTGGTGCTGCTGGATGCCTGCGTGCGGCTGCTGCCGGGTGTGATGGGCGGGGCGACGAGCGCGGAGGAGGAAAGCTTCTCCGCGGGTGGCGCGCCGCTGCTGGAATACCCGCATTACACGCGGCCGGCGGAGTGGGATGGGCGGGCTGTGCCCGATGTCCTGCTTTCCGGCCACCACGCCGAGGTGGCGCGCTGGCGCCGTGGCATGGCGGAGGCGGCGACGCGCGAGCGGCGGCCGGATCTCTGGTCGCGCCGCACCCCGGCGGGGGCTCTTTCAAACTGAACGCGTTTTTGTCGAAGGACTGAACCCATGAACCTGCTGCAGCAGTTCGACGCCGAGCAGAAGGACCGTCTGCTCTCCGCCCGCGCCGTGCCCGACTTCGCCGCTGGCGACACCGTCCGCGTGATGGTGAAGGTCGTGGAAGGCGAGCGCACCCGCACCCAGGCCTATGAGGGCGTGGTGATCGCGCGCTCCAACAAGGGCCTGCACAGCAACTTCACCGTGCGCAAGCTCTCCTACGGTGAGGGTGTGGAGCGCGTCTTCCCGCTCTATTCCCCCAACGTGGCCGAGATCGCCGTGCTGCGCCGGGGCAAGGTGCGCCGCGCGAAGCTGTACTACCTGCGTGGCCGCACGGGTAAGTCCGCCCGCATCGCCGAGAAGGTGGTGGCGCGCGCGGAGAAGACCCAGGGCTGATGCCGGCGCCGGGGACACTTCCCCGGCCTTGCCGCTGCCTTTCGCGACGCCGCCCTCCGGGGCGGCGTTTGCGTTTCTGGCGGTCCTGCGCTGCACTGCCCTCCAGCCGGGAGAGGGGAGGCGATGGCGCAGAATATCTACGGCCAGCCGGATTTCTTCGCCGGCTACAGCCAGCTCAGCCGCCTGGTGCGGGGGCTGGACGGCGCGCCGGAATGGCTGGCGCTGCGGGCCATGCTGCCGCATGGTCACGCTTTCGGCTCCTTGCCGCAGCATCCGATCTGACGAAAGATTAAGACCCTTTCCAGCGCGCTTCACGACAGTTATGTGCTGTGCCCGGGGGAGGATCGCGTCAGCCATGGTGGCTGGCACCCGAGGCCGGTGCTTCAATGCCCCGGTGCGGGACCCTATCTTCCCTGGCACCACGCCGCCTGCCCGTGGCGTGCCTGTGTTTCGTTTGTTGAGGAAATGCCGATGTCGGCCACGAAGCCGCGTACGCTGTTCGACAAGATCTGGGACGCGCATGTCGTCGAGACCCTCCCGGACGGCACCGCGCTTCTCTATATCGACCGGCACCTCGTGCATGAGGTGACCAGCCCGCAGGCCTTCGAGGGCCTGCGCATGGCGGGCCGCAAGGTGCGGCGCCTGGATGGCACGGTCGCGGTGATCGACCACAACATCGCCACGGATGCCAGCCGCTACACCGGCCAGATCGAGGACCCCGAGAGCCGGCTGCAGGTCGAGACGCTGGAGAAGAACGTCGCCGAGTTCGACGTGCCCTATATCCCGCTGACCGACGCGCGGCAGGGCATCGTGCATATCGTGGGGCCGGAGCAGGGGCTTTCCCTGCCGGGCATGACCATTGTCTGCGGCGACAGCCATACCTCGACCCATGGCGCCATGGGCGCGCTGGCCTTCGGCATCGGCACCTCCGAGGTCGAGCATGTGCTGGCCACCCAGACGCTGCTGCAGAAGCGCGCCAAGAACATGCGCGTCACGGTGAACGGCAAGCTGCCCGCGGGCTGCACCGCCAAGGACATCGTGCTGGCCATCATCGGCAAGATCGGCACCGCCGGCGGCACCGGCCATGTGATCGAATATGCCGGCGAGGCGATCCGCGCGCTGGACATGGCCGGGCGCTTCACCGTCTGCAACATGTCGATCGAGGCCGGTGCCCGCGCCGGCATGATCGCGCCGGACGAGACCACCTTCGAATACGTGAAGGGCCGCCCCTTCGCCCCGCAGGGCGAGGCGCTGGAGCGCGCCATCCAGTGGTGGCAGAGCCTGCCTTCGGATGAAGGCGCGCATTTCGACAAGGAAGTGGTGCTCGACGCTTCCGAGATCGTGCCCATGGTCTCCTGGGGCACCAGCCCCGAAGACGTGCTGCCCATCACCGCCACCGTGCCCAACCCGGCCGAGGCGGCGGACGAGGCGCGCCGCGCGCAGCTGCAGCGCATGGTCGATTACATGGGCCTGACGCCGGGCCAGAAGCTGACCGAGCTGAAGGTCGATGTGGTCTTCATCGGCTCCTGCACCAACAGCCGCATCGAGGATATCCGGGCGGCGGCCGAGATCGTGCGCGGCAAGACCGTGGCCCCGGGCGTGCGCGCCATGGTGGTGCCGGGCTCCGGCCTGGTGAAGCATGCGGCCGAGGCCGAGGGGCTGGACATCGTGCTGAAGGAGGCCGGCTTCGAATGGCGTGAGGCCGGCTGCTCCATGTGCCTGGGCATGAACCCGGACAAGCTGACGCCGGGCCAGCGCTGCGCCTCGACCTCCAACCGCAACTTCGAAGGCCGCCAGGGTCCCGGCGGCCGCACCCACCTGCTGAGCCCCGCGATGGCCGCCGCCGCCGCCATCACCGGGCACCTGACCGATGTGCGGGAGATGGCCTGAACCATGGATGCCTTCACCACCCTGACCGGTATCGCCGCGCCGCTGCCCATGGCGAATGTCGATACCGACAAGATCATCCCCGCGCGCTTCCTCAAGACCATCCAGCGCACGGGCCTGGGCAAGGCCGCCTTCGCCAATCTCCGCTACAGGGAGGATGGCAGCGAGAACCCGGATTTCGTGCTGAACCAGGAGCCTTACCGCCATGCGGAGATCCTGATCGCGCATGAGAATTTCGGCTGCGGTTCCTCGCGCGAGCACGCGCCCTGGGCGCTGCTGGATTTCGGCATCCGCTGCGTCATCGCGCCGGACTTCGCCGATATCTTCCACGGCAACAGCTTCAAGAACGGCATCCTGCCCATCAAGCTGCCGCGCGAGATCTGCGACGCGCTGATGGAAGACGCGAAGATGGGCGAGAATGCGCGCATCACCGTGGACCTGGAGCGGCAGGTGGTCGTGCGCCCGAATGGCGAGGAAATCCCCTTCGAGATTGACCCGCTGCGCCGCCACCTGCTGCTGAACGGCCTGGATGACATCGGCCAGACCATGCAGCGCGGCACGGCCATCGACAGCTTCGAGGCGCGGCAGCAGGCCGCGCAGCCCTGGCTCTACCGCTGATAAGGACGCGCGAACCGATATGACTGCGAACAAGAGGCTGCTGGTTCTGCCCGGTGACGGCATCGGGCCCGAGGTGATGCGCGAAGTGCGCCGCGTCATCGACTGGATGGACCGCCGCCGCCATGTGAGCTTCGCGCTGGAGGAAGGGCTGGTCGGCGGCGCCGCGCTGGAGGCCACCGGCTCCCCCTGCCCGGATGAGACGGTGGAGCGCGCGCTGGCCACCGATGCCGTGCTCTTCGGCTCGGTCGGCGGCCCCAAGTGGGACAGCCTGCCCTTCGAGAAGCGTCCGGAGCTGGGCATCCTGCGCCTGCGCAAGGAGCTCGGCCTTTTCGCCAACCTGCGCCCCGCCGTGGTGCTGGACCCGCTGGTGGATGCTTCCAGCCTGAAGCCCGATGTGGTGCGCGGCCTTGATCTGATGATCGTGCGCGAGACCACCGGCGGCATCTATTTCGGTGAGCCGCGCGGCGTCGAGACCATGCCGAACGGCAAGCGCCGCGGCATCGACACCGAGGTCTATACCGAGGACGAGATCGCCCGCGTCGCCCGCGTCGCCTTCGACCTGGCCCGCAAGCGCAGCAACCGCCTGACCAGCGTGGAAAAGGCGAACGTCATGCAGTCCGGCCGCCTCTGGCGCGCCGTGGTCAGCGAGGTCGGGAAGAACGAGTTCCCGGATGTCGAGCTGAGCCACATGTATGCCGACAACTGCGCCATGCAGCTGGCCAACCGGCCGAAGCAGTTCGACGTCATCCTGGCCGGCAACCTGTTCGGCGACGTGCTGTCGGACCTGGCAGCGGCGCTGACAGGCTCGCTCGGCATGCTGCCTTCCGCCACGCTGGGGGCGCCGGATTCCTCCGGCCGCCGCAATGCGCTGTACGAGCCGATCCATGGCTCGGCGCCGGATATCGCGGGCAAGGGCATCGCCAATCCCTGCGCGCAGATGCTCTCCCTCGCCATGCTGCTGCGCTGGTCCTTCGGCATGGAGGAAGACGCGAAGATGATCGAGACGGCGGTGGAGAAGGTGCTGGCCGGTGGCTTGCGCACCGCCGACATCATGGGCCCCGGCACCGCCCGGGTCGGCACCAGCGTCATGGGCGACGCGGTGCTGCGGGAGCTGGACAAGCTCGCCGCCTGACGCTCCGGGGCGGGCTTCCGGCCCGCCCCGCTTTTCCGCGCCTCAGGCGCGGCGGCGCCGCGCGACGCCGAGGCCGATCAGGCCGCTCGCCAGCAGCAGCATCGAGCTGGGCTCCGGCACCGGCACAGGGTCGCTCGGATCGGCCGGGGGCAGGGTGCCCTTGAAGCCGTAGTCATGCAGCTCGCCCCGGCCGTTGAAGGAGGCGGCGACCAGCGTGCCCTCGATCGGCGTGCTGTTGGTGACGGCTGCGTTCAGCGCCAGCACCGAGCCGTGCCAGAAGCGGTCGAAGTTCAGCACCGTCGCTTCGTAGAAGTTCCAGATGACGCGCTGGTTGACCTCCGCGCCCGCGTTGAAGTTGGCCGTGTCCAGGAAGACGCTGCCGCTGACATTGACGATGACGGTGTCGGCGCCGTTCAGGTTGAAGTTGATGTTGCGGAAGCTCTGCAGCGCCGCCGTGCTGGTCGAGAAGACCGCCAGGCCAGCGGCATCCGGCGCCGCGTTGAAGGCGACGTTGTTGAGGTCGCCGGCACCGATGTTGCTGTTGGCCTGCAGGCCGGTGAGCTGTTCCACCAGCGCGCTCATCGGCGCCATGAAATCGGCCACGTCGAAATTCGCCGTGCCGGTGGTCAGCGTGCCGCCGCCATTGAGATTGAAGCGGCCGCCGTTGCTGCCGCCCACCACGACGCTGCCACCGTTGTTCACGTTGTATGTGCCCGGCGAGACATCGCCCGCGACGTTGAGCGCGCCATAGCCCGCCACCGCGCCGCCGCGCGGCTGATTATAGAAGGTGGCGCCGCCCGTCATGTTGCCACCGATGGCGGCCCGCCCTTCCACGTCCGAATTGCTGGTGAAGTCACCGAAGACCACCGCGTTGAAGTTGCCCAGGATCTCGCCGGCGGTGAGGGGAGCGGCCTGGCTGGCGCCACTCATGAACATCATAACGGCGCCGACGAACGGAACGCTCCATAAACGCATCTCTGGACACCTTTTGGCATGAGAAGAAGATGCAGCCTTCCTCGCAAGACATGTGCCAGATTTTAAGACGTTGGAATGTTGGCGAATTTTATGGCGAGGATCACCATGCGTAAAAAATCCTGACACTGCCGCCACTCCAGCTCTGGTGCCACGACCCCGCAGCCTGGGTTGCGGAAGAAATCTGCGGCCAAGGTGAAAAAAGATGACGAGTTCCGGCCGGCCCCTGTTGCGCTCGGCGCCGCTCCTGGCTATTTCCCCCCTCACTGGACGGCGCCCGTAGCTCAGCTGGATAGAGCACCAGACTACGAATCTGGGGGTCAGGAGTTCGAATCTCTTCGGGCGCGCCAGTCTTTCCTGAGTAAGATCAGGACCTTATCGAAAAGCCCGGCAGAGATGCCGGGCTTTTCGCGTTTGGGCGTCCCACGCTGCATACACCTGTTTCGGCGGGCATTGGCCGATAGCCGCCAGTTTGCTCCTGAGGTGCAAAGCCGTCCAAGCGGACTGATGTGCGCCCTGGGTCAGTATGTGCCGGGCGCGGTTTTCGGCATTATCATCTCAAGGCGACAAGAGCGGGCTCTGGCAGAACTCTTCCGGGCGTTCTGGCAAGAGTGTAAGGCCGCTCCTCAAGGCGCCCCCCTCTGCCGGGAGTCCGCGGCGAGCTTGTCCAGGCTGGGCGGCTTACCCCCGATGCCCGCTTCATGCTTCTCCAGCCGCAGGATGATGCGCCGGTGCAGGCCGGGCTCCGCCACATGACCTCCACCCGCCCGCTCTCCAACGGCAGGGCACCATACTTGACGCATTGGTGGCGAGTTTCGTGCAGGGCGAGCACCACGCCTGCGCCTGATGCGCTGAGATGCGGAAATATTGAGGTGCCGGCACCACGATGCGGCCCGTGCAGCGCCAGGCTGCGAGAACAGCCTCCACCAGCGTGCCCATCTCAGCACCCTCCCAATCAGATCCGGTCATCAGGCCATGGGCCTGCGCCAGGGTTCGCGGCCGCCGCGCGAAGTCCTGAACGAACCGGTCAGGCTTGCCGCCAGCGCCCGCCGCGGTCTGCGCAGCCAGCGCCTGCACGATGGCGAGCATGTTCTTGACGTGGTGGTTCAGCTCACGAACCAGCAGATCTCGACGCTGTGCCGCCATGGGCCAGGGCAGGTGAGGTGGCCAGAGTGGAGAGTGCCGTCAAGCCGACCTCGATCTCCCGGTCCAGCATTGGATGTCCCGGTGCGTGGCGCCGTCGGCGACAGCATGGTCGCGGTATTCTGTTAGGCTTGTGCGGGGCTACGACCGGCGCAAGGCCGTGTGGCGAGGCACGGCAGCTGGCGCAGCGACCCTGATCACGCCAAGCACCGAATCCTGCGATCGGGAGGACGTGGAGCAACTCTTCGCGAAAACGCAAGAACGGGCGCCGAGGCCGGCGGATCGCGCAGGTGGCCCGGGCGGCGGAACTGCCGCGCTGCGCCAGCCTGCAAGTTCGGGAACTACCGCACGGGCAGCAGCAAAGGCACCAGCGCCAGGCTCACCACCATCACCAGCACGGTGAAGGGCACGCCGATACGCAGGAAGTCACCGAAGCGATAGCGTCCTGGCCCCATGACCAGCATGTTCACCGGCGAGGATACCGGCGTCATGAAGGCTGCTGAGGCAGCCAGGGCAACGATCATGGCGAAGGGATAGGGCGAGAAACCCAGCTCTCGCGCCGTGGCGATGGCGACGGGCGCCATCAGCACGGCCGTCGCGGTATTGGAGATGAACAGGCCGGTCAGAGCCGTCGCCACGAACAGGCTGGCCAGCAGGGCGTAAGGTCCTGCTTCTCCCACCAGATTGATCAGCCCATCCGCCGCCATGGCGATGCCGCCGGTTTTCTGCAGGGCCAGGGAAAAGGGCAACATGCCGCCGATCAGGACGATGGTCTGCCAATGGATGGCCCGGTAGGCGCTGTCCATGTCGATGCAGCGGAAGCCCAGCATCATCAGGCAGCCGACCAAGGCGGCCTGCACATGTGGCAGCACGCCGCTGACCATCATCACGATGACCACGGCCAGGCTGAGCAGGGCCTGCGGCGCGCGGTCGGCGGCAGGGGACAATTCCTCCAGATCCGCCGGCTGGCTGAGCAGCAGGAAGCTCCGCTTGCCGCGCTGGGAGCGGCGAAGCTCTTCCCAGGGGCCAACCAGCAGCAGCGTGTCTCCGGCCTGCAGCTTTTCCTCCAGCACACCCTTGCCCCAGGCAGTCCGGCCGCGGCGCAGTCCCACCACCGTCAGCCCGTAGGTGGAGCGGAACTCGGCTTCCAGCACCGATCTGCCGGAGAGCGGAGAGTCAGGGGGAATCATCACCTCGGCCAGGCCGATGGGATGTGGCTTGCGGATCGTGTCGAGATCGCGAAGCGGCGAATGCTGCAGGCCCAGCCGGGCGGCAAGCGCCAGCATACTTTCTTCAGAGCCGGCGAAGTGGACGATCAGCGAATCACCCGCGCGTAGCACCGTCTCCCCGGCCGGATTCAGGAAGGTGGAGGTGAAGCGCCGCGGGCGCTCGACGGCCATGACAATCAGGCCATGCGCGCCGCGCAGGCGCAGCGCCTCAAGGCTATGCCCGGCAAGCGGCGAGTCAGCCTTGATGCGGAGACGGTGGGAGGACTCGATGAGGCCGTAATCCCGGATGAGCTGCGCCAGGGTCGGCTGGCCGTGGCGCCCCGCTTCCTCCGGCTCCGCATCCGCCAGCCACCGACGCGCCACAGTCATGTAGGCGATGCCGAGCAGCAGGATCGGTAGCCCGAAGGGTGTGAAGCTGAAGAAGCCGAAGCCGGCATATCCCTCCCGCAGCAACGCGCTGTTCACAACCAGATTGGGCGGCGTTCCCACCAGCGTCATCATGCCGCTGATCAGGGCGGCGAAGCTCAGCGGCATCATGATCTGGCCGGGTGCGATCCGCAGCCGCATGACGATGCGCATGACGATGGGGATGAAGATGGCGACCACCCCGGTGGAACTCATCACAGAGCCCAGCGTCGCGACGGCCAACATCAGCATCGTCATGAGCCTGCCGCTGCTGCCGCCCGTGCGGGAAGCGATCCAATCTCCCAGGCGGCTGGCGACACCGGTCCGGACCAGCCCTTCGCCGATCACGAAAAGGGCAGCGATCAGCACAACACTGGGCTGGCTGAAACCGGCCAGCGCTTCCTGAACGGTAAGGATGCCGGTCAGCGGCAGGGCAACGATCATGATCAATGCGACCGCATCCACACGCGGGCGGCCCCAGGCGAACATGCCGATCGCCGCTGCCAACAGGCCGAATACGACAGATAGGTCCAGGGACATGACCGTGCTCCGGCAGATGATATTACTGCCTGTTGTTGCCATAGAGAACTAACACCGCTCAGTCCATGAAGACATGTTTTCCAGGATAATGCCCCGAAATGCGCCAATCACCTGCCGGATGAGTGATTGAGCGCCAGATGCCGCAATGCCAGGATCAGGATCTATCAACGAGGTTCTCGCGCTTTGATCCTGCCGTGATTCCATGGTGACAGAAGGTGCTGCCATGGCTGACCTGTCTTGGCAGACGGCGGCGCAGATCCAGCGGATCGCGTCCAACATACCGCTTTCGTATGGAGGCGCAGCGAGTGGATGATCAGCGCGCAGTCGGCGGCACCATCCATAACAGCTTGTGCTGGCGCGATGCTCCTACCATGTGCAGCCCGCACAAGACTCTATGGAACCACTTTGTTCACAGGAGTCGCATAGGTGTCTTCAACCGCATCTTCTCTAGGCTTGCGGGATGCAAAGGCCAGCCGTATCGGCTGCTGATCGGCGCCATTCACCTCAAGGCGCACCGCACGGCAGCTGGCTTGCTTGCAAAGAGACTGTTCCCCGCCATATGGGGCGCACCAAGGGTGGCCTGAACTCCAAGCTGCACACGGTTTCGGATGAGTGAGGCCGCCACTGGCGATGCTGTCCGAATACCCAGATGAGCGACCACAAAGGCGCAGCGCCGATGCTCGGTACCTTGCCGCATGCCCGCGCCCCGGACCGCGACAAGGGCTAGGACAGCAACTGCTTCCGCGAAGCCACGACCGCTCGCAGCATCAGGCCCATATTTTGTCACGCCGCAGCCACAAGCAGCGCATCCCGCATAATAGGATGCTGAATCGCCATGTGCATCTGCGCGCTTCGGCCTGAACTCTCGACCACATGTCATGGTGCTGCCCAGCCTGAGACACTCCAGTGTACTTCAGCAGAGCGCGCCTCTATTTTCCTTGCAGGATCACACCATGACCAAGGTTCCGAACCTCGCCACCGTCGTGCTGCGCCGCGACGATGCCGGGCGCTACGCCGTCCTCTCCCGTGCCGCCATGCCTTCCGGCGGGCTGCTGCCCGGGTGGAGGGTCATCCTCGACGCCGGCAGGCCGTTCTGCTTCCGCGCCGGGCTGGACGTGAACACCAGCCACGGCGGCTCAGGGACTGCGCGACATCGCGGCGTGGCTCACCGCCGTCACTGACCGAGTTCGTCGAGCAGAAGTACCTGCCGCAGATCCGGCCGATCCGGCGCAGAGGTAAAGCCCTCCTAGGCGACGAAGCCGCCATGGGTCTGGGTGCAGACACGGCAGCCTCCAAGGTGCTCATGGGCCGGAGGCGATCACAGCGGTGGCGATTCCGATAGAAGCAGGGCAGCAGCACTCGGTTCGATGACGGTGAACGCCCTATGATACTCAAACGCTGGGATGAGCGTCAGGATCACCTTCAGCGGGACTGTCGGAAATTCCGTGTTTGGGATCGTACGGTGCTGTTGAGGGAGCCATCGTATGCCGCGACGCAAACAGCCCCTGATCCTGGATGAGCTGTTGGATCAGCTCCTGGCCGGATTCGCCCCGCGACGGCCCTGGCCGATAGCGGTCTCCTGGACGGGTTCAAGAAGCCCTGGCCGAACGGGTACTCAACGCCGAGCTGGACCATCATCCCGACGGCGGTGAGCCTGATGGCCGATCCAACGGCCGCAACGGCTATGGCAGCAAGACGGTGCTGGCCGGCACGGGCAAGCTTGACCTAAAGATCCCGCGCGACCGGCTCGCGACCTCCGACCCGCAGTTGATTGCCAAGTACCAGCGCCGCTTTCCAGGCTTCAACGACAAGCTGTCGGTCGCAGTGTTCGATGTACGCCCGGGGCATGAGCACGCGGGAGATCCAGGGCCACCTGCGCGATCTCTATGGCATCGGCGTCTCGCCCGACTTGGTCAGCGCTGTGACGGATGCCGTGCTGGACAAGGTTGCCGAGTGGCTCCTGACAGTCCCGGCTTGCCCCGTCGATAAGCGCGGCGGTTCAGGGGAGAGGGTTCGTGACCGTCGCAGGTGGGGAGAGGACCTCCTCGACCCCCTGCTTCTTCGCGTTGACCCAGTGCAGCATCACTCGTAAAAGCCCGCCTCCCTGAACCAGCGAAGCCCGAACAGGCGCAGCCTTATCCAGCGCCGGAGGCGCCGCTTGACCATGCCCATGACTTTCGCCGACCTTGCCCTGGCGCCGTCCCTGCTGCGCGCCTTGGCCGAGGAAGGCTACGCCAAGCCCACCCCCATCCAGGCGCAGTCGATCCCGATGCTGCTGGAGGGCCGTGACCTGCTGGGCATGGCCCAGACCGGCACAGGCAAGACCGCCGCCTTCGCGCTGCCGCTGCTGCATCGCCTGGCCATGGCGCCCCGCCCGGCACCCAAGGGCGGCGCCCGCGTTCTGGTCCTGGCGCCGACGCGCGAGCTGGTCTCTCAGATCGCCGATGGCTTCGAGAGCTTCGGCCGCCATCTGCGGCCCAGCGTGACAACGATCTTCGGCGGCGTCAGCCAGTTCCACCAGGTCAATGCGCTCAAGGCGGGTGTGGACATCATCGTGGCGGCGCCAGGGCGGTTGCTGGACCTGATCGACCAGGGCCTCTGCGACCTGTCGCAGCTTGAGGCGCTGGTGCTGGACGAGGCCGACCAGATGCTCGACATGGGCTTCGCCAAGCCAATCGAGCGCATCGTGGCGACCCTGCCGAAGGACCGGCACACGCTGCTGTTCTCGGCAACGATGCCGAAATCCATCGCGGCTCTGGCCGAGAGCCTGCTGCGCGACCCGGCGAAGGTCGAGATCGCGCCCCCCTCAACCACCGTCGACCGGATCGAGCAGTCGGTCATGTTCGTCGATGCCGCCGACAAGAAGGCGGCGCTGCTGGCGCAGTTGCGGGCGCCCGGGATCGGCCAGGCCGTGGTCTTCACGCTGCAGAAGAACATCGCCAACGAGGTCTGCGCCTTCATCACCGAGGCGGGCATCACGGCCGAGGCGCTGCACGGCAACAAGTCGCAGGGCCAGCGCGAGCGCGCGCTGGACGCCTTCCGTGCCGGCACCGTGCAGGTCCTGGTGGCGACGGATATCGCGGCGCGCGGCATCGACGTCGATACCGTGACGCATGTCTTCAACCATGACCTGCCGAGCCTGCCGGAAAGCTATGTCCACCGCATCGGCCGCACCGGCCGCGCGGGGCGTAGCGGCTTCGCCGTCACGCTCTGCGATGCCGAGCAGCGCGCCTGGCTGCGGGATGTGGAGCGGGAAATCGGCCGCGCTCTGACCGTGCAGGCCGATCATCCGTGGCATTCGGAAGCGGCGCGCAATTCGACCATGCGCCCCCCTGTGCTGGGCGGCGGGCCGGTCAAGCAGATCAAGCCGCAGGAAAAGCGCGAGCGCAAAGTCTGGACCGAGGAAGAGAAGCTCGCCGCGCGGGCAGCGGCCAAGGCCGCCTGAGAGGAGGCCTGATAAGACTGGCCAGTCTGCCACAACGGAATTTCGCTATTCCGGTGGCGTTGCTGCTCCTCGCCCCTGGCAGGGCGAATTGCCCTGATCGGGCGACATAGCGCCCGACGGGTGATGTCTGCTCCCAGGAAGCTGGATGCACATGTTCAACGATCGGAATGGGCGCGAAGCAGCCGACCCATGCTGGCCGACAGCGGAATGGCAGCTCTCCGCGGGAAAGGCGCAGAAGCCGCCAACGACCCGCAAGCGCTTTCCGCCGGTGCTTGTTGTCCCCGTCTGGTCAAGGCGGCCCGGAAGCTGATCGTCCCTGATCTGCCGAACGTCGTTGGGCCGACACGATGTTGCGGCACACCGCCATGAGGGTGCCGCGCAACCATTGATGGGCCGGGTCGGCGTCCAGGCGCGGGTGCCACATCGCCGACACGACGATCTCCGGTGTGCGGACGGGGAGCTCGAAGCTGGCAAGCCCGTCCGGCGGCGGGTCAGCGCGTGTCATGTCCTTGCCCAGGCACGCGCGTGGCACCAGTGCGACCAGATCCGACTGCCGCGCGATGCGCAGCGCGTCGCGGTATCCGGGCATGACGGCGACAATCGCCCGGTGCAGCCCTTGAGCCTCCAGGGCTTCGTCGACCGGCCCTCTGAAGCTGGCCTTGCGCGAGGCCACGACATGCTGGCAGGCGGCATAGCGTTCCGGCGTCACCGCTCCCGCCAGCAATGGATGTCCTGCCCGCACCGCGCCAACGAAGCTGTCGCGGAAGATGACCTGGGTGCGCACCTCGGGAGCGGAGGCGCCGAGAACCCCGACCTCAAGGTCGATCTGCGCCTCCCGTAAAGGACCGGCATCCTTGTCGGGCTTGGGCGCGAACCGCAGGCAGGCACGCGGCGCCGCATCTGTGACGGCAGCCACCAGAGGCACGGAAAACAGTTCCACGAACCCTTCACTGGCGCGAATGGTGAAGGTCCGCGCCAGCGCGGCGACATCCAGGCGGCCGTGCCGCGGGCTGAGAACCGTGCGGACGTCATGGGCGAGCGCATGCACCTGGTCGCGCAGTGCCGCGGCCCGGGGTGTCGGTACAAGCCTGCGACCGGCGCGCACGAGCAGCGGGTCGCCGGTCGTGGCACGCAGCCGCGCCAGCGTCCGGCTCATGGCGGAGGAACTCAGGCCCAGGCGGCGTGCCGCCGCGGTCACGCTTCCTTCGGCCAGCAGCGCGTCCAGCGCGGTCAGCAGGTTCAGGTCGACACTGTCCATGGCTTATTGGTAGGCCGGTCCGGCTGCCCGGCACAGGCGCCGCGTGCAACGATCATGTGCATGCGATGCGTCTGGCGCCGCTTGGCGGTGCCTTCATATCTGCTGTCGTCCTGACCGGCACAGACCGCCCATGCCGCACCGGTGAGGCACTGAAACGCCAGAAGGTGGCAGCAATGAAATTGATCGGTATCGAAGAGCACTTCCTCACGTCCGAAGTGCGGGATGCATGGCACGCCATCGGCCTGGAAGCGGCCGACCCGAGCGTGGCGGTGCATTCCGGCATCATCGAGGACCGGCTGCTCGACCTCGCCGAGGAGCGGCTGGCCCTGATGGACGAGACCGGGCTGGACGTGCAGGTCCTGTCGCTGACCACGCCCGCGCTCCACGACCTCGGGCCGGACAGTGTCGACATGGCGAGGCGCATCAACGACGCCCTGGCGGCGGCGGTCGCGCGTCATCCAACGCGGTTCCAGGCCTTTGCCACGCTGCCGGTCGCCATGCCGGAGGAAGCCGCCCTGGAACTTGAGCGGTGCGTCCGGACGCTCGGCTTCAAGGGAGCCATGCTGTGCGGCAGGGTGGGGTCGCGCAGCCTCGACGATCCGTTCCTGTCGCCCATCCTCCGGAGCGCCGAGGCATTGGGCGCGCCGATCCTGCTGCATCCCCGCACGCCCGAGGCGGCGGTGCGGGCCGCGTACTATTCAGGCTTCAAGCCCGAGATCGATGCCGCCTTCGCCTCCTATGGGCTTGGCTGGCACTACGACGCGGGCATCCAGTTCATTCGACTGGTGCTGGCAGGCACCTTCGACCGGATGCCGCGCCTGCAGGTGATCCTGGGACACTGGGGCGAGCTGGTGCTGTTCTATGCCGAGCGCCTCGCCGCCATGGACCGGGTCTCCGGTCTGGCTCATCCGATCGGCACCTACCTGCGCCGCAACCTCTATGTCACGGCGAGCGGCATGTTCCTCCCGCACTATCTCGAGCGCGCCGCAGCCGTCGTGGGCCACGACCGCCTGCTGTTCTCCACCGACTTCCCGTACCAGTACCGTCCCGGCCACGACGCGAAACGGTTCCTGCAGAACTGCGGTCTCGATGAGGCCCAGAAGGCCGGGTTTGCCCATGCCAACTGGTTGCGCCTGACAACCGAATGCAACATGCAGGCTGGTGCCCGGTGAGTGGAGGGGCGCGCCCGCCACCTGTGACATGACCTTGGCCGTGTATGGCCGCAGGCGCATGCCCGCGGTGTGAAAGCTGATCGGCTACCCAGATGTCTGAGAAGGGAGCAGATCCGTCCGAGCGCCTTTATCTGGCGGTGGGCAACACAGGTGCGGCAGCAGACGCTGGAGGCCACGGTCGGCTCGAACTTCGATCTGTTCGAGCCGTTGAGCGGAAGCTTCTGCTGCGGCAATGCCCTGGGTGCTGGTCACCGCTTTGTGGGCGTGTCCTTCGGCTGCTGCTGCATGAACTCGGCGTGGAATTCATCGGCCATGCGCCGCAGCTCCCGGCCAATGCGGGCGTATTCGTATTCGTTGAGATTAGCGAGTGAGACACGGGCCGCCGGCTGCTGCGTGCCGAAGCCACGCCCGGGTAGCAGCACGATGCCCGCCTGATCGGCAACGCGGAACAGCAGGTCGCCGGAGCTGGAGCGCTCGGTGATCCAGGCGCCAAAGGCCTCGCCGTAAAGCCGCGTCGCGATCCGCTGCAGGTCGAGCAGCGTGTAGTAATCCACCGCGTTCGGCCCTGATTCCGGCGGCAGGCCGAGCTCCCGGTACAAGGTCGCCTCACGCCGTCGCACGAGCTTCTTCAGCTCCGCCTTGTAGCTGTCGCTCTCGTCCATCATCGCGAAGAGGGCGAACATCACCATCTGCACCTGCTGCGGCGTCGAGAGCCCGGCGGTGTGGTTCAGCGCCACCGTGCGGCTGTCCGCCACCAGGCGGTCGATGAAGTGCAGGGACCGCACATCCGGAACCAGCGAGCCGTAGCGCCGGTCCAGTGCCGTCTTTGCCTCCTCGGGCAATGCCGCGATGCTGCGGTCCATCACATTGTCCTGGTGCGTCGCCACCACGCCAAGCCGCCAGCCGGTTGCACCGAAGTACTTCGAGAAGGAGTAGACCAGAATGGTGTTCTGCGGGCAGGCGGCGAACAGCGAACGGAAGTTGTCGGCGAAGGTGCCATAAACATCATCGGTCAGGATGATCAGGTCCGGCCGGCTTTCCTTCACGATGCTCGCGACGCGCGCCAGGCTGCGGTCGTCCATCTTGACGGAGGGCGGGTTGCTGGGATTGACGCAGAAGAAGACCTTGACCGCCGGGTCCTTCAGCTTGTCCAGCTCCGAATCCGGGTATTGCCAGTCCTGATCAGGATCGGCGTGGATCTGCACTTCTTCCAACGCGTAGTTGTCGAGTTGTGGAATCTCGATATAGGGGGTGAAGACAGGCAGGCCGATCGCCACCTTGTCGCCCTTGGCCACCAGATGGTTCTTCTGCAGGCTGTCGAAGATGTAGGTCATGGCGGCGGTGCCGCCTTCGAGCGCGAAGAGATCGATGGCGTCGCTCGACTGGTAGCCGCCGATCATCTCCCGCACCAGGTACTGCTTCACGATCTGCTCGCTGATGCGCAGCATGCGCGGCGGCTCCGGGTAGACGCCGCCGAGCACGCCTTCCACCAGCTCATGCAGGAAGTCCGAGGCGGGGAGGCCAAGCTGGTCGCGCACATAGCTCAGCGCCCGGCCGAGAAAGGTGACGCCGGCCTGATCGCGATGCTCGGCGATGAAGCGCTCGAACCGCCCCTCGATGCCTTCGAGGCGCGGCAGCCCGCCGATGCCGATCGGCATGTAGGAATAGGAGAGTTCGGATTCCGACACGGCGAAAAGGCCAAGGCGCAGGAAGGCCCGGCGTGGCAGCGTCGCCATGAAATTGGGATTGCCGCGGCCGGCATTGAGCATCAGGCGGTTCGCCTTGCCGGAGGCAAGCCGGATCAACTCATCCTTCAGCTCGAAAGGGCTCAGCTTGGCATACTGGGCGTAGTCGTCCTGCCTGGTTTCCATGGAACGGCCTCCTGCCGTGTGTCATGCAAAGGCCACGACCAGCGGCCCAAGCAGCGTGAGGAACACATTCGCCAGCGCATAGGTGATGGCGAAAGGCGCGGTGGGGATGGAGTTGCCAGCCTTGTCCAGCACCTCGCCGAAGGCTGGATTGGCGGAGCGGGAGCCGGACAGCGCACCGGCAAAGATTGCGGTGTTGTTGTAGCGCAGCACGTACTTGCCGACCGCCATGGTGATCAGCAGCGGCAACACCGTGACGACGACGCCAAGCAGAAAGATGGTCAGGCCCTGATCCAGCACCGTGGTCACCGCCTGCTGGCCGGACTGCAGCCCGACGGCCGCGACGAAACCCGCGAGGCCGAGATCGCGCAGCAGGGTGGAAGCCCCTGTTGGCATATTGCCGATGGCGAGGTGGCGGCCGCGATACCAGCCGAACAACAGGCCGGAGAGCAGCGCGCCACCGCCGCTGCCGAGCGTCAGCGGCACATCGGCCACCCGCACCACGGCGAGGCCGATCAGCAGCCCCAAGGCAAGGCCGAGGCCGTGGAACACGAAGTCGGTCTTGTCGGAAGGCACGATCACCGTGCCGGCCGTACTCGCCGCGCGCTGCACATCGCCGGCGGCACCATAGAGGGTGGCGACGTCACCGCTCTCCACCCGGGTTGTCGACTGAAGCGGCACCGGCTGGCCGCCGCGCCGCAATGCCGAGAGGAACACGCCATGCCGCATTTCCGGCGCCGCTGCTTCGTGGATCTCGGCGACGGTGCGGCCAACATAGGCCGGGTTGGTTACCGCCACGTCCCGCGTCAGGGTGACGACATCCATCCCCTCGGAGGACTGCAGTTCCGGCCCGATCCGCCCCGCGAGGTCGACAAGGCCGGCGCGCCGGCCGACCACCAGCACGACGTCGCCACGTTCCAGCTTGACCAGTGGCTCCACGCCGACAAACGAGCCCGCGTGCTTGATCCGCTCGACCGACACCGTGACGCCGGCCTGCGATTCCAGCTCTGCCACCGTTTGCCCGGCGGATTGCTCAACCTTGAACAGCCGGCCCACAATATCGGGTACCGCAGGCTGCTCGCCCGGACCATAGACTTTCACGCCGGCGAGCAACGCCGCTTCGGCCTTCAGCGCGTCGTCGCGGATGCTGTGGCCGGTGAACCAGGGCAACAGGTTGACGCAGATGATGATCGCGCCAAAAGAGCCAAAGATGTAGGTCACGGCGTAGCCAACCGCGACATTGCTCTGTAGCCGCTGCACTTCCTCGGCCGCGAGCCCGAGCTTTGTAATGGCGGAACCGGCGGTGCCGATGATGGCCGATTGCGTCAGCCCGCCGGCCGCGATCCCCGCAGCCAGCCCTTTGTCGAGCCCGAACATGCGGGCCAGCACCAGCACCGTGGCCAGCGCGCTGACCGAGAGCACAACGGCCAACACGATCTCGCGGATCGACTGACGCCCGAGGGAACGGAAGAACTGCGGGCCGCTGTCGAAGCCAACCGCATAGATGAACAATGCGAAGAGGATCGACTTCACGCCGTTGTCGATGTGGACACCGAACTGGCTGATCACCACCGCCGCCAGCAGTGAACCGGCCACGCCGCCAAGCTGGAATTTTCCGAACTGAAAGCGGCCGATCCAGTAGCCAATGGCAAGAGAGAGAAAGAGGGCGATTTCGGGGGATTGATCCAGAATGGCATGAATCCAGGACACAGCATTCAACCCCGAGAAATGACCATCAAGCAGCGACCGAAAATCGATCCGCTTACAAATGAACTTCACAGAGGCATCGGATTTTCAGAAGAACTAATCGCCTGGTCGCGGAACGGTGTTGGAATTTCCCCGGCGGAGACCGGCGGCGTGAAAAAAGAGGCCGCGTCCTGGGCTTTACCGAACTCGATGCGCTTCGCCGTTGGATCGGCCTTGTTCTAGCTGCTTCCTGAGTGCCTCAGGTGTCGGGGCATTGATGAGCGGTAACAATGGAGGATGTCGTGTCACACCATCTGGAAGACCAATCCACCTTCGCAGGCGGGTGAGGAGAATTCACCCGGAACCGTTCCTGATGACGCGGTTTGGCTGCACGTCACCTATCCACGACGTAGGTGCTGAGCACAGGAAGCAGGCGCTTGTTGGCTTCATGGATGCCATCCAGCTTCATCCCGGCGGCTGGATGTTTCGCCACGATGACACTAGCGGACTTCTGACAACGAGCCGGACATAGTCCCTTAGCCAGCAGGTGGTTCGGCTCAGGCAATGCGGCGGAAGGGAACTGGCAAGGTGTCTTCGTGCGGCCGGCCGTCTCGCCACCACCGGGCCATCGATGCTTGCGGCAAGCGAGGCACCGTGAGCGGCGCGTTCCTTTGCCAGTGCCTCTCCCGTGGACCAGTCAGTGCCTGTCGTTCCAGGACTTGGCGGTCTCCTCCGCGAAGGCTTGGTAGCGGCGCGGCGGATGCCCGATCAGACCTTCGAGCACAGCCTGGCTGTCCTGGCCCGGCACCATGCCGTGGCGGTGGAAGCCCCGCAGCATCAGGCGCATGTCATGGGCCAGCCAGCCAGGCATCATGCCGGCTGCCTGTTGCTCGAAGCTGGCCAGGTCGTTGCCGCCATGCCGCACCTCGCGCCCCAGGGCAGAGGACCAGATCGACGCCACGTCCTCTCCCGTCAGCGTATCCGGGCCAACGAGTTCCACGGTGCTGCGGGGCAGCGGGTGAGGCGCGCGGCTGCGGCGCAGCAGTTCCGCCGTGGCGGCATCGGCGATGTCGCGCGCGTCAACCATGGCGATCCCCAGCTCACCGAGCGGCTGCGGGTAGATGCCGGCTTGCAATGCTTCCCGGAACATCGCGTCGTTCTGCATGAAATAGGCAGGTCGGAGGACAGTCGCGGGGATCGCCTGGCTGTCGATGACGCGTTCCACGAGGTACTTGCCCGCGAAGTGGGGAACGTCGTCGAACAGGCTGCTGTTGAACACCGACAGGTAGACAATCCGGCGGATGCCCGCCTCACGCGCGAGGTCGAGCGTGATGAGCGCCTGCGTCGTCTCATCGGGCACGACGGCATTGAGCAGGAACAGGGTCTCGATCCCCTTCAGCGCCTCGCGCATGGAGGCGGGGTCCGCCATGTCGCCCTTCACGGGTACGACGCTGCCTGGCGGCTTGAGCCTGGAGGTGTCCCGCGTCAGCGCCCGCACGGGCACGTCGTGTTGCGCGAGCCGCTGCAGCACCAGTGAGCCGATGGTCCCGGTGCTGCCGGTCACGAGGATGGTCATGGTTTCGATCCCATTTGTTTGGCAGGGACGATGTATGCCGCCCGTGCCATCCTCAAATGACCGTCGCTGAAACGCAGCGTCCCAGGAATGCAACGCCGATGGACCTGAATGCCGTGCGCGACTTCCTCGCCGTGGCCGAGCACGGCGGCTATGCCGAGGCCGGCCGGGTGCTGGGGCTCCCGAAGTCCACGCTGTCGCGGCGCGTGGCGGCGCTGGAGCGGTCGCTCGGGGTACGCCTGCTGGACCGGAATTCGCGCCGGCTGCGCCTCACAGCCGAGGGCAGCGTGTTCCGGGACCGCGCGAAGGACCTGATCGCATCCCTGACGGACCTGGAGGAGCAGCTTCGCCCTGAAGGCGCTCCGCTATCCGGACGGCTGCGCATCAGCGTGCCTGTGCTATTCGGACACACCTTCCTGGGCCAGATCGCGGCGCGCTTCGCCGCGCTGCACCCCGGCATCGTGCTGGAGGCGGCTGTGGAGGACCGGCACGCCGATCTGCTGCGCGACGGCTTCGACGCCGCCTTGCGGGTCAACCCCGTTCCTGACGGCACCCTCAGCGGGCGCCTGCTGGGCCGCAACCGGCTGCTCCTGGTCGCCGCGCCGGCCTTGGCGGATCGGCTCGGCTACAAGGGCCGCTCACCCCAGGATCTGGTCTGGCCTGCTGTGGTGCGGCAGGGCTGGGGCAGCGATGGCGGCTGGGACATCGCCGGAACCCAGGGGCCGGTGCGCGTCCGCGCCGATCTGCGGCTCAGCCTGTCCTCGCCGCTGGCCATGCGGGATGCCGTGGTCGCCGGGGCTGGCGCCGCGCTGCTGCCGGCCTCCCTGGTGCGGCCGGATCTTGCCAATGGCCGGCTGGTATCCCTGGGGGAGCGGAGCGGTGGCCCCGAGGAGGTCTGGATCGTGCATGCATCCGGCCGCCTGCCCAGCCGGCGCCTGCGTGCCCTGATCGACACGATGGTCGCCTATTTCACGGAGGAACCGATCCTCGGGTGAGCAGGCGCTTAGTCGCGAAGCGCCTGCGTGATGCCGATGCTCGCGAGGCGAGCCGTGGCGAGGAGGCGGTCCAGGTCATGGCCTGAGCGGGCCATGCTGGAGAGACCCGTCATCAGGGTGACGACGTAATCCGTCAGTTGCCCTGCCAGCTCCGGATGGGTGGCCGCGACGAAGCGGTGGATGGTGTCCTGGGCGGCGGCGACAAGGGCGCGGGCGGCCTCCCGCGCCTCGGGGTCGTTGCAGCGGGCACCCTCGAGGGCGAGGCAGCCGGCGGCGGAGCCGGGCTTGGTGCAGTCCGAGGCGTAGCGGCGGGCGGCCTCCTCCAGCACGGCGGCGAGGGCTTCGGTCACCGGGCGGCCGGGGCGCAGGATCTCCTGCAGGGGAACGCCTTCGCTCTCGGTGTAGCGGCCGAGGGTGCGGGCATAGAGGCCTGCCTTGCTGCCGAAGGCGGCATAGAAGCTGGGCGGGTTGATGCCGAGGGCTTCCGTGATGTCGGCAACGCCGACCGCATCGTAGCCGCGGGCGTGGAAGAGGCGCTGGGCGGTCGCGACCGCTTCCTCCGGGTCGAAGCGGCGGGGGCGGCCACGCGGGCGAGGTGTTTTTGTAGTCATTAATACAAAAGCCATTGACGGGGCATGCGGGTGATTTATGTAGCGGTGACTAGGTTAAATCTCAAGGAGGGCCCGATGGCCGGTTTTCAGGGTAAGTCCGTTCTGGTGCTCGGTGGCAGCCGGGGCATCGGGGCGGCGATCGTGCGGCGCTTCGCGGCGGAAGGCGCGGCGGTGACATTCACCTATGCCGGCTCCCGCGAGGCGGCGGAGCGGCTGGCGGCCGAGACAGGCAGCACGGCGGTGGCGACGGACAGCGCGGACCGGGATGCGGTGATCGCGCGGGTGCGCGACAGCGGGCCGCTGGATGTGCTGGTGGTGAACGCGGGAGTGGCCATGATGGGTGACCCGCTGGAGCTGGAGGCGGACGCGGTGGACCGGATGATCCGCATCAACGTGGCCGCGCCCTATCACGCGGCGGTGGAGGCGGCTCGCCGGATGCCGGAGGGCGGGCGAATCGTGGTGATCGGCTCCAATGTCGGGGACCACGTGGGATTTCCCGGAATCGCGGCCTATGCGCTCACGAAGTCGGCGGTGCAGGGGCTGGTGCGCGGGCTGGCGCGGGACTTCGGGCCGCGCAGCATCACGGTGAACGCGGTGCAACCGGGGCCAGTGGATACGGACATGAACCCGGCGGACGGGCCGCTGAAGGACATCGTTTACGGGCAGATGGCGATCAAGCGGCACGGGCAGCCGGACGAGATCGCGGGGATGGTTGCCTGGCTCGCAGGGCCGGAAGCGAGCTTTGTGACCGGAGCGATGCACACGATCGACGGCGGCTTCGGCGCCTGAGGCCGGGGCAGCGATTTTTCGGATGCCTCAATAGCCGCTGCCTCTGCCCATGGGGCGTTCCAACGATCCGGAAGCAGGAGTTCGGATCGCTGGAGGTGCGCCATTCCTTTCTGGCCCGCGATCAGGACCTCACTGCAAGCCCGGTGGAAACGCCGGGCTTTTCGCGTTCCGGCGTTCCCGGATGGAAGCGGAGGACAGGGCGGAATCCACAGCCGGTTTGCCGTGTCGGCCGTGCCAGCGTGGTTCGCACATCCAGGCCGTGCAGCGGGTTGAAGCCGGGTCGCGCCCCTGGCGTCACGCCCGTCTGGTCCTTCAGTCGAAGCCCGGGGCGCAATGCCTTCCCTGCAAGCCCGCCGCGCTTCGGACAGGTGGCGGCGGCCCTCCGGCACATCGCCGCCGTCGCAAAACTGTCACACAATCCCCATACTGCTCTGACTGGCCTGTTGGGGTCGAACTGCACGAAGGGAGGTGGCCCACCATGGCCTTCATCATCGCGGCGATCAGCCTGGCAGGGGCCATTGCCCTGCTGCTCTGGGGAACGCGCATGGTGCAGACCGGGGTGCAGCGCGCCTTCGGGCCCAGGCTCCGGGTGGTGCTGGGCCGGGCGCTGGACAACCGCGTCAAGGCCTTCCTGGCCGGTATCGGAGTGACGGCCGCGTTGCAGAGCAGCACAGCCACCGGGTTCATGGTGGCGGGCTTCGCCGCTGGCGGCGTGGTGGCGGCGGTGCCGGCCCTGGCGGTGATGCTGGGCGCCAACCTGGGCACCACGCTGATCGTGCAGCTGCTCTCCTTCGATGTCGCCTTTCTTTCCCCGCTGCTGGTGCTGGCCGGCTTCCTGATGTTCCGGCGCGACCCGGCCTCGGTGGCGCATGACCTGGGGCGGGCGGCGATCGGCCTGGGCCTGATGCTGCTGGCGCTGCACCAGTTGATGGAGCTGATGGCGCCGCTGGAAACCTCGCCAGCGCTGCGGCAACTGCTGGAGCTGGTGTCGGTGGTGCCGCTGCTGGATGTGCTGCTGGCCGCGGTGCTGACCTGGGCCACCCATTCCTCGGTGGCCGTGGTGCTGCTGACCATGTCCCTGGCCGGGCACGGCATCCTGCCGACCGAGGCCGCCTTCGCCATGGTGCTGGGCGCCAACCTGGGCAGCGCGGTCAATCCGCTGCTGGAAGGCACCCGGCGCGACGACCCGGCGGCACGCCGGGTGCCGGTGGGCAATCTGCTGAACCGCGTGGTGGGGCTGGCCATCGCCCTGCCGCTGCTGCCCTGGATTGCCCAGTGGGCCGGGGCAGGGGAGCCGGCGCGGGCCGTGGCCCTGTTCCATACCGGCTTCAACCTGGTGCTGGCGGCTGCCTTCCTGCCGCTGCTGACGCCCTATGCCGCCCTGCTGCGCCGCTGGCTGCCGGAGCGCCCGGCGGCGGCCGACCCGGCCCGCCCGATCTATCTGGACCCGGCGGCCCAGCGCGTGCCGGGCGTCGCGCTGGGCGCCGCGGCGCGGGAGGCGCTGCGCCTGGCCGATATCCTGGAGGAGCTGCTGGGCGCCGCGCGGGACACGCTGGGCGCCCGCCGCCCGCCCACCGGCAGCAAGGCGCTGGACGAGGCGCTGGGCCGGCTGGCCCAGGCCATCCGCGCCTGGCTGGCGGCGCTGGATACCGAGGCGCTGTCCGAGGCCGATCACCGCCGGATGCGGGAGATCGTGACCTTTGTCACGCAGTTGGACCAGGCCGGCAGCGTCGCCCGGCGCATCCTGCTGCCGCATGCCGCCGCGCTCTGGAAGGACGGCCATCCGGTCGACGAGGCGGGGGTGGATGAGCTGCGCGCCCTGCTGGACCGGCTGACCGGCAACCTCCGCGCCGCCGCGTCCCTCTTCATGACCGAGGACCCCCGCGCCGCCCGCATGCTGGCGGAGGAGAAGACCGCCTTCCGGCAGTTGGAGGAGGCTTCGACTCGCACCCATCTGGAACGGCTGCGGGGCGGCGCGGCGGAGGCGGTGGGGGCCAGCGCCCTGCATCTCGACCTTCTGCGCGATATCAAGCAGATCAACAGCCATCTGGTAGCCGCCGCCGCCTATCCGGTGCTGGAGAGGGTGGGCGCGCTGCTGCCCAGCCGGGTGGTGGAGCCGGACCGCGCATAAATTTTTTCGGGGGTGTGACATGGCCTGGGCAAGGCTGTGGAGAACCCGAAAAAATCGGCCTTTAGCCGGCGTTTCTGAACTGTGAGGAAAGGACCGGACCCCCAACCACTAGGGTTTTGCATGCATCCCATCCCTAAATCTGGTGTTGATGGGCGCGAGGCCAGGGTGCAAACCTGCGGCCGATCGAAGCCTAGCCACAGGGATTTTCTGCCGTGTTCGATGCCATCCAGCTCGAAGGCCATAGCCAGGTTCGCCTGGACCGTACACGCGATGCGCTGTTGACCGATTTCGGCAAGGCCACCCTGGACGATCGCTACCTGATGCCGGGTGAATCCTACCAGGATCTCTTTGCCCGCGTCGCCAGCGCCTATGGCGACGACACGGCCCATGCCCAGCGCATCTACGACTATATCAGCAAGCTCTGGTTCATGCCGGCGACGCCGGTGCTGTCCAATGGCGGCACCACGCGCGGCCTGCCCATCTCCTGCTTCCTGAACGAGGCCAATGACAGCCTGGATGGCATCGTCGGCCTCTGGAACGAGAATGTCTGGCTGGCCTCCAAGGGCGGCGGCATCGGCTCCTACTGGGGCAATCTGCGCTCCATCGGCGAGAAGGTCGGCCAGAACGGCAAGACCTCCGGCATCATCCCCTTCATCCGCGTGATGGACAGCCTGACGCTGGCCATCAGCCAGGGCTCGCTGCGCCGCGGTTCCGCCGCCGTCTACCTGCCGGTCTCGCATCCCGAGATCGAGGAATTCGTCGACCTGCGGCGCCCCACCGGCGGCGACCCGAACCGCAAGGCGCTGAACCTGCACCACGGCGTGCTGATCCCCGACGCCTTCATGCGCGCGGTGGAAGCCGACGAGGAATGGGCGCTGACCTCGCCCAAGGACGGCGCCATCGTGCGCAAGATTTCTGCTCGTGCGCTGTGGATCCGTATCCTGATGGCGCGCATCGAGCAGGGCGAGCCGTACATCATCTATTCCGACCACGCCAACAACGCGCGGCCGGAGCACCACAAGCTGGCCGGGCTGGAGATCAAGACCTCCAACCTCTGCGCCGAGATCATGCTGCCCACCGGGCGCGACCAGCATGACCAGGAGCGGACGGCGGTCTGCTGCCTGTCCTCCCTCAACCTCGAGACCTGGTTCGAGTGGAAGGACGACCCCAACTTCATCCCCGATGTGATGCGGTTCCTGGACAACGTGCTCCAGAACTTCATCGACACCGCGCCGGACAGCATGGCGCGCGCCAAGTACAGCGCGATGCGGGAGCGTTCCGTCGGCCTCGGCGTGATGGGCTTCCATTCCTTCCTGCAGGCGCAGAACGTGCCCTTCGAGAGCGTGATCGCGAAGGTCTGGAACACCCGGATGTTCAAGCACATCCGCGCCCAGGCCGATATCGCGAGCCGTGTGCTGGCCGAGGAGCGCGGCCCGTGCCCCGATGCCGCCGAATACGGCTTCATGGAGCGTTTCTCGAACAAGATGGCGATCGCGCCGACGGCCTCGATCTCCATCATCTGCGGCGGTGCCTCTCCGGGCATCGAGCCGATCGCGGCCAATGTCTATAACCACAAGACGCTGTCGGGCTCCTTCATCGTGCGCAATCCGTCGCTGAAGAAGGTGCTGGCGCAGCATGGCCGCGACGACGAGGACACCTGGACCTCGATCACCGTCAACAAGGGCAGCGTGCAGCACCTGGACTTCCTGACGGAGCAGGAGAAGGCCGTCTTCAAGACCGCCTTCGAACTCGACCAGCGCTGGGTGGTGGAACATGCGGCCGACCGCACGCCCTTCATCTGCCAGTCGCAGTCGGTGAACATCTTCCTGCCGGCGGATGTGCATAAGCGCGACCTGCACCAGATCCACTACCAGGCCTGGAAGAAGGGCGTGAAGTCGCTCTACTACTGCCGCAGCCTGTCGATCCAGCGCGCCGACACTATCAGCGAGAAGGTGGCCGCGCAGCCGAAGCTCGGCATGGCGGAAGCCACCAGCCTGGAAGCCGTGCTGCCGCTGACGGTGCCCGCCCGCGCGCAGGTCATGGTCAGCGAGAACAGCACCGACTACGAGGAATGCCTCGCCTGCCAGTGATGCGGGCGCGAGGCTGAACGGACCAGGGCCGGCGGGGATTCACCCCGACCGGCCCTTGGCTTTATGATCGTCCCGTTACTGAAGAACCGAGGACGTTCATGCGCGCCAAGATTCGCGATACCGAGATTTACTTCGACGTCGAAGGCATGGGGCTGGTGCCGGATGGCCCGCGGATGCGGGAGCGCCCGGTGGCCTTCGTGCTGCATGGCGGCCCCGGCAGCGACCACAGCGGCTTCAAGCCCGGATTCTCCCCGCTCGCGGAGCGGATGCAGCTTGTCTATATCGACCACCGCGGCCAGGGGCGTTCCGCCAAAGGCGACCCCGAGCGCTACAATCTCGATGAGAATGTCGAGGATCTGGAAGCCCTGCGGCAGTATCTCGGCCTCGGGCCCATCGTTTCCATCGGCACCAGCTACGGCGGCATGGTCGCCATGGCGCATGCGGCGCGCTACCCGGATTCCGTCTCGCATCTCGTCTGCGTCGTCACGGCGGCGCATAGCGGCTTCATGCCGCGCGCGCAGCAGATCGTGGCCGAGCGCGGCACGCCGGAACAGCAGCGTGTCTGCGACATGCTCTGGAACGGCGAGTTGGATACGCTGGAGAAGGTGCAGCACTATTATGACGTGATGGGGCCGCTTTATTCCACCACCTACGACCCCCAGCGCAGCAAGGATGGCCGCGCCCGCACCCTGCATGAGCCCGAGGCGCTGAACCGCGCCTTCCGCCCCGGCGGCTTCCTGCGCAGCTACGACCTGCGCCCGGAACTGCCGAAGATCACCGCCAAGACGCTGGTGCTGGGCGGCGCGCATGACTGGATCTGCGCCCCGGAATTCTCGCGGGAGATCCATGAGCTGATCCCCGGCTCCGACCTGCGCATCTTCGCCAACAGCAGCCACTCCATCCGCGCCGATGAGCCGGAAGCGATGATGGACGCGATCAAGGGCTTCATCGTCTACTGAGGCTCGGCAAGGCCCCGCGACCGGCTTCTGTGGCCGGGCGCGGGGCCACGGGCTGAATCCCGCTTGGCCCTTCTGCAGAGGGGGGCTCAGCGCTTGCGCACGAACTCCGCCCGCAGGACCAGGCCCTTGATGGTGTCGTGGCGGCAGTCGATCTCCTGGTCATCGTCCGTGAGGCGGATAGACCGGATCACCGTCCCCTGCTTCAGAACCTGGTTTGCCCCTTTGACCTTCAGGTCCTTGATGAGGGTCACCGCATCCCCATCCGCCAGAAGGTTCCCGGCCGCGTCACGGACTTCGGGCCGGGCGGTGGCCTGATTGGCGGCTACCTCGGAAGCAGGCCGCCATTCGCCCGTGGCTTCGTCATACACATAGTCATCGCTGTCGTTGGCCATGCCTGCCTCGGTCCCAAAGCAGGTGCCTTCGCCTGAAGGGTGGGCAAGCCGCAAGGGGGAAAGGGTGGGCAACCTGGCACTGGTACCCGGCCAGGGATGCTCCCGCAGCCATGGGCTGGCCGATGCAGAGGACATTTATCGTGCCTAGAGCGTCTGAGATGCGCTTTTCGCCTCATTCTGAAGGCCTGCCTTGTGCCGCAACGGTGACGCTTCATGAATTCGGGGTAGGATTCAGGCGGCGGGCGTAACCTTCCCCAGTTCCGTGGATTCAGCTTCCGGGTGCCGCCACTCGGCAGCCAGGAGTTGCGGTGCGGGACCAGGGGGATGTGACCAGCCGATGGCGCAGCATTTCTCACCCAGTGCGGATACGCTGTTCCGCGCCGTGCTGGCGGGGCTGGCGCTGCTGCTGCTGGCCGGGCTGGCTGTGATGCTGGCGCTGCCCTTCACGCCGCACATGACGCGCCGCAACGACACGGTGGAGCAGCCCGTGCAGTTCAGCCACGCGCACCATGTGGGGGAGCTGGGGCTGGATTGCCGCATGTGCCACCAGTCGGTCGTGCAGTCCCGCTTCGCCGGCATGCCGCCGACCCATACCTGCATGACCTGCCATTCCCAGATCTGGACCGAGGCCGCCATGCTGGCCCCGGTGCGGCAGAGCCTGGCGGAGAAGGAGCCGCTGGCCTGGAAGCGGGTGCACCGGCTGCCGGACTACGTCTTTTTCGACCACAGCGTGCATGTGGCCAAGGGCGTCGGCTGCAGCACCTGCCATGGCCCGGTGCAATCCATGCAGCAGGTCTATCAGGCGGAGCCCATGACCATGGGCTGGTGCCTGAGCTGCCACCGCGACCCTGCGCCGCACCTGCGGCCACGGGAGCAGGTCTTCGACATGGACTGGACCCCGCCGCCGGACCAGCGCGCGCGCGGCGAGGCGCTGATCCGCCACTCCATGATCGAGACCGAGCACCTGACGGATTGCTCGCGGTGCCACCGGTGAGCGGGCCTTCCCTGGGGCGGCGGCAGGCGGCGCTGGGCCTGCTGGCCTCGGCGCTGACGCTCACCTCCTGCGGCGAGCCGGCGGAGGAGATCATCCCCTATGTCGAGGCGCCCGAGGGCCAGGTGCCCGGCCTGCCACGGCGCTTCGCCACCACCCTGGCGCTGAACGGCTATGGCCGCGGCGTGTTGGCCACCTGCTTCGAGGGGCGGCCGGTGAAGCTGGAGGGCAATGCGCTGCACCCCGCCAGCCTCGGCGGCACCGATGCCTTCACCGAGGCGGCGATCCTTTCCCTCTACGACCCCGACCGCTCCCGCACCGTGCGGCAGGAAGGGCGGCCGGCTTCCTTCGAGGCTTTCCTGTCCGCCCTGAAGCCCCGGCTGGCGGCGCTGGAGGCGCGGGGCGGCGCCGGGCTGCACCTGCTGACCGGGCATGTCACCTCGCCCACCCTGCGGCGGCTGATCGGCCGGCTGCGCGCCCGCTTCCCCGCCGCGCAATGGCACGCGGAGGAGCCGGTGGACGAGCGCAATGCTCTGGCCGGCGCCGAGGCCGCCTTCGGCCAGCGCCTGCGCGCCCGCCCGCGCCTGGAAAGCGCTCGCGTGGTCCTGACGCTGGATGCCGACCCGCTGGGGCCGGGGCCGGAACAGGTCGCCCACGCCCGCGCCTTCGCGGCCCGGCGGCAGGCGCGGCGGGGGCGGGAAGCACCCTTCCTGCGGCTCTACGCGGCGGAGCCGCTGCTGACCAATACCGGCGCCAAGGCCGACCACCGGCTGGCGCTGCGCCCCTGGGAGGTGCGGGATCTCGCCATCGCCCTGGCGGCGCGGCTGGGCGCGGCGGTGGCGGAGCCTGACCTGCCGCCAGCCGCCCGGCGCTTCCTGGACGCCCTGGCCGCCGACCTGCAGGCGCATCCGGGGGAGGCGGTGGCGCTGGCCGGCCCCTGGGCGCCGCCGGAGCTGCATGCGCTGGTGCATTGGATCAACGTCCGGCTTGGTGCCCCGGTCGATTACCTGCCGGCACCCGAGCCCGCCTTGCCCCTGGCGCCGCTGGCCGAGGCGCTGCGGGACGGCAGCCTGGACACCCTGCTGATCCTGGGCGCCAACCCGGCCTATGACGCGCCGGCCGATCTCGGCTTCGGTGAGGCGCTGGGCAAGAGCCGTGCCCTGACCATCCATCTCGGCCCCTGGCGCGACGAGACGGCGATGCTCTGCCGTTGGCACCTGCCGGAGCGGCACCCGCTGGAGGATTGGGCCGACCATCTGGCGCCGGACGGCACCGCCAGCATCGCCCAGCCGCTGATCACGCCACTGCACGGCGGCCATTCCGCCGCCACCGTGCTGGGCCTGCTAGGCGGGCGCGATGGGCTGGATGCCCATGCCGCCCTGCGCGAAACCTGGATGGAAGCCTGGGGCGAGGCTGCCTTCGAGCCGCTCTGGCGCCAGGCGCTGCATGACGGCGTGGTGGCCGGCAGCGCCGCCGTGCCCGTGCTGCCGCCCGCGCCAGCCCTGCCGGACCTGCCGCCCGCGCCGCTGCCGCCGGGCCTGGCCCTGTTGCTGCGGCCGGACCCCATGCTCTGGGACGGGCGCTTCGCCAACAATCCCTGGCTGCAGGAATGCCCGAAGCCGCTGACCCGGCAGGTCTGGGGCAATGCCCTGCTGCTGGCGCCCGCCGAGGCCCGCGCCCGCGCGCTGCGCGACGGCGATCTGGTGCGCCTGCGCCTGGGCGGCCGTGAGCTGACGGCGCCGGTGATGCTGCAACCCGGCATGGCGGAAGGCGTGGCGGCGCTGCATCTCGGCGGCGGGCGGCAGCGGGCGGGGGCGATCGGTGATGGCATCGGCGCCAATGCCTATGCGCTGCGCCAGGATGCGGCGCGCTGGATGCTGCCGGGCCTTGAACTGGAAGCCTCCGGGGAACAGGCGGAACTGCTGCGCCCGCAGGAAGCGCATAAGCTGGAAGGCGAGAGCACCAGGCTGCTGCCCACGCTGTCGCTGGAGGAATTCGCCGCCCGCGCCGCCATGCCACCGGCGGAACAGCCGCAGCCTGCCAGCCTCTTTCCGGCGGTGGGCGGGCAGGCCGGTGCCGCCTGGGCCATGGTGATCGACACCACGCTCTGCATCGGCTGCAATGCCTGCGTCCTTGCCTGCCGGGCCGAGAACAACGTGCCGGTGGTGGGGCCGGAGGAGGTGGCGGCCCGGCGGGACATGCACTGGCTGCGCATCGACACCTACCACCTGGGCGAGAGCGAGCAGGACCCGCGCCCCGGTTTCCAGCCCGTGCCCTGCATGCATTGCGAAACCGCGCCCTGCGAGCCGGTCTGCCCCGTCGCCGCTTCCGTCCATGATGCGGAGGGGCTGAACGTGCAGGTCTACAACCGCTGCATCGGCACCCGCTTCTGCCAGGGCAACTGCCCCTACAAGGTGCGGCGCTTCAATTTCCATGGCTATGCCGACGGGCAGGAATACGCCAACCAGGGCGACCCGCTGGTGGCGGCGCAGCGCAACCCGGAAGTGACGGTGCGCGGCCGTGGCGTGATGGAGAAATGCACCTACTGCACCCAGCGCATCTCCGCCGCCCGCCGCGCCGCCGCGCGGGAAGGGCGGGAGATCGCGGATGGCGAGGTGCAGACCGCCTGCCAATCCGCCTGTCCTGCCCAGGCGATTTCCTTTGGCGACCTGAAGAAGCCGGGCTCCGCCGTATCGGCCCTGCGGCGGGAGCCGCAGCATTACGCGCTGCTGGAGGAGCTGAACACCCGCCCGCGCACCACCTATCTGGCGCAGGCCCGCAACGCCAACCCGGCGCTGGAGGATGAGGCGTGAGCGCGCCCGACCCCGCCGCCGGCCTGCTGCCCCCGCAGGCGACCTATCGCCAACTGGTCGCTACCATCTCCAACCGCGTGCAGCGGCGAAAGCCCGGACGTGCCTGGCTCATCGCCTTCGCCCTGGCCTCGCTGATGACGCTGATGCTGGCGGGCTGCATCGCGCTCCTCTTCGTGCGCGGCATCGGCATCCTGGGCAACAACACCGGCGTGGTCTGGGGTTTTCCCATTGCCAACTATGTCTGGTGGATCGGCATCGGCAATGCCGGCACCTTCATCTCCGCGGCCCTGCTGCTGACGCGCCAGCCCTGGCGCGCCGCCATCAACCGCTTCGCGGAGGTGATGACGATCTTCGCCGTCTCCATCGCCGGGATCTTTCCCATCCTGCACCTGGGGCGGCCGGGCTATGCCTATTGGCTGACGCCTTATCCCAACAGCATGGACCTCTGGCCGCAATGGCGCAGCGCGCTGGTCTGGGACTTCGCTTCCATCGTCGCCTATCTCGTATTTTCCTTGATCTTCTTTTTTCTCGGCCTGATCCCGGACATGGCGACGCTGCGGGACCGTGCCCGCACCCGCGCGGGGCAGGTTATCTACGGGCTGCTGGCACTCGGCTGGCGCGGCTCCGCCCGCCATTGGCAGTTGCACGACAGGCTTTACCGCACGCTGGCCGCCCTGGCGCTGCCGCTGGTGGTTTCGGTGCACAGCGTGGCCGCCATGGATTTCGCCGCCAGCCTGATGCCCGGCTGGCAGGAGACGATCTTTCCGCCCTATTTCGTCATCGGCGCGCTCTTCTCCGGCTTCGGCATGGTGGTGGTGCTGGCGGCGCTGATCCGCCAGGGGCTGGGGCTGCAGGCTGTTATCACGCATCGGCATTTCGCGGTGATGGGCAAGATCATCCTGGCTGGCTCGCTGGGCATGGCGCTCTCCTACGGCACCGAATGGTTCAGCGCCTGGACCAGCGGCGACCCAGCGGAACGCGAGCATCTGCGCTTCCTTTTCACGGGCGATTACGCGCCGCTCTACCTCGCCATGCTGGGCTGCAACCTGCTGGTGCCGCAACTGCTGTGGTCCGGCCGCGCGCGGCGCAGCATTGCGGCGGTGGTGGCGGTGGCGGTGGTGCTGAATATCGGCATGTGGCTGGAGCGCATCCTGATCATCTGGAACACGCTCTCCCATACCCACCTGCCGGCCATGCGCGGCGTCTTCGTGCCCACGCTGTGGGACTGGCTGATCCTGGCGGGCTCTCTTGGCTTCTTCGCCTTCCTGATGCTGGTCTTCGCGCGCATCCTGCCGGCCGCCGCGATGCATGACCTGGGCAGGCTGCTGCACCAGCGGGAGCAGTCCCGATGACGGCGCCGCTGCTGCTGGCCGAGTTCGAGAATCCCGAGACGCTGTTGCAGGCCGCCCGCCGCGCCCGGGAGGCGGGGCTGCGCGGGCTGGATGCGCATACGCCTTTCCCCGTAGAAGGCCTGCCCGATGCCCTGGCGCTGCCGGAGCCACGGCTGCGGCTGCCGATGCTGCTGGCGGGGCTCGTCGCCGCCGGGCTGGTCTTCGCCATGTGCTGGTACAGCGCCGTGGTGGATTACCCGCTGAACCTCGGCGGCCGGCCGCTGAACAGTTGGCAGACCTTCGTGATCCTGGCTTTCGAGGCCGGCATCCTCTGCGCCACGCTGGTGGGGGCGCTGGCCTTCTTTCTCGGCAGCGGCTTGCCCCGGCTGCATCACCCGGTCTTCGCCGTGCCGGGCTTCGAACGCGCCAGCCAGGACCGTTTCTTTCTCAGCGTGGCGGACCCGCTGGCCGATATCCCGCGCCTCATGGCGCTGCTGGAGGGGATCGACACGATTTCGGTCCATGCGGTGCCGCGATGAGGCGGGCGTTGCTGGCCCTGCTGCTGCTGGCCCTGCCGGGCTGCAAGCCGGAGATGACGCAGCAGAAGCGGCTGGACACCTATGGCAATACCAGCGCCTGGCCCGGCGGCGCGGCCCGTACCCTGCCGGAAGGCACCGTGGCGCGCGGCGAGTTGGCGCGGCAGGCCGCCGGCGCCACGCCGCCACCGGTCGATGCCGCGCTGCTGGCGCGCGGGCAGGAACGCTACGCCATCTTCTGCACCCCCTGCCACGGCGCGGCCGGGGAAGGGGATGGCATGATCGTCCGCCGCGGCTTTCCGGCGCCGCCCTCCTACCACATCGCCCGGCTGCGCGCGGCGCCGGCCCGGCATTTCTTCGACGTCATCACGAACGGCTATGGCGTGATGTATTCCTATGCCGACCGCGTGGAGCCGGCCGACCGCTGGGCCATCGCCGCCTATATCCGCGCGCTGCAACTCTCCCGCCACGCGCGGGTGGCGGAAGTGCCGGGCCTCGCGGAGCAATTGCCATGAGGATGCCGCCCCCGCGCAGGGCCGGGCTGTGTGGCGCCGCCGCGTCGCTGCTGCTGCTGCTGGGCTGGGCGCTGCTGCTGCCGGGCGGCGGGCGGGATGCGGTGGCGGGCTGGCTGGTCGGGCTGGTCTTCTGGCTGGGGCTGTCGCTGGGGGCCATGGCGCTGCTGGCGCTGCATGCGCTGACCGGCGGCCGCTGGGGCGATGCGCTGCGCCCGGTGCTGGCCCCCGCCGTGTCGGGTCTGCCGCTGTTTCTGCCGCTGGCGGTGCCGCTGCTGGCGGGCGCCGGCGCGCTCTACCCCTGGACGGGCGGTGCCGCTGCGCTGCCGGCGGATCTGGTGCATCTCTATCTCAACCGGCCGGGCTTCGCGCTGCGCGGGGCGGTGGCGCTCTGCGGCTGGGCGCTGGCGGGCTTCCTGCTGCTGCGGCTGCGCCCCGGCGGCAGGCGGGAGGCCGCGGCGGCCCTGGCGCTGGTCTTTCACCTCGCCGCCACCACGATGCTGGGTTTCGACTGGATGCAGTCGCTGCAGGCATCCTTTTCTTCCACCGCCTTCGGCTTGCAGTGGCTGCTGTTGCAGGTGCTGGCGGCACTGGCGTGGGCCTGCCTGCTGCGCCCGGCGGGGCGGGGGGCGACGGGCGATATCGCCGGGCTGCTGATGGCCACATGCCTGGCCGCGCTCTACCTCGGCTTCGTGCAGTTCCTGGTGGTCTGGTACGGCAACCTGCCGGGCAAGGTCGCCTGGTACCTGCCACGCCAAGCCTCCGGCTGGGTCTGGCTGGGCGCGCTGTCCCTGCTGCTGGCGGGGCTGCTGCCGGCGCTGGCGCTGCTGGCCGGCCCGGTGCGGCGTAGCCCGGCGGCGCTGGCCGGGCTGGGCGGCTGCATCCTGGCTGGGCTCGGCGCGCACTGGGTCTGGATCGTGGCGCCCGCCCTGGGGGCGGCTGCGGCGGTGGCGGCGCTGCCGGGGCTGCTGGCGGTGGGCGGGCTCTGGCTCGGCGGGGCATCGCTGCTGGCGGCGCGGCAACCGGCGAGCGCCGTGCCATGACCGCCCCAACAGACCTTTCCGAACGGCGGGACCGCCTGCGGCTGCGGCCCTGGACCATTCTGGGCGTCGGCCTCGGCACGGCGGCGCTGCTGGCGGCGACGCTGGGTGGGGTGATGCTGCTGCGCCATTCCGCCGAATGGCCGCAGGCTGGCCAGCCGCCCAGCCGCTTCCCCGCGCCACGCCTGCAGGCCGACCCCGCCGCCGACCTGCAGGCCTTCCAGGCCGAGCAGGCGCGGGCCTTGCAAGGCTACGACTGGGTGGACCGGGAAGGCGGCCTCGCCCGCATCCCCGTCGCCCGTGCCATGGAGATCCTGGCCGGCCGTGGCCCCGCCGCCTATGACCCGCTGGAGCCGGCGCCATGACGCGCTGGCCCCGCGCCGCCTGGCTGCTGGCCTGCCTCGCTGCGCCGGCCTCTGCCGCCACGCCGCCCGCCGGCGGCCTGACCGAGGCCGCACTGGCCGAGGTCGCCCTCGCCCCGGCCCCCGGTGCCAGCCTGCCGCCCGGCCTGCCGCTGCGCGACGAGGCCGGCCGCGCGACCAGCTTCGCCGCCGCGCAGGGCGGCAGGCCCGCCGTGCTGGTGCTGGCGGATTACAGTTGCACCGTGCTGTGCGGCACCACGCTCGGCCTCGCCAGCGCCGCGATGCGGCAAGGTGGGGAAGGGGCGGTGCTGCTGGCCCTGGGCATCGACCCGCGCGACGGCCCGGCCGAGGCCGCCGCCATGAAGGCGGCCTATGTCGCGCCCGATGCCGCCTGGGCGCATTTCCTGCTGGCGGACCAGCCGGCGCTGGAGCGCGCCGAGGCCGTGCTGGGCTACCGCGCCGCCTATGACGCGGCGACGGACAGTTTCGCGCATCCGGTGGGGCTGGTGGTGCTGGCGCCGGATGGCCGCGTCTCCCGCGTGCTGCCGGGGCTGGAGACGGACCCGGCCACGCTGCGGCTGGCGCTGGTGGAAGCCTCGGAAGGCCGTGTCGGCTCGCTGGGCGAGCGTGTCCGGCTGTTCTGCTACGGCTTCGACGCGGCGCGCGGCATCTATGCCGCCATGGTGCGGCGGATGCTGACCATCGGCACGGTGCTGACCATGCTGGCCATGGCGCTCTTCCTGCTCTGGACCTGGCGGCGGGGGCGGGCGGCATGATGGGCAGCCTGCCCTTCTGGCCGCCGCAGGCCAGTGCCGGCGCGGCGCTGGTGGATGCCATCGTGCTGGGCATGCTGGGGGTCAGCGCCGCCATCGTGCTGCTGGTGACGGGGCTGCTGGTGACCTTCGCCATCCGCTACCGGCGCGGCGCCGGCCGCCCCGCCCAGCTATTTCAGCGCGGAGCAGGGCATCGCCTCCTGGCTCGGCACCACCGACCACAAGCGGGTGGCGCTGCTCTACATGGCGACGCTGCTGGGCTTCTTCTGCATCGGCGGCTTCGCGGCGGCGGCGATCCGGCTGGAGCTTTTCACCCCCGCCGCCGATGTCATGACGCCCGACGCCTATAACCGCATGTTCACCCTGCATGGCACGGTGATGGTGTGGTTCTTCCTGGTTCCCTCCATCCCGAACACGCTCGGCAACTTCCTGCTGCCGCTGATGATCGGCGCCAGGGATCTTGCCTTCCCCCGGCTCAATCTTTTCTCCTGGTACCTCTTCGTCTCGGCGGGCCTGCTGTTGCTGCTCTCGCTGCTGCTGGGCGGCGTGGACACGGGCTGGACCTTCTACACGCCCTTCTCCACCATGTTCTCCAACGGCTATGTCATGCTGGCGGCGCTGGCGGTGATCGTGGCGGGGTTTTCCTCCATCGCCACCGGGCTGAACTTCATCGCCACGGTGCATATGCTCCGCGCGCCGGGCATGCACTGGTTCCGCCTGCCGCTGCTGGTCTGGGCCATCTACGGCACCAGCCTGGTGATGGTGCTGGCGACGCCGGTGCTCTCCGCGTCCCTGCTGCTGATCGTGGCCGAGCGCGCCTTCGGCCTGCCGGTCTTCGATCCCGCCCAGGGCGGCGATCCGCTGCTGTTCCAGCACCTCTTCTGGTTCTACAGCCACCCCGCCGTCTATATCATGATCCTGCCGGCCTTCGGCGTGATCAGCGAGATCGTCACCTGCTTCGCGCGGCGCCGCGTCTTCGGCTACCGCTTCATGGTCTATGCCATTCTCTGGATCGCGCTGGTGGGCTTCCTGGTCTGGGGGCATCACATGTTCGTCTCCGGCCAGTCGCTGTTCGCCTCCATGGCCTTTTCCTTTCTCTCCTTCGTCATCGCGGTGCCCTCGGCCATCAAGGTCTTCAACTGGACCTTCACGCTCTACCGCGGCCAGATCACCTTCGAGGCGCCGATGTTCTACGCCCTCGGCTTCATCGGCCTCTTCACCATCGGCGGGCTGACGGGGCTGTTCCTGGCGGCCATCCCGATCGACGTGCATGTCACCGACACCTATTTCGTGGTGGCGCATTTCCACTTCATCATGGTGGGCGGCGCCGTCACGGCGCTCTACGGCGGGCTGCATTTCTGGTGGCCCAAACTCACCGGCCGCATGTATCCGGAAAGCTGGGCGCGGCTGGCGGGGCTGACGATGTTCTTCGGCTTCGTCTTCACCTTCTTTCCCATGTTCGTCATGGGTTTCGCCGGCATGCCGCGCCGCTATCAGGTCTACCCGCCAGAGTTTCAGGCCTGGAACGTCATGTCCTCCTCCGGCGCCGTGCTGCTGGCGGCGGCCTATCTGCTGCCCATCGGCTACCTGACCTGGTCGCTGTTCTTTGGCCGCCGCGCCGGCGACGACCCCTGGGATGCCACCGGCCTGGAATGGCGCACCGCTTCCCCACCCCCGCGCGAAAACTTCTTCGAGCTGCCGGTGGTGGATGAGGAGCCGTATCTCTACCACCCCGAGGCCACCGGCCCGCACCACAGCGCGCGTGAGCCGCACCGCAACCAGGGGCGCAACGCCCGATGAAGCCGGTGCCCCTGCTGCACGAGCCCTGGCGCAGCACCCAGCGGCAGGAACGCGCCGCCAGCTTCGGCATGTGGATCTTCCTGGGCAGCGAGGCGCTGCTCTTCGGCGGGCTGCTGCTGGCCTTCGCCGCCACCCGCGCCCTGCATGTGGAAGGCTTCCGCGCCGCCGGCCGCGCCACCGATGTGGCCCTGGGCACCGCCAATACCCTGATCCTGCTGACCAGCAGCCTCGCCGTCGCCATCGCGGTGGAGGCGGCGCGGGCGGAGCGGCGGCGGCTGGCCCTGGGCGGGTTGCTGGCCGGGCTGCTGCTAGGCCTCGGCTTCCTGGTCGTGAAGGGCTTCGAATGGCACAGCGACATCGCCAAGGGGCTCTTCCCCGGCGGCGCCGCGCTGCAAGGCATGCCGGGCGCGACGCTGTCGTCATCCTTCTACTGGCTGCTGACGGGGCTGCACGGGCTGCATGTGCTGGGCGGGCTCACCCTGCTGGGCTGGATGGGCTTGCAGGCCTGGCGCCGCCTGCGCCCGCTGCGCAGCCCGGGGCTGGAGGCTGCCGGGCTCTACTGGCACCTGGTGGACGTGGTCTGGGTGTTTCTCTACCCGCTGCTCTACCTGGACGGGCGTGCGTGAGCGGGCGCCGCGGCCTGCTGCCGGCGGAAGCCCGCGGCGCCGGTGCCATCCTGGGCCGTGCCCTGGCCGTCTGGCTGGCGCTGGTGGCGCTGGCGCTGGCCAGCCTCGCCATGGCCTATGTCCCGCTGGGCCGGGGCAACATGGCGGTGGCGCTCGGCATCTCCAGCCTCAAGATGCTGCTGATCGCCGCCTTCTTCATGCGGCTGCGGCAGGCGGAGGGGCTGCGGCGGCTGGCGGCGGCGGCCTGCCTGCTCTGGCTCGCCTTTCTCTTCGCGCTGACCTTCACGGACCTGCTGACGCGGGCGCCGGCCAGCCAGCCCGCGCCCTCCGACCTGGCCCGGCCGCCGGCGCCCACCACCGGGGAAGGGGCCTTCTGAAGCGACTCGGCTGCCCGCTGTTGCCTGCCGGGGCGCATAGATGTAGTGGCTCCCGCTCGCCAAAACCCTGACATGTTGTGGCTGAAAAGGTTGATCAGGCATTGCGGCCCGGCGCCGCTATGATCCGCCTTTGCCCGATGCGCCTCTACCGGAGACTGTTGATGTCCGAGACCCAGGACGCCCCCCAGAAGTTCGACCTGATGACGGCCAACCCCGTCTACAAGCCGTTCCGCTACCCCTGGGCCTATGATGCCTGGATGACGCAGCAGCGCGTCCACTGGCTGCCGGAAGAAGTTCCGATGGCCGATGACGTGAAGGACTGGCAGCGCACCCTGACGGACGGCGAGCGCAACCTCGTCACCCAGATCTTCCGCTTCTTCACGCAGGCGGATGTCGAGGTGAACGGCGCCTACATGAAGCATTACAGCCAGGTGTTTAAGCCCACCGAAGTGCTGATGATGCTCTCGGCCTTTTCCAACATCGAGACCATCCATATCGCGGCCTATTCGCACCTGCTCGACACCATCGGCATGCCGGAGGTGGAGTACCAGGCCTTCCTGAAGTATCAGGAAATGAAGGACAAGTATGACTACATGCAGTCCTTCTCTGTGGAGAACAAGAAGGAGATCGCCAAGACCCTGGCGGCCTTCGGTGCCTTCACGGAGGGCCTGCAGCTCTTCGCCTCCTTCGCGATCCTGCTGAACTTCCCGCGCTTCAACAAGATGAAGGGCATGGGGCAGATCGTGACGTGGTCGGTGCGCGATGAGACGCTGCACTGCCTCTCCGTCATCCGCCTGTTCCGCACCTTCATCCAGGAGAATCCGGAGATCTGGACGGAGGAGTTCCGTCAGGAGCTGGTGGATATCTGCACCACCATCGTGCACCACGAGGACGCCTTCATCGACCTCGCCTTCGAGATGGGCAGCGTGCAGGGCCTGACCGCGGATGAGGTGAAGCAGTATATCCGCTTCATCGCCGACCGCCGGCTGCAGCAGCTGGGGCTGGAGCCGCACTACAATATCGAGAAGAACCCGCTGACCTGGCTGGACGAGATCCTGAACGCCGTGGAGCACATGAACTTCTTCGAAGGCCGCGCCACGGAATATTCCAAGGCCAGCACCTCCGGCACCTGGGAGGAAGCCTTCGCGGATGGCGTGTTCAGCGACAAGCAGCCGGAAGGCACGCTGCTGCCGTAACGCCGGCAGGCCGGGGGCTTCCGCCCCCGGCCGCTGATCAGGCGCCCGGCTTCCTGCGGGGCGCGCGGCCCTTGGCGGCGGCCGGGGCTGCCGCGGCCGCTGCCGGAGCATCGGCCTTCTTCGCCGCGGCGCGCGGCTTCTTCACCGGCGCTTCCGGCCTGTCCTCCAGGGTGGCGGACTGGGCGGGGAAAGGCTCGTCCTCCGGCGCCGCCGGCAGTGCCCGGATATCGGTGTCAGGGGCGGTGATGCTGGGCGGATCGCTGGCGGGGAAAGTGTCCCTCAGCTGGTCGTCCAGGCTGCCGGAGATGCCGGTGCCCTCGATCTCCTGGCGCGCGCGGTGCCAGTGTTCCTCATGCGCGCCCTCTCGCCGCCCTTCGGCTTCCCAAAGGGCATAGGCACGTTCCCGGATGCGCTGCTCTCGTGCCTCTCGGTCGTCGCTCATCGATTCCATTCTCCACGGACTGGCTTCCGGGAAACTCGCCACCGGGCAGGACGTATCACGCAGCCGGTGATTTTTTCCGCCCGGCCTGCAACCCTGTGGGTCCCTGCCAGTCTCCGGCGCGCAGGCTGCCATGGCGGGTGCCGCAAATCACCCCCCTCGGCAGCCACAGAAGCGCGATCTGGCCGGGCTATTTCGCGGTGGTCACCGTGGGGCGGAACATCTCGAACATCTCGCCGATGGCGGAATAATAGCCGCGATAGCCGCAGCGGCTGATCGGCTGCGCCGCCATGGTGTCGAAGATGCCGTCCTTCAGATAGGCCGGGTCGATATGCACGCCGATCACCTGGCCCAGCACCATGTAGCTGTTCAGCACCTTGCCCTCGGCATCGTTGAGCCGGATGATCTGCAGCACCTTGCATTCCAGCGCGGCGGGCGTCGCCGCCACGCGGGGCGGGGCCACCAGTGTGCTGGGGGTGGCCTCCAGCCCGGCGAAGTCCATCTCGTCCTCCCCGTATTGCAGCGGGGCGCTGGTCTGGTTCATCGCCTCAGCCAGCGGGCGGGTGGCGAGGTTGTAGACGAATTCCCCCGTCGCCTCGACGTTGCGGATGCTGTCCTTGTAGCCCTCGCTGGCGAAGCCGATGATGGGCGGGTTGCCGTTGAAGGCGCCGAAGAAGCTGTAGGGCGCGAGGTTGACGCGGCCCTCGGCATCCACCGTGCTGATCCATCCGATGGGGCGCGGCGCCACGATGGCCTTGAAGGGGTCGTGCGGCAGGCCGTGGCCCTGCCGGGGGTCGTAGAAATAGGTGCTCATCGGTGGTCGTCCGTCCCGCTGGTTGTTTCCAGGTTCATGGCCTGTCCTTGTGCGCGCTGTCCAGGCAAGGCCCGGCGGGCGGCGTGCCGGGGCGCATGACCTGAGGCGCCGGCGCGGCGCTGTGGCATAATGGCCGCCAATGCCTCTTCCTGGCCCCTGGGCCAGGGCTCCCCCTCCGCCTCGGCGCTGCCGGCGGCTTGACCTCTGTTCGGAGTGGTTTCCTATGCAAGTGACACGGCGCCTGCTTCTCGGTGCTTCCGGCGCATTGGCGATGCCGGGCCTGCTGCGGGCGCAGGGCACGGGCCCGATCCGCATCGGCGAGATCAACAGCTACACCACCATGCCGGCCTTCACGCTGCCCTACCGCAATGCCATGCAACTGGCGGTGGAAACCCTCAATGGCCAGGGCGGTGTGCTGGGCCGGCAGCTGGAGCTGCTCACGCGCGACGATGCCGGCAAGCCGCAGGATGCCGTGCGCCTGGCCGGGGAGCTGGTGAACGACCAGAAGGTGGATGTGCTGGCCGGCGCCTATTTCTCCAATGTCGGCCTGGCGCTGAGCGAATATGCCGCGCAGAACAGGCGCCTTTACGTGGGGGGCGAGCCGCTGACCGACGCCATGGTCTGGGAGCGCGGCAACCGCTACACCTTCCGCCTGCGCCCCAGCACCTACATGCAGGCCGCCATCCTGGCCGAGGAAGCCGCGAAGCTGCCGGCCAAGCGCTGGGTCACCGTCGCGCCCAATTACGAATTCGGCCAGTCCGGCGTGAAGTGGTTCAAGCAACTGCTGAGCGCCCGGCGGCCGGATGTGCAATTCGTCGGCGAGCAATGGCCGGCGCTGGGGCGCGTCGATGCCGGCGCCACCGTGCAGGCGCTGGAGCAGATGAAGCCGGACGCCATCTTCAACGTGCTCTTTGGCCCGGACCTGACCAATTTCGTGCGCCAGGGCAATACGCGCGGGCTGTTCGAGGGCCGCGCCGTGGTCTCCCTGCTGACCGGCGAGCCGGAATATCTCGACCCGCTGGGTGACGAGGCGCCGGAAGGCTGGATCGTCACCGGCTATCCGGGCGAGCAGATCGACACGCCCGCGCACAAGGCTTTTGTGGATGCCTACCGCGGCAGGTTCAACGCCAAGCCGATGTGCGGCTCCCTGGTCGGCTATGCGCTGATCCAGTCCATCGCCGCCGGCATCGCCCGCGCGGAATCCACCAGCATGGAGCGGATGGTGGAAGGCTTCCGGGGCGCCGGCTTCGAGAGCCCCGTGGGCCCCGTCACCTATCGCGAGATCGACCAGCAGGGCACGCTCGGCGTCTTTGTCGGCAGGACGGGGCTGAAGAACGACGCCGGCATCATGGTGGACTGGCGCTACATCGATGGCCGCGACCTGCTGCCGGGCGACGATTTCGTGCGCAAGCTGCGCCCTGCCTGAGCGATGCTGGATCTCATCGTTCCGCAACTGCTGACGGGGCTCGCCGGGGCCTCGTCGCTGTTCCTGGTCGCCTCGGGGCTGACCATCATCTTCGGCGTCACGCGGATCGTGAACTTCTCGCATGGCAGCCTGACGATGCTGGGCGCCTATCTCGGCTGGAGCATCCTGACGCGGCTGCCGCGGGAGCCGGAATGGTTCATCCTCGGCATCCTCCTCACCGCGCTCTGCACCGCGCTGATCGGCGTGATGCTGGAACTGGTGGTGCTGCGCCGCGTCTATCGCGCGCCGGAACTCTTCCAGTTGCTGGCGACCTTCGGCGTGGTGCTGATCCTGCAGGATGTGACGCTGTGGCTCTGGGGCCCGGTGGAACTGCCGCTGCCGCGCCCGCGATGGCTGCGCGGCTTTGTCGAGATCCTGGGCAACCGCTTTCCCCTCTACGACCTCGTGCTGATTGCCATCGGCCCTGTTGTGCTCGGCCTGCTCTGGCTGCTGATGAACCGCACGCGCTGGGGGACGCTGGTACGCGCGGCGACACTGGACCGTGACATGGTGGCGGCGCTGGGCGTCGACCAGCGCCTGCTGTTCACCAGCGTCTTCGCGCTGGGCGCCGGGCTGGCGGGGCTGGGCGGGGCGCTGTCGCTGCCTAATGCTTCCGCCAATCTGCAGATCGACCTGTCCGTCATCGTCGATGCCTTCGTGGTGGTGGTGGTCGGCGGGCTGGGCAGTCTTGCCGGTGCCTTCGTCGCCTCGCTGCTGATCGGCATCCTCCAGGCCTTCGGCATCGTGCTGCTGCCGCAATCCACGCTGGTGCTGGTCTTCCTGGTCATGGCGGTGGTGCTGGTCTTCCGGCCCAATGGCTTGCTCGGCCGGCCGCAGGCGGAGGCGCGGGAGATGCTGGCCGCCGCCCCGGTCATCCGCGCCGCGCCGCCCGCGCTGCGCTACCTCGGCCTCGCCACGCTGCTGCTGGCTGCCTCGGCGCCTTTCTGGGTGGGCGACTACTATCTCACGGTGCTGACGGATGGCGCGGTGGCGCTACTCTTCGCCGTCAGCCTGCATGTCATGATGGGCCCTGGCGGCATGGCCAGCTTTGGCCACGCGGCCTGGTTCGGCATCGGCGCCTATGCGGCCGGGCTGCTGGCGCAATGGCTGGGCACGCCCATGCCGCTGGGGCTGCTGGCAGCGCCCATCGCCGCCGGCATCGTCGCAGCACTCTTCGGCTGGTTCGTGGTGCGGCTTTCCGGCGTTTATCTCTCCATGCTGACGCTGGCCTTCGCGCAGATCGTCTGGGCCATCAGCTTCCAATGGGTGGGCGTCACGGGCGGCGACAACGGCTTGCTCGGCCTCTGGCCGGAAGCCTGGGCGCGCGGTGCCGCCACTTATTACTGGATCGCGCTGGCGCTGTCCGTCGCCGTGGCCTTGCTGCTGCGGCGGATGCTTTACGCGCCCTATGGCTATGCCCTGCGCGCGGCAAGGGATTCGGCGGTGCGGGCGGAAGCCATCGGCCTTGATGTGCAGCACCTGCGGATGGTGGCGCTGGTCATCGCCGGGGCGGCGGCGGGGCTGTCCGGCGCGCTGTTCTCCTATGCCAAGGGCGGCGTCTTCCCGACCTATATCTCCATCCCGCATTCGGTGGAGGCGCTGCTGATGGTGCTGCTCGGCGGGTTGCAGACGATGGCGGGGCCCATCGTCGGCGCGCTGGTCTATACCGGCCTGGCCGATATCCTGGTCCGCTCCACCGATCTCTGGCGGCTGGTGTTGGGCGCGGTCATCCTGCTGCTGGTGATGGCCTTCCCGGAGGGCATCGCCGGTGCCGCGCGCCGGCTCTGGCTGCGGGGGCGAGAGGCATGAGCCTGCTGGCGGTGCGCGGCCTGCGCAAGGCCTTCGGCGGCGTGCAGGCGGTGGACGACGTGTCCTTCGACCTCGCCGCCGGCGAGATGCTGGCGCTGATCGGCCCCAATGGCGCCGGCAAGTCCACCTGCTTCAACATGGTCGGCGGGCAATTGCCGCCGGATGCCGGCAGCGTGCGGCTGGAGGGGCGGGAGATCGCCGGCCTCAACCCCCGCGCCATTGCCGCGCATGGCATCGGCCGCACCTTCCAGATCACCGCCACCTTCGGCTCCATGACGGTGCGGGAGAATGTGCAGATGGCCCTGATCGCGCATCACGGCGAGGTCTGGCGCTTCTGGCGCCCCGCCGCCGTGCGCTTCGCCGCGGAGGCCGATGCGCTGTTGGCACAGGTGGGATTGGCGGAGCAGGCGGAGCGCGCTACCGGCGTGCTGGCCTATGGCGACCTGAAGCGGCTGGAACTGGCCGTGGCGCTGGGCAATGCCCCCCGCCTGCTGCTGATGGACGAGCCCACCGCCGGCATGGCCCCGGCCGAGCGCGTGGCGCTGATGCAGCTCACCCGCCGCCTGGCCACCGAGCGCGGCGTCGCCGTGCTCTTCACCGAGCATGACATGGACGTGGTCTTCGATGTCTCCGACCGCATCCTGGTGCTGAACCGGGGGGCGCTGATCGCGGAGGGCGATGCCGCCGCCATCCGCGCCGACCCGGCGGTGCGGGAGGTTTATCTCGGCACCGGCGCCGCCGGTGGGGGGCATTGATGCTGGAGATCGCGGGGCTCAACACGTATTACGGGCGGGCGCATATCCTGCAGGGCCTGTCACTCTCGGTCGGCAAGGGGGAGGTGATGGTGCTGCTAGGGCGCAATGGCGCCGGCAAGAGCACCACCATGAAATCCGTCATCGGCCTGCTGCGCCCGAGTTCCGGCAGCATCCGCTTCGATGGCGCCGAGATCGCCGGGCAGGAGCCGCACCGCATCGCCCGCCTGGGCCTCGGCTATGTGCCGGAGGAGCGGCGCGTCTTCGCCGACCTGACGGTGATGGAGAACCTGGAGGTCGGCCGCCAGAAGCCGCGCGCGGGCCTGCGCCCCTGGACACCGGAGCGGCTGTTCGAGCTGTTCCCCAACCTGGGCCGGATGCGGGACCGCCCCGGCGGGCGCATGAGCGGCGGGGAGCAGCAGATGCTCACCATCGCCCGCACCCTGATGGGCAACCCGCGCCTGGTGCTGCTGGACGAGCCCAGCGAGGGCCTCGCGCCCGTCATCGTGGAGCAGATGGCCCAGGCTATCCAGGCCCTGAAGCAGGAAGGCCTGACCGTGCTGCTGGCCGAGCAGAACCTGCATTTCGCCGGCGGCGTCGCCGACCGTGCGACGGTGGTGGAGAAGGGGCGGGTGGTCTGGTCCGGCAGCATGGCGGAACTGCGGGCCAATGAGGAGGTGCGTGGGCAGTATCTGGCCCTCTGATCCGCGCGGACGGTGGAAGATGACGCCGAAATGAATTCTTCCTTAGCCCGGCCGCGAGGCAGCCCTCCTGGGCCTTTCTCCGTGCTGCGGGGCGGAGAAAGCGGCTGCCGTCAAAGGCCTTGCGCCAAGTCAGCCAGGGCTGCGCGGCGGCGTTGACTCACCCCAGGCGGCGGCGCAACTCTCGCCGGACTGCGCTCGCTTGGGGGAGACACTGTCATGGATATCGGGGTACCGCTGAAGGATCTGGGGGCCATCGACGTCTCGGGCCTCCTGAAGATGATCGAGACGCTGACCGAGGACGACTGGACCGGCAATACCTTCCGCCAGGATGCCGTGGCCTCCACCGCCCACTCGGCCACCGACAACATCATGATCAAGACCGAATGGCATCCCACGGCCTCCACCAGCGGGTTGCAGCATTTCGAAGACCTGATCTGCGTCTGGGCCCGTGCCAAGGGGCATGACCCGCAGCCCTTCCTGCCCATCGCGCGGGAGGATACGGATGTCTGGCCGGTCTACACCATGCCGGAATGGAACCGCTTCAAGGACGTGCTGGGCCCGGTGATCGAGCAGGCGCTGGCACCCGTCAGGACCCCGCGCGGCGTGGTGACGCGGCTGGCCCTGGTGCGGCTGAAGGCAGGGGCGCAGATCGCGCCGCATATCGATGCGCACGCCATGGCCGCCAAGGCGCACCGTATCCATGTCTCGCTGAGCGGCACGCCGGCGGTGGAATACAAGATCGACGGCCGCAAGTTCGTCATGGACATGGGCCATGTCTATGACTTCAACAACCGCGTCCGGCATTCCGTGCGGAACAAGGGCAAGCGGGACCGGATCAACCTCTTCGTGGATTACTATCCGAATCCCGGCCTGGTCTTCCGCAACCCCATGGATGTCTCGGTGCCGCTCTATGCGCCACCGACACCCCGGATCAACTGACCCGCCTTACGTGAAGCGCCGCGCCGCCGCCGGATGCGGCGCTTCCAGCAGCGGCCCGGCGCCGAAGAGCTTTTCGCGGAAGGTGCCGGGCGCATAGGCGCGCTTGTAGGCGCCGCGTTCCTGCAGGGCGGGCACCAGCAGGTCCACCACATCCTCCAGGCATTCCGGCATCACGGTGCGGGAGAGATTGAAGCCATCCACATCGGCTTCTTCCACCCAGCCGATCAGTGCCTCCGCCACCTGTTCCACCGAGCCGACGATCGGCGGTTGCCGGCTGCCGAGAATGAAGCGGTCGATCAGCCCGCGCTTGGTGAAGACCGGGCCAGCGGCCTTCTTCATCGCCTCGACATTGGATTGGATGGCCTGGGTGGGGCCGGTCTCGATGGGTTCGTCCATGCCGTAGCGGGCGAAGTCGATGCCCAGCGAGGCCGAGGCATGCGCCAGCGCGCCCTCCACGCTGGCATGGCGGCGGTAGTCTTCCAGCTTGTCCCGCGCCTCGGCCTCGGTGCGGCCGATCACCAGGGTGGCGCCCACCAGCACCTTCAGCGGGCGCGGGTTGGCCCGGGCGCGCAGGTCCGCCACCAGGGAGGCCACCGCCGGTTTGGCGCCGCCATTGACGAAGACGCATTCGGCATGCCGCGCCGCGAATTGCCGGCCACGGTCCGAGGCCCCCGCCTGGAACAGCAGCGGCGTGCGTTGGGGGGAGGGCTCGGCCAGATGGATGGCATCCAGCCGGTATTGCGCGCCCTGGTGACGCACCGGCCGCACCCGCGCCGGGTCGGCATAGGCGCCCATGGCCTCGCCGCGCGCCCGCGCATCCCCCGCCCAGCTGCCTTCCCACAGTGCATAGACGAGGTCCATGTATTCATCGGCCAGGTCGTAGCGGTCGTCATGCGCCATCTGGCGCTGCAGGCCCATGGCGCGCGCCGCGCTGTCCAGATAGCCGGTGACGATGTTCCAGCCCGCGCGGCCGCCGGTCAGGTGGTCCAGCGTCGAGACGCGGCGGGCAAAGAGGTAGGGCGCTTCATAGGCCAGGTTGCAGGTGATGCCGAAGCCGAGATGCTGCGTCGCCGCCGCCATGGCGGGCACCAGCAGCATCGGGTCCAGCAGCGGCACCTGCACCGCCTCCCGCAGCGCGGCGTCGGGGCTGCCGCCATAGACGTCGTAGATGCCCAGCACATCGGCCAGGAAGAGCCCGTCGAAGAGCCCACGCTCCAGCGTGCGGGCCATGCCGGTCCAGTAGTCCAGCTTGTTGTAGTCGGTGGCGCGGTCGCGCGGGTGGCGCCAGAGGCCCTGCTGGATATGGCCGACGCAGGCCATGTCGAAGGCGTTGAGGACGATCTCGCGGCGGGGCTGCGTCACAGGTAGCGGCCCCGTTCCATGATCTCCAGCGTATAGTCCTTGTAGCTCATGCCCAGTTCCTCAGCCCGGGCCAGGCGGCGCAGGGCGATCTCGCGTGGTGGGGTCTTCCAGGCCTTCTTGTGTGCCCGCCGCCAGACGAAGCGGCCCCAGGTGGTGGCGTGCTCCGGTTCTTCCTCCAGCGGCGGGCCACCGTTATGGCCGGCCTTGGGCGGCGGTTGGTCCAGCATGGGCGAGACTCCTGCGCGGCGGGATGATAGAAGCGAAGCTTGAACACTATGTTGGATGAATGAGCACTATACAAGACGCCGATGCGCATGACCTGACGGCCCCGCTGGCCGCGCGCCTGCGGGCGGAGCGGGAGGAACGCGGCTGGTCCATCGCCGAGCTGGCGGAACGCTCCGGCGTCTCCCGCGCCATGATCAGCAAGGTGGAGCGTGCCGAGGCCAGCCCGACGGCGGCGCTGCTGGGGCGGCTGGTGGGGGCGCTGGGCATGACGCTCTCCACCCTGCTGGCGCGGGCGGAAGGCGATGCCGGCGGTGGCCGCGTCGCCCGCGCCGCGGAACAGCCGGTGTGGCGGGACCCGGAGACCGGCTACCTGCGCCGCGCCGTCACGCCGCCGGGGGCGCAGCCGGAACTGGTGCGGGTGGAACTGCCGGCCGGGGCGCGGGTCGCCTATCCGGCGCATACCTATGTGGAATGGGGCCACGCCATCTGGGTGCTGGAAGGCGAGTTGCTCTTCCACGAAGCCGGTGCCCGGCACCGGCTGGGCGCCGGGGACTGCCTGGCACTGGGGCCGCCGGTGGATTGCGTTTTCGAGAATGCCACCGATGCGCCCTGCACCTACCTGGTGGCGCTGGCCCGGCGCTGAGGCGCGGCTTCCAGGTCCGGCAGCCGCCACCAGGGCAGGTAGGGGTAGAGGTGGTGCTCGTGGTGCCGCCCGAAATGGAAGCAGGTCAGCAGCGAGAGCAGCGGCCCGAAGCCGTTGGAGCGGGCATTGTGCCGGTCCTCGAAGCCCGGCTCGCCATGCCGGTGCGGCAGCCAGGTGCCGAACACGAAAAGTTGCAGCGCTGAAAGCAGCGCCGGCAGGGCCCAGAAGACCAGCATATTGGCGGTGGAAGCCCCCAGCACGCCGATGGCCACCACCAGCCACGCTGCCAGCACGCCGAATTCGAACAGGCCGAAATAGGTGCGGAAGAAGCGCAGGAACCAGGGCACGAGCTGCCGGGGCGCCTCGGGGTGGAAGTCCGGGTCGTCGGCGGTGCCGGAGGCCGCGTGGTGCCGGTGGTGGTTGGCCGCCAGCCGCCCGTAGCGGAAGCCGGCGTAAAGCCCGACGCAAAGCTGCCCGACGATGCGGTTCAGCCGTGGCCGCCCCGGCGCCAGGGAACCGTGGATCGCGTCATGCGCGATGATGAAGAGCCCGACGGAAAGCCAGGTCTGCACCGCCACCAGCAGCGGCGCCGCCACCCAGCCCCAGCCCTGCCAGCGGTGGAAATAGACGCCATAGACATGCAACCCCAGCCAGGCGGCGCCGATCAGCGCGGCCAGCGAGAGGCCAATGGCGGCCTGTGCCGGGATCACCGGCTGGAAACGGGGAGGGGCCGCGATCTCCGCGAGCCCGGCGGTGCTGTCGCGCGGCATGAGAGGGCATATGGGGCCTTCGCGGCGGATTGCAGGGGCGGCGGCGGCGTGCCAAGCCATGCCGCATGTCCCCGACCCCGCCGGCTCCCCAAGGCTATGACCTGCTGCTGGCGGGAGGCGGCCTGGCCAATGGGCTGATCGCGCTGCGGTTGCGGCAGCGGCGGCCAGAGCTGCGCCTCCTGCTGGTGGAGGCTGGCCCCCGTCTGGGCGGCGACCATACCTGGTCCTTCTTCGAGGCCGACCTGACGGCGGCGCAGCGCGACTGGGTGGCGCCGCTGGTGGCGCATCGCTGGGATGGCTACGAGGTGCGCTTCCCCGCCCGGCAAAGGCAGCTTTCCAGCGGCTATGCCAGCGTCACCAGCGCCCGCTTTCACGACCAGCTCTCACGGGTGCTGGGCGATGCGGTGCGGCTGGAGGCGCCCGTCGCGCATCTGGCCGCCGATGGCGCCACCCTGGCCGATGGCACGGCCTTGCCGGCGGCGGCGGTGATCGACGGCCGTGGCCCCGATGCGGCGGCGGAACTGGCGCTGGGCTATCAGAAGTTCCTGGGCCAGGAGGTGCGGCTGGCGGTGCCGCATGGCCTTCGCCGCCCCATCGTGATGGATGCCACGGTGGAGCAGCTGGATGGCTACCGCTTCCTGTACGTGCTGCCCTTGGACGACCGCCGGCTGCTGATCGAGGATACCCGCTACGCCGATGGGCCGGAGCTGGACAAGCCGGCGCTGCGGCGGGCCATTGCGGCCTATGCGGCGGCACAGAACTGGCGGATCCGCACGGTGCTGCGGGAAGAGGAAGGGGTGCTGCCGGTGGCGCTGGACGGCGACATCCAGGCCTATTGGCAGGCACGGGCTGCCACGCCGCAGGCGGGGCTGCGGGCCGCGCTCTTCCACCCCACCACCGGCTATTCGCTGCCCGATGCCGTGCGCCTGGCCGATGCCATCGCGGCGGCGCCGGCGCTGGACGCGGCCTCCCTCAACGCGCTGGTGCGGCAGCATTCCGTGGCGCTGTGGCAGCGGCGGGCCTTTTTCCGCCGGCTCAACCGCATGCTCTTCCGCGCCGCCCGGCCCGGCCAGCGCTACCGGGTACTGGAACGCTTCTATGGCCTGCCGCAGCCGCTGATCGAGCGCTTCTACGCCGCCGAGCCCAGCCTGATGGACAAGCTGCGCATCCTGTCCGGCCGCCCGCCGGTGCCGGTCCTGGCCGCGCTGCCCTGCCTGCTGGAGCGTGGAAGGCCCGGCTGAAGGCAACCAGTTCGCCCGCCAGCGGTTGTGAAGGGTTCACAGCAGACCGCCCTTCGTGCCTCGAACCGCTGAAGCCGCACCTCAGACCCTGCCCCGCCAGCCACCCCAGGCGCCGTCGCCGGGGGTGTTTTCGCGCGTGCTGGCCCGCTGGCGCCGCCGCCGCCGCCCGTCCCCGCCGCCTTGCCCCTGGCCGGCCTACTGGGCCACCGGGCTGGTGCTGCTGCTGCTGACCAACGGCATCCTGCTGGCACTCGGCCGGCCGCTGCTGCCGGAAGGCATGCCGCGCTTCTGGGACGGCAGCCTGGCGAGCGAGACCAACTCGCAGCACTTCCTGGACTGGTATTCGCTGCTGCACCTTGTCTATGGCCTGATCTGGGCCGGCATCCTGTGGCTGACCTCCCGCCACTGGCCTCTGGGCTGGCTTCTGGTGGTGGCGCTGGTGGCGGCGGCGGGATGGGAGGTGGCGGAGAACACGCCCTTCATGATCGCCCGCTACGGCACCTCCGGCGCCGATCCCAGCTATGGCGGCGATACCTTGCTGAATGCCACGGGCGATATGCTCTGCGTGGTGGCGGGCTGCTGGCTGGGCTTCCGGCTGGGCTGGAAGCGCGCGCTGGCGCTGGGCCTCGCCATCGAGGTGGCGCTGGCCTTCATCATCCATGATAGCCTCGCGATCGGCACCATCATGCTGCTGCACCCGCTGGAGGCGGTGCGGGCCTGGCGGATGTCGGCGGCGTGATGTCAGGCCCTTACCAATTCGGAAAACGCCGCCAAGTAGGAAAGAACGTCCCCCCGCGGCCCTGAGGCACGGGGAGGGTGCCAGACCGACCCCGACAGGTGCCAACCGCCGAAGGTGCCGCAGCGAACAGGACCCTCAGCATGCGGTACGCCGCTTGAGCATCGCCTCCACCCTCCGCCCGCCAGCACCGGCGGTGGTCGATTTCGCGCCCCTGCGGGGCATGATCGCGGCGCGGCTGCAGATGCTGCTGCCCGGCGTGGAGGAATCGCCCCAGCGGCTGCACGGTGCCATGCGCCACGCACTGGTAGGACCCGGCAAGCGGCTGCGGCCCCTGCTGACCCTGCTGGCCGCCCGCCGCTTCGGCGGGGACGAGGCGGCGGCGCTGGAAGCAGGCTGCGCGGTGGAGATGGTCCACACCGCATCCCTGGTGCTGGACGACCTGCCCTGCATGGACGATGCCGAGCTGCGGCGCGGCAAGCCGGCGACGCATCGCGCCTTTGGCGAGGATACCGCCATCCTGGCCGCCATCGCCCTGCTCAACCAGGGCTATGGCGTGATGGCCGCACTGCCGGGCGTATCGGATGCGGTGCGGCTGCGGCTGGTCACGCTGCTGGTGCAGGCAGTGGGCCCGCAGGGGCTGGTCGGCGGGCAGGAGCGGGACCTGCATGACCGCCATGGCCCCGCCGCCACCGGCGACGTGGACCTGCTGAACCACCAGAAGACCGGGGTGCTCTTTGTCGCGGCGCTGGAGGCCGGTGCCGTGCTGAGCCATGCCTCGGAGGAAGGCGTGGCGGCCATGCGCCGCTTCGGCCGCCACCTGGGGCTGGCCTTCCAGACGCTGGACGACCTGCTGGATGCCACGGCCACGGCGCAGATGGCCGGCAAGGATGTGCGGCAGGACGGCAACAAGGCCACCCTGATCTCGCTCTGCGGCCTGGAAGTGGCGCGGCGGCGGGTGGAGGAGCATCTGGATCAGGCGCGCCAGGAAGTCGCCTGGCCCGGCGGCCCCGCCTGCGTGTTGGAAGCCCTGCTGGACGAGATGACCGCGATCCTGCCCTTTCCGAACGGCTCAGTCCTGCCGTGCGATGGCCAGCACGCGGGCTGAGGCGGCGGCGCCCCCGTCCATCTCCGCCGCGATGGCCTGGCCGAGCCGCCGGGCGGCATCGCGGTAATGCGGCTGTTCCAGCAAAGGCCGCAGCGCTCGGCGGATGCGCCAGGCCGACGCGCGGCCGCCGCGCACCAGCCCGGCGCCGGCTTGCGCCACCCGCGCCGCATTGTCGGCATTGTCGCGCCCCAGCGGCAGGCAGAGCAGCGGCACGCCATGCAGCAGCGGCCGGATGACGGAGCCATGCCCGCCCTGCACGATGGCGGCGGCGCAATGGGGCAGGATGTCGTCATGCGCCGCGCCGCGCAGGATCTCCACGTGTTCGGCCGCCGGCAGGCTCTCCGGCTCCACCGCCGGGCCCAGGGTCAGCACCCCGCGCACGGGCAGGCCGCGCAGCGCCGCGATGCAACGCCGCAGCGCCCCCCGCTGGCCCATCTGGGTGCTGCTGAAGGAGATCAGCACATGCGGCAGGCCGGGCCGCGCGGGCTGCCAGCGCCCCGCCCAAGGGGGCGTTTCCAGCAGCGGCCCGGCATAGGCGAAGGGCTCCGGCACGCTGTCCAGCCCGAAATCGAAGGCCTGGGCAGTGGCCAGCAGCGACAGTCGCAGCATCTGCAACTGGTCCAGCACATGCGCCAGCGGCGGCAGGCCGAGTGCGGCGCGGGCGGCGTTCAGCGCCGGCAGGCCGGTATCGTAGAGCGAAAAGGTCCAGTCGCGGGCGAAGGTGTCGCGGCGGCTGTGCCATTCCTGGCTGCCGGAGCGGAAGCCAGGGCCGAAGGGCGGCAGGTCCGTCCGCGTCGGGTAGGGCCAGATATTGGCGGAAAAGGAAACCACCGGCACCCCGGCCTTCTCCCCCGCCAGCATGGCGCCCAGCAGCAGCTCGTTGCAGATGATGAGGTCGGCGGGTTCCTCCCGCAGCATGGCCAGCAGGTCCTCGGCATAGGCCAGGGCGGGGGCGCAGATCACTTCCTCGCAAAGGCTGCGCACCAGGGCAGGGGGCCAGAAGGCGCGCAGATGGTCCCGCAGCGGCGCGGCGGCCTCGGCCCCCGGCTGCCGGTTGGGGGCGCGGCGCCAGGGCTGGAAGGGCAGGCCGGCGGCGGCGGCGCGGCTGGCCTCGTCGCTGACGAAGCGCAGGGCGGCACCATCTGCCTGCAGGCGGCGGGCGAATTGCGCGGCGGGGGTGACATGCCCGCCGCCTTCGAAGGTGGCCAGGATGATGGCGGGGCGCATCAAGCCTCCCTATATGCCGGCAGCCGGTTCAGCACAGGGAGGCCGACTTGGCCGAAGCTTTCTTCTCGTTCTCTTGGCTGCTGCCGGCGGGCATCGTCCTCGGCACCGTGCTCGGCATGGAACTGGTGGCCTATCTGGCGCATCGCTACCTGATGCATGGCTGGGGCTGGGGCTGGCACAAATCCCATCATGAGGCGCATGACGGCTGGTGGGAACGCAACGACCTCTATGCCGTGGTCTTCGCCGGCTTCTCGCTGCTGCTGATGTGGCTGGACCCGGAGCACCGGGGCCTGTTCTGGCTGGGCATCGGCATGGCCACCTACGGCTTCCTGTATTTCGTGGTGCATGACGGGCTGGTGCACCGGCGCTGGCCTTTCCACTGGGTGCCGCGCCGGGGCTACATGCAGCGGCTGTATCAGGCGCACCGGCTGCACCACGCGGTGGAAGGCAAGGATGGCTGCGTCTCCTTCGGCTTTCTCTATGCGCCGCCGGTGCGGGTGCTGCGGCAGCGCCTGCGGGAACAGCATGGCACCGCGCCCGGCGATGTCAGGGCCGGCGCCACAGATCCGGCCGCCGAGGCGGCGCTGCCCGACGGGCCGTAAGCGCCGCCATGCCGCCGGCACCGACATGCCACAGCTTGCGGTGCTTCGGCACCACCACCCGCCGGTCCCAGCCGGCGGCGCCCTGGATGCGCAGGCGGGTGCCGATTTCGCGGTACACGCCGCGCGCCGTGGCCACCGCCCAGGCGGCGCGCGGCGGCAAAGCCGCCAGCCCGGCAAAGGCTGAATCGTAAAAAGGCTCCGCCGCATCCAGCAGCCGGGTGGCGACGCCGGCCAGCGCCGCGCGATGGCGCGGGTCGGCGATCTCCTCCGGCGGGATGCCGGCTTCCGCCAGCCACTCCGCCGGCAGGTAGATGCGGCCCAGCGCGGCATCGTCCAGCACGTCCCGCGCGATGTTGGTGAGCTGGAAGCCGAGGCCGAGGTCGCAGGCGCGGTCCAGCGTATCCTCCGCTTCCGGCGGCACGCCCATCACCAGCGCCATCATGATGCCGACCACGCCAGCCACATGGTAGCTGTAGCGCAGCGTGTCATCGAGCGTGCGGTATTGTGCGCCCTCCACATCCATCGCGAAGCCCTGGAGCAGTTCCAGCGGGTAGCGCTGCGGAATGCGGTGCCGCGCGGCGACGCGGGCGAAGCCGGTGAAGACCGGGTCCGGCATCGGCGTGCCGGAAAGGGCCCGGCGTGTCTGCATGAACAGCGCGTCCAGCCGCTGCTGCGGCGTCTCGCCGCTGTTCTGGCCGGCCGCGAAGCCGGCGACCTGCCCATCCACCACATCGTCGCAATGGCGGCACCAGGCGTAGAGCATCCAGGCATCCTCGCGCATCTCGCGCCCGAAGAGGCGCGAGGCGATCGCGAAGCTCTTGGAGCCGGTGCGGATCGAGGCCTCGCCGGCCTCCACCACCGCATCGGTCATGGCATGCCCTCCAGCATCAGCCCCGCCGTGGCCTTGGCGGAGCCCACCACGCCCGGCACGCCCGCGCCCGGATGCGTGCCGGCGCCGACGAAATACAGGTTGCGGATGACATCGTCGCGGTTGTGCGTGCGGAAGAAAGCCGATTGCGTCAGCACCGGTTCCAGCGAGAAGGCGGAACCGTGGTGGCTGTTCAGATCGTCCCGGAAGCCATCCGGCGTCAGGATATGGCTGGTGACGAGGTCGCGCTTCAACCCGGGAATGTAGCGTTCATCAAGGTAATCCAGGATGCGGTCGCGGTAGCGCGGGCCTTCCACCGACCAGTCGATCGGCGCGTTGCCGAGATGCGGCACGGGGGAGAGCACGTAATAGGCGCTGTGCCCCGGCGGCGCGAGGCTTGGGTCCGTCACGCTCGGCGCATGCAGGTAGAGGGAAAAATCCTCGGGCAATGCGCTGCCGCGGAAGATCTCCCGGATCAGCTCGCGGTAGCGGGCACCGAAGAGCACCATGTGGTGCCGCAGGTCCCGTCGCTCGCCCCGCAGCCCGAAATAGATCACGAAGAGCGACATGGACCAGCGCTTGCGTGCCAGCTTGCGCGCCGCCGCCTGCCCGCGCGGCGTGCCTTCCAGCAGGCGCGCGTAGGTGTGCATCACATCGGCATTGCTGGCGACATTGTCGAATTGGCCATGCCAGCCATCGGCGCAGCGGATGCCGGTGGCGCGCGGCCCCTGTGTCTCGATCCGCGCCACCTCGGCGCCGCAGCGGATGGTGCCGCCCAGATCCTCGAAGAGTTTTACCAACGCCCGCACCAGCGCGCCGGTGCCGCCGCGCGGGAACCAGACGCCCCAGCGTCGTTCCAGCGCATGGATCAGCGCATAGATCGAGGAAGTGGCGAAAGGATCGCCGCCCACCAGCAGGGAATGGAAGGAGAAGGCCTGCCGCAGATGCTCATTCCGGATGAAGCGGGAAACCATGCCATAGACGGTGCGGTCGGCGCGCAGCCGCACAAGCTGCGGCGCCACGCGCACCATGCTGGCGAAATCCAGGAAGGGTTTTGAGCCCAGCTTGATGTAGCCTTCCTGCAGCAGCTCCTCGGAATAGCGCAGGAAGCGGCGGTAGCCTTCCACATCGGCCGGCGACTTGGCGGCGATCTGCGCGTCCAGCGCCGCCTGGTCGTTCACGTAGTCGAAGCGGAAGCCGTCTTCCCAGCAGAGCTGGTAGAAGGGGCTGACCGGCAGCATCTCGATGTAATCCGACATGCGGCGGCCGGAGAGGGCGAACAGCTCCTCCAGGCAGCCGGGGTCGGTGATGACGGTGGGGCCGCCATCGAAGGTGAAGCCGTCCTGTTCATAGACATAGGCGCGGCCGCCGGGTTTGTCGCGCTTCTCCAGCAGGGTGACGTCATGGCCGGCGGATTGCAGCCGGATGGCCAGGGCCAGCCCGCCGAAGCCGGAGCCGATGACCGCCGTGCGCGGCCGCGTCACGACGTTCATCGCGGGGCGCGCGTGGGGGCGGTGCGCGTTGCGGCGCGGCGGGGAGGATGGATCATCAGGTTCATATAGAGGGGGTCTCCCCTTCGCCAAGCGGCCCGCCACGCATCGTGCTGGGGGTTTCCGCCGGCGCCGGTGGCGGGTGCGCCATATCCGCGCCCCACCACCGGCTGGCGCGCCTTACAGCGCGCCGGCGCCGCCCTTGGCCCAGGAGCGCAGGGTGGCGTCGTCCGTCATGGCCTTGTCGAACCACAGGCTGGCGCAGACGCGGGAGATGACATCGCCGTCGTGGCCGATATGCGGCACCGGCACCAGCGTCCAGTTGCAGGCCACGCCACGCCGCGCGGCCTCGGCCTGCCCGGCGGCCAGGTAGTTATGCGCCCGCGCGAAGCGGTGCGGCCCCTGCGCGATGGCGCCGGCATTGGCCGGCAGGCTGGGGCCGGAGGTCTCGATATCCTGCTCGCCCGCCAGGATCAGCAGCGGGAAGGCCAGCAGGCGCAGCAGCTCCGCCTCGCCCAGGCCGATGCCGCCGAGGCCGTCCGGGAAATCCTTCTCCAGCGTCGGCAGCGTGTACCAGCCGGGATTGCCGACCGCGATGGCCTCGAAGACATCCAGCGGCTGGGTGGAGGCCATGCGGTGGCCGAACTGCCCGCCCGCCGAGTGGCCGTAGAAATAAGCCTTCTGCCGCCGCGTGATGCCGGCCTGTTGCAGCCAGGCGAAGACGCGCGCGGGCACGGCGTAGCCCCACTTCTCGCGCGGCTGCACCGTGCCGTCCTTCAGCAGGACATGGCCGTTGTTGTAGACCTCGGCGCCCGGATAATGCTCGTTGTCGAAATTGGGCGCCACGATCAGCAGCCCGTGCTTGTCGGCCGCCGGAATCCAGAAGTCGCGGTATTCGTCGCCATTGCGGTTCATGCCGTGCTGCACCAGCACCACCGGGCTGTCCGGCGTGAAATTCGCCGGGCGGTAGGTATGCAGCACCAGCGGGCGCGTGGGTTCGCCGGCCTCGTCGGTGAAGGGAATGGCATTGCGGCCGGGGGCGGCGAGCGCCTGGGCCAGGATATCGGCAAAGCTCATGGAACAGTCCTGCTGAAGGGGCAGATGCGGGCGCGCCGAGCGGGCGGAAGGCCCGGCGGCGCGTGGCGCGGCGTTATTCGGCGGCCGTGACCTCGGTCGCCATCGTGGTCTGGTCCACCCGGCCCGGATAGGCCAAGCCCTTGCGGAAGGCCCAGACCGCGCTTTCGAACTGCACCGGGATCACCGGCATCTCTTCCAGCGCCACCTTGCCGGCTTCCTGCAGCAGCTTGACGCGCGCGGCCTCGTCCATGGTGACCTTGGCGCGGCCGGCCAGCTCATCGAAGCGCGCATCGGACCAGCCGCCGTAGTTGCTGGTGCCAAGGCCGCGCTCGCGGTCCGTGCTCATCAGCCAGGCGTTGAAGAACATCAGCGTCTCCGCCGCATCCGAGCCCCAGCCGCCCATGGCGACGCTGAATTCCCGCTTGCCGCGCCGGCCGAAGTAGACGGAGGAGGGCATGGCATCCAGCTCCACCTTCACGCCGATGCGCTGCCAGAACTGCGCCAGCACCTGCGCCAGCCGGGCATCGTTGATGTAGCGGTTGTTGGTAGCATGGAAGGTGAAGGAGAAGCCGTCGGGGTAGCCCGCCTGCTTCAGCAACTCCTTCGCCTTCGCCGGGTCATAGGGCAGCACCGGCAGGCCGGGGATGGTGCCCGCCATGCCATCCGGCAGGAACTGCGCCGCGGGCAGGGCGATGCCGTCCATCACCCGGCTCTCGATCGCCTTGCGGTCGATGGCCAGGGACAGCGCCTGCCGCACCCGTGCGTCCTGCAGCGGGTTCTTGCCCTGGCCGCCATTGATGAAGGGGCTGGGGCTGCGGCCGGTATCGAGCTGGATGAAGATCTGCCGCGTGGTTGGCTTGGCCGTGATGCGGAAGCCGGCATTCTCCCGCAGCCGCGGCAGGTCGCCGGTGGCGGGGCTCTCGATCACGTCGTAGTCGCCCGCCAGCAGCCCGGCGAGGCGCGGCCCGGCAGCGGTCACCGGCGTCATGCGCACCACCTGCCAATGCGGCTTGGGGCCCCAGTAGTCGTCGTTGCGCCGCAGCTCGGTGGTGGCATTGCGGCTGTAGCTGGCCAGCTTGTAGGGGCCGGTGCCGATGGCGGCGGAAGTGTCGTTGAACTGCGCGGCGGAAGGCCAGGGGCCGGCGAAGCCGCAATCCTCGCCCTTGGAGAAGTCCAGCTTCGTCTGGTTGATCAGGCTCTGCGGCAGGATCGTCAGGTTGCTGATGTCGCTCAGCAGCAGCGGCTCCGGCTCCTTGGTGGTGACGCGGATGCTGCGCTCGTCCAGCACCTCCACCTTCTCCAGCCGTCGCACGATGCGGGAATAGGACTGGACGACCTCGTCCTTGTTGTTCTGCGCGCGGCAGAAGGTGAAGAGTACGTCGGCCGCCGTGAAGGGCTGGCCATTGTGGAAGCGCACGCCCGGGCGCAGCCGGAAGGTCCATTCGCGGTCGCCCTCCCGCGTCCAGCTCTCGGCCAGGCCGGGCTGCGCGACGAGGTCGGCATCCAGGTCCACCAGCCCTTCGAAGATATGCTGGCGCAGGCTGTTGTTCGGCGTCAGCGAATAGTTCAGCGGGTCGGCCGAGGTGGTCTCGGCGGAGAGTGCGATGCGCAGCGTCTGCGCGCCGGCGGGCAGGGCGGTGCCGCCCAGGACCAAGGCCAGCGCCGGCAGCAGCGCGCGCCGGGCCAGGGTGGCGGTGATTCCTGTCATGGGGCGATATCCTCTGGGTTTGCGGAGAAGAACACTCCTTCGCAAACGATTGCAACCGGCCCACCGGACTGGCCGCGTCCCGGCCGCTGGGGCATAGGCGCCGCGCGGCGCCGCTTTGCCGTGGATGGAGGAGACGGATGATGCAGCGCCGCGATGTCGCGAAGCTGGCCGCCTGGATGGGCCTTTCCGGCGGGCTTTCTGCCCTGCCGCTGCGCCGGGCGCAGGCGCAGAGCCGGGCGGAAAGCCTGCGCGTGCTGACGGAAGGCGCGCCCAACAGCTTCGACCCCATCGGCCCCGGCGTGAACCGCTATGCCATCGAGCTGCACTGGAACGCCTATGACCGGCTGCTGCGTTTCGGCACCGTGGAGCGGCCCGACGGCACGCTGTCCTACGATTACTTCACGCTGGAAGGGGAACTGGCGGAGCGCTGGGAAGTCTCCGAAGGCGGCCGCGCCATCACGCTCTTCCTGCGCCCCGATGCCCGCTTCCATGACGGCAGCCCGGTGACGGCCGAGGATGTGAAATGGTCGCTGGACCGCATGGTCAGCCTGCCCATCGGCCGCGCGCAATTCGCCACCGGCTCCATGACCGGCACGGAGCAGTTCACCGTGCTGGACGCGCGCAGCATCCGCATCACCACGCCGCGCCCGGACCGCTTCACCCTGCCCAACCTGGCCCTGGCGCAGCCGGTGATCTTCAATGCCCGCATCGCCCGCGCCCATGCCACCGAGGCCGACCCCTGGGCGGCGGAATGGCTGCGCACCAATGTGGCCGGCGGCGGCGCCTTCCGGCTGGACAGTCACACTCCCGGCCAGTCCCTGCTGCTTTCCCGCAACGACGAGTGGAAAAGCGGGCCGCTGCCGGCCTTCCGCCGGGTGCTGTGGCAGGTGGTGCCCAGCGCGCAGTCCCGTCGCATCTCGCTGGAGCGCGGTGATGCTGACCTGGTGCAGGACCTGCTGCCGCAGGATGCCGTCTCGATGCGGGAGGAAGGCAAGGTGAAGGTGGTGGGCGTGCCGATGACCGGCGCCTTCCATTTCATCGGCATGAACAATGCCCTGCCGCCCTTCGACAACGTGAAGGTGCGGCAGGCCATCGCCTATGCGCTGCCCTACCGCCAGATGTTCGAGGCCGCGCTGTTCAGCCGCGGTGCGCCGCTCTTCGGCGGCACGGCCGGGGAGGCGGAGGGCACGCTGTTTCCGCAGCCGCTGGGCTATGACACCGACCCCGCGCGGGCCCGCGCGCTGCTGGCCGAGGCCGGGTTGCCGGATGGCTTCGAGACCACCTTCTCCTTCGACCTCTCGCTCGCCACGGTGGCAGAGCCGGTGGCGCTGCTGGTGCAGGAAGCGCTGGGCAAGGCCGGCATCCGCGTCACCATCAACAAGGTGCCGGGCGGGCAGCTCGGCACGCTGCTGGAGAAGAAGGCAGTGCCCTTCTTCTATGAAAGCTCGGCCGCCTATCTGGCGCCGGCGGATTACTTCTTCCGCATCTTCTACCATGGCCCGACGCGTTGGAATTTCGGCAGCTACGACAACGCGGAATTCAAGGCGCTGGTGGAGCGTACGCGCTTCCTGCCCGAAGGCGCGGAATACGATGCCGATGTGAAGCGCATGATCGCGCTGGCGAAGCAGGAGGTGCCGATCATCCTGCTCTGGCAACCGGCGCTGGACACCGGCATGCAGAAGAATGTGGAAGGCTATAAGTATCTCTTCCACCGCATGCTGGACATGCGCACCCTGAAACGGAGCTGATGGAAGTGGCGGGGATGACGCGGCAGGCCGCCCGCCCGCGCGCGGGCTGATCCGGTGGCGGGGCTGCTGCGCCGCCTGCTGGCGCTGGTGCCGGTGCTGCTGGGCGTCACGCTGGCCAGCTTCCTGCTGACCTGGCTGCTGCCGGGGGACCCGGCGGTCTTCTTCGCCAACAGCGTCACCGCCGATGCCGCCACGGTCGCGGCGCTGCGGGCCAAAATGGGGCTGGACCTGCCGCTGTGGCAGCAGTTCCTGGCCTATCTGGCGCAACTGGCGCGGGGCGACCTCGGGCAATCCATCCAGACCGGCCAGCCGGTGGCGGCGGACCTGCTGCAACGCCTGCCGGCCTCGGCGGAGCTGACGCTGGCGGCGCTCGGCGCCGCGCTGCTGCTGGCGCTGCCGCTCGGCATCGCGGCGGCGCTGCGGCCGGGCTCCGTCATCGACCATGCGTGCCGGGTGTTGAGCGTGGCCGGCGTGGCGCTGCCCAGCTTCGTCACCGGCCTGCTGCTGATCTATGTCTTCTACTTCCACCTGGGCCTGGCGCCGGAGCCGATCGGCCGCCTCGACCCCTTCGCCATCCCGCCGCCGCGCGTCACCGGCTTCCTGCTGCCGGATACGCTGCTGGCAGGGGATGGCGCCGGCTTCCTGGCCGCCGCGCGGCAACTGGTGCTGCCGGCCGCCACCATGGCGCTGTTTGCCCTGGCGCCGCTGGCGCGGATGACGCGCGCGGCCATGCTGGATGTGCTGGGCAGCGACTTCATCCGTGCCGCCCGCGCGCATGGGCTGCGGCGCCGACGCATCGTCTTGTCCTATGCCCTGCGCAATGCGCTGCTGCCGGTGGTCACCACGCTGGGCATGGTGTTTTCCAGCATGCTCGGTGCCAATGTGCTGGTGGAGCGCGTCTTCGCCTGGCCCGGCATCGGCTCCTACGCGCTCGATGCGCTGCTGGGGCTGGATTACGCGCCGGTGCAGGGCTTCATGCTGGTCATGGCCGGCCTGCTGGTGGGCGTGAACCTGCTGGTGGACCTGCTCTGCGCCATCATCGACCCGCGCAGCGGGCTGCTGCGCGATGCGTAGCCCGCTGGCCCTGGCCGCCGGCCTTATCCTGGCCCCGCTGATTTTCTGCGCCCTGTTCGGCCTCTGGCTCGTGCCCTACGACCCCATCGCCACCCAGGCCGGCATGGCGCTGCATCCGCCCTCGGCGGCGCATTGGTTCGGCACGGACCAGTTGGGGCGCGATGTCTTTTCCCGCGTGGTGGTGGCGGCGCGGCTGGACCTCGGGATCGCCTTCGTGGCGGTGCTGCTCTCGCTGGCCCTGGGCGCGGTGCTGGGCGCGGCGATGGGCTACTTTCAGGGCTGGCTGGATGCGGTGGCCGGGCGCGTCACGGATGTGCTGATGGCCTTTCCGCTCTTCATGCTGGCCATGGTGCTGGTGGGGGCGCTGGGGCCTTCCGCCACCGCCGTGGTCTGCGCCACCGCCGCCGTGAACCTGCCCTTCTACATCCGCCTCGCCCGCGCCGAGGCCAGCATCCGCCGCCACCTGGGCTATGTGGAGGCCGCGCGGGTCGGCGGCTCCGGCCACGGCCGCATCCTGCGCGTCTTCCTGCTGCCGAATATCCTGCCGCCGCTGCTGGTGCAGGCCTCGGTCAATCTCGGCTGGGCGGTGCTGAACACCGCCGGGCTGTCGTTCCTCGGCCTCGGCATCCGTGCCCCGGCGCCGGAATGGGGGATCATGGTGGCGGAGGGGGCGCAGTTCGTCATCTCCGGCCGGTGGTGGATCGCGGCTTTTCCCGGCCTCGCGCTGATGCTGGCGGTGCTCGGCTTCAACCTGCTGGGCGACGCGCTGCGCGAGGTGGTGGACCCACGCCGGCGCGGATGAGCCCGCCGCTGCTCTCGGTGCGCGGCCTCGCCGTCGCCTTCCGCACCCGTGGTGGCGACGTGCAGGCGCTGCACGGCATGTCGTTCGACCTGCGGCCGGGCGAGATGCTGGGCATCGTGGGGGAGAGCGGATCCGGCAAATCCACCGCCGCCCTGGCCTTGACCGGCCTGCTGGGCCCCGCCGGGCGAGTGACGGCCGGGCAGGCGCTTTTCGAGGGCCAGGACCTGCTGGCCATGGAGGAGCGCGCCCTGGCCCGGCTGCGCGGCGCCAAGCTGGCCATGGTCTTCCAGAACCCGCGCGCGGCGCTGAACCCGGTCCGCCCGGTGGGGCTGCAACTGGCCGATGTTATCGCCCGGCATCATCCCGGCACCGCCGCCGAGACCCGCGCGCGCATGCTGGACGCGCTGCGCCGGATGCGCGTCCCGGACCCGGAGCGGCGCGCCGCGGCCCTGCCGCATGAACTGTCCGGCGGCCTGTGCCAGCGCATTGGCATCGCCCTGGCCATGGCCGGCGAGCCGCGCCTGCTGATCGCGGATGAGCCGACCACCGGCCTCGATGTCACCACCCAGGCGGCGGTGATGGACCTGTTGCACGATGCCCTGCGGGCGCGCGCCGCCGGCTCGCTGCTGATCACGCATGACCTCGCGCTGGCCGCGCAATATTGCGACCGCCTGCTGGTGATGCAGGCGGGGCGGGTGGTGGAGGAAGCGCCGGTCCGCATGCTCTTCGCCGCGCCGCGCCATGCCTATACGGCCCGGCTGTTGCGCGGCATGCCCGCCGCCGCCCGGGGCCTGGAGGATCTGCTGCCGGAGGAAGGCGGCCTGCCGCTCGCCGTCGGCAGCGGGCCTTTGCTGTCGCTGCGCGGGCTGCGCAAATCCTTTCCGCTGCGGCGCCCCGGCCTGTTCCGCCCCCGTCCGCGCCTGGTGGCGCTGGATGGCCTGGACCTGGATATCCATCCGGGGGAGGCCCTGGGGCTGGTAGGGGAATCCGGCTGCGGCAAATCCACCCTGGCCCGGCTGGCCAGCCGGCTGATCGAGCCCGATGCGGGCGAGGTGCTGCTGGAAGGCCAGCCCATCCAGGCCATCCCGCCCGCCGCCTTCGCGGCCTCGCCATGGCGGCGGGCGATCCAGATGGTGTTCCAGGACCCGGCAGGCAGCCTGAACCCGCGCTTCACCGCCTTCGACTGCATCGCCGACCCGCTGCGCCAGTTGCTGCCGGCGGAAGGCGCCGCCGCCCGCCGCGCCAGGGTGGAGGCCGCCGCCGCCCAGGCAGGGCTGCCGCCCGCGCTGCTGCCGCGCTACCCGCACCAGCTTTCGGGCGGGGAGAAGGCGCGGGTGGGCATCGCCCGCGCCATGGCGGTGGAGCCCCGCCTGCTGGTGCTGGACGAGCCCACCGCCTCGCTGGATGCTCCCGTGCAGGCGCTGGTGCTGCGGCTGCTGGCGCGGCTGCGGCGGCAGGCCGGCGTGGCGCTGCTCTTCATCAGCCATGACCTGCATCTGGTGCGGCTGCTCTGCGACCGCGTGGCGGTGATGTATCTGGGCCAGGTGGTGGAGGAAGGCCCGGCCCGGCAGGTCTTCACGGCGCCCCGCCATCCTTATACCGCAGCGCTGCTCTCCGCCCTGCCGCGCCCGCCCGGCGCCATGCCTGCCCAGCCCCTGCGGCTGGAAGGCGAGCCGCGCAGCCCGGTGGAGCCCGATCCCGGCGCCTGCCGCCTGCATGGCCGCTGCCCGCGCGGCACCGCTTTCTGCGCCACCAACCCACCGGCCCTGCGGCCCGTCGCGACCGGCCAGCAGGCGCGCTGCCACTTTCCGCTGGAAGGAAGCAGCGGCTGAAATCCATACCGGCCAGTCGTCATGCATCAGGAAACCTGATCAATCATTCAGGTAAACGCGATAGACGCCTCCGGATTCCGCCCTAGTTTGCACCAGGAGATCCGGCCCGGACCCATGAGGCGCCCGGCTGGCGGACGGCGCATCGAAAGATGTCCGATTAGTAATTTAGAAGAATGAACAAGAACCCGGGGGAGGGGATGGCGATGGCCTCGCATGTCGTCAACGCGGCGGGCCGGCTCGACCGGCTGCCGATCGGCCGCTTCCATTGGCGGCTCTTCGCGCTGATCGGCGCGGGCATGTTCTTCGATGGGCTGGACAGCTACATCGCCGGCGGCGTGCTGGGCGCGCTGACGCAGTCGGGCTGGTCCGATCTCGGCCTCAACGCGCATTTCATCTCGGCAACCTTTGTCGGCATGACCATCGGCGCCTGGTTCGCCGGCATCGTCGGCGACCGCTACGGGCGGCGCACCGCCTATCAGGTCAACCTGCTGATCTTCGGCCTCGCCTCCCTGGCCGGCGCCTTCGCGCCCTCCATGCCCTGGCTGATCGCGGCGCGGCTCTTCATGGGCATCGGCATCGGGGCCGAGGTGGTGGCCGGCTATGTGATGATGGGTGAGTTCATCCCGCCGCAGCAGCGCGGCCGCTGGGTGGGCGCGCTGGCGGTGATCACCAATTCCGCGCTGTTCTTCGCTTCCGTGATGGGCGCCTTCATTATTCCCGCCCTGGGCTGGCGCTGGATGTTCGGCATTGTCGGCGCCGGCGCGCTGCTGATCTGGCTGGCCCGGCGCGGGTTGCCGGAATCGCCCCGCTGGCTGGAAAGCAAGGGCCGCTTGGCGGAAGCCGAGGCCGCGATGGCGGGCATCGAGGCCGAGGTCTCGCGCGGCGCCCCGCTGCCCGAGCCCTCCCGCCAGGTGCAGCCGGTGCGGAAGCAGGCCGCGATGGCCGATCTCTTCAAGGGCGCCATGCTGGTCCGCACGCTGGTGGGCAGCATGATCATCATCGCCATCAGCGTCGCGCTCTACGGCTTCGTGGGCTGGCTACCGACCTTCTTCGTGAAGCAGGGCCTCGACCTCAACCACTCGCTGGGCTTCACGGCTGCGATGACCCTGGGCAGCCCGCTGGGCAATGCCTTCGCCATGTGGCTAAGCGACAAGGGCGGCCGCAAGGCGGGCCTGCTGGGCTTCACCCTGGCGGCGGCAGTGCTGGGCGTGGTCTATCCCTTTGCGGGCGCCGGCCTGCAGGTGGTGCTGATCGGCTTCCTGCTGGTCTTCTGCATCGGCGTCATGATCGGCGTCGGCTGGGCCGTCTATGTCTCGGAACTCTTCCCCACCGAGATGCGCATGCGCGGCGTCGGCATCTGCAACACCGCCGGGCGCATCGTTTCCATCGCCACGCCCTATGCGGTGGTGGGGCTGTTCAACTTCGGGGGCGTTTCCGCCGTGGTCTTCACCCTGGCCGGCATCCTGGTGGTGATGGCGCTGCTGGTGGCCCTCTTCGGCATCGAGACCCGCAGCCGCAGCCTGGAAGACCTGCGGCCGGAGGAAGCGGCGCCGCCCATGGCCGCCCCTGCCATGGCGCCGCGCCCGCAGGCCTGAGGGCGCCGATTTCCCTTGCTGGTGCCGCCGGCACCTGCGCTACTCGCCCCCTCGGGAACAGGCGGGATGGCAGGCATGGCGGCCCCCGACCAGGATGGCGCCGAGCCCGGCCTCTGGGCGGCGGGCGAGGCCTATGAGCCTTATGTCGGGCGCTGGAGCCGCCTGGTCGCGGCGGAATTCCTGCGCCGCCTCGGCATCCCGCCCGGCGCCGACTGGCTGGATATCGGCTGCGGCACCGGGGCGCTGAGCGGCCTGATCCTGCGGCACCACGCGCCCGCCTCCGTCCTCGGGGTGGACCCATCCGAGGGCTTTCTCGCCTATGCCCGGCGCGGCCTTTCCGACCCGCGCCTCACCTTCCGCCAGGGCGATGCCCAGGCGCTGCCCGTGCCCGATGCCGCCTTCGATGCCCTGGTCAGCGGGCTGGTGCTGAACTTCGTGCCGGACCCGCCGAAGGCGCTGGCGGAGATGCGCCGCGCCGCCCGCCCGGGTGCCACCGTCGCCGCCTATGTCTGGGATTACGCCGAGGGCATGCAGATGATGCGCCGCTTCTGGGATGCCGCCGCCGCGCTGGACCCCGTCGGCGCCGGCGGCAAGGATGAGGCACTGCGCTTCGCGCTCTGCCGCCCCGAACCGCTGCGCGCCCTGTTCGAGCAGGCCGGGCTGCGCGGGGTGGAGGTGGCGGCCATCGAGATCCCCACCCGCTTCCGCGACTTCGAGGATTACTGGACGCCCTTCCTACGCGGCGGCGCCCCCGCGCCCGCCTATTGCGCGGCCCTGCCGGAGGATCGGCGTGCCGCGCTGCGGGAAAGGCTCCGCGCCACCCTGCCGGTGGCGGCGGATGGCGGCATCCCCCTTTCGGCCCGCGCCTGGCCGTGCGGGGCACCGCCGGTTAGGCCTTCAGGCCGGGTTGTGCGGCAGGGCGGCTTCCGGCGCGCGGCGGTAGCGCGGCAGGCCGTCGGCGCCGTCCTCACGCAGCAGCACGCCGGTGGCCACCAGCCGGTTGAGATGCGCCAGCCCCTCGCCGATGACGAAGCCGATCTGGCTGTCCTCCACCACGCGGGGGAAGAGCACGCGGGCGGCCTCATAGGCCGTCATGGGCACGGTCAGGGCCTTGGTCAGCGTGTCCAGCCGCTCGGCATGGTGGGCGTCCAGCGCATCGATGCGCTCGAGCAGCCCGGTGAAGGGCTCGCCGTGGGAGGGCAGCACCAGCGTGTCGCGCGGCAGGTCGCGGAAGGTCTGGTTGCTGGCCAGGAAGGCGGCCAGGGGGTCGCCATCCGGCTCCCAGCTCACCACGCCGATATAGGGCGAGATGCGCGGCAGGATCTGGTCGGCGCCGATCAGCACGCCCTGCTCGGCCGAGTAGAGGCAGACCATCTCCGGCGCATGGCCACGGCCGACGCGGATCTGCCAGGGGCGGCCATCCACCACCAGCGTCTCCCCGGCCACGAGGCGCTGGTAATGCGGCGGCAGCGGCGTCACCTCGCTGCGGTAGAGCGGGCGGCGGCGGGTCAGGTGGTGCAGGTAGCTCTCCGGCGCGCCGGCGGTGCGGCCGTGGTGCAGCATCTGCGCCGTCAGGTTCGCGCTGTCCTCGGCCAGCAGCAGGCGGGCCAGCAAGTATTCCGTGCGGCTCATCAGCAGCGGTGCCTGCCAGCGCTCGCACATCCAGCCGGCCAGGCCGACATGGTCATAGTGGAAATGCGTGATCAGCACCCGCGTGATGGGCCGGCCTTCCAGCACGCTCGCGAAGGTCTCTTCCCAGAGCTGCTGCGCCCCCTCAGTCTTCGCCCCCGCATCCACCACCAGCCAGCCTTCGCCATCCCGCAGCAGCCAGCAGTTCACGTGGCTGGGGGGGAAGGGTAGGGCCATGCGCAGCCGGAAAAGGCCGGGCGCGATCCGGGTGGCTTCGGCGGGAAGGGTGGCTTGCATCGCCTGGCTTGCTCCACAGCGGTTCTGTTCCGGCGTAGCGCCTGACCCGGCACTTGACCACCAACCTTATGTTGCAATGCATCCAGGGCGGTCGGAAGGCGGCGCCGCCACGGCGCGCGACGCTGGAAACGGAGAGGTCTTTCCCGCCGCAAGCACTGCCGGCGGGCAGGCCTAGCGGCGGCCGAAGAGCTTCTCGAATTCCGCCTTGCCGAAGCGCAGGAAGGTGGGGCGGCCGTGGGAGCAGGTGGCGGCGCGCGGCGTCGCCTCCATCTGCCGCAGCAGCGCGCTCATTTCCTCGGTCTTGAGGCGGCGGCCGGCGCGGATGGAGCCATGGCAGGCCATGCGGGCGATGGCGGCATCCAGCCGGCGGTCGAGCGCGGTGGCTTCCTCCCATTCCGCCAGTTCGGCGGCGAGGTCGCGCAGCAGCGGCGCCGGGTCCGGGTTGCCCAGCAGCGCCGGCATGGCCCGCACCAACAGCGCGCCCGTGCCAAAACCCTCGATCTCCAGCCCCAGCCGGGCCAGGGCGGGGGCGGCCTCGGCTAGGCGCGCGGCATCCAGCGCCGGCATTTCCACCACGGCGGGCAGCAGCAGCGGCTGGCTGCGCACCTCGCCTTCCAGGAACTGCGCGCGCAGCTGCTCATGCATCAGCCGCTCATGCGCCGCGTGCTGGTCCACCAGCACCAGGGCGCCATCCGGGCTTTCGGCCAGGATGTAGGTCTCCAGCAACTGCGCCAGCGGGCGGCCCAGCGGCTGGTCCTCCGGCGGCACGGACGGGGGCGGCGCGGCTTCGGTCGGTGCCTGGGCCGGCAGCGGCGCCGGCAGCCGCAGCCCGGGTTGCCAGCCGCCGGCGCGGGATGCGCCGGGGCGCCAGCCGCCCACCGCCCATTCCTCCAGCAGCCCGCCGGCCGGGCGCGGCGGCGCGGGGGTGAAGCCTTCGCCCTGCGGTGCCTCGGCGAAGCCGGAGGCGGAGGGGGCTGGGGCCTCAGGCAACTCGGCGGAAACAGGGGCGGCGGTGGCGGCGGGCGCGGTGCCGGCGCCCACCGCCAGGGCACGCCGCAGGGCCGAGATCAGCGCGCCGCGCACATTGCCGCCGTCGCGGAAGCGCAGCTCGGTCTTCATGGGATGGACGTTCACATCCACCGCCTCGGGCGGCAGGTCCAGGAAGAGCGCGGCCACCGGGTGCCGACCGCTGGCGATCAGGTCCCGGTAAGCCACCCGCAGCGCTGCCCGCAGCAGCGGGTCCCGCACCGGGCGGCGGTTGACCACCAGATGCTGCTCCGCTCCCGTGGCGCGGGTATGGGTCGGCAGCGCCGCCACGCCATCCAGCGCCAGGTCGTTCCACAGCCCGGACACCGGCACGGCGGCGCGGGCGAATTCCGGCCCCAGCAGCGCCGCCACCCGGCCGGGGCGGTCGCTGGCGGCGAGGTTCAGCACCTCCCGCCCCTCGACCTCGACACGGAAGGCGGTCTCGGGCCAGGCCAGGGCCAGGCGCCGCACCGCCTCCACCGCATGGGCGGCCTCGGTGGGCGGGGTCTTCATGAACTTGCGGCGGGCGGGGGTGGCGAAGAACAGGTCCCGCACCTCGATGCGCGTGCCCGGGGCGCCGGAAGCAGGCGTCACCTCGCCCTTGCGCCCGGCCTCGACGCTGAGGCGATGCGCATCGCCGCCCGCGGCGCGGCTGGTGATGGTCAGGCGCGCCACGGCGGCGATGGAGGGCAGCGCCTCCCCCCGGAAGCCCAGGGTCTGAATGGCGAAAAGGGTGGCCTCGTCCGGCAGCTTGGAGGTGGCGTGGCGCTCCACGGCCAGTTCCAGGTCGGCCGGGCCCATGCCGATGCCGTCATCCTCCACCAGGATGCGCGTCAGGCCGCCGCCTTCCAGCACCACGGAGACATGGCGGGCGCCGGCATCCAGCGCATTCTCCACCAGTTCCTTCACCGCCGCCGCCGGGCGCTCCACCACCTCGCCGGCGGCGATGCGGTCGGCGGTGCCAGGGGGCAGCAGGCGGATCACGTTCATGGCGCAACCGCTAGAGCAGATGGGGGCCGGGCGGCAATGCCCGGCCGCATGGGCTTAGAGGTCCAGCCCCTGCCACGCGCGCAGCTGCTGGATCAGCCCGGTGGTGGAGGGGTCGTGCGGCCCCACCCGGCCTTCCGGCAGCAGCTCCGGCAGGATGGAGGTGGAGAGCTGCTTGCCCAGCTCCACGCCCCATTGGTCGAAGGCATCGATGTCCCAGAGGGCGCCGAGGCAGAAGACCTTGTGCTCATAGAGCGCCACGAGCTGGCCCAGTGTATGCGCATCCAGCCGCGGCAGCACCAGCGTGGTGCTGGGGCGGTCGCCGGGGAAGACGCGGTGCGGCAGCAGGCGCTCGATCTCTTCCGGCGTCTTGCCGGCGGCCAGCATCTCGGCCCGCACGTCCTCCTCGCCCCGGCCACGCAGCAGCGCCTCGGCCTGCGCCAGGCCATTGGCCAGCAGCAGCCGGTGGTTGGCGGCATAGGGGTGGCTCGGGTTGGCGATCAGCACGAAATCCGCCGGCACCGGCGTGGTGCCCTGGTGCAGCAGCTGCATGAAGGAATGCTGCGCATTGGTGCCGGGCTCGCCGAAGAGCACAGGGCCGGTCAGGTGCTGCACCGGCGCGCCGCCGCGCGTGGTGCGCTTGCCCAGGCTTTCCATCTCCAGCTGCTGCAGATGCGCCGGGAAGCGGGAGAGGCGGTGGTCGTAGGGCAGGATGGCGTGGTTATCGAGGCCCAGGCCATTGACGTGCCAGACCGTGGTCAGGGCCAGCAGCAGCGGCAGGTTGCGCTCGGCGGGGGCGGACAGGAAATGCTCGTCCATCGCCCGCGCGCCTTCCAGCAGGCGCATGAAGTCGTCCCAGCCGCAGCCCAGCGCAATGGAAAGCCCGATGGCCGACCAGAGCGAGAAGCGCCCGCCCACCCAGTCCCGGAAGCCGAAGACGCGGTCCGCCGGCACGCCGAATTCGGCGGTGGCCTTGTGGTTGGTGGACAGCGCCACGAGGTGCTGGCGCATCCCCTCGGTGCCCAGGGTCTGTTCCAGCCAGCCGCGCACCAGCCGGGCATTGGCCATGGTCTCGGCCGTGGTGAAGGTCTTGGAGGCGATCAGCACCAGCGTACGCGCCGGGTCCAGCCGGGGGCGGATCAGCTCCCAGTTATGCGCATCCGCATTGGCGAGATACAGCGGCCGCATCGGCGAGGCCTCGTGCCACAGCGCGCGCGAGGCCATGAAGGGCCCGAGGTCGGAGCCGCCGATGCCGATGTTGATGACATCGGTGAAGGGCTCGCCCGTGGCACTGCGGATCTCGCCGGCATGGACGGCGCGGGTGAAGCGCTCCATCGCGGCCAGGGTGTCTGCCACCTCGTCGCTGGCGTCCTCGCAGCCGCCATCCGGGGTGCGGGCATGGAAGCCGGCGGAGCGCGGCGCGCGCAGCGCCATGTGCAGCACGGCGCGGTTCTCGGTGTTGTTCACCAGCTCACCCGCCGCCATGGCATCGCGCGCCGGCATCACCTGCATCGCCTCCGCCAGGCCCAGCAGCGCGCGCATCGCGTCATCGTCGATGGAGGTCTTGGACAGGTCCAGCAGGATGTCGCCGCCCTGCCAGTGGAACTTCTCGAAACGGTCCGGCTGGCGCGAGAACAATGAGCGGATGGCCGCGGCGCCGGGGCGTCGGGCCAGGGACATCAGCCGGGTCCAGGCGGCTTCTCGCGCGGTGGGCGTCATCCAAGTGTCCTGATTGTCTCACCACGCGGGAATCGGTGGCGAAGGCTGTGAAAGCGCCGGAAGAGCCGGCCAGTTTCTACTTCCTGTAGCGAATCTGCCACCACCGTAAAGCCCCGCTGGCGCTACAAACCCTCGGGCTGCCCCGCGATGGTCATGGAGAGCGCCTCCGGCACCAGCAGCCGCTCCGCCACCCGCGCCGCATGGTCCCGCGTCACGGCGCGCAGGCGCTCGGGCCGCTTTTCCAGCCAGTCCAGCGGCCGGCCGTTGCGGCGCATGGCCAGCAGCGTGCCGGCGATGCGGCGGCTGTCGGTGAATTGCAGCGGCTGGCTGCCGGTCAGGAAGGACACGGCATCATCCATTTCCGTCTGGGTCGGACCGCTTTCGGCCATGCGGGCCCATTCGGCGCGCAGCACGCCCAGGGCCTCGCCCACCCGGGCATTGGCGGTGGCGGCGGAACCCACCAGCACGCTGCCCTCGAAGAGCGAATCGAGCCCGGCATAGATGCCATAGGTCAGCCCGCGCTCCTCGCGCAGCGCATGCATCAGGCGGGAGGAGAAGCCGCCGCCGGAAAAGACCCGCAGCAGCACCTGCGCCGCTTCCCAGTCCGGGTCCTGCACCGGAATGCCCTGCTGGCCGAAGATCAGCGTGGATTGCGAGGCCGTGACCGGCACCACCTGGGTGCCGAAGGCGGTGAAGGCGGGCAGCGGTGGCAGGGTGGGCGGCGTGCCTTCCGGCAGGCTGCCGAAGAGCGTGGGCAGCAGGTCGGCCAGCTGCGCGGCGGTGATGGCGCCGCTGGCGGCCACCAGCAGCCCGCCGCGATGGATCTGCCGCGCCATCAGCCCGCGCATGCCATCGACGGTGATGGCGGCGATGCTTTCAGCGGTGCCACTGGAAGGCCGCCCCGCCGGATGGCCGGGATAGGCCGCCGCCCAGAAGGCGCGGGAAGCGCGGCCGCGCGGCCCTTCCAGCGCCTGCCGCGCACCGGCGATGGCGCGGGCGCGCACGCGGGCCACGGCCTCGTCATCGAAGCGCGGCACGGTCATGGCCAGCCGGGCCAGTTCCACCGCGCGCGGCAGGGCCGGCAACAGGGCGCGCAGGCTGCCGTCGAAACCGTCGCGGTCGGCATCGAAGCCGATGCCGATGGCCTCGTCCCGCGCCGCATCGGCGAAGGCGAGCGCGTCCATGGACCCGGCGCCCTCGGTCAGCAGGGAGGAGAGCAGGGAGGCCGCGCCTTCCTGCCCCTCCGGGTCCAGCGCGGCGCCGCCGTCCCAGCCCCAGGCGAGGGACACGACGGGCACGGAATGGTCCTCGGCCAGCCAGGCGGTGAAGCCGCCGGCCTCGACCACCTGGATCGGCAGGGAAAAGCCCTGGGGCACGGTGCCGCTCATGCGCCGCCCACCCCTTCGGGCAGCAGCCAGCCGGTCATGGCCGGGCGGCCCAGCACGGCGCGGGCGGCGGCCTCCACCTGCCCGCGCGTCACGGTGCGGATGCGGGCGGGCCAGTATTCCACCACGTCCAGCGGCAGGCCGGTGGCCAGGGCGCCGCCCAGGATGCGCGGCGCGGTGCCCAGGCTATCCAGCGCCAGCAGGGCGCCGGCGGTGATCTGGCGCGTGGAGCGGGCCACTTCTTCCTCCGTCACGCCGCCATCGAGCAGGGAGGACAGCACGGCCTCCAGCGCCGCCTCCAGCCGGGGCGGGGTGGTGGTGCGGGCGGGGGTGATCTGGATCTCGAAGCCGCCGATGCCGACCGAGTCGCCATCGTATCCCGCATTGGCGCCGACGGCGAGGCCGCTGCGCACCAGCGCCGTGTGCAGGCGCGAGCCCTGGCCGCCGCCCAGCAGATGCGCCAGCACCTCCAGCGGATAGACATGCCGCTGGTCCAGCGGCGCCGGGCCGGCGGAGAGCAGGCTGGGCGCCACCCAGCCGCGCAGGAAGGCGGCTTCCTGCACCTGGGCGTCATGCCGTACCAGCCGCGAATCCAGCGGCGCCGAAGGGGCCGGGGCGCGGCCGCGCGAGGGCAGGGCGAAGGCGGCGCCACGGCTGGCGACGCCGCCGTATTCCTGCTCCACCACCTTCGCCAGCTCGTCGCGGGACACGGCGCCGGCCACCACCAGCGTGGCATTGGCCGGGCTGTAGCCGCGGCTGAAGAATTCCGTCAGGTCGTCGCGCGTCAGGGCCGCGATTTCCTCCGACCAGCCGATCAGCGGCCGGCCGCGCCAGTGCTGGCGGCCCCAGAAGGTGGCGTCATAGGCCTCGCGGAAGCGGCCGCGCGGGGTGCTTTCCACCCGCTGGCGCCGTTCCTCCAGCACCACCTGCCGTTCCGACTCCAGCTCCGCCTGGGGAAAGAGGGGGGCGGCCATGCGGTCCGCCTCCATGCCGGCGACCAGCGGCAGGCGGGAGGCCTCGACATGCTGGTGATAGGCGGTGACGTCGCGGCTGGTGAAGGCATTGTCCTGGCCGCCTTCCTGCGCCACACGGCGGGAAAAGGCGCCGGAGGCCACATGGGCGCTGCCCTTGAACATCATGTGTTCCAGGAAATGCGCCAGCCCGGACTTGCCGGCGGGGTCGTCGCCGCCGCCGATGCCATAGAAGACGTAATGCGCCACCACGGGGGCGCGGCGGTTTTCCACATGCACCACGGCCAGCCCGTTGGGCAGGTGCCAGGTGGCGGCGCCAAAGAGCGGCTTCTCGCCGGCTGACGGCGTGAAGGGGGCGGGCTGGGCTTCCGCTGGCGGCAGGTGGCCAAGCGCGGGAAGGACGGCTGCGGCGGCCAGAGCCGCGCGGCGGGTTATGGGGGCCATGTCGTCCTCCCATGTTGCGCTTTCCGCGCCGAACTCAAGCCCGGGCGGGGCGTCTTCCTCCCGCGCGGGATCGCCGGGCGCGGGTCCGGGTTCCATGGGCGCCGCGCTGTGTTCCGGCGCGGCGATCAGAAGATGCCCTGGAACAGGCCCTGGCGGCGCCGCTGGATGATGGCGGTCTCGCCCTGGTCCAGGTCACGGCCCAGGGCCGCGTTCTCGCGCAGGCGCTGCGCTTCCCGCTGCGGGTCCACCACGGTGCCGGGCTGCGGCGCGTCGCGCCAGAACATCAGGCGGTCCACCAGGCCGCGGTCCGGCTGCTCCAGCCGCAGGCTTTCCTCGTCCACCTGGCGGCGGATGCCGCCCGGCACCGCACCGCCGGCCTGGGCCAGCAGGGCGCTCTCGCCGGCGGAAGGGGCGGTGGCGGCGCCGGCGCCATGCGCCGCGCCGGGGGCCAGGATGGCCTCGCCGGCGGCGGCGCCGGTCAGTTCCTGCGGCCGGGTGCTGCCGGGGCGGGGCACCGGCAGGTTGCCCAGCGAGGGCGGCAGCGACAGCGGCGCGCGGGTGACGACGGAGAATTCATCCGGCGCATCGCGCGTGAAGCCTAAGGTCCGCGCCGTGTCCTGACCGCATCCGGCCAGAAGTGGCAGCAGAAGCAGGGCGGCGGCGGCGGGAACCGCGAGGCGGGAGGACTGCGTCATGCCGCTTCCTTACCTGTCTGTTTTGGCCGGAACAAGGCATCGGCCATCAGCGCGATCACGCCCAGCACGATGCCGGCATCGGCGATGTTGAAGACATACCAGTGCCAGTCGAAGGCCCAGGTATCGATGAAGTCCACCACCGCGCCGAAGCGCAGCCGGTCGATCACATTGCCGACCGCGCCGCCGATGACGGCGCCCAGCGCCACCACCGTCAGGCGGTTGTCGGCACGCCGCAGCCAGTGGACGAGAAAGCCCACCACGGCCAGGGCCAGCAGGGCCAGCAGCAGCCGATGCCAGGGGGCATCGCCCGCCAGCAGCCCGAAGGTGACGCCACGGTTCCAGACCATGGCGAATTGCAGGCCGAAGCTGCCGAAATCGAGCAGCGGCAGCCGGCCGATCTCCGGCAGGCGCAGCCCTTCCAGGATCCACCACTTGGAGAGTTGGTCCACCACCAGGGTGGCGGCGGCGATGCCCAGGCCGAACTTCAGGCTCATGCCGGCTCCACCACCGCTTCGCAGCGGAGGCACAGACCGGGATGGGCGGCGGAGCGGCCGACTTCGGGCAGCACGCGCCAGCAGCGCTCGCACTTCTCGCCGGCGGCGGGGGCGAAGGCCACGGCGACGCCGGGCACGCCTTCCACCGTGAAGGCATCCTCGGGCGCCGCCCCGGCCGTCAGTTCCAGGCCGGAGGTGATGCACAGCTCGGCCCAGGTCCCGGCCGGCAGCAGGGGCAGATCGGCCTCGGGCAGGTGCAGGCTGGGCGCCGCCTGGAGGGAGGAGCCGATGGTGCCGGCGCCGCGCGCCTTCTCCAGCGCGCCGGTGACCACGCGGCGGATGTCGCGCACCCGCGCCCACTTGGCCGCCAGTGCCTCATCCCGCCATTCCGCCGGAATCTCGGGGAAGAGCTGCAGGTGCACGCTCTCGCCCTCGCCGGGGAAGCGGGCCAGCCAGGCTTCCTCGGCCGTGAAGGGCATCACGGGCGCCAGCCAGGCGGTCAGGCAGCGGTGCAGGGCGGCCAGCACGGTGCGGGCGGCGCGGCGGCGCTGGCTGTCCAGGGCATCGCAGTAGAGGCTGTCCTTGCGGACATCGAAGTAGAAGGCGGAAAGATCCGTGGCGCAGAAGGCGTGGATCTCGGGATAGACGCCGTTCCAGTCGTAGTCCTTGGCCGCCTTGCGGATGCGCGCATCCAGCTCCGACAGGCGGTGCAGCACCCAGCGCTCCAGCTCCGGCAACTGGTCATGCGGCAGGATTTCCGCGTCCTGGAAGCCGTCCAGGTTGCCCAGCAGCCAGCGCAGGGTGTTGCGCAGGCGGCGGTACAGCTCGGCCTGCTGCGTCAGGATGTTCTTGCCGATGCGCAGGTCGTCGGCGGTGTCCGAGTTCATCACCCAGAGGCGCAGGATATCGGCGCCGTACTGCTTGGTGACTTCCTGCGGCGCGGTGACATTGCCCAGCGACTTGGACATCTTCCGCCCGGTCTCATCCAGCACGAAGCCGTGGGTCAGGATGGCCTTGAAGGGCGCGACGCCGCGGGTGCCGATGCTTTCCAGCAGCGAGGAATGGAACCAGCCGCGATGCTGGTCCGAGCCTTCCAGGTAGAGGTCCGCCGGGAAGGGCAGGTCCCGCTCGGGCGTGAGAGTGAAAGCGTGGGTTGAGCCGGATTCGAACCAGACATCGACGATGTCCATGACCTGCTCGTAGTCGTCCGGGTTCCGCTCATTGCCCAGGAAGCGCTGGGCGGCGCCGGGCTGGTACCAGGCATCGGCCCCTTCCTCGCGGAAGGCGGCGGTCACGCGCTCCATGATGGCGGGGTCGCGCAGCGGCTCGCCGGTGCGCTTGTCCACGAAGATGGCGATGGGCACGCCCCAGGCACGCTGGCGGCTGATGCACCAGTCTGGCCGGCCCGCGACCATGGAGCCGATGCGGTTGCGGCCCTGGTCCGGCACGAAATGCGTCTTGGCCAGCGCATCCAGCGCCTTGGCGCGGATCTGGTTGGCGTCGTCCATGGCGATGAACCACTGCGGCGTGGCGCGGTAGATCACCGGCTTCTTGGAACGCCAGCTATGCGGGTAGCTGTGGGTGATGAAGCCCTTGCCGGAAAGCTTGCCCATCTCCGTCAGCGCGGCCCAGACCGGCTCATGCGCCTTGAAGACATGCACGCCCGTGAAGCCCGGCGCCTGCATGGTATAGGTGCCGTCATCCGCCACGGCTTCCGTGACGGGCAGGCCATAGGCGCGGCCCAGGGCAAAATCGTCCTCGCCATGGGCGGGGGCGATATGCACCACGCCGGTGCCGGCCTCGGTGGTGACGAAGTCGCCAGCCAGCAGCGGCACGTCGAAGCCATAGCCCGGCGCGCCGGCTTCCCAGCCGCGCAGCGGATGGGCGGCGATGGCGCCGGCCAGTTCCGTGCCCTTGAAGATGCGCAGCACGCTATGGGCGGTGATGCCCACTTCCTTGGCGAAGGAGGGGATCAGCGCCTCCGCCACCACCAGCCTGCGGCCGGGGGTCAGCAGCGCGCCGTCCTCGACCGCATCCACCTGCAGCAGCGCGTAGTCGATCTCCTCGCCATAGGCGAGGCCGCGGTTGGCGGGGATGGTCCAGGGGGTGGTGGTCCAGATCACCACCTCCGCCCCCACCAGGTCCGGCGCGGAAGCGGAGATGATCGGGAAGTTGGTGAAGAGGATGGCGGACTTGTGGTCCTGGTACTCGACCTCGGCCTCGGCCAGCGCGGTCTTTTCCACCGGGCTCCACATCACCGGCCGCAGGCCGCGGTAGAGCGAGCCGTTCATCAGGAACTTGCCGATCTCACCCGCGATGGTGGCCTCGGAGGAGAAGTCCATCGTGGCATAGGGATGCGCCCAATCGCCGGCGACGCCGAGGCGCTTGAACTCCTCCCGCTGCACGTCCAGCCAGTGGGCGGCATAGGCGCGGCATTCGGCGCGGAATTCCAGGACCGGGACGCTGTCCTTGTCCTTGCCCTTGGCGCGGTACTCTTCCTCGACCTTCCATTCGATCGGCAGGCCGTGGCAGTCCCAGCCCGGCACATAGCCGGCGTCATGCCCGGCCATCTGGGCGGCGCGGTTGATGACGTCCTTCAGGATCTTGTTCAGCGCGTGGCCGATGTGCAGCGGGCCGTTGGCATAGGGCGGGCCGTCATGCAGCACGAACTTGGGCAGGGCCTTGGACCGTTCCCGCAGCTCCTGCCACAGACCCATCCTCTCCCAGCGCTCCAGCCAGCCCGGCTCGCGCTTCGGCAGGTCGCCCTTCATGGGGAAGGAGGTCTTGGGCAGGAAGACGGTGCCGCGATAGTCGCGGGCGGCGGGGGTCTCCGTGGAGGGAGCGTCGGTCATCGGTGCATCCATGCCGCCATGCGGCGGGCTTCAGGCAGGGGGAGGAAAGCGCGGCGCGATAAAGGTCCCGGCCCTCGGGTCAGAGGACCGGGCGGCTAATTCGCAACCCTGCGGTGTGAAGCGCGCGCGGCATGGCCGGGTTTTTGCGGCCCGGCGCGACGGGGGTCAAGGGATGGCCACCCGGCCTCAGGCGCCCAGCAGCTTCCGCGCCGCGGCGGCATCGGCGGCGATCTGCGCCGCCAGCTCCTCCAGGCCGGAGAATTTCTTCTCCGCCCGCAGGAAGCGGATCAGGCGCACGCCGACCTCCTGGCCGTAGAGGTCCCCGGCGAAGTCGAAAAGGTGGGCCTCCACCCGGCTCTCGGTGCCGCCGACGGTGGGGCGGGCGCCGATATTGGCGACCCCCGGCACCACCCGCCCGTCCGGCAGCGCCACCTGCACGGCGTAGACGCCGCGTGCCGGCTCCAGCTGCCGGCCCAGCGGCACATTGGCGGTGGGGAAGCCGATGGTGCGGCCGCGCTTATCGCCATGGCTGACCGGGCCGACGATCTCCCAGGGGCGGCCCAGGCGGTGGGCGGCGCGTTCCGGATAGCCGTCCTGCAACAGCCGGCGGATGGCGGTGGAGGAGATGGGGCCGTCCTCGTCCGCCACCGGCGGCACCACCGTCATGCCGATGCCGAGCGCCTCGGCCTCCCGCGCCAGCATGGCGACATCGCCGCCGCGCCGGTGACCGAAGGCGAAGTCATGGCCGCAGGAGAGGTGGCTGGCGCCCAGCGCGCCATGCAGCACCTCCTGCACGAAAGCCTCGGCCGGCATGGCGGCGAAGGCGTCGTCGAAGCGGATGGCCAGCACGAAGGCGCAGCCCAGCGCCGAGAAGAGCGCCAGCTTGGCCGGCAGCAGCGTCAGGCGGAAGGGCGGGTCGCCGGGGCGGAAATGCTCGCGCGGGTGCGGCTCGAAGGTCAGGACCGCCAGCGGCCGGTCGGGGCGGCCGGCATGGGCGGCGGCCAGCACGGCGCGGTGGCCGAGATGGATGCCGTCGAAATTGCCCAGCGCCAGGGTGGCGCCGCGCGCCGCCTCCGGCAGGCCGCGCCAGTCCTGGAAGAGCTGGGTCATCGCTGCTGCGGGCTGGCCCAGCTCTTGACCGCCGGAGCCTCGAACCGGGCCAGGGCCTCCAGCGCTTCCTCGGGGCTCGCCACGAAATCGGCGATGGGGCGCTGCTCCGGCTTCACGAAGCCCTCGGCCACCATGTGGTCCAGCAGTTCCGCCATGCGCTGCCAGTAGTTGTTCACGTCCAGGAAGACGATGCCCTTGTCGTGGATGCCGAGCTGCGTCCAGGTGAAGGCCTCCACCGCCTCCTCCAGCGTGCCGACGCCGCCGGGCATGACGATGAAGCCGTCCGACAGGTCGGCCATCATCTTCTTGCGCTCATGCATGGTGCCGACGACATGCAGCTCGGTGATGGCGCCATGGCCGACCTCGCGGCGCATCAGCACCTCGGGGATGATGCCGATCACCTCGGCGCCGGCCTTCATGGCGGAATCCGCCACGATGCCCATCAGTCCCACATGTCCGCCGCCATAGACCAGGCCCAGGCCGCGCGCCGCGATGGCCTCGCCCATGGCGCGGGCGGCCTCGGCGAAGGCGGGGTTCAGGCCGGGATTGGCACCGCAGAAGACGCAGACGCGCTTGAGGCGGGGGGCGGGGGGAATGCTGTCGGTCACGGGCTCTCCCAGGGTGGAAGTCAAGGGGGTTCAGGCTGGGCTTAGACCCGGCGCCCCGGATGGACAAGGCCGCGTGCCAGGGGCCACAAGGGCGGCGGCTTCAGGAAGGATTGAACACCCCATGCCTCAGACCCGCATCGGCACCAGCCAGGACCTGCTCCAGGAACTGCGCGGCTGGGTGGAGCACGAGACGCCCACCACCGACCCCGCCGCCATCAACGGGCTGCTGGACAAGGCCGAGGCCGAGCTGCGGGCCGTGGGCGCGGAGGTGGAGCGCATCCCCGGCCGCGACGGCTTCGGCGACCACCTGGTGGCGCGCACGCCGGCCAATGCGGCGCATGGCAACCGCAAGCCCGTGCTGGTGGCCGGCCACCTGGACACGGTCTGGGACCACGGCACCCTGGCCAAGACCATCCCCTTCCGCGTGGAAGGCGAGAAGGCCTATGGCCCCGGCATCTATGACATGAAGTCCGGCAGCTTCGCCGCCTTCCATTCGCTGCGGGAGATCCTGCGGCAGAAGGTGGCGACGCGCAGCCCCATCACGCTGCTGCTGACCTCGGACGAGGAAGTGGGCAGCCCGTCGAGCCGCGCGCTGATCGAGGCTGAGGCGGCCAAGGCCTGCGCCGTGCTGATCCCCGAGCCCGCCGGCAATCCGGGCAAGGCCTGCGTCACCGCCCGCAAGGGTGTGGGGCGCTTCGTGGTGCGGGTGCAGGGGCAGAGCGCCCATGCCGGCGGCAACTGGGAGGAAGGCAGCAGCGCCGTGGTGACGCTGGCGCGCCTGATCACGCAGATCCATGCGCTGGTGGACCTGCCGGGCGGCACCACCACCAATGTGGCGCCGATCTGGGGCGGCACCCGGCCCAACGTGATCGCGGCCGAGGCCGGCTGCGAGGTGGATTTCCGCGTCTCCTCCATCGCCAAGGGCGCGGCGCTGGTGGATGCGGTGATGGCCATGGCCGGGCCGCAGCCGGAAGGCACCAACGTCACCATCACCGGCGGCCTCAACCGCCCGCCGATGGAGGAAAGCCCGGCCATCCTGGCGGTCTACGAGCGCGCCCGCGCCATCGCGGCCGGCCAGGGCTATGACCTGCCGAAGCAGCATCGCGGCGGTGGCTCGGACGGCAACTTCACCGCCGCCATGGGCATCCCGACCCTGGACGGGTTGGGCTGCTCCGGCGCCGGGGCGCATGCGGAATTCGAGCACATCCTGTGGGAAGAGCTGGCCCCCCGCACCGCGACGCTCTGCGAACTGCTCGAGACCCTGGAATAAGGTCCTGACCCAGCCGGGGGCCGCCCTGCGAAGGCAGGCGGCCCCCGGCCGGCGGGGCTCTACCCCCGCATGATCTGCTGGAAGACCGGCACCGCCGCCGCCAGCCATTCCACCCGCGCCCGCTCCTTCGGGCTATGGGCGGTGTCCATCACCTCCGGTCCCAGGATGGCGCAGGGGGCGATCTCCTGCAGTTCGCTGGCATCGGTGCCGAAGGGGCGCGTCTCGGCGCTGCGGCCGGTCGCCGCCTCCACCGCGCGGATGAAGGGGTGATCCGCCGGTGTTTCCGGTGGCGGGCCCTGGCGCACCACGGTCAGGGCGACGCCCGCGCGCTCCGCCGCCGCCTGCACCGCCGCCACGACCGGGCTGGGGTCGATCCGCTTGCTGTAGCGGAACTTGATGCGCGCGGTGGCCACCGGCACCGTCACGTTCACCGCCGCGCCGTGGTTGTCCAGGATCAGGTTGAAGTCGGAAAAGGGCGGCGAATAGGCATCGTCGTGCAGGGAGGTGTCGTCCCGCAGCCGCTGCTGGATCTCCCGCATCTCCACCAGGAAGGGGATCAACGCCCAGTTGGCGTTGCGCCCGATGCCCAGCGAAGAATGCGCCTGCACCCCTTCCGCCACCGCGATGAAGTCGATGTTGCTGCGGTGGCCGCGCACCGGCACCATCCCGGTCGGCTCGGCCACGATGATGCCGCGCGGCGCAGCCCGGCGGGCCAGGGCGGAACGGTCCGCGATCAGCCGCGCGCCCTGCTTGGTGGTTTCCTCATCGGTCGTGATCAGCAGCGTGGCGGGCAGATGTGCCGGCAGGCTGCGGGCGGCGATGATGCAGGCGGCCAGCGGCCCCTTCATGTCGGCGGCGCCCAGGCCATGCAGCACGCCGTCGGGGTCGATGCGGCCGGAGAAGGGGTCGTCCGCCCAGCCGGTATCCGGCACCGTGTCCATGTGGCCGGAGAGCGCCACGCCGCCCGGCGGGCCGCGATGCGCCACCAGCACGCATTTGGCGACGCCGCGCGGGTCGGTGAAATCCAGCCGCTCCAGCTCGAAGCCCTCCAGCTCGGCCGCGATGCGGTCGGCCAGGGGGTTGTTGGAGACGAAGCTGCGGCTGTCGATCCGGACAAGGTCGGCAGCAAGGCGGGCCACCGCGGCGGCCGGTGAATCGATATGGGACATGGCGCACTACACCTTGCGGGCCGCGCGAGAGCAAGCCACGGTGATGCCTCCATGACCGCACCCGCCTATCTCGACCCCCGCACCGGCCAGACCTGGCCTCTCGCAACCCCGCGCTGGTGCGGCCCGGATGGGCAGCCCCTGCTGCTGACCGACCTGCCCGGCATCGGGCGGGAGGATATCGCGCAGGGGGAGCGCTCGCTCTGGCGCTACCGCGCCGCGCTGCCCTTCCTGCCCGAGGCGCCGATCAGCCTGGGGGAGGGCTGCACGCCGCTGGTGGCCGGAAGCTGGGCCGGGGCGCCGGTCCGCTTCAAATGTGAGTGGTTCATGCCCAGCGGCTCCTTCAAGGACCGGGGCGCCTCGGTCATGCTCTCGCTGCTGCGGGCGCAGGGGATCGCGCATGTGCTGGAGGATTCCTCCGGCAATGGGGGCGCCGCCATCGCCACCTATGCCGCCGCCGGCGGGATGCGGGCCAAAATCCTGGTGCCGGATTCCACCAGCCCGGCCAAGACGGTGCAGTCCCGCGCGGCGGGGGCGCAGATCGAGCTGGTCCCCGGCAGCCGGCAGGATTGCGCCGATGCCGCCCTGGCCCAGGCCGAGCGCATCTTCTACGCCAGCCACAACTGGCACCCCTTCTTCCTGCACGGCACCAAGACCCTGGCCTATGAGCTGTGGGAGGACCTGGGCTTCCGTGCGCCGGACAATGTCATCGTGCCCTGCGGCGCCGGTTCCAACGTGCTGGGCTGCGGCATCGGCTTCGGGGAACTGCTGCGGGCGGGGCAGATCTCCCGCATGCCGCGCATCTTCGCGGCGCAGCCGGCCAACTGCGGCCCCGTGGCCCGCGCCTTCCTGAACCAGCCGCTCGAGGCCGTGCGCCCCACCATCGCGGAAGGCACCGCCATCGCCCAGCCGATCCGCACGCCGGAGCTGCTGCGCGTGCTGCACGAGAGCCGTGGCGGCGCCGTGCTGCTGGAGGAGGAGGAGATCGCCGAGGCCACGCGCGGCCTGGCGCGCCAGGGCCTCTATGTGGAGCCCACCTGCGCCCAGGCAGCCGCGGCCTTCGGCCACCTGCTGGCCGCCGGCACGATCCGGGAGAGCGAGACAACCGTGGTGGTCCTGACCGGCACCGGATTGAAATCCACCCAGCGCCACGCCGAGCTGATGGGCATGAAGCTGTGAGCGGCGCCGGTCCGCGCATCGCGCTGCTGGGCTTCTCCATCGAGTGCAACCGCTTCGCCCCCACGGCGGCGCGGGCGGATTTCCGCGTCTGGCTGGAAGGCGAGGCGATCCTGGCCGATGCCCGCAGCCGCGCCCCCGGCGCGTTGGGGGAAATGCCCGGCTTCGTGCGGGCCATGGACAAGGCCGGCGCCTGGCAGCCCCGTCCGGTGCTGCTGACCATGGCGGAGCCCAATGGCCCGGTGGAGCACCCGCTCTTCGCGGAGATGATGGCGATCTGGCGCCAGGGCCTGGAAGCCCTGCGGGGCCAAGTGGACGGCATCTACTGCGTGCTGCACGGCGCCGGCCTGACCACCGAGCTGGACGACCCGGAAGGCGCCTTGCAGGCCCTGGTGCGCGAGGTGCTGGGGCAGGGCGTGCCGCTGGTCTGTTCCTACGACCTGCATGCCAATGTCTCGGACGGCATGGTGCGGGATTGCGATGCCTTTGTCGGCTACCGCACCAACCCGCACCTGGACATGCGGGAGCGCGGCGCGGAATCGGCTGGCCTGCTGCGCCGGCTGATGGCGGGGGAGCGCTTCCACCGCGCCTTCCGCCGCCTGCCCATCGTCGCCCCCACCGTCAGCCAGCTGACCTCGGAAGGCCCTTATGCCGAGGTGATCAACCTGGGCCAGGCACAGGCCAATGCACTGGGGCCGAAGAAGATCGCCAATGTCTCCGTCATGGGCGGCTTCGCTTATGGCGACACGCCCTTCAACGGCTTCGCCATCATCGTCACCGGCCCTGACAAGCCGGCCTGCGAGGCACTGGCCGACGAGCTGGCGAAAGCCGCCTGGGAACGCCGCGCGCGCTTCGTGGCGAAGCTGACCTCGCTGCGGGAATCGGTGGAGCGGGCGCTGACCAGCGAGGTGCCGCTCTGCTTCGCCGATGTCGCCGACAATCCCGGCGGCGGCGGGCGCGGCAATACCATGTATATCCTGGAGGCCTTCCATAAGGCCGGCGTGCAGGACGCCATCTTCGGCATCATCCACGACCCCGCCCTGGCGGCGGAAGCACATGCCCTGGGTGGCGGCGCCAAGTTCACCGCGCGTTTCAACCGCGATGCCGCCAAGGGCTTCAGCAAGCCCTTCACCGCCGAGGCGCGGGTGGAGGCGCTGTCGGATGGCAAGGTGACAGGCCGGCGTGGCATCTTCGCCAATACCGCCATCGAGCTCGGCCCCACGGCGGCGCTGCGCATCGGCGGCATCGTGGTGGTGGTGGTCAGCCGCCGCACGCAATGCGCCGACCCCGCCTTCCTGGAGCATCTGGGGCTGGATATCGGTGCGGCAAAGGTGGTGGTGGTGAAGTCGCGCGGGCATTTCCGCGGCGGCTTCGACGAATTCTTCTCCGCCCAGCGCATCGTGGAAGTCGATGTGCCCGGCCTGACCTCCCCCGTGCTGGACCGCTTCGAATGGAAGAAGCTGCCGCGCCCCGTGCTGCCGCTGGACCCCGAGACCCGCTGGACTCCCCGATGACCACTTTGGACGACCTGCCGACCCCCTCGCTGGTGCTGGACCTCGGCATCCTGCGCGCCAATCTCGCCGGCATGGCGGCGGCGGTGGCGCGCCACCCCGGCGTGGCGCTGCGCCCGCATATGAAGACGGCCAAGAGCCTGGATGTCGCGGCGCTGGCCGCGCCGGACCATGGCCCCATCACCGTCTCGACGCTGGCCGAGGCCCGCTACTTCTTCGAGGGCGGCTACAAGGACCAGATCTATGCCGTGGGCATCGCGCCCGCCAAGCTGGATGCCGTGGCGTCGCTGAATGCCCAGGGCGCCAGCATCAAGGTAATCGTGGACGATGCCGAGGCCGCGGCCGCCATCGCCGCGCATCCGGGCCCGCTTTCCGCGCTGGTGGAAGTGGACGTGGGGGAGGGGCGCGGCGGCGTGGCGCCGGAATCCGAGGCCCTGCTGGCACTGGCCGCCACGCTAAGCGGCCGCCTCGCCGGCGTGCTGACCCATGCCGGCCATTCCTATGCCGGCCGCTCGGCCGAGGAGATGGCCCGCATCGCGGAAACCGAGCGTGCCGGTGTGGTGCGCGCGGCGGAGCGGCTGCGCGCGGCGGGGCACGAGGTCGGCATCGTGTCGCTGGGCTCTTCCCCCACCGCGCTCTATGGCGCCAGCATGGAAGGCATCACGGAAATCCGTGCCGGCGTCTACATGTTCGGCGACCTCTTCCAGATGCAGATCGGCACGCATGCGCCGGAGGCCATCGCGCTGACGGTGCTGGCCAGCGTCATCGGCCGCAAGCCGGAGCGCGAGGCGGTGCTGCTGGATTCCGGCTCGCTGGCATTGTCGAAGGACCGCAGCACCCAGGCGGCGCCGAAGGACTATGGCTTCGGCCTGGTGCTGGATCTCGATGGCCGGCCCTCATTCGGAGAGACGCTGGTGGTGCGCACGCATCAGGAGCATGGCGAGGTGAAGCGGCAGGACGGCGCGCTGGATTTCGCCCGCCTGCCGGCCGGCGGCCGCGTGCGCGTCGCGCCCAACCACGCCTGCCTGACCGCCGCGGCCTATGACCGCTACCACGTCGTCGATGGCGGCCGGGAGGTCGTGGCGGTCTGGGACCGTGTGAACGGCTGGTAGGCTGGGCGCGGCCCTCCGGCGCGCCGGGCGGATCAGGCCTTGCGGAAGCGCAGGGCCGGGGGCGTCCGGCGTTCCTCCGGGTTCAGGGCCTGCCATTCCGTCACGGGGGCAGCCGTGCCCTGGCGCCGCAGCCGGAACAGGTCCTGGCCCGGGCGGTAGACGGCGGTGCCGTATTTGTTGGCCAGCTTGCCATCGGCATAGGAGCGGAAGCGGACCCAGAGGTTCTCGCCGTTGGTGGCGACCTCGCACAGGATGTGCTCGTCGCTCTGGAAGCCGGTGATGTCCAGGGCGCAGTCGGCCGGGCCGTTGCCGATGCGAAGGTTGTAGGTGACGGCCATGCCGGAGCCGCCGGCGGTGCGGCCGCCTTCCCATTCATAGCGGTAATGCCCGACCCAGGGGCGCTGCGCCGGGTTCTGGGCCAAAGCGGGTGCCGCCAGGGCGAGCATCGCCGTGCCGGCGAGCCAAGCCATCCGCAGGACCATGCCTGAAGTTCCTCCTCAGTTCTGGTCCAGGCTATCGCGGATCAGCGCCACCAGCGGCGCAACAAGCTGTGTCCGCCCGGCGGCATCGCCGAAGACGGCCATCTCGGCCACCCCCAGCGGCGGCAGCCCGTCCGTCTCCCGCAGCCCGGGCGGCAGGCCGGAACGGCCCATGACGGTGGCCGCGAAGCCCGCCTGCGCCGCCGCCGCCACGCCCAGCAGGCTGGCGGAGGTATAGACCACCTCGAAGCCCATGCCCGCCCGCGCCAGGGCGGCCAGGGCGCGGTCGCGGAACATGCAGCCCTGGGGCAGCATGGCGAGCGGCAGGGGGCGGCCTTCCGGCGCCACCCAGCCGGGGGCGGCGACCCAGACGATGGGCTCGGTCCAGAGGATGCTGCCAGTGGTCTCGCCATCCCGGCGCTTGCCCAGCACCAAGTCCAGCGCGCCGCGCTCCTGCGCCGCGCGCAGCTCGTGGCTGCGGCCGACCTCCACTTCCAGCCGCACATCGGGGAAATCCCGCGCGAAGCGGGCCAGGATGGGTGCCAGGTTGCGGGGCACGAAGTGGTCGGCCACGCCCAGGCGCAGGCGGCCCGTCACGGGCGGCGCCACCAGCCGGCGCACCGCCTCGTCGTTCAGGGCGAGCATGCGGCGGGCATAGGCCAGCAGCGTCTCGCCATCCCGTGTCAGGGCGACGGAGCGGCTGGTGCGCTCGAAGACCCGGCGGCCGACGAGATCCTCCAGCCGCTTCACCTTCAGGCTGACGGCCGATTGCGTCAGCCCCAGCGCCAGCGCCCCCGGCGTGAACCCGCCCCGCTCCGCCACTTGAACAAAACAGCGCAACAGGTCGAGGTCGAGGTCCGGGATGCGCAAGGCGCGTTACCCCCGCGCCCAGCGGATGGAGGCCAACGCCAGGGCGTCGATGGTATCCACCAGCGGGACGCCGATCTCCGCGTATGGCCCGGCCAGGATGCCCAGCGGGATCTCCGTGCAGCCCAGCACCACGGCGGCGGCGCCGCGCGCGCGCAGGTTGCCGGCGGCCTCGGCCAGCGGCGCATAGGCATCGGCCACCTGGTTGGACTTCACCAGCGCGATGCCGGGGGTGACCAGGGCCTCCATTTCGGCCGATTCCGGCACGATGACCTCATAGCCCAGCGCCTCCAGCCGCGGCTGGTAGAGCCGCATGGCCAGCGTGCCCGCCGTGCCCATGACACCGATGCGGCCGGAGCGGATGCCCTGCCGCGCCAGGTCTTCCGCCGCCGCGTCCACGATATGAAGGATAGGCAGGTCGGTGCCGGCGCGCAGTTCGTCGTACCAGCCATGGGCGGTGTTGCAGGGAATGGCGATGGCGCCCGCGCCCGCCGCCTTCAGCCCGGCCACGCCGCGCGCCAGCCAGGGCAGCGGGTCCTCACCGCCCGAAAGGCGGGCGGCGCTGCGGTCCGGCACCCGGGGGTCGGACCAGAGCACGGCGGGGATATGGTCCTGGTCGCGCTTGGCGGGGGTCAGCAGCGTCAGGCGCAGCATGAACTGCGCGCTGGCCAGCGGCCCCATACCACCGAGGACGCCCAGCATCTTGTCACTCACCACCCCAGCCCTTCCATCACCAGCTTGGCGCCCGTGACGCCGAGAAGCACATAGATCACCCGATAGAATACCTTGTCGCTGACGCGCCCCTGCAACCAGACGCCCAGCCGCACGCCGACCGGTGCCAGCGGCAGCAGCAGCAGGCTGGTGAGCAGGTTGGTGGCGCTCAATTGCCCCAGGGCCGCATAGGGCACCAGCTTCACGTAGTTGACCACCCCGAAGAAGACCACGGTGGTGGCCGAAAGCTGCGCCCGCGGCAGCCGCAGCGGGTAGAGATACATGGCCATCGGCGGCCCGCCGGCATGGGCCAGGGTGGAAGTGAAGCCCGAGACCATGCCCCAGAAGCCCCCCTTGACGGCATTGGGCGCCGCCGGCTCCGGCGGCCCGTGCCGCGCCACCCAGAGCCCGCGCGCGATGAAGGCCAGGCTGATGGCGCCCACCATCAGCTTGATGTTGTTGTTGCTCATGAAGCCGAAGGCGAAGGCGCCGAGCAGGATGCCCAGCAGCCCGCCGGGCAGGATGGCGCGCATCTCCCGCCCGCTCCAGCGCCCCCACCAGGCGCGCAGCCCCGCGAGGTCCATGGCGCAGAGCACCGGCAGGGTGATGGCGGCCGCCTGCGGCGCCGGCACCAGCAGCGCCATGGCCGGCACCGCGAGGTTGCCGCCGCCCGAGGCGAAGCCACCCTTGCTGATGCCGGTGATCAGCAGCGCCGGCACCGCCAGCAGGTAGAACCACGGGTCTGTGATGATGGGCACGGGCTTGCGGAACCGGAGGTGTCGTGTGATGCCGAGGTTGCACTCCTGAAACCGTCTCGCCAAGGCCTACCCCACCGTATGCAACATCTCTCCGATCCTGTCTGGCTGGTGGCGCTCGCCGCCGCCATGGCCTTCACCGGGCTCGTCTCCGGCACGCTCGCGGGGCTGCTGGGCGTGGGCGGGGGCATCGTCATCGTGCCCGTGCTGTTCAACGTGCTGCCGCTCTTCGGCATTCCCGAGGCCGTGCAGATGAAGCTGGCGGTTGGCACCAGCCTGGCCACCATCATCCCGACTTCCATCGTCTCGGCCCGCAAGCATCAGGCCAAGGGCGCCATTGACGGTGCGCTGCTGCGGGCGATCTGGCCTTCCATGATCATCGGCGTGGCACTCGGCACCGTGGCCGCCATCTGGCTGCATGGCGCGGCGCTCTCGGCCGTCTTCGCCGTCATCGCGCTGCTGGTGGCGCTGAACATGGGCTTCACGGGCGTGGACTTCAAAATCCGCGATGTCACGCCGCGTGGGCCGGGGCTCTGGGGCATCGGCGGCTTCATTGGCGCGGTCTCCGCCATGATGGGCATCGGCGGCGGCACGGTGGGCGTGCCCATCCTGTCCATGTTCGGCACGCCGATCCGCTCGGCGGTGGCGACGGCCTCCGTCTTCGGGCTGATCATCTCCATCCCGGCGACGGCGGGCTTCATCTATGGCGGCTGGGGCGTGCCGGACCTGCCACCCTTCTCGATCGGCTATGTGAACCTGATCGGCTTCGCGCTGATTGTGCCCAGCTCGATCCTGGCGACGCCCTGGGGCGTGCATCTGGCGCACACCATCCCGCCGCTGATGCTGAAGCGCGCCTTCGCGGTCTTCCTGGCCATCACGGCGGTGCGGATGATCTATTCGCTGGTGACCTGAGCCACCGCCCAGGACAGCATCGAGGCCGGTGAACCGTCCTGCCGGAAGGCCGACGGAATCACCGGCACCTGCCCGTCAGTCCAGAATCTGGTACCAGTCCCCGTGATAGAGCACCTGGCCGATGCGTTTCGCCGCATCGGCCCAGGAGTTGCGGGACACCAGGGCGGGGTCGGCCTTGAGCTTGCCAGCCATCCAGTCTTCCACCGTGCTGGCCAGGGCGGCCGCATCGCCCACGGGAAAATACACCGCACCCTTACCGCCCACTTCCCGGAAGACTGGGATATCGCTGCAGATGACCGGCTTGCCCATCCGCGCGGCTTCGGCGATCGGCAGGCCGAAGCCTTCGGCCATGGAGGTGCAGAGCACCGCCTCGGCGTGGTTGTAGGCATGCACCACATCGACATCCTTGGCGTCGAAGAACCAGTGCAGGCGCTTGCCGAATTCCTTGTGGCTGCGGAGCCGATCGGCGAATTCCTCAACCTTCCAGCCATGTTTGCCGATTAGGCAGAGCGACACATCAACGCCGCGGGACCAGAGAAGCTCAAACGCCTTCAAGGCAAGCGCCTGATCCTTGCGCGGTTCGATCGTGCCAACCGAGACAAAGACCGGATGCGGGCTGTTGAAGGCGCGCAGCACCGGCTCCTGCGGCGCTCGGTTGGCGCTGCCGCGTAGAATATCGGAGCCGCAGTGGAACCAGCCGATGTGAAGCCCGGGGCGGTGGGGCAGTCGGCGCGACTGGATATAGGTGATCAGCTCATCCGCCACCGCGCGGGATATGCAGATCAGCCCGTGACTCCGCCACACGGCTGCTTCCAGCCAACGCGTGTGCGCGGCAGGCATCCCGTCGCTGCAGACCTGAGGATAAAGCTCCGGGATCAGGTCATAGATACAGGTGATGATCCGCCCGCCCTTGCGCTCCACGCCCTGGAACAAGGGCTCGAAATGGACATAGGCTTCCCAATTGGAGTCGAGCATGAACAAGTCATCCCTCGCCCGCAGCTCGATGGGGTAGGGCCGGCCGACGGGAGGGCGCCCAAGCGTCGTGCCTGTGAAGTCAGGCACCGAATGGATGGCGGTCGGCTCCAGCCGCACCGCGACCGGAACGATATCCGGGCTGGGCGGCTTCTCGTAGAACGCCGCTGTCACCTGGCGGACCACGCGCTGGATGCCGGTCCAGGCGTCGATCTGCTGCGTGATGGTGGTGTCAATCAGCAGGCGTCGGCTGGCTGCTTCCTGGAATTGTGGCACGCTGAACAGCAGGTTATCCACGACATCGCCGATCTGGTCATCCATTTCCGGTTCGGTCGCCAATATCTCGGCAAGTTCCACGCGGGCGGCATCCAGGTCCAGCATCTGGCACGGCAGGATATGCGGCGCGTTATGCCGCGCCAGGTGCTCGTCGATGGCGTCCAGTGCCCGCCGGGCGGAATTCTGCCAGGTGAACTGTTTCGCCCGCTCGATGCCCCAGGCCGATACGTCACGGCGTAGTGCCTCGTCCCGCAGCAGGCGTTCGAGCTTCACTGCTGCCGCTTCGATGTTGTTGGGATCGAACCTCAGATCCTCGCGGTCAACAATTTCCGGGACGCTGGAGTTATCCGCCGCCAGAACGGGGGTGCCGCATTGCATGGCTTCCAGGATTGGAAGCCCGAACCCTTCGTAGAGGGACGGGAAGATGAACAGGGTGCAGGTATTGAGCAGCTCGACCAGCAGATCATCATTGATGCCGCCGACGATGACAATTCCATCCGGCTCAACGCCTAAAGACGCCGCATAGGCCTTGAACTCGGCGATGTCTTCCGCCGACAGCATCGTCACGAGCAGGAGCTGATATGACCGCCGCAACTCGGTCGGCAAGGATGCGAAGAGAGTTACCGCGCCCTTGAGGTTCTTCCGCTGATCCGCGCCGCTTACGTACATGATGAAGGGTCGTGTTACGCCGGCCTGCTGCTGCAGCGCGTTCCGCCTCGCATCCGTGATCTGCAAAGGGCGGAAGCGGTCATCCGCGGCGCCCGAGATATTTACGATCCTGTCCGGATCGACACCGAGCAGCCGGATCGCATCCTGCCGGGCGGATTCTGAGATCGCTAACAGCAGGTCCACCTTGCTCAGGGAGGCGGCCGTGGCGCGATAGGTGCCTGAGGTGAGGGGCGAGCTCAGATAAAGGTCTGGGAAGACCAGCGGGATCAGGTCGTACACGACGGCGCAGGTCAGCCGTGCCGGGTAGGAAGACAGATCCGCAGGGCTGAAGTCACCCGGCCCCAGCTCGAACAGGCTGGTGGCCAGCAGGACGTCCGGCGTCAGGCCAGCCACATGGCAGCGCACGATGGCGTCGCCGAGTTTGCGCTTCGGGGCGCTCGGCGGCTGGTCGTAGCTTTCCGTGCGCGGCACTTGGTAGTGGGATACGGCGCCTTTTGGCAGGCTCTTGCCGTATTCCTCGGCCACTTCCTGGGCCGCAGCGGCGTGGTTGGAATTCAGGAGGAGGCGCAGGTCACGGTCACCGCGCAGGTCCACCATCGCATTGACAAGCTGAGTGGTGTAGCGACCGATCCCCCGAGGCCGGGAGCCGACTGTCAGCGCCCCCTGCATATCAATCGCAATCCGCATAGCGTCGTTGTTCCTCGGGATCGATGTCTGTGAAGGCAGGATCGGTGTTCTTGAAATTCAGGTGCCGCTGATCAATTTCCGCTGGCGCATGGTATCCGTGCGCAGCAGCACCACCAGCTTGTCGCGGTGTGACAACTCGCCGTAATTGGCAGGCAGCGACATGGAATTCGCCTCCTGAGGTCCTGACGGATTGAGCATTAGGCCCGGCAGAAGCGTCCTAATTTGCTCTCGGCGCAAATTCTTGACCAGGAGCGGCAGGAAGTGCCGGGGCTCGCTCCTCAGCACATGCATGGCGGTGCGAGTTTTGCGAAGCGGGCTGGTCACCCGCCAGGACGTGCTGGCAAGCAGGCTGTCCCGATGCTGCACCACGTCGCTGTGCTGGCTGCGCAGCAGCGACAGCTGATAGTTCTTCTCGGCCAGGTGGGAGCGCAGTGCCCCGGGAAGATCGCTAGAGGGCAGGTGGCCCGACCCTATCTCCTGCGCCACGACGTGTTGGATCTGTTCCAGCATCTTGGTCTGCCGCTGGATCTGCGCCCGGCGGTCACGAAGCAGGCCCTCCTGCTGGACGATCTGCCTTTCGGCATTGGCTAGGGCGCGCTGCGCCACGTCCAACTGCGCCTTCGCGGCCGCCGCAGCCTGCCGGGCAGAGTTGTTCGCCTCGTCCAACTCGCTCCGCAGCGCCGCAGTCATCTGCTCCTCCGCAGCCAGGCGCGCCGTCAATTGTTCCAGCGCGGCGGCCCGTTCGGTAGCCTCCGTTTCGGCCCGGTGCTGGGCAATGGGCTTGAAGTCGTCCAGGGCATTCGGCGGAATGGCCAGCTTCTCGATCAACTCGCGCCGCTCCGCCGCGACGAAGTACAGGTTCACGCCATCAAAGAAGGCCTGCTCATAGCCGGCATTCAGCACCAGGTCGCGCCAGAGATGGTCGTTCCGCTCGGTACTCAAGGGCTGCGTGGCCTCGATCACCATGACCCAGGGGCGGAAGCGCTGGAAATCCGCGCCTTCCAGTACGGCTCGCTCACCCCCCTCGACATCAATCTTGAGGAAATGGATCTCCTCGACCTTGGTGCTCTCGCAGATGTCAGCCAGCGTCAGGGCCGGTACGGTCCGGGTCTCCACGCCCCAGCCGCGCTCGGACGCCTTGGCCGCCACATCCTCTAGTGTGGTGGAAAGGCCGGTGCTGGGGATATTCATGAACCGCATGATGCCGGCATGCGCCGCAACAGCCACGTTCAGGTTCAGGTCACGCGGCCGTTCCGCCACGCAACGGTCGTAGAATTCCTTGGCAGGCTCGACATTGATGCCGCTCCAGCCGCGGTCATAGAAGAGGCGGGTGACGGAAAGGTCGCTGGGGTCGCAGGCGCCGACGTCGATGTAGAACCCGTTCTCCACATGACCCAGCGCCCGCCAGAGAACGATATCCTCACCATTCTGCGCGAAGGAGATCAGGGTCATTGGATGTCTTGTCCGAGGATGGTCAGGAAACAGGAGGGGCTGCTCAAGAGGAGGAAGCCCCCAGCAGCTCTGGCCCGGTCGGCAATGCCAGTGCCTCTCTCCCGGTCGTGGAACTTCCCATGATTCGCTCTTAACCCACTGTCCCCTGGCCTGCCTAGGGCGGCAACCACGAGCCGCCCCGTGGCCGGTGGCCCGAGCCGGAGCGTGACATCATAAGGAGCCTCCTTGGGAAGTTCAGGCCATCCGGGAGGAGATCAAGATTTTCGGCGCCTGCGGCCTTCAGCGCCGCATTGTGCCTGAGCGGGCTGTCCCTGGCGGCGCGGCGCTTGGTCGCGCCCACAACCAAGCGCCGCCATGTAACCGCACGCATGCGGGGGGAGGGAATACTCATGCGGACCTGCTTCCGGAAGGGGGGCGGCCTCGCGCCCTCCTGTGGCGCTGAAGGCGGTCGGTTGCCGCCGGCTTGCGCAGAATGAACGCGCAGCCGCCATCCAGCCCCGCGAATGCGTCTGGAACGGGCCTCTTGTCATCTTCCCGGACCTTTACCCGCCGGGCTCTCCTGGGCAGTCTGCGCGCCCGGCCCCGCCTGTCGCGGGGGCCGCGATGTTAAGGAAGCCGCGCCCAAGTGTTGCTCCTGGTGAAGTCTGGCGGCGAGAAGGCGGTCGCCGAGTGGCAGACCTGCTTCCGCAAGGCCGACCCTCGTCTTGAGGTCCGCTCCTGGACCGACCCCTCCGTCGATCCCGCCGATGTGCGTTACGTCATGGTCTGGGAGCCCGAGCCAGGCCGCTTCCCCGCCATGACCGGGCTGCGGGCGGTGTTTTCCTCCGCCGCCGGGGTGGACCACATCACCTGCCTGCCGGACTGGCCGCGCCACCTGCCGCTGATCCGCATGGGCGGCGAGGAAACGGCGCAGCGCATGGGCGAATACATCGCCTGGGCCTGCCTGACGCTGCTGCGCGAGACCCGCGTCTTCGCCCTGGCGCAGGCGGAGCGGTGCTGGGCCAACAGGGAATCGCCCTTCTCGGCCCGCCAGCGCACCATCGGCATCATGGGGCTGGGCAATCTGGGGCAGGCCGCCGCGCGGATGCTGCAGGGGCTGAATTTCACCGTGCGGGGCTGGTCCCGCGGCCGCAAGGACATCCCTGGCGTGCGGAGCTTCGCCGGGGCCGAGGAATTGCCGGAATTTCTCGCCGGCACGGATATCCTGGTCTCCCTGCTGCCCTCGACCCCCGAGACGACCGGGCTGGTCGACGCCGCCCTGCTGGCACGGCTGCCCATGGGCGCCGGGCTGGTTTCCGCCGGGCGCGGCCAGCATGTGGTGGAGCCGGATCTGGTCGCGGCGCTGGATTCCGGCCATCTCTCCGGCGCCGTGATGGATGTCTTCGCCACCGAGCCGCTGCCGCCGGACAACCCGCTCTGGGTGCATCCCAAGGTAACGGTGACGCCGCATGTCGCCTCCCAGGCGACGCGGCAGGACCGGGCGGCCTATGTCGCGCAGGCCATCGCGGCCCAGGAAGCCGGGCTGCCGCTGCCCAATGTTTACGACCCGGAAAGGGGCTACTGATCATGCTGAACCCGCCACCCGCCCCGCCTGTGCGCCCCGACCCCACCCGCGTCCCCACCGAACGGGAGCTGCGCGAGGACCTGGCCTGCGCCTACCGCCTCTTCGCCCATTTCGGCATGACGGACCTGGTCTATACCCACCTCTCCGTGCGCGTGCCGGGGGAAGGGCACCGCTTCCTGGTCAATCCCTACGGGCTGATGTTCGAGGAGATCACCGCCTCCTCCCTGGTGCTGGTGGATGCCGAGGGGCAGCCGGCGCAGGAAACCTCCTGGCCGGTGAACCCGGCGGGCTTCGTGATCCATTCCGCCCTGCACCTGGGCAGCGAGCGGGCGCAATGCGTGATGCATACCCATACCCTGGCCGGCATGACCGTGGCGGCGACGCAATGCGGGCTGCTGCCGCTGAACCAGATGAACATGGAGCTGACCGACCGCGTCGCCATCCATGAATACGAAGGCATCGCGGCCGACGACAACCTGGATGAGCGCGAGCGGCTGGTGCGCGACATGGGCGACAAGCCCTGCCTGATCCTGCGCAACCACGGGCTGCTGACCACCGGGCGCACCGTGGCCGAGGCCTTCTACTGGATGTATTACCTGGAGATGTCCTGCCGCATCCAGGTCGCGGCGCAGTCCACCGGCGCGCCGCTGGCCCTGCCGCCGGCCGAGATGGTGGCGCGGGTGCGGCAGCAGGCCAAGGACAGCCCCACCAAGGGCTGGCTGCCCTGGCAGGCCCTGAAGCGCAAGATGGACCGCGAGCAGCCGGACTACCGCGCATGAGCGCCGCGGCGCCCGCGCGTGCTGGCGCCGCGGTGGCGGTGCCCACCGCGGCTTCCGGCCACGCGCTGGGGCTGCGCGGCATCATCAAGCACTACGGCAGCTTCACGGCGGTCGAGGACGTGACGATCGAGGTGGGGAAGGGCGAGTTCCTGACCCTGCTCGGCCCTTCCGGCTCCGGCAAGACGACGCTGCTGATGACGGTCGCCGGCTTTGTGCAGCCCAGCGCCGGGCAGGTGCTGCTGGATGGCCGCGACATCACCGCCCTGCCGCCGGAGAAGCGCGACTTCGGCATGGTCTTCCAGGGCTATGCGCTGTTTCCGCACCTGACGGTGGCGGAGAATGTCGCCTTTCCGCTACGCGTCCGGCAGGTTTCGAAGCCGGAGCAGGCCAGCCGCGTGGCGGCGGCGCTGGACCTGGTGCAACTGACCCGCTTCGCCGAGCGCAAGCCCAGCCAGCTTTCCGGCGGGCAGCAGCAGCGCGTGGCGCTGGCCCGCGCCCTGGTCTTCGACCCGGCCCTGCTGCTGCTGGACGAGCCGCTTTCCGCGCTCGACAAGAAGCTGCGGGCGGAATTGCAGGAGGAGCTGAAGGCGCTGCACCGCCGCGTCGGCCGCACCTTCGTCAATGTGACGCATGACCAAGAGGAGGCCCTGAGCCTCTCCGACCGCATCGCCATCCTGAACCATGGCAGGCTGGTGCAACAGGGCAGCCCGGCGCAGCTCTACGAGGCGCCGCGCACCCGCTTCGTGGCGGATTTCCTCGGCAAATCCAACTTCCTGGCCGGCACGGCGGAAGGCGGCGCGCCGGAGGGCTTCACCATCCGCGCCGGCACCACGCCGCTGAAGGTGGCCGCCGCCGCGCGGCCCGCCGCCGGCACCCGCGTGCTGCTGTCCCTGCGGCCGGAGAAGGTGGCGCTGCTGGCGGAAGGGGAGGCGGCGGACAACATAGTCCCCGGCACGGTGGAAAGCTGGTCCTATCTCGGCTCCGGCTTCGCGCTGGTGGTGGCGACGGCCGATCTCGGCCCGCTGCGCGTCAACCTGTCGGCCTGGAACGCGCCCTTCGCCCCGGCCGAGGGCCTGCCGGTGCGCCTGGGCTGGTCCGCCCACGCCGCCGTGCCGGTGGAGGAGGACGCCGCCTGAAACCGCGCGGCGCCATCCCCATTCCGTGATGGCGTCGCAACGATATTGACGCGGGCCGGGTGGGGCGCGATGAGCAGGAGCCTCTCTTGGAGGTTTCCGGCATGCCGCATCTCGCCTGCCCGGTATGTCACGCCCCGCTGGCCGATGCCGGCCTGGAGCGTGGATGCCCCGGCTGCAGCCGGCGTTATCCAGCGGTCGGTGGCGTGCCCGTGCTGCTGAACGAGGCCAACAGCGTCTTCCGCACGGCCGATTACCTGGAAGGCCAGGGCTATGAAGGCGCCAGCGGCTATGACGGCTCGGCGGACCGCACCGGCGGCCTTCGCCGCCTCTACCGCCATTTCGCGCAGGGCCTGTCCGAAGCCCCGGTGCCGGGCGGCAGCGCCTTCGACCCCATGGACATCATCCTGGCGGAGCGGCCGGAGGCCGAGGTGCTGGTGATCGGCTCCGGCGAGCGGGAGCTGCCCGGGCGCGTCACCTATACCGACGTGGCCATGGCGCGGAACATCGCCTGCATCTGCGACGCCCATGACCTGCCTTTCGAGGATGCCTCCTACGACGCCGTCTTCGCCGAGGCGGTGCTGGAGCATGTCTGCGACCCGCAGCGGGTGGTGGCCGAGATCATCCGCGTGCTGAAGCCGGGTGGCTTCGTCTATGCCGTGACCCCCTTCCTGCAGCCGGTGCACATGGGCGCCCATGACTTCACCCGCTTCACCTATCTCGGGCACCGCCGGCTGTTCCGGCAGTTCGACGACCTGGGCAGCGGCATGATGGGCGGCCCTGGCTATTCCGCCATTCATCTGCTGCGCAACCTCTTCACCGGCATCACGGACCGGCACCGCCCGCGCTCTGTGCTGCGGCTGATGGCGCTGCTGCTGACCTGGCCGATGCGCTACCTTGACCCGCTGCTCTCGCGCACCGAAGCCTCCTATAACGCTGCCTGCGCCTGCTACTTCCTGGGCCGCAAGCGGGAAGCGCCGATCCCGGACCGCGAGATCCTGGCCTTCTTCCGCGGGCATTGATCCCGCCCGCGCCTCGCGCTTTTCCGATTGACGCCGGGCGGTGGGGGGTCTGTCATTCCGCGGCCGCGAAGATGAGGATCAGCCCGATGAATATCGCCACCCCGCCCGCCCGGATCAACTGCTCCGAGGAGGAGTGGCGCATCCGCTGCGACCTCGCCGCGCTCTACCGGCTCGTTGCGCACCACAAGATGACGGACTTCATCTACACGCATATCAGCGCCCGCGTGCCAGGGCCCGAGCACCACTTCCTGATCAACAAGTATGGCGTGCTCTTCCACGAGATGCGGGCCTCCGATCTCGTGAAGATCGACCTCAACGGCAATGTGGTGGAGGACGAGCCGGAATCGAAGCCGGTCAATGCCGCCGGCTTCACGATCCATTCCGCCCTGCACATGGCGCGGGAGGATGCCTTCTGCGTGGTGCATACCCATACCGCCGCCGGCATCGCCGTCTCCGCCCAGAAGCACGGGCTGCTGCCGATCAGCCAGCACGCGCTGAAGTTCTACGGCCACCTCGCTTACCACGGCTACGAGGGCATCGCGCTCGACCTCGATGAGCGGGAGCGGCTGGTGGCGGATATCGGCAGCCACAAGGCGATGATCCTGCGCAACCACGGCCTGTTGGTCACGGGGCGCACCATCCCCGAGGCCTTCAACATGATCTATTATCTGGAGCGCGCCTGCCAGGCGCAGGTGGCCGCCCTGGCCGGCGGCGCCGAGCTGGTGCTGCCGCCCGAGGACGTGCGGCTGAAGACCGCCGCCCAGTTCAACGGCAACACGCCGGAAGAGAACGAGGCCAAGCTGGCCCATTTCGAATGGTCCTGGCCCACCGCGCTCCGCCTGATCGAGGGTGACAAGATCGACTGGCGCAGCTGAGGCGATGACGCCGGCCGCGCCCAGAGGCCCGGCCGGCAAAGCAGGCCCTTGGCCCTGCATGCCGGCCGGCGTCGTCTTCCAGCTTTATTTGCTGCTGCTCTTGTAGCTGTAGGCCGGCGCATTCTTCAGCTCGTCCTGGGTCATATCGACCGTGCCCTTCAGGTTGCTGCCATCCCGCTGGATGGTCACCGCTGAGGGGTTCAGGACAACGTGGCGCTCTCCCATGCCGAGAAAGCCGCCGACGCTGACGACGATGCCGGTCACCGTCTTGCCGTTGTCGATCACCAGGTCCTCGATCTCACCGATCGTCTGTCCCTGCTTGTTGATCAGCTGGATGTCATCATATTCCTCGGCCATCACGTCCGTTGGCTTCACCGTGGCGAACTTGCCGCCCGGTGTGGTCGTGGTGATCGTGGTCGTGGTGCTGCCGGGCGCGGTGCCCGGTGTGCCGGCACCGGGCGTAGTGCCCTGGGCCATGGCTCCGCCGGCGATACCAATGCTCAGTAGAGCTACACAAATGGCCTGACGCATGGCGGGCTCCTCGGTGTTATGTCGCGAGGAACTCAACGCGGACCCACCAGCCCGGTTTAAGGGCCGCTCATCAAACCCTTGTTGAAGAGGGCCGGAGAGGAGGCGTCTCCTCCCCGGCGGTGACGGGTGTCAGCCGTCGACCTTGGCGCCGGAGCGGCGCACCACCTCGGCCCACTTCTTGACCTCGGCATCCACGAAGGCCTCAAAGGCCTCGGGGCTGGTGCCGCCATCGGGCGTCAGGTCCGGCTTCATGCCGCCGAGATCGGCCAGCCTCGCCCAGACCTCCTTGTCCTGCACCACCGCGTTGATGGTGGCGCCCAGCTTGTCCACGATGGGCTTGGGCGTCTTCTTCGGCGCCTGCACGCCGAACCAGCCGGTGGCCTCGACGCCCGGCAGCCCTTCCTCGGCCGTGGTGGGCACGTCCGGCAGGGCGGCGCTGCGCACCGCGGTGGTCACCGCCAGCGCCTTCAGCCGGCCGTCGCGGATATGGCCGATGGCGGAAGGCAGGTTGTCCACGGCCACCTCGATGCGCCCGGCCATCACCTCCGCCAGCATCGGCCCGGCGCCCTTGTAGGGCACGTGGGTCATGTCGATGCCCGCTTCCAGCTTCAGCAGCTCCCCCGCCATGTGCAGCGAGGTGCCGGCGCCGGAGGAGCCGTGGTTGAGCTGGCCGGGCTTGGACTTGGCCAGGGCCACCAGCTCCCGCAGGTTCTTCACCGGCAGGTTCGGGTTCACGAAGATGACGTTGGGAACCTTGATGAGCAGCCCGACATTGGCGAGGTCGGAGGGCTTGTAGCCGATCTGCCCGGCATAGAGCGCGTAGTTGATGGCGCCGGAGGAGACCGTCTGCATCAGGATGCTGTAGCCATCCGCCTCGGCCTTTGCGACCACGTCGCTGCCGATATTGCCGCCGGCACCGGCGCGGTTCTCGATGGGGAAGGGCTGGCCCAGCCGGTGCTGCAGCTGCTCCGCCAGGATGCGCGCGGCGATGTCGGTGGTGCCGGCCGGGGCGAAGGGCACGACGAACCGGACAGGGCGGGTCGGCCACTGGCCCTGGGCCTGCGCCAGGCCCGGAAGGGTGGCAAGGGGGAGGAGGCCGGCGGCGCCGAGGAAGGCGCGGCGGTGCAGCTTCAGCATGAATATCTCCTTGGACGTCGGAAACCCCGAAGGTCTGTTTTGCCTTCGTCTTGCGATCCGGTTGCCCTGTTCCTGCCGCATCGTTGTGGTCTCTTGCAAGGGTCGCGACGCATGGCGGGTTTTTTTGGGCCGCTGCCGGTCGCCGGGGATCACGGAAGCAATCATGGGTTTCTTCAAGGTCTATGCGCGCGTGCTCGGGATGCTCAAGCCCGACCGCGCCGTGGCATCGAGCCTGGCATTGGTCGCCCTGGTCGGTGCGGCCCTTCAGTTCCTGGAGCCAGTGCTCTTCGGCCGGGTGATCGACCTGCTCTCCCACTCGGACAGGTCGACAATGGGCGTGCTGCTCTTCTGGGGCGGCGTGGGCCTGGCCGGCATCGGCTGCAGCGCCGCCATCGCGCTGCAGGCCGACCGCATGGCCAACCGCAACCGGATGGCGGTGATGCACCGCTACTACCAGCATGTGCTGGCCATGCCGCCGGCCTTCCATGGCGATACCCAGTCCGGCCGCCTGATGAAGGTGATGCTGGTGGGGGCCGACAATCTCTTCGGCCTCTGGCTCTCCTTTTTCCGGGACCACCTGATCACGGCGCTGGCCGCCGGCATCCTGCTGCCGCTGAGCCTGGTGCTGAACTGGCGCCTGGGCCTGCTGCTGGTGGCGCTGGTGGTGCTGTTCTGCGCCGTCGCCGCCTTTGTCATCTCCCGCACGCATGAGCGGCAGGCGGAGGTGGAGGCGCTGCATTCCAAACTGGCCGGCAATGCGCAGGACGCGCTCTCCAATATCCTGGTGGTGCAGTCCTTCGCCCGCCTGCAGGCGGAAGCGAAGCTCTTCGGCAGCATCGCGCAGGAGGTGCTGGAGCGTCAGATGCCGGTGCTGAACTGGTGGGCGGTGATGTCCGTCATGACGCGCTCGGCCAGCACGCTCTGCGTCATGGCCATCTTCGCGATGGGCGCCTGGCTGAACGGCCAGGGGCTGGCCAGCGTGGGTGAGATCGTCTCCTTCATGGGCTTCGCCCTGCTGCTGATCGGCCGGCTGGAAGGGCTGGTCGGCTTCGTGGCGCGGCTGGTGCTGCAGAAGCCGGCGCTGGAGGAGATGTTCGCGGTGATCGACACCGAAAGCAGCGTGCCGGACCGCCCCCATGCCATCGCCATGGGCCGGGTGCGGGGCGAGGTGGAGTTCCAGGATGTGGGCTTCGCCTATCCCAATACCCGCGCCACCATCTCCGCCGTCAGCTTCAAGGCCGAGGCGGGGCGCAGCATCGCCCTGGTGGGCCATACCGGCGCGGGCAAGAGCACGGCCATGGCGCTGCTGCAGCGGCTGTGGGACCCGACCACGGGGCGCATCAGCATCGATGGCGTGGACCTGCGGGACATGACGCTGGACAGCCTGCGGCAGAACATCGGCGTGGTGTTCCAGGACAACCTGCTGTTCAACCGCACCATCCGGGAGAACCTGCTGGTCGGCCGCCCCGACGCGACGCAGGAGGAAATCGAGCAGGCCTGCCGCATGGCCGAGGCGCATGACTTCATCCTGCGCCAGCCCAAGGGCTACGACACCCCGGTGGGCGAGCGCGGCGTGGCGCTCTCGGGCGGGCAGAAGCAGCGGCTGGCGATCGCCCGCGCGCTGCTGAAGAACCCGCCCATCCTGATCCTGGACGAGGCCACCAGCGCGCTGGACGCCGCCACCGAGGCGCGGGTGCAGAAGGCGCTGAAGGCCCTGATGGCGGGGCGGACCACCTTCATCATCGCCCACCGGCTTTCCACCATCCGCGAGGCCGACGAGATCCTGGTCTTCGAAGCCGGCAAGGTGGTCGAGCGTGGCGATTTCGACAGCCTGGTCCGCCGCGGCGGCGTCTTCGCCGAGCTGGTGCGCAGCCAGATGCCGGCCCCGCTGGCCCTGGTGGCCTGAGGCCCGAAGCGGCCGGGGGGCACTGCCACCCGGCTGCGTCAAGGCTTCCATCACCCTTTATGCGTTGACGGCGCGGGCCGTGGCCCGCATGGTCCGCGCCCCCATCCCTCCGTTGAAACGGAAGTGCATACCGATGCCTGCGATCACGCTGCCTGACCAGTCCGTCCGCCAGTTCGACGGGGCTGTGACGGGCACGACCGTGGCCGCCAGCATCGGCCCCGGCCTCGCCAAGGCCGCGCTGGCCATGCAGGTGGACGGCAAGCTGCGCGACCTCTCGGCCAATATCGAGGGCGACGCCCAGGTCCGCTTCATCACCCGCAAGGATGCCGAGGCGCTGGAGATGATCCGGCACGACGCCGCCCATGTGCTGGCGGAGGCGGTGCAGGAGCTGTTCCCCGGCACCCAGGTGACGATCGGCCCGTCCATCGAGAACGGCTTCTATTACGACTTCGCGCGCAACGAGCCCTTCACCCCGGACGACCTGCCGAAGATCGAGGCGAAGATGCGCGAGATCGTCTCGCGGAACGCGAGCTTCCTGCGGGAGGAATGGCCGCGCGAGCAGGCCATCGCCTTCTTCGAGAACAAGGGCGAGCGCTACAAGGCCGAGCTGATCCGCGACCTGCCGGAAAGTGAGACCATCTCGATCTACCGCCAGGGCGAGTGGCTGGACCTTTGCCGTGGCCCGCATATGCGCTCCACCGGTGATATCGGCGGCGCCTTCAAGCTGATGAAGGTGGCGGGCGCCTATTGGCGCGGCGACCACCGCAACGCCATGCTGAGCCGCATCTACGGCACCGCCTGGCGGGACCAGAAGGAGCTGGACGCCTATCTCCACCAGCTGGAGGAGGCCGAGCGCCGCGACCACCGCCGCATCGGCAAGGAGATGGGCCTCTTCCACCTGCAGGAGGAAGCGGCGGGCTCCATCTTCTGGCACCCCAAGGGCTGGCGCCTCTACACCACGGTGCAGGACTATATGCGCCGCCGCCTGGATGCCGGTGGCTACCAGGAGGTGAAGACCCCGCAGCTGCTGGACCGCAAGCTGTGGGAAGCCTCCGGCCATTGGGAGAAGTACCGGGAGAACATGTTCCTCGCGACCGTCGATGACGAGTCGGAGAAGGACCGCATCCTGGCGCTGAAGCCCATGAACTGCCCCTGCCATGTGCAGATTTTTAATCATGGCCTGCGCTCCTACCGGGAGCTGCCGATGCGGATGGCGGAGTTCGGCGCTTGCCACCGCTACGAGCCCTCCGGCGCCCTGCACGGCATCATGCGCGTCCGCGCTTTCACGCAGGACGACGCGCATATCTTCTGCACCGAGGAGCAGATCGCGGCCGAGACGGTCGAGTTCGTGGCGCTGCTGTCGCGGATCTACAAGGATTTCGGCTTCAGCGACTTCCGCGTGAAGTTCTCCGACCGTCCCGAGAAGCGGGCGGGCGACGACGCAACCTGGGACCGCTCCGAGGGCGCGCTGAAGGAAGCCTGCCGCATCGCCGGCGTGGAATACGAGCTGAACCCGGGCGAGGGCGCCTTCTACGGCCCCAAGCTGGAATTCGTGCTGCGGGACGCCATCGGCCGCGACTGGCAGTGCGGCACCCTGCAGGTGGACTTCGTGCTGCCGGAGCGCCTGGACGCCGTCTATGTGGGCGAGGACGGCAACCGCCACCGCCCCGTGATGCTCCACCGCGCCATCCTGGGCAGCTTCGAGCGCTTCCTGGGCATCCTGATCGAGGAACATGCCGGGCGCTTCCCGCTCTGGCTGGCCCCGGTGCAGGTGGCGGTGGCGACCATCGTCGACGAGGCCGCGCCCTTCGCCAGGGACGTGGCCGCTGCCTTCCGCAAGGCCGGGCTCTCGGTCGAGCTGGATCTGCGCAACGAGAAGATCAACCGCAAGGTGGTCGACCATATCGAGCAGCGGGTGCCCGTGCTGGCCGTGATCGGCCGGCGGGAGGCCGAGGAAGGCAAGGTGGTGCTGCGCCGCCTGCCGGGCCGCGAGCAGGTCACGATGACGCTGGCCGAAGCGGTCGAAGCCCTTGCGGCGGAAGCCGCCGCACCCGATCTAAGGCCGGTTGAGGTTGCAGTTCCCTGAGGACTGCACCATAACTATGCCCCAAAATTCGTTCCCACAGTGACAGGAGCCGACTCTGGCCCGAGGCCCTCTACCGAACCAGCTTCCCCCCCGCGACGGACCGCGGGTGAATGAAGACATCCGCGTCCCTCAGGTGCGCCTGATCGACGAGGAAGGCGAAATGATCGGCGTGATGAGCGCCCGTGAGGCCCTGCTGCGCGCCTATGACGCCGGCATGGACCTGCTCGAGATCAGCCCGAACGCCGTCCCGCCGGTCTGCAAGATCACCGACTACGGCAAGTACAAGTACGAGCAGCAGAAGAAGGCCAACGAGGCCCGCAAGAAGCAGAAGATCGTCGAGATCAAGGAAATCAAGGTTCGCCCGAACATTGATGACCACGACTACGACGTGAAGATGCGCGCGGCCAAGGGCTTCCTGGAGGAAGGCGACAAGGTGAAGGTCACCCTGCGCTTCCGTGGCCGCGAGATGGCCCACCAGGATCTCGGCGCCAAGGTGCTGGAGCGCGTCCGGACCGAGCTGGCCGAGCTGGCCAAGGTCGAGCAGATGCCGCGCCTGGAAAACCGCCAGATGATCATGGTGCTGGCGCCCAAGTAAGGCGCCAGCCGACCGGTCCCGGTTCTCATCGCCCGGCCAGCCGCGAGGTTGGCCGGGCGATGGCGTTTTTCGGCCCGTTCCTCGCCGCAAAGACGCTCCATTCCTGGCGTTAACAGGGCCTGGAATAAGGAGGATCGCCATGCCGAACCGTTCTGGAGCATCGCGCGGCCTGTTGGCCGGGCTGGCCCTTTCGGCTGTCTTGCTGGCGCCGGCCATGGCGTGGGCGGCGCCCGCCTTTGTGACCTCCGGCCTGAACATGCGGGCGGGCCCCGGCACCGAGTATCCCGTGGTCGCCCAGCTGGAGCCGGGCGTGCAGGTGGAGGTGCTGGGCTGCCTGGATGGCTATGTCTGGTGCGATGTCGCCATCGGCAACGACCGTGGCTGGGTGGCCGGCAGCTATCTGCAGGCGCCCTATTACGAGAGGCGGGAGCCTCTCGTGAGCGTCGGCCCGGCCATCGGCCTGCCGATCATCGGCTTCACCTTCGGCAACTACTGGGATTCCTACTACCGCAACCGGCCCTGGTATCGTGAGCGCGGCCGGTGGGAGCGTTTGCCGCCCCCGCCTCCGCCGCGCCGCGCCTACGGCCCGCCGCCGGGCGGGCCCGGTCCTGGCTGGCGGCATGAGGGGCGGGGGCCTGACTGGCGCGGCCCCGACCATCGTCCTGGCTGGGATGGGCCGCGGCCGAATGGCGGGCCGGGCGGTCCTGGCCCCGGCTTCCGGCCGGATCGTGGTCCGGGCGGCGGCCCTGGCGGTCCGCCGCACGGCGGGCCCGGTGGCCCGGGTGGTCCCGGCGGCCCGCCGCATGGTGGGCCGGGTGGGCATGGCGGGCCGGGTGGCCCGCCGGGCGACCGGCGCGGCCCCGGCTAGGGGCCACGCCAGGCGCCTCAGTCCCGCCGTGCCAGCAGCACCATGGCTTCGGCATGGGCGGGGCCGACGAGGCGCCCCAACTCCCGCAGGCTGTCCAGGATGCCCTCGTCCTGGACATCGCCCGCCACCGGCAGCAGCACGCCATCAGCCCGCAGCGGCTGGAAGCCGGCGGCGCGCAGCATTCCCATCGCCTCGGCCAAAGTGAAGCCGGCCTCCGCCGCCGTGCCGGAGAGCCGGGCGATGCGCCGGTGCAGCGCCTCGCGGTTGTCCAGGCTCAGGAACAGCAGGCCACCGGGGCGCAGATGCGCGGCGGCGCGTGCCAGCAGGCCGGCGGCGGCATCCGCGCCCTGCGGTAGGGCATCCACCAGCAGCACGGCATCGAAGGCGGGCTCGGAGAGCGCCAGGCTGGCCGGGTCCGCCACCGTGAAGCGGAAATTCGGCAGGCCGGCATGGGCCGCCTGGGCCTGTTCCACCTTGTCCGCGGCCGCATCGACGCCGAGCACCTTGGATTCACTGAAGGCCCCGATGAAGCGGCCGGTGCCGCAGCCGAGGTCCAGCACCCGCTGGCCGGGCACATCCGCCACCATGTCCCGCAGCAGCCGCAGCACTTCCTGCTGGCGCAGCCGCTCCAGCACGCTGCCGGCGACGGCGGGTTTCGGGGCCGGCTGCGCGGGCGCGGAGACCGGCGGCAGTTCAGGCTCGGCCCGGGGCGGCTCGGGCTGCACAGGCTCCACCACGGGCGCGGGCGCGGGGGCCTCTGGCTCCGGCTCCGGCTCCGGCTCGGCCGGTGCCGCGGCGGCCTCGCGCTTCGGCAGCACGTTCAGCAGCGCCTTGGCGTGGTTCGAATCGCTCACGTCGCTCATCGCGAAGCCGGGCTCGCGCGCGAAGACCACGAAAACATCGTTGGCGAAGACCGGTACCGACCAGGAGGTCAGGTCCCGCATGAATTCGGTGTCCAGCTTCCCGACCATGCCCTTGTGGATCACCACCCAGGCATAGGCCGGCTCCTCGCCGCTGTTCTGCTGGCTGTAGGGGCGGACGAAAGGCAGTTCGTCGGCGAATTCATCGGGTGCCAGCGTGCGTTCACCCGGCCGCCGGCGCTCCAGGAGATACAGCAGGGTATCGTTCCAGGCACGGTCATCGGTCGGAAAGGGCATACGTGAAGGCTCCAGCCACTTATGAGTGGGGCGCAGGGTGCCGGGGCGTCCAGCGCGGATCAAGAGGGCGCCTTGCGTCTTGCACCGGAGGCAGGGTTGTGGTGCAAGCTGGCCCATGGTCGACCTGTCCTCCCAAGCCCTTCACCGCGATCGCATCCTCATCCTCGATTTCGGCAGCCAGGTGACGCAGCTCATCGCGCGCCGGGTGCGGGAATCCGGCGTCTATTGCGAAGTCTGGCCCTTCACCGCCGATGCCGAGCGCATCCGTGGCTTCGAGCCCCGCGGCATCATCCTCTCCGGCGGCCCCGCCAGCACCGTGGACGCGGGCAGCCCCCGCGCGCCGCAGATCGTCTTCGAGCTGGGCCTGCCGGTGCTGGGCATCTGCTATGGCCAGCAGACCATGTGCATGCAGCTCGGCGGCCTGGTGGAGAAGAGCGACCACCAGGAATACGGCCGCGCCTATGTGGATGTGCGCGAAGCCTGCGCCCTGACGCAGGATGTCTGGGCCCCCGGCGCCAAGGAACAGGTCTGGATGAGCCATGGCGACCGCGTCGCCCGGCTGCCCGAGGGCTTCCGCATCGTCGCAACCTCCGAGGGTGCGCCCTTCGCCATGGTGGCCGACGACAGCCGCCACTTCTACGGCATCCAGTTCCACCCCGAGGTGGTGCACACGCCGCATGGCGCGCAGCTTCTCAAGAACTTCACCCATGCCGTCTGCGGCTGCGAGGGCGACTGGACCATGGCGGCCTTCCGGGCCGAGGCCATCCAGCGCATCCGTGCCCAGGTCGGCTCCGGCAAGGTGATCTGCGGCCTGTCCGGCGGCGTCGATTCCTCCGTCGCCGCCGTGCTGATCCATGAGGCGATCGGCGATCAGCTCACCTGCATCTACGTGGACCACGGCCTGATGCGCGGCGGCGAGACGGAGCAGGTGGTGTCCACCTTCCGCGACCGCTTCAACATCAAGCTGGTGCATCGCGACGCCTCCGACCTCTTCCTCGGCCAGCTCGCCGGGGTCACGGATCCGGAAAAGAAGCGCAAGACCATCGGCCGGCTGTTCATCGAGGTCTTCGAGGAAGAGCAGGCCAAGATCGGCGGCGCCGACTTCCTGGCGCAGGGCACGCTCTACCCGGACGTGATCGAGAGCGTCTCGGCCACCGGTGGCCCCTCGGTCACCATCAAGTCGCACCACAATGTCGGCGGGCTGCCCGAGGGCATGCGGATGCAACTGGTCGAGCCGCTGCGCGACCTCTTCAAGGACGAGGTGCGCGAGCTGGGCCGCGAGTTGGGCATGCCGGAGGAGATCGTCGGCCGCCATCCTTTCCCTGGCCCCGGCCTGGCCATCCGCATCCCCGGCGAGGTGACGCGGGAGAAGGTGCAGATCCTACAGAAGGCCGACGCCATCTATCTGGAGGAGATCCGCGCCGCCGGGCTCTACGACGCCATCTGGCAGGCCTTCACGGTGCTGCTGCCGGTGAAGACCGTGGGCGTGATGGGCGATGGCCGCACCTATGACAGCGCCTGCGCCCTGCGCGCCGTGACCAGCACGGATGGCATGACGGCCGATGTCTATCCCTTCACCATGGAATTCCTGACGCGGGTGGCGGGGCGCATCGTCAACGAGGTGCGCGGCATCAACCGCGTCACCTACGACATCACGTCGAAGCCCCCCGGCACCATTGAGTGGGAATAAGCATTTGCCCGTCTCCCTCTACGACCTGACCGTCCCAGCCTTTCTGCGCGCCTTTGCCAATCTCTCCGCCATCCTGGAGAAGGGGCAGGCCTTCGCGGCGGCCGAGGGACGGGCGCCGGAGAGCCTGACGGAGGCGCGGCTGATCGCCGACATGGCGCCGCTGACCGCGCAGATCCAGCGCGCCAGCGACACTGCCAAGGGCGCGGTGGTGCGGCTGGGCGGGCTGGAGAACCCCAGCTTCCCCGACACGGAAAAGACCTTCGCCGAGATGCAGGAACGCATCGGCAAGACGGTGGCCTTCCTGAAATCGGTGGACCCCGCCGCGCTGGATGGCAAGGAGGAGGCCGAGGTGGTGCTGAAGGCGGGCGGCACCAGCCTGACCTTCACCGGCCGCGACTATGTGCTGAACTTCGTGCTGCCCAACTTCTACTTCCACGTCACCACCGCCTATGCCCTGCTGCGGCAGCAGGGCGTGCCGATCGGCAAGCGGGACTATCTCGGCCCGCTCTGAGGTTCAGGGCGGCGGGGCCAGCGCTGCGCGCAGCCGCGGCGTCATGAAGTCCAGGAAGGCCGCATCCGGCGGGGCATCCGCTCCCGCCCCAGGTAGAGGGCATGCACGGCCTCGGTATCCGTGATGGCATTGTCCAGCACGGATACCAGCCGGCGGGCTTCCAGGTCGGCACGGACATGGAATTCCCCTAGGCGCGTTAGCCCCAGGCCCAGCAGCGCCATGTGCCGCACCGTCTCGCCGTTGTTGGCGCGCAGCGTGCCATGCACCTCCCGGTCCACCAGCTTGCCGCTGCTGTGCAGCGGCCAGACGGCGGCGCGGCGTGCCGTGCTCCGCCAGATAGGCCGGGGGCGGCGACAATGCGCCGCCGCGGTTCCCCAGCGCCAGCAGGCTCGTTCTTTCGGCCGGGGAGATGACCGCGATCGCCGCCTGGTCAGCCCTCCGGGCCTGGCGCCGGCCTGGGACTGACAGACGGCAGGCCGGCCCTCCGCCGAAGCACGGATGGCGCGGGAAGTGGACCCGCGCATCGGCGCCAATATCCCGTCCCTGGGCCCGGCCTAGCGGTGCCTTGAAAACCCTGGATTCACGAACATATAGCGAACTCAGGGAAGAGGTGCCGGTTTGGACCAGACGCTCGTCAAGAAGCTGCGCATCCTGGCGGATGCCGCCAAGTATGATGCTTCCTGCTCTTCCTCCAATGCACCGAAACGGGCGGCGGGCGTCGATGGGCTGGGTTCCACCACCGGCAGCGGCATCTGCCATGCCTATACGCCGGATGGCCGCTGCGTCTCGCTGCTGAAGATCCTGCTGACCAACTATTGCCTGTTCGACTGCGCCTATTGCATCAACCGGCGGTCCTCGAATGTGGAGCGCGCGCGCTTCACGGTGGAGGAAGTGGTCGCGCTGACGGTCAACTTCTACAAGCGCAACTATATCGAGGGGCTCTTCCTCTCCTCCGGCGTCATCAAGTCTCCCGACTACACCATGGAGCAGATGATGCTGGTGGCGAAGACGCTGCGGCAGAAGCACGGTTTTGCCGGCTACATTCACCTCAAGGCCATCCCGGAGGCCAGCCCCTGGCTGGTGGAGCAGGCCGGGCTCTGGGCGGACCGGCTTTCCGTGAACCTGGAGCTGCCCTCGCAGCAGAGCCTGCAGCGCCTCGCGCCGGAAAAGGACGTGGACGGCATCCAGTCCACCATGGGTCAGGTCAAGGAGCGCATCGTCGAGGCCAAGGCCGAGCGCCGCCGCTTCTCGCCCGCCGGGCAGAGCACGCAGGTGATCGTCGGCGCCGACGACACGACCGACGAGGGCGTGCTGCGCGCCAGCGACACCATGTACCGGCGCTACGACCTCAGCCGCGTCTATTACTCCGCCTTCAGCCCTATCCCGGAGCCTTCGGTCATCCTGCCGCTGAAGCCGCCGCCCTTGCAGCGGGAGAACCGGCTGTATCAGGCGGACTGGCTGCTGCGGCACTACGGCTTCAGCGTGGACGAGATCGCCGAGGGCGGTGAGGGCGGCATGCTGGACCTGGAGATCGACCCCAAGCTGGCCTGGGCGCTGAAGAACCGCCACCGCTTCCCGGTGGACGTGAACACGGCGGACCGCGAGATGCTGCTGCGCGTGCCCGGCTTCGGCAAGCGCGCGGTGGACAAGATGGTCGCCGCCCGCCGCCACACCCGGCTGGGGCTGGAGGATCTGGCGCGGCTGACGCCGACGCTGAAGCGCGCGCGGCCCTTCATCATCGCCGAGGACCACAGCCCGCATGGGCTGACCGACCGCGCCGACCTGCGCGCCCGGCTGGCGCCGCCGGCGAAGCAGCTTTCGCTGTTCTGATGGCGCGCCACATCGCGCTGCGCGAGGGCGCGGATCTCGACAGCTTCCGCCAGGCCGCGCGCGGGCTGGTGGCCGAAGGCGTGCCACCGGAGGCGGTGACCTGGGGCTCCGATGCCGCGCCCGGCCTCTTTGCCGCCGAGGCGCCAGCCGATGCGCCGCCGCTCGCCCTGCCGCGTGCCGTGGCCGAGTTCATCCAGCCCGTGGTCTGCCACCGGGACCCGGAGCGCTACGGCCTGCTCTACGGCCTGATCTGGCGCAGCCTGCATGGGGAGCGCGCCCTGGCCGAGGTGTCCAGCGACCCGCTGGTGCACCGGCTGGAGCGGATGCGGAAGGCCATCCGCCGCGACCTGCACAAGATGCACGCCTTTGTTCGCTTCCGGCAGGTGGGCGACCCCGCCGAGGAACGCTTCACCGCCTGGTTCGAGCCCGAGCACTTTATTCTTGAAGCCACGGCGGACTTCTTCGTGGAACGCTTCCGCGCTCTGCGCTGGAGCATCGTCACGCCCATCGGCAGCCTGCACTGGGACCGGGAGGCCCTGCGCTTCGGCCCGCCCGGCACCCGCGCCGATGTGCCGGAAAGCGATGCCTTCGAGGAAGGCTGGCGCGGCTATTACGCCAGCATCTTCAACCCAGCGCGGGTGAACCCCACCGCCATGCGGGCGGAGATGCCGAAGAAATACTGGCACAACATGCCCGAGGCCGCGCTGATCCCGGACCTGATCCGCGAGGCGCCAGCCCGCACGCGGGAGATGATCGCCAAACAGGCCGCATTGCCGAAGCGGCGGGACCCGGCGCGCGCCGTGGAGAAGATGGCGCGGCAGGCGCCGCCGACCCTGGCCGCGTTGAACGCGTTGATCGCCGCCACCGACCCGCTGGTGCCCGGCGCCACCCGCGCCGTGCTGGGGGAGGGGCCGGAAGGCGCCACCATCGCCTTCGTGGGCGAGCAGCCGGGGGACCAGGAGGACCTTGCCGGCCGCTGCTTCATCGGCCCTGCCGGGCAGGTGCTGGACCGCGCCATGCAGGAAGCCGGCATCGACCGCGCGCGCTCCTACCTGACCAATGCGGTGAAGCACTTCAAGTTCGTGCAGCAGGGCAAGCGCCGCATCCACCAGTCCCCCACCACGGGCGAGGTGAAGCATTACCGCTGGTGGCTGAAGCAGGAGCTGGACTTCGTGAAGCCGAAGCTGGTGGTGGCGCTCGGTGGCAGCGCGGCCCTGGCCCTGACGGGGGAGGTGGTGCCGGTGATGCGGTATCGTGGCCGCGCGCGGTTCGAGGGTGGGCAGCCCGGCTACATCATGCCCCACCCTTCCTATCTGCTGCGCCTGCCGGACGAGGCCGCCAAGGCCCGGGCCTATGAGGATTTCGTGGCCGACCTGCGCGCCATCCGCGCCATGGCCGAGGAACTGGAGGCGGGCGCGGCGGCTTAGCCGTGTCATTGCCACCATGCCGCGCCCGCCGCGTTATCCGCCGGCAGGCAAAGGAGCGGCGCAATGGCCTCGAAGCTGAAGGCGGGCGACCATGTCGCCTGGAATACCTCGCAGGGCGAGACCCAGGGCAAGGTCGAGAAGAAGCTGACCGGCACGACCCATATCAAGGGCCATGTCGCCAAGGCATCGCCGGAAAACCCGGAATACCTGGTGAAGAGCGACAAGACCGGCGCCAAGGCTGCCCATAAGCCAAGCGAGTTGAAGAAGACCTGACGCCGCTTCGCTATGCCATGGCGAAGGGGTGGGTGGAGGTCAGCCCGCCATCCACCGCGTAAGCCTGGCCATTGACGAAGGAGGAACGGTCGGAGGCCAGGAACAGCGCCATCTCGGCGATTTCCTCCGGCATGCCGACGCGGCGCAGCGGCGTCAGGTGACCGAGCTTGTCCTCGGTGCCATTCGCCCGCGCCTTGTCGAAGATGAACTTGGTCATGGCGGTCTGGGTTCGGCCCGGGCAGATGGCATTCACGCGGATGCCGGTGCCGGCGAAGTCATTGGCCGCCGTCTGCGCCAGGCTGATGACGCCGGCCTTGGAAGCGGCATAGGCGCTGTGCCCCGCTCCGGCGCGCAGACCCGCCACCGAGGCGGTCAGCACGATGGAGCCGCCGCCCTGGCGGATCATGTGCGGCGCCGCTTCCCGGATGGCCAGGAAAGGCCCGACAAGGTTCACCCGCAGGATCTCGTTCCAGTATTCCACCGTCTGCTCGACAATGGGCGGGCGGCCGCCGGAAATGCCGGCATTGGCAAAGACGATGTCGACCCCGCCCCATTCGGCCACGCAGCGCTGTGTGAAGCCCTGTACCGCCGCCTCATCCCCCGCATCGGCGGCCATGGCCAGGGCGGTGCCGCCCTCCGCCACGATCAGTTGCGCCACGTCCTCCGCGGCCTCGGCGGTGCGGTCCAGGCACAGGACCTTCGCCCCCTCCCGCGCGAAGAGCAGCGCCGAGGCACGGCCGATGCCATTGCCCGCGCCTGTTACAATGGCGCGGCGGCCTTCCAGAGATCGTGTCATCGTCCGGTGCTCCCTGCTCAATCCAGCGTCAGGCCGATGCTGCGGATCAACTGGCCCCAGCTTTCGCGTTCCTGCCCGATCATCGCCGCGAAGGCCTCCGGGCCATTGGTTTCCAGCTGCGCGCCGACGGCCTGCATCTGGTCGCCCAGCGCGGCTTCCTGGAGGGCGATGCGCGAGGCTTCCAGGATGCGCGCCGTCACGGCATCCGGAATGCCGGCCGGCGCGAACAGTCCGAACCAATAAGGCTGCGCGATGCCGGGGAAGCCCGCCTCGTCGAAGGTCGGCACATCCGGCAGGGCACTGATCCGCTTCGGGCCGGTCACGGCCAGGGCGCGGATATTGCCGGCCTTCACCAGTTCCACATAGGCGGGCAGGCCGTCGAAGCCGATATCCACGTCGCCGCGCATCAGCCCCTGCTGCGCCTGGGTGCTGCCACGATAGGGCACGTCCTGCAGCCTGATCCCGAGCGCCTGCTGCATCCGCTCGCCGGAGAGATGGGCCACGGCGCCGCGGTTGGTGATGGTATAGGTCAGCGGCTCCTGCTTCCGCCGCTTGGCTTCCTCCACCACATCGGCCACCGAACGGAATGGCAGCTTCGGGTTGCAGTAGAGCGCGAGCTGCCCCCGCATCAGCAGCGTGATGGGCTGGAACTGCTCGGTGGTGAAGGGAAGCTTCTTGAAGAGATGCGGCACCACCGCATGGGTGGTGGAAGAGGTCAGCAGCAGCGTGTAGCCGTCCGGCCTGCTGCGGGAGACATATTCGGTGCCGATGATGGTGGTGGCACCAGGGCGGTTCTCGATCACCACCGGCTGGCCCAGCAGGCGCTGCATCGTGGGCGCCATGGCGCGGGCCAGGATATCGGGCTCGCCGCCCGCCGAGAAGGCGACGACGATGGTGACCGGCTTGTCGGGGTAGGACTGCGCCCAGGCCCTCGGCTGCGCCGCCAGGCCCATGGCCGTGCCCAGCAGCAGCGCGCGGCGCTTCACCCGCGGCCCGGCGGTGCCGGGCCAGGACCCTTCCTGCATTCTTTCTCTCCCCCGCCGGGCCTTCCGGCCCTGGCCTGCGCGCCGTGTTCGTCCGGCCGACCGATCCTAGGTACTGACCGACCGGTCCGTCAACAACCGAACGACCGGACGGTCAGGCGTGGGGGCGGAAGCGCTCGGCGATCACGGTGGCCAGGGCGGCGCCCAGCATGAGGGCGGCCAGGGGCATGGCCGTGCCGTCGGAAAGCCAGCCCAGCAGCAGCCCGCTGGTGCCGGCAACGCCGAATTGCAGCGTGCCCTGCAGGGCCGAGGCCGAGCCCGCATGGGCCGAATGCCGCGCCAGCGCGCCCACCGTGGCATTGGGCAGGATGATGGCGGTGCAGGCATTGGCCACCGTGATCGGCAGCAGCACCGCCAGCATCGAGGGCGTGCCGCTCAGCACCACCGCCACCAGCACCAGCGTCGCCACCAGCATCAGCAGGGACACGCCGCGCACCACCTTGATGGCGCCGAAGCGCAGCAGCAGCGGCGGGTTGAGCTGGGAGGAGAGGATGAAGGCCATGGCATTGACGCCGAAGAGGATGGCGAACTGCCCCGGCGTCAGCCCGAAGACGCCGACGAAAACCGCCGGCGAGCCACCGATATAGGCGAAGAGCAGGAACATGGTGGAGCAGCCCAGCGCCGCATGGGCCTGGAAGGAGCGCTCGCGCAGGATCTGCGCGTAGCGCATCAGCTGCGCCGAGAAGCCCAGGCGCAGGCGGCGTTCCTCCGGCAGGGTTTCCGGCAGCAGCCGCCAGACCAGCGCGGCCGAGAGCAGGGCATAGCCGACGCCGAACCAGAAGATGTCGCGCCAGCTGCCCACCTGCAGCATCAGCCCGCCCAGGCTGGGCGCCAGGATGGGGGCGGCGCCCATCACCAGGGTCAGGCGCGACATCAGCTTGGCGGCGGTGAAGCCTTCGGCGATGTCGCGCACCACGGCGCGCGGCAGCACGGTGCTGGCCGAGCCGCCGAAGGCCGCGATGAAGCGGCAGACCGCCAGCGTGCCGATATCCGGCGCCAGCGCGCAGCCGATCGAGCCCAGGGTGAAGACCGCCAGCCCCGCCAGCAGCGGCCGGCGCCGGCCGTAGCGGTCGGCCAGCGTGCCCTGCGCCATCTGCCCCACCGCCAGCCCGAGGAACCAGGCGGCCAGGGTGATCTCGGCCGAGCCCGGCGGGGCCCGGAACTCCGCCTCGATGGCGGTGAAGGAGGGCAGGTACATGTCGGTCGAGAGCGGCCCGACGGCGGTGAGGAAGCCCAGCAGCAGCGGCAGCCAGCTCGGCAGGCCGCCGGGCAGGGGCGAGGTGGACGAGGCGGATGAAGGCGGCATGACAGGAATCCGGAAGGCAGCAAGGCGCGGCATGAGCGGCGGAAGCGCGGAGGCGGGGAGGGTGTGACCGGCACCGGAACAAGGCGTCGGCGAAAGCCCACCCTACCGTAAAGCGCCGGCTGGTGCTGCCGCCAGTTCATGCGGCCATGAGGGCGCGGCCCTGCGAGGTTTAACGAAAGCCTTCTGTTTGTGCGGTGCGGCGCAGAAAGAGCCTAAGAAATAGGCCCGAAGCGCTCAGTTGCCTGCATTGGAGTCGGATCAGCGCTTGCATGTGGACATCACGCCATCGAGACTAATCCAGGCCGCAAAAAACGCTGGTCTGATATGCAACGCATGGAGAGCCGAGTGACTCGTCCTGTCCTGTCTGCACCCCGCCTCTCCGCCTCCGGCCTCGCGCTGCTGGGCGGCATCACCCTTGCTGCCGCCCTGGGCGCCGCCGCCCCGGCGCGGGCTCAGAACTCCACCGACACGGTCGGTGCCATCCGCAGCCGTGGCGAGCTGGTCTGCGGTGTCGCGGGGCAGGTGCCCGGCTTCGCGGCGCCCGACAGCCGGGGCGAGATGCGCGGCATCGACGCCGATACCTGCCGCGCCGTCGCGGCGGCGGTGTTTGGCGATGCCCGGAAGGTGCGCTTCGTCGCCACCACGCCGCAGAACCGCTTCACCGCGCTGCAGTCGGGCGAGATCGACATGCTGGTGCGCAACACCACCTGGACACTCTCGCGCGAGGCCTCGCTGGGCCTCGAATTCGCCAGCATCAACATGTACGACGGCCAGGGCTTCCTGGTGAAGACGGCCTCCGGCGTGAAATCCGCCAAGGATCTGGGCGGCGCCAGCATCTGCGTGCAGCCCGGCACCACCACCGAGCTGAACATGGCGGACTATTTCCGCACCCAGAACATCCAGTTCACCCCGGTGGTGATCGAGACGGTGGAGGAAGTGCAGAAGGCCTTCATGGCCGGCCGCTGCGATGCCTATACGACGGACGCTTCCTCGCTCGCCTCCTTCCGCGCGACGCAGGGGCCGAATGCCGGAAACTACCTGCTGCTGCCTGAGATCATCTCGAAGGAGCCGCTCGGCGCCGTGGTGCGCAAGGGCGACTTCAAGTTCTTCGACATTGTCCGCTGGGTGCATTTCGCGCAGTTGACGGCGGAGGAGATGGGCATCGCCAGCAAGAACGTGGACAGCTTCACCGACAGCAACAACCCGGACGTGCAGCGTTTCGTCGGCAAGTCCGGCGACCTGGGCAAGATGATGGGGCTGCAGCCGGACTGGGCGGTGCAGGTGGTGAAGCAGGTGGGCAACTACGGCGAGGTGTGGGAGCGCAACATCACGCCGCTGGGCATTCAGCGCGGCATCAACAATCTCTGGACCAAGGGCGGGCTGCAATACGCGCCGCCGATGCGCTGAACCCCCGCATCGTCCTATGCTGGCCGGCGGCGGCCCGAACAGGGGCCGCCGCTTTCCGTTCCGGGAGAAACACACCGCATGCGCGGACCTTTCAAGACCCTCGCCGCCCTGGCCCTGGCGGCGCTGCCGGCGCTGGCCCAGGCGCAGCCCGCCGCCGACACGGTGGCCACCATCCGCGCCCGCGGCAGCCTGGCCTGCGGTGTCACGCCCAATACCATCGGCTTCGCCACGCCCGACAGCCAGGGTGTCTTCCAGGGGATGGATGCCGATTACTGCCGCGCCATCGCGGCGGCGCTGTTCGGCGATGCCTCCAAGGTGCAGTTCGTGCCGACCACGGCGGCGCAGCGCTTCGCCGCGCTGCAATCGGGCGAGGTGGATGTTTCCATCCGCACCACCACCTGGACCCTGTCGCGGGAAGCGGCGCTGGGCTTCCTTTTCGCCGGCGTGAACTTCTACGACGGCAACGGCTTCATGGTGCGCAAGTCGCTGGGTGTTTCCTCCGGCAAGCAGCTCGACGGCGCCAGCGTCTGCCTGCAGCAGGGTTCCACCACCGAGCTGAACGTCTCCGACTACTTCCGCGCCAATGGCATGAAGCTGAACCCGGTGACCTTCGAGAATGTGGAGGAGATCCGCGCCGCCTTCATCGCCGGGCGCTGCGATGTCTATTCCTCCGATACCTCGACCCTCGCGGCCTTCCGGGCGGGGCAGGGGGATAAGTCGCAGGACTTCGTGCTGCTGCCGGAGATCTTCTCGAAGGAGCCGCTCGGCCCCTCGGTGCGCAAGGGCGACGACAAGTGGTTCGACATCGTCCGCTGGGTGCATTACGCGCTGCTGACGGCGGAGGAGATGGGCATCACCAAGGCCAATGCCGGCAGCTTCGCCGACAGCGCCAACCCCGATATCCAGCGCTTCACCGGCAAGACCGGCGATCTGGGCAAGATGCTGGGGCTGCGGCCGGACTGGGCGGTGCAGGTGGTGCAGGCCGTGGGCAACTACAGCGAGCTGTGGGAGCGCCACATCACGCCGATGGGCCTGCCGCGCGGCATCAACAACCTCTGGACCAAGGGCGGGCTGCAATACGCGCCGCCGATGCGCTGAGGCGCTAGTCCCGCAGCGGGTGCGCGTCCAGCACGGGCTGGAAGCGTTCCCGCTTCAGCCGCTCGTAATGCCGGCGGTGGAAGCCATCCACCCAGAGCAGGCTGGAGAGCGTCATGGGCGCGAATTCGAAATGCTCGCCCGCCGCGATGGTGTGGCGGTCGAAGCCCATGGCGCGGAAGCTGTCGGGGGAGAAGGAATGCCCTTCCTCCCCGATGTAGCGGCCGAAGGAGACGTTGGTCATCACCCGCGTCAGGTTCAGCTCCATGCAGGCCAGGCTCTTGGCGGCGTCCTGGGAGGATGCCTCGCTGCCCACCACCAGGGGCTCGTAGAGGCGGTAGATGCGGGCATGGTCGCGGTCGCGGTAATCGCGGCCTTCCAGCAGGGCATAGAAGGGCTTCAGCCACTCCATCATCCGCATCCAGGCATGGCGGCGGAGAGCGAAACCCCAGTGGTGCTCCAGCGGAATGTATTTCACCAGCGGGCCGGGATAGTTGCGGCGGTGGTCGCCATAGGCACTGAAATAGGCCACGCGGGGAAAGGGTTCCGTCAGTTCCCGCAGCCGTTCCAGCGCCCAGACATACCAGGGGCCGGGTTCGAGATCGTCCTCGAAGAAATAACCGAGATCCTGTTCCAGCCCCTCGAAGACCAGCCGCTCCCCACGCAGGATGTTGCGGGCCACGCCCAGGTTGTCCGGGCTGGCCATCACGCGCCCCTGCGGGAAATGGCGGCGGAAGACGGCGATGCTGGCTTCGATATCCTCGTCCCGCGCGAAGCGATGGCCGGTGATGGGGGAGACGGCACCATCCTGCAGCAGCCAGACGCGCCGCGGGTCGATCTCCACGCCCCGCTGCGCCGCCAGCCCGGCGCAGACCTTCTCCAGGTATCGCGGCCGGTTGAAGGAGAACAGAACAATGGGCGCACGCACCCGGTAGGCTGGGTTCAAAGCGTCGGCATCCGGCGGAAGCCGGGTTGTTCCGGCGGCTCGGCGAAGTCCTCGAGAATGGCTTCCACCCGCGCCAGCAACGGGCCGGCGCGGCAGGCGGTCAGCAGGGCGCCGACGGCGGCGGGGTCGCCGGAGACCAGGGCCTCGACGCTGCCGTCGCTGCGGTTGCGCACCCAGCCTTCCACGCCGAGCCGCGTTGCCTCCTGCACCATCCAGTCGCGGTAGCCGACCCCGTGCACCCTTCCGCGGATGCGCACCAGCTTGGCGTCCATGGCTCCTCCTCGGGCTTCGCCCCGGCTGGCGCCCTCAGGCGCGCGCCAGCCGCATCAAGCTTTCCGCAAGCAGCACGTCCCTGGCAATGGCCCGGCGGCGCGCCACCGCCTCGGCATCCTCGCCCCAGAAATCCTGCTGCCAGCTTTCCTCGACAAGGGCGAGGCGGGTGGCCTCGGCCGCGTCCAGGCGGCCATGGGCCATGGCCAGCCCCAGCACCAGGCTGCCCAGCAGCGGCACCGCCAGCCCCAGGGCCGTCAGCTCCAACGGCGGCAGGGCGGCGACGGCACGCTTCAGGGCAGCCAGCGACTCCGGCGGCTGCTTCACATGGAGGATGCCGGTGGTGACCAGCAGCGGCGCGTCCATCGCCTGCGCCGACCAGTCCAGCAGCGGCTGCCATTCGGCGGCCTGGATGGCGGCCAGGCGCGGGTCGTCGCCGCGATAGCAGAGCAGGTCGGTCTCGCCATACTGGGCGATGGCCTCGACGCTGGGGGCGGGGTCCGGCGTCACGCGGTCGATGGCGGTGGCGGCCAGGCGGGTCAGCGGCACCATCTCCATGGTCATCTCGCCATCCCTGGCGCCGCCGGCTTCCTGCCATTCCCGCGCCAGGGCCTCGGCCAGCGAGAGGTTGGGCAGATGGAGCGGCCCACCGCCGGGCAGGCGCATCGGCCGGCCATCCAACAAGACGGTGAAGCCACCCTTTTCATGTGGGGCGGCGGTGGCGGTGTCCCAGAAGCGCTTCATGGCGGGCATATGGCGCGGCCGACAGGTTGCCGCCAAGCCCTGGTGAGCCGGAAAGGTCGCAAGAACAGGCAACCGCTGGCGGGGCAGCACGTTACGCAGCCAGATGAAGGCGGCCCTGGCCAAGCTTCCGACGAACGGCAGCTGCCACGCTGGCCTGACATGGGAGAACCGAAGATGAAGCTTCAGCTCATTGGCGCGGCGGCTCTGGCCCTGACCCTGGCCGCCTGCGGCACGAATGAACGCGACCGCGTGCAGGGCGGCGCCGCCGCCGGTGCCGCGACCGGCGCGGGCGTTGGCGCCCTGGCCGGCCCGGTGGGCGTCGCCGCGGGCGCGGTGATCGGCGGTGGCGCCGGCGCCATCACCGGTGCCACCACCGCGCCCAGCGACGTGAACCTGGGCAAGCCGGTCTGGCACAACCCCGAGGTCCGCACGCCGGTGCGGTAACCGGCGGGCGGCTGGCACCGGCATCCGGCACCCCCAACCGGATGCCGGTGCAAAGTCAGCGCGTCGGGCGCGGCGGGTTCTGGCTGTAGTCGTAGAAGCCGCGCCCGGATTTCCGGCCCAGCCAGCCGGCCTCCACATGCTTCACCAGCAGCGGGGAGGGGCGGTACTTGCTGTCTCCCATGCCCTCATGCAGCACGCGCATGATGGCGAGGCAGGTATCCAGCCCGATGAAGTCGCCCAGCTCCAGCGGCCCCATCGGATGCGCGGCGCCCAGCTTCATGGCGGCGTCGATGGAGCGCACATCCCCCACGCCTTCCTGCAGCGCATAGACCGCCTCGTTGATCATCGGCACCAGCACGCGGTTGACGATGAAGGCGGGGAAGTCCTGCGCCACTGCCGTGGTCTTGCCCATCCGCTCCGCCAGCTGCTGCACGGCGGCGAAGGTCTCGTCATCGGTCGCGATGCCGCGGATGATCTCCACCAGCTTCATCACCGGCACCGGGTTCATGAAGTGCATGCCGATGAAGCGGTGCGGCCGGTCCGTCACGGCGGCGAGCCGCGTGATGGAGATGGACGAGGTATTGGAAGCCAGGATGGCATCCGGCTTCAGCAGCGGCACAACCTGCCTGAAGATGGAGAGCTTGAGGTCCTCGCGCTCCGTCGCCGCCTCGATCACGATATCGGCGTCGGACAGGGCGGCCATCTCGGTGCCGCCCTGGATGCGCGCCAGGGCGGCATCCTTGGCGGCGGCCTCGATGCTGCCCTTCGAGACCTGACGGTCGAGATTCCTCGCGATGGTGGCGCGCGCCTTCTCGACCGCTTCGGCCTTCACGTCGACCAGCACGACATCAAGCCCCGCCAGCGCCGCGACATGGGCGATGCCGTTGCCCATCTGCCCAGCGCCGATGACGCCGAGCGTGCTGATCTCCGCCATCTGCTCAGCCCAGTTCCGCTTCGAGTTCCGGGATCAGCTTGAAGAGGTCGCCCACCAGGCCGTAGTCGGCCACCTGGAAGATCGGCGCTTCCTCGTCCTTGTTGATGGCGACGATGACCTTGCTGTCCTTCATGCCGGCCAGATGCTGGATGGCGCCCGAGATGCCGACGGCGATGTAGAGCTCCGGCGCCACGATCTTGCCGGTCTGGCCGACCTGGTGGTCGTTCGGCGCGTAGCCGGCATCCACCGCGGCGCGGGAGGCACCGACGGCGGCGCCCAGCTTGTCCGCCACCTTGTCCAGGATGGCGAAGTTCTCGGCCGAGCCCAGGGCGCGGCCGCCGGAGATCACGACGCGGGCGGCGGTCAGTTCCGGCCGCTCGCTCTTGGCGATCTCGGCGCCGACGAAGGAGGAGACGGCGGGCACATCGGCACCCGCCGCCGCTTCCACCGGGGCGGAGCCGCCCTCGGCCGGCACGGGGTCGAAGGAGGCGGCGCGCACCGTCATCACCTTCTTGGCGTCCGCGGTCTTCACGGTGGCCAGCGCATTGCCGGCATAGATGAAGCGGCGGAAGGTCTCGCCATCCACCACGCCGGCGATGTCGGTGATGATCTGCACGTCCAGCAGCGCGGCGACGCGGGGCATGATGTTCTTGCCCATGGCGCTGCCCGGGGAGAGCAGGTGCGTATAGCCGGGGGCGAGGGCCAGCAGCAGCGCGGCCGCCGGTTCGGCCAGTCCGTGTTCATAGGCCGGGCCATCGGCCTGGATCACCTTGGTGACGCCGGGCAGCTTGGCCGCCGCCTGCGCGGCCGCGGCATTGCCCAGCACCAGGACATGCACGTCCTGGTCGATCTGCGTCGCGGCCGCCACGGTGGAGCGGGTCGGGACGGACACATGGTCTTCGCTGCGGTCGGCGAGAATCAGGACGGCCATGGCTCAGATCACCTTCGCTTCGTTGCGGAGCTTGTCCACCAGCTCGGCCACCGAGGCGACCTTGCGGCCGGCCTGGCGCTTCGGCGGCTCCTCCACCTTCAGCACCGTCAGGCGCGGCGTGACATCGACGCCGAGATCGGCCGGCTTCATCGTCTCGATCAGCTTCTTGCGCGCCTTCATGATGTTGGGAAGGCTGGCATAGCGCGGCTCGTTCAGCCGCAGGTCGGTGGTGACGATGGCCGGCAAGGTCAGCTTCACCGTCTCCAACCCGCCATCGACCTCGCGCGTCACGGTGGCGGCGCCATCGGCGATCTCGACCTTGGAGGCAAAGGTGCCCTGGCTCCAGCCCAGCAGCGCCGCCAGCATCTGGCCGGTGGCGTTCATGTCGTCGTCGATGGCCTGCTTGCCCAGGATAACGATCTGCGGCTGCTCGCGCTCAGCGATCGCCTTCAGGATCTTGGCCACCGCCAGCGGCTCGGTGCCCTCGGCTTCCACCAGGATGCCGCGGTCGGCACCCATGGCCAGCGCGGTGCGGATCTGCTCCTGCGCCTGCGCCGGGCCGATCGAGACGGCGATGATCTCGGTGGCGATGCCCTTTTCCTTCAGACGGACGGCTTCTTCCACTGCGATCTCGTCGAAGGGGTTCATCGACATCTTGACGTTGGCGGTCTCGACGCCCGTGCCATCCGCCTTCACGCGGACCTTCACGTTGTAGTCGACCACCCGCTTGACCGGGACCAGAAGCTTCATCGGTGGGGCCTGTCCTTCTTGCACCGTTATATGCTGCCGAGGTCGGAGCGACCGATGCGCTTCAGCCGCCGCCGCGACCCCGGGCACCCTGTCCGGGCACCCGCCTCCCGGCCGCGCGCCGGAAACCTAGGGCGGCGTCATGGGAGATGGCAAGTCGGAGCCGACCGCTTGGACAGTCGCTCCCGGCTTCCTTCACGCTGCCACGGGCGTCAGGCGCGGCACGGAACGGGCGTCAGGCGCGGCACGGAATATGTCACGCTGCCGCCTCCGACCGAGAGAAACCATGGTGCGCCCGCAAACTCCGCAACCTGCGCAGGCACCCCGCGGCTCCGGTCCGCCCCGTGGCCGCCGGGCACGGAAAAGGCCATGGGCCGCATGGCGGGGAGAATCACAGGCGCGGCATGGATGGCCTGCTGACCTGAAGCGAAGCCGTTCAGCCCCGGTTCATCAACAGCAGGATGACAAAAAGGGCGAGGGCGATGCCCTGCAGCCAGACGCGCCATCGCATCAGCTTGTTGGAGCGCGCGCCATCATGCCCCCGTGCCAGCCCGAGCATGCCGGCGAAGAGGACCCCGAGGGTGCCCAGCATCGCCAGAGCGAGCAGGACGGTGACCATTGTATGCATGGGCTAGAGATAAACGCTGCCCGGTGGGGCACAAGCGGCCTCCGCCACACGAAACGAATCAGGCGATGCGGTAAATGCATGGCCGCCCCGCGTCGGCTGCCTTGTCTCCGGAGCGGAACGGTGCCTATGCTCCGGACATGCGCCGCACGACGTCCCTCCGGATGATTATTAGCGGCCCGGCCGCCTGAGCGCCCTGCGGGGGGCAGCGGCCGGGATGACCCCGCACGCCTCCCCAAGCAGCCGCGCCAGCGCATGGCGCCGATCATCCGGACCCGTTTTCCCCATGTCTGACCAGTCTTCCGCCGTTTCCGTCGCCCGCTTCACCGTGCTGGCCGAGGCCTATCCCGGCCTGCTGTCCCGCGTGCTGGAGCCGCTGGCCAAGCGTGACCTGGTGCCCGACCGGCTGCGCGCGCAGCGCGAGGGCGAGTATCTGCGCGTCGAGATCGGCCTCGACGCCATGCCGCTGGAGATGCTGCATCTGGTGGCCGGCAACCTGGGCCAGATTGTCGGCGTGCTGCGGGTGGAGGCCATGGAAGGCCGCCATATCCGCTTGGTCGCCTGACACAAAAAAGGCCTCCCGTGGCGGGAGGCCCTTTCCGTCCGACACCTTGCCCCGGGATCAGGCGACCTTTTCGGCAGCCTGGCGGTTCTTGCCCTGCTCGGTCGCCATCTTGGTCAGCAGCGCGTCGGTCTGCTTTTCCTCGTCCAGGGTTGCCTGGAGCAGGGCCACGATATCCTTCTTGCCGGACTGCTGCGCCCAGGCGATCAGCGTGCCGTAGCGCGCCATCTCGTAATGCTCCACAGCCTGGGCGGAGGCGATGAGGCCGGCGTCACGCACCGGGCTCGGCTCGGGCGCTTCCTCGATCAGCTCCTCGGCTTCCTCGATCAGGCCGTTGATGGCCTCGCAGGTCACGCCCTGGGCGCGCTTGCCCAGCGCCTCAAAGACCTGCTGCAGGCGCTCGATCTGGCCCTGGGTCTGCTCGCGGTGCAGCTTGAAGGAATCGCGCAGCGCCTCGTCCTCGGCCGCCTTGGCCATCTTCGGCAGCGCCTTCATGATCTGCCGCTCGGCGTAATAGATGTCCTTCAGCGTGTGAAGGAACAGGTCGTCGAAGGTCTTGATGCCAGCCATGGTGTCGCTCTCCTGCTTTCGATCTTGCGCCCTGGGGGAAGGCGGACGTCTGGCGCGGCACGGGGGGATGCCTGCCGGGTATTCAACATGGCCGCGGGGGCCATGCAGCAGTAACGCGGCAGCGGCCCTTCGGGTGTCCTCACAAGGAGTCCATCTCGGCGGGCCGCCTGTCTTCAGCCGGCGCGGGAGGTTTCTTCCATCCAGGCGCGGTGGCGCAGCTCGTCCTGCAGGGCGGACTGGAAGATCTGGCGCGCCTCGGCGGGGGCTTCCACGTGGTTGGAAGCGCGCTCATAAGCGGTGACGGTGTCTTCCTCGTTGGTGCGCATGGCGCCGATCGTGGCGGCATCGCCCATGATGCTGGCCAGGGCCACCTTGCCGGTGGTCAGAAGCTGCTTCATGTCGCCTTCCTGCGGCGCCTCGGCGCCCACCGTGCTGGCCAGCTGGTTCAGCTGCTGCACATGCCGGTCGTGGTCGGCCTTGAAGGCGGCGATCTTCTCGCGATAGGCGGGGTTGTCCAAGCGGCTGATCGTCTGCTCATAGGCGGCGATCGCGTCGTGCTCGAGCAGCAGCAGGTTGCGGAGGAGCTTCGGATAGGTGGACTCGGTGCCGACAGTGGTGGCCATGCTGTGCTTCCCTATGTGGTGTCCGGGCGTCTCCGGCCCGTGTGGGAAGCACAACGGCGACTTGGCGGGTCTGTTCCCGCCGGAATCCTCAAGCCTGCTTGAGCGCGATCAGGCTTTTCCGCACCTTCTGGCCGCGATGGATGCGGTCCTCGATGAAATCGGCCTGGCCCCAGCGCACGGCGCGGCCCAGCGCCTGGGCGTCCTCGCTGAAGCGGGCCAGCATCTCCAGCAGCGCTGGCTTGTTGTTCAGGAAGATGTCGCGCCACATGTTCACGTCGCTGGCGGCGATACGCGTGAAGTCGCGGAAGCCGGAAGCGGCGAATTTCAGCACCTGCTCCTGCGTCTCCTGCGCCAGATCATCGGCGGTGGAGCAGATGGTGAAGGCGATCAGGTGCGGCAGGTGGGAGACGATGGCGACCACCTTGTCATGCGTCGCCGCATCCATGGTCTCCAGCATGGCGCCGCAGCGGCGCCAGAGCTCCGCTACCTTCTCCACCGCCGCCGGATCGGTGCCGGGGGGCGGCGTCAGGATGGTGTAGCGGCCTTCGAAGAGCGTGGCGAAGCCGGCATCGGGGCCGGAATGCTCGGTGCCCGCCATGGGGTGGCCGGGCACCAGATGCACGCCCGCCGGCAGCAGCGGCTGCAGGTCTCGCAGCACGGAGCCCTTGGTGGAGCCGGTATCGGTCAGCACCGCGCCGGGTGCCAGATGCGGCGCGATGGTGGCCATGACGCCCGCGAAGCCGCCCACCGGCACGCAGAGGATGACGCCGTCGCAGCCTTCCACCGCCCGCGCGGCATCGGTTTCCACGACATCGGCGATGCCCAGTTCCGCCACCCGCGCCGCCACACCGGGGCCGGTGTCGCAGGCCACCACCGTGGCGGCGAGGCCGCCCCGCTCCTTCGCCACCCGGGCGAGGGAGGAGCCGATCAGCCCCAGCCCGATGATGCAGAGCCGCTGGAAGAGAGGCTCAGCCATTCGCGAAGGCGGTCAGCGCATCGATCACCATCTGGCATTCCTCGGCGGTGCCGATGGTGATGCGGAGGCACTGAGGCAGGGCATAGCCGCCCATGGCGCGCACGATCAGCCCGCGCTGCTTCAGCGCCGCATCGGCGGCCTTGGCCCGCTCCGGCGCGCCGAAATCCACCAGGATGAAGTTGGTCTGGCTCGGCCAGACCTTGATGCCGGCACCTTCCAGCGCCGCCACCACCTTGCCGCGCCACTCGTTGTTATGGGCAACGGACTTGGCTTCCCAGCCTTCCTCGGCCAGCGCCGCCACGGCGGCGGCCTGGGAGGCGGCGGCGACATTGAAGGGGCCGCGCACGCGGTTCAGCGTCTCGATGATCTCGGGCGAGGCATAGCCCCAGCCCACGCGCATGCCGCCAAGACCAAAAATCTTGGAGAAGGTGCGGAGCATGATGGTATTGCCCGCGGCATTCACCAGCTTCTCGCCGGCGTCATAGCCGGGCTCGGTGACGTATTCGGCATAGGCGCTGTCCAGCACCAGCAGCACGTCGTCCCGCAGCCCGGCGCGCAGGCGGGCGATCTCGGAGGAAGGCAGCAGCGTGCCGGTCGGATTGTTCGGGTTGGTGATGAAGACGATGCGCACGCGCGGGCCGGCTGCGGCGGCGATCATGCCGTCGATATCCGCCTTCATGTCGTGCTCGGCCACCTTCAGCACGCGCGAGCCGGCATAGCGGGCGGCGATGTCGTACATCATGAAGCCATAGGCCGACATCACGACCTCGGTGCCCTCGCCGCCATAGGCGAGGCAGAGGTGCGAGATCAGCTCGTCCGAGCCGTTGCCGCAGACGATGCGGGCGGGGTCCAGGCCGTACTTGGCGCCGATGGCGTTGCGCAGCGCCGTGGCGCCGCCATCCGGGTAGCGGTGCGCTTCCCGCGCTGCCTGGGTGATGGCCTCGATCGCCTTGGGCGGCGGGCCGAAGGCGCCCTCGTTGGAGGAGAGCTTGATGATCCGGTTGACGCCCGGGATCTTCGACTCGCCCCCGACATAAGGCTCGATGGTCAGGATGGAGGGGCGCGGCTGCACGGTCATGGGGCGGGGTCTTCTGTCACGGGTTCGGCATAGGCGCCGAGGATCTGGATGCGCGGGAAGGGCAGGGACGCGAGGCGCGGGTCATCCGGCGTCAGGAAGCCTTCCACCTCGGCCAGGGCCATGGGGGCCGGCAGGTCCCGCCGCTGCAGCCAGCGCGGCGGCAGGCCGGCGGCGGCGAAGGCGGCGGCGATGCGGGCGCGGCTCTGGTCCGGCGCCGGCTCCAGCCGCAGCAGGGTGCGGTCCTGGCCGCTGGGCTCCGGCGCGGTGGGGGCGATGGCGAAGGCCTGCGGCTCGGCGCCGTCGCGCCCGGCCAGGAAGGGCAGGGCGGCCACCACCTGCAGGCGAGGGGCCTCCATCTGCATCCACCAGGCGGCCTCGCCGGGCTCGCCATCCTGGGGCGCGGGCAGGATGGCCACGCTGGCCTCGCCGCCGGCCACGGCGGCCAGCACGCGGGAGGTGGTGGGGAGCAGCTTCATCGGCGTCAGCAGGCCGAAATGGCCGCGCGCCAGATGCGCGGGTTTGCTGTCGGCGGCGCCCTGCACCGCCATGGCGAAGGCGCCCTGCTGCGCCAGGGAGGATGCGATGATGTCACGCCAAAGACGCACCAGCACTTCGCGGGGCAGGGGGCCGGCATGGCGGCCCAGCAGGCGGCGCAGGATGGTGGCTTCCCGCGCCGGGCGGAAGGTGGCGGCGGTGCCCTTCACGCGGCTGGCGGCCATGGTGGCGGAAATGCCCGCCCGCCGCATCAGCAGGTCGTGCAGCGCATCGTCGATCCGGTCGATCTCCGCGCGCATGGCGGCGAGGTCGAGGGGGGCAGCCACAGGGGCGGCCGCCAGGGCATCCAGGGGAAGGTCCATGGGGGCATCCATCGGGGCAGGTGGCGAGGCCGGTTCGGGGGAAGCGGGCGGGGTCTTGTCGGGCATGGTGGCGGCTCAGCAATAATCCCCTCCTGGCTCCACGCCAAGCGCGGCTTGTCCCCGGCGAGGACGGTGTGCTTGCCTCCACCGGGCCGCGCCATGATGGACCTGGGGCGCGCGCGATCCTATTGAGTCAGGTGGCATGACACAGTCCCCCGCTCCGCAGACCGTCGAATCCGCCGCCGCGCCGGTGCAGCACCAGGCCGTCACCTTCCCGGAAGGGCTGGCGCTGGATTGCGGCGCGGTGATCGCGCCCGTCACGGTAGCCTACCGCACCTACGGCCAACTGGACGCGGCGCGGGGCAATGCCGTGCTGATCTGCCACGCCCTGACCGGCGACCAGTATGTGGCGGAGCCGCATCCCATCACCGGCAAGCCCGGCTGGTGGGAAGCGGTGGTGGGCCCCGGCAAGCCGGTGGATACCGACCGCTTCTTCGTGATCTGCGCCAATGTGCTGGGCGGCTGCATGGGCAGCACCGGCCCGAGGGAGATGATGACGGATGCCGGGGGGCAGACGCGGCCCTGGGGCACCGACTTCCCCTCCATCACCATCCGCGACATGGTGCGGGCGCAGAAGCTGCTGGTGAGCCACCTCGGCATCCCCCGCCTGCTGGCCGTGATCGGCGGCTCGATGGGCGGCATGCAGGTGCTGGAATGGGCGGCCACCTTCCCGGAGATGGTCTTCGCCGCGGCCCCCATCGCCACCGCCACACACCACAGCGCGCAGAACATCGCCTTCCACGAGGTCGGCCGTGCCGCCATCCATTCCGACCCGGACTGGAAGGGTGGCCGCTACTGGGAGGACGGGCGCATCCCGGCGCGCGGCCTCTCGGTAGCGCGGATGGTGGCGCATATCACCTATCTCTCCGAACAGGCGCTGAGCCGGAAGTTCGGCCGCCGGCTGCGCGGCGCCTCCGCCCTGACCTTCCTGGAAGACGTCTTCGAGGTGGAAAGCTACCTGCGCCACCAGGGCAGCACCTTTGTCCGCCGCTTCGATGCCAACAGCTACCTGACCATCACCCGCGCCATGGATTACTTCGACATGGCGGCGGAGCATGGCGGCAACCTGGCCGCCGCCTTCCGGGGCACCGGTACGCGCTTCTTTGTGGCCTCCTTCGACAGCGACTGGCTCTTCCCTACAGCGGAAAGCCGCATCTTGGTGCGGGCCCTGAACGCCGCCGCCGCCAATGTCTCCTTTGTCGAGATCGCCTCCGACAAGGGGCACGACGCCTTTCTGCTGGACGAGCCGGACTTCCATGCCGCGCTGGGCGGCTTCCTGCGCGGCGCGGCGGAGCGCGCCGGCCTGTAACGCTTATGACAACACCGCAATCGTTTGTTGAAAACCGAGCCATCTCCTCGGCGTTCAAGGACCGGAACGAACATGGTGCGCCGCATCTTCCCCGGATGCGTCGCGCAGGTCGAGAACAGACGGAGAAGTATTCATGTCCATCAGGAATGCCCTGACCGCGGCGGTAGCGGTGCTCGCCATCGGTGCCGCCGCGCCGGCCCTGGCGCAGGGAACCGGCAGCGGCAGCGGCAGCGGCGGCAACGGCAGCGCCGGCGCCGGTGACACCAATATCGAGAACTTCGTGCGGCAGTCCCCGGACGGCATGGCGCCGACCAGCAACGGCACGCCGCGCATCATCGACAACCGCGATGGCCAGCCGGTGATCCAGTATTCCGGCCCGCGCGGCGCCGGCGTGCAGGATGGCGGCACGCCGCGCATCATCGACAACCGCGATGGCCAGCCCGTGATCAGCTATGGCGGCCAGGTGCCGGGCGATACCAGCAGCACCGACAGCAGCGCCATGCAGGAAGCGGCCAGCCAGAACCGCGCCCGCCCCGGCATGCGCGGCACCCCGGCGGCCAATGCCTCCAATGCCGCGGTGGCCAGCCAGGTGCGCCCGCTGCTGAACAGCGCCCGCACCTCGCTACAGCGCGGCCGATATGCCGCCGCTGCTTCCTCGCTGGAGCAGGCCGAGACTCACATGCTGAACAGCGGCGTCGATCGCGCCGACATGCGCCCCATCAGCGAGGCCCGCGTCGCCGCCCAGCGCGGCGACCGCAACAGCGCCCTGCAGCTCCTGGACAGCGTGATGCGCTGAGCGGACCTGCGGGCCTGACACGACTCCGGGGCCGCCACACAGGCTCCGGAACGGCAGATGCGGGGGGCGGGGCCGGGGAGGCTCCGCCCCCTGTTTCTTGCCGGGGCCTCGCCCCCGGCGCGCATGGCCGGTATAGAAAGGGCACCGCTTTCCGCTGGATCCCCTTGCCCGTGCCCGATCCTTCGACCCCCATCCGCTACGTCGCCAAGAATATGCGGCTCGACCTGCGGCTGATCGCGGAGATGATCCCGCCCGGCGCGCGCGTGCTGGATATCGGCTGCGGCGACGGCGCGCTGCTGGAGCACCTGACGCGCGAGAAGGGCGCCGATGCCCGCGGCATCGAGATTGACATGGCCCAGGCCACCGCCGCCGTGGCGCAGGGGCTGGCGGTGATCCATGGCGATGCCGACAACGACCTCGCCTTCTATCCCGACGGCGCCTTCGATTACGTCGTGCTCTCCCGCACCATCCATGCGGTGGAGAAGCCGCGCGAGGTGCTGCGGCAGATGCTGCGAATCGGCCGGCACGCCATCGTCTCCTTCCCGAATTTCGGCCATTGGGAAGTGCGGATGAAGCTGCTGCTGACCGGCCGCATGCCGATGACGGAAACCTGGGGCCGCCCCTGGCACGAGACGCCCAATATCCATCCCTGCACGCTGCTGGACTTCTTCGACCTCTGCGCCATGGATGGCTACACGGTCGAGCGCTGGCTGGCGGTGGATGAGCGCGGGCTGAAGGCGCCCTGGGAGCGTTCCATCCGCCTGGCCAACCTGTTTGGCGAGCAGGCGCTGTTCCAGCTGCGCCGCGCCGGCTGAGGCGCCGGCGCCCGGGGCCTCAGGCCGCCATCTTGCGCGCGGCGCCGTCGCGCGCCAGCAGCGCCATGGCCTGCGCCACCAGCGCCGCCGCTTCCTCCGAGCCCAGGTCCTGGCAGCAGCGTTCCGCGTGGCCCAGAAGGCGCATCACGGAGGAAAGGTCGCGAAGGGCCTGCTCGGTCCAGAGAACCGCGGCGATCGGGGTGTCCATGGCAGGGTTCACCGGTGGCTGATGTTGGGGTGGGCGCGGCTTAAACCATTGGATGAAGCCGGCCAAGGAAAATCGGCGGGAATGTCTCAGGCCCGGCCGCAGACGGTGGCCTTCATCAGGGCATTCCGCTCCGGCTCCGCCAGCGCATCCAGCAGGCTCTGCGCCTGGGCGATGTGGCGGGCGGCTTCCTCGGCCCCCAGCGCGCGGCATTCCGCCTCCACATAGCCCAGCATCAACAGCAGGGCGTTCTGATCGGCGCGCTTCTGGATGCCGCGCGGGGGATAGGATGTCGCCATGGAAGCCTCTCGGCACGGGCGTTAACACGGAATGAAATAGTAACGTAAACGTGACCTAGCTTGCGGAAGATCATTATCGCAAGCGCAATCTTTCTTCCGGACCCATAGCCAGAATGCAATGCAGACCATACGCTGTGGCATGGATGGCGGGAGCCGGAGGGATGCGCATGTTCAGGACCCTGTTGGCGGCACTGCCGCTGCTGGCGGCGGCGCTGCCCGCCCTGGCGGGGCCGACGCTGGAAGCGGTGAAGGCGCGCGGGCAATTGGTCTGCGGCGTCAATTCCGGTGTCGCCGGTTTCTCGGCGCCGGATAGCAGGGGCGAGTTCCAGGGGCTGGATGCCGACTTCTGCCGCGCCATCGCCGCCGCCACGCTGGGCGATGCCGGCAAGGTGCGCTTCGTGCCCACCACCTACCAGACGCGCTTCGTCGCCCTGCAATCGGGCGAGGTGGATGTGCTGGCGCGCAATGTGACGCAGACGCTGCTGCGCGATACCTCGCTCGGTTTCAACATGGCGGGCGTGAACTTCTACGACGGCCAGGGCTTCATGGTGTCCAGGGCCTCCGGCATCGCCGCCGCGAAGCAGCTGGACGGCGCCACCGTCTGCGTGCTGCCCGGCTCCACCAGCGAGTTGAACCTGGGAGACTGGGCGCGGCGCGAGAAGATCCGCGTGCAGCCGGTGGTGCTGGGCTCGATGGACGAGATGACCACCGCCTACCAGTCCGGCCGCTGCGATGCCATGACCACCGATGCCTCGCAGCTGGCGGCGCTGCGCGTTTCCGCCATCCGTGCGCCGGAAGAGCATCTCATCCTGCCTGAGCGCATCAGCAAGGAACCGCTCGGCCCCATGGTGCGGCATGGCGACGAGGAATGGCGCGACATCGTCTTCTGGACCTTCTCCGCCATGGTCGAGGCGGAGGAGTTGGGCATCACCCGCACCAATGTGGCGGAGATGAAGAGCAGCCAGGACCCGAACATCCAGCGGCTGCTGGGCGTCACGCCCGGATTCGGCAAGGCGCTGGGGCTGCCGGAGGACTGGGCCTTCCAGGTGATCCGGCAGGTGGGCAACTACGGGGAAAGCTTCTCCCGCAACCTGGGTGCGGAGTCGCCGATTCGTTTGGATCGCGGCATGAACAACCTCTGGACTCGCGGCGGGTTGATGTACGCTCTCCCTCTGCGCTGAGCGGCCGGCGCGGCTACAACAAGTGCTGCAACAGGAGGATATCGCCATGGCTCGACTGGCTCTGGTCACCGGCGGACAGCGTGGTATCGGCGCCGCCATCAGTGAGGAGCTGCTGAAGGCGGGCCGCAAGGTCGTCGCCTCTTATGCCGGCAATGATGCCGCGGCGGCGGCCTTCACGGAACGGACAGGCATCCCGACCATCAAGTTCGATGTCTCGGATTTCGAGGCCTGCCGTGCAGCGGTGGCCAAGGTCGAAGCCGAGCACGGGCCCATCGAGATCCTGGTGAACAACGCGGGCATCACGCGCGACGGGACCATGAAGCGCATGGACCGCGAGATGTGGGACGCGGTGATCGATACCAATCTCGGCTCCTGCTTCAACCTCGCCAAGCTGGTCTGGGACGGGATGAGCAGCCGGAAGTTCGGCCGCATCGTCAATATCGGCTCGATCAACGGGCAGGCCGGGCAGTATGGCCAGGTGAACTATGCCGCCGCCAAGTCCGGCATCCACGGCTTCACCAAGGCCCTGGCGCAGGAAGGCGCACGGTCAGGCATCACCGTCAACGCCATCGCCCCCGGCTATGTGGATACCGAGATGGTGCGCGCGGTGCCGGAGGATGTGCTGCAGAAGATCATCGCCCGCATTCCGGTCGGGCGGCTGGGCCATGCGGAGGATATCGCCCGCGGCGTCTGCTTCCTGACCGCCGACGATGCCGATTTCATCACCGGCTCCACGCTCTCGATCAACGGCGGCCAGCACATGTACTGAGGCGGCCGCCCAGCAGGATATTCAGGCCCGGGTGGATCGCTCCGCCCGGGCCGTGTTGTTTCAGCGCACCGCGGCGCGGTCCACGACCAGGCGGTTGACGGCCCAGGACACAAGCCAGACGATGATGGCCCCGAAGAAGGCCGCCCCGAAGCCGGAGACGCGCATGCCCGGCATCAGCCCCGCCGTGATGGCGAACATCAGCGCATTCACCACCAGGGTGAAGAGGCCCAGCGTCAGCACCGTCAGCGGCAGCGACAGCAGCGCGACCACCGGGCGGACCAGCGCATTCACCAGGCCGAAGATGATGGCGGCGATGAACATATTGAACGGGCCGGTGAAGCTGATGCCCTCGATCAGCAGCTCGGCGACCCAGAAGGCGAAGGCGGTGATCAGGGTGCGGACCAGAAAACCCATGGCGGAAGTTCCTTCGTCACTGCCGCATCAATGCTCCAGCCCGCGCTGGGTTGCCGTGGCCGGGCTGGGCCTGCCGGCATGAGCCGTCACGACTTCGCCGGCTGCGGCGCCCTGGCTCTCTGGGCTTTCCTCGGGGTGCTGGCGCGGCTGGCCGCCGGCATCCCGCCCTTGCAGATGACGGCGATGGGCATGGCGGTGGGCGGCCTCGCGGCGCTGCTGGTGGTGGCGGCGCGCGGGCGCCTCGGCCTGCTGCGGCAAGGCGGCCTGGCCTGGGCTCATGGCGTGGGCGGGCTGTTCGGCTACCACGCGCTGTATTTCGCCGCCCTGGCGCTGGCGCCGGCGGTGGAGGCCAATCTGCTGAACTACCTCTGGCCGCTGCTGATCGTGCTGCTCTCGGCCCCGCTGTTGGGGATGGCACTGGGGGCGGCGCGGCTGGTGGGGGTGATGCTGGGCTTCGCCGGCTGCGCGCTGCTGGTGGGCGGCGGGGCGGGCTTCCCGGCCGGGGCCATGCCGGGCTTTCTCTGCGCGGCGGCGGGGGCGCTGGTCTGGGCACTCTATTCCGTCACCGCGCGGCGCATGGCGGCGGTGCCGACCGAGGCGGTGGCGGGCTTCTGCCTGGGCGCGGCGCTGCTGGCGGGCGCGGCGCATCTGCTCTTCGAGCCCACGGTCTGGCCGGACCTGCGCCAGGCCGGCGCGGTGCTGCTGATGGGGCTGGGGCCGCTGGGCGCGGCCTTTTTGCTGTGGGATATCGGCATGAAGCGCGGCGACCCGCGCCTGCTCGGCACCCTGGCCTATGCCGTGCCGATCGCCTCCACCCTGCTGCTGCTGGCGGCGGGGGAAGGGCAGGCGGGCTGGCGCGTGCTGGCCGCCGCGTTGCTGGTGGCGGGCGGCGGCCTGCTGGCTGCGACGGGGGGCAGGGGCCGCCGCGCGGCCCCTGCCGTGTCCTCTTAGATGTCCTCGTCGTAGCCGGCGTCGTCGAAGCCGCCATCGGCACCGGCGTCGTTGTTCCAGCCGCCATTGTCGTCGAAGGGCGCGGCATCCTGGTAGCCGGCATCGGTGGCGGCATCCTGGCCCGGATCGGTCCAGGGGCTGGCGGCCGGCACCGCTTCCTGCGCGAAGTCACCGGCGGCGCCGGCTGCATCGGTCGCCGCTGTGGTCGCGGCTTCCGCCGCGCCGCCGGAGAACATGCCCATCAGCGCATTGCCCAGCACCATGCCGCCGGCGACGCCCGCCGCCGTGGTCAGGGCGGAGCCGAGGAAGCCGGAGCCGCCACGGCCCTGCATCATGCCGGGCTGGGAGCCCATGGGCGGCTGGATCGGCTGCGGCGGCGGCGTCATCGGCACCGGGCGCTGCTGCTGGCCGCCACCGCCGAACATGCCGCCGAAGAGGCCGCCGCGGCTGGTGTTCTGCTGCGCGGCCTGGGCCTGGCGCTTGGTGTTCTCCAGTTGCCATTCCAGCTCCTGGATGCGGTTCTGCGCCTGCACCAGCGCATGTTCCTGCACAAAGGCGGTCTGGGTCAGGCGGTAGCGCGCCTCCGGATAACGCGCGAAGAGGTCGCCGATCAGGCGGTCGGCCTCGGGGTCCACCGGCGGCAGCGGCGGACGGGACTGGACGGAGGGCACGCTGCTGCCGCCCCAGGGGGAGGCGGGCTGCTGCGGGGCGGCCACACCCGCCATACGCTCAATAAAGGCGGAGATGATGCGGCGTTCTTCTTCGGTCATGTCCCTTCCCCTCGCGGGGCCTTTCCAGACGATGGTCGGCAAGCGGCGGGCATAGCCCACCACATGCCAAGGGACTTGGCGCAGCACCGGGCTGAGTTCAAGCGTAGATTAACTTCCAGCAATCTTTTGTCATGAAGCGCCCAGCTTCAGGCGCTCATGGCCATTCCCAGCCGGCGCCACTCGATCAAGGGGCAGCGGTCCATCACCACCGTCAGCCCGGCTTCCCGTGCCCGCGCGGCGGCGGCGGCATCGACGATGCCGAGCTGCATCCAGACCGTGCGGGCGCCGAGCCGGATGGCTTCGTCCACCACCGGCCCGACTTCCTCGCTGCGGCGGAAGATATCCACCATGTCGAGCTTGCCGGCCTCGGCCAGGGAAGCCGCGACGGTGCTGCCATGCAACTGCTGCCCCGCCAGCCCCGGATTGACCGGCGTCACGTCGAAGCCCCGGTCCACCAGGAAGCCGGTGACGCCGAAGGATGGGCGCGATGGATTGGCCGAGGCCCCCACCACGGCGATCCGCTGCGTGTTCATCAGCAGGACGCGGATCGCTTCGTCGGTCATTCCGTCAGCGGACATGCGTGGCTCAGCCTTCCCGGTCGCGGTGCAGGATGCGCAGGGTCTCCGGCACCAGCGTCAGGTCGTAGCGGCTGCCGTCCGCGCGCACGGCATTGTCGATCTTCCACAGGCCGTCGTCCAGCTTGGCGGTCTCGTAGCGCTCGAAGCCTTCGCGCTTCAGTGCGTCGCCGATGCGGGCGGCTTCCTCAATATTGGCCAGGCGGTTCTCGGTGCCGCGCGCGATGATCGTGTAGTCATCCGGCGTCACGCGCACGTCGCGGCGGCTGCCATCGGAGGCCACGGCATCGTCCACTTCCCAGATGCCGTCATCCAGCTCGATGCCGCGCCAGTCGCGGTAGCCTTGGGCGCGCAGCACCTCGGTGATGCGGCTGGCCTCGGCCTCGGTGGGGCGGCGGTCGGCGGCATGCGCGGCGGGAGCCAGGGCAGGGGCAGCCAGCAGGGCCAGGGCGAGGCCGGCGGCGGCGATACGGTTCTTCATCGACATGATTCCTTACTGCCGTGTCATCCAGCAGCAGGAACGTGGCGCGGCGGGGAAGGTTCCCCGCCGCGCCTCTGGCCCCAGGTCGGGGCATGGCTCAGTAGATCACGACGCCGCGGATGCTCTCGCCACGGGTCATGAGGTCGAAGCCCTCGTTGATCTGCTCGAGCGGCATGGTGTGGGTGATCAGGTCATCGATGTTGATCTTGCCCTC
>NZ_RFLX01000079.1 GCF_003696345.1 Teichococcus wenyumeiae | reverse complement strand
GACGCCGCGCTGGCGGCCAAGGCCATCATGGACATCGAGACGATGTACCCGATCTCGCCGCAGGAGTTCTGGGACGCCTTCGACGCGATCACACGGGAGCAGACGGAGCATGACGCTTCGGCCCTGGTGGCCGAGGCCGGTACCGCTGGGCGGTGACCGCTAGCGGCCCAGCCCCGGTCCCCGCCGGATCCCGAGCCGCTGCTGCTCCGCCGCCTGCGACCGTGCCTGGACGCGCTCCTGCGCCTGCACCGCCCGCTGCCCCTCCCGCATCGCCGCCACGGCCCGTGCAACTCCTGCCAGCCCCTCGCGCGACGGCGTGGCTGCCTCGGCCGCCTTGGCTGAGAGGCTCTGCTCCATTCCCTGCGGCCCCAGCCGCCGCTCGGCTGCCGCGGCCACCGCCCGCAGTTCCGCCGCCACCTCGGGCTGCCCCCGTACCACCCGCTGCCAAGCTTCGGCCAAGGCGGGATCCGGCCGCCCCGCCAGCGCCTGCCAATAAGCCTGGGGTGCCTTGCTGGCTTCGGGCGGCAGGCTGGTGCTCCTCGCCTGCTCCAGCGCCTCCACCGCCCGCCAGGCCCGCTGTGACAGCCCCGGCACCTCCACCGCATCCCGCGCCCGCTGCGCCGCCACCTCGGCTCGATAGCTCTCTCCAGCCCGCTGCCGTGCCGCCGCCTCTCGCGCCAGCCCGCTGGCGAGTGAGCGCGCCGCGCTGACGGCACTGGTCCGCTCCCGCTGCGCCCGCCGTCCCGAGAACAATCCCTCGCTGCCGCGCAGCCGCCCCAGCAGCTCCGGCCTCTCCCGCAGCTGGGTGGCGACCTGGCTCCGGTCATCCCGGCTGTCCCACAGCAGCGCATCAAGCTGGGCTTCCGCCTGCACCGGATCGCGGTAGGCTGCCCGCAGCCACTGCGCCCGGTCAGCTGCCTCCTGCCGCACCGCCGGATCGCGCGCCTCCGCCGCCGCGATCTCCTCAGGTGTGGTGCCCCGCCCCAGGCTGTCGCGACCCGTCGGATCCCGCTGCGCCGGCAGCAGTGGTGGCGGCGGTGGTTCTGTCTGGCTGGCGGCCTGGTCGAGGTAGGCCGCCGCCGCTTCGCCGCTGGCCCTCGCCCGCTCCACCGGCGGCCGCGCGAGGATCTCGCTCTCGGGCACCAGCGGATGCAACCCACGCCGGCGGGCAAAGGCTTCCTGGGCGCGGCCCTCCCCCTCGGGCCCGGCATAGTCCAGCGTCACGTCCTTGGCCCGCTGCCGCGACAGCCTTCGGGTGAGGCCCGCCCGGCTGCCCAGCTCATCCCGCGCCCAGTGCAGCCTGACCCCTTCCCGGTGCCGCGTCAGCGCCACGTAAGCGGCGTGCCGGTCCATCGCCGCACTCGCCAGCACATGCGCCCGCTCCACCGTCACCCCCTGCGCCTTGTGGATGGTCGCCGCGTAGCCGTGCGTCAGCGCGCCGTACTCCCTCACTGCGAAGCTCACCTCCGCTGCCGGCGTGGCGGCGTCCCTGGCATCCAGCCGCACCGTCAGCCGCGCGCTCTCGCCCTGCCCTTGGACGTTGGTCACCGTGCCCAGCGTGCCGTTCTTCACCGCCGTGCCGCCCTGCCCGTCCGGCCCTGCACCCAGCGCCCGCGCGTTGCGCAGGAACATGAGGCGATCGCCAACGGCGAGCAGCCGCTGGCCCTGCTCGGTCATGATGCTATGGTCCGGCCCGAGCGCCCCGGCCCCCCCGAGCTGCTCCCGCGCCAGCCGGTTCAACGCCGCCGCATCCGCCCGCGTCGCGGCCAGCATCAGCTGGCTGCGGCCGGGCGCCTCCTGCCGCCCCGCCAGCCAGCCCGCCACCAGCGCCGCGCGGGCCTCTTCCTGCGTTGCGTGCTCCAGCACCATGCCGGCCTGCTCGTAGCGGGCGAGCGCCTCGCCCGTGCGGCCGGTGGCGAGCTCGCGGGTGGCCTCCCGTTGCCAGCCTTCCCGCTGCCGTCTGACCTCCGAGATCTCAGCCGCCCCGTGCCGCTCCGCCAGCGCTCGGAAGGCCGCCCCCGCCTCGATCGCCTGCAGCTGCTCCGGATCCCCCACCAGCACCACCTTGGCACTGGCCTGCTGCGCCTGCTGCAGCAGCCGCTGCATCTGCCGCGAGCCGACCATACCGGCCTCGTCCACGACCAGCACGTCGCGCGGCCCCAGCACCTCACGACCCCGCGCCCAGTGCCATTCCAGGCTGGCGAGCGTTTTGGAGCGGATGCCGCTGCCCGCCTGCAGCCCTTCCGCCGCGATGCCGGACAGCGTGGCGCCCCGCACCCGCAGCCCCTGTGCTTCCCAGGCCGCCCGCGCCACGCCCAGCAGCGCCGACTTGCCGGTGCCGGCATAGCCCACCACCAGCGCCAGCCCCTCTGGCCCGGTGAGATGCCGCACCGCGTCGCGCTGCTCCGCGCTGAGGGTGAGACCACCGGCCTCCGCCTGCCGCAGCGCCCGCTCCTGGAGCTGCTCTGGCACACCATGCGCCCGGCCCTGTGCCAGCGCCGCCGCCTGCCCCTCCATCCGCTGCTCGGCCGCCAGCATCTCGCGCGTGGTCCAGCGTACCCGTCCTGCCGCGTCCTGGCCCAGCCGCACCAGCTCGGGCGATGCCTCCACCTTGGCCAGCACCTGCGCGAACTGCGCGGCCCCGTCGGTGTGCCGCGCGATGAACCGCGCCAGGTCCTGCCGCGTGAAGGTGGACTGCTGCCGCGTCAGCGCCTCGAGCGCGAGCGCGGGATCGGCAGCAATGCGCGCGCCGTTCCTGCGCGCGATGGCGTCATGTTCCGCCCGCCGCTCTGCTGCTTCGCCACGCGCGGCACGGCGCATCCCCGCCGGTCCCACCTTGTGCTGCGGCTCGAGTGGAATGCCCTGCGCCGCGAGGCTGCGGTGGTCGATGCGCACATCATGCCCGAGGCTCGCCAGCCGTTCATTCGTCAGCTCCGCCCAGCGTTCGCGCCAGCCCTCCAGCAGCGCCGTGCTGTTCCACGCGCGCTGCTTCGCGCCGAATGCCGCATCGGAACTGTCCGCCTGCTGCCCCGGAGTGATGCCGCGCAGGGTCAGCAGCACATGCGCGTGCGGCTTGCTCTCGCCATCCTCGCCCCGCGGCGCATGCACGCAGAGATCCGCCACCATGCCGCGCGCCACGAACTGCTCACGAACAAAATCCCGCGCCAGCGCGATGCCCTCGGCCTGAGACAACTCGCGTGGCAGGGCGAACTCCACCTCCCGCGCCAGCTGCGCGTCCTTGCGTTTCTCGCCGGCTTCCACCGCGTTCCATAAGGTGCCGCGATCCGCCCAGGCCGTAGGTGCGCCATCGGGCAGCAGCACCTCGGCATGCACCAAATGGTCCTTGCGGGTGAAGTCATGCGCAAGGCCGGTGCGTGTGTCCTCCAGACGCGTCGCTGCGCGATAGGCCGCCGCCGCCACCACGGAGCGTCCGGCGCCGCGCGAGATCACCTGCGCCGAAAGGTGGTAGATCGCCATGCGCCATTCTGGCCGTGGGAGGCTTCAGGAGGAACCCCAGCGCCGCGCTCGTTCCGCCCACGGTGGACTCACCTTTCCGCGACGTCGCCGCAGGCGATGTATAAGCGCGCATTTCTCCGCTTTGCTGCGAACTGACGAGGTGCGCAGGTCTGCTGTGGCCGCGATCGGCCGGAGTGATGAGCTCACCCGCTGGTGGTCGATCTGCGATGCTGTGACCGATCGTGGATGTGGCGCCGATTGGCGATGTGGGAACCCGACCTGCGGGCCATGTTGCCCGAGACCACTGCTGCGCATCGTCAATGGCTCGAGACCCGGCCCGGCAGTCCGCTGTCGGATCGCTCCTGGTCGCTCGCCGTGACGCACCAGGGCGAGGGCCTCGGCGAGGACGCCATGGCCGACCCGCAGTTCGCGTCCTTGATCCTGCTGCTGGTGCTGCCGCCCGAGGTCGTGGGTTCCGATGCGGTGAGCTCTGGCGTCGAGACCTGCTGGCAGAACATCCGCGAGCACGCCCCGCCCGCCCTGCTGCCCTTCGCCGACGACACCGACGGCAACCTCTGGGCCTTCGACGGGCGCCCGGCACAGGAATCCCGCCATCGTCTTCGTCGACCCCGAGCTCGCCGGTGACGACGCGATCTTTCCGGTCGCGCCGGGCTTCGATGCCTGCATGGCGATGATCGAGGCCGGGGCCTGATCACGATCGCTGCACGGCATCGGAGGGTGCTGCTGCAGCGTGCATGGCGCCCTCGATGGGTCGTCACCCTGTTGCCCGTGGCCAACTATTGCCGGCTCGATTCTTCCAGCCCCTGAGGGTTTCGCCCCACCGCCCGCCGTGGCATCCCCGCCGCAGAAAGCCCGGATACCCGCGGCACGACGGAGGGGGATCCCACCATGGCACCACGCCGGCCACGCGACATCGACGCTGAGCTGCGCGCCCTGCAGGACAAGGCCAAGCTGCTCCGCACCAAGCAGAAAGCCCAGCTTGGCGAGCTGCTGCTCGCCACCGGCGCCGCCGATGTGCTCGATCCCGATGCCCTCGCCGGCCTGCTGCTGCACGGCCTCGAGCAGGCCAAGGCCAATCCCAAGGCGGCGGAGAGCTGGCGCCAGCGCGGAGAAGCTTTCTTTCGCCGCGCCGGAAGCGGCAAAGCCGCGGCGGCCGATGCCGGCGCTGCGCCGGCTGATCCTGCGGACGCAGCGCGCCTGGCGGCGGAGTAGCCAGGCCATTGCCCGTGTCGAGGCCGCGCAGGCCCGCGGCGACCGCCGCGACTGGGCGGCCGAGCGCCGTGCCCGCACCCGCCACCTGATCGAACTCGGCGGCCTGATCCACAAGGCCGGACTGGTCGAGCTGCTGGAGGACGACCGCGCTACGCTGCTCGGCCTGCTGCTGCAGGTGGCCGGACAGCTGCGCGGCAACGGTGACGAGCCGCCGGATGTGCTGCGCGCCCGCTGGCGCCACACCGGCCTGCGCGCCTTTCAGGATGAGCGCGAGGCGGCGGAGGGGAACGCTGGGGAGGTCGGCATCTCATGACCACCGTCTTGCGGGGTGTCTGGCGCCTCGCCCTCACCCTCCTCACCCTGCCTTTTGCCTTGATCAGCTGGCTCTGGATCTGCGCCCGCACCGCTGGCTCCGGCGCCCTCCTCGGCGGTCTCCTCGGCCTGCTCTGCAACGTGGTCCTGCTGCAGCCACCGGACCTCCATCACGGTGTGCTCGGCCTGCTGCTCGGCGGCCTCATTGGCCTCCTGCTGGCGCTGCTCAACCTAGTGGGCCCCGCCTGCTTCGGCCGCGGCACCTCCGCCACCTCGCACGGCTCCGCCGCCTGGGCCGCGCCACGCCAGCTTCGCCGTGACCTCGCCGCACCGGCGCTGGCGCGCGATCCGGCGGCGCTGCTGGTCGGCCGTGCGCCGGGTCGTCGTGGGGCGCTGCTGCGCTACACCGGATCCGCCCATCTCCTCACCATCGCCCCCACCCGCTCCGGCAAGGGCGTCGGCACCGTGCTGCCCAACCTGCTGCTGGCTGACCGCCCTATCCTCTGCGTCGATCCCAAGGGGGAGAACGCCCGCATCAGCGCCCGGGCACGGCGGCGCTTTGGGCCAGTGCACGTGCTGGATCCCTTTGGCATCGCGGGTCAGCCCAGCAGTGCCTACGATCCGGCGGCGCTGCTCGACCCCTCCTCTCCCGACCTCGGCGACGATGCCGCGACGCTGGCCGAGGCCCTGGTGTTTGATCCGCCCGGCCAGGTCTCGGAGGCGCACTGGAACGAGGAAGCCAAGGCGCTGATCAGCGGCCTGCTGCTGCACCTCGCCTGCCGGGGTGCCCCAGGCCAGCGCGGCCTGCCCGAGCTCCGCCGCCGGCTCACCCTGCCGCCTGATGACTGGCAGGCGCTGCTGCGCGCCATGCTGGCCGACACTGTGGCCGCCGGCGGGCTGGTGTCCCGCGCCGCCGCCCGCCAGCTCGGCAAGGCCGATCGTGAGGCCGCCGGTGTGCTCTCCTCGGCGCAGCGCCACACCCACCTGCTCGACAGCCCCAGGCTGGCCGCCGCCATGGCGCGCTCGGACTTCCAGTGGGCCGACCTGCGCCAGGGCAGCGCCACCGTGTTTCTGGTGCTGCCGCCCGACCGGCTCAGCACCTACAGCCGCTGGCTCCGCCTGCTGATCGCCCAGAGCATCCAGCAGCTCGCCCGCACCCCCACGCCCTCAGGGCAGCCGCCGGTGCTCTTGCTGCTCGATGAGTTCGCCGCCCTCGGCCGGCTGGAGCCGGTGCTGCAGGCGGCTGGGCTGATGGCCGGCCTCGGCCTGCAGCTCTGGCCCATCCTGCAGGATCTGGCGCAGCTGCGCGCCGCCTATGGCCAGAGCGCCAGCACCTTCCTGGCCAATGCCGGGCTGCTCCAGGTCTCGGCACCGGCCGACCTCGAGACCGCCCAGTGGCTCTCCCAGGCGCTGGGCAACAGCACCATCGGCTTCGAGACCCACAGCAGCTCCCACACCACCTCGGACAACCCCGAGGGGCATGGCTCCACCAGCCATGGCAGCGCCACGCAGCGCGTCGGCCGCCCCCTGCTCACCCCCGACGAGGCCATGCGCCTGCCCGCCGACCAGCAGGTGCTGCTGCGGCCAGGGCAGCATCCGGCCCTGGTCCGCAAGCTTCGTCATTACGCCGACACTGAGTTCCAGGGGCTGGCCGACTGAGCCTGCCCAGCGGGCACTGGCCTTTGGTCAGCTCCTAGCCTCGGACCTCCGCCACGTGCCGAGAACCGCTCCAGGGCAGTGAACCGCGTGACGGGTGGGCCACCACAGGCTGGGTCCACGTCCTGCCAGGCGCCGCAACTCCCCTGATTGGTGTCAGCCTCAGGGCGTTCCCCGCGTGACGGCTGAGGATGTCCTTGCCGGCTGTGGGTTCGCTACGACTGCCAGAGCTGGACGGCGCCACTGCGGGGCTGAGCATCCAGAGGCAAAGCCGGGCCGGCGCCGATGGGTCGAAGCAGGATGTCCATCACGGTGGATACCATCTGGCAGCCTCATCCTCTGCCATGCCGATGCTCCGGCCTACGCCGTTGTTGAACCACATTGAGTACCTTATATAGTGCTCAATTGAGGTTAAGCTTGAAGAGGAGGACGCGCCTATGGCGGACGTGCTGCTATCGGATCGCACCATCTCGGCGACCGATGTGAAGAAGCGGGGCATTGCCTGTTGATTTTCGCTGAGACCTGACCCGGCGTTTTCATCGAGAAATGACCCGGCCAGGAATATGTCCTGCGGGCTGTGGCCGCAGGTCAAGCGGGTGTTTTGGTCCTCCTGTTCTTGGGTTCTGCCGAGCTGTTCCTGAACCTGAAGCTGTCGTTGCCGGTTTCCAGGATGTGGCAGTGGTGGGTAAGACGATCCAGCAGGGCTGTCGTCATCTTGGTATCGCCGAAAACCTCGCCCCACTCGCTGAAACTCAGATTGGTGGTGATCACCACGCTGGTTCGCTCGTAGAGCTTGCTGAGCAGGTGAAACAACAAGGCTCCGCCTGACGAGCTGAACGGCAGGTAACCGAGCTCGTCGAGGATGACGAGATCGAGGCGCAGCAGGCGCTCGGCGAGTTGCCCGGCCCTGTTGGCGGTCTTTTCCTGTTCCAGCGCATTGACCAGGTCGACCGTGGAGAAGAACCTGACCTTCTTGCGGCCGTGCTCGATGGCTTGGATGCCGAGTGCCGAGGCGAGGTGGGTTTTTCCTGTGCCGGGTCCGCCGATGAGCACGACGTTGTCGGCCCGCTCGGTGAACTCACCCCGATGCAGTTGCCGGACCGTGGCCTCGTTGACCCCGCTGGCCGCGAAATCGAACCCGGCCAGGTCTTTGTAGGCGGGGAACCGGGC
>NZ_RFLX01000078.1 GCF_003696345.1 Teichococcus wenyumeiae | reverse complement strand
GTTCTGTTCGGCGAGCGCTTCACTCGCGCCATGGCCTGAGCATGTTCAACCGCTCCGCCGCACACGAAATTCCTGACAGTCCCTCGCCTGCGCGCTGACGCCAGGCAACATCGCCGACATCAGCATGCCCTGCCGCGGCTCCGGGCCGTCACCGCACCGAAGCGCCTCATTGCCGACCAGGCCTATGACGCGGAGAGCCTGCGCCGCTGGCTCAAAGAGCGCCGCATCAAAGCCGTCATCCCTTCCACGGTCACCCGCACCAAGCCCTCCCCACTCCACCGCCAGGCCTATCGGCGCCGCAACCAGATCGAGCGCCTGTTCTGCCGCCTGAAGAACTGGCGGCGCCCCGCCACCCGCTACGACCGCTCGCCCAGAACTATCTTGCCGCACTCGCGCTGATCGCCGCCGTCACAGACCGGAGCTGAATGAGGCCCCTACCTAGCGCGAGCAGATGGCGAACCTCCACTTGAAGGAAAGTTCAAATGCCTTTGCGCTCATTCCGGTCTTGCCGCCACGGCGCTTTACTGATTGGACCGGCCACCATTGTTACGGCAAGGTGGGTTCTGCATTCCAGCACCGTGGTTTTGCCATCCTGAAGTGAAGGAAGACGCATCAACTCCACTCTGCTTTAGGTCGGTATCGCTGAGCTTAGGGATAAGCATCTTGCGGAGCCCCTTCCATACACGGGCTGACACTGCTTCAGCGATGCAGAGCCGGATTGGAAGCGGCTTCGCTCCGCTTCTTCGGCGCGTGCCGCGCAGCATGACCTAGGCAAAATGGCGCATGTCCGGCACAATCTTGCCAAGGCCTGGCTACGTGCGGGATCGGGCGGCAGAAGGGCGGAAGCAGACATTGAGAGTGCCTCTATGGGTCAGCGCCCTGGTCGCGACCCTGATCGTTCAGACTGTCAGTTCCTTCTCCAGCCTTGCCATCCCCCTGCTGGGGCCGCCACTGATGGGCCGCGCCGGCCTGCCGCTGGAAAGCATCGGCCTTGTCTCCGCCATGACCTCGGCTGGCATTTGCTGGTGCCTGGCTTGTGGCGGGCCGATGCTGGCGCACCATGGGCCGGTCCGCACGCTGCAGATCGGGCTGGCCGGCATGGCACTGGGCCTGCTCGTGCTGTCGCAGCCGCTGGGCCTGCTCGGGCTGTTTGGTGCCCTTGCAATCGGTTTCGGCGCGGGGCCGAACACGCCGGCTGGTAGCCAGATCCTGATCCGCACCGCGCCTGCCCGGCACCGCGCGCTGATCTTCTCGATCAAGCAGGCCGGTGTGCCCTTGGGCGGCGCGTTGGCGGGCCTGGTGCTGGCGCCGCTGGTTGTGGCGCAGGGCCTGACAACGGCGCTGTGGGCGGTGATCGCCGTGACCCTCTGCACCATCCTGGCGGTGCAGCCCTTCCGCCGGCGGCTGGATGGTGAGGAAGGCGCAAGCCGGCCGGGCTGGGCGCGCTCACTGCTCTCGCCCACTATGGTGCTGCGCTCCGTCAGCACCTTACGCGCGCACGCATCCCTGCCGCTGCTCACTGCCCTCGGCGCGTCCTTCTCCGTGGTGCAAGCCTGCCTGATGGCCTTCACCGCCACCTATGCCGTCACCCGCCACGGTGCGTCCTTGGCCGAGGCCGGGCGCATTGTGGCGCTGATGCAGGGCTGCAGTATGCTGGGCCGCATCCTCATGGGCTGGGTTGCCGATCGCACGGGACATGCCCTAAGGCACTTGGCCTGGCAGGCGGTGGCCTCCGCGCTGGCGGTGGCACTGCTCGTCCTGGCCAGTGGTCACGCGCCATGGGCGCTCTATGGCTGTGCGGCGCTGGTCGGCTTCGTCGCCATTGGCTGGAATGGCGTGCATATGGCGGAACTCGCCCGCATCGCTCCGCTGCACCTGGTCAGCGATGTCACCTCGGCCGCCAGCCTCTTCGGCTTCGTGGGGTCGATCTGCGGGCCGCTGGTCTTTACTCTGCTGGTCAGCTGGAGCGGCAGCTACACCCTGGCCTTCCTGCTCGTGGCAGCCCAATTGGCGGGATTCGGCTTGGTAAGCCTGATCTCCCTCCGAAGCAGCCGGCAAAAGCAGACGGCGGACGAGGCACTCTGACTGCCGCCATGGCAGGAGGGGCATCGCTGCGTCGGCGCTCTTCTGCCCCACCGGGCAACAGGAGGCCGAGTCCGTTCTCGCCACCAGCCAGCTGGGCTATCATCCCGGCAGAGAGCAGCCAGAACCAACACAGCAAGGCACCACCGTGCATCTGGCCTATGTCGACTGCAGCAACCTGTTCATCGAGGCACAGAAGGTCAGCGCCGTTGCGCGCGGCTGGGCCCGCAGCCTTGCCGAGGTCAACCAGCGGAGCAGTCCTGACTTCAGTTATCGCCTCGACTTCCATCGCCTGATGACGCTGCTGCGGCAGCTGGAGGAGCCGGTGCGAGCGGTGGTATTCGGTTCGGTCACCGACGGCAATGAGGCTCTCTGGCCGCATGCCGGCGCGGCAGGTTTCGAGGTGCGGGTGGTGGAGCGCGCTGCCTCCGGCAAGGAGAAGCGGGTCGATACCGGCGTGGTCACTCGCATCTGCCGTGACTCCTACCTGCTGGGACAGCCGGGGAGGGACCGCATCACCTTGGTGGCCGGCGACGGGGACTACGAGCCGATGGTACGGCAACTGGTACAGGATGGCTTCGAGGTGACGCTGCTTTACTGGTCGCACGCCAGCCGGGAATTGCAGGCGGTGGCCAGCCGCTTCTACCCGCTGGATGCCTATCTCGAGGACTTGGCACTGCGCTGAGGGTCACGGCCTGCCCACCATGGCAGAGACTTGTCCCCAGTTTGCGGGGACAGAGCTGTGGATGACCGGGTGGACAGCATGTGCAAGGCAAGGGAGGGCAGTCAGGCATCCCTTATGATGCCCTACAGAACTAAGCCGCTGATCGACAGAATGAAGGGCGCCTTCTCATCAAACACGGCACGCTGCCACGGCAGCATCGATCAGGGCATGAGTTCATGAACATGCTCCGCACCGTGCTCACCAGTGCCAGCCATTCCGCGCCCGGTCCCTCCAGGCGCGGTGACCAAGCACGAGAAGTTTTCGAGCAGTATAAGCCGGGCTTCGCCGGCAGTGCCATACTGGCATGCCCGGCGAGGGCGAGCCGCCAGACCGCCCACACCGTTGCCAGCCTCGCCGGGCATGCAGTTGGTCCGGCCTCTTAACAGTGGCTCTGAAGGCGATGCGGCTTACTTGCCGTTGATGTCCTCACCCGCTCAGTGGCCGGGTTGCACATCGGCAGACACCAGGGCCGCAGCAAGGCTGGCCTGGTGTCCGGGAGCGATCAGGCCAAGACGGCCCCTAGGCTTCTTCCCATCTGCCCTTCCGCTTCAGGATGACGGTGAGCTTGCCTGGCCGATGACAGCGGCGAAGTCGCTGGCATCGTGCCTCTCGCGAAGTTGCCGGGACGGATCGCCATTGACGCGGTTCACCTTGGCCCCGCGCTGCACCGCCGGCCGTGAGCCGACCTGTGCCGTCCAACGTTGGAGGTTGTGGTACTCCTGCACCTGGAGGAATTCCCCGGCGCCATAAAGCTCGCCCTTGGCGAGCAGGCCGTACCACGGCCAGATCGCCATATCCGCGATCGTGAACTCCGGCCCCGCGACGTATTCGCTGACGGCCAGCCGCTGGTCCAGAACGTCAAGCTGCCGCTTGGTTTCCATGGCGAAGCGGTTAATCGGGTACTCGAACTTCTCGGGTGCGTAGGCATAGAAGTGGCCGAAGCCGCCGCCGACGAAGGGGCCGCTCCCCACCTGCCAGAACAGCCAGGACAGGCACTCCGCCCGGGCAGCGCCCTCCCGCGGGAGGAAGGCACCGAACTTCTCCGCGAGGTAAACCAGGATAGCGCCGGATTCGAACACGCGCACCGGCTCCGGACCACTACGGTCCATAAGGGCAGGGATCTTGGAATTGGGGTTCACTTCCACGAAGCCGCTGCCGAACTGATCACCCTTGCCGATCTCGATCAGCCAGGCGTCATATTCGGCACCGCTGTGCCCCGCCGCCAGCAGCTCTTCGAGCATGATGGTGACCTTCACGCCATTGGGGGTGCCCAAGGAGTAGAGCTGCAGTGGATGACGCCCGACGGGCAGGGGCTTTTCGTGCCTCGCACCGGCTGTGGGGCGGTTTATGCTGGCGAAGGCCCCGCCATTCTTCTCGTCCCAGACCCAGACCTTGGGCACAGAGTAGCCCGGAGTATTGTCCATCTTATCTCTCCAATCGTCCTGCTGACCTATGTCAGAGCCGGACAACAAGATGGCAACCCACCCAGCACAACGGTAGCCGTTAGGGAGGTTGTAAGGCTGTGTTGATATCCGGCGCGTCAGTTGTCACTCGTGGAGAGGAAAGGGCAGCAAAGGCAGCGGGTGCTCCGCGTGTGTCGCATCGATCCACATTGCCTGGCAGCCAAACGCTGAGGGGCTTGGTGCCCGCGGAGGCGTCGCTGTTATTGCTTCGTGCCGGAATTCGACTTTGGCGTGCCCAAAGGCCACTGCTTATCTGATCTTATAGACCACGCAGCGGACGTTCAGTCGCGGTCGGCTTGCCGGCACTCCCCTTGTGGAAACAACAAACTCCGGCGGCAAGTTCGCGGCCTTTGGTCATACAGTATTCGTGACCACCTGTAAGAGGCGAGCGGCGAAAGGAGTTGCCCTGTTCCAAATTCAAGCTCTTCAAGGAGTTCCAGGCTCAACGGCCGAGCACAACGATTATAACCTTGAATGCATACAATAAAGGGCTACGATAAAGCATTGTATGGAAAAAGGTTGAGGCGTGTCCCGCTCCACTGACGATCTGGCTTGGACAACTGCCGTCGATCGCGCGGCAGGGCCGGTGTACCGCTCTATTGCGGATGCCCTGGAGAGGGACATCCAGGCTGGCCGTGTCACCGGGGGCGCCCGCCTGCCTCCGCAGCGCCAACTTGCCGAAAGGCTGGGCGTCGATTTCACCACCGTCACGCGCGCCTATGCCGAGGCGGCCCGGCGCGGCCTGGTGGAAGGGCGGGTCGGCCAGGGTACCTTCGTGCGTGCGAGCCGCACGACGTTGCCATCGGAGCCAGAAACCCGGCAGCCCACCCGTTCCACCGACCTCCGGATGAATGCGCCGCCACTTCCGGAGGAGCAGGACCTGGAAGGTGATCTGCAGCGCGATATCAGTGCCTTCGCCACAGAATTAGAGCTGAGCCTCCTCCTTCGCTATGAGCAGGCTGGCGGTAGCCAAGCTGACCGTCAGGCCGGAGCCACTTGGCTGGCGGGCCGGCTAACCGTGGCGCCTGAGCGGGTGCTGGTCTGTGCAGGCGCGCAAGGTGCTCTGCTGGCCTTGCTCAGTGTGCTGTGCGAACCAGGCGACACCCTCTGTTGCGAGGCATTGACCTATCCGGGCTTTCGTAGCCTGGCCGCGCATTTACGGCTGCGGCTGGCCCCGGTGGCCATGGATGGCGCCGGCCTGTTGCCCGATGCCTTTGAAGGCGCTTGCAGAACCCAACGCCCGAAGGCGCTTTATTGCACCCCCACCCTGCATAACCCGACCACCGCGACGATGCCGCTGGAGCGGCGCAAGGCACTGGTGGCCATCGCTCGCCAGTACCGCGTGCCCATCATCGAGGATGATGCCTACGGCGCCTTGGCGCCCGATGCGCCGCCACCACTGGCGGCACTGGCTCCGGATGCCGTGTTCCACGTCTCGGGCCTCGCCAAATCCGTCTCGCCAGCACTCCGCGTGGCCTACCTCGTTGTGCCCGAACCCCGTCAGTTCCCGCGGCTTGCGGCAGCTATCAGGGCAACCACGGGCATGGTCTCGCCACTGACCATGGCGCTGGCGACGCGCTGGATCGGCAATGGCACGGCCACGAAGGTTGTGGCAGCCATCCGGCGGGAAACGGCGGCGCGGCATGCGATTGCCATGGCAACGCTGCCGGTGGCTCAGGTCGCGGCCGATCCTGCCGCCTTCCATCTGTGGCTCTGCATGCCCGAGGACTGGACCCGGGGCGAGTTCACCGCGCGCCTGCGCCTGGACGGCATCGGAACCGTCGGCAGCGATGCCTTTGCCGTATCGGCGCCGCCTGAGGCGGTGCGGATCGGCCTGGGTGCCGCGCGGAACCGGCAGGGCCTCCGCGTGGCCCTTCAGCAGGTCGCGGACCTGCTGGCGGAGGCACCGGCCCTCTCGTCTCTCATTGTATGAGGCATTTTGCCGCATTGAATGCATCAATGCAGGCATCCTAAGCTAGCCGTCAACATACAGATCTGGCCTATATGCAGGCATTGCTGAGCATGGCCTCCACAAAGGAACACGCGATGTCGTCCGAGCAAGAGTGGCCGCCTCTTCCCCCTTTCAGGACGGGCGTACACGGCCGGTGCCCGCGCTGTGGCCAGGGGCATCTGTTCAATGGCTTTCTCAAGCTGCGGCCGCATTGCGAGGTATGCGGGCTGGACTACTCCTACGCCGACCCCGCCGACGGCCCCGCCTTCTTTGTGATCTGCTTCGCCTGCGTACCCAGCGTCATTCTGGCGCTCTGGCTCGAGGCAAAATTTGCGCCTGCTAACTGGGTGCATCTGGTCACCACATTGCCATTCATGCTGCTGACCTGCATTCCGCCCCTGCGGCCGCTGAAGGGATGGCTGGTGGCCAGCCAGTATTTCTTCAAGGCCGAGGAAGCCCGTTTTGGTATGGCCGCCCCCAGGCAGCAGTCCGCCGCTCCGCCCGAGAATACGGACCGGCGCCCGGCCTGACGCTCATCAGGCGCGGAACGTTCCTCGGCTGGGAATCAAGCCCCCGCGTCCAATCCGCGTACCGTAGGCCACCACAACCGGCCCCTTTTCTGGGAGAAACACCATGTCCCTGCGCCACCTCCTCGTTGCCTTGCCCCTGTTGATGCCCGCTACCCTGGTGAGTGCTGCGGAACTGCCGCGCCATCCTGTCCTGAACCTTGACGCGGCCCGGACGGTCCTATCGGCGGCGGAGGCAGAAGCGCGGAAGCAGGGCTGGGTCGGCGCCATTGCCGTGACGGACGCAGGCGGTGCCCTGCTGGCAATGGCGCGCCTGGATGGGGCAGGACCCGCCGCAGCAGAGATTGCCGCCGGCAAGGCACGGACAGCGGCCATGTTCCGCCGCCCGACCAGTGCTTTCGAGGAGGCGATCAACGGCCAGCGCCCCGCAGCCATCACCTCCCGCTTCGTCATGATGGCAGGCGGCCTGCCGCTTGTTGCAGAGGGCCAGGTGGTTGGTGCCATCGGTGTTTCCGCCGAAACGCCGCAGCACGACACCGTCATCGCCGAGGCGGGACGCGCTGCACTGGTAAACTAGTTCCGGCGCTTCGCAAAAGGAGCGATCGAGATGCGGTGGGCCTACCCCGCGGCAGCCCTCACCTGTGCCGCGGCCTTGGGGATCGGTGTCTTTGGCTTCTGGCCAGATCGGGGAGAACCCGAGAGGCCGTTGATCCCGAACGCCTCGGTCACAGACCTGCTGGCTCACGCCGATGCCGAACGTGGAGCCAGGCTGTTCCGTTCATGCGCCGCCTGCCACCCGATTGGAAAAGGCGCCCCCGATCGCAACGGGCCAAATCTTTACGGGATACTCGGCGCGCCTGTCGCAGACGCCCGCACGCGGTTCGGCTACACATACGCGCTGCGCTCGGTGGGCGGCCGATGGGATGCCGAGCGAATGGATGCATGGCTGCACAATCCAGATCAGTTCGCGCCTGGAACGCGGATGTTCTTCCAAGGGATAAGCAGTGCGTGGGATCGTGCGGATCTTATCGCTTATCTTGGGACTCAGGGATCAGGGCTGCTGCCCGGCTCTGCGGCAGGCAAGATCGAATAGGCCTCGCCAATCCAGGCGTTGCGCCACCATCTTCTGTGTAGGAAGAAAAGCTAAAGGCCGAATTTATCCATCTAGGCTCAGGCCTCCTTGATCCAGAAGAGGACGGTGGCGGCGAGGCAGATGGCGGACATGAAGGTGTGGGCGCAGCGGTCAT
>NZ_RFLX01000077.1:872-8168 GCF_003696345.1 Teichococcus wenyumeiae | reverse complement strand
GCGGCCACAGCCCGCAGGACATATTCCTGGCCGGGTCATTTCTCGATGAAAACGCCGGGTCAGGTCTCAGCGAAAATCAACAGCTGAAAGACACGCGAGCGCAGAGAGGAAAGGCAGCGCCCAAACCCGGCCGGCCCAGGGAACAGGTGCCAAGAGCATCAGGTTGATCCAACGCAGGCCAGAAGCCTTCACGAAGTGGCCGTGGCTGGAGCGCACCGGGTCCCGGTAGATACCCATCGCTGCCATCCGATTGCCGCGGCGACGCTCAATCGTGCCGTCGATGCCCAGGACGACCGGCCCGTCCGGTGCAAAGGCCGCGATCAGGTGCGTTTATCTACGTGCCTTTGCAACTGGACCCGACCTGCGGGCCGGGCTCAGCAGATGGATCAGATACTACCATGCCCAGCCGCCCCATTCCGCCCTGGCCAGGCAAACACCCGATGAGGCACACGGGGCAGCCGGGCTGACCAGGATCAGAGCCCTCTCCGAACTTGTGAGTTCAAGCGACCGGCGGCAGGTGCTCGATCAGCTTGTCCAGCGTGATCGGATAGTCGCGCACCCGCACGCCGGTCGCGTTGTAGATCGCGTTCGCTACAGCGGCGCCCACGCCACAGAGGCCGAGTTCACCGACGCCCTTCGCCTTCATGGGAGAGGAGATCGGGTCCACCTCGTCAAGGAAGACGACTTCCTGGTGCGGTATGTCGGCGTGGACCGGCACTTCGTAGCCCGCTAGGTCGTGGTTGACGAAGAAGCCGTGACGCGTGTCTACCTCCAGCGCCTCGAAAAGCGCCGCACCGACGCCCATGGTCATGGCGCCGATCACTTGGCTGCGTGCGGATTTCGGGTTCAGGATGCGGCCGGCGGCGCAGACGGCAAGCATCCGGCGCACGCGCGTCTCGCCGGTATAGGCGTCTACGGCCACCTCCACGAAGTGGCCGGCGAAGGTAGATTGCTGGTACTTTTTGGAGAGGTCGCCGTACTCGATCTGGTCCTCGGCCGAGAGAGGGCCGTCGGTAGCCGCCTGGGCCAGGGGGGCGCTGCGGTTGCCAGAGCGCACCTGGCTGTCGGCGAAGACGACGTCGGCGGAGTTGAAGCCGAGCTTCTGGGTGACGGCGTCGCGCAGCTTCACGCAGGCGGCATAGACGCCGGCGGTGGAGTTGTTGGCGCCGAACTGGCCGCCGGAGCCGGCCGAGGAAGGAAAATCGGAATCGCCAAGGCGGACGACAATCTTGTCCATCGGCAAACCCATCATCTCCGCCGCGGTCTGGGCGATGATGGTGTAGCTGCCGGTGCCGATGTCTGTCATGTCAGTCTCGACCGTTACGACACCCTGGCCGTCCAGCCGCACGCGGGCGCCGGACTTCACCAGAAGGTTGTTGCGGAAGCCCGCGGCCATGCCGTGGCCGATCAGCCAGCGGCCCTCGCGCTTCCCGCCGGGCCTGGTGTTGCGGTTGGCCCAGCCGAAGCGCTCAGCGCCTTGGCGCAGGCACTGGATGAGCTGGCGCTGCGAGAAGGGGCGGCCTGGCTTCTCCGGATCCTCCTGCGTGTCGTTCAAGATGCGGAACTCGACGGGGTCGATGCCGAGCTTCTCAGCCATTTCGTCCATCGCGATCTCCAGCACCATCATGCCCGGTGCCTCGCCGGGGGCGCGCATCGAGTTGCCCTCGGGCAGGTCCAGCTCCGCCAGCCGCATGGAGGTCAGGCGGTTGGCGCCGGCGTAGAGCAGCTTCGTCTGCGACACCGCCGTCTCTGGCTTGCCGCCCTTGAGGTTGCCCGAGGTGCTTTCATGCGCGATGGCCGTGAGCTTGCCGTCGCGCGTGGCGCCGAGGCGAACGCGCTGGATCGTCGCTGGGCGGTGCGTGGTGTTGTTGGCGACGAGAGGACGCGTGAGGGCGACCTTAACCGGCCGCCCCACCGCCTTGGCTGCAAGCGCGGCCAGTACGGCGTCCGCGCGGAGGAAGAGCTTCCCGCCGAAGCCGCCGCCGATATAAGGGCTGTCCATCCGGACGTTCTCGGGCTTGAGGCCGAGCGTCTTAGCGATATCCGCCTTGCCCCAGGTGATCATCTGGCTCGACGTCCAGACGGTGAGCTTCTCGCCCTCCCATGCGGCGGTGGAGGCGTGCGGCTCCATCATCGCGTGGCTCTCGTCGGGGGTGGTGTAGGTCTCGTCGAGCTTGACGGGCGCGTCCGCGAAGGCGCCGTCGAAGTCGCCGACGCGGTCGATCGGCGAAGCGCTGCTGCCCTCCTGACTGTCGCCGCCCACCAGCGGGGCGGCACCAGCGGCCGCGGCGAGGTCGAAGCGGCCGGGCTCGCGGTCGTAATCCACCCTGAGCCGGGCGGCGGCGTCGCGGGCCTGCTCAAAGGTCTCGGCTACCACCACGGCGACGGCCTGGTGGTAATGCTGGATGTCGGGGCCGCCGAAGAGGCGGGCGACGTTGTGCGGACTTGTTTCCAGCGGGGGCATATCGAGCGTGGTGACCACGGCCAGCACGCCGGGTGCGACCTTGGCCGCAGAGGTGTCGATCAAACGGACGCGGCCCTTGCCGATGCCCGCGCCGACCACGAAGCCATAGGCGGCGTTCGGCGCGACGTCATGGCGCTCGTAGGCGTAGGGGGCGGTGCCTGTGGTCTTGAATCGGCCGTCGACGCGATCAAGCGGATGGCCTACGACCTTGAGCTGGTCAATCGGGTTCTGGGTGGCGGGGGTGTCGAACTTCATCGTCTCAGACCTTAGCCTCGGCCAGAACGGAGGCGAGCGTCCGTTCGGCGAGAGCAACCTTGAACGCGTTATCACGGGTGGGGCGGGCGTCGGCCATGATAGCGGCCATGGCGACCTTGGCGCCGCGGGGCAGCTCGGCTTCCGCTTTCTCGACGCGCCATGGCTTGTGGGCCACGCCGCCGAGGGCCACGCGGCCGGTGCCGTCCCGCTGCACGACGGCCGCGACCGAGACGAGGGCGAATGCGTAGGAGGCGCGGTCGCGCACCTTGCGGTAGATCTGCGCGCCGCCGGCGGGCGGGGGCAGGGTGACGGCGGTGATGATCTCGCCGCCCTCCAGCGCCGTCTCGATCTGCGGCGTGTCGCCGGGCAGACGGTAGAACTCCGCGATGGGGATGCGGCGCGTGCTTCCGTCCGGTTTCACCGTCTCCACAGTCGCGTCCAGGGCACGCATGGCGACAGCCATGTCGCTCGGGTGGGTCGCAATGCAGGAATTGCTGGCGCCGACCACAGCCAGGGCTCGGGTGACACCGCCGATGGCGGAGCAGCCGCTGCCGGGGGTGCGTTTGTTGCAGGGCTGGGCGGTGTCGTAGAAATAGGGGCAGCGGGTGCGCTGAAGCAGGTTGCCCGCTGTTGTCGCCTTGTTGCGGATCTGGCCAGAGGCGCCGGCCGAGATGGCGCGGGAGAGGACGGCATAATCGCGCCGTACGCGCTCATCCGAGGCAAGGTCCGTGTTGCGGACCAGGGCGCCGATCCGCAGCCCGCCTTCCGGTATCGCCTCGATCTTGTTGAGGGCGAGGGCGTTCACGTCGATCAGGTGCGCCGGCGTCTCAATCTGGAGCTTCATCAGGTCCAGGAGATTGGTGCCGCCCGCGATGAAGCGGGCGCCTGGGTTGCGTACGGCGGCGGAGGCGGCCTCGGCGGGGGTGCGGGCGCGCTCGTAAGTGAAGGGATTCATGCCTGCCTCCCCGCGACCTCGGTGATCGCTTCCACGATGTTGGAGTAGGCGCCGCAGCGACAGATGTTGCCGCTCATGCGCTCGCGGATCTCGTCCACCGTGAGCTGCGGGCGGGCGGCAAGGTCGGCGGTGACGTGGCTGGGGATACCGTCCTTGATCTCCTGCAGCATGGCGACGGAGGCGCAGATCTGACCAGGGGTACAGTAGCCGCACTGGTAGCCATCGTGCTTCACGAAGGCAGCCTGCATCGGATGCAGGTTGTCGGGGGTCCCGAGTCCCTCGATCGTCGTGACCTCGTTGCCCTCGTGCATCACGGCCAGCGTGAGGCAGGAATAGACGCGGCGGCCGTCCACCATAACCGTGCAGGCGCCGCACTGGCCGTGGTCGCAGCCCTTCTTACTACCGGTGAGGTGCAGGTGCTCCCGCAGCGCGTCCAGCAGCGTGGTGCGCGTGTCCAGCTCCAGCGCGGCCGGCTTGCCGTTCACGGTGAGGGAGACTTTGGCGGCCACTGGCGCGGTGGGTGGGTTAGGAGCGGGGGCCTGGGCTTTGGTCGCTGTAGGGAGAACGGGTACGGCGGCCGCCGTTACCGCGCCAACCAGGAGGACGCGTCTTGATGATTCGAAGTCACCGGGTTTTTGCATGGTTCGACTCGTCTTTGTCTGACGGTAGAACGGCTGGCCGGATATCGGGTTACCATGAGAAAGCAGGACAGACAGAGCGTCTCGCCAGAAGGTGCGGCGAGGCCGGTCAGGTCACGGCCGACGTGAACTGTCCCGGTTTTGGAGTGCTGGTCCCTGGCCGGAGAGAGGAAGAATTTCTTCTTCTCTTTGGACTTCCCACCATCGTCTTCTTCTTCAAGTTGGAAGCTTTGACGGCCAGTGAGCGCTTCGGGTCGATGACCAAAGGGTAGGGAAGCCGATCGGGCCGACCAGGATGTCGATCGGTTCTGTTACGAACGGCAGGTCGGCCGAAGTGGGGTAGAACGACGTTGGGCAGTTGAGCGGGAATGACATGATGGAGGCGAGATAGGGCCTGCCTTTCAAGGGGCGACACTTCACGTCCAAGGTGATCCTGTCGGCACTATGTGGATTTCGCTGAGATCTGATGGGGTGGATGCCCGCTCCCGACGGCATCGTCATTGCCAGAGTGATGTTGGCGAAAATGTCACGGAAAGGAGAAGGCATCCGTGGATGACGTTACCATTCTGGGGCTGGATCTCGCAAAGCGGGTTTTTCAGGTCCACGGCGCCCGACGCGACGGGAGCGTTGTCTTCCGGAAGAAGCTGTCACGGGGTCAGCTGATCAACTTCTTGGTGAAGGTGCCGCCCTGCATTGTCGCTATGGAGGCCTGTGCAACGGCTCATGTCTGGGCACGGGAGACCGGCGCACTGGGCCACGAGGTTCGGCTGGTTGCGCCCGCGTATGTGAAGCCTTTTGTCAAGCGGCAGAAGAACGATCCCGCTGATGCCGAAGCCATCGTCGAGGCCGCGAGCCGCCCGACCATGCGGTTCGTGGATCCGAAGACGGAACACCGGCAGCTCGAGCGATGGTCTTCAGAACGCGCGATATGTTCGTGCGTCAGTGGACGCAGATGGTTAGCGCCCTCCGGGCTCATCTCGCGGAACATGGGGTGATCGCGCCAAAGGGTCTTGCCAACGTGTCCGAACTCGGCCGCCCCGTTGAGGCAGCGGAAACGGAGCTCGACAAGCTGGTCGTGGAGATGGCTTGCATCTACCTCGACCAGATCGCGCAGATTTCTCATCGTATAGCAGAGCTGGAAAAGACGCTTCGGAAAGAAGCCGACCATTCCGCTCGAACGGAACGCATGATGACCATGCCGGGGGTCAGACCGGTAACGGCGATGGCGGTCGAGGCATTTGCGCCATCCCTTTCGGTATTCCGACGGGGCCGCGACCTTGCTGCGTGGCTTGGGCTCGTGCCGAAGCAGAATTCGACAGGCGGCAAGCAGGTTCTCGGACATACTTCGAAGATGGGCAGCGGGATATCCGACGTCTGATCATCATAGGGGCCATGTCCGTTGTCTGCTGGTTCAACCGAAGTACCCCCGATGTCGATACCTGGCTGGGGCGCCTCCTGCGCCGCAAACCTCGTCAGGTTGCGGCCATAGCTCTGGCAAACAAGATGGCTGGGTCCCTCTGGGCCATGGAGACAAGGCAGGAGGTCTTTAGAGATCTGCGTGCGGTTGCTGCCTGAGTAGGGAGTGGTCGCTGGACGCGGTACGTCGGTGTGTGAGGAGATCGTCGAACAGTAAGGACCAAGATCAGAAAGACTGGGTCTGGAAACGCATCCGGGTCAGAGAACCTCGAGTTCGCAGATCTGATCTGCACCAGATCCGTGCAGCCCATACCGGCTAGCGGTCATCTTCAGACTGCATCCAAAGGCCTGATACATGACCGCATCCGATCACACGCTTCTGCTGCTCGACTTATCTACTTGCACGAACGCGGGCATCCATACATGACCCGGCGTTGGAGTGAACCCCTGCGGCTGGACCACTTGGCGCTCCGGAACTAATACACTGGCTGGACAGTTCTTTCAGATTTCGCGCCAATCAGCGCGGCGCGATCCGAAGTACGCAGTCAAGCTATGCTGCTTGCAGGATGGCGAGCAGCACGTTTGCACGGCGGAGATGAAGCAAGCGACGACGGCTGGCGGAGACGTGCTGGTTGTGGCGGGTGCGGAGACGGAGAAATGCACGGAGTTCATCGTATCCTCGACAGAACCGCTCCGCCGCACCGAATTCCTTGAACCCTCGCATACATCGGATCCGGCCTTTGATGCCCCGGTGGTCTTGTTCAAGCCTGTTGTTCTTGAATGCGCTGGTCCGGTGCTTCACGTCTTGACCCAGCGTGGAGCGGATCGCGCGTGGATAGGAACCGTGCCCGTCCGTGGTGACGCGATCAGGCGTCGTGCCAGTGGCCGACTTGGCCGAACGGAAGAAGGCCTTGGCGGCCGCCATGTCCCGGTGCTCGCTGAGCATGGTGTCTACCAGGTCGCCGTTGCGGTCGATCGCCCGGTAGAGGTAGCACCAGTAGCCTCGGACCCTCAGATATGTTTCATCGACGTGCCACAAGCGCCGTCCGGCTCCACCCTTGCCACGACGGCGCTGCCGAAGTTCGGTGGTGAGGACGGGGGTGAGCTTCGCTTCCCAGTCCCGTACTGCCTCGTGGCTGAAGATGATCCGCGTTCGAGGAACATCTCGCTGAGGTCCTTGAGCGTGAGCCGGTAGCGCAGGCGCCAAAGCACCACGAGTGCGATGACGTCACTCGGATACTGGGTCCGGTTCAGTAGCCCGCCGCTGCGCTCGTTGAACTGCCGGCCACAGTTGTGGCAGCGAAAGCGCCGGTAGCCCTGCGCCGTGCGGTCCCGCCGCTCCGAAGTGGCCGCGGAGCCGCAGTCGATGCATTCCATCCTGGGCTCCAAGCGGCCTTGATCCAGCCCGGAGCCTACACGCGGCCAACCAAGCCCGCTACCAGGGATGGCCCCCGGATTTCGGACAGTTCGATAAGCTCGGTTCGGCCTGAGAAGGACGGACCTGATGACGGGTAAGCGGACGCGGTATTCGGCCGAGTTTAAGGTCAAGGTAGCGCTGGAGGCAGTGT
>NZ_RFLX01000077.1:0-862 GCF_003696345.1 Teichococcus wenyumeiae | reverse complement strand
GTCAGCCATGGCAGCACCTCCGACGCCATGGAATCACAGCAAGATCAAAGCTCAAGAGGCTCATTAATAGGCCCTGAGCCTAGAGATGGTCCCGGGATTTCGGACAATTCGATAAGCTCGGTTCGGCCTGAGAAGGACGGACCCGATGACGGGCAAGCGGACGCGGTATTCGGCCGAGTTTAAGGCCAAGGCAGCGCTGGAGGCACGGCGTGGGGAGCTGACCACGGTGCAGCTCGCGGCCAAGCACGGCATTCACCACACGATGGTGGGTGAATGGAAGCGGCAGCCCGTGGAGGGACTGGCTTCGGTGTTCTCGGGCTAAGCAGCGGCGCAGGAGACGGCGAAATCAACCGAGGCCGAGGTGGAGAAACTGCACGCCAGGATTGGTCAGCTCCTGGTGGAGCAGGATTTTTTGGCGAAAGCGTCCGGACGATGAGCCTGGAGCGGCGGCGCCAGATGATCGAGCCCGGCCACCCGCAGTTGTCGGTGGTGCGCCAGTGCGAGCTGGCCTCGATCAGCCCCTCTGGCTTCTACCGCCATCCTGCCGGGGAAAGTCCACCGAACCTGGAGCTGATGCGATTGATCGATGCGCAGTTCCTGGAGACCCCTTGGTATGGGTCCCGCCAGATGGCGCGTCACCTCTGCCGGGTGGGCTACACCGTTGGCCTCAAACGCATTCGGCGGTTGATGGCCAGGACAGGGCTGGCGCCGATCTACCAGCGGCCGCGGACCACGGTGCCGCATCCTGAGCACCGGGTTTTTCCTTATCTGCTGCGGGATCTGGTGATTGACCGGCCGAACCAGGTCTGGTGCACCGATTTGACGTACATTCCGATGCGCCGGGGCTTTCTCTATCTGGCCC
>NZ_RFLX01000076.1 GCF_003696345.1 Teichococcus wenyumeiae | reverse complement strand
CTGACCTCCTCGCCACGTGTGCGCAGGTGCAGGGTGAAGCCGAACTCGGCTGCCAGTGCGCGCGGCTCGTCATAGTCGAAGCCCTTGTCGAGGCAGAGGTGCCGGGGTTGGCGGGGCGTCGGCTTGGGCCGCTTAACAGGGACGGCCTGCAGGGTCTGGCGCATCAGCTTGTGGTCGTTGCGGTTCGCCCCCCCCTCGATCACTGCACCCAGAGGGACGCCGCGTCCGTCGGTCAGCACCGAGCGCTTGACCCCGCGCTTGCCGCGGTCCGTTGGATTGGAGCCGGTTTTTTCCCCCGCCCAGCGGCGCCTTGCCCATGGCGCCGTCGAGTGCGAGCCAACTCCAGTCGATGCCTCGCAGGCCGTCATAGGCCAGCAATCCCTTGCGCCAGAACGCCTCGAACACTCCGGCCTTTGCCCATTCCTGAAAGCGCCGGTGCGCCGAGGAGGACGAGCAGAGCTTGGTCTCCCGCAGCGCATTCCACTGACAGCCGGTGCGCAGCACAAAGAAGATGGCGTCCATCGCCGCCCGGTCCGGCACACGTGGGTTGTGGCAGCCCAGCGGGTGTTTAGGCCGTGGTGGCAGCAACGGCTCCATCTCAGCCCAGAGCGCATCCGGCAGGCGCCAGCCGTCATCTCGAATGCGCCGCTTCGTCGCCCGAATAGATCTCCTCATCATGAACGATGAGCTAGGAAGCCTCGCAGCCAGCGTCTAGTGGGATAGGTTCTTAGTTCTGACCCAGGGCGGTCCAGCCTCAGGGGTTCACTCCAAGCTGCCCCAGCCGCCCCAGCCACCAGGCAGCACCCCTTCCGGCCAAGCAGTGACTTTTTCAACAGAATTGGCAGAAGCAGAATACGACCTATCTGCGAAATCCGATTTGCGGTCGGGGGCACGCGATAACTGCATCGCGTGCTAGAGGGTGGATCAGATGGGTGTTGCCACAAGCTTGATGATCAATCAGCGGGGATCGTGTTGAAGCTCAGACCTGCCGGAATGGCGCGCAGAGACCTCTTCAGTGGGCATGGCATAGTGTGCCGGCCAAGGAGAGATCAAATTCAGGAAAAAGCAAAGCTTCCCCTTATGAGAGCTTTCTCCGATAGAACTTGCGCAATGGAATCGGGCTCTTTATACGGGGTTTGTCATTTTCGTTGTTCCGGTTTGCTTCTCCTGCCCATTCATCTGGGTTCTGAGCTTGTTTCCGTTTCAAACTGAAGGTGATCCGCCGCGCAATACTGCTTGGCGGTTTTCCGTTTTGATCGGAAGATGCTTATGCCTGTCGGCACCGTGAAGTGGTTCAACAGCACCAAGGGCTTCGGCTTCATTCAGCCCGAGGATGGCTCCAAGGACGTGTTCTTGCACATCTCCGATGTGCAGCGGTCTGGCCTGCAGGAGCCGCGCGAGGGCGACAAGCTGGAGTATGAGTTGGTGAAGGGCCAGCAGGGCAAGGTCTCGGCTGGCAATCTTCGTCAGGCCTGAAGGCCGCGCTGCCGTCTGGCAGCTCGATACCTACCATTGCGGCGCTTGCGCTGTGATGGGGCTGAGCCTCGGTTGGATCTCCAACCGAGGCTTTTTTTGTGGCTTCAGGTCCGGCCGGCAGTGCGGCCGCCTTTATGATCTCGCTCATCGCGTCACGAGCCGCGGATGACCTCGTCGAAGCGCCGGGCATAGGCCAGCGCCTGCACCACATCGACAGATGCTGCCGGGCTACATCGTCAGCAGGCGGGCTTGCCCGATTGGCATGCCAGCGCAAGCTGCCATCCGTGCTACCCTCCCTTTCTCGGTCAATCATCTTCGGGTGGTGTCCTGCGCTAGCAGGTGGCTTGAGGCCCCCAGGCACAGCTTCAGCGTGCCGTTGATAGGATGAGCCAACATGAGCGATGCGGCATTCAAGATCGGCCAGGTTGTGGCTTTCGGCCGTGGGGCTGGCGATGGCCACATCCGGGGCAACGAGTTCACCGTCACTCGGGTCATGCCGCTGGAGAGCGGCCTCCGCTCCTACCGGGTTCGCGGCCAGGACGGTGTGGAACGCGCCTTCCAAGAGAACCAGCTTCGGCTGGGTGATACCGCATCTCAGGCTGGGAAGAACGTCGAGGTTTGGCCGACCTGAGAAGCCCTGCCGGGTGGCATACCGTGATCGCAGCTCGTTGAGCTTCACCGCTGGGGCTGCCGCCAAAACTGACGTCAGCACTCCTCCGCGGTTTCAGCCCCCGGTGACACGCCAAATGATGTCGCCGACGTCGTCGGCCATCAGCACTGCGCCATCTGGGCCTATGTGAACACCGACAGGCCGCCCATAAGACTCTTTCTCGTCCGGCGACAGGAAGCCCGCGAGGATGTCGCGCGGTGGTCCGTCCGGATGCCCGTTGGCGAAAGGAATGAAGACCAGCTTGTAGCCACTGAGGATGCTGCGGTTCCATGATCCGTGCTGCCCAATGGCCATACCTTCAGGGAAGCCGGGCAGCGTGCCGGCTGGCAACCAGCACAGACCTAGCGAGGCGGTGTGGCCGCCTAGCGCATAATCCGGGGTGATGGCGCTGGCGACCTGGGCCGTATCCTGCGGCACCCGATCGTCGATGACGCGGTCCCAGTAGCAGTAAGGCCAGCCGTAGAAGCCGCCATCCCGCACCGAAGTCAGGTAATCCGGTGGCGTCTCGTCTCCCAGTCCGTCACGCTCGTTGACAACGGTCCAGAGCGCGCCCGTGTGAGGTTCCCAAGCCATGCCCACCGCATTGCGCAAGCCGGTCGCAAAAATGCGACGATGCCCGGTAGCCAGATCGACCTCGTGGATTGCAGCTCGACCGTCCTCCTCCTCCATGCCGTTGTCGGCGATGTTGGTCATCGAGCCCACGCCAACGTAGAGCTTCGTCTCGTCGGGGCTGACCAGCAGGCTGCGGGTCCAGTGGCCGCTTGGCTTGAAATCGCAGATCTGGCGTCCCGGCGCCTTGATGCTGGTGGCGCCAGGCTCATAGGGGAAGGCGACCAGGCCGTCGGTATTGCCGACATAGAAAGTGTTGCCCACCAGCGCCATGCCGAAGGGCTGATTGAGGTTCTCCAGGAAGGTCTCGCGGATCTCGGCCACGCCGTCACCATCGGCATCCCGCAGCAAGGTGATGCGGTTGGCGCTCACGCCCATGGCGGCAGCACGCTTCATGGTACTGATCTGAGCATAGTCCCAAATGGACTTGGCAGGCCGGGCTACACTGCTGGACTCGGCGACCAGGACATCGCCATTGGGCAATACGCAGAGCCAGCGCGGATGTTCCAATCCCGTGGCGAAGGCATTCACCCTAAGCCCTGGTGCTGTGGTCGGCACCCGGCCATCGTGCCACCCCTTGGCGGTCGGCATCTTGAGGGTTGGAATCGCGCCTTGAGGCTTCGCCACCGGAATGGCCGGTGTCTTGCCCCATGCCGGTATCGGCGTGCCATCGGTGATGCGCCGTATGGCCACTGTCCCGGTGCCGACCAGTGCCACGAGTTGTGCGAAGAGACCCGAAAAGCTCAACAGGCTGCTCCTTTCCCGGACGTCAAGGCCAGCAGATCAGCCAGGATCTTGCAAAGCAAGGTTCTCGTATGGATGCTGAGCAGCTGACTACAGAGCAGAAAGCCAGTGCTCGCGAGCGATGAGGAAGCGATCAATCGCTTTGACGCCTCAGGGCATGAGCAGTGCTGATGCCATGGCCGCTGCATGAGCCCTCCTCTTCTTTTCTGCCTGTGATCGGTCTGATCGGCTGAGGAGTGCGCCGCCATTACCGTGGGCGACACCCAGCGAAAGTCAGCCACACCGCCTTTTGAACCACCACTCAAGAGCGGCGTGCCGGCCATGGGAAAGGCGAAGTTGGTGTCGCCGGGGGTCTACCACGACAGCGGTGAGCCGGGTGCGAACAGCGTTCATGGTTGTATCTCCTGATCGGTGGCGCCTCGGTGGGGCGCCCTTGATCGATGAGCAGGTGCCCTGCTGTGGCTCCACAATAATCAGTCGCGGTTCGGCGAGACGGTTCAGTTGGTGAGGCATAATAGGGCGCCTACTCGCTTGGCTCCTCCCCTGCCCTGCACAGCCTGTCCACCCGGTGATCCACAGCTCTGTCCCCGCAAACTGGGGACAAGTCTCTGCCGCGGTCGGCAGGCGTGGGCCTCAGCGCAGCGCCAAGTCCTCCAGATAGGCATCCAGCGGGTAGAAGCGGCTGGCCACCGTCTGCAGCTCCCGGCTGGCGTGCGACCAGTAGAGCAGCGTCACGTCAAAGCCATCGGCCACGAGCTGCCGCACCATCGGCTCGTAGTCACCATCGCCGGCCACCAGGGTGATGCGATCCCTCCCCGGCTGCCCCAGCAGATAGGCGTCACGGCAGATCCGCGTCACCACGCCGGTGTCGACCCGCTTCTCGCGGCCGGAGGCAGCGCGCTCCACCACCCGGACCTCAAAGCCGGCCGCCTCGGCATGGGGCCACAACCCCTCATTGCTGTCGGTGACGGAGCCGAACACCGCGGCCTGCATCGGATCCTCCAGCTTCCGTAGCAAGGCCATCAGGCGGTGGAAGTCGAGCCGGTAGCTGAAGTCGGGACTGCTCTGCTGGTTCACCTCAGCGAGGTTCCGCGCCCAGCCGCGGGCGACGGCGCTGACCTTCTGCGCCTCGAGGAACAGGTTGCTGCAGTCGACATAGGCCAGATGCACGGTGATGCCTTGCCGGGCTGGTTTGCGGCGCCCTCTCCGGCGAAACTACCCCGGCTGGCTGCCGGCGAGAACAGGCGTAGGGCTCTTGGCACCCCATGAGCAGGAGGTTGTGGGCGTCGATGTCCTGGGACAGGTATGAGGCCCATGCTGATACGGTGGTGTCGCACTACGAAGCTGCCGATCCGGCCACCCTGCACGCCTGGTTTCAGGACCTACTGCCCAGCAGCCCCGCCGCCGTGCTGGATGTCGGCGCCAGCAGTGGCCGCGACGCCGCGTGGCTGACCGGGCTCGGCCATGACGTGGTGGCAGCCGAGCCGGCAGGTGCGATACGAGCCGGGAGCATACGGCGCCACCCGGAGCCGCGCATCCGCTGGGTCCCTGACGCCTTCCCCGCTGAGAGGCCTCCTGCGTGCCGGCCTCTCCTGCGAGGTGATCCTGGTCAGTGCCGTCTGGCAGCACCTGCACCCGAGCCACCGCCCGCGCGCCTTCCGCAAGCTGGTCTCGCTGCTCAAGCCTGGCAGCCTGCTGGCGCTGACCCTACGGCGCGGCCCGGCCGAACCCGCGCGGCATGCATCCGGTGTCGCTGGAGGAGATCGAGACGCTGGCCCGCGACCATGGCCTGGCGGTGATCCGGCGCGCGGACGCCATGGACAGTCTGGGGCGGCCCGAAGTGTCCTGGATCTCGGTGGCGCTGCGGCAGCTGGAGGCGCGGCCGCTGCACTGTGTCTGGACCGGCAGAGCCCTGGCCCAGGAGAACCTCGACATCGATCACCTCTTCCCCTGGTCCGCCTGGCCCTGCGGCGACCTGTGGAACCTGCTGCCGGCGCACCGCCTGGTGAACCAGCGCCTCAAGCGTGATCGCTTGCCGGCAGCGAGCACTCTCGCTCAGGCCGAGGAGGGCATCCGCGGCTGGTGGCAGGAGGCGTACCTCGCACCGGAGGATCCGCTGCTGCCGGGGCGCTGTGCGCAGGAGGCACGTGCCAGCCTGCCAGAGCCGTCCGGGATGACCGCAGAAGCGTCGCCGCTCGAGACCGTCTTCACCGCAGTGGGCCTACAGCAGCCTGCGGCTGCACCATGATCAGCAAATGCCGGAGTGGGCAGCAGAGCTGTAAGCCACCGCCGCGCGGGATCCACAAAGGCCAGATTGGTGATGGCAAGCCAGGCCCCATCAGCGAGCAGGTGCAACGGCTGTACATCGAGGACTGCCTGTCCAAAGGGGAACCCATTGAGAACCGCATCCCGGCGCAGGGGTCGCCGACGGTCGCCGGAGGACCGGCAACGGGTTGCCCGGCGTCGGGGGGAACGCCATGGTTCGTTTCCCGTTCCCTGTGCAGTCGGCACGGTTCGGTATCACGAGCAAGGAGGGAGTTGAGATGATGAGGCGCATGTCCGCGGTGATCGCCCTGGTGGCCACCGCCCTTTGCAGCGGTGCCCCGGAAGCCCGGGCTGGCGCGACGCTGGACGCGGTCAAGGCGCGGGGCACCCTGAACTGCGGCATCCACACCGGCATCGCTGGCTTTGCCCGCCCCGATTCCCGCGGTGTCTGGCAGGGCTTCGACGTCGATTTCTGCCGCGGCCTCGCCGCCGCCCTCTTCAACGACCCGGACAAGGTCCGCTTCACGCCCCTGTCCACGCCGCTGCGGTTCACCGCCCTTTCCTCGGGCGAGGTGGACGTGCTGTTCCGCACCAGCACCGCCACCATGCTGCGCGACACGAGCCTCGGCATCCGCACGGTCATGCCGAACTTCTATGATGGCCACGGCTTCATGGTGCGCGCAGACGCCAAAATCGCGAAGGCCACCGACATGGGCGGCGCCACCGTCTGCCTGCTCCAGGGCACCACCAATGAACTCATCACGGCGGACTTCTTCCGTACCAACAACATGACCATGACACCCGTGCTGTTCGAGCGGGCCGACCAGGCAGCCGAGGCGTTCCAGGCAGGACGGTGTGACGCCTACGGGAGCGACGCCTCCCTGCTGGCGGCCGCGCGGTCATCGATGCGGAACCCGTCGGACTGGACCATCCTGCCCGAGCGCTTTTCCAAGGAACCCTACGGTCCCTATGTCCGCCGGGGCGACGACGAGTGGTACGACGTCGTCCGCTGGTATGTGAACGCGGTGATCCAGGCGGAGGAGAGCGGCGTCACCCAGGCCAACGTTGACGAGGTGCGCCGCACCACCACCAATCCCGACACGCGCCGCCTCCTGGGCGTCACGCCCGAACTCGGCCAGGCCATCAAGGTGGACCCCCTCTGGGTGGTGAACGTCGTGAAGGCGGTCGGCAACTACGGCGAGATCTACGACCGTCACATGGGTCCGGCCAGCCCCGTGGGCCTGCCGCGCGGCGTCAACGAGCTATGGACGCGCGGCGGCCTGCTCTACGCCCTGCCGATGCGCTGATGAACCAAGGCGTCAAAGGCTAAGGGCAACCGGACCGCGGCCCGGGGGTAGGCTGCCGCGGCAGACACGTTGATGGTGGAAGGTGATGCGGCACGTATCGGTTGTGGGGGGTGGCGGCATCACCGGGCTGCTGACGGCCTGGGCGCTCAGCCGCCGCGGTGTGCGGGTGACGGTGTTCGAGCAGGGGCCCATTTCAAAGCTGTCGAGCCCAGATCCTGCGAATGATCAGCAGCAGCGCTTCTTTGGCTAGCCCCGATAATCCGCCGGCGAGGAAGAAGAAAGAGATCAGCATCAGCTAACCCATGACGGCCATGGTGTGCAGCAGGCCTGCCCACATCGAACCCTGCCACGATGCAAGATTGGGCAAAGCCTTCATGCAGACCACATCCGTTCAGTTCGGCGATCAGCCCAGCCAGGGCCGCGGATGCAAGCGGTGCGATTCCTATGACGACCATCAGGATCAGCAGCCATACGCGGCCAGGCGTTCTGCTCAAGGGCTTCCTCACGAATCTGCGTCTACAGCACGCGCTGCAGGCAAGAGTACGAGGAGGTGATGATGGTGGACCAGAAAACGACCTGGAACCCGAAGCGGATCCATGATGTAGCGACCGGAGCATAAGGAAGGGCGCCTTTACCCCAACCACTGGGCCGAGGTTGATGACCTAGTGTTGAACGAAGGGTTGGCCAAGACTGCCGAGCGGCTGGCGCAGCACATCACACCGGAGCCGATTTATCCGGCCGTGCCCTACCCGCGGGAGCTTGCCTATGCGTGACCAGCAAACGACCCTCAAACGTCCATAGATCACCATCTGATGAGCCGTGCGGTGCTTCCTCGCCCTGCGCAATACACTTCATCTCATGCTGAGGAAAGCAGAGAGGGCAAGGTTTTAGACCAACGAGGAAGTAATCTCGGATACAACATCCAGACTCCCTATTAGGAAATTTTCTTGATTCCATCAAAAACATTTGAAATATTGCTAAAAATTATTCTATTCGCCTCGGCTGGCAGCCTCAAGCTCCCTGATCAAAAGCTTTCAGGGAGCAACGGGTATTGAGATCCGAATGCTTCCGAGCCTCTGCGTCACTACGAGAGCAACCCCATGCCTGACGAACAAAGGCCCAACACGGTAAGCTTGCGAGCAGCTTTATGGCTGCCGTCCAGCTCGCCGGTGTTGTCAGCTATCGGCTACAGGGCGCGACTGCATGTCGCGCCCGGCCAAATCTATCAGATGGAGCGGCTACGGC
>NZ_RFLX01000075.1 GCF_003696345.1 Teichococcus wenyumeiae | reverse complement strand
CGACGACATCCTCGGTGCCATACAGCGCTTCTGCCAGCGCACCCAGCAGATCGGAGGAACTACAGAATCAGGACACTAGAGCGCTTCCGCGCCCGCCCGGGGCCGGATGATCCGGTGCTGCTGCAGCAGCAGGCCGAACGCAAGGCCATCAGCGATGCCCGGGATGCCCGCAATGCGGCCCGCAAGATCCTGCGCGAGGAAGAGGCGGCGCGCCTCGCCGCCGAAAAGGCGGCCGCGGCCGAGAAGCAGGAGGCCCTGCTGAGCCAGCAGGCCGCCGAGGCAGAAGCTGCTGCCAAACGTGCCGCCGAACTGCCGGCGCTGCAGAAGGCGGCGCGGGATGCCCGCTACGCCGCACGACAGGCCCGGCGGCGGTAAGCTTTGCACCATAAGCCGCACGGCTTGTGTGGCACTGGGGTTCGCAGGTCAGCCTCCTACCGCCGGGATTTTCCCTTCTGCAGATCCCGTTCCACGATGCTGCGCTCGCTGGAGCCGGCGTTGCGGATGATCTCCCGGATGATGGCGGGAGACACCCGGTGTCTCTTGGCGAGGTAAACAACCTCCGCCTCAAGATCGGCCATCTCGCCTGGGCTGATGCTCTCGGCCTTCTGCTTGTTCTCGGTCACTGATCGTTCCTTTAGCAACGCTTTGGCGTCGGCCAAGCTGGTCAATGAGGGGTCTGTCCAGCCGGCAAGACGCTAACGCTTCCGGTGGAGTTCGTTTCCTCAGCCCCTGCCCTGCCCTCATGCATGGCGCGGGCATTTGCCTCAACCAGGCGGGCAGTTGCCCGCCTCTCGAATGCTGTGGGCTCTGGCGGGCTGCATCTGCAGCAGCACGAGGCCAGCCTCTCACTGCCCTGCCCGATACTCGGCGACCAAGCTCGCCATGATCTACGCCGCGCCAGGCCAGGGCCGCCCCTGTTCTCATCGAAGCGCAGGGCATCGGCCAGTGCCTGCACCACGTTGACAGATACCGCTGGGCCGATCGTCAGCAGGCGGGCCTGCCCGCTTGGCATGCCAGCTCAAGCTTCCATCCATGCTACTCGTTCGTTCTCGGTCAATCATCCTCGGGTGGTGTCCTGCGCTAGCAGGTGGCTTGAGGCCCCCAGGCACCGCTTCAGGCGTGCCGTTGATAGGATGAGCCAACATGAGCGATGCGGCATTCAAGATCGGCCAGGTTGTGGCTTTCGGCCGTGGGGCGGGCGATGGCCACATCCGGGGCAACGAGTTCACCGTCACGCGGGTCATGCCGCTGGAGAGCGGCTTCCGTTCCTATCGGGCGCGGGGCAAGGACGGGGTGGAACGTGCCTTCCAGGAGAGCCAGCTTCGGCCGGGGACTGCTGCATCTCAGGCTGGGCAGAGGGTCGAGGTTTGGCCGACCTGAGCAGCTGAGCAGACTCATGAAGCCACCTGCCGGCGGGCCTCTCCGGGAAAGCCGCGCCCAGGTCGAAAGACTGCCCGGCTTCGGCCAGATGCTGACCGGGGCGGTCACAGCGGTGATGCCCCGGGAAGAACCAAGGTGAAGGGCCAGTGGAGCGAACCGCCGGCGTCCGGCTCAGTCCAGCGCATGGCTCCGCGCCCGTGCCGCGAAGGAGAAACGGCAGCTCAGCGGCGCCCCGTAATCACCAGCTCGTTTGGCATGACGGCATGATCGATGCGCCAGAGCCACGCCGTGAGATCCTTGCGGGCGATCGCCTCCAGCCAGTCGCTCAGAAGGACTTGGCTGTCCACGCGCGGGCCGGACCCGGCGCTGAGAAGGTCATCATTGCGGATAATGCTAGGAGATGGCTGATAGCCCTCCCGGTAGCCTGAAGCGGGATCGAGCAGGAAGCGCCCGGCCTTGTCGTTGATCTTCTGTGCCAGCTGCCCGGCCTGGGCCTCTTCATGAGGGGTCATCCACACATCTCCACGTTACTGGTGGAAGCGTCTGTAGCCCGTCGGGTTTCCTGGCCGGTGCCAGCCGCCCCGTGACGTCTCATGAGCCGATGCGTCGCTTCCTTGTCATGCTGCCCGGCTGGCGAACGTCCATCACCAAGCTGGAAGCACGAGGACCAGCCCCGCCGCTTCTCATGGAAGCGAGCTGCAGCAAGGCTTCGTCCACGCAGATACCACGGGTCACGTCCGTCAACGTCGTGGAGATTTGGGGGTAGCTGAGGCGGCCATGGCTCAAGCGGCCTTAGGTGAATGTTGCGGTGTCTCGTTGGCGGGTATCGGGTTCGCCGACTCGCTCACCCTCCGCCGCACCGCCAGGCGCTCATCATCATTGCCGATCACCGCTCATCGTACTCGCCGGGCGCCACTCATCTGCCTCAACGCACTTCAGAGACGGTTTTGAAAGGCGCTATTAGCCGCGGCGGTGCGTGGCGTAGCGACGGGCGTCGCGTGGACGCGGTCCGTTGTGCGGTCTTCGACACAGAATTCGGCAATCCGGGCGATCCCGGTCTTCAACACTGCGAGAACACCGCCGCTTCATTCACCCGGCCGTTCAATGAGGGGTTCCATCACGGGTTGTTCCCGGTAGCGTGGATAGAGCCTCGAAATGACCTGCGGCCCCGACCCGACCCTGGTCTCCTGAAAGTCCTATGCCGTGAACCGCCTGCTGCTGGTTGAAGACGAGGGTCTGGTGCGCATGGTCGCCAGGGACGTGCTCGAAGTGGGCGGCTTCACAGTTGTGGAAGCGGAGAACGGTGATGAGGCTATCCGGCTGCTCGATGACCTGGACCACGTCGATATCGTTGTCACCGATGTCCGCATGCCCGGACGCCACGACGGTGTGGATGTTGCCCGCCATGCCCGATCCCGGTTTCCGCAGATCCCGGTGATCGTCGCGACTGGGTTCGCGGCCAACATCCGTGACCGGCTGCAGCAGTTCGCCCCTGGCGTCGTCCTGGTGGAGAAGCCCTACAGGCTCGACCGCTTGGCCGCGCTCGCGAGGTCCTTATCCGGTAGTCACCAGAGCCACTGATGACTTTGCTGTCAGCTCGGCGCCAAGGAAAGAAGGTTGTCGCCCTCGCATCCTCACGCGCCTTCTGCCGGGCTGCCGGTTCCATGATCCGCAAGAAGATGGCGGCATCGCTGCTCAAAGCGGATTTCGGCTGGCCGGGCACAAAGCTCCGCACAGGGCCGGATGCGGTGGTGACCAGCATTGTAGCGTCGCGGCATGTCAGGCCGGCTGGCATGCGATGTACTGATTATCGTACAATCCATGCAGCCTAGATATGCCGGTTAGATCTTCCAGAAGGGCGCAGCGATGCGAGCCGGAAGAGGACCCTCTGTGGCTTCACCTGAGGTGTGGTGACCGCTGTCGCCTTGGCATCGCGATGGCCTCCCACAGAAGTTCTCAAATCCTGCCCGAAGATATTGAGAGACTTACAATGGTAATGCCGGAACACAATGTGTCTTGCCGGGACAGCAGCATTGTCTTCATGAAAGTAGGCCAGCGTGAGCAAATCAGCTTGGCGAGAAGGCTACAAAAACTGGGGCCATGGACCTGAAACTGGGCGTCCGACCAGTGTAGGTCCTCACGACGTCAAGAAGGACCAGACCGACCCTAACAATCCGGGGCTCGATCCGGCGAGCTACCACCTCAAGCCGGGCGACAATAACAATCGGGTTGCCGGCGACCCGGGTCCCGGCGGCCCCGTGAATATCAGGGTAAAAGGCCAGCCCGAAGCGGAAATCATCCCAGACACGGGTAAGCCGCGAACGGGCGGCTAATCACCTGGACACCTCTAAAAACGTCCCTGCCTCAAACTACAGATCAATTAAAATCAATGTCTTGGGATCTTCCGAGACGCTGCCGAAGGAGGTTTTTAGAGGTGTCCGGGAGACACGCCAGCAACCCACTGCGTAACAGACTGTTACTCCTCAGTCGCACTGCAAGAGGAGATTTGATGAGTGGGTTTGTCTCCAGTGCTTATGCGCGAGCTCCGCAAGAGATCGGCGCCGCCTTGGCTGAGCGCATGCAAGGTGCGTCCATGCCATGCTTTCTTGCCTACATCGACCAGACCCTGGGGCAACTCCAGGCGCTGCTGCTTGATGAGGGCTTAGAAACGACGAGAGCATCGGAGATCTGCCGCACCGCCCGGCAAATCGCTCAGGAGGAACGGCGCGGGGGCGCCTCGTACAAGCCACCGCTGCTGTCATCCTGAAGGCGAGAAACAGATGCTGCCGTACCTCCCGCTGAGAGCGCTTTGCCGCGGAGGAGCTGGATGTGCCACCTGAACAACTGCTCCATCCTCGACCGGCCGTTCAGCCATCTCGACAAGCCAATCCGATGTCGCATTACGACGCAGATTCTTGCTGCCACCTGCTAAAATGCCTTAGTCGGGCTGGAGGATTCTACAATGGCACCCCGTCGGCCGGAGCGGCGGGAATGCACACCATCATAGTTCCGGTCCTGCTCCCGACTAGAGATGAACTCCGGCCTCTGTGCCCGCTCACGTTTCGGGGCTCTCTCTTCCCTTTCGAGCTTCCTATTTCGAGATGAGTTGTCGGATACGGCTGCCGAGCGCCTCCAACGCGAAAGGCTTGGTCAGGACGTGCATGCCGGGGTCGAGATGCCCATGGCTAAGCACCGCATTCTCGGCGTAGCCGGTGATGAACAGCACCTTCATATCTGGCCGTGCCACTCGCGCCGCATCGGCCACCTGCCGCCCGTTCATGCCCCCGGGCAGGCCGACATCCGTCACCAGCAGGTCGATGCGCCGGGTCGACTGTAGGACCTTCAGGGCTGCTGGGCCGTCCGGCGCCTCGATCGCCTCATAGCCGAGATCCTCCAGCACCTCGGATATCAGCATCCGCACGCTAGGTTCATCGTCCACCACCAGCACGGTCTCGCCCTGCTCTGCGCGTGGTGCCTCGTCTAGGTGCGGAACCGGCTCAACGACCTCGCCTTCTCCAAGGTGGCGGGGCAGGTACAGGCAGACCATCGTGCCCTTGCCAAGCTCAGAATAGATGCGGGCCTGTCCACCGGACTGCCTGACGAAGCCATGGATCATGGACAAGCCGAGGCCGGTGCCCTGCCCGATGGGCTTGGTCGTGAAGAATGGGTCGAAGGCCTTCTCGATGACGTCGGCTGGCATGCCGGTGCCAGTGTCGGAGACGCAGAGCGAGACGTATTGACCCGGCGGCAGGTCGCGCTCCCGGGCCGCACGTTCATCAAGCCAGCGGTTGCCAGTCTCGATGGTAATCTTGCCGCCTTCCGGCATGGCGTCACGTGCGTTGATGCAGAGGTTCAGCAGCGCGTTCTCGAGCTGCCCTGGGTCCACCAGCGTTGGCCAGAGGCCGCTCGCCGCGACCAGCGGTTCCACCTCGATGGCGGGGCCGACGGTGCGCCGGACCAGTTCCTCCATGCCGCGGACCAGCCGGTTGATGTCGGTAGGCCTGGGATCCAGTGTCTGCCGCCTGGAGAAGGCGAGCAGGCGGTGGGTCAACGCGGCCGCACGCCTGGCGGCGTCCTGCGCGGTCGCTACAAAGCGCCCGAGATCCTGTATGCGCCCCTGCATCACGCGAGTCTGTAGGAGCTCCAGACTGCCGATCACCCCGGTGAGCAGGTTGTTGAAGTCATGCGCCAAGCCGCCGGTCAGCTGGCCCACCGCCTCCATCTTCTGGCTCTGACGCAGCGCCTCCTCGGTCTTGGCGTGCTTCGCCACCTCGTCCGCCACGCGTTGTTCCAGGGTATTGTTGAGTTCGATAAGCTTCGCTTCGTTCTGCTTACGCTGCGTGATGTCGCGGGCGATCAGAGACACGCCCTCTACGGTGCCGCCGCCGCCGATCGGACCGGCCGACACCTCCAGCGTACGGACGGCACCGTCTCTGCCCGGAACCCGCAGTTCCTGTGGTGGCACGCTCTCCCCCGCTGCGGCCTGGGAAAGCAGAGCCGACGCGGCCCTTCTGTCCTCTGGTGCGATCAGGTCAGGGAAGTTCTTCTCAGACACCTCGTCCCAGGTCGCCCCGAACAGGCGCGTAGCCGCGTCGTTCCAGCCAACGATGGCGCAATCGCGGGTCGTGGCCACCAGCGCGTCCGGTGCGTTCTGCAGGATGGCTGATAGGTAGCGCTCGGCCAGGGCGTTGCCATTGTCGCGGTGCTCGGCGAGACCACGCGGCCCGAGGCGCGTCACCTCAGAGATTCTCGCGTTTAACCGTCTTTGGAGGCTGTTGGCGGCTTGGCGCCGCTCCACGGTGCCACAGGCTTCCGCCACAGCCTGGCGCAGGTCCAGCGGGCCCGCGTCTGCCGAGAGGATCCGGGCATCTGCGATCTCAGGGGAGAAGGGCAGCATGCGGCGCATACCCTCCAGCCGCTCTGGCGCCGTCACGAAGATGATCTGCCCGGCGGGCCGCCTACGCCGGAAAGCCGCCGCCGCGGCGAGGGGGCTGACGTAGGAAGGAGAGATCACCAGAATGTCCGCCTCCGGCCCGGAGGTCAGCTCCGCGGTCACGGACACCCCGACCTCGGAGGCCCAGCTCAACCGCGCTCGTACCCAGATATCAGGCTCCGGACCCGTCAGTATCAGGACGTGCATCGTCTCTCCTGCTACAGCAGCGGGAGGCCGAGCACCGACCGGCTCAGCCAGCCCTTCAGCAGGTGGGTTGTCGGGGACATGACGTGTGCGGCCTGGGCATCGCGCATAAGGCGCGCGAGCTTGCCGTTCTCCTGGTAGCCCCGACCGCCTAACAACGTCATGGCGGTGTTGGTGACCGCGACAACGGTGTCGGCTACATCGATCTTGGCGGCGAACAGCGCCTGCGCCGCATCTGGCGTGCCCTCGTCACCTGCTCTGGCAGCGTGCTGCAGCAGGCGGCGAGTGCGCTCCACCTGGATCCACATCTCCGCGACCTTCTCTCCCAAGGCTGCATTCTCCGCCAAGCGCTCGGAGGTGTGCTCGTGACGATGCTGCTGCAAGTGTGAGACGGCCAAGTCCAGCGCTGCCTGAGCGATACCAAGATAGGTTCCCGACATGGCGACCAGGAAGAAGGGCGCCACCACCTCGAACACGAACCAGATCTGGTCGCCCTCGCGGCCCAGAAGGTTGCCTTCGGGCACCTGGACGCCGTTCAGCGTGGCAGCCCGCGAGCTGTTACCTCGCATGCCGATCCCGTTCCACACAGGTCCCCATTCAATGCCGGGGGTATGCCGATCGATGAGCAGGCAGGTGAAGGTGCCGGGGTCCAGCTCGGCGCCCGGCGCGACAGTGGACACGACGTAGGAGTCCGCGTGGTCACCGCTTGTGACGAAGCTCTTGCTGCCCCGGATCTGGAAGCCGTCTGCCTCACGGCGGAAGGTCGCACGCGGCAGGTAGAAATGGGCGCCGGTGCCCGGCTCACTCAGCGCCAGGGATGTGACATGACGGCCCTCGGCGATGGAACGAAGGTAACGCTCCTCCTGGAGCGGCGTCGCCTTGGCCGCGATCACCGCGGTCGCCACGCAGTGCATGCCGAAGCACATGGCGGTCGATCCGCACGCCTTGCCGAGCACCTCGGTCACCTGGGCCAGGGCAGAAAGCCCCTCGCCAAGCCCGCCCAGCCGCTTGGGAACATGCAAGCCCAGGAGGCCGTTCACCCCAAGGGCCTGCATGGCCTCGCGCGGCCAGTGTCCGTCTCGGTCAACACTCTCAGCTAGTGGCGCGGCGATGCGATGCGCAACGTCCCCTGCTGCCTGGATGAGGCTCGTCCTGATCAATGGCGGGAAAGGGTCAGTCATGAGTGTTGTGACACAATCGAGCTTGCGTACCGATCTGTCGGGGACCGTTCCGTTCGATGCAGGAGAACCTAGCTTTGATTACACTGTAGGCACCCCGTTGATGGCGAGAGGCAGGCCAAATAAACGGAAAGCCAGCCGGAGACGCCTTCAGCGGGATGGGAACAGGGACCATCCGCCCTCCATGTCACCGAGAGGTACTGGTGTCAAAGCTTACCCAGCGCCACCTAGGCTACTGATTGTTCTGAGGACTGCCGGACAGGGCCCGTGCGAGTTCGGCCAAGCGGTCGAGCCTGTAGGGCTTCTCCACCAGAACGGCGCTGGGATCGAACTGCCGCAGCCGGTCCCGGATGTTCGTCGCGTAACCGGTGGCGACGATGACCGGCACCCGTGGAAACCGCAGTCTCGCATGCAGGGCGACATCCACGCCGTCATGGCGACCGGGCATGCGGACGTCGGTCACCACGATATCGACATGGTCCAGGTCATCCAGCATCTGGATTGCCTCGTCGCCGGTCTCAGCTTCCAGCACCTCAAAGCCGTCATCTTGGAAGACCTCCCTGGCGACCATGCGCACCAGGCTCTCGTCCTCAACCAGCAGCAGGCGGTTCACAATATGCGCTTTCATGGACTTTGTTGCACGGACTAGCGGCTTGGGCGCGGTGAGCCTTACGGGTAGCTCGGGTCAGGCAAGTCGGGCCCACTCCGGACG
>NZ_RFLX01000074.1 GCF_003696345.1 Teichococcus wenyumeiae | reverse complement strand
CTGCAGTGGAAGTGGATGACAGCAGGCACCTTACAACATGCGCTATCAGGAGCGGGGGCCGTCCACCCCATCAACGGCAAGCTGCGCGACGAACTGCTGGACCGGGAGATCTTCTGCTCGCTCCGCGAGGCCGAGGTGCTGATCGAGCGCTGGCGGCGGCACTACAACACGGTCCGCCCGCACAGCGCTCTGGGCTACCGCCCGCCAGCGCCGAAAACGGTGTTGCCTCACCTTACTGGGTTTGCCTCCGCTCCGCTCCGGCACGCCCAGCCGGGCGCGCCATGGCGCGGGGCAGCTCTCTCATAACACCCGGCACCGTTCGATGGGGCAGGCCAGACACCGTGGTGGGCCCAGAGGTGCAGACCGCTGAGGGTAAGGCGGAGGCGCCGCGCTGCCTCCCGCGCCGGGACGAACCCGTCCGCTCGCGAGGTGTGGCCGCCGCTGTCCGCCGGGCAGGCAGTAGGGATACGGGGGCAACCCCGCATCGAGGTGACGCGAGCAGCGGTTCAGGGCTTACCCTGTCGAGTGAGGAGCCCGGCCTCGTTCAGCGCCGTGGCGGCCTTGTGGTCCGGCATGCGGGAGGTGAGATCGCGAAGGGTGTTGAGCGTGCCCGCTTCGGTTCGCAGATGGTCTCTCATGCCGGGGCTTTTCGTCTTATAAGACGTGCGCGCCTCCCCCACTCCAGATCACCTCCACTTCGGCGCCGGTGCGGCCGCGACCGACAGTGAGAGTGACAGCGGCGATCACGAGGCGCAGGAGCCGCTTGCGATCGGCGGTTGTCGTGGTGTTGGCGCGCCAGAGCGCGGGCAGGTCTGCGGCGAGGCGCCGAACTTCTTGCGCCTCGAGATCGTCGAGGGAGCGGAGTTCGGTTTCCCGCCGCCGATCGTATTCGCCCTCGAGCCGGGCAACCTCGGCGAGCGCTGCCTCTCAACGACGCCCAAGTCCGCGCGCGACAAGGCGATTGTCGGGATCCACCGCGTCGTACTGGCGTCCTGCCAGGCGGGCTTCATAGCGCGCACGTTCGAGGTGGAGTTGCCATTGCCGGTCCACCGCACTGCGCTCGCGCCCGAGATCGTGGAGTGTGACGAGCGTGGCCTCGAGGACCGCCGGACGGACAGCGTCGAGGAACGAGTTAACGATGAGCGCATCGACAGCCGGTGCGACGAACGATTGGCACACTGGCTCGGCCCGGTGGGTCTGGGCGGTGCGGCATTCGTACCGTGGCCGCTGGCGTCCGCAGCTCACGCCCATATGCCGCCCGCAGCGGCCGCAGTGCATGAGCCCTTGTAGTAGTGCTGCCCCCTCGCGCGCGGCACCTCGGCCCTTGGCGGCAAAGTTATAGCGGTTGGTCCCGAGCGTCGCACGATTGGCAAGGAACGTCTCGTGGCTGATGTAGCCGGAATAGACGCCCGGTACGACGATCGCCCACTTTTCTGGAGGCAGGCGCCGGGTCACGCCGGCGGGCGGGCTCCCACAGCCACTACCTCGCGGCACCGGTTATAGACGAAGCTGCCAGCATAAGCAGGATTAGTAATCACCCGGTGGATCATGCGATAGATCGGCCGTTCCCAGACGATTCGACCCATCTCCGGTCCTGAGCCGACCAGTCGCGGGAATGCCAAGCCATGGTCGAGGAAGTGCCGCAGCACGGCGCGGGCGTTGCCGAGGGCGGCGAACCGCTCAAATACCGATCCGATCGCGAGCCGGACCGCGTCGTCCGGATCATGCACCACAGCCCCCTCGGGTCGTCGCCGATAGCCGACGGGCAGCGCCACCGTGAGTTCGCCTCGCTCTGCCTTGCTCAGGAGTGCGCCCCATATCCAGGCTTGGAGGACGTGTAACTCGGCCGCGAACAAGCTGCCCTTCACCCCGAGCAGCAGTCGGTCACTCGGGTTGCGCTGGTCGTAGATGCCATCCTCGTCGGCGATGTGCGTGCGGAACAGTGCGCAGAGCTCGATGACGCGGTGCCAGTCACTGTTGAGACGCGACAGGCGCGAGACCTCCGTCACGAGCACAATCCCGACCTCACCCAGTCCGATCAGCGCGACGAGGCGCCGAACCCGGCGCGGCCCGCACTGCTCGCCCCTGACAGGCCGAGGTCCTCGTCAATGACGCGGACCAATTTCTCCGGCCAGCCCATCCACCGCGCGCGTTCGGCCAGCGCGTACTGCCGCCCGGTGCTCTCGGCGGTGTTCAGCACTTGCTGCGGGTGGACTGGCGCACATAAACGAGGGCGCGGAGCTCGACGTGGCGATGCTCGACCTTCGATGGTAGGGGCGTCATCCGGCATCCTCCCGACCACGCCGCCGCATGTCGCCTACCGCAGCAGCAGATCCGCCCAAACCCGGATCATCGCTGCGTTCACCTTGGGCGGCATGCGCGCTCAGACCGTGGCTCGATTGGCCAGGTGCCTTCACGACCCAGGATACGCTGCCTCGCCCGCAGTCGGATGCCGGACATCGATGATCCGCATCCAGTACGCCTGGAGTGGAACGACCGCAGCCTTATGCCGCCAGCTTGTCACTGCCTGCGAACAGCCAGGCTTTCTTGCCAAGGAGCGCGCCATGGAGGTTGCGTTCGGCGACGTTGTTCGTCAAACAACCCGGCCGTCGCTGAGAAACTGGGTGAATGCAGGCCAGCGCTTGAGGGCATAGTCCAGCGCCTTCGCCAAGTCATTGTGGCGCGACAACCTGCCGCGGGTTTCCAACATCCAGGCCTGGAGATTGGCAACGAGCGGGGCCACGACGGCTCTGCCGGTGCTGCAGCGGTCCTCTGCTGAGGACCTGTTCACCGCCCGCTCGGCTTCGAACACCTAGTCGATTCGGCGCACGGCCTCCGCCGCCAGCAGCGTGCGGGCGACCTCCGCCAGCTTCGAATACCTTGCGCCGGAAACACGCCCAGCACGCCGCCTCCGTGATCTGCCGAGGCTTGCGGCGGACGGGCAGATGTCGCTGAACCCGGCATAGGTGTCGGCCTGCAAGATCCCTACATAACCTGCCAGATGTAGCTTGGGGTGCTCGGCGGTGCAGCTGCGCTAGAAGTAGAACACCGCGGCCGGAGGCGCCGGTCCGGCAAAGGGTCGGTCGTCCTGCAGATAGGTCCAGAGCCGGGCGGTGACCGTCTTGCCACGGGCCAGCAGCGGCACCGTGGTGCCGTCTCCGTGCAGGAGCTCCGCTGTCACGACATGTGCCGCGATAAGGGTGTGGAGCAGCGAGAGAGTGGCCGCCGTGCGCCTCCGGCGCCAGTTGCAAGTAACCGTTCCGCTTGATGGTCTGGACCACTACCGGTGGTATCGGCCGGAGCCGCTTGCCGCAGACCCTATTGGAAGTCTGCCACAATACGATCGGCGCTCCGCGCATCGCCGCGCCGTAGACACGGTACCGGCGTCTTCGCCGATCCGGCCACTGCCCGCGCAAAAGGCGCAGCGCGTGCCTGCGATGGTAGCCCGTGGCCGCCGCGAACTCGTCGAGGATTCGCTTGCGTTCCAACCGACTTGACCAGGCATACTGGGCTGCTCCCACCGCCACTAGGCCATTCCGCGTTGTCACGCTCACCCGCCTCATCCCAACCCCCGCAGATCGGTAGCATGTTGGATGAGGCAACGACCAGCCTCAGGAGCAAGTCAGGCGAGGCAATGCACATATGCTAGTGGCTGTCCCGCTCAGCATAATTATAACCGTTTCGGACATTTTTTCCCGAGGGAAACCTTGGGATGTGGATTGTCGCTAAGCCGAAGCTCTGCGATGGTGCCTGAATGCGCATGGGAGAGTACGATGGCTGCGAAGAAGGCGCCGGCGAAGCAGTGTAAGGTGCTGGTTCTTGGCGGATCGAAAGGTGGCTGTGGACGTAGTACCCTTAGCCGCAACTTGATCGTTGCTGCTCGTCAAGCAGGTTTAAACGTAGTGGGCGTTGATCAGGACGCACAGCGTACGTTCAAAAAATGGTCGGACCGTCGCGAAGCGGCCCGTGAAAAATTCCCCCAACTCGTCGAGTGTGAGGTGATAGCCTCATCGGTAGAGGAGTGGGCGAGCCTGGACTTCACAGGCCGCGATCTCGCCATCGTCGATACGGCACCCGGTATCGAGCATGGGCTTGCAGATATGATCAGTCTCTGCCGACAGGCTGATTACGTCTTGCTGCCGACCAGCGCGTCTACAGACGATTTAGAGAGCGTAGTTCCATATTGGACAACTCTATCTGAGAGCGGAGTGCGCGGCGAGTTCGTGTTGAACAAGGCGAATCGGCGCACAAGGTCGTTCGCATCGGCCCGGTCGGCTTTGAACCGCCATGGCCGGGTCGCCCCCGTCGAAGTGCCCCTTCTAGAGGATATCGCCAGTCCATTCGCGTCTGGGCTGGCTGTAGTGGATTACGACCGATCCAAAGGAGGCGAGGTCATGCAGGACGTATGGAGGCATGTCCGCCGGGAGCTAGGTTTGTGAGCAAGCTGCCGTCTCTCAAGAAGCGAGCTGGCGCCGAGGACATGAATTTGATGGCCGGAGATGACCGGCGCAATCAAGGCAAGGCACTGGCGGCTGTCTCAGACGCCGGCCGAGATATTGTGGCGGACATTTTTTCTGGCTTACGAGTCTCCGAAGACACTCTTCGAAAGGTCGTCGAGGCTCGCACACGCATCCTTGACCAATGGGGTAAGGCGCAGATCGCTGCTCTTCTAATCGGCCGGACGCTGCTAGACCTGTCTCGGACCTTGTCTCCAGACGAGTACCTCGCGCTCCGGAAGGGTAGCGAGCGTCTGTTCCCCTTCTCAGATAGCGTGGCTACCAAACTGCGCCGTGCGGCCGAACTTGCGGAAGACCTCCGCATCCCCCTGGAGAGATCTCCATCCTATACGCTGCTATACGAAATCAGCACTCTGCCCCCAGAAGGGCAGGACCTCGTCAAAGAGCGTGGCTTACTACGTTCCGATGTCACGCGGGCCGAAATAGTCGCGGTTAAGGCTGAGCTTCGAAAGCATAAAATTCCGCGCATCTTGATCGAGCACGCGTCTGAGCCGTCGGCCACCGTCAGCCTAGTTAGAATAGAAACACGCCTGAATGCCCTTCTGAACGAGCGTGAGGGCGTCGCTGCGAGGCTGGTCGAGCTTGATCAGGAGATCGCGGACCTAAATGTTCAGTTAGAAGTATTGCGACCGCAAGGTGAGCGCGGCTCTTAGAGCCCGCTTGCTCTGTTGAAGCCTTCTTGCTGACGATCTGAGGATCATGAGGTTGTGGGTGAGGACGCGCAGGACGAACTCGCGGCTTTGAGCTTGGCGGCCGCGTGCGGTCAGCGTTGAGCTCAGGCGGCGCTTGTGCTGGCTGAAGCCGCTCTCGATGTGCCAGCGCTGGTGGTAAAGGAGGCGAGGAAAGTGCTGGCGGAGAGCACGCCTGTAGGGCGTCTTCGGCCACGCCGCCCAGTTTTCCGTTAATTCAAGGCAATGATGTTGCGCCCGACGCCGAGTTCATCATGGCATAGTCAATGGTTGTGCTCGGTGTCGTAACCAGCATCGGCCAGAACCGTGCTCAGATCCATGAACGATGCGGCTTAGCGCATGGCGGGTGTGAAGTCCGGCCAGTCCTGACTGGGGCCGATGCCGGTGACCGCGCCGATGATCAGATTGGAGTGGATGTGGAGAACTGCAGTGAGCTTGGGCCAAGCCCGTTGCCGGTGGTCCATGCCCTTGCCTTCGCCACGGCGTTTGCTGAAATGCTCGCTAACATGCCGCGTCTCCAGCCCGGTCGCATCCACTGCCGCGGCGGGCGAGGCGTCAATCAGGCCAATGGACCGGGCCCGCTCCACGATGACGACGTGGGTATGGTGGAAGGCCCCCCTTTATGGAATGGCCCGCCCCTCTTTCGCGTAGCCTGCCTGGAGCCACCGGAAAAGAGACGGAACATGGACATTCAGGTTCTTGGATTGACCTCGGCAAGAACAGCTGCAGCCTGGTAGGGCTGGATGCGTCTGGCCGTATGGTGGTGCGGCGGCGCATGCGCCGGGAGAGCATCGCGGCCAAGGCACAGGGCTGTATCATGGCGATGGAAGCGTGTTGTGGGGCGCACCATCTGGGTCGGCAGCTGGCGAGCCAGGGCCACGAGGTGCGCCTGATGTCGCCGGAATAAGTGCGGCCCTACGTCAAGGCGCAGAAGAATGACGACCGGGATGCCGAGGCGATCGCTGAGGCTGCGACCCGGCTGACGATGCGGTTTGGCGCGCTCAAGAGCGAGGAGCAACTCGACGTGCAGATCCTGCACGGGGCGCGCGATCGTCTTGTAGGGCAGCGCACCGCGCTGATGAACCAGATGCGCAGCATCCTGCTCGAGCGCGGTATCACCGTCGCGCAGGGGGTGGCAAGCTCAGGATGCGCTGACTGACATTCTCGCAGCGGAGGTTCCGGTCGTGAGCGCCAGGGTAGGGCAGCTCCTGGAGGACATGGCGGAGCAGTGGCATCGGCTTGACGAGCGTATCGCCGCGTTGGACGAGGATTTCGCCGGGATGCCCGCAACGATCCCGCGGCCCGGCGCTTGGCGACGATCCCGGGCATCGGTGTGCTGAACGCGACCGCACTGGTGGCTGCCGTCGGCAGCGGCGAGACCTTCGGGCGCGGCCGTGACCTTGCGTCCTGGCTCGGCCTCGTGCCGCGGCAGGCGACCACCGGCGGCAGGCCGAAGCTGCTCGGCATCACCAAGCGTGGCAGCAAGTACCTGCGCAAGCTCCTGATCCAGGGCACACGGTCGGCCCTCCCGTCGCTATCACGCACGGCAACCCCGCTGGGTGGTTGGCTGCGAGGTCTCCTCGCCCGCGCCCACGGCAACACAGTCGTAGTCGCCCTCGCAGCCAAGCTGGCACGCATGGCCTGGGCCCTGCTGCGGAACAAGTCAGAGTTCGCTGCCATGCGGCCTACCGCAGCGTAGAAACAAGTTCGGCCTATGGCGCGCACCCGGCGTCAGGGGCTGTAGGAGGTCTGCGGGTGGTGGACGTGAGATGGCCTGACAGTCGACCGGTGTTCCATAAGCCTTTGGCGAAAAATGGCACCTGATGCCGGCCTCTTTATGAGGCCCGGGACGCGCGGATCTCCATCTTGGCCAGGGCTCGACCCTGAGACCGGATACGTTGATGCAGACTGCCTGAGCCAGATCTTAGAAACCGCTTGCCGACGGGGGCCATACGTTTTCGCCTCTGACAGGAGACGGCGCGCGGCATAGGCCAGAGTGGAATAGTGCGGCACCTTCCGCAGCCCCAGGGCCTTTCGCAGATCCTGCCAGTCGGCCACCACGGTCACCAGTCCACGGTAGTCGGTGCGCAGAAAATGACGCAGCACCAGCAGCGCGAAAAGTTGCGCCTGAGTGAAGTCATGCCGGGAGGTCCGGCTGCCATAGGTAGGAAAGCTCCGCCGCCCAGCGGTCAGCGCTTCACGCGCGACCCGTACCGCCGACTTCGTCATTCAGCGCATCGATGATCTCGCACCCAGACCCCAAATGCCCTCCCAGCGCTCCACCTGCCAGCAAGGTTTCAACAGAGCAATCCCGCTTCATAACGGCCGCGCCGGTCGCCGGACGAGGAGCATGACGGCAGCGAGGGTGAAGAAGGCTACAGCGGAACTGGTGGTGGCTTCATGATCAAGCGCCAGACGGCTGCATCGACCGATCCAGGCGAAGGATCGTTCCACAACCCAGCGCCGTGGCTGCACAGCGAAGCCTTTCTGGCCGAGCGGGCTGCTGACGAGAGTGACGGCGACAGGTGCGGCATTGGCCACGCGAGATCCGGCGTAAGCGCGATCAGCAAAGCACCGAGATAGGAACGGCCATGGCCGCCGAGATGCGGCCACCAACGCAGCCCCGCCGCGACTGTCATGAAGCGAGGCAGGCGAGACAGCCACCATCAGGAGCCTGCCTTGTTGATTGCCACTCAGAGCCGGAATCTCCCGCACCTTCCGGCTGCTGGATGGTTGTCATGCCGCCTGGAGGACGCGGGCATGGAGGAGTGCAAAGCCCGCGCGGCCGTACATGGTGCGCTTGATCATCTTGAGCCGGTTGATCTGGCCCTCGACGGGGCTGGTACTCCACGGCAGTTCAAGTGCGGCTTGCACAGTCGCGATGTCTTTGCGCAACTCGGCGACAAAGCTCGCGAGAGGGGTAGAGACGGCCTCGTCAGTACCGCATCGAGCCTGTCGTCGCTCTGCCGCCGCAGCAGCCGGGCGATGCCCTTCGCGACAGCCACTGTGGCTTGCAGCACAGGGAGCTCGCCCAGCAGGCGCATGACGAAGGCGCGGTCGAGTTCAGTGGGTATTTCGCTGTTTGCCATCAGCAGGCGCGTGGCGCGGCGAGGCGTGGGTGGCCGCCAAGCAGGATCTCCGCTTGGTACAGGGCGTGGGCATGCGACGGGCTCGGTCCTGCGCCTCTCAGTGGCCCAGGCCCTGCCAACCGAGGGACGACCTGCAAAGGCACCGTCAGGTTGGCCGGTCGCCAGCCTTCCCGAGCGTTCCACCTCCGGGTAGTCGGGTGGGATGATCGTACCTGCCTGCCCTAGGCTCAGGCCTCCTTGATCCAGAAGAGGACGGTGGCGGCGAGGCAGATGGCGGACATGAAGGTGTGGGCGCAGCGGTCAT
>NZ_RFLX01000073.1 GCF_003696345.1 Teichococcus wenyumeiae | reverse complement strand
TGGTGGCAAGCGGCTTACCTCGCGCCAGTGGACCCGCTGCTGCCGGGGCGCTTTGCCCAGGAGGCCTGTGCCAGCCTGCCAGGGCTATCCGGTACGACAGCAGACGCGGCACCCGTGGACGCCGTTCTTGCGGCGGTGGGCTTGCAGCGGCTGCGGCTGCATCACGACCAGCAAGTACCGGAGTGGACAGCAGCATTGTAAGCCGCCGCCACGCGGGATCCGCAAATGCCCGAAAGGCGAACACCTGTGGACCTTCAGAAACTCGCCGAAGCCATGCCCGGCATCGCCACCAAGCTCGGCGAGCTGATGGTGAAGGATGGCCTGGGCATGTTCCAGCAGCTGGGCCTGACCTTTGACGACGCCATGCCCAGCGCCGGGCTGAGCTTCACAACCAGGGATGGCGACCGCCTCCGCGTCACCTTGGCCATCGAGAAGCCGGACGATGACGATGGCGAAGACTTCGACTGATTCCGCTTTCCCGTCCCAAAACCACTAGCCCGCGTCTGGCGACCGCTCGCCAAATCACCCGCCGCAGAGAAACGACAGATGCTTCCCCTTCCAGAGTCCCCGCCCGGCCCCCGCCACATCGGCTATGCGCGCGTCTCCACGGACGACCAGCGCCTGGAGCTGCAGATCGACGCGATGCTGAAGGCGGGCGTGGATCTGGAGTGGATCTTCACCGACAAGGCCAGCGGCGCGACTGTCGATCGGCCCGGCTTCGTGGATTGCTTCCGGACACTCCGCCAGGGCGACACGCTGGTGGTGTGGAAGCTGGACCGGCTGGGCTGCAATCTCTCCCAGCTGCTGCAGACCGCCGAGCGGCTGGAGCAGAAGGGCGTCGGCTGCGGGTAGTCACCGAGGCCATCGACACCAGCACGCCCATGGGACGCTTCATGTTCAACGTCATGGGCAGCTTCGCGCAGCTGGAGCGCGAGATGATCCAGGAACGCACGCTGGCCGGCCTTGCCGCGGCGCGCGAGCGCGGCCGGATCGGCGGCCGCAGGCCAGTGATGACGCCGGAACTGTTGGAACAGGCGCAGCGCCTGGTGCTGGACGAGGCCGCCGGCGGAGAAGGCCTCTCCGTCGCCCAGGCGGCCAAGCGCCTGAAGATCAGCAAGACAACCCTGTATCGCGAATTGAGCGCCGCACAGGCGCAGGAGGGAGCCAATGACCTCGCAGCCTGAACCTCAAACGGCCGGCGAGGAGACGCCATTGCAGATGCTCGTCCGCTTGGGCCTCTTCATCAGCATGCCGAGACATAAGACTGAAACCGTTCACGTCGACTTCTGACAACCCCAAGATGTGACTGATTGTCCGACGCGCTACCCTTGCGTGTGTCGAGTAACTTTACGTCTGGCCTTCGCCAGGGAACCTTTACAATGCAATACGTTGTAATTTCATTACAAAATTAAGTGGCCTGGGACTTGCTGTGATGCCGATAGCTTTCTTGAAGGATTCCCAGTGCTTAGCATCAAAGGCTTCTTTACCGCCGCCATTGCTTCGGCTGTCCTGGCGGTTGCCGTGCCGCAGCAGGCGGAGGCCGCCGCCTATTTCACGACGGACGCCTGGTACGGCGCCATCTCCGATGCTGCTGCGGAGCGTGGATCGGTCACGCTGACGCCGCTCGGCGGATATGAGGTCTCCTACACGGACTGGTACGGCTCCTGGACCCAGGAAACCAAGAACGACCCGTTCCCGGCTGGTCCGGACGCGGGTTGGTATTTCCAGCCGGACAGCTTGCTGAGCCGGGGGGTGGTCCACTTCGCCAATGACGTGACCCCCGGTACCCTGGCCGGGACCTACAGCTGCCACAGCCCCATCAGCCGCTGTGTCGGCGTGATGAGCATGACCTTCACGCTGCCTTATGAAGTCATTGGGCTTTCGGGGATGCTGAACCTGTGGGCGGACCACTGGCCCACAGTGAGCATTTTTCCTGAACTCGAGGTGGGTTCGATATTGAAAGGTACGGACTGGAAGCTTAACGATCCCGATACCTTCTACGGCAAGATGTTCGACCTTCCAACGAACACCTTCACAGTCAATTGGAACTATGGCCAATACGGCAGCGACAACTTTGCGGGCTTCACGCTGACAGATGTGATGCTCGTGCGGGCCCCTACGGCTGTTCCTGAGCCTGCCTCGGCCGCCCTCTTCGGATTTGGGCTTCTGAGCGTCTTCATGGCGCGCCGCTTCCGCAAAAGCTGATAACGACATTGCGCTGCTGGGGCGACCGAGACCTCCCAGCAGCGCAAGTCACATGACGTCCCAGCTGTCTCGGTCATGCCCTTGCGGGGGCATGCACCCATTGCCGACGCAGCGGGTTGTCTTCAGGCGCCCGGGCATCGCATTCGGCCATCAAAGCCTGCGAATGATCAGCAGCAGCACTTCTTTCACCAGCCCCAACAGTCCGCCGGCGAGGAAGAAGAGAGATCAGCATTAGCCAACCCATGACGGTTATGGTGTGCAGCGGGCCACCTACATCAAATCCTGCGACAATGCAGGATTGGGCAAAGCCTTCATGGGACCGCATCTGTTCAGTTCGGCGATCAGCCCAGCCAGGACCGCGGACGCAAGCGGTGCGATTCCTATGACGACCATCAGGATCAGCAACCATATGCGGCCAGGCATTCTGCTCAAGGGCTTCCTCACGAATCTGCGTCCACAGCACGCGCTGCAGGAAAGGGTACGGGAGGGCAATCATGGTTGACCAGAAAGCGACCATCTTTGTTGCCTTGGTTCAGTTGAAACTTCGTGGCCAATGAGCCGCCGGCGGGTGAAGTGCCCCTGGGAGATCGCCACGACTGTGCCCCTCGGCCGGCAATAGCGGACCCGGGCGTCATCAGCACGATAAGTCTCGGCCACTCGCGTCATCACTAACGTCGACCATAATGTTGGCTCGAAGCTCCCCACCTGAAGGCGAGGCAGCACAGCATCGGCACGTTGGGGAAGAAGGGCTCTCAGGCCGCGCTTACGGATGAGCGATGCAGATGGCTTGTCAGGACTGGCACCGTTCTGTCGGCACGGTCCCGCCAGTGTTGCCCCCTGTGGTAGCGGCAAGCACGTTGGCGCCGGCCCACAGCGTGAACCAGCCCGCTTCGCACAAAGTTGGTGGTCGGTTGGCACATCCTCCCAAAACGATGGTGAGGAGGACCAGAGCGAGAATGCGCATAGGTAGCTTCCGATTGTGCCTGGGGCGTCATCCTGCCCGAGGCAAACAAGCAGGCCCAGCGCATTTTAATCGATGGCAGAACGATGCAGATCCCCGATGATGGGGCGGCCGAGCTATCCCAGGCGTTGGCTCGGGCTCGGGCCAGTGTCCTGAGGGCGTGGATCAAGCGGGAAGGCAGCCGCTTGGACTGTGCGCTAGCCATCCAACGTCTATGTAACCTGGCGACCGCTGCGGGCCTTCTGCCGAGCCATGGCCACGCCAAAAGGCAGGGCCGGCAACCATCCTCCAATTCCCGCCTGACAGGGAGGTTCAATACCGGCAAGGATGGTCCGACCGGCTCTTACATTGACAGGCAGTTGGCGCACAGGAAGCCGGGAGACTGACCGGCAGACACCCGGCGAGCCGTGGCCGCCGGCCAGCGGCCTGCCTCGCGTGACCGGATGAAGCCGGCCGAAAGCCTGCGATGGGGCGAGACACCGTTCGATGACCTGAGCCGGGCCGAGCTCCTCCGGCTGATGCAGGCCTATCACCTGCCGCTGACCAGCACCGACGGCGCGCTGCGGCAGGTCCGCCGTCAGGATCCGGCGAGCCCGTTCTGGGAGGCAGATGCCCAGGGCGGTCGCGCCCTAGCGCGCGCCGACATGCTGAAAACCTTGGCAAGCGTAGTTCCGGGCGCAACAGGAGATTGCGCGGGGCGCCATCGCGGAGAGGTTGAGGCAGCAGGCGGAAGAAGGAGGGGAGGAAGAATGGGTGAGAAGGAGGCGCCCCCCCGTGCTGGCGGTGGAGGTGGTGAGGCTCCGTAAGTTTCTGGAAGAGCAGGATAGTTTCTGGCGACAACGCTGCAACCGATGAACCATGGTTACAACCGTTCAACCATGTAACCTTGCAACCATTTGTCCAACTTTAATCTTGGTTGCACGAACCACGCAACCATGGTTACAACCAATGCACCATGTAACCAGACGGAACGATGGTGCAGACAATAGTTGTGGCGAGCCAGAAGGGCGGAGCGGGCAAGACCACGCTGACCAGCCATCTGGCCGTTGAAGCCGAGCGGCAAGGCGTGTCGCCGGTCGCGGTCATCGACACCGATCCGCAGGCGGGCCTCTCCGGATGGTTCCGGGTCCGCCAACCGGACACCCCTGCGCTGGTGCAAGTCCTGCCGGAGGGTCTGAAGGCCACGCTGGACAAGCTGGCCGAGGGCGGGGTTCCCCTCTGCATCATCGACACGCCCCCGGCCATCACCGAAAGCATCGCCAGCACGGTCGCTCTGGCCGATCTGGTGCTTATCCCGGCCCGTCCGTCGCCCAACGACCTTCGAGCGGTTGGCGCCACGGTGGACATCGTGGAAGAGGCCGGCCGGCCGATGGTCTTCGTGGTCAACCAGGCGGTGGCTCGGTCCAAGATCAAATCGGAGACCATCAAGGCCCTGAGCCAGCATGGCCCGCTGGCCCCGGTGGAGATCCACCACCGGATCGACTTCGCCACCTCCATGACCGATGGCCGCACTGCCGGCGAACTGGATCTGAAGTCCGCTAGCGCCGTCGAGATCACCGAACTCTGGACTTACATCGCTGACCGGCTCGCCCGGAGGAAACGCTATGGCATCGCCTCCCGCTAAGATCGACGCATCCCTGCTGGTCCGGAAAACGGACCTGCCACCGACCGTGGCCCCGCCGAAGCCAGAAGCTCCGGTCACCCCGTCCGGCGCGCCCGTGCGCGAGGGGCTGACCATCCGCATCCTGGCATCGGACAGCGAGCGGCTGAGGACCCTGGCATTCAAGACGCGCCAGAAGAAGCAAGCCCTGCTCGACGAGGCGATCCGCCAGTATCTCGACAAGATGGGCGTTTGAACCAATGAACCATGGTTGGTTACAACCAACCATGTAACCATCCAACCAAGTAACCATGCATGGTTGGATGGTTGTAACCGATAAACCGCTGAATTTATTGACTTGTCATCGGAAGCTCGGCCGGGAATGATTGTCCCCGCCGCGCAATCCCGCGTGGAGAAACGAGAAAGGGGCCGCCCCAGCAGATCCGCCAGAACGACCCCTCCCCGTAAAATGGCCTATCCCGCCTTGCAGGGCGGAACGAGAGACAACAGACCTCCAAGATAGGCCCCTGCGCTGAAAGCCGCAAGATTTGCGGACGGGAGAACTGCGCCCTGTTGGCGGCCCAGGAGCATGGGCATGCCTGCCTCACCACGCCCGGCCCGCGCCGGGTCAGTGCGCGTTGCCGCCTGGCAGCGCCAGCGCCTCGGCGATGCCGAGCGCCGCCGCATCATGGAGGCCGCGCGCCGCCTGGAGCGCCGCAGCCACCTGCCCGGACTACATGGCGGCGCCCTGCGCCGCACCGGCATCCTGGTGCTTTGGACGCTGCTCTACCGCGGCCCCTCGCGGCATGGGGTCTGTGACCCCTCCATCGGCCAGCTGGCGGCTTGGTCCGGCTGCGCCCGCTCGACGGTGCAGCTCGCCCTGCAGCGGATCGAGGCCGCCGGGATCATGGGCCATGTGCGGCGCGGCCTGGTGGTCGCCGGCCGCTGGTGCCAGTGGACGTCTGCGTATCTGTTCGCCAGCCCAGAGCAGTGGACTGTAAGCGATACCGAAGCCCGGTCAGCCGAAGTTTCTGTAGTGAAAAAGAAAGCTCAGGAAGGGAGACGGGGAGGGGAGAGAAGTGCCCTGCCGGCGGCCGAATACGCCGCCCTGGCCGTCAAATGGGGGCTGCTGCCAGCCGGATGAGCTCGAAGGCCGATCCAGACCAGCAGCCGGGCCCCCTGGTTCCGTTACCGATGATGATGCCGCGGCCCCGCCCAGACGCGGCGGCAGACGTCGCGCGTCACCCGCATCGGGCGGCCATGGCGGTCGCGGCGCATCACCGTCTGCGGCCGGCAGCGTTGCGCCCAGCGCACCGACTCAACGGGCGCCGTGTGTCCCAGGCTCGCCCCTGCGATCGGCGCCACAGCTGGCGCCGCGGCTGCCGGCTGCGCCAGACCCAATCCACCAAGGCCTAGCATGGCAGCCAGGGTGCAGGATGCGGCGAAGTGGGTGATGCGGGTCATCAAGCGATCCTCCTCAAAGACAACGCCAAAGCTAGACCGGGAGCGCGACCACCCCGTGGCACGGCTGTGGCGATGATGGGGCAGGGGGATGAGCCTGGGGGTCAGCTGGGCCAGTCACACCCGCCGCTTCGCCCACAGCAGCACCACGAGACTGCACCAGCCCAGCGGCGGCGCCGGCGCGCCCAGGAAGGGACCCCAGCCGCGGGAGAGCTGTTGCTGGATTGCCAGCCAGACTTCGCCGGACGGGGCGAACTTGTTGGGCAGCTCCAGCACATGCGCCGTGGGCGCCTGCACGGCCAAGGCCAGATGGATTCGGCCGAGCCAGATCCCGACGGCTGGTTCGGGCTCCGTCGTTCGCATGGTCGTGCCGGATAGGACTGCGCCACGCCGCGGCCAAACCTTTGTCCGTGATCCTAAGCGGTTCTGGCCGCGTCACACCGGGCTTCATGGCACCAGCCACGACGACATTGCGGCAGCCTCGTAGGGACTTAAGCTGACGCACGATAAGCCGGGGTTTATCGTGCCGATCTTACCTCTGAAAAACACCGCCGATCAGTGCGGCGCAACGATGTCAGGGTACCCGCCAGAGCACCGTCCGCGCCAAGCAGCAGCCTATCGTGGACTGAACCGCTAATGCCCGGAACGGTTGCTGCCGAAATCTCGTAGCATCACTGCTGGGCAACGCCGCTACCCACTGTCCCGCCTTGTGGCGTCTACGCCAAGAGTTTCCCCGCTAGCGCCAGAAACCGTGCTCGGTGAGCCATTCCTGCAGGAGCTTTGCCACCACGTTGCCGTTATGGTCCATCATGACCATGTGGGTATTGCCGAGGGCGCCCCGGGCAGGCAGATCGATCTCGTCAACCTGTCCGCCGGTCTCGCGGATGGCTGCTGCGAAGCGCCGGACGTTGCTGCGGATCGATGACCAACGCGGGTCCATGTTGTCGCCGTAGACGAAGACCTGCGGGATATCCTTGAGCCGGCCAGCCTGTGCCATGTCGCCAGTTCCAGCGGGTTCGACCAGGACCATTGCACGGAACAACTCGGGCCGCCGCTGTGCCAGCTGCCAGGCTAAAGCGGCGCCCTGGCTATGGGCAATCACCACACTGGGTCCGACCCGCTCCAACAGTGCGGCATAACCGGCCAGCACATCCTCGTCGGTGCTGAGGAACCGTGGCACGACCTGTCTCATGAAGTTCAGGTAGCTGTCCTGGTCGGTTGGGAACTGCGCGCCGGGCGCGGTGGTCTTGCGCGCGAAAGAGCCAGGGCCATCACCGATGCGGAAGCGCTCCCAAGGGTTCTGGAGTGGCAGAAACACGGGCTCGCGAAAGATCTCGGGAACCATGGCCCAGCCACTCCGCCCGCGCTCCACTGCATCGGTCACGTAGGTTGCCCAACCCCGGCGCAGGAAGAAGTGCTCCCAGCCTTCCCGGCCATCCGGCGTGGTTTCATAAGTCACACCCGTTAAGTAAGCACCGTGCCAGAGCATCAGCGGCGCAGTGCCGCGCTGTGGGCTGGGGATCATGTACTGCGCGTACATAGCCCCGACCATGTAGGAGCCGTTTGGGTCAATCCGGTTCAAAGTGCCGCCAACCGTCGGCATGTACTCGCGAATGGGTTGGCCGGAAATCTCCACCATGCGGCCACCGACGTGGAAGGAGCCGAACCGCTCCAGCGTGATCGGTCCTACCTCCTGTGCCCGCGCGGAAGCCGGGAGCCCCGCACAGGCCAAGGACGCGATAAAGGTAAGCTGGCGCAAATGACGCCAGAGCCGAACCACTCCCGTTTGGCGACGCTGATCAGTGCTCATGACGTTCCCCCTTATTGTGCCTTCAAATCGGCTTTCAGCTTCTCACCAAACCATCGTTGGCTGTGATTGCTGCGGCAGGCCAGGCGCTACCTCCTGATGGCAGGTCTAGCCCAGCGGATATCAAGATTAGGATACGGCATGGTCTCTCCACCACCGGCACCTCGGAGTCGGCAGCATGGTTCCGCGCCGAACTGGCAGCCTTGGGCCAGACGCAGGCCAGCTGCGCCCAGTGGATGAAACGGCGCGGGGATGACCGGCCGCTTGCGAACATCGAGCGTCATTTTCGGCGCATGGCCAGCGGCGAGAATCGTGTGTCTGGCGAGATGCGCGTCATCCTGGACATGATGCGCAATGGTGGCGAAGGCCAAGAAGGTCGCTCAGGCCCGTGCTGCCCAGAAGAGTTCTGGCGGCAACCAGGTCCAGAGTGGAGCTGATCAGGATGGGCCAGAGCGGGTCGTACTCGGGTCTAACGGCTGCTGATTGCGGCAACCGCCCATGGCCTGACCGGCGAGCACGCCGGCCCTTTGATTACCGTACGGCGTGGCTGCTGCATTCCTCTTCTTGGGCTGAATGCATAGGATGGCGTCAGCAGGGACGAATCACCGCCCGGTGTGGAACATTAGAAGGTAGCGCGCAGCGACGAAGCGCGCCGACCTCTAAGCCAGGATGCGCGGATGGCATCGCTGCCAATATCATTACTTTCATTTTAGAAACGGACGTGCTTCTCCGGCGAGGACATGTCCTCGGATTATCCGACAATGGATCTCCCCGGGCGAGCGAAGGCGCGACGCCAAGCCAGGATCTGGCTCGGCGCAGCCGCCGCGCTCCCACTGCGTCCGATGTTGATTTGCCATGCGTGCGGACCCATCTTCATAAGATGATCCGGCCGACTGCGCTTCATCACCGCCGTTGCCTTCTCCGCGCGGGAAGCCTGCTCGCGGGCTTCTAGGCTCAGGGCCTATTAATGATCCTCTTGCGTTTTGATCTTGCTGTGATTCCATGGCGTCGGAGGTGCTGCCATGGCTGA
>NZ_RFLX01000072.1 GCF_003696345.1 Teichococcus wenyumeiae | reverse complement strand
TAGGCACGTTGCTTGTGCCAACGCGGCGTCTCGATCGAACTTACGCGGCCTGCCGCGAGTGCGAGGGCCTGAATTGACGCTAGCCTGAGCCATATTCCATATTCTGAATTGATCGTCAGATAACCGGTGGCGCCTCCGCGAACGGCGGTCAAGTGGATTCTATGGTGTTTGGCATATAATGTTTGTCAGACCTCGCCCACCTTCGCGCGACGTCCCAGTGTGGGCATGCTGGCACGAGTTCGCACCGCTACGATGCATTTATCGATTGATCATCACAGAACGTCTTGACGCTCAGAGAGGGTATGCTTAGTTTTTCTATGTCGTACGTTACGGAATGAGCCAATCGATGAGCGAACTGATTGGAAAGCGAGCGCTAGTGACAGGGGCTTCGCGCGGAATCGGTGCTGCTATTGCGCAGGCGCTCGCGGACAAGGGTGCCGATGTGGCAATCACTTATGCGGGATCGGCCGATCGCGCCGCTGAAGTTGTCAAGGTGATCGAGGCGAAGGGCCGCAAGGCTTTCGCCATTCAGGCGGACAGCGCTGACCCGACAGCGGTCAAGCGCTCAGTCGATGAAGCTGTCGGCGCTCTGGGTGGGTTGGACATCCTTGTAAACAACGCCGGCATCATCCTTTACAATCTGATCGCTGATATCGCCGTCGATGAGATCGACGCGATGCTCAGCGTCAACGTCCGGTCGCCCATCCTGGCGGCTCAGGCGGCAATCCCCTATCTGCAGGCTGGCGGGCGTATCGTCTCGATCGGATCGGCTGGTGTCGATCGCATTGTCGGCGAGCCTGGATCGGTTTATTACATGACAAAGGCGGCGCTCCAGGCCTTCACTCGCGGTCTCGCGCGCGAGCTCGGACCGCGCGATATCACTGTCAATCTCGTCCAGCCGGGATCGACCAACACCGACATGAATCCTGCTGACGGTGAATCGGCCGAATGGCAGCGCTCTCTGATGCCGCTGGGCCGCTATGGCGAAGGAGCCGATGTCGCCGCCGCCGTTACGTTCTACGCAAGCCCAGCAGCCAAGCACATCACAGGAACCATTCTGAACGTCGACGGCGGGCTCAACACCTGATCGTCAACACGCAGATGAAAGCGCTAGGGACCTGCCTTTGCCGGTCCCTAGCTGGCTTCCTCGCCAGCCTCGTCAGCGACGAGATTGGGGCCAAGAGGCAATAAGTTGAGCACTGCCATTCCGGCCGCAGAGGCGCGTACAAAGGTACCAGGCCTGTTTGGGTCGTTGTTCCTCGTAGTAGCGCTCATCATTGCATTTGCGGCACCGTACGAAGCTTACGAAGTAACCATCTTGGCCTCGGGTTTGTCCAGCGCGGTGCCGCATCTGCTTAAGATCGCACGATGATCGCGATGCGGGACCAGGAACCTCTTGAAATCGTGCGGCGCTTCAATGAGGCTGCTCGGCGTCAGCTCGCCAACGGCTGCATCGCGCATGATGTCGCTAACACTAAGCTCAGGCCGATTAAGGCCAACCCACCCAATAGACGGCGTCTCGTTACACGAGGGACAGACATCATGAGACTGCTACTTGCGCCGCTTTTTTGAAGTCTTGGCTCTGCCGTTTTCATCGGCGACCAGAGAATCCCATGCCATCATGGCGGTCTCCGCTACATCCTTAAGTTCGGCGTAGGTCGCAAAGTCGCGTGCAAGAATGGACATGCCCCCCTGCACCGTCTGCATATAGCGTGCGAGAGCGTGTCGATCGACCGATGCGGGAATCTCGCCCTCCGCAAACGCCCGATGAATGCGAGCCTCGAGGCGTTCCAGCGCCGCGGCGCGCGCCGATCGCAACAGCTCATTCAACTGCTCAGAGCCTTCGCTTCCGACAGAAGACAGCGCCATCATGCAACCGGTAGAGATACCGTCCCTGCCCCTGCTCAGCACAGCAGCGGTGTCCAAGAGAAACGATTCCACGGCCTCCCTCGCAGTCGAAGCGGCCTGGAAATTGTGCCAGAACAGCGGCTCGTAGTTCTCGCCATAATGCCGAACCGCATCGGCATATAGCGCCTCCTTCGATCCAAAGGCGGCGTAAAGACTGGGCGATCCGATCCCCATCGCCTTGGTCAGATCCATGATCGATGTCGCTTCGTAGCCCTTCGCCCAAAAAAGACGAGTCGCCTGCGCAAGAGCCGCCTCACGATCGAACTCGCGCGGACGCCCCCGGGACTTGGTTGCCTTCTCGTCCTCAGCCGCCTCATTCATACTCGGGATCTCAGTGTCGATAGACTTCTGCATTGAGCGATATATATATGCATTCGACGGCTTTAACAAGCCAACAGTGACGTGGCCGTGGGATGAGATTTCCAAGATGGGGACAAGACTTGGCCGGCCGGCGGCGGAACCGTTCGTGTCCCAGAAACTGGCTGTATCGACGCGGCAGAGAATTCTGACAGAAATCTGAGAGACAGTCATGACTGAAACACCCGCCGTAGCCCCGTTCCACGCGAACGGCAGTTTCGCGCCTATAGATTGGAAGTTTCGAGCGATATTCTCAGAGTTGAAGGCAGCATTCCGCCGGAGCTCGATGGAGCTTACCTGCGGAACGGACCCAATCCGATCGATCACGATTTCACAAAACATTGGTTCGTCAGCGATGGCATGCTTCCCGGCGTCGATCTTTCCGGAGGAGCTGCCCGCTGGTACCGGAATCGCTATGTTAAGACCAAGATGCTCGCCGAAAAGCGTGGCACGGACACTATATCTGATGGTGCCATGGGCAGTCACAATGCCGCAAATACCAATGTCGTATCCCACGGCGGGAAGGTCTTTGCTCTAGGCGGCGTGGACAAAGGTGCTTCACATCCTGAACCTGAGGTGATTCAAGTCTGCCTCCTGGAGGGAGGCGCTGGTGATGCGAGGTTTGCTGACGGACAAGGAATGGGCCTTCTTCGAGCCCTTCGTGGTCGAGACCGGCCCCTTCCGTGGCCGCCCGCCTGGCAGTCACCGCCGGGTGCTGGATGCCACTTTCTGGGTGGCGCGCACAGGCATTCCCTGGCGCGACCTGCCGCCTGAGTTGGGCAACTGGAACTCCGTCCACCGGCAGTATCGACGCTGGACCACCTCCGGCCTCTGGGATGTGCTATTACAGGCGCTTGCCGATGGTGGCGGCAATGCCGACGCCCTCCAGATGATCGACAGCACCATCGTCCGGGCACACCATTGCGCGGCTGGCGCAAAAGTGGTTCGTCGCCTTTGGCATCTCACCACCGCCAGGGTCTTGGACGCTCGCGCGGTGGCTTCTCGACCAAGATTCATCTCCGCACCAATGCTCATGGCTTGCCCATCAGCCTGACGCTGACGCCCGGGGAGGCGCATGACAGCACAGTCTACGGCGAGTTGATGGAGGAGCGGGACAGCGACCCCGGCATCTTGCTCGCGGATCGCGGCTACGACAGTGATGTCATACGACAGGATGTGCGCGACCGCGGCGGGCAGCCGGAGATCCCGACCAAGCGTAACAGGCGCATCCAGCAGAGCGTTCAGCGGCCTCTCTACGCCCTCCGCAACCGCGTCGAGCGCTGCATCAACCGCTTAAAGGACTGCCGCCGGGTTGCTACCCGCTACGATCATACAGCCAGCAGCTTCCTCGGCTTTGTCCAACTTGCTGCAATCCGCCTATGGATCAGCTTTGTCCACGCCGCCTAGGCATTCCTAGGCGAATGCTTTCTGGATTGATGCTCATGCGCTACGAATAGCATGGCTAAAGACTGGCCAAATGAAGGTCCGGTTACCAACTATCTGGACACCCACCGCAGGCGCCCTGACACGATAACCCCCACTTATCGTGTTATGGCTTGGCCGCCCGCCTGGATTGCCGCAATCTGGCGCGTGGTGCCTTCCCCTCCCCGGCGCTACATCCGCCGCATGGCCGACCGATCCCCTCTGCTCATCCCGTGCCCTGCCGCTCGCCCGAGGACCCAAAGCGTTTGAGTTCAGTTGCTCCTGCTGGCCAGCTGGGGCATCAAACACTTGGCGGCGCGCTGATGACGCGCGGACAGCTGACGATCTCCTGCAGCCCGATGTACGCGGGCAAAAGGGCGGCGCTGCTAGAGCACCCCGTTTGTGCCCAGGCGCAGGGTCTGCGAGTCAGCTTTCTTAAGCCCGCTTTCTACACTCGTAGCGGGACTTATCGCATCCCCGCTCATGACAGTCCGAGTCTGTCGGTGGCGCCGGTGGCGGTTCTGCCAGAGCTGAGGTCTCCCGAAATTCCATGTGGCGCTCAGGCCATGCCGCTGGACGAGGTCCAATTCATGGCGGCGCCGCAAATCGGTGGCGATGCTGTCGACGGGTCTGCATGCTGTTGCCGGTCGAGGTTGATGTGGTCGCCGGCCTCGGCCTGGACTGGCAGGGCACCCGTGTAGAATCGCCGTCCTGCTCTGTGCCATGGTCACCACTGTGACCAAGCTGCAAGCTCATTGCGTGGTCTGAGGCGCGCCGTCGGCGACGCCATCAGGAGATGGGCGGCGGCGCCGGAGGCTCGGTGGAATTCGGAGCCGAGGACCTCTACCAGGCGCACTGCGGGACCATTGGCGCCCTTTCTCCTGTGAGGCAGCCTGGGTCATCGGGCTGCCTGAGAGTGCGGCTACGAATGGAAACACGAGGGTCGCGGGGCCTGATGCTCTCCTGCGCCAACCATTCCTAGCCCAACCGCTGTGCCTACCCCCAGTCGGCCAGCGGGATCAGCAGGCGCGCCAGCACCGGATCCGGGTGGTTTGCCATGTCGCGGAGGAACGGACCATCGGCCACCACGACACCACTGGCATCCATTGCCACGGCGAAGGCCACGTAGAGGGTGTCATAGGTCGAGTGGTTGGTCGTCAGGCCGATCTCCAAGGCAACGTCATGAAGATCCAGGTCACCCGTGGGGGTGGGCGGCACCTGAGCCCGGAGCAGCGCCAATCCCTCCCGAGCTTCGTCCGGCGTCCATCGCCCCTTCCGGACCTGCAGCCAGCAGATATTGGTGGCTTCGTGCAGCAGGAAGTCCGGCACCAAAAGCTCTTCCTGGCTCTCGGCCAAGGCCTGCGCGCGGTGGCTGTCAGGTTCGTCCAGAATCCACTTCAGCGCGACAGATGCATCGACGACCAGAGCCACTTCAGGCGGCCGGTCCGCCGAAGAGGCCCCCTGCCCGGCCAGCCCGACTCTCCTGCAGCAGTTCGGCGGTTGATGCCGAGCCCCGGCCAGCCGTCCGCCGGCGGAATTCCGCTAGGCGCTCTGCCGCGCCCGCACGGGGTGATTGCTGCCGGCTGCCGGTGAGCGCCTGCCGCAAAATCTCGCGGTGCTCCGCCTCAGCCGAGCGGCCATGCTCGGCGGCCCGGATACGCAAAGCGCGGACCACATCGTCATCCAAGTTCCTGACCATGAGCGTAGCCATAGTGCCCTCATGCTACGGATGCTGTCATTGCATGCAAATAGATGGCGTAGCTTTTTGATGCAAGACATACTGGATGTGATCTTTGCCTACGGCTCCAGCTAGGCCGCCGTGTTGTCCGAGTCGGATAGATGCGATCTTTGCCTACGCATTGATTCGGCGCTTCGGATGTGATCTTTGCCTACAACACGAGGTGCCGGCAAAGCGACTGAAAGATGTGTTTTCTGCCTACACCGCCTAAAGGCTACATCAAAAATCATGTATTTATCAACAACTTGAGAAGTTATCCCTGTGTTCTTTGCCGGCGGACTTCAATAACTATTAGTTTCAATCCTTATTATTGCTGTGCGTAGGCAGAAGTCGCATCGGTGGCATGATGCAGCGTAGGCAAAGGACACATCGACAAACCTGCAGTTTTCGATCCAGAACCGGACGACGGTGATGTTGATGTTGATGAGCCCTCCCAAGAAAGCCCCCGACCAGCACCCCAATCTTTTTACCGTCCATGAGCATCTTTCAGCCCACGGGGTAGAAGGTGCCCTTGAGGAAGCTCGCGCAACTGCCTGGACTTCGGAAGCTTTAACGCTGCCCCCTGTCCAACGAGCACTGAGCGGGCGCAACGGCCGGCGGATCGCTGATACCGCGTCTGGCGCTATTGTACGGGAAGCAGAGCGTGCCCATGAGCTTGGCTACACTTACAGCGCTTGGTGCCTAGCCGGCCTTCCCCACCGAGAGCATCCGGCAGGTGAGGACTGGCTAATTGCCACGGACTATGCGCAGCTTCTAGTACGGCCAGGGGTGCGGGTTCTCGACGACGGCACCCGAGAAGCGCTTGCGGTGCCTTCCGGCACCATCGCCCGTCTGCTGCTAATCGACCTTCAATCTGAGGCCTTAGAGAAAGGCAGCCGGGATATCGAGCTCGGGCCAAACCCAAACTTGTTGCTCAACAGGCTGGGGCTGTCCCGCGGCGGCCCAGTGTCTCGGAAGGTGGTAGATCAACTCGAACGTATCTGCCGTTTGACACTCGACTTCAAGATAGGAAATGACCGACGCGCTATTATCGTCAATGAGCGCATTGTCGAGGCATTTGAATACACAAGCCAAGAGGACCCGCGGACCAAACGGCGAACACCAATGGTCGAGCGCCTCCGATTGTCTGAAGCATTCTTCAACGAACTCCGACGGCATCCCATCCCTGTCGACCGAGCGGCAATAGCAGATATCCAGAACTCGCCCCGAGCTATAGATATCTATCTGTTCCTTGCATTCCGGCTTCCGGCTCTTAAGAGCGAGACGCCGATCTCTTGGACAGCCCTCTGGCGGCAGTTTGGCCGGGAGAAGCTGCTCCGCACTTTCAAAGCTGAGTTTAGGGAGCCCCTGGCGCTTGCTCTTGCAGCATACCGGGAAGCCAAGGTCGAGATCGGCGACCGTGGGCTGGTGCTACTACCGTCCCCTCCTCCCATCCAGCGCTAATCGGATGTGGCTCCTTACGAAGGAAAAGATCACATCGGCGCTGATCGATAAAGGACCGGACTACGTCAGGCAGAGCGCATACCGACAGTGGGTCTGCCACTCTGCTACATGGCGCTCTACCGTCGGGCGACGCACTTGAGGTTAGACTGAAGAACGGTTCGGGAGAGATATTCTAACAGCGCTGATGCCACTCAGCTCTCTTCCAAGACCCAATTAGGCCTGTACTTCTTCAGCCTCGCCCTCAATCGCTGCCACTTTGCCGAGCTCCTGATCAATTTCAGCCATCTCTTCTCGTAGCTTTGCGATCCGCTTCATGATCTGCTCACGGCGTTTAGTTAGAAGCTCCTGCCGCTTGACTTCCGACGTGTTGACAGGCGCGAGTTCCTTTAGAAAACGCATAATTTCAGAGCGAGCCGCCTGAGGACGCACAAGGCCCCGGCTGCGGGCTAGCGAGATCTGCTTTTCAGGTATCAGCGTCAGGTAATAGGCTGCCGAGTAGCTGCGCGGGAGCTCAGCTTCCTTAAAGCGTTTGCTTTCTACCGCCTCAGCTACCTCTCTCAGCTGGTATGCTACGGCGCGCCCAAAGGGTAGCTGAGGTAGGATCTTGGACTCGAATTCGCCCTTGTTAGCTTGAATGGCGTGGCGCAGGTACCGGCCAATTGTGAGGAACCGCTTCTGGGCCTCTGCCCAGAGCTTGTCTATTTCCCGGACGTAGTCTTCAGGCCTGTTCAACGGCAGAATCGTTGCGGCGAAATCTTCGCTCCTGGAGGTAGTAGAGACGATAGGGGCTGAAGCCGCCCGGGCTTTGACGTCCTTAGCGGAGAAGGTCTTCGGAGAGGTCTTAATCATCGGCGGGCACCTTCAAGCCAATAGCGTGCATGGCGAATGTAAACACCCCTCGGATATCTGAGAGGCCGTTAGCCCCCTTCATCTCAGCAACACCTAACCCAACCTCGTCGCTGACGCGAATGCTCTCATAGAGGCGAATATCAAAGGGGCACAGATCTCCCGCTTCGATGAGGCGCTGCTTGGCTCGGTCGAAGCTGCCCGCACTGCGCACTGTGAGATTGAGGACAAAGGCAGACGGTCTCTGTTCCCTCCGGATGAAAGCCATCCACTCAGTTACGGAACGCAGGTCCCCGGCCCCCTGACCAGTCGGCACGAGAACGTAGTCAGCCATGAGGAGAAGCTGACGCATCTCCGCAGGGGACGCATCCACGCCAGGCGGGGTGTCAACGATAATGAGGTCCAGCTCTCCTAAGGCCCTAGCTTGACGCATAGCATCTTGGAGGTCGGATAGCGGGACGGCAACATTCGGTATGACAACTGCATCCTCTGGACGGACGGCATGCCAGTTCGTCAGCCCCCGCTGCGGATCTAAATCGACCGTCGCCACTCGAAGGCCTGCGTGTGCGGCGAAGACGGCGAGGTTCCGGGTCAGGCAAGTCTTGCCGCTGCCACCCTTGCCGGACGAGCACACAAGAATTTTTGCTATCGATGGAGATGGAGCCGCCACTGTCTCTGTGGTGCCGCGCCTCTTCCTGCTTGCTGTATTAGGCACCTCAGGCCCACCCCCAAATAGTGTTGCTTACCAATAACCTACCTATGACAGTCTATGCGATGTTGCAATCCGTAGATGCGTTGAGGTCTTACGGCGTAAGATGTCGCGGCATTCGGGATGGGTGATGTAGTTGAGACGGCTCACTCATCACCACGTCATGAACCAGCCATATCAGGCAAGCGTGCAGGGTAGCCGGATCAATGCCTTCTGAATGCATCACCATTGTCGCACCATGAGGCTCGTACCAGTTCCAAGCCGTAGGTAAGCCACAGCCCCTGCTCGCTTAGCGGCAAGATTTCACGCCTGTTCTCCCCCCGCGGTTAGCCGAGGCCTCCCTTGCCAAGAGAAGCACCCGAACCACCGCTGTAAGACCAAGTCTCTATGGGCATCGTCAGCTTATTGAGTAGGGGACGTGTTCGGGCGGACGGCAGTACCCCGCTGATCCTTACACTACGAACTGGGCGCACGTCTCCTGACGCCAGATCCGGAAGGCTTTTGCGCGAGCGGTTCCGTACTGGCTGGCGGACACCAGGTGCCGCCGCGGCTGGAAATGGCCGTAGATGAAAGCGTGCGCTGACAGGAACCGCTGCGCCTGATCAGGTTCTGATGGGGTGGACGCCCCCCGACGGCATCGGTGTGCCAGAGTGGAGGTGTTGAACACCACTCAGAGGAGGCGTCCGTG
>NZ_RFLX01000071.1 GCF_003696345.1 Teichococcus wenyumeiae | reverse complement strand
GGTCAGCCATGGCAGCACCTCCGACGCCATGGAATCACAGCAAGATCAAAGCTCAAGAGGCTCATTAATAGGTCATGAGCCTAAATCGAAGCAAGTCCAAGCCGACCTTCCCCTTTAAAAGTGGACCGCCGGTGATGTGAGATGGTCCGGACGCGGAGAGGAGGCGGAGATGGCGAAGAAGCAGCACAAACCAGAATAGATCGTGGTCAAGCTACGCCAGGTCGAGGTGCTGGTGGCGCAGAGGAAGACGGTGGCCGAGGGTGCCCGGGCGATTGAGGTGACGGAGGCGACCTCTTATCGCTGGCGGTCAGAATACGGCGGCCTGAAGCTGGACCAGGCGAGGCGCCTGAAGCGGTTGGAGCAGGAGAATGGCCGGTTGCGCAAGGTCGTGGCGGATCTGACGCTGGAGAACCTGGTACTCAGGGAAGCCGCGTCGGGAGACTTCTGAGCGCTGCGCGTCGTCGGGCGGCCGTGGAGCATGTCACGGCGGCGTTGGGCGTCTCGGAGCGCTTCGCCTGTCGGGTGCTGGGTCAGCATCGCTCGACGCAGCGACAGGCGCCAGTCTCTCCGGACGACGAGGCGGCGCTGACGGCGGAGATTATTGGCTTGGCACGGCAGTACGGGCGGTATGGCTATCGCCGGATCACGGCCTTGCTCCAGGCTGAGGGTTGGCACTGCAACCATAAGCGGGTGGAGCGGATCTGGCGCCGTGAGGGTCTGAAGGTGCCTGCTCGGCAGCCCAAACGTGGGCGGCTCTGGCTGAACGACGGCTCCTGCGTACGGCTGCATCCTGAACGGCCGAACCACGTCTGGGCCTATGACTTCGTCGAGGACCGGACGTGTAACGGGCGCAAGATCCGCATGCTGAACGTGGTGGACGAATTCACCCGGGAATGCCTTACGATCCGGCTGGCGCGCAAGCTGAACTCCCTCGAAGTCATCGACGTGCTGGCGAATCTGTTCATCGCCCGCGGCACGCCCGTGCATATCCGCTCCGACAATGGCCCTGAGTTCGTGGCCAAGGCTGTACCAGGCTGGGTCCACGGCGTTGGCGCGAAGACTGCCTTCATCGAGCCCGGCAGTCCCTGGAAGAACGGCTATGTGGGGAGTTTCAACGGCAATTTGCGCGATGAGCTGCTCGACGGCGAGGTGTTCAACACGCTGGTCGAAGCCAGGGTGCTGATTGAGCAGTGGCGGGTGCACTACAACACCGCCCGCCCCCATTCCTCGCTGGGCTACAAACCGCCAGCCCCGAGGTGATCATGCCGGAGAGCGCCAGACCAGTGCCCCATACCGATCCCAATGGTTCATCGCCCCCGCCTCTGGCCATGCTCCACTAAAATCTTGCCCGGACCAGTGAAGAGGGGCTGGTCAGAGGCAGGACGTGCCTTTGTGCATGCGATGGTCTACGGCCGCGCCGTAGACCATCGCATGCGCTGGCTTACAGCCGATGAGCGCTTCACGATCCGCAGCTAAAAGCTTGCGCCGCAACGGCTGGCAGTGCCGTTTCTCTTAAACTGTCCGTTATCCTGCTTAACCAATTTCACGGCACAGATTAGTCAGCCTGCAGCGATCCGACTTCGGCTCCTTTGGCGCCTTGAACCACTTGCATCCGGACACGCTGACCTTCCTGGAGTGTTGGCAGACCAGCTCGCTCAAGTGCTGTCGCGTGGACGAAAACGTCTTTGCCGCCGTCCTGCGGGCTGATGAAGCCGAACCCTTTATCGGGATTGTACCACTTCACGGTGCCTGTCATTTCGACTGCGGAGCTGAGGTCAACCGCCCGCCGGGGCTCCCGCGGTCGCGGCGGCCTCGCGCCAAATGCCTCGCGTTGCGGTGCTGCTGGTCCGGCAGTGCTCTCGTCAACCGACAGGACCTGATCGACTTGGCGCCCCTTCTGCCCTTGCCCAACCCGCACCTGCAGGGTCGCGCCGGGGCTGACTGCCTGAATGCCGGAGGCTTGCAGGGTATTGGCGTGCAGGAAGACGTCGCCTGAGCCATCCGCCAGTTCAACGAAGCCGAAGCCCTTCTCCGTGTTGTACCACTTCACCGTGGCCGCAATCTCGGGCGCGGCAAATCCGCCGCCAGAGCTCGGGAAGGAAAAAGGGGTCGAGTGACCCGAATAGTTGTCGTCATCGAAGCCGCGGCGGCGGGAAGGTCGCTGACGATCGTTTCTGGGAGGTGACACGGGACGCGCTCTCGGCTGTTGAGGTCAGTGCTAGGCAGGTATCTACGGCTATGGGCTCCACCCGGAGCTCCTGGCTCTTGATCACATCGGCGCGGCCTCCACAAGCGGGCTTATCATCGTCCAGCGTGTCCCTCCCCCTTTTTCCCGCCGATCTTAGCAGATCTGGCTGCAACAGGCGTGGCCAGAAGGCGCCTCCCATAATGCAAGGCTGAGTGAGAGCCGTCACCAGGGTCTCGGAATTTGTGCTCAGCCTGCAACGCCCTCACTTCCGGTGCTTTGCCCAGAAGGTGATATTTCCGTCACCAGTACGAAGCGAGGACGATCTCGTGAGCATTGGGTTGATCGCATTGCTGGACGACGTGGCGGCCCTGGCCAAGGTGGCAGCAGCGTCGCTGGATGATGTCGCGGCCCAGTCTGCCAAGGCTGGCACCAAGGCGCTTGGCGTCGTCATCGATGATGCGGCGGTGACGCCACGCTATGTTGTCGGCTTCGCCGCCAGGCGGGAGCTGCCCATTGTCGGGCAGATCGCGCTTGGCTCGCTGAAGAACAAGCTGCTGTATCTGCTGCCAGGCTCGCTGGCGCTGAGCTGGCTGGCGCCTTGGAGCATCACGCCGCTGCTGATGCTGGGCGGCGCCTATCTCTGCTACGAGGGCGCCGAAAAGGTGCTGCATGCTCTGCGTCCCCATGCCGCCGAGCACCACGAGGACAAGGTCGGTGCCGCGCCTCAGGATCCGCTCGCGCTGGAGCAGCAGCGCGTGCGCAGCGCCATCCAGACCGACTTCATTCTCTCCGCCGAGATCATGGCACTGACCCTGGCGGGCTTGTCCGACCAGTCCACCCTCGCACAGGCGGTAATCCTGGCGGCAGTTGGCACCGGCGTGACGCTGCTGGTCTATGGCGCGGTCGCGCTGATCGTGAAGGCCGACGACCTTGGCGTCGCGCTGGCAGTTAACCAGCGCCCGGCCTCTACCCTGCTGGGCCTGCGCGGCAGCGGCGGCATGGTGCCACAGGCGGCGGGTCCGATACCAGATGCAGTCAGCCGCAGCGCTACCAATCCGGTGGTCCAGGCCTCGGCTCAAACACCCAACGGCGCCGACCGAATGCTGCGGCCGCTCACCCAGGTGCTTGGCCGCGGGTTGGTGGTGGGCATGCCGCATTTCCTGCGCATCCTGGCACTCATCGGCACCGCGGCGATGCTCTGGGTCGGCGGTGGCATTCTGTTGCACGGACTGGAGGAATTTGGCGTCACCGTGCCCGGCCACATTGTACACGACTTGGCGTACCGGGCAGGTGAGTTGCTGCCGGCGCTAGCCGGCGCGGTATCCTGGCTGGTGACCGCCGCACTCTCCGGTGTACTCGGGCTAGTGATGGGTGCGCTAGCCATCCCACTCGTAGAGTACGCGTTGGCACCGCTGACAAGGGCCGTGACGGGGATGTTCCACCGGAAGAAGGTGGACTGACAGAGAACCGGGGGACGGAATGACCGCATCAGAGATAGCCTGTCACAGTCTGCCCCGGATGCGTTAACAGCTTCGAATAGCCGCTTAGCTATGACACCTGCCGCCAAGCGACCTTTTCGCGTCGAAAAAAATCGCGCTGCCTAAGAGTTTAGAAGCATGATAACAAAGATTATCGTTCTGATGTCTTGTGGTGGCGCGCAGGAAAGATCTTGAGGGTTGGTTGCGTAGATGAAGTGCTGATGAGGGAGCCGAAACATCGGCATTTTCTTAGTTTATCGCACCTCAATACATAGTGCAGCAGGGCTGCCGCCCCGCCGCACTTCCAAGATCGGTCCTGTTGAAGGCTCAGTTTAGTTGATCTGTACCGGGGATTGGCCGTTATTCACATCGGCCAGGGCAGAGCCGCTTCTGCTACCCTGTTCGTACCGGATCACCGGCTGACCATCCTGGTTGTCCACGATGACAGCAATGCCGGTACCCCAGCCTTGATTGGTCACACCGCGATACGCAATCACCGGCTGACCACCCTGATTGTCGACAATCACTGGCGTGCCGTTCGAGATGCTGGAGCCATGCGGCTGCGAGGCCATGAACTGCTCGATGTTGGTGTCGCCACCATCGGCCAGAGCCACACCAGAGAAGGAGGCCACCAGCGCGGCGGAGAGGAAGAGCTTGCGGAACATGATGAAAGGTCTTTCAGGTCTGTGTTGCGGCGTGAGCCGCTCTGTTGAGGGATGATATGGATCAGTCGTGCCCGATTGACCAATTGGCATTACCGATACTTGCCATCCGCCAGAATGATCCTTCGCGGTGTTGATCCTGCTGCTTGTTATGAGGGGACCCCGGCACGAGCGTTCGCCGCCTCGACGATCAGGCAGCGCGGTTCCGGTAGATCCGCCCGCTGTGGGACGCAGGTCAGAGGCTCGTCGACGGCGAGGTTCCTCACGCCGCACAGTTCTGTGCTGCCGGCGCAAAGTCAGGAACCGCTGAACCAGTTGTAGCCCTGGTCCTCCCACCAGCCGCCCGGATAATCGTTGGTGACGAAGAGCGCGGCGATGTGCTTCGGGTTCTTGAAGCCGAGCTTAGTGGGCACGCGGAGTTTCAGCGGGAAGCCGTACTCGGCCGGAAGCGGGTCCTTGCCGTAGTCCAACGCCAGAATGGTCTGCGGGTGCAGCGCAGTGGCCATGTCGATGCTGGAGTAGTAGCGGTCGGCGCACCTGAAGCCGACATAGCGGGCGCGGGTATCGGCGCCGATGCGCTGAAGGAAGGTGCGGAACGGGACGCCGCTCCACTGGCCGATGGCGCTCCAGCCCTCGATGCAGATGTGGCGGGTGATCTGGCTTTCCTGGGGCAAGCTGCGAAGGCGGGACAAGGTCCAGGGCGTCCTGTCGTCGACCAGGCCGCTGACCTCGAGCTTCCAGGTGTCGCCGTCGATTTCGGGGGTGCTGTCCTCGGAATAGAAGGCGTTGAAGGGAAAGGGTGTGGTGATGTCCTTCTCGGCAAAGGTGGGAGCCAGCTGGTCCGGATCGAACAGCCAGGACTGAACCTTGTCGTTGAAGCGCGACATGGCCCAGAGCAGCCGATCGACCGTATCGCCGTCCGAGAGATTGCAGCCGGTGAGGAGCGTGAGGCCGCCCAGGGACAGGCCGCCGCGCAGCAGGCCGCGACGGTGCAACCGCCGTTCGACGCGCCGAAGCGCCGGACTATGGTCGCTCAGCTTGATATCGCCGCTCATGGCTCGACCTCGGCGTGGGACGCGGGAATGCGGGCGCGGCCGGTGATCATGCTGACCAGCGTTCTCGGCACGAGAGCGACCAGTGTCAGATGAAGGACGATGAACGCAACGATGCCCGCCATGGCGAGGAAGTGGATACGGCGGGCAACCTCGTAGCCACCGAGCAGTGCGGCGAGGCCGTGCAGCTGCACGGGCTTCCACAGCGACAGACCGGATGCAACGGCGAGAAGACCGAGCAGCAGGACGACGACGTAGGCCAGGCGCTGCACCGCGTTGTAGGCGCCTACCGTGTGCTTTAGCCGGAACGTCAGGGCGTCCAACAGGTCGCGCCAGACCAGCCGCGGGGTGAGCGGGAGGAAGGCGCGCAGGAAGTGCCGCCCGGCCAGACCGTAAGCGAAGTAGACCAGCGCATTAGCGACCAGAAGCCACATGGCGGCGAGGTGCCAGGCGATGGCACCGCCGAGCCAGCCACCGAGGGTGGCCCATCGCGGGAAGGTAAACGGGAAGAGCGGAGACGCGTTGTAGATCTGCCAGCCGCTCATGATCATGCAGACCATGGCGATGGCGTTCAGCCAGTGGGTGATCCGGACCACCAGCGGGTGTACCGCAACGAAGCGGATCGGTTCGGGGTCGTGGGTCATGTGGCAATCGTCCCATGGAGATGCCCTGGGGCGCCGGGTGGCGCCCCGGGACGCGGTCACATCGGCGGCACCAGGCCATTCTCGCCCACGCTGACAAGCTTGGCGGTCAGGCTGCCGTCAGGGGCCTTGGCCGTGCCCACGATGACATGGGCGCCAACGGTCAGCTGCGCCTTGGTGGCCGTCGGGTCCAGCAGCACGATCGGAACGTCCTCCGGCACGAAGATCTTCTTCTCGCCGGTTCCGTTGCCGTTGTAGTGCACCGTCATGACGCGGCCATTGGACACGACCAGATCGCCGATGGTGCCGTTGGTCATGGTGCTGTTGCTGCCGAGGTCGTAGGCGAAGCTGCCTTCGCCCACGCCCTTCAGGCTGGGCGGGAACACGGTGACCTCGAGCGCCTTGGCGGTCCCGTCGGGCTGAGGTACGCTGGCGGCACCGATGTAGCTGCCGGACTGGACTTCCGACAGGTCAGCCTTCTTCACGCCCACGATCCGGGCGTCGCCCGCCAGCGTGACGGTCACAGCGGCGCCAGTACGCGGCTTGATGGCCAGGGTGTTGCCGTCGATCCTGTCGATGGTGCCCCGGATGCGCGGGGACGCGGGAGCAGGCTGGGCCACGGCGACGCCGCCGAGCAGCAGAAACCCGGCCAGGGTGGCCATCAGGCCATGCTTGCAGGTCATGCGAATGATCTTCCTTGTTGTGGTGACGATCCGGTCTTCGGATCGCCGGGAAGGGAGTGCCGCGGGCCCGGAGAGAACGGTGCCAGGCGCAGCGGCATGGTCCTTTATTCGCGTGGAAGGACAGGAAGGTTACTCATCATCGGCGAAAATCCTCGCGCGATCGAAAGACTTTCGATCTCTCGGATGAGGCGCGGTCGCGGCGCTGCACCCGCAGCCAGGCGCGAACCTGGTGCGGGCGCAGTTTCCCCGCTGATCCGTGGTCGACGCGAGGTTCAGCGGCGCGCTATCACAGCGCGGCGTATTTCGGCAGGATGAACCGGGCCGGCAGCACGACGGCCGCACAACCGAGCGAATACCAGGCCAGGATGTAGAGCGGATCGTTCACCGGGCAGCAGAAGGCGAACACGAAAGCGCCCCAGCTGCCACCGGCCATGCCGACGGCCAGTGCGCTGGACTCCGCATGGACGGAGGCGCCCTTGCGCATGAGGTACGCCAGCATTCCAAGCATGGGCAGTGCCAGGACAGCGATGCTGGCGGCGCAGATGAGACCATGCACGGGGGCGAGACGGCCCGCCAGCGTCGGGGCAACCACGCCGCCGGGGCTGACGATCGCGCCGAGCATCGCCATCAATCCAGCTGCGATGACCAAGAAGACAAGGCCGCGACGCGGCGACGCCACCGGCGAGAACGACCGCACCGCTGTCAGGACACTGGTCGCGACAAGCAGCGCCAGGCCTCCCAGCTTCCACCACATGAAGGGATGGCCGGCCGCGTCACCCATGTCAGGGCGCATCAATCCCGAACCCAGGAAGACCGCCAGTTGCAGCGCACCAAGGCCGACGAGCCAAGCTGCCTCGCGCGCCATGTTGCGCCGGCGGACGGGAGTCAGGTGGGACGAGAGCTCGCTGATGAGACGGTCATGCGACATCGGTGTTCCCCATGATGAGGGCTCGGAGGCGGGCGATGCCGCGGTGGATGTTCACCTTCACGGCGGCGATAGACTGGCCGGTCCGGGAAGAGGCTTCCTCAAGGCTGTAGCCCTCCAGCTTCACCAGCTGGATGACCTGGGACTGCGCCGGGCGTAGTTCACCGAGCAGGCTGGTCAACACCGAGGCTCCGATCACCGCAGCCTCGTGGTCCGGTGTCGCAACCGTGTCGGTGAGTTCATCGGCCGAGCGGTGCTCCAGGGCCCGGAGCTGATCCACCCACTTCCGTTTCGCAATCGCGCTCACCCATACAAGCAACGGGTATCGGGGGTCATAGGTGTGCCTGCTGCGGTGGACGGCAAGAAGCGCCTCCTGCACGGCATCGTCGACCTCCGCCCGGGGGAGCCGGCGGGAGAAGTAGCGGTGCAGCCAGACGGCCAGGTCGGCCAGCAACCGCTTGTAGGCGCCCCCGTTGCCGTCCTGAGCCGCCACCATCAACTGGCTCCACTGGTCTGGCGACGCGGCCGCACCGGGCGGTCCACAGGCACGGGTACCTTGCGGGTTCACGCCTGCCGTCTCCAGGGTAGGTAAAGGGCGCAGGGACATGGCTCCACATTCGTAGAGAGGGGCCGAAAGGTTACACCGGTCGCGTCAAAAAGATGCGATGCGGTATCAGACCTGACCTTAAACTGGAAAATTGGCCCGGCTGTTGTGAGAGTTTTCCGGCAGGACTGTTGCCCTGAACGGAGACTGGGTGATGCGCAAGAGCCACTACACGGAAGAGCAGATTGCCTTCGCCCTGAAGCAGGCAGAGCTGGGTACGGCGGTGGCCGAGGTTTGCCGCAAGATGCGGCATGTCGGAGGCCACCTTCTTCCGCTGGAAGCAGAAGTACGTTGGCCCGGGGCCCTCGGAGCTCCGGCAGTTGCGGCAGTTGCGGCAGCTCCAGGATGAGGCCGCGTAGCGGACGAACAACGCCAAGCTGAAGCGCTCGGTGGCCGACCTCAGCCTGGACAAGGCGATGCTGCAGGAGGTGCTGGCAAAAAAGCCCTGACGCCTGGCCGCCGGCGCGAACTCGTCCGCCATGTGCAGGACGCGTTCGGGGTGAGCGAGCGACGGGGCTGCTGGGCGCTGCGGTTCCACCGCTCCTCGCAGCGCTATCGCGGCCACCGGGACGATCAGGCGCCTCTGAGACTGCAGATCCGTGAGATTGCCGCCGTACGGGTACGGGTACGGCTACCCGCGCATCCACATCCTGCTGCAGCGGGAAAGATGGAAGATCAATCGCAAGCGGGTCTACCGGCTGTACCGTCTTGAAGGTCTGAGCCTGCGCCGCAAACGTCCGCGGCGGCACGTCACCGCAGCACGACGGCTGGAGCGCGGGGCGGCTGTGAAGCCGAACCAACAGTGGTCGATGGACTTCGTCTCCGACGCCCTGTTCGACGGGCGCCGGATCCGCGCCCCGACTTTGATGGACAACGACACGCGCGAGGCCCTGGCGATTGTTGTAGACGGCGGCATCCGGGGTGAGCACGTGGTGCAGGCTGTTGAGCAGATCGTGGACCACCGTGGTGCTCCTGAACTGATCAGGATCGATCATGGCCCGGAGTTCGTGTCAAAGGTACTGGACCGTTGGGCTTACGAGCGGGGGGGTGACGCTGGACTTCTCCCGCCCCGGCAAGCCGACCGGCAACTGCTTCGTGGAAAGCTTCATGTATGGACGGCCCCCGCGGTGCAAGAAGGATGTTGACGTTCGGCGGCGGTCGGGTGCGTTCATGTATTCGGCCTG
>NZ_RFLX01000070.1 GCF_003696345.1 Teichococcus wenyumeiae | reverse complement strand
AGACGGCATGGCTGATGATCTCCGCCGGGAAGCGGTATCCAGGGTAGGTGGGACAGTCTGCCGTCATCCCGTCAGATTGCCCTAGCTCAGCTGTTCCGACCACCGCCCATCAACTTGCCAATGCCTACCCCTGCCATTTGCGACTTGCTACGAACTTTGCAGCGGAACCCACCATGCCTTCACCGCTCTCGCCTGCTCCCTCATCTGCCTCAACGCACTTCAGAGACGGTTTTGAAAGGCGCTGTTAAGGGCGGGCGTGCCCGAATAGGCCCTGCTGTATCCCTGGATTGGCGGTCTCTCAACAGAGGCAAGGGAAACCGCCAGCCCAAGAAATGCGGCGCGTTACCGCATGGCCGTGGCGTTGCGCTCACGCGTTTGGCGCACCGCCCATTCCATTATCAGCGCTAGACAGGTGACGCCGATCAGCAGGCTGCTGACTGCAGCGATGGTTGGCTCCACCTCCAGCAGCAAGCTGTTCCATATCCGAACGGGCAAGGTCTCGGCCCGGATGCCAGCCAGGAAGATGGAAATCACCAGCTCATCAAAGGAGGTGAGGAAGGAGAACAGCATCGCGGAGATCAGGCCCGGCAAGGCCAGCGGCAGCACCACGCGGCGGAAGACGCCCATGCGGGAGCAACCGAAGATCATTGCGGCGCGCTCCAGATTGGGGTCCACCGTCTTCAGGGCGGATTGCAGGATGACGAGCACGACCGGCAGCGCCACCACGCTATGCGCCACGGCAATCCATGGACGGAAACCGATCAATCCGAGCCGCGCCGATAGGAAGTACATGGCGATGGCCGTCACGACATGGGGGACGATCAGCGGCATCAGCAGCAGCGCGGTGATGACCCGGCGGAAACTGAAGGCTCCGCGCGCCATGGCATAGGCGGCGAGGAAGCCGAGCGCGGTGGAAAGCAGGCAGGTCATCGCTGCCACCAGGAAGGAGTTCCACAGCGAGGCAATCCAGCGTGGGTCACCCAGGAAGCGGATGTACCAGCGCAGCGAGAAGCTCTCCGGCGGGAACTTTAGGTAGCCGTCACCACTGAAGGAGGCGATGATGACGATGGCGATCGGCGCCAGCATCGCCGTGCAGAGCAGGATGACGAGCATGCGGATGGCTGCCAGCCGCAGGATGGAGCCGGTCATCGTGCGAAGCCCTCCTCGGTGCGGTCTGCGAAGCGGGCATAGACGGCATAGAGCACCAGGGTGATGGCCAGCAGCACGATCGTCATCAGCGCCGCCATAGGCCAATTCTGCGACAATTCAATCTCGCGCTCGATCAGCATGGCCATCATCACATCGCTGGGGCCACCCATCAATGCGGGGGTGATGAAGAAGCCGAGGGCGAGGATGAAGACGATCAGCGAGCCTGCCGTCACGCCATGCAAAGTAAGCGGCAGGAAGACCTTGGCGAAGACCGTGAACGGACTAGCCCCCATCCCTTCTGCCGCCTGCAGGAGACGGTTGTCCACCGCCTTCATCGCGGCATAGAGCGTCAGCACCATGTAGGGCAGCAGCACGTAAGTCATGCCGATGATGACGCCGGTGCGGTTGTAAAGCAGATCCACGGGCTCTGAGACGAGACCGAGGCCGAGCAGCATCTGGTTAATCAGCCCGTTGCGCCCGAGGATCACCATCCAGGCATAGGTACGGACGATGACGCTGGTGAAATAGGGAAGGATGATGCAGATCAGCACCAGCGAGAAAGCCAGCCCTCGCGCACGAGACAGCGCGTAGGAGAGTGGATAGCCGATCACCAGCACCATCGCTGTCACGGTCAGCGCGATGATGTTGGTGTTCACGATGGCGCCGAAGATGGCGCGCGATCCCAGCACCCCCTGCGCCTCCAGCCAGACTTCCTCAGCACTGCCGAGTTCGGCTAGCGATTCAGCGATGAACCAGCCGATGGGCGTGATGAAGAGAAGCAGCAGCAGCGCCAGGGCCGGAGCGATCAGCGCCCATTTCGCGAAATGGCGAAGCGGCATCGGCTTATCCTTCCAGCAGAAGGGCGTCGGCCGCCTGCCAGCCCAGCAGGACCGGTTCGCCGGGTTGCTGCAACACGGTGCCAGAGGCGTTCGTCGTGTCGCAGAGGAGATTTTCGCCCCCCGCGAGCGCCACTTCATAGCGCACGACATTGCCGAGGAAACTGGTGTGCCGCACGGTCCCTGAGACATGGTTGGCCGCCGGCGTGGTGCCAGTGGGCAGGAGGCTCACCTTCTCTGGCCGGATGAAGACCAGCCCTTCCGTCAGGCCCGGGCGGTTCGCCGCCACCTCGTAGGACGCATCGGCCCCGCCGCGCAGCACCCCGTTCCGCCGTTGCGCGCGGAGCAGGTTGGCCTCGCCCAGGAACTTCGCCACGAAGGCATTGTCCGGCCGCTCATAGACATGGCGGGGCGGCCCCATCTGCGCGATGCGGCCACGGTCCATGATGGCGATGCGGTCCGACATGGTCAGCGCCTCCTCCTGGTCATGCGTGACGTAGACCACGGTCATGCCCAGGCGGCGGGAAATCTCCTTGATCTCCACCTGCATGTGGTAACGCAGGTTCTTGTCGAGCGCGCCCAGCGGCTCGTCCATCAGCACGACGCGCGGCTGGCCGACAATGGCGCGTGCCAGCGCCACGCGCTGTTGCTGGCCACCGGAGAGCTGGCGGGCGAAGCGGCGTTCGAAGCCGGTCAGCTTCACCATGGCCAGCGCTTCGGCAACTCGGCGTTCGATCTCGGGCTTGGGCGCCTTCCGCACAGTGAGAGGGAAGGCGACATTCCCGAACACGTCGAGATGCGGGAAGATCGCGTAGTTTTGGAACACCATGCCGAGGCCGCGGGCACGGGGCGGCGCCTGCGTCGCGTCCTTCCCATCGATAAAGATGCGGCCCGCGCTCGGCAGGGTGAAGCCGGCGAGCATGGAAAGGGTGGTCGTCTTACCACTGCCCGAGGGACCGAGCAGCGTAAAGAACTCGCCTTGGGGGATGGTCAGGGAAATGTCCCTGACCACAGTCTCTGAGCCATAGACTTTGCTGATCCGGTCCAGGCGGACTCCAGAAAAAGCCTCCCCGCTCATCCGAGGATCCAGCGGGACCAGGCGCGGTTCACCTTGTCGCGGTTCGCTTCGAGCCACTCCACATTGCGCATGAAGCCCCCCTGCCGCGCGGCCGGGCTGCCCGGCATGCGTTGCACCTGCTCAGGCGGCAGCATGTCAAAGGCCTTGAGGTTGGTTGGACCGTATTCCAGGTCCTTCGAGTACTTCGCCTGCACCGACGGCTGCATCATGAAGTCGACCAGCTTCTGTGCATTGGCCTTGTTGGGTGAGCCCTTAAAGATGCTGAGCGACTGCACCTGGATCATGTTCTCCGCCCACTCGAAGCCGAGCGGGGCGCCCTTGTCGATCAAGGTCTGCAGGCGGCCGTTCCAGATGGAGCCCAGCACCACTTCCTTGTCCGAGAGCATCTGCGCCGAAAGCGCGCCAGTGTCCCAGAACTTGCGGATATTCGGGCGGATGCGGGAGAGCGACTTGAAGGCCCGGTCGAGATCCATCGGATAGATCTGGTCACGTGGCACGCCATCGGCGAGCAGGGCGAATTCCAGGTCGGGCGAGCTGCTGGCCATATCGGCCAGCATGCGCGGGCCAGGGAACTTTCCGGCGTCCCAGAACTCGGCCCAGCTCTTCGGGTTCTTGCCGTCCGGGAAGCTTTCCTTGTTATAGGCCAGCACGGAGGCATAGACGAAGTTCGCCACGCGCAACTCGTGGCGGTATTCTGGGGCAACGTCCTCCGGCTTGCTCCATTTCCAGCTGCCGTAGTCGATCGGCTCGAGCGCGCCGGCGCGGCCGAGCGTCACCAGCGGGCCGTCACCCGTATCGATCAGGTCCAGCTCGACATTGTTCGCCCGGAACATGGCCATCAGCTTGGCGACCGTGGCGGCCACGGGCATCACGGTGATGCCGGTTTCCTTGGTGAACGGCTCGTAGACGTGGCGGCGCATGACGTCGTCATAGGCGCCGCCCGGCGTGCGGACGATCACCTGGCCAGCTGCACGGGCGGGGCCGGCGATAATCCAGGGGGCGGCGAGGGCCGCGCCACTCAGGGTCAGGAAGCGGCGCCTGTTGGGGATTAGTAGGCGGGAATTGTCTGGCATCTCGGAACTCCCAGTTGGTTATGCGTGGCGCAACATCGATGTTGTGTGCGGGGGGGCCACCCGCATTTTCTCGTCAGAACCGGGCCGGAGAATACGGAGCGGGGTCGATCGAAGGGGGGCGCCCCGTCGCGAGGAGCGCCACCAGCTTGCCTGCGGGCGGCCCGCCCGTCATACCGAAATGGCTGTGACCGAAGCAGAGGAAGAGGCCAGGATGCCCTGGTGCGGGGCCCACCACCGGTAGGCTGTCCGGGAAGGACGGGCGATGACCCATCCAGAAAGCCGGTTCTTCTGACTGCAAATCCGGGAAGAGCCGCTTCGCATGCTCGTGCAAGATCTTCGCGCGCCGCTCATCCGGCGCGGCCTCCAGCCCGGCGATTTCCACCGTGCCTGCGACCCGGATGCCGTGTTCCATCGGCGTCATGCCGAAGCTGCGGCTCTTGTGCAGGATCGGGTAGCGCAGATCGATGGAGGGATTAGCCAGCATGACGTGATAGCCGCGCTCGGTTTCTAGCGGCACACGGATGCCCAACGGCTCCAGCAACTGCCCTGACCACGCGCCGCCGGCCAGGATCACCTTATCGGTCCGATGGTTGCCGATATTGGTGAACACCATCCAGCGTCCCCCCTCTTCGGGGATCAGCTTCAGCGCGCGCTCAGCCAGTACCGTGCCGCCCTCGGCGCGGAACAACTCGGCCATGGTGCGGACCAGTCGCGGCGGACTGACGATATGCCCGTTTCCGGGGATCAGCACGCCGCGCACCACATCGCGCGCCAAGCCAGGGAACATCTGCCGCAGATCGTCCGTGCTGAGTTCCTCGCTGCGGATGCCATAGGCTTCGCGCAGGCCGCGCTCGATACGGCCGGTCGTGGTCTCCGTCGCAGAATCCCACATCTGCACCTGGCCGTTCTGGCGGAACAGGTCGCGGAAAGTGGCCTCGCCCAGCAGGCCCTTCCAATCCTGGAAGGCATTGATGTGCAATGCCCGCATCGCTTTCGCGATTTCCTGCACCCGTTCCAGGCGGCCGGCGCGTACCCATTTCATCAGCCAGGGCATGGCCTTGGGCAGATAGGCGGGGCGGACGGAAAGCGGGCCGAGCGGATCGTTCAGCCAGCCCGGTACCTTTCGCAGCATACCGGGCAGGGCTACCGGCACCACTGTATCCGCCGAAACCAGACCGGCATTGCCGAAGGAGGCGCCGCCGGGCGAGGGCAAGGGGTCAATCAGTGTGACCGCCTGGCCCAGGCGCAGCAGGTTCAGCGCGGCGGAAAGGCCCGCCACGCCGCCGCCCACCACGATGGCGTGCGGACTTGCCGCGTCGCGCATCTTGGGGTCAGACATTTCAGACGGGGCCCAGATGAGCGGTAGCAATCACCTCGATGAGCATGCCCGGTGCCAGCAACTCCTTTACCACCACCGTGGCACGGCAGGGGAAGGGATCGGTGAAGACCTCGCGCCAGACGGCGTTCATCGCCGCCGCATCGGTACCATTCACCAGATAAACCTGCACCATCATGACATCGGCCAGGGAGCCGCCGGCGCCTTCCATGGCGATACGCAGATTGTCCAGCGTGCGGCGCGTCTGCAGGGTGATGTCGCCCTCGACGATCGTGCCCGTGACGGGATCCTTCGGGATCTGCGCGGTGATGACGAGCGGGCCTTTGCGGACAACGCCAGAGATCGGCCCCTTGGAGGCAACCAGGCCAGTCTTAACAGCTTCGAACATAATCAGTTCCCGTTTTCGTTGATGATGAGACCTCGGGGGAAGCGGGTCAGAAGTTCAGGCCCGTCTTCGCCCACCAGGACGGTTTCGCTGATGGAGACACCGCCGGCCGAGGCGTAGATGTGGAAGACCATGCCCGCCTCGACGGTCCAGTCGGCGCCAGGATGGAGGATGCGGGTGAAGTCGCTCGTGCGCGGCGTCTGCGGCGCGTAGAGGCCGAGGGTGTAGCCGGTGATGTTGTCGTAGCCCGGGCGCAGGCCGGAGCGGATGACGCCATCGCGCAGGATGGCGTCCACATCATGCGCCCGCGCGCCGGGGCGCAGCGCCGCGATTTGCTCATCCTGTAAGGCGATGAGGGTCTCCGCTGCGGCGGCTAGCGCTGGCGCGGGCTTGCCGAGAGTGACGCAACGCATGATGCGCGCGCTGTAGCCGGCGATGCGCGGTACCAACTCGATATGCACCACATCGCCCGGAGAAAGCGGCGTGTCGCTCAGATGGCCGTGCAGGAAATCCCAGCCTGTGCCGGCGCTGATGGGGCCGACGGGGCTGGGGTCGGCGCCCAGCTCGACATAGCTGGAAACCGCGATGCGCGCGGCGTCACGCTGGCTGCCACCCGGGATGCAGGCGGCGGCGGCTCGGCGCAGTGACTCATCCGCCACGGCCGCGCTGCGGCGCAGGATGGCGATCTCAGCGGGCGACTTTATCAGCCGCAGCTCGTTCACCACCGGGCCCATATCCACTATCGTGGCGGCCGGCAGCGCCGCCTTCAGCTGCGCGAAGCGGCTGAGCGACATGGCGTAGGAATTGAAGTCGAGCCCGATGCGTGCCGCCGCGAGGCCGCGCGTGGCCAAGGCAGCGGCCAATACCGGCATTGGGTCTTCCCAGTCCCGGTATGTCCGGATGTCCTGGATCCAGGTGCGCTGGCGGCAGGGTGCGGCATCCAGCGCGCGGATCAGGAAGAACGGCTCGGCATCCAGTGGCACCACCACGCAGCGCCAGCGGTTCAGCGAGCTGCCATAGCCGGAGATCCAGCTCATCGGCTCGATCTCGTCGAGCAGTGCCACCTCGGCGCCGTCACCCTCCATCCGGTGCCGCAGGGCGGCGAGGCGGTCGGCGAACTCCTTTGCCGAGAACTGTACGTCTTCGGTCATGAGTGGACTTTCGCGGGGGTAGAGCGCCAGCCATCCAACCGATCTCGAAGCTGGTAGGAAGCGCCCACAACGGGCAGAAACCAGGGGCGGCCGCCGTATCCGGCCATGGTCGGGAAAGGCAGGCGAGTGAAGGCCGAGGGGCGGTTGGCGCCGCCCAGGATCTGCCGCGCGGCTACACGCCCGAGATGCGTCATGGTGACGACGCCGCTGCCATTGCAGCCCAGCGCATAATGGATGCCCTCCTGCCGGCCCACATGCGGAAGGTAGTCCAGCGCGAAGGCAACATTCCCCTTCCAGCCATGGGTGATGCGCACCCCGGCGAGGTCCGGCAGCAGACCAGTCAGGAAGCCGTGCAGACGGGCAGCGGCGCGGCGCGCATCGGCGTCGATGAAGCTGGCGCGGCCACCAAACAGGATGCGGGTGAAATCCGGTGAAGGGCGGAAGTAGTAGAGAACCTTCTTTGTATCGCCATAGACACGCAGCTTTGGCAGCAGGGCGCGCACGCGCTCCTCCCCCAGCGTCTCCGTAGCGATCATGTAGCTGGCGACAGGCACGAGACGACGGCGGTGCCAGGGCGTGGCAGCCCCCGTATAGCCGTTGGTGGCTACCATCACATGCCGAGCCAGCACATCTCCCTGGCTTGTCCGTACCCGGTAGCCGTTGCCCTCTTCGGCCAGCCCCGTGACGGTGACGCCGCCCCGCAGCGTGGTGCCTCGCGCCGCCGCGGCCCGCCCTAGACCCTGGACATAAAGGCCGGGGTGGAGGGAACCGGCGCGCTGGATCAGCAGGCCGCCATGGTAGAGGCCGGTCGCCACCTCCTCCCCTACGCGGCTGCGTTCGAGGATTGTGGCAGTGTCACGCCCTGTGCGGTTCAGCATCTCCGCCCGACGCTTCAGCGTATCGAGTGCCTTTGGGGCGTGCGCGCCTACAAAGCGGCCGGTCTTGCGAAAGAAGCAATCAACCCCTTCCGCCTGCAGGAAGGATCCCATCTCGTCGAAGGAGGCCTCGGCTTCCTCGACCATTTCACCGAGCAGCTTCTGATCCAGCGCCTTGTGCAGGTCCGACCGCGCGCGGCCGAGGCTGCCTGCGCCGGAAAGCGCGCCTCCATTGCGGGAGGAGGCGCCCCAGCCGATGGCTTCGCGGTCCAGTACCAGGGCTTTCACCCCGCCGCGTGCTAACTCAATGGCCGTGGAAAGACCGGCGATGCCGCCGCCGATAATGACGACTTCCGCGGCCTCCGGCAGCGGCGCCGGCGAACCGGGCCGCGGGGGAGGAGCGAGATCCCACCAATAGGGGCACTCGACAAAGCCAGGGGCGAAGGGTGTCTGCTGCGTGCTCACACAGCGAGGCTGCCATGCTTGTAGCCCGGCTCGGCAGCCCAACTTTGGTTATGGTGCTAAACGCCGGTTATGACAGTCGGGTGACCCCTTCAGGCGGCGTTTCCGACAAAATGGCCTCGGCGCATTCGCCCAGCAGCCGCAAAAAGGCAGTGCGGTCGAACTGACTGCTCATCCCCTCGGACCATATGGCGCGGTATTCGAAGGTCACGGCGGGGGCGAAGTCGCGCAGGATCAGGCCACGGCTCAGGAAGGGGCGGGCCGCGAAGGCATCGGTAAAGGTGATACCAACCCCAGCCGTGGCCATGCCCGTCGCGCCGGTGATCAGCGGACATTCAGCCACTTCAATCGGGCGCACTCCTTCATCCTCCAGCAGCCGGTCGATGATGGTCTGCTGCCCCTCGTGGCGGGAGATGCCGATATAGGGCTGCCCGTGCAAATCCGCTGGGCGGATGGTAGCCCGTGCTGCCAGCGGGTGGCCCAGCGGCAGGGCGCATAACGCGCGCGGCCGGGCAATCAGGAAGCTGCGGAGGCTTGGCACGCGCTGCGCCGGATTCATCAAGCCGACTTCTGCACGACGGGATGCAGCCATGGCCATGACCCCGCCGGCATCCCGCGTGGTGACGGCCAAGCGCTCCGCCCCCGGCGTATCCAGCCAGCGGCGCGCCACCTGAGGCATTAGTTCCTGTGCTAGAACAGGGATGGAGGCGATGACGGCGCGACGCGGCTCCTCTGCCCGCAGCCGTTCCAGCAAACGCTCGATCTGCTCCATGCCGACGAAAAGACGCTCCGTCTCATCGAACAGACTGAGCGCCCGCAGGGTTGGCACCAGCCGTCCATGGCGCCGCTCGAACAGGCAGAAACCGCAAAGGTCCTCAGTCTGAACAAGGATCTTGCTAACACCGGGCTGGCTTATGCCAAGGATTCGGCTGGCGCCAGTGACGCTGCCACTCCGCACCACTGCACGGAAGATTTCTAGCTGTCGGTGTTGGAGGCGGGACTTACTCATCAACGTATAGGAGCAAAGACGGGCAGGGTGGTGAAGGGGCAATGCCGTGAACCATGGCAGAATGGCATGCTAGATCACCTGTCGCCAGGGCTTTAATAGCGCCTTTCAAACCTCTCCTGAAGTGCGTTGAGGCAGATGACGGAACAGGCAAGCGCGGTGAGGGCGTGGTGGATGTCGAGACGGCGCTCATAACGGATGGCCAGGCGGCGGAAACGGTTGATCCAGGCGAATGTGCGCTCGATGACCCAGCGGTGCTTGCCCAACCTCTGGCTGCTCTCGATGCCGCGGCGCGCAATCCGCTGCCTGATGGCGCGCCGGCGACAAGCCTGACGACAGCGACGATGATCATAGGCCTTGTCGGCGTGCAGCTTGTCTGACCGGCGGCGGGGTCGCCCTGGCTTGCCTGCAACGGCACCGTCAGGTTGGCCGGCCGCCAGCTTGCCCGAGCGTTCCACCTCCGGGTAGTCGGGTGGGATGACCGCACCTGCCTGCCCCAGCTTCGCCGGATATCGCTTCCCGGCCGAGATCATCAGCCAGGCGGTGTGGCTCTATTTCCGCTTTCCCCTCAGCTTGCGGATGGTGGAGGAAATGCTGGCCTTCCGCGGGCATTGGCAAGTTGTTTGACGGGAGGGCGAGTTCGGCCGCGTGACTCAGGGTGCAGCAGGATCAGGATGCTGCTTGGGCGC
>NZ_RFLX01000007.1 GCF_003696345.1 Teichococcus wenyumeiae | reverse complement strand
GCCGCAGTTGGACTGGCTTTGCCCATCTCGCCGCCACCATCATCAACCTACGCATCGCTGCGTCCGGTCACAGACCCTAGTCCTCGCCGGATCGGGCCATCGAGGGGGAGCGCCCGGTGTGCTGGCGGAAGAGCCGCGCGAGGTGGGAAGGCGAGGCCAGGCCCACGGCATGCGCCGCGGCCAGAACACCCTGGCCTGTCCCGATGCGCCGGGCCGCTTCCCGCACGCGCAGCTCGCCCAGGTAATCCGCGATGCTGCGCCCGAGATGCCGCCGGAAGAGCCGGGTCATCTGGCGGCGCGAAAGGCCAAAGCGGGCCGCGAGGCTGTCCAGGGGCTGCGGCTCGTGCAACTGGGCGCGCAGGTGCTCCGCGATGGCCTGGACCACGGCGGCGCCGTGTTGTGCCGGAGCAGGTTCGAGCCCGGCCTCGGTTGCTTCCTCCAGAAGCAGGCGCTCGGCCAGCCGGGCCCGTCCGGAGCCTTCGGGCAGCGCATCCCAGTAGCTCAGCAACGGCAGCATGCCCGGCCGCAGCAGGCCAAGCTGCCAACCCTGCCCCTGCAGCCAGCGGCTGAGGCGGGGTGTGGGCGTGTAGAGGACGATGTGCCGGTGCACCGCATCGGCGGCCCGGGTGCGATGACCCAGGCCGGGCGCCACGAGGAGTGCCTTGCCAGGCCGCAGCGGGGAGGCCACGCGTCGCCCCTCCAGTTGCACCAGCATCAGCCCCTGCCGCGGCAGCAGGAGCATGGCGCAGTCATGCGCGTGCCACTCGGTGGCGTAATCGGGCCCGGCTGCCGAAGCGGCCGCCCATTCGGCCCTGTCCAGGACGAAGACCATGGCCAGTCGATAAGCCATGTGACATCCCTCCGCGAGGAAAAAGCGCCCTCAGCGGCAGCACGACAGGGTCTGGCACTGCGGTCGTGACCGGATCCGATGACGCCATCATCCAGGCGGCAGGACTATCGAGAGGACTGCATCTGCCGACGGGATGCTGGCTGCCACGGTTGGCTGCAGGCAATCTTCGTTGGCTTCAGCTCGCCTCCTTTTGGGCCGCAGGCTGACTGCTGGCGATGGGAAGGATGCTCTTCGCATCGCGCGCACTTCGGTGGTGTGTCGCACCCCGCCTGTCGCCACGAGCCAGACATGCCAGCGCAGTCCCGCAACACCGTCAGGAACGGTGTCCACTGTTGCCGCACTTTGGTAACGCGCTGGCCTTTCCAATCAAGCGGCTCCGTAGTCCATCTCCCGCAGGTCGGTCAGCAGATCCGGCCCAGTTGGCTGCCAGGCCAGGCGTTCCCGCGTCAGGGCGCTGGAGGCTGCCATGTTGAGGCCGACGAACATAGCGAGCCAGCCGAAATGGTCCTGCGCCTTTTCGGGCGGCAGGGAGACGACCGGCACGCCCAGCCCGCGTCCCAGGGCCTCCGCGATGTCCCTGGCTGCCACGCCCTCCTCGTCCACCGCGTGGTAGCGGGCGCCGGGTTCTGCCCGCTCCAGGGCCAGCCGGTAAAGGCGGGCGACATCGAGAACATGGGCGGCGGACCAGCGGTTCATCCCGTCTCCGACATAGGCGGACACGCCCTTCGCGCGGGCAACCTGGACCAGGGGAGAGATCAGGCCCTGCCGGACGGTGTCGTGGACCTGCGGGAGCCGCATGACCGACAGATTGACGCCAGCCTCGAGCATTGCGGCACCAGCGAGCTCAGAGGCTTTCCGGGGGATCGGGTGCTTGGTGTTGAATACGTTCTCTCTGCTCAGTGTCCCGTCCCCTGGGTCGCCCATCCCGACGCCAGAAGTGATGATGAGCGGGCGGGTGGAACCGGCGAACTCTGCGCCCAGAGCCTCGATGGCGCGGCGGTCCTTCTCGCAATTCGCCAGCATGTTCGTGAAGTCATGGTCGAAGGCGCAGTGGATCACGCCGTCCGCCTGCGCCGCGCCTCGGCGCAGGCTGTCCAGGTCTTCCAGAGTTCCACGATGCACCTCTGCGCCGCTGGCAACGAGCGCCACAGCGCCCGCATCCGAGCGGGTCAGTCCCAGAACCTGATGACCCGCGCCGATGAGTTCGGGAATGATGCGCGAACCGATGAAGCCGGTCGCGCCGGTGACGAATACACGCATGTCAGAGTTCCATGGCCGTTTGGAGACCCTGGTATCCTCCCGCGCTAAATACTGTTAAAGTAGTGAACTTATCCTGGTATAAAGGCTAACAGGATGATGTCCATCGGGGTCGAAGATCGGCTCGGCGCCTATCTCAAGGCTCGGCGAACGCGCCTCGACCCCGCCGCGCTCGGCTTCGCCACTCAGCGCCGACGGACGGCGGGCCTGCGCCGCGAGGAGGTCGCCCAGCGCGCCAACATCAGCGTCACCTGGTACACCTGGCTGGAGCAAGGGCGCGGCGGCGCCCCGTCCGCCGACGTGCTGGACCGGATTGCCCGTGCGCTGATGCTGACCGACATCGAGCGCGAGCACCTCTTCCTCCTCGGCCTCGGGCGGCCGCCGGAGGTGCGCTACAGGGCGGCCGAGGGGGTCTCGCCGCGGCTGCAGCGCCTGCTTGATGCCCTCGAGTTCAGCCCCGCGATCATCAAGACCGCCACCTGGGACATCGTGGCGTGGAACCGGGCGGCCGTGGCGGTGCTGACGGACTATGGGGCGCTCCCTCCGGACCAGCGCAACGTCCTGCGCCTGATGTTCGGCCAGTCTCAAGTCCGGGCCGCCCAGCACGACTGGGAGAGCGTTGCCCGTTTCGTGGTGGGCGCCTTCAGGGCGGATGCGGCGCGGGCCGGTGCCCTGTCCGAGGTCCGCCAACTGGTGGAGGAACTGTGCCGGACGAGCCCGGAATTCGAGGCGCTCTGGCGCGAGAACGACGTGGGCGCCCACGGCGGGGGTACCAAACGCTTGCGCCATCCTACCCTCGGCATGCTGGAACTGGAGTACTCCTCCTTTGCGCTCGAGGAGCGGCCAGATCTCGGTATGATCGTCTACAACCCGGTCTCGCCCGCCGATGCGGCGCTGATACGCACCCTCATGACCGAGCAGAAATCCGCCACATAAGACCACGCACGTGCGGAGGCATCTTCGGCCGCTTCCGCCTACCCGTCTCCACGAAGCGGCCATTCCGCTCTCGGCCAGACCCGGCCATGACGGGTGGGCACTCTATCGGCCACCCGGATGGTTTAGCGGCTTTTCGCAAAGCGGACGTCGCTTTCCGGCTGCCTACGGACCGGATCGGGTGGGGAGAGCGTACACGGGTGGCATGGCCTACCGGGGGGCTGTTCCGCCTCCAGGAACAGAGGCTGGTCCAACAGACTGCTCGTCTCTCCCACATTGGTCGGCAGACTATGCTATGAATTGGCCCTTGCGGCGACCAATCTGACAGCTAAGCACTCTCGAAACGGACACGAGAGTTACCAATGGATCTATCGAACTGGCAGGGCGTGGCGCGTCCGGAACGAGTTGTGCTCGAAGGCCGTTACGCAAAGCTCGAACCGCTGGATGCGCGGCAGCACGGCGAGCAGTTGCTGGCCTCGGCTCGGCAGCCTGGTGCGGAGGATCGCTTCCGCTACTTGTTCGAGGCGCCTCCTACCGGGGAACAGGATTTCACGCCTTGGCTCGACAAGGCTGCCAGCTCAACCGATCCGCTGTTCTTCGCCGTGATCGATCGACAGACTGCGCGGGCAGAAGGTCGGCAAGCCTTGATGCGCATCGATCCTGTGCATGGCGTCATCGAGATTGGCAGTATTCTCTGGGGACCGGCCATCGCAGGCACCAGTGTCGCCACCGAGGCCCTCTATCTGTCGGCCAGCTACGTGTTCGACACGCTCGGCTACCGGCGCTTCGAATGGAAATGCCACAACCACAACGAGCCTTCCAAGCGGGCCGCCCAGCGTTTCGGCTTCACCTTCGAGGGCATATTCCGCCAGCACATGGTCCTCAAAGGCCAGAACCGCGACACGGCCTGGTTCGCGATGACGGACCAGGACTGGCCGCGTTTGAAAGCTGGCTATGAAGCCTGGCTGCGGCCGGAGAATTTCGACGCGGATATGCGGCAGAAGAGCAAGCTGGCTTTCTGACCCAAGAAGCCTTTGTGCACCTCAGAGACGATGCAAATCACAGTGATCCGGCCCTTCGTCTCTTTCATCGCGCTGGCGGCCAAACTGCTGCCCGCAGGATGCGCCGGAGGGTGGTGCTCCTGGGCCGCCGATCTCGTGGAGGGACGCGCATAATGGCGCTCCCTCGCATGTTCTTCGGTTGGCGTGTTGTAGGGGCGGCCTTCACTCTGGCGATGTTCGCCTGGGGCATCAGCTTCTACGGCCCTCCCATCTATCTCCAGGTCCTGCATACCTCGCGCGGCTGGCCGGTATCGGTCGTCTCTGGGGCCATTTCCGCGCACTTCCTGCTCGGCGCCGCTGTGGTCGCCAACCTCGCTGCCCTGCATCGTCGCTTCGGCCTTGTTGCGGTCACCCGCGCTGGTGCGCTGTTCACGGCGGTCGGCTTGCTCGGCTGGGCTTTCGCGGCAGCCCCATGGCAACTCTATCTGGCCGCTCCGGTGAGCGGCGCCGGTTGGGCGCTGACCAGTGGCGCCGCGCTGAACGCGATGGTCTCTCCATGGTTCGCCCGCCGGCGTCCGGCCGCACTGGGAATGGCCTTCAACGGCGCCAGCATGGGGGGCGTGATCTTTTCCCCGCTCTGGGTCGTCCTCATCGCCAGCCTGGGCTTCCATGCGGCTGCCGGGATGGTGGCCGCCTCCGTCATCGGCGTGACATGGGTGCTGTCGAGGCTCTATCTCAGCCGCACCCCTGCGAGTATGAACTTGCTGCCCGACGGCGACTTGGCCCCGCAGCAAGTAGGTCCAGCCGAGGCGGCGCCGCGCGGAACGGATGCGGCGGCTCTCAGGAACCCCTGGCGTGACCGGCGCTTCCTGACCCTTGCAGCGGCTACGACCTTCGGGTTCGTGGCGCAGGTCGGTCTGGTAGCGCACCTCTTCTCCTTGCTTGTGCCCACCCTGGGTGCGGGCGGCGCGGGCCTGACCATGGGTGGGGTGACAGTCTGCGCCGTCGGCGGACGTTCCCTGCTCGGGGCGGTGATGCCGCCGGGGGCAGACCGGCGGGTGGTGACCGCCGCCAATGCCGGAATGCAGGCTATCGGATCGGTGGTGCTCCTCTGTGCTGGGTCCTCCGTGCCATTGCTGCTGTTCGGTTGCGCGTTGTTCGGGTTGGGCCTGGGCAACAGCACCTCACTGCCGCCGCTCATTGCGCAAGCCGAGTTCCGCTCCGCTGACGTGGCGCGGGTCGTGGGGCTGGTCACAGCCATCAGTCAGGCGGGATACGCCTTTGCACCGGCTGCCTTCGGCCTGCTGCGCGACCTCGGCGCGACAGGGTTCTCGATCAACGAGGGCATCTTGCCCTTCGCCGCCGCAGCCCTTGTTCAGCTCGCGTCGGCCGGAGCGCTGCTGTTGCGACCAAAATCCGCTAAGACCGCTTCGCACGCTCCCCAGAGGCTCTGCTGATCGAGAGGGAGCTGTGAGTGGTCGGCCGTGCGTCTGTACCAGGCACCGGCACCGGGCTTCGGTCCCCTCTGGTCACCAGGCGGCTGCCAGCCGCGCTTTTCGCTATTTGGCAGCCATGAGCGGACCGGCAGCTTCCGGCCAGGACCTGACCGTGCCGCCTGGGCGTGGAAGCCGCTTCGCGCTTCGGTGCGCCAGGGCGTTCATTGAAAACGCCGCCGCTGGCGACCATCTGAAGCGGCCTCGACTGCAATCAAGCCAGGTGGTGAAGATGGCGAGTGGATGGGCTCCGGACAGCGCTGTGCAGGACCAGATCGACGACACCGTTACGGATGGCGTGTCGAGGGCGCGCGCCCACCTCCCGACAGGGGAGGGAGCCACGCATTGCCTCGAATGTGGCGAGGAGATCCCGGCGGCACGGCGCCACGCGCTTCTTGGGGTGAAGACCTGCGTCACCTGCCAGTCAGCCCTAGACAGCCGCCCGGTGAGCATTGGATTCAACCGCAGGGGCAGCAAGGACAGCCAACTCAAGTAGGGTCGAACTCACGGCCCGGTATCCGCTGTCTCCAGCTGGGCGCGTGGGGTAAGCGTGCTGATCTCCTTCGACGGGCACATCAGCCCTGCCCGGAATCCCGAGCGATCGTGGCCAGCTTGTCGGCGCGCTCGTTCATCGGGTCGCCGGCATGGCCGCGCACCCAGCGCCATTCCACCTTGTGTGGCTTGGCGGCGGCCAGCAGGCGCTGCCATAGCTCGTAATTCGCCACCGGGTCCTTGGCGGCGTTGCGCCAGTTGTTGCGCACCCAGCCATGGATCCAGCGGCTGATGCCGTTGCGGACATATTCGCTGTCCGTGTGCAGGATGACGGTGCAGGGGCGCTTCAGCGCTTCCAGCGCGTTGGCGGCCGCCGTCAGTTCCATGCGGTTGTTGGTGGTGGCGGGGTCGTGGCCGGAGAGTTCCTTCTCCACCTCGCCGAACTTCAGGATCGCGGCCCAGCCGCCCGGGCCGGGGTTCGGCTTGCAGCCGCCATCGGTCCAGATCTCCACCACGCGCTCGGCAGCCTCGGGCGGGGCGGATTCGAAAACGTCAGAGGCCATAGGCGTGGATATCCTGGGCTGCGGCATGGAAGCGCAGGCGCTTGAGGTATTCCAGCGGGTCCTTGCGCGTCACCATCGCGCCCGCTGGCGTATGGGTCCAGTCAAAGAGCCGCGTCAGCAGGAAGCGCATGGCCGCGCCCCGGCAGAGCACCGGCAGCGCCGCCAGTTCCGCCTCCGTCAGCGGGCGCAGGGACTGGTAGGCATGGATCATGGCCCGTGCCTTGGTGATGTTGAAGGAGAAGTCCGGCTCGAAGCACCAGGCATTGAGGCAGATGGCCAGGTCATAGGCCAGGAAGTCGGTGCAGGCGAAGTAGAAGTCGATCAGGCCGGAGACGCGCGGCGCGCCCCCGGCATCGTCCAGGAAGAAGACATTGTCGGGAAAGAGGTCGGCATGGATCTGCCCGCGCGGCAGGTCCCGCGGCCAGGCGCGCAGGATGCCTTCCAGCTGCCCGTCCAGTTCCGCGATCAGGCCGGGCTGCACCGCGTCGCCGCCGGCCCGGCAGCGGTCCAGCAGCGGCGCCCAGGATTGCGGGCCGAGGCTGTTGGGGCGCTCGGCGGTGAAGCCGGTGCCGGCGGCATGCAGTTCCGCCAGCGCGGCACCCAGCGGGCCGCAATGGCCCTGGCGCACGCGGCGCGGCCAGACGCCGGGCAGGAAGGTGCAGATGGCGGCGGGGCGGCCGCACAGCTCGCGCAGCGCCTCCCCATCCCGTGCCGCCACGGGCTGGGGGCAGGAAAGGCCATGCGCCGCCAGGTGCCGCATCAGGCCCAGGAACCAGGGCAGCTCCGCCGGGTCCACCCGCTTCTCGTAGAGCGTGAGGATATAGTCGCCGGTGGTGGTCTTCAGCGCGTAGTTGCTGTTCTCCACGCCTTCCGCGATGCCGCGGAAGGCGACCAGCTCGCCCAGGGAATAGTCGGAGAGATAGGCGCGCAGCGCCTCGTCCGAGATCTCGGTATAGACAGCCATGGTCAGCGGGCGCCGTTCAGCGGTTGGGGCGCTGCATCGGCGGCACGCGGAAGGTGATGTCCTCCACCGCCACCACCACTTCCTCGGTGGTCACCGTGAAGCGTTCCCGCAGCCGGGTCAGCACTTCCTCCACCAGGATCTCGGGCGCGCTGGCGCCGGCGGTCAGGCCGAGGATGGAGACGCCATCGACCTCCGCCGGGTCCAGGTCCGCGCCGCGCTGCACCATGATGGCGCGGGGGCAGCCGGAGCGGCTGGCCACTTCCCGCAGCCGCACGCTGTTGGAGGAATTGGGCGCGCCCACCACGATCACCATGTCGGACCGCGCCGCGATGGCCTTGACCGCCGCCTGCCGGTTGGTGGTGGCGTAGCAGATGTCTTCCTTGCCCGGCCCGGTGATGTCGGGGAAGCGCGCCTTCAGCGCCGCCACGATCTCGGCCGTGTCATCGACGGACAGGGTGGTCTGGGTGGTGAAGGCCAGCGGGCGCTCGGGCGGCTGGATGCGCGCGACATCCTCCACCGTTTCCACCAGCGTGACGGCATCGGGCGGCAACTGGCCCAGGGTGCCGACCACCTCGGGGTGCCCGGCATGGCCAATCAGCAGGATATGGCGGCCGGCGGCCTCATGGCGCTCGGCCTCCCGGTGCACCTTGCTCACCAGGGGGCAGGTGGCATCGAGGTACATCATGTTGCGCCGGCGCGCCTCGGCGGGCACCGACTTCGGCACGCCATGGGCGGAGAAGACCACCGGCGCGTCCTCCGGCACCTCCTCCAGCTCCTCGACGAAGATGGCGCCCTGGGCCTCCAGGTTCTGCACCACGAATTTATTGTGCACGATTTCGTGCCGCACATAGACAGGTGCGCCGAACTTCCCGATCGCCTGCTCGACGATCTTGATGGCACGGTCGACGCCGGCGCAGAAGCCGCGTGGGCCCGCCAGCAGCACGTGAAGGGACGGCTTAGGGTCGGCGGGGGTGGTCAGCGGGGCGGTCATGCTTGCGTCTGGGCCGGAGGCGTGGTGGTTGCGGGAAAGATCGGTCGCGGCGCGGCGGGGGGCGAGGGTGCATCCCGTCCGATTGGCCGCACTAAGGGGAAGAGTGGCAGCATGGTCAAGGCGCGGAACCTTCTGAACGGATGCATCGCAGGCGGCCTGGCGCTTCTGCTGGCCGGTTGCGGGGAGCGCGCGCCCGTCAACCTGCTGGAAAACGCGCAGGCGCCCTGCCCGCAGGTGGGGGTGATTTCCGATGCCGCCGACCTGACGCGCTTCCGCGCGGGCGGCGGGTCGGATCTGACGGCGCTGGTGGTCAATGCGCAGGTCTCCGGCTTCCAGGCCAAATGCGACTACACGTCCCGGCGGGATGGGCTGGTGGTGACGCTGGTCCCCGATTTCTCGGCCGAGCGCGGCCCGGCGGCGGCCGGACCCTCGATCGACATCCCCTATATGGTGGCCGTGGTGGATGATAACGACCGCGTGGTCTCCCGCGCCGAATATTCCCTGCGGGTCAGCTTCCCGCCCAATGTCGCCAAGGTGAAGAGCACCGGCGAGGAACTGAGCATCACCCTGACCGGCGGCGTGGACGCGGCCGCCCGGCGCCGCGTGCTGGTAGGCTTCGTGCTGAGCCCGGAGGAACTGGCCACCAACCGCCGCCGCGGCCCGCGCTGAGGCGGTGCTGCATTTCATCACCCATCCGGAGGTGATGATCGACCCGGCGGTGCCGGTGCCGCGCTGGCCGCTGGCGCCCACCGGCATCGCCCGCATGCGGGCCCTGGCGGCGCTGCCGGAGATGGCGGGGCTGCGCGCCGTCTGGGCCAGCACGGAATGCAAGGCCATTGAGGGGGCGGGCATCCTGGCCGCCCGCTTCGGCCTGCCGGTGCGGGTGCTGGAGGCGCTGGGCGAGAATGACCGCAGCGCCACGGGCTACCTGCCCGAGACGGAATTCCAGGCAGTGGCCGACCAGTTCTTTGCCCGACCGGAGGAGAGCGTGCGTGGCTGGGAGCGGGCGGTGGATGCCCAGGCCCGCATCGTCGCGGCCGTAGCCAAGGTCCGGGAGGAATCGCCGGACGGGCCGGTGGCCGTCGTGGCCCATGGCGGCGTGGGCGCGCTGCTGCGGGCGCATCTGGCCGGTGCGCCGATTGCCCGCTGCTGGGACCAGCCTGGGGCGGGTTGCCGCTTTATCGTGCAGCCGGGGCAGCCGCCGGGGTCATGGATGCCACTTCCGGCTGCCTGAACGCGCAAGATCGTGTTGCGCCCGGCGCGCCCCTGGGGCACAGAGGGGCCACCCGCTGATCCCACGCGGGAGAGAATGGCGCCCCGGGTCCGGGGTGCTGTCGCCGAAGGCGCAACCGGCCCCCGGAAACGCTCAGGCAGAAGGGCCGCGTGGGGAAGGGGACTCTGGAAAGCCCGGCCTCAAAACCGGCACCGACGGAGTAAGGCGCGAGGCGCGCTGAATCTCTCAGGTCATCGGACAGAGGGGGGCCACGAACCCTGACGCGCCGCACCCGTTGCGGCGATGGAGGCTGCGTGGCCGATTCGACCGAGACGCTTCTCGAAACCCCCCTGGCATCCCTGCACCGGGAGCTGGGCGCGCGCATGGTGCCCTTCGCGGGCTATGCCATGCCTGTGCAGTACCCCGCCGGCATCATGGCCGAGCATCTGGCGACCCGCTCGGGCGCCGGGCTCTTCGATGTCTCCCACATGGGGCAGGCGGAGCTGGTGGGTGAGGGGGCGGCGGAGGCGCTGGAGCGCCTGACCCCGGCCGATGTGAAGATCCTGAAGCCCGGCCGGCAGAAATACGGGTTGCTGACCACCGAATCCGGCGGCGTCCTGGACGATTTCATGGTCGCCAATCTCGGCGACCGGCTGTTCCTGGTGCTGAATGCCAGCCGCAAGGACGTGGACTGCGCCGCCATCGAGGCCGTGCTGCCCGCCGGCGTGAGGCTCAACCGCCTGCCGGACCGCGCGCTGGTGGCCTTCCAGGGGCCGGGTGCCGTGGCGGCGCTGGCCACCATCGCCCCTGACGTTTCCGCCATGCGCTTCATGGATGTGCTGGCGGTGGAGATCGCCGGTATCACGACGCTGGTCAGCCGCAGCGGCTATACCGGCGAGGATGGCGTGGAAATCTCCGTCTCCGCCGAGGAAGCCGAGGAGCTCGCCCGCGCCCTGCTGGCGCTGCCCGGCGCGGTGCCGGCGGGCCTGGGCGCCCGCGATTCGCTGCGGCTCGAAGCCGGGCTCTGCCTCTACGGCAACGACATCGACGAGACGACCAGCCCGGTGGAGGCCAACCTCGTCTGGACCATCGGCAAGCGCCGCCGCACCGAATGGAACTTCCCCGGCGCCGAGCGGGTGCGGGAGGAGCTGGACAACGGCCCCAAGCGCCTGCGCGTCGGCATCCTGCCCGAAGGCCGCCAGCCCGCCCGTGGCCACACGCCCATCCAGGTGGGTGGCGAAGTGGTGGGCGAGGTCACCAGCGGCGGCTTCGGCCCCTCCCTGAACGGCCCCTGCGCCATGGGCTACGTGGCGCGTGAACACGCCGCCGACGGCACGGCGCTCGACCTGATGGTGCGCGGCAAGGCATCGCCCGCCCGTGTCGCGCCGACCCCCTTCTTCCCTCACCGCTACGCCCGATAAGGACCTGCCCCGATGGCCGAGATCAAGTTCACCAAGGACCATGAATGGGTGAAGCTGGAAGGTGGCGTGGCCACCATCGGCATCACCGAGCACGCGCAGAACGCGCTTGGCGACGTGGTGTTCGTCGAGCTGCCCGAGGCCGGCCGTGAAGTGGCCGCCGAGGAAGCCATCGCGGTGGTGGAAAGCGTGAAGGCCGCTTCCGACGTCTATGCCCCCATCGCCGGCAAGGTGGTGGAAGCCAACCAGGCGCTGGTGGACGACCCCTCGCTGGCCAATTCCGCGCCGACCGCCGAGGGCTGGTTCTTCAAGATCGAGCCCGCCGACCCGGCCGCCATCAACGCGCTGATGAGCGAATCCGACTACGCCTCCTTCGTGGACAGCCTCTGATGAGCAAGGCCCTCGACGCGCTGCTGGCGCTGGAAGACCACGGCGCCTTCGCCGAACGGCATATCGGCCCGTCGGGGGCCGAGATCGCGGCGATGCTGAAGGTGGTGGGCGCGGACAGCCTGGAAGCCCTGGCCGACCGCACCGTCCCCGCCGATATCCGCGGCCAGGATTTCGCCACCCTGCCGCCCCCGGCCACCGAGGCCGAGGCCATCGCCGAGCTTCGCGCGCTGTCTGAAAAGAACGTGCTGAAGAAGTCGCTGATCGGCATGGGCTATCACGGCACCCATGTGCCGCCGGTGATCCTGCGCAACGTGCTGGAGAACCCGGGCTGGTACACGGCCTATACGCCCTATCAGGCCGAGATCGCCCAGGGCCGCCTGGAAGCCCTGGTCAATTTCCAGACCATGGTGACGGACCTGACCGGCCTGCCGGTGGCCAATGCCTCCCTGCTGGATGAGGCGACGGCGGCCGCCGAGGCGATGGCCATCGCCCTGGCCGCCACCAAGGCCAAGTCCCGCACCATCCTGGTCGCCGCCGATGTGCATCCGCAGACCATCGCGGTGGTGCGGACACGCGCGGAGCCGCTGAACCTGACGGTCGAAGTGGTGGCGCCCGCCGCCATCGCGGAAGCCTGTGGCTCGAAAAAGCCCTTCGCGCTGCTGCTGCAATATCCCGGCACCACCGGCGAGGTGCGCGACATCGCGCCGGAGATCGCCGCCGTGCAGGCCGCCGGTGGCCTCGCCATCGTGGCGGCGGACCCGCTGTCCCTGGTGCTTTTGAAGGCGCCGGGCGAGATGGGCGCCGATGTGGTCATCGGTTCCTCCCAGCGCTTCGGCGTGCCGATGGGCTATGGCGGCCCGCATGCCGCCTTCATGGCGGTGAAGGATGCCTATAAGCGCCTGATGCCGGGCCGCCTCGTCGGCGTCTCCGTCGATGCCGCCGGCAAGCCCGCCATGCGCCTGGCGCTCCAGACGCGCGAGCAGCATATCCGGCGCGAGAAGGCGACCTCCAACATCTGCACCGCGCAGGTGCTGCTGGCGGTCATGGCCGGCATGTATGCCGTCTGGCACGGCCCCGAGGGCCTGCGCCGCATCGCCAAGCGCGTGGCGCTGCAGGCCCGGCTGCTGGCCGGCGCCGCCGAGGCCGCCGGCCTCAAGCTGCGCCACGACGCCTTCTTCGACACCATCACGGTGGAAGCCGGCGACAAGGCCGAGGCGATCTACCACGCGGCCTATGAGCGCGGCTTCAACCTGCGCAAGCTGGAAGGCGGCGCCTTGTCCATCGCGCTGGACGAGACCGTGACGCGCGCCGAGCTGATGACCCTGGCCGGCGTTCTGGGTGGCGCGGTGGACGAGCCGGCGGGCGGCATCCCGCAGGCGCTGGAGCGGCAGTCCGAGATCCTGACGGCGGCGGTGTTCCATACCCACCATGCCGAGCACGCGATGCTGCGCTACCTGAAGTCCCTGGAAGACAAGGACGTGGCGCTGAACCGCAGCATGATCCCGCTCGGTTCCTGCACCATGAAGCTGAATGCCACGGCGGAGATGATCCCCGTGACCTTCCCCGGCTTCGGCGAGATCCACCCCTTCGCGCCGGCCGACCAGGCGCAGGGCTACCTCGCCATGATCCGGCAGCTTGAGGACTGGCTGGCGACCATCACCGGCTTCGCCGCCGTATCCCTGCAGCCCAATGCGGGCAGCCAGGGCGAATATGCCGGGTTGCTGGCCATCCGCGCCTTCCACAAGGCCAATGGGCAGCACGTGCGCGATATCTGCCTGATCCCATCCTCCGCCCATGGCACCAACCCGGCCTCGGCCGCGATGGCCGGCATGCGGGTGGTGGTGGTCGGCTGCGACCGCGACGGCAACGTGGACCTGGAAGACCTCGAGGCCAAGATCGCGCAGCACAGCGAAAAGCTGTCAGCGCTGATGATCACCTATCCCTCGACGCATGGCGTGTTCGAGGAACAGATCATCCGCATCTGCGACCTCGTCCATCAAGCCGGCGGGCAGGTCTACATGGACGGCGCCAACATGAACGCGCAGGTGGGCCTGACCGCCCCCGGCCGCATCGGCGCCGATGTCTGCCACCTGAACCTGCACAAGACCTTCTGCATCCCGCATGGCGGCGGCGGCCCGGGCGTCGGCCCGATCGGCGTGGCCAAGCACCTGGCGCCGCACCTGCCGAACCACCCGCTGCTGCACGAGGCCGGTCCGGCCACCGGCTATGGCCCGGTCTCGGCCGCGCCCTTCGGCAGCGCGTCCATCCTGCCCATCTCCTACGCCTATATCCGCATGATGGGCGCGGAGGCGCTGACCCGTGCCACCCAGGTCGCCATCCTCAACGCCAACTACATCGCCAAGCGGCTCGATGGGCACTTCCCGGTGCTCTACAAGGGCGCGCGCGGCATGGTGGCGCATGAATGCATCCTGGACTGCCGCGGCTTCCAGCAGGGCGGCGGCGTGCTGGTCGAGGATATCGCCAAGCGCCTGCAGGACTACGGCTTCCACGCGCCGACCATGTCCTGGCCGGTGGCCGGCACGCTGATGGTGGAGCCCACCGAGAGCGAGACCCAGGCCGAGTTGGACCGCTTCTGCGATGCCATGATCGCCATCCGCGCCGAGATCCGCGCGGTGGAGCAGGGCCGCATGGACAAGGCCGACAACCCGCTGAAGAACGCCCCCCATACCGCCGAGGAAGTCATGGCGGTGGAATGGGCGCATCCCTACAGCCGGCAGGAAGCCGCCTTCCCGCTGCCTTACGTCGCCGCGCGCAAGTACTGGCCGCCGGTGAAGCGGGTGGACAATGTCTATGGCGACCGCAACCTGATCTGCACCTGCGCGCCGCTGGAAGACTACGCCAACGCAAATCAGATCGCGGCGGAATAAGACATCTCCGCGAGGGGGCCTCGTGCCCCCTGGCGGTCCGTGCGGCCTCTTGCCACCATGCGGCCTCGTATCAAGGAATGAGGCCGCGTGACGGATTTTGCCCCCTGGGACGTGCTCTCCTCCCGCACCGCGCTGCGGGACCGGTGGATCGACGTTACCGCCGATGCCTGCCGCGACGCCCGGGGCAATATCCTCGACCCTTTCTACACCTTCTCCTACCCCGACTGGGTGCAGGTGGTGGCGCTCACCTGCGATAACCGCATCGTGTTGGTGCGGCAGTATCGCCACGGCGCCCGGGCCCGCACGCGGAACTGCCCAGCGGCGCCATGGATGCCACCGAGCTCAGCCCGCTGGAAACGGCGGCGCGGGAGTTGCGGGAGGAGACCGGCTTCGTCGCCAGCAGCCTGCAGCATGTCTGCTCACTGCACCCCAATACCGCCACCCATCGCAACCTCTGCCACACCGTGCTGGCGCTGGACGTCATGCCCAGCGCCGAGATGGCGCATGAGGCGGGCGAGGATATCGTGGTGGAAACCATGCCGCTCGCCGCCGTGGTGGCCGGGTTGAATGCAGGATTGCTGGCGCAGGCCATGAATGTCGCGGCGCTGCTGCTGGCGCTCTCGGCGGCGGGCAGGCTGGAGCTGTCGCTGCGGCCATAGGCGCGGCGGGAGAGCTGGCCCTTCCATCCGCACATCCCCTCTGGCATATATTGCGAGGGGGGAACGATCCATGAAGGAAACGTATTGGCCTCGCATGGGGCTGATGGCCTGCCTGGCATTGCTGGCGGGCACTGGCCCATCGGTGGCGCAGAACCTGGTCCAGGGCCGCCCCGCCGCCCGGCAGGCCGCCCCCGCCGACACGGCAGGCTTCCGGGCCCCGCAGCTGGACGCCACCATGGCCACCATCGCCTTCCACCGGCTGAATGGTTCCACGCCCGATTTCAACCGGCAAGCGGAGACCTCGCAGGCCTATCGCTCCGCCACGGCCTTTGACCGGGATCAGGTGCGCGCCCGTGAGCGCAGCCGCCTGGAAGCGCAGTTCCGCGCCTTCGACCTTTCGCGCGACTACCTGGTCCGGGTCTCGACGACGCTCAACCAATACGACCTCGCGCGGCGGGGCTATGCTATCCCCTTCAACGAAGCCTCCTACGTCACCTTCTACGACAACACGACCGGCCGCCAGTTGGGTGTGCAGATCCGCAATGTCGATGCGCTGAACTTCATCTCGATTCCCGATGTGGCGAATGCCCGGGATTTCGCGCAGCGCAACAACCTGAACATGCAGTCCGACATCGCGAGTTCCATTGTGCTGGAAGCCGTCATCCGCCTCGCCGAGACGGGCAGCGCGGAGCAGAACAGCGGCAACCCGCTGCTGATCCGCGCCGATGCGGTGGCCGCCCGGGTGATGACCAATAATGGGCGTGACGCACGGGTCATCCATGCCTTCTCCGTCGCCCCGCCGGCCAGCGCCTCCAGCCGGCTGGTCGAGAGGCCGCTGAAAGCCGCGGATGTGCAGGGGCTGCGGCTCGGCATGGCCCGCGCGGAGGCCGAGGCACTCGCCGCCGCCGCCTATCCCGATGGCGGAAAGCGGCAAGCGGATGGCGCGACGGCCTATTTCGAAGGGCTGGCCCAGGGCGCCGAGCCGCTCTGCGGCGTGGAGCGCGACAGGGGGAGCCCTGTGCAGCGCGCTGATGGCAGCCCTGTTTTCTTCAGCGTGCCGGACCGCTCCGCCGCCTGTCTGGCTTTGCAGATGGATGACGCGAAGCTGGCCCGCATCGTCTCCGGCCAGCGGCTGGATACCGCGACACGGGACGAGGTGCGCGCGGCGCTGGAGGAGAAATACGGGCCGCCCTCGCTGGTGCAGGAGGGTGGCACCTTCCTGACCTGGCAGGGCCCCGACCCGGCCATCCCGAACAGCCCGGCCGTGCAGATCAACGCGCGGATGCAGGAGGCCGGGACAGGGAACCTCCGGTCGGTGCTGCTCGGGATCGAGGTGCGGTCGGCCCGTGCGGTCGGCCCTGTTGCCGCCCCGGCACGTCCGGGCGGACCCCGGCTCTAGGGGCTCGCACGCCGGAAAGGCGCGGATGGCCCGCAACGAAACGGAAGTGGAGTGGCACGGAATGAACTGCCCGAGACGCCGGGGTCGGATGACCTGGGGCGCGCCGCACGCCCACCAGGGTCTGCGTTTTGAGTGCCACGGCTGTGGCCATGTGGAGCAGAAGACGTGATCCAGAACCAGCAACTGACCGTGGGGCAACTGCGGAAGGCCCTGGAGGACATCCCCGATGCCGCTCCGGTGGAGATCATCACCTACCGCCCGCCCACTGACGGCCTGAACGACATCGGCGGCAGGCTGGTCCATGCGGAGTGCCTGGTCAACAGGGAAACGGGTGAGCGCGTCGTGCTGTGGGCCATGATCAACGAGCCTGCGGAGGAAGAGGCTGAGACATGACCATCCGCACAGAGGCATCCGGCACGACGGCCCCCACCCGATCCATGAGCGCCTGAAGGCGAGGCCGCCGGCGCCCTGAGCCTGGCTGGCGCCGCCGCTGCCGCCCCCCGGCGGGCCAAACTCTGGCGCCCTGGCCGCGTTCCCGCAGCGGGCATGAAAGGACGGCAGGCATGGCACGTTTCGACGGCAAGGTGGTGATCGTCACCGGCGCGGGCTCCGGCATCGGCGCGGCGACGGCGCGGCGCTTTGCGCGGGAAGGCGCTTTGGTGGCGCTGGTGGACCGCGAGCAGGAGAAGGTGAATGCCATCCGCGCCAGCCTGGGCGGCGGCCAGAGCCTGTCGCATTCCGCCGATGTGGCCAACGAAGTGGAGGTGCGGGCGATGGTGGAAACCGTAATTGCCCGCTTCGGCCGCATCGACGTGCTGGTCAACAATGCCGGCGTCGCCACTACCGGGCCGCTGCTGCAACTGACCACCGCCGACTGGCGGAAGGTGATGGAGACCGACCTCGACGGCGTCTTCTTCTGCACCCGCGCCGCGCTGCCGGAACTGCTGAAGAGCAGGGGCTGCATCGTCAACACCTCCTCCGTCTCCGGCACCGGTGGCGACTGGAACATGGCGGCCTATAACGCCGCCAAGGGCGCCGTCACCAACCTGACGCGTTCGCTGGCCATGGAACTGGGCGAGCATGGGGTGCGGGTGAATGCGGTGAACCCCAGCTTCACCGCCACCGGCATGACCGAGGACATGCTGGAGGACCAGGAACTGATCGGAAAGTTCCTGGAACGCATCCCGCTCGGCCGCATCGGCCAGCCCGAGGACGTGGCCGATGTGATCGCCTTCCTGGCCAGTGAGGATGCCCGCTTCGTCACCGGCGTGAACCTGCCGGTGGATGGCGGGCTCTCGGCCTCCAACGGCCAGCCGCGGCAGGCCTAGGCCTCGGGCGGCACCGAGCGGCCGAGGGACTGCATCAGCCGGTTGGCATTGGCGAACATGGCGATGGCGTGGATCAGGTCCAGGATCTCCAGGTCGCTCATGCCGGCGGCGCGCAGCGGCGCGAGGTCGGCGGCGCCCATAGCCTGCGGCGTTTCCGTCATCCTGGCCGCGTAATCCACGATGGCCTGCTGCCGCGCATCCAGCCCGCTGGCGCCGACACCTTCCTCCAGCAGTGCCCGCATGGCCGCTTCCGGCCCCTTCAGCTCCACATAGCGGCGGGCGTGGACGGAGGTGCAGTAGATGCAGCCATTGACGATGGAGACCACCGCCGTCGCCAGCTCCCGCTCCGCGCGCGGCAGGCCACGGGGCGCGTACATCACCTTGGTGAACAGCGCGCCGCGTTCGCCCAGCGAGCCCGGGTCGTTCACCAGCGTGCGGAAGTAAACAGAAGTCCGCTGCGCCGGCGGGCAGGCTTCCAGGGCGGCGAGCTGCTCCGGCGTCGCGCTCTCCATCTCCACCGGCGGCACGCGCGGTTCCCAGCCGACGGTCTCCATGGTGAAGCGGCTCATGCGGCGGATTCCTGCTGCAACTGGCGCAGGCCGGAGAGCAGCCGCACCTGATAGGGGATAAAGGAGACCAACTGCGTCACCGCCACGATATCCTGCGGCGAGAGGCCGAACTCGCCCAGGCGGTCGATATCGGCCTGGCCGACCTGCTCCGGCCGGCTGGCGACGGTATCGGCGTAGCGGAACAGCACGGCCAGGCGGCCCTCGCCCTGCGGTGCCGGGAAGACCTCTGCGGCGGTGATCAGCGTGGCATCGCCGCTGGCCCGCAGCAGGGCGCGGTAATGTGCCGCCAGCGCGGTATCGCCCTCCACCAACGCGCCGCGCAGCGCCAGCGCCGCGCGCTCCGCCAGGGAGACGCCGCCGGGGGAGGGGGGCAGCACCAGCTCCCGATAGGCGCCTTCCTCGTGCTGAAGGATATCGGCGCGCTGCCGGCGCAACTGGCCGAGCGGGGAGGCGGCGTCGATGCCGAGCAGGTGCTCGGCGAGGTCGGGGATTTCGGTGGGGTTCATGCGCTTCAGGCTTCCGGCGTGACCATGGTGGCGGTGGTGCGGTCGGAGGTCAGCGGCGTGACCTTCAGCCCGCGCTTGGCCGCCCAGAGATTCTGGTAGTGGAAGAGCGGGATGATGCCGGCATCCTCCGCCACCACGCGGGCGGATTGCTGCAGGATGGCCTCGCGCTTCTTGTCGTCGAATTCGCGCATGGCGTCTTCCAGCGCCTGGTCCACCTTGGGATTGTTGTAGCGGCCCCAGTTGGAGACGCCGCGCCCCTGCTTGGGATCGACGCTGCCCAGCACGTTGATCAGCGCGTAGCTGCCCTCGCCGGTGCCATTGCCCCAGGCCAGAGTCGTCATGGCGTATTCGCCGGTCTTCACGCCTGCCGAATAGACGGACCAGGGCACCGCCTCCACCGCCGTCTTCACGCCGATGCGCGCCCACATCTGCGCGATGGCCTGCGCCGCCTGCGGGCCCAGCACGTAGCGGTCATTGGGCAGGTGCATGGCGATCTGGAAGCCATCGGGATAGCCGGCCTCGGCCAGCAGCGCCTTGGCGCGGTCGGGCTCGAAGGCGGGCGGCTTGGTGGCGGGGTCGTAGCCGAAGCTGCCTTCCGGCATCCATTGCCCGGTGGGGGTGGCAGTGCCCTGCATCAGCCGCTCGCACAGCGCGTCGCGGTTGACGGCCATGCTCAGCGCGCGGCGCACCCGCACGTCCAGCAGCGGGTTCTTGTCCAGCGGCTTGCCGTCGGCGGCTTTCAGATGCGGGCCGGGCTTCTCGGAAAAGCTCGGCTGCAACAGCAACATCCGCAGGCCGGGATAAGCGAAGACCTTCACATCCTGCCGCGAGCGCAGCTGCGCCAAGTCGGAGACCGAGACCTTGTCGATCACGTCCACATCGCCCGCCAGCAGCGCCGCAGTGCGGGAGGCGGCATTGGCGACATAGCGGTAGTCCACTTCCTCCCAGGCCGGCGGCTCCCGCCAGTATTCCGGATTGCGCCGCATGATGATGCGGTCGCCGGGCGTGTAGGAGGTGAGGAGATAGGGGCCGGTGCCGTTCAGCGCCTTGCCGGTGTTGAAGTCGTTGCTGGTGGCGCCCTCCGTGGTCTGCCGCGCGACAATATGCACCGAGGCGAGGTTCAGCGGCAGCAGCGGGTTGGGCTCCTTGGTGCGGATGCGCAGCGTCAGCGGGTCCACCACCTCCACCGCTTCCACCGTGCGCAGGTAGCCGGCGAAGCTGGCGGTGCTGCCCGGCACATCCGGTGCCCGCTTGTAGGAGAAGACGACGTCATCGGCCGTGAAAGGCTCGCCATCGGACCAGGTGACGCCGGAGCGCAGCTTGAATTCCCAGGTCCTGTCATCCATTGCCCGCCAGGATGTGGCGAGGCCGGGCTGCAGGCCGCCGTCGCGGTTCTCCACCAGCAGGTCGAAGAAATGCAGGTCCACCGAACGGTCGCCGGCGAAGTTGTTGAGCTGGGGGTCCAGCGACGAGACCGGGTCGCCGAAGGCGATGGTCAGGCGCTTCTGCGGCTGGGCCGCCGGCGGCTGGGCCCGCGCACCGGAAAGGGCCGGAAGCGCGATGGCCAGGCCGCCGAGGCCGGAGAGCAGGCTGCGACGCTGCATCGGAAGGGTTCCTTTCTGTTGCGGGCCACTCAAGCCAGTGCGCCCGCCATCTGGGCCGCCGGCCATTCGTCGCCCAGCAGTTCAGGCGTCGCATAATCCTGCAGCCGCGCGAAGTGCGCTTCCCGGTCTTCCACGAAGAAATGCCGGGTGATGGCCCGCGCCAGCCGCTGCGCGCCGGCGCTGACGGCGGGGATGTCGCCGGTCAGCTTGCCGTGGCTGAGCGTCGAGGGATAGTTGAAGCAATGGATCAGCGCCAGCGCCGGGCAGGCGCCGGGTACCTTCTCCTGGAAGGCGAAGTCCGGCGCGAGGTCGGGCGAGCTTTCCAGTTCCGGCTGCGCCAGCCCATCCGGCGGCGTGAAGCGGTCGCTCCAGAAGCGGATCTGGTCCGCCACCAGGGCCAGTTCCGGCCGATCCGCCAGGCTGACGCGGAAGCCGGTGCCGAAGATGATGAAATCCACTTCCAGCACGCCCTCGGGCGTCGAGACGCGCAGGGCGCCATCGGCTTCCTCCAGCCCCAGCACGGGGCAGGAGAGATGCAGATGCGCGTGCGGATGGCGCGAGACGCGCAGCGTGCTGTCGCGCGGCGGCGGCGTCTGTTCAGAAAGGGCGTGGTGCAGGAAGCGCCATTTCCATTCGTCGGGCAGGGCGGCGAAGCCATGCACCACGCCCTGGCTGCCGATGCCGGTGAACTTGTTGATGGCGGGCAACTTGGCGCGGCGAACCAGCAGGTCCAGCCGGGCGCAGCCGGCCTCCAGCGCCGTGGCCGCGTTGTCCATGGCGGAGGCGCCCGCGCCCACCACCGCCACCCGCTTGCCGCGCAGTGCCGCGAAGTCGATGGCATCGCGCGAATGCGCCCAGAAGCGGCGGTCGATGCCTTCCGCCATCTCCGGCACGTAGCGGCCGCCCAGCCCGTCGCGCCCGCTGGCCAGCACCACGCGGCGGGCCAGGATGGTGCCGGCAGCATCGGTCTCCACCGCCAGCAGCCCGTCCGCGCGCGGGCGCAGCAGCGTGGCGGCAACGCCATTCTCCACCGGCACCGCCATGACGCGGCGATACCAGCCAAGGTATTCCATCCACTGCCCGCGCGGGATCTTGCCCAGCCGCTCCCAGGCCTCCGCGCCGAACTGGGCGGTGAACCAGGCGCGGAAGGTCAGCGCTGGCAGGCCCAGCGCCGGGCCGGCCAGGGCCTTGGGGGAGCGCAGCGTTTCCATCCGCGCATAGGTCACCCAGGGGCCTTCCTGGCCTTTAGGCGCGCGGTCCAGCACGCGGGTATTGTCGATGCCCATCAGCCGCAGCGCCGCATGCGCCGCCAGCCCGCACATGCCGCCGCCGACGATCACCACATCCGTCACCGGCGCGCCCTCGGCCTCGCGGCGCGGCACCCAGGGCTTGCCGGGCAGTTCCAGCCATTCCAGGTCCTGCCGCAACCGGGCTTCGAGCGCGGCGAGGCCGTTCGGGGTCGGGTCCTGCATCAGGCAAGTTCCTCGGGTATTCAGCCGGGCCGGGGCCTGCGGCGGGTGCTCTGGTTGAACCATCGGGGGATGGTGGCGGTGCCGGCGCGGATCGCCGTCCGTTCCGGGCCATGATGGCCAGGGCGGCGCGGATGCGCCACCCCGGCATCTGGCGGCCCGCCATGCAGGCAGCAGATGCCCGTGCGCGGACGCAAGTGTCTGGCAGGGAACTGCCGGCGGGCAAGTGGCGCGGCGGCTGTTTCGCGCCGCGCTAGGAAGCCTTTTCCACCGCGCGCGAAATCCGCTCCCGCAGGAAGGCCAGCACGGCGGCTTCCTCGGGCTTCAGGCTGGGGAGGTCCTCCTTCAGCTCGGCCTCCACTTCCTTCTGGATCTGCACCAGCAGCCCGCCCTGCATGTAGCTGTCCAGCACTTCCGGGTGGACATAGCATTTGCGGCAGATGGTGGGCGTATTGCCCAGCTTTGCCGCCGTGCGCTCGATCGCTTCCTTGATGTTGCGCTTGGCGGCGGTGGCGGTATCGAACTTCTCGAATTCGCTGAGCGCCATGGCGGCCAGCACGGTGCCGGCCCAGGTGCGGAAGTCCTTGGCGGTGATGTCGCGCCCGCTGGCCTCGCGCAGATAGGCGTTCACATCGGCGGAGGTGACGCTCTGCCGCTCGCCATCCTCGTCGATGTACTGGAACAGTTCCTGGCCTGGCAGTTCCTGGCAGGCGCGCACCACCCTGGCGACGCGGCGGTCGCGCAGCTGCAGGTTCCACATCTTGCCGCTCTTGCCCTTGAACTGGAAGCGCAGGGCGCTGCCCTCCACCGCCACATGCCGGGTGCGCAGCGTGGTGAGGCCATAGCTCTTGTTGGCCTGGGCGTAATCCTCGTTGCCGACGCGGATCAGCGTGGTGTCCAGCAGGTGCACCACGGTGGCCAGAACCTTCTCCCGTCCCAGCCCGCGCTTCGCCATGTCCTCGTCCACGCGGGCGCGCAGCGCCGGCAGGCCATGGGCGAATTCCATGATGTGCTCGTATTTCGTGGCATCCCGCGCCGCCCGCCATTCAGGGTGGTAGCGGTATTGCTTGCGGCCCTTGGCGTCGCGCCCGGTGGCCTGGATATGGCCATTGGCGCGCGCGCAGATCCAGACATCGGTATAGGCCGGCGGAATGGCCAGCTTGCGGATGCGCTCCAGCACCGCCTTGTCGCGCAGCACCGCGCCCTTGGCGTCTCGGTAGGAAAAGCCGCTGCCGCTGCGCCGGCGCGTGATGCCGGGTTCCTCGTCCGAGACATAGCGCAGGCCGGCGGCGGCGGCGGCTTCCACCTCCTCCTCATTGGGGCGGGGGCGGACAGGGCGAGGCTCGACCGTGGCAGCGGCTTCAGTCAGCATGGTTCTCGGGCTTCCGCGATGGGGCGGGAGCCGATGCAACGCATGGCGGGTGGCCCAGGTTCCGCCGCACCGCCGAAGGGATTCCATATGGCTGACGATACGCTCCAAATCCTGCCCCTCGAGGCGGGCCACCGCGAGGACTGGGAGCGGCTTTACGCCGGCTACGCCGCCTTCTACCGCGTGGAGCAGACCGCCGGGATGCGCGCCACCGTCTGGGGCTGGCTGATGGACCCGGCGCATGACGTGAAGGGCTTCGTGGCCCTGCTGGATGGCAAGCCGGTCGGCATCACGCATTACCGGCCCTACTGGCGCCCGCTTTATGCCGGTGTCGGCGGTTTCCTGGATGACCTTTTCGTGGACCCTTCCGCGCGCGGCCAGCGGGTGGCGGATGCGCTGATCGGCGCCGTGGCCGAGGAAGGCCGCAAGCGGGGCTGGGGCCTGATCCGCTGGATCACCGCCGACAACAACTACCGTGGCCGTGGCGTCTATGACCGCGTGGCGACGCTGACCCCGTGGCGCACCTACGACATCAAGCTTTGAGCGTGGGGCGGGCGGGCTTTGCCGCGCCGCCCGCCATGCCCATCTGGCGGGACATGATGTCCCGCCGCACCGCCCTGTCCCTGCCTGCCGCCCTGGCCACCACCCCAGCCCTGGCCGTGACCGAGAGCCGGCAAAGCTGGCGGGATGCCGCCCGCAACCGCGACTTGCCCATGCTGCTGCGCCTGCCGGACAGCGGCGGGGCGGCGCCGCTGGTGCTGCTCTCGCACGGGCTGGGCGGCTCGCGGGAAGGGCTTGGCTATCTGGGCCGGGCGCTGGCGCAGGCGGGCTTCGCGGTGCTGCACCTGCAACACCCCGGCACCGACGACAGCCTCTGGCGCAGTGGCGGCGACACCCGGCTGGCCCTGGCCGCCGCCGTCACCGATGCCAGCCGGGCGCTGGACCGTATCCTCGACGTGGTCTTCGTGCTGGACACGCTGCCGCGCCGGCCGGAGCTGGCGGGGCGGCTGGATCTTTCGCGCATCGCCATCGCCGGGCATTCCTATGGCGCCTGGCTGGTGCAGACCATGCTGGGCCAGCGGGTGCCGGGCGGCGACCGCGGGCTGGCGCTGCCGGAGCCGCGCCTGGGCGCCGGTATCGCGCTGTCCCCCATTCCGCCGCAGGGCCTGCCGGCACGGCTGGCCATGGACCGCGTGCGCGCGCCTATGCTGCATGTGACCGGCACCGAGGACCGCGACTTCATGGGCGGCAACAGCGCGCTGAGCCGCCGCATCCCCTATGACAACATCCAGGCCCCGGGGCAGGTGCTGGCCATTTTCGCCGGCGCCGCCCATGGCAGCTTCGCCGACGAGCCCGGCACCGGCGCACGCTGGGAGGACAGTGCCTACCACGCCCGCACCGCGGCGCTTGCGGTGGCCTTCCTGCGCAGCCTATGGCTGGGCGATGCGCCCGCCCGCCACCTGCTGGCCGAAGGCGCCCCCGAAGTGCTGGAACCCGGCGACATGATCGAGAGCAAAGGCCTCGCCCCCTGATGCCGGACTATCTGCTGGAAATCGCCGCCGGCGGCCGCGTGGCCGGCGTGGACGAGGCCGGGCGCGGCCCGCTGGCCGGGCCGGTGGTGGCCGCCGCCGTGCTGTTCCATGCCCCGCCGCCCGAAAGCCTGGCAGCCCTGCTGGATGATTCAAAAAAGCTGGACGCCGCGAAGCGCGAGGCCGCCTTCGCCGCCCTGCGCGCCGCCCAGGCCGAAGGGGTGCTGGATGGCGCCGTCGCCGCCGCCAGCGCCGCCGAGATCGGCCGGCTGAACATCCTGCGCGCCACGCACCTCGCCATGACCCGCGCCGTGGCCAGGCTGCGCCTGCCGCCGGACCTGGTGCTGGTGGACGGCAACCAGCCGCCGCGCGGCCTGTCCTGCGCCGTGCGATGCGTGGTGAAGGGGGATGGCATCAGCTTGTCCATCGCCGCCGCCTCCATCCTGGCCAAGGTGGTGCGGGACCGCGCCATGGCGCGGCTGGACCCGCGCTGGCCCGGCTATGGCTTCGCGCGCCATGCCGGCTACCCCACGGCGCTGCACCGGGAGGCCCTGGCGCGGCTCGGCCCATGCCCGCACCACCGCCGGGGATTCGCGCCCGTGGATCAGATGCTTCTCTCCCTCACTTGACGTGTTGACTCCCGCCGACGCATTCTCGGCCTCCGAGTCGCAGGGAGTTTCGACGGCGTGGGTACGGGTTTGGATCTGCCGTTGGACTGCATCCTGGAAGGGGATTGCATCGAGATGCTGCGGGCGCTGCCCCCGGCTTCCGTGCACACCATCTTCGCGGACCCGCCGTACAACCTTCAGTTGAAGGGCGAGTTGCGCCGTCCGGATGAAAGCGTGGTCGATGGCGTCGATGACGACTGGGACCGCTTCTCGACCCTCGCGGCCTATGACGCCTTCACCCGCGCCTGGCTGACCGAGGCGCGGCGGGTGCTGCGCAAGGACGGCACCATCTGGGTCATCGGCTCCTACCACAATGTCTTCCGCCTCGGCGCCGCGCTGCAGGACCTCGACTTCTGGATCCTGAACGACGTCATCTGGCGCAAGGCCAACCCGATGCCGAACTTCCGTGGCCGGCGCTTCACCAATGCGCATGAGACCATGATCTGGGCCTCGCGCGGGCAGGAGAGCCGCTACAAGTTCAACTACACCGCCATGAAGTCGCTGAACGACGACACGCAGATGCGCAGCGACTGGTTCATCCCGCTCTGCACGGGCGGGGAGCGGCTGCGGGACGAGAAGGGCCAGAAGGTCCACCCGACCCAGAAGCCCGAGGCGCTGCTGCACCGGGTCATCCTGTCCTGCACCTCGCCCGGCGATGTGGTGCTGGACCCTTTCCTCGGCTCCGGCACCACCGCCGCCGTGGCGAAGCGCCTGGGCCGCCGCTACATCGGCATCGAGCGCGACGCGACCTATGCCGCCGCCGCGCGCACGCGCATCAACGCGATCGAGCCGCTGTCGGAATCCGCCATGCTGGTGACGCCGACGCGGCGGGAACAGCCGCGCGTGCCCTTCGGCGCGCTGGTGGAACGCGGCATGGTGCCGCCCGGCAGCCGGCTGGTGGATCGCCACCGGCGATTCGTGGCGATGGTCGGCGCCGATGGCTCGCTCCGCTGCGGCACCGCGCAGGGCTCCATTCATCAGGTCGGCGCGGCGGTGCAGGAAGCGCCGTCCTGCAACGGCTGGCTCTTCTGGCATGTGGAGCGGCGTGACGGCTCGCTCCGCCTGCTGGACGAATTACGCGCCGAGATCGCCGCCAGCCTCGCCTGAGGCGCCTCGCTGGACTGTTGTTTGACGGCAACGAAAACACCGGCCAGCCTCCTGGCCACGCCCGGCCGTCGAATCGGACGCGCCGGGTGCCGGGAGATTGAAGCGAATGCTAAAGGATAAGGGCGTGCTGCCGTTGCGGCGCCGCGCCGCGTTGCTGGCTGGCCTGGGTGCTGCCTCTACCCTGGCGATGCCACGCCTGGCGCGGGCGCAGGACAACTGGCCCAGCCGCGCAATTACTCTGGTGGTAGGCTTCCCGCCGGGCGGACAGACGGACTTCGCCGCGCGCATCATCCAGCCGGGGCTTTCCGCCGCGCTGGGGCAGACGGTGGTGATCGACAATCGTGCCGGGGCCGGCGGCAATCTGGGCACCGAGATGGTGCTGCGCGCCCGCCCCGATGGCTACACGCTGCTGGCCGGCAACAGCAGCCCGATGGCCATCAATCCGCATACCTTCCCCAACATGACGGCCAATCCGCTGGAACTGGTTTCGATCGGGCTGGCGCTGCAATCCTCGATGATCCTTTGCGTGCATCCCTCGGTGCCCGCCAAGAACGTCACGGAGTTGGCGGACTGGATCAGGGCGCAGAAGGGCGGAGTGGATTACGGCGCCGCGAGCGCCGGCAGCCTGTCGCATTGCGCCATGGAGCTGCTGCGCGCCCGCATCGGCAATCCGGAGATGCAGAGCATCCCCTATCGTGGCAGCGGCCCGGCCTTGCAGGACTTCATCGCCAACCGTTTCCCGCTGATGTTCGACGGTGCTTCCGTGGTGGCACCCTTCATGAAATCCGAGCAACTGCGTGCCATCCTGGCTACCGGCGCGCAGCGTTCCCCCGCCTTTCCGGAAGTGCCGACGGCGGCCGAGCAGGGGTTGCAGGACTTCACCTTCTCCGCATGGGTCGGACTTTCCGCGCCCAAGGGCACGCCGGATGCCATCGTGCAGAAGGTGAATGCGGCGCTGAACAAGGCGCTGCAGGATCCGGCGGTGCGGGAGAAGATCACCGGCCAGGGCGATGAGCCCGGCGGCGGTGGCGCGGCCGATTACGATGCCATGGTGAAGCGCGACCACGCCCGCTGGGGTCAGGTCGTGAAGGCCAGCAACATCACGGTGGATGACTGAAGCTGACTGGGCCGGGGCAGTACCCGGCCCTTTCGCCATCAGTGGTCCCGCCCGCGACCGGTGCGGGCCTGCAATTCGTCGATCTTCTTGCTGGCATCGGCCTTGCTCAGCGATTCGTCGAATTCCTCGCCGGCTTCCTCGCAGAGCGTCTTGAGGTAGCTGGCCTGGGCGCCGGTCATGGTTTCCCCGCCGGTGGTCCAGTTATCCGGGTCCTTGACCGTGTTGCTGGGCGTATCGTCCTGCGGCACCTTCGGGGCGGTGCTGTGGTCGTCGTTGTTCTGACGGGCCATCGGGCTGTCCTCGTTCGTGTTCTGTTCGTATAACGAGGCATGGTGTGGGGAGTTGCCGGCACGTCCCGCACGGATGCATGCATCATGCGTGACCTCGGCTTTTCACAGGTTCCGCCGGCCTGGCAGGCTGTGACGACAACGCTGTGCCCCGGAAACTTGACGGGGCGGCTCATGTTCCATTCAGCACCGGATTGCTCTTGCGGAAGCAGCAAGCCTGGAACGTCCTCGTTGGAGCGTGGCCTGTTGAGCACGCCCGCTTCCTCGCCGTGGTTCCGCGCGGAGTGATCGCACGTCTGCACCCTTGGATGGAGAGCCTGCGATGAAAGCGCTGGTCTGGCACGGTAAGCAGGATATCCGCTGCGACAATGTCACCGACCCCGAGATCGAGGATTCCCGCGACGCCATCATCAAGGTCACGAGCTGCGCCATCTGCGGCTCGGACCTGCATCTCTTCCACAACTTCATCCCCGCCATGATGCCAGGCGACATCATGGGCCATGAGATGATGGGCGAGGTTGTCGAGGTCGGCGCGGATGCGAAGAGCAAGCTGAAGAAGGGCGACCGCATCGTCGTGCCCTTCACCATCATCTGCGGGCAGTGCGACCAGTGCAAACGGGGCAACTTCTCCGTCTGCGAAAGGTCGAACCGTAAGAAGGACCTGGCCGACAAGGTCTTCGGCCACACCACCGCCGGCCTCTTCGGCTACACGCATCTGACCGGCGGCTATCCGGGCGGGCAGGCGGAATATCTCCGCGTCCCCTTTGCGGATGCCACGCATATCAAGGTGCCGGACAGCATGACGGATGAGCAGGCGCTCTTCCTCGGCGATATTTTGCCCACCGGCTGGCAGGCGGCGGTGCATTGCGACATCGAGCCCGAGGATACCGTGGCGATCTGGGGTTGCGGCCCGGTGGGGCAGATGGCGATCCGCAGCGCCGTGCTGCTCGGCGCCAAGCAGGTGGTGGCGATCGACTATATCCCCGAGCGGCTTTCCATGGCCGCCGCCGGCGGCGCCATCACCATCAACTTCGAGACGGAAAGCGTCGTCGAGCGGTTGAACGAGCTGACGGGCGGCAAGGGCCCGCAGAAATGCATCGATGCCGTGGGGCTTGAGGCGCATGTGACGCCCAGCCAGCCGGATACGCTGATGGACCGCGCGAAGCAGGCCATGATGCTGGAAAGCGACCGGCCGCATGTGCTGCGGGAGATGATGTATGTCTGCCGCCCTGGCGGCATCATCTCTATCTGCGGCGTCTATGCCGGGCTGGTGGACAAGATCCCGATGGGCATGGCCATGAACAAGGGCCTGACCTTCCGCATGGGCCAGACGCATGTGAACCGCTGGGCCGATGACCTGGTCCGGCGGATCGAGGAAGGGCAGATCGACCCCTCCTTCGTCATTACGCATACCGCCAAGCTCGAAGACGGGCCGGAAATGTACAAGGTTTTTCGCGACAAGCAGGACAGCTGCATCAAGGTCGTCCTCAAGCCCTGAGGTGCTGACATGAACATACTGACCAGAGCCGCCGATATCACCCGCTCCCCCGGCGACCCGAAGGTGCTCTCCACCGGGCCAAGCTCGCTCGCGGCGCCAGACCAGATGGCGCGCGGGCTGGGCTGGTTCAGCATCGGCCTCGGCCTGATGGAACTCTTTGCCGCCAGAAGTCTGGCGCGATCCCTGGGCATGCAGGGGGCAGAAGGGTTGATCCGCGGCTATGGCGTGCGGGAGATCGCCTCCGGCATGGCCTGCCTTTCGGTGAACCCGGTGCCGGGCGTGGCCAGCCGCATCGCCGGCGATGCCGTGGATATCGCCACCTTGATGGCCGCGCTGCCCAACAACCCGAAGCGGGAGAATGTGCAGCTGGCCTTGCTGGCGGTGATCGGCGTCACCGTGCTGGACGTGCTCTGCACCAGCCAGTTGACGGCGCGGCATGGCCGGCCCTCCGGCCCGGGGCGCGACTACAGCAACCGCTCCGGCTTCCCGCAGGGCGTCGCGGCGGCGCAGCGCCTGTCGCGGGATGCTCCGGCCGGCGGCTGATCAGGCGCCGCCCGGCAGCGCGCCTTCCGCCCGCGCCAGGTCCAGCAGCTTCTGCATGGTGCCGGGCAGGGCGGCGCGGGCGGCCTCCACCGTCATCCAGTCGCCGTCCAGGTGGGCGCCGGGCGGGGCGGTGGCGGCGCGCAGCGCCATGTGCAGCTCAAAATGCGTGAAGCCGTGCTTCGCCTCGCCCTCCAGCACCTGCCAGGACAGGCCGGGCACGGGGGCGAAGGGGGTGATCTCCGGTTCCGTCCAGGGCACTTCCCGCCAGGGGGTGCCGGGCAGTTCCAGCATGCCGCCCAGCAGGCCCTTGGGCGGGCGGCGGCGCAGCAGCAGCCGGCCGGTGCCGTCCAGCAGCAGGAAATGCACGCCGCGCTTCAGCGGCCGCGCCTTCTTCGCCGCCTTGCGCGGCAGGCTGGGGGCCAGCCCGGTGCGGAAGCCCTCGCAGCCCTGGCGCCAGGGGCAGAGGGCGCAGGCCGGGTTGCGCGGGGTGCAGATGGTGGCGCCGAGGTCGAAGATCGCCTGCACGAAATCGCCGGGCCGTTCCCGCGCCGCCGGCTGTTCCATCCATTGCTGCGCCAGGGCGGCCAGCGCCGGGCGGGCGCCGGGCAGCGGCGCCTCCACGGCGGCGAGGCGGGAGGTCACGCGCTCCACATTGCCATCCAGCGGCACCACCTCCCGCCCGAAGGCGATGGCGCCTACGGCGGCGGCGGTATAGGCGCCGATGCCCGGCAGGGCGCGCAGCCCTTCCACCGTGTCCGGAAAGCCGCCGCGTGCCACCACGGCCTGGGCGCAGGCATGCAGGTTGCGGGCGCGGGCGTAATAGCCGAGGCCCGCCCATTCCTCCGCCACATCGGCCCAGGGCGCGGCGGCCAGGGCCTCAACACTCGGGAAACGCGCGAGAAAACGTCGCCAGCGCGGCCCGACGGCGGCCACCGTGGTCTGCTGCAACATGACCTCGGATAACCATATACGGTAAGGATCGCCCGATCCTTCGCGCCAGGGCAGGGCGCGGCGGTGACGGTCATACCATTCGAGCAGCAGGGAAGCGGCGGGCAACACGGATGAAGGAAGAGGGCCAAGGCGGCCGCGGATCAAGCCCCGCCCGTCAGAAATCCACCCCAGAAGCATCTTTGCCGGGCTGGCGCACCGACCGTGGCCCCCGCCTGCTGGGCGCGGTGATACCGCAGGTCACCCGCCCAGCCTTCAAGAAGCGCTCGCCGGCGGCGGCGCAGCTGATCGCGGAATGGCCTTCCGTGGTCGGGCCGGTGCTGGCGGCGCAGACCATCCCGCGCGGGCTGACGGGCGGCACGCTGACCATCGCCTGCTCCGGCCCCGTGGCCATGGAATTGCAGCACCTGGCGCCGCAGCTGATCGGCAAGGTCAATTCCGCCATGGGCCATGCGCTGGTGCAAAGGCTGCGCTTCGTGCAGGGCGTGGTGCCGCCGCCCGCCCGCCGCGCGCCGCCGCCCAAGCCGGTGGCGCTTCCCGAAACGGTGTCCACTGCCTTGCAGAGCGTGGAGGACCCGCAATTGCGGGAGGCTCTGGCAAGATTGGCGCAGGGGGTCTATCGGGGGCGGCGAAGCCCCGGCTGAGGCGCTGGCGGCGGGCCTGTCCCGCCCCTATCTGTCGGGGCATGCGGGCGCCGCCCGTGCCCGTGAATCTTTGCCCCGACAGGAGGCCTTGGATGACCATCTCCCGCCGTTCGCTGCTGCTGGCGCCCGCCGTGCTGGCGCCTCTGCCGTTGTTGTCCGCTGGTGCCGCCCATGCCCAGGGCACGACCCCGGTGAACGGCGACCCACGCCTGGAAGACCGCACCGCCGGCCAAGCCGATGCCAAGGCCACGGTGATCGAATATTTCTCCCTGACCTGCTCGCACTGCGCCGCCTTCCACAAGGAAACCTGGCCGCAGGTGAAGGAGAAGCTGGTGGCCAACGGCACCGTGCGCATGGTCTGGCGCGACTTCCCGCTGGACCAGCTCGCCCTGGCCGCAGCCCAGGTGGCCCGCAGCCTGCCGGCCGAGCGCTACGAAGGCTTCATCAGCGCCCTTTTCGCCAGCCAGGAGCGCTGGGCCTTCACGCGCGGCGGCGACCCGATCGCCGAGATCGCCAAGATCGCCGCCCTGGCCGGCATGACGCGGGAGCAGGTGGACAAGGCCGTGGCCGACCAGAACCTGGCGCGCGGCATCCTGGAGGCGCGCGCCAAGGGGCAGCAGGAGTTCAACGTCAGCTCCACGCCGACCTTTGTCTTCGGCAAGAAGCCGCAGCCCGGCGCGATCGGCTATGACCGCTTCGCGCAGCTGGCCGGCGAAGCCGCTGGCGCTTGAGCGAGGCTGATCAGGCGGCCATGGCCGCCCCGCAGGACGATACCCCGGACCAGCTTGCTGGCCCGGGCGAGACCCAGGCACCCACCACCGACGAGGCGGAGGCCGCGCCCGCGCGCGATGCCGCGACCGAGGCCGCCGCCCGCGCCGCCGCGCTGCGCGCCACCCTGGTCCGGCTGCGCATCGCCGGCTTCAAGAGCTTCGCCGAGCCCACCACGCTGGAAGTGCTGCCCGGCCTGACCGGCGTGGTCGGGCCTAATGGTTGCGGCAAGTCCAATGTGGTGGAAGCCCTGCGCTGGGCCATGGGCGAGACCAATGCCCGCGCCATGCGCGGCGGCGAGATGGACGATGTCATCTTCGCCGGCACCACCACCCGCGCCGGCCGCAACCAGGCCGAGGTGACGCTGCTGCTGGAGGATGCGGCCGGGCTCGCGCCCCCGCCCAACCAGCAGGTGGCCGAGCTGGAGATCACCCGCCGCATCGTGCGCGGGGAGGGCACCGGCTTCCGCATCAACGGGCGCGAGGCCCGCGGCCGCGATGTGCAGACGCTGTTTGCCGATATCGGCTCCGGCGCACGGTCCTCCGCCATGGTCAGCCAGGGGCGCGTCGCCTCGCTGATCGCCGCCAAGCCCGAGGAACGGCGGCAGGTGCTGGAGGAAGCCGCCGGCATCGCCGGCCTGCGTGCCCGCAAGCACGAAGCCGAGCTGAAGCTGCGGCAGGCCGAGCAGAACCTGACCCGCGCCGAGGACCTGAAGGGCCAGTTGGACGTGCAGCGGCAGTCGCTGCAACGGCAGGCGCGGCAGGCCGCCCGCTACCGCAACCTCTCCGGCCTGACGCGGCAGGCGGAGGCCGAGTGGTTCGCGCTGCTGCTGGCCCGCACCGAGGCGGCGCTGACCGGCGCCCAGCGCGCCTATGCCCAGGCCCAGGCCGCCACCAAGGCCGCCGAGGAAGCCGCCACGGCCGGCGCCACCCGCGCCTTCGCCGCCGAACGCGCCCTTCCGGCCCCGCGTGAGGCCGAGGCTGCCGCCCGCACCGCCCTGGAGCGGCGCCGCGTCGAGGCCGAGAACCTCCAGGCCGAGGAAAGCCGCGCCCGCGCCGCCCTGGACGAGGCCGAGGCGCGCCTGAAGCAACTGGCCGGCGACCTTGAGCACGCCACGCGCCAGGAACGCGACGCCACCGAGGCCGAGGGCCGCCTGGCCACCGAGGCCGCCGCGCTGGAAGCCGTGCGCGCCGCGCTGCCCGCGCGCCTGCAAGCCGCCCAGGCCGAGCAGGCCGAGGCCAGCGAAGCCGCCACCGAGGCCGAGCGCGCCGCCGACCGCGCCGCCGAGGCCGCCGCCGCCGCCGCCGCCGAGGCCGCGCGCATCGGCGCCGAGCTGGCTTCCGCCACCCAGCGCGCCGAGCGCCTGCGCAAGCAGCACGAGGCCCTGGCCGCCGAGCATGCGGCTGCCGAGGCGCAGCGCCTGCCGCCGGAGGCCATCCCCGCCGCCCAGGCCGCGCGCGAGCAGGCCGAAGCCGCCCTGGCCGCCGCCCGCGCCGCGCTGGAGGAAGCGGAAGCCGCCCGTGCCCGCGCGCAGGAGGCGCATGCCACCGCCCGCCGCGCCGTGACGGAGGCCGAGACCGCCCGCGCCCGCGCCATCCAGGACCGGGACAGCGCCGATGGGCGTGCCCGTTCCGTGGCCGCGCAGCTTTCCCGCCTCACCGCCGAGCGCGACGCCGCCGCCGCCGAGCGCCCCGCCGCCGAGAAGCTGGAGGCCGCCCGTGCCTCGACCGCCAGCGCTGAGGCCGCGCTGGCGCAGGCGCGCGAGGCGCTCTCCGGTGCCGAGGCCGCGCGGGCCGCCGCCGCCTCGGCGCATTCTGAGGCGCGTGCCGCCGCGGGTGCCAAGGACGCCGCCCGTGCCCGCGCCGCCGCCGAGCGCCAGGGCCTGATGGACCTGCTGCGCTCCCGCGAGCCGGCGGCCAGCGCGCCGATCCTGGATGCCATCACGGTGCCGCCGGGGCTGGAAGCCGCGCTGGGCGCCGCGCTGGGCGAGGGGCTGGAAAGCCCCGCCGACCCGGCCGCGCCGCGCCACTGGCGCCTGCTGCCACCCCTGGGCGCCGTGGCCGCGCCGGCCGGCACCACGCCGCTGGCGGAGCTGATCGAGGCGCCGGCGGAACTCGCCCGCGCCCTGGCGCAGATCTTCCTGTTGCCGGAAGGCGCGGATGGCGCCGGTTTGCAGGCCGGGCTTTCCGCCGGGCAATCGCTGGTGTCGCGGGATGGCGCGCTCTGGCGCTGGGACGGGCATGGCGTGAAGGCCGGTGCGCCCAGCCCCGGCGCCGTGCGCCTGACGCAGCGCAACCGCCTGCGGGCCGCCGAAGCCGCACTGGCCACCGCCGAGACCGAGGCCACCGAGGCTCGCGCGGCGGTGGAAGCCGCCCGCCGGGCCGAGGCGGAAACCGCCGCCGCCGAAGCCACGGCCCGCGGCGCGCGCGGCGCCGCCGAAACGGCGCTGAGCCGCGCGCGGGACGAGGCGCAGCGCCTGAATGCCCGCGCAGCGCAGGCCGATAGCCGTATCGCCGCCCTGGGGCCGCAGCTTGAGCGGCTGGCCGCCGATCTTGCCGCCGCCGAGGCAGCGCGGGACGCCGCGGCCGCCACCCTGGCCAGCCTCGACGACCCCGCCGCCAGCCGTGCCGCCCGCGATGCCGCCGCGCGGCAGGAAGCCGAGGCCCAATCGGCCGAGGCAGCGGCCCGCGAAGCCCGCCGCCGTGCCGAAGCCGCGCTGGAAGCGGCGCGCGGGGAGGAGGCACGGCTGGCCCAGCGTGCCACGCAGGTGGAGAGCCGCCTGGCCGCCCTGGCGCCGCAACTGGCCCGGATGGCTGAAGAGGCCACCGAGGCCGAGCGCCTGCTGGCCGAGGCGCGCAAGGCCGAGGCCGCTCAGCCGGACCTCGAGAAACTGCGCGCCGGGGTGGAGAAGGCCCGCGCCGAGCTGGCCGCCCTGCGTGCCCGCGCCGCCGCCGCCCGCGATGCCGCCGCCGCGCTCTCCGCCGAGGCGGAGCGGGCCGGAACGCGGCTGGCCGACATTGGCGAGGAGCGCGCCCTGTGGTCCCAGCGCGCCACCGAGGCGACGGCGCAGCGCGAGCGCATCGCCGCCCGCGCGGCCGAGGCCGGGGCGGCGCGCGAGGCTGCCCTGGCCGCGCCGGAGGAAGCCACTGCCCGCCGCGCCGCCGCCGGCCGCGTGCTGGCGGAAGCCGAGGCCGCCCATGCCGCCCTGGCCAAGGCGCTGCGGGAGGCCGAGGCCGAGGAACGCGGCGCCGCCGAGAACCGCCGCAACGCCGATGCCGCCTTTGCGGCCGCGCGCGAGGCGCAAGTGCGGGCGGAGGCCGAGGTGCGGCAGGCCGAGGCCGCCGCCGAGGCCCTGGCCGCCCGCATGGCCGAGCGCCTGGGCGAGGCCACCCCGCTGCCCCCGGCGCCGGAGGACCTGTCCGACGCCGCTGAGGAACGCGCCCGCCGCAAGGCCGAGCGGCTGGCCAAGGAGCGGGAGGACATGGGCCCGGTGAACCTGCGCGCCGAGCAGGAGATGGCGGAGATCGAGCAGCGCATCGGCGGCATCGACCGCGAGCGCGACGAGATCGCCAGTGCCATCGCCAAGCTGCGCGGCTCCGTCGGGCATCTGAACCGGGAGGGGCGGGAGCGGCTGCGCGCCGTCTTCGACCGCGTCGATTCCGAGTTCCGGGCGCTCTTCACCAAGCTGTTCGGCGGCGGGCGGGCGCATCTGGCGCTGGTGGGCAGCGACGACCCGCTGGAAGCCGGGCTGGAGATCTATGCCGAGCCGCCGGGCAAGAAGCTCTCGGCGCTGTCCCTGCTCTCGGGCGGGGAGCAGGCGCTGACGGCGCTCTCCCTGATCTTCGCCGTCTTCCGCTGCCAGCCCGCGCCTGTCTGCGTGCTGGACGAGGTGGATGCGCCGCTGGATGACGCGAATGTGGAGCGGCTCTGCGGATTGCTGGAGATCATGGCCAGCGAGGCCGGCACCCGCTTCCTGGTGGTGACGCACCACCCGCTGACCATGGCGCGGATGCACCGCCTTTATGGTGTGACGATGCAGGAGCGCGGGGTGAGCCGGCTGCTCTCGGTGGATCTCGGTGCGGCGGTGGAGATGGTGGAAGGGCAGGGGGCGGGCTGAAGCCCCCGACTTCACGCCCTGTTTACCTGGGAGGCGCAGTCTGGGGTCACCGCGCCACCAGGCGCGCTGCTTCAGGAAGCCTGCCCGATGCGCCGCCGCCGCCTCGTTCTCCCTGCCGCCGCTTTGCTGACCGGTCGGTCAGCGGTGGCACAGCCCGCTGCTTCAGCCATTTTGGCCGCCGATGGCAACCTGCCGCGCAGGCCGCTCCGGCCCGTCCTGTCCTGCTACGGGTGGCGGCGGGTGCGTCAGCGCGCCGGCTGGCAGCTCCGCCGCCTGTCACTGGGATAGGCGCTGATGATGTCCGACAGCACCGGGGTGCTGTCCCGGCTCGGCCGCCGGCGGCGCGGGGCCTGGGTCAGGGGGAACTGGCCGAGGCAGTTCCTCGCCGGCCCGGCGGCGCGGCGGCGGGTCTTCCAGTTCAGCCTCGGCGTCGCCAGCCTGCTCTTCGTGGTGTCGCTGGGCGTGTCGCTGCTCAATGTCTCCTCCCAGTACAGGATGGAGGCACGGGTGCAGCGCAGCGGCCTCTGGATGGCCAGCCAGGCGCAGATCGAGATCATCCGCACCCTGGCGCTGCTGGATCGCTTCCTGGCCGGCAAGGCCGATGCCGCCGCGGTGTCGCTGCAATTCGAGATCCTGCTGAGCCGGATCGACCTGCTGAGCAGCGGCGACCGCCCCGGCGAACATGCCGAGCTGGACCAGCTGCCCGAGATCGCGGCGGCGATGGCGCCGGCGGGGCCGCTGCTGGCCCGCCTGCTGGCTGGGGAGGCCGGGGTGCAGGCCGAGATCGTCGCGGCGCTCGGCCGGGCGGAGCAGCTTCTGCTGCGCGCCAACCAGCAATCGCAGCTGGAGCGGAAGGCGGCGGCGGGCGATGTGGTGGGCGGTTTGCACAGCCTGCACTGGACGCTGCTGACCTGCATGCTGGGGCTGCTGGTCTCGGCCGGGTTGCTGACGGCGCTGCTGGCGCTGGAGTCGCGCCGGGCGCGGCGGCACCTGCTGGGCGCCCATGCCGCCGCCCTGCGGCAGCGGGAGGCCGAGCGGACGCTGCGCGTGCTGATCGATAGCCTGCCCGCTATGGTCAGCGCCTATGACAGGCAGGGCCGCTACCTTTTCTTCAACGAGGCTTATGCCCGCTTCCACGGGCTGGGGGCAGAGGCGACGGTGATCGGGCGGGAGCCGGCGGCGTTGCGGGTGACCATGGATGCCGGGCTGCAGCGCGTCCTGCACGGCCATGCCGCCGAACCCTTCGCCGAATATCTGGCCACCGACCAGGAAGGACAGCAGCGCATCCTGCTGGCCACCGCCGCCCCGGTGGATGATGGCCAGGGCGGCCCCGGGCGGGTGGTGCATGTCGCGCTGGACATCACCAGCCGCAAGGCGGCCGAGGACCGCGTGCGCCACCTGGCCGAGCACGACGTGCTGACCGGCCTGCCCAACCGCCTGCTCTTCGGCACCCGGCTACGGCAGGCCCTGGCAGCGGTGCGGCAGCGGCAAGGGGAGCGTGGCTTCGCGCTGCATTGCATCAACCTGGACCGCTTCAAGGATGTGAATGACAGCCTCGGCCACCATGGCGGCGACCGGCTGCTGCTGGCGGCGGCCGAGCGGATGCGGGCCTGCCTGCGCCTTGGCGACACCCTGGCTAGGCTGGGTGGCGACGAATTCGCGGTGATCCAGGCCGATATCGGCGGCCCGGCGGATGCGGCGCGGCTTTCGGGCCGGCTGGTGGCCATGCTGGCGCGCCCCTTTGTCATTGACGGCTGCACCGTCCATTGCGGCGGCAGCATCGGCAGCGTGCTGGCGCCGGCCCAGGGCTTCACGGCGGAGGCGCTGCAACAGCGGGCGGAGATCGCGCTGCATCACGCCAAGCAGGAGGGGAAGGGGCGGGCCCTGGCCTTCTCCCCCGAGATGGAAGCCGCGCTGGCCGAGCGCCGCGCCCTGGAAGCCGACCTGCGGCAGGCGCTGGAGGAGGAGACGGCGCTCCGCCTCGTCTTCCAACCCAAGTTCCGCCCCGGCGCCAGCCTGCCCTTCGGCTGCGAGGCGCTGCTGCGATGGGACGACCCCCGGCGTGGTGCCGTTTCCCCCGCCAACTTCGTGCCGCTGGCGGAGGAGGCGGGCATGGCCGCCAGCCTGTCCCGTTTCGTGCTGCACCGGGCCTGCGAACAGATCCGCGCCTGGCAGGCACAGGGGCTGGTGCTGCCGGTGGCGGTGAACCTCTCCGCCCTGCATTTCGCCAGCGATCAGGCGGTGGCGCTGGTGGAGGAAGCCCTGGCGGCCTCCGGCGTGCCGGCGGCGCTGCTGGAGGTGGAGGTGACGGAGGGGGTGCTGATCCGCAACGCCGCCGCCGCCCGTGATGCCCTGGCCGCGCTGCGGGCGCGGGGGGTGCGGGTGGCGCTGGATGACTTCGGCACCGGCTATTCCTCGCTGGCCTATCTGCAGCAACTGCCCTTCGACGTGGTGAAGGTGGACCGCGCCTTCATTCAGGATCTCTCGCCCGATGGCAGCAGCGCGCGGATCGTGGATGCCATTGTCCGCCTGGCGCATGGCCTGGGGGCCGAGGTGGTGGCCGAGGGGGTGGAGCGGCCGGAGCAACTGGCACTGCTGACGGAACTGGGCTGCGACGCCGTGCAGGGCTTCCTGCTGGGGCGCCCGATGCCGCCGGAGCAACTGGCCACCCTGTTCTTCGCCGCGCCGGAGGGTGGCCGTCATGTCGCATGAGAGGGGCTGACGAAGTGCGGGTGAGCTTGTGGAATGCCGCTGGATGCTTGGTGCCCGGTATCCAGCACGGCCCGCCCCGTGAGGGAACGGGCCTCTTGCCGTCGTTCGCGCTCAGCGCGCCCGGCGGCGGACCAAGCCGAGACCGACCAGCCCGCTCATCAGCAATGCGAGGGAGCCGGGTTCCGGTACCGGGATGGCGCCGCCGGCGCAGCTGCTTGGATCGCAGGCAATCGGCAGGTTGAAGGCGACGTTATCGATAAAGAAGTCGAAGATGCTCAGCGGGGTAGTCAGGCTGGTGATGGTGATCGTGCTGCCGGCGGTGGCGAAGCCGACCCTGGTGACACCGCTATCGCCATTGGATGCCAGCGTGAAGTCGGAAGAGTTGCCCAGATTGTCCGACACCCGGTAGGTGGCGGCTGTCGACAGGCCGTTCACCACGTCCACCAGAAAGTTGGTGACGGGTGCGGCGAAGGCGATGACGAGCTGGTTGCTCAGCCCCGTGCCGAAATGCGCGGTGCCGTAAAGGGCGGTCTGGTTGGCGGGGAGGAAGGTGGTGTTCTCGAGGACCACGCCGCCCGAGAAGGTGACCGTTCCGTCACCAGTCGCCACGGCCAGCGGCCCTGAGGAGGGCGAGGCCGCCGCGAAGATGCTGGGTCCTGTCAGGCCCTGCGAATCGAAGTCTATCAGCGTCGCGCGGGCTGAGCCGCCCGCCAAGAAAAAAGCGGCGAGGATCGCCGCCATGCCAAGGGCTCTCATGGATGTTTCTCTCCGTCAGCTGTTCTGCACAGCGACATGCCGCCGGAGGGCCAGCGGCATCGCTGCCTTATTCGAATATAAAATTTGATTCCGATACAGAAACATTACTGACTGAAGGACAAGCTCACGGGAACGTGGCGAGGCCCTCGCAGTTGCCTTGGCGGCGCGACGACGGGCGCGGGGCTGCCACGCACACTTGACATGAATTTAACCCAGCCCTACGAGCCGCCGTGCCTGCCGGCGGGGGATTCCGCGGGAGCAAGGGTGAGCGAGCAGAACGATTTCGAGCGGCGGTTGCGCCAGGCCCGGCAGAAGCAGGGACTGGAGAAGGCGCCAAACACAGCAGCCAGCGGCGGCCTTCCGGGCGGTCCCTGGCGGATCGGGCTTCGGGCCGGGGTCGAGGTTGTCTCGGCCCTGATCGCGGGTGCCGGTCTGGGCTGGTTGCTCGACTGGTGGCTTGGCAGCTTTCCCTGGCTCTTCCTGGTCTTCTTCGTGGTGGGCGGTGCCGCAGGGGTGCTGAACGTCTATCGGCTGTTCAACCCCCGCAGCGGCGCCCGCTGACACTCCGCCCGCAGATACCGGAATAACGGGAGAGCCGCCGTGGCCGCCGAAGGCAAGACGATCGACGCGCTGAGCCAGTTCGAGCTCCACCACGCCTTCGGGCCGATTGGTGCCGCGGTGAACTTCACTCAGTCGAACGCCCACATGCTGGCGGCTGCGGTGGTGATCATCGGCATCATGGCCTGGGGCATCGCCCCGCGCGCCGTGGTGCCCGGCCGCCTGCAGTCCATGGCCGAGATGTTCTACGAGTTCCTGGAGAACCTGGTGACAGGCCAGGTGGGCCACGAGGGCAAGCGGTACTTCCCCTTCGTGTTCACGCTGTTCATGTTCGTGCTGTTCGGCAACGTGATCGGCCTGCTGCCCTACGCCTTCACCTATACCAGCCACATCGCCGTCACCTTCACGCTGGCCGCCATCGTGTTCGTGGTCACGACCGTCGTGGCCCTGGTGCTGCACGGCAAGAAGTTCTTCGGCTATTTCTTCCCGGAAGGCGCGCCGCTCTGGCTGGCGCCGATCATCGTGCCGGTCGAGGTGGTCTCCTACCTCTCGCGCCCGATCAGCCTTTCCGTCCGTCTTTTCGCCAACATGGTCGCCGGCCACGTGCTGCTGAAGGTCTTCGCCACCTTCGTGGTGCTGCTGGGTGGCCTGGGCGCGGTGGGTCCGCTGGTCGCGGTGCTGCCCCTTGGCGTGAATGTCCTTCTGATCGGGTTTGAGCTGCTCGTGGCCTTCCTGCAGGCCTACGTCTTCGCCATCCTGGCCAGCATCTACCTGCACGACGCGGTCCACCTGCACTGATCGGGGTCAGTCCTCACAAAGGGGCCACGGCTTTACAGACCCGCGCGTCGCGGACACACCGACCACTTCAGGTCTTTCGAAGGGATACTTCTGATGGAAATCGTTCTCGCTGCTAAGGCAATCGGCGCCGGCATCGCCGTGCTGGCCCTGTTCGGCGTCGGCCTCGCGCTCGGCAACATCTTCTCCACGCTGATCGCGTCCGTTGCCCGCAACCCGGCCTCGCGCGACACCGTGTTCCCCATCGGCATCCTGGGCTTCGCCCTGACGGAAGCGGTCGCGCTGTTCGCCCTGCTGATCGCCTTCCTGATCCTGTTCACCTGATCCTGTCGGGCGCGGTGGCGACACCGCGCCCGATGCCTTCAGGCCGTAGAATAACAGGGATGCAGATGATGAAGCCGGTTACCCTCGCCGGGATGATGGCCGCCTTGCTGGTCAATGTCGGCGCCTTTGCGCAGCCGATCACCGACGGCGCCCTGGAGGCCCGCTCCACTGCAGCCGCCGAAGCCTCGGGTGGCATGCCGCAGCTGGATTTCAGCAATCCGCTGATGCTGGCGCAGGTGGTCTGGCTGCTGATCATCTTCGGCGTCCTCTACTACGTGCTGGCGCATGTGGTCCTGCCGCGCTTCGACAGCGTGCTGGAGAACCGCCGTGCCCGTATCCAGGGCGACCTGGAAGCCGCCCGCGCCGCCAAGGCCGATGCCGATGCCGCGCTGGAAGCACACCGCGTTGCCACCGCCCGGTCCCGCACCGAGGCGCAGGCCGCGATCGCCGAGGCCCTGGCCTCTGCGCAGGCCGATGCCGCCGGCAAGACCGCCGCGCTGAACGCCAAGCTGAACGAGCAGATCGCCGCCGCCGAGGCGCGCATCAACGCCGCCCGCGACGCCGCCATGGGCGCGCTGCGTGAGGTCGCGACCGATACCACCGATGCGCTGGTGCAGCGCCTGACCGGCCTGAACGAGCCCGCCGCCGTGCAGGCTGCCGTGGGCCGCGAGCTGGCCGCGCAGGGCCGGGCGTAAGGGGAGGCCACGATGCACCATTACGAACATTTCTGGCTGAACCCGACCTTCTGGGTCGCTGTCTCCTTCGTCATCTTCGTGGCCCTGCTGGGCCGCACGATGTGGAAGAAGCTCTCGGCCATGCTGGACGCCCGCGGCGCCCAGATCCGCAGCGACCTGGACGAGGCCGCCCGCCTGCGCACCGAGGCCGAGGCCATGCTGCGCCAGGCCGAGGCCGACCGTAAGGCTGCCTTGCTTGAGGCTGAGCAGACCGTGGCCCAGGCCAAGGTCGAGGCCGAGCGCGTGGCGGCTGCCACGGCCGCCGAGGCCGAAGCCTCCGCCAAGCGCCGCGAGCGGATGGCGATGGACCGCATCCATGCCGCCGAGGCCGGCGCCCTGGCCGAGGTCCGCAATGCCGCCGCCGATATCGCCGCTGCCGCTGCCCGGAGCGTGATCCGGGAGAAGCTGGATGCGAAGGCTGATGCCGCGCTGATCGACAAGGCCGTGGCCGACCTGCCGCGTGCGCTGCGCGCCGCCTGATCAGGCCGGGTTTGTAGAAGACGGGAGCGGGGGCCCTTCGGGACCCCCGCTTTTTTTGTGCCTCAGCCGATGCCGAGGCGGTCGAAATGCGCCAGCATCTGCGCTGTCACGGCATCGGCGAATTCATAGGTGGTGATGTGGCCGGCGCCGGGCAGCACCACCAGTTCCGCGCCCGGGATGGCGGCCTGGAGTGCCGCCACGGCCTCGGCCGGGGCTGCCGGGTCGCGTTCCCCGGCAATGACGGTGCAGGGGGGCTGGATGCGCCCCGCGACATCGGCGGCGGTGGCATCGCGCAGGGCGCAGGCGGCGCCGGCATAGCCGGTCTTGTCGGTGCGCAGCAGCATCCAGCGCAGGCCGCGGGAGGAGGGCAGGGCGGTATCCACCACCCAGCGCGGCATCACCGCATCGGCCAGCACCTGCGTGCCGTCCCGCCGCACCTCGTCGATCCGCACCTGCCAGATGGCGGGGGAGGGAAATTCCAGCGCGGTGTTCAGCAGGCAGAGGGAGAGCACCCGCTCCGGCGCCTCCACCGCCACCTGCTGCGCGATGCGACCGCCAATGGAGGTGCCGGCCACATGCGCCTTCTCGATGCCCAGGGCATCCAGCAGCGCCAGCGCATCCCCGGCCAGTTGCCGCATGGTGTAATCGCCGGGTGTGACGCTGCTCAGCCCATGGCCTCGCAGGTCCGGGCGAATAACGCGGAAGCGGCCGGCCAGGGCTTGGGCCTGCGCGTCCCAGATATTCTGTGTGGTTCCGATGGAATGCAGCAGCAGCAAGGGGGGCGCCGTGTCCGGCCCTTCCACCACGCAGTGGACGAGCATATCCGCCAAGTCGATGAACATCCGAGGATTCCGTTTCGTCCGGCGGCACGGGCGCCGCTCTACCATGCGATGATGTGGCACGATGTCCGCGCCCTGTCTGCGGGGCTTGAGCACAACAATGTTCTTGCGGCACCGCACAGATGCGCAGAAGGCCAGGATCGTGGGATGGGCGTCCCCTTCATGCCATCCGACGGCTAGGCCATCGCCGCCGAAGATCTGCAGGTGAAGGGCGATGCCGCTCTCGGGCGGCAGGTTGGCGCATCCGTTGCTGTACCAGAGCTTCAGCATATCCAGCAGGAAGCGCAGATCGATGCCGGCAGCACCCAAAGTGTCCGCTGCCTCGGGGAAGCGGTGACCTTTGTTTTCGCTCTAAGCTGCCAAAGCTTAGCGTGTTCCAGCCATCTGGACTGGGGGAAGGCGGCCCAGGCAGCCTAGTGCAGCATGCACGTGCCGGCGTTCAACCCATCCTGTGCGAAAGAGAAGCCGAGGAGCACCGGGGTACCCGCCCCGCCCTTTCAGGTGAAGGCGGGGCCAGCGAGCAGGGAGGCAGTAAGGGCATCATCGGTCGCTTCTCATTTTTGTGGAAAGCTTCCACGAGAAGCGAATGCCGCATTATTGCTAGGCGAAGGTGATGCCGTTCTCCGTCAGGCTGTGGCTGACCTGCAGGAACTCGGTGCTGCTGGCGAAGTTTGTCACCACTTGGCTGCGCGTCATGTCATGCGCCATGTGGTCCAGCCAGAAGGCCTCGCCCATCGCATCGGCGGGGCGGCCGAGGGTGTTCTGGTAGACCAGCCGCACGAAATCGGCGTCCGAGACATTGGGGAAGCGCAGGCTGAATTCATTGCTCTGGGTGATCTGGTCGGCGATCTGCGCCAAGCTCTCACCGGCATCGGCCTTGCCGTCCCAGAAGCGGAGCCCGTCCGCATCCGGAGCACGGCCCAACGCCGCCTGGTAAAGCCGGGCGATATCCGCCACCTGACGGTCGGCGTCCCAAAGGCCCTGGGAGAGCACGCCATCGGTGCGGCCACGATTCTCGACGCTTTCGCTGAAGCCCTGCAGCAACTCGGCCCGACTCATGCCGCCATCCAGCCTCGCCAGCCAGGAGGACATGCCCTGTGCGTCCGGGTCGCGGCCCAGCGCGAGCTGGTAGGTGCGCGCCACGAAGCCGGCATTGTCCAGCGCGCCGTAGCGGCTCTGGAATTCCTGGCTGTCCAGGAAGCCCTGGGCCAGGGAGGTCAGCGCGGCGCCCTGCGCCAGGCTGTCGGTCCAGGAATCGCGCCCGACCGGGTCGGGCAGGCGCCCCAGTGCGGCCTGGTAGAGCCGCATCACCTGTGCCGCCGGGTCATTGCCGTCGAAGACCAGCCGGCCATCGAAGAAGGCCATGACCTCGATATCATTGCCGGTGGTTCTCTCGTTTCCGCCGGCCAGGATGGCGCTGATGCTCTTGTGGTCGAGGTCCGACTGATAGGACCAGCTTCCGTAGGTCAGGGTCACCTGCTGGCGGAAGAGGTCGGTGCCCATGGTGTCGATGCCGCTGCCGCCGTTCACCCGGTTGGTGCCGGCGCCGCCGTAGAGAACGTCATTGCCCCCATGGCCCAGCAGGGTGTCATCGCCGCCGAGGCCGAAGATGACATCGCGCAGCGCCGTGCCCTCGATGGTCTGCGCGCTGTCATTGCCCTGGTGACGGATGCCGCCCAGCGCCGCGTCCCAACTCCAGTGGATGGAGAAGTTATCACCGTCCTGCTGCGTGCCGTAGAGGTACTGGATCGCCTCGACATCGGCGGCGCGCAGGCTGTCCGGCGTGCCGAAGCCCTGCTTGGGGTAGGACATCACCGTGGTGTCGAAATTGTCCTGCGCATCGGGCAGCGTGGGGCTGTTGTCGAAGGGGTGCTTCAGGCCCAGCCCATGCCCGATCTCGTGCAGCAGCACGAGATAGCCGTAGCTGCCGCGCGCCAGGGCGTCATTGCTGTAGAGGTCGATGTTGAGGCTGACATCGCCAAGCTGCGGGTAATAGGTCATGCCCGCATATCCCGGCTCCAGCCGGGTCATCTGGAAGCGCAGGTCGATGCCGGCGCCCTGGACGGTATCCGGCACCTCGACGAACTGGATGCCGGAGACGCTGCCCCAGGTTTCCACCGCCTGCCGTGCCGCCGCCTGCTGTGCGTCGTTGAACGGTGCCCATGGGGTGGATGGGGCGGTCGTGCCGTTCGGGCCAGTAGCGGCATTGGCAAAGCTGTAGGTGACAAGGCTGGGCTGATGCGAACCGCCGTTCCAGGTGTAGCTGTCACTGAAAATCAGGGTCCTGGCAGTCGAGGAAAGGGCCAAAGGCTTTTTATCCGTGCCGTGCGGCGCCGCTGTTCCGGCGCCTGGTTCCAGATGGCGCCTTGCTTCCCCGAGGGGCGGGTGCCGCGCTGGTCCCGCGGCAACCGGTGCGGGACCATGGCCCGACGAATGAGGCAAGGCGGGCGCTTCCCGGCCAGGGAAGCGGTGCCCGGGTCTTCTGCCCGGCGCTGGTCTGGAATGGCCCGGCGGACAGGCCCCCGCAACACATATCGATGCCGAGATGGCTTACCGACGCTAGATTCGGCCTGATTCCGGGTCAACCTCCGGTGAGCGGCGTGACGTTCTGCTCTACCTGCCCGCGCATGGCCCAGCCTGTGGTTCGCTCCTCAATAGCCACGGCCAAGGCATACATCAGCACGCCCATGACGCCGGTGACGATGAGGCCGGCGAAGACCAGCGGCACGTCGAAGCGGGAGGAAGCCAGGATCATCAGGTGGCCGATGCCCTTATTGGCGGCCACCGTTTCCGCCATGATGGAGCCGACGAAGGCTACCGTGATGGCGATCTTCAGCGAGGCGAAGAAATAGGGCATGGCGCGCGGCAGCCCGACCTTGCGGATGATGTCGCTGGGCCGGGCGCCGAGGGCGCGCAGCACGTCCCGCAGTTCCGGCTCCACCGTGGCGATGCCGGTCGCGACATTCACCACGATGGGGAAGAAGGAGATCAGGAAGGCGGTGATGATGGCGGGCACCGTGCCGATGCCAAACCAGATGACCAGGATCGGCACCACCGCCACCTTGGGCACCGAGTTGAAGCCGATCAGCAGCGGATAGAGCCCGTGGTAGAGCAGGGTGGAGGAGCCGATCGCCACCCCCAGCGCCAGCCCGAAGACAATGGCCAGGGCGAAGCCCACCAGCGTGGTCAGCAGCGTCTGCCAGGCATTGTCCAGCAGCGGCCACCACCACTTCACCATGCTCGCGCCGATGGCGGAGGGCGCGGGCAGCACGAAGGCAGGCACCTGCATCGCGCGCACAAGGACTTCCCAGACCAGGAAGCTGGCCAGGATGATCAGCCAGGGCAGCAGCTTCTGCAGCCGGCGCCGGCGGCGGGCGGCGAGAACCAGCGCCTCCACCCGGCGGGCATTGGCCTCGCCCTTGCGCAGCGTGGCGGGCGCGGGCAGGGCGGTGTCAGACGGCATCGAGGATCTCCTCACCCCGGCGGGCGGCGCTGATATGGTCGCGCAGCTCATGCACCATGGCCTGGAACTCGGGCCTGTAGGTGTCGTTCAACAGGCGGGGGCGCGGGAAGGGGATGCGCCGCTCCGCCAGGATGCGCCCGGGACGGGAGGACATGACCAGCACCCGGTCCGCCAGATAAACGGCTTCCTTCAGGTCATGCGTGACCAGGATGACGGTGGGCTTCAAGGTCTCGCAGACATTCTGCAACTGTTCCCACAGGTCCTCGCGCGTGAAGATGTCCAAGGCGCCGAAGGGCTCGTCCAGCATCAGCAATTGCGGGTCATGGATCAGCGCGCGGCAAAGGCTGGCGCGCTGCTGCATGCCGCCGGAAAGCTGGTAGGCGAACTTCTTCTCGAAACCCGCCAGCCCGACCATGGCCAGCAGCTTGCGCGCCTTTTCCTCATACATGGCGCGCTGGGCGCGAAGCTGGCGGCGGTGCGGCTCCACCACCTCCAGCGGCAGCATCACGTTGTCCAGGATGGTGCGCCAGGGCAGCAGCGTGGGGTTCTGGAAGGCCATGCCGGCGATGGAGAGCGGCCTGTCCACCTCCCGCCCCGCCACGATCACGCTGCCGGCGGAGGAAGGCCAGAGACCCGTCACCAGCCGCATCAGCGTTGATTTGCCGCAGCCAGAAGGGCCCACCACCGCGACGAACTCGCCCCGCGCGACGGAGAGGGTGGCGTCCTGCAACGCCAGTGTCCCGTCCGCGCCGCCGTAACGCATCGAGACTTCGTCGATCTCGACGAAAGGCCGCTCCGCCGCCATGCCAACCCCTCTGCCCGCCCTGGGTGCCGATGCGGCAAACTGGCGGCTGCGGCGGCCGGCAGGCAAGCGGCAAGGCAGGCCCTGGAACCAGGAAATGGCGCTTGTTGCGCCACGTGAGCCGCGCCTTTGCCTGCCGGGAGGGCGGGATGCCTTCTCCTTCGGCATTGCCTTGTCTCGCCAAGCTGTTTGCTGGCCAAACGGCGCCGATACGCTAGCCTTGCGGCATGACGCCGCCGCCTCCGACGCTCTCCCTCCTCACGCCGGATGAGATGGCTCGGGTGGACCGTGCCGCCATCGCCGGCGGCGCTTCCGGCCTGGCGCTGATGCACGCGGCCGGCGCCGCCGTGGCGCGGGTGCTGCGCCGGCGCTTCCGGCCCTGCCGCCTGCTGGTGCTGGCCGGCCCCGGCAACAATGGCGGCGACGGCTACGTGGTGGCGCGGCTGCTGGAGCGGGAAGGCTGGCCGGTGTCCGTCGCCGCGCTGGCGCCGCCGCGCCCCGGCAGCGATGCCGCCCTGGCCGCCGCCGAATGGCGCGGGCCGGTGCTGCCCTTCACGCCGGAAACCCTGGCACGGGCGCAACTGGTGGTAGATGCGCTCTTCGGCGCCGGCCTGTCGCGGGACCTGGATGGGTCCGCCGCCGCGGCATTGCAGGCGGTGCGGGTGCCGCTGGTGGCGGTGGACGTGCCGTCCGGCCTGGATGGCGCCACCGGCCAGCCGCGCGGCTTCGCCCCCCAGGCGGCGCTGACGGTCACCTTCGGCCGGCTGAAGCCCGGCCACCTGCTGCTGCCCGGGCGCGCATTGTGCGGGGAGGTGGTGCTGGCGGATATCGGCCTGCCGGAAGCCGCCCTGAACAGCATCGAAGCCCGCGCCTTCCGCAACGCGCCGGGCCTGTGGCGCCTGCCGGAACGTGGCGCGCAGGACCACAAGTTCAGCCATGGCCATGTCACCATTCCCGGGGGCGCCGCCATGCCGGGCGCGGCGCGGCTGGCGGCCATGGCGGCGCGCCGCATCGGCGCCGGCCTTGTCACCCTGGCGGCCGAGGACGCGGCCACCGCCACCCTGTTCCGCCAGGGCGAGCCCGGCCTGCTGGTGGCCGCCCCACCGCCCGAGGACCTGCTGGCCGATGAGCGCCGCAATGTCTGGGTGCTCGGCCCCGGCCTGCCGCCCCGGCCGGAAACCCTGGCATTGCTGCGCCGCGCGGTGGAGGCCGGGCGCGGCGTGGTGGCCGATGGCGGCGCGCTGACCGCCGCCGCCGGCCAACCGCATACCCTGCAGGGTGCCGCGATCCTGACCCCGCATGCCGGCGAGTTCGCCAAGGTCTTCGGTGCCCTGCGGCGGGACCGGCTGGCCGCCGCGCGCATGGCCGCCGCCGTGACCGGGGCGGTGGTGGTGCTGAAGGGCTCGGACAGCATCATCGCCGCGCCGGACGGGCGGGCCGCCATCAACCACAATGCCCCGCCCGCCCTGGCCACCGCCGGCAGCGGCGACGTGCTGGCCGGGCTGGCCGGCGGCCTGCTGGCGCAGCGCCTGCCGCCTTTCGAGGCCGCCTGCGCCGCCGCCTGGCTGCACGGGCAGGCCGCCACCCTGGCCCTGGCCGGTGCCGCCCCCGGCACGCCGCTGGTGGCCGAGGATCTGCTGCCGCAGCTGCGCGCCGCCTGGATCGCCGCCACGCGCTGAACAATCGCGCGCAACGGCCGCCCGCCTGCTGTCGTTTCACGATCATCGTGGATGGCGGAGGAGGAGACCCATGCTGCGGCGTCGAACCCGGCCGATCTTCCGCCAGCCGCCCCGACGGCTGCCGGAACTGCGGCACCTGGTGCTGGCCCTCTTGCTGGTGCTGACCCTGCCGGCACGGGCCGAGGCGCCTGCCCTCGCGCGGAGCGACGGCAGTGTGCTGGTCAGCCTCTTCCTGCCGGCGGGAGAGGCGGCGACACACGAGCAGATCGCTGAGACATTGCTGCGGGAAGGGGTGGTGGACCAACTGCCGACCGCCGGCCTCGGCATCGAGAGTTGGTATGCCATGCCAGGCTTCGGCCAGTTCGTCACGCTGCGCCTGCCGCCCACGGCCCTGAATTCCGCCGCGCGAAAGCCCGGCCCTGGCCTGCAACACGTCGCGCAGAAGTAACGCGGCGGACATCTTCGGCGGCAGGACGGTTCCTGCACCGGGAGATTTGTCACGCTGGAGCACGTGACCCCTTCCGGAAGAACCTGGCTTCCGGCAGGATGCTCACTAGATGTTTCTCCAGGTTTCAGCGCCGTGGCGGGACGCCCGGTGCCGAAGGGGGTTCAGATGTCAGACGTCGCTGTCGCTGAAGTCGGGTTATTCGATCGGGCCTGGAAGCGCGTATCCCTGCTGTGGCGGGACATGGCGGCCTCGGTCGGGTCGCCCACCGCCGATGCCTCCTGGGAGGGGCGGATGCGCGCCTGCCTGGAAGCGCGCGGCGGCGAGGTCTCGGCCCGCGCCCGCGCCGCCGGGCTGGCGCAGTCCTACCAGACCGCGCCGGAAGCCGTGGACAAGCTGGCCTTCTTCCAGGCCCTGGCCGGCTTCGACTCCGACTTCAAGGCGGTGGAAGCCGCGATGGGTGCCGTCAGCGCGGCGCAGGACACCGCCAGCCGCGCCGCCGCCAAGGCGAAGCTGCGGCAGGCGCTGGAGCCGCCGCGCCTGAAGCTGCTGACCCAGTTCACCACCATCCCGGACGGCATGAAGTTCCTGGTGGACATGCGCGCCGACCTGATGCTGCTGATGGGCCATGACCCCATGCTGCAGGCGCTGGAACGCGACATGCGGGGGCTGCTGGCCAACTGGTTCGACCTCGGCTTCCTGGAACTGCGGCGGATCGACTGGTCCTCCCCCGCCGCGCTGCTGGAGAAGCTGGTGGGCTATGAGGCCGTCCATAAGATCCGCACCTGGCGCGACCTGAAGAACCGGCTGGATTCCGACCGCCGCTGCTACGCCTTCTTCCATCCCCGCATGCCGGAGGAGCCGCTGATCTTCGTGGAAGTGGCGCTGGTGCAGGGGCTTTCAGGCTCCGTGCAGAAGCTGCTGGACGAAAAGGCGCCGGTGCTGGACCCGCGCATGGCGGATACCGCCATCTTCTATTCCATCAACAACTGCCAGCGCGGGCTGGATGGCATCTCCTTCGGCAATTCGCTGATCAAGCGCGTGGTGACGTTGCTGGCGGAGGAACTGCGCGGCCTCAAGACCTTCTCCACCCTCTCGCCCATCCCCGGCTTCCGCCGCTGGCTGGAGGAGCAGAAGGACGCGCCGGACCTGTTGACGGAGGAGGAAGCCAAGTCCCTGACCGAGGCCGCCGGCACGCCGGACGGCAATGCCGCCATCGCGCTGGTGCTGGCGGCGCGCCGCCCGCTGGCGCTGCCCTGGATCGGCAAGGCGGAGCCGGTGCTGACCCGCCTCTGCGCCCGCTACCTGGTGCTGGAGACCGGCAAGGATGGCCGCCGGGCGCGCGACCCGGTGGGGCATTTCCACCTCTCCAACGGCGCGCGGGTCGAGCGGGTGAACTGGCGCGGCGACACGTCGGAGAAGGGGCTGAAGGAAAGCCTCGGCTTCATGGTGAACTATCTCTACGACCCGGCGAAGATCGAGGAATACCACGAGGGCTATGTGGGCGAGGGCAGCCGCCCCGCCACCACGGCCTTGCGGCGGCTGGCGCGCGGCAGCCGCTAGGCCGCCGGCACCGCGAAGCGGGCGAATTCCCGCGTCAGCCGGTTGTAGATCTCCCGGCGGAAGGAGACGGCGATGGCGGGCAGCTCGGACAGGTCCGCCCAGCGCCAGGCGTCGAATTCCGGGTGCGGGTCCAGGTCCAGGCGGATCTCGCTGTCCTCGCCCGTGAAGCGCAGGGCGAACCACTTCTGGGTCTGGCCGCGATAGCGGCCGCCCAGGGCATGGCCGATCAGTTCGGCCGGCAGGTCGTAGTGCAGCCAGTCCGCCACCTCGCCCATGATCTCGGCCTTGGCGGTGCCGATCTCCTCGAACAATTCGCGCAGCACGGCGGCGCGGGGGTCCTCGCCCTCGTCCAGCCCGCCCTGCGGGAGCTGCCAGGCGGCGGTGGCACCCTTTCCGAGATCCGCGCGGCGGGCGATCAATACCTTCCCGGCGCGGTTGAACAGCGCGGCGCCGACATTGCGGCGGTACGGCAGGTCGGACATGGGGCGGGCTTACCTTTCGGCGCTGCTGGGACGGCGGATCATGGCGCTGACGGGCGCCAGCACAAGCCCCCGTTGCGGCAGGTCTGCCGCCCAGGCGGCGATGCGCGCCACCATCAGCGGCTGCGCGTCCGGCAGCAGGCCCAGGGCGGAGCCCCGGTCCCGCGCCAGCCGTTCCAGCTGCGCCAGTTGGCGGTCGATCTCACCCCGCGTGGGCGCATTCTCCAGCAGCAGGTCGGCGGCGCGGCCCCAGGCACGACTGGGCGCCGGGGCACCGGGGCGCGGGTCCAGCACCAGCAGGCCGCGCTCGGCGAAGGCGCTTTGCAGATCGGGTTCCACCGCGCCCATCACGCCGACATAGCCGGCGAAGCGGCCCAGCACGGCCTCGGGCGCCTCCAGGTTGGGAGGCAGCAGCAACACGGTCTCCACCCCGCGCGCACGGGCGGCATCGAGCAAGGCCGCGGAGGCCTGCGGCAGCGCCAGGGCCACGGCAGCGGGTAGGCGGGGCAGCGCGGCCTCGGAGGCGCCGGGGATCACCAGGGCCACGCGGGGGCGGGTGTCGGTGCGATCGAAATGCCGGGCATAGGCCAGGCGTGGTTGCCGGCCATCGGCACCGATGCGCGGCAGGAGGCCATGGGGACCGGGTTCCAGCAGCGCCGGGTCCGGCGGCGGAATGGGGAGCAGGCTGGCCGCCTCGGCCTCGTCACTGGGCAGGGGCGGCGGTTCCGGTGCCTCAGGCAGCGCCAGCGGCGCGGGGGGCGAGGCGGGGGCTGCCGCCACGGCGGGCGGCTGGGCCTCCGCCTGGTCCGGGGTGGCTGGCGCCGCTTCGGTGGCGGCAGGGGCAGGCGGGGCGGGCTGCGTGACCGGCTCGGAGGGTAACACCAGCGCGCGCGGTGCCAGAACCGGCGGGGCGCCGAGCCAGGCCAGAACCGCCACCGTGGTTCCGGCCCCCAGCGCCACCAGGATCCAGAAGGCCGCCAGGGCTCGCCACAGGTTCCGGCCTGGGCGGACCGCTGGCCGCATCATGCCTTTTGTCAGCGCGCGGCGCGGCGCTGTGGCTCGGCCGCCGTCCAGGCGCGCAGGAAGCTGGTGGCCTGCTGCAGCTGGAAGTCGGTTTCGGGCTTGGTGGGGTCGAAGGCCGGCGCGCCTTCGGGCGGCAGCTTCTGCACCCGATCCACCAGCCCGGCCGGCAGGTTCAGCGGCGGCAGGGGCGGCACCACATGCGTGTCGTTGTCATTGCGGAGCGACTTACGGAGGTCGGCCTCGCGGTCACGCAGCGGGGCGTTGGATTCCTCCTTGGAAGCCAGAACCTCGATATCCGGCGTGATGCCCAGGCCCTGGATGGAGCGGCCGGAGGGCGTGTAGTAGCGCGCCGTGGTCAGCCGGATGGCGCCGTTGCCGGGGATGGGCATCACGGTCTGCACGCTGCCCTTGCCGAAGGACTTGGCGCCCATCACCACCGCGCGGCGATGGTCCTGCAGCGCGCCGGCCACGATCTCGCTGGCGGAGGCGGAGCCGCCGTTGATCAGCACCACCACATGCAGGTTGTCGGTGATGTCGCCCGGCTTGGCGTTCCAGCGCTGCGAATCCTGCTGCCGGCGTGCGCGGGTGGAGACGATCTCGCCCCTTTCCAGGAAGTCGTCGGAAACCTGCACCGCCTGGTCCAGCAGGCCGCCCGGATTGCTGCGCAGGTCGAGGATGATGCCGCGCAGCTTGTCCCCGGTCTGCTTGCGCATGGTGGAGATGGCGTTGCGCAGCGCCACATCCGTCTGCTCGTTGAAGGAGGAGAGGCGGACATAGCCGATGTCGCTGCCCTCCAGCCGGAAGCGCGCCACCTGCGGGCGGATCACCTCGCGGGTCAGGGACAGCTCGAGCGGGCTTTCGGCGCCGGGGCGGCGGATGGTGATCTTGATGGCGCTGCCACGCTCGCCACGCATCTTGTCCACGGCTTCCTGCAGCGTCAGGCCCTGCACGGATTCACCGTTGAGATGCGTGATCAGGTCGCCCGGCTTCACGCCGGCGCGGGCGGCGGGGGTGTCGTCGATGGGCGAGATGACCTTGACGTAGCCGCCTTCCTGGCTGACCTCGATGCCGAGGCCGCCGAACTCGCCGCGCGTCGAGACCTGCATGTCGCGCCAGGCGCGGGCATTCATGTAGCTGCTATGCGGGTCCAGGCCCTGCAGCATGCCGTTGATGGCGGATTCGATCACCTCGCGGTCGTCCACGGGGGTGACGTAATCGGCCTTCACACGCTCGAAGACCTCACCGAAGAGGTTCAGCAGGCGGTAGGTTTCGTCCCGGCTGCTGCCACGCTCCTGCGCGACGGCGGACATGATGGGCGATGCCACCCATGGCCCCAGCGTGGCCCCTGCGGCGAAGGCCGCCACCACCACACCTGCCATACGCAAACCAGGCTTCATGCTCTGACCCTTCATTCGGTCCGCGATCCTTATCGTCACCACCGGGAGACACAAAAGCTTAGAGCAACTCCCGGCTCCGCGCCGCGTGATTTTACAATACGAGACGTGAGGCCTGGCCGCATCCGGCCACCTCCCGGCTCAGCTCCTGGCACGGAACCAACCCTTGGGGTCCACCGCCTGGCCATTCCGCCGCAATTCCACATAAAGCGACGCCCTGCCACCTTCGCCTGAATCACCGCCGCCGAGAACCCCCACAGGCTCTCCCGCCAGAAGGCGTGACCCCGCTTCGGCATCGAGCCGCTCCAATCCGGCCAGCACGAAGTGGTAGCCATTGCCGCAATCGACGATCAGCAGCAGGCCATAGGAGCGGAAGGGGCCGGAGAACACGGCGCGGCCGCCGCAGGGGCTGACCACGCGGGCGCCGGGCGGGGCGGCATAGGTCAGGCCACGCGCCGGGCCGCCGGCGGCGGCATCGCCGAAATCGCGCGTCAGGCGCCCGGCCACCGGCACGGCGCGGCCACCCCGGGTTTCCGGCGGCGGCGTGGGGGCGCGGGCGGCGGCCTCCTGCCGGGCGGTCTCGCGCGTCGCCAGGGCCTCGCGCTCCCGTTCGATGGCGGCGCGGGCCTCGGCGTCGCGGGCGGCGCGCTGGCGGGCGGCCAGGGCCTCGGCTTCCCGCTGCGCGGCACGCTCGGCGGCGGCCTGCTCCCGCGCGGCCCTGGCGCGGGCCTCGGCCTCGGCGCGCTTCCGCTCCTCCTCCAGCTTTTCCAGTACGCCGCGGATATCGGCGGTGCGGGCGGCGGCGGCGGCGGCTTCCTTGGCGGCTGCTGCGGCCTCGGCCTGGGCGGCGGTGCGGTGGGTGCGGGCCACGGCCAGGGCGGCCTCCACCTCGGCGGCGGCGGCACGCGCCTCGTCGCGCGCCTCGGCCAGAGCGCGGCCTTCCTGCTCGGCCTTGCCGCTGGCGGTCGCGGCCTTCTGCTGCGCGGCGCGCAGGGCGGCGGCCTCCGCGGCCACCTGCCGCGCCAGCCCGCGCAGCACCAGCGTGCCGCGCAGGGCGGTTTCCGGGTCGGTGGGCACGGCCAGCAGCGTCTCGGCGGGCCAGAGGCCCAGGCGCGTCATCAGCGGCAGCAGCGGCGCGATGGCGGCGGTCTGGCGGTTCAGCTCCTCGATGGCGGCGTCCCGGTCGGCGGCGGCGGCGCGGGCGCGGGCGCTGGCGGCATCCAGCGCCGCGTCGGCGGCCACGGCGCGGCGGCCGGCGGCGGCGCGCTGCTCGGCCAGCACCAATTCGGCTGCCTGGGCGGCTTCGGCCGCCTTGCGCGCGGCCTCGGCGGCCTCACGCGCTTCCCGCGCCACGCGCTCGGCGTCGCGCAGGCTGCGCTGGGTGGGCTGCTGGGCGGCCAGCGGGGGAATGCCGGCGCCCAGGACCAACCCACCCAGCAGGGCGGCTGGCAGCAGGCGCGAGAGGCTTCCCCGGTGCCGCACTATCCGCCGGTTCCGATCAGGCTGCGCCCGGTCATGGCGGCCGGCTGGGCCAGGCCCATCAGCGCCAGCAGGGTCGGCGCCACATCGGCCAGCCGGCCTTCATGCAGCACCGCGCCCGCCGGGCCGCCCACCAGCACCACCGGCACCAGGTTGGTGGTATGGGCGGTGTGGGGGCCGCCGGTATTGGGGTCGCGCATCAGCTCGGCATTGCCGTGGTCGGCCGTCACCAGCAGGGCGCCGCCCTGGGCGCGCACCGCCTGGACGATGCGGGAAAGGCCGGCATCCACCGCCTCGCAGGCCTTGATGGCGGCTTCCAGGCTGCCGGTATGGCCCACCATGTCGGCATTGGCGAAGTTCAGGATGATCAGGTCGTACTTGGCCGAGTTGATGGCCTGCACCGCCTTGTCCGCCAGCTCGGGTGCCGACATCTCCGGCTGCAGGTCGTAGGTGGCCACCTTGGGGGAGGCGACCATGGTGCGTTCCTCGCCCGGGAAGGGCGTTTCCTCGCCGCCGTTGAAGAAATAGGTGACGTGCGGGTACTTCTCGGTCTCCGCCATGCGCATCTGCGTCTTGCCGGCGGCCGAGACCACGGCGCCCAGGATCTCCTGCATCGACTGCGGCGGGAAGATCGTGGCCATCAGCGCGGTCAACGGGTCCGAATAGTGGGTCATCATGGCGGCGCCCACCAGCTTCGGCATGAAGGGGCGCGGGAAGCCGGTGAAGGCCGGGTCGAGCAGCGCCGCCATGGTCTGCCGCACGCGGTCGGCGCGGAAGTTGAAGCAGAGCAGCGCGTCGCCGTCCTTCATGCCGGCATAGCCGCCGATGCTGGCGGCGGGGATGAACTCGTCGGTCTTGCCTGCGGCATGGGCGGCGGCGATGGCGGCCGCGGCGGTGGGGGCCTTCTCGCCCTGGCCGAGCACCATGGCGTCCCAGGCCTGCTTCACGCGTTCCCAGCGGTTGTCACGGTCCATGGCGAAGTAGCGGCCGCAGACCGTGGCGATGCGGGCGCCGGCGGGCAGTTGCGGCTCGAAGCGGGCCAGGAAGTCGGGGCTGGCCTTGGGCGGCGTGTCGCGCCCGTCGGTCCAGGCATGGATGGCGACGGGGATGCCGGCACCGGCAAAGATCCTCGCCAGGGCCAGAGCGTGGTCCTGGTGGCTGTGGACGCCGCCGGGGGAGAGCAGGCCCATCAGGTGCAGCGTGCCGCCGCTGGCCTTCAGCTTGCTGATCAGGTCCTGGATGGCCGGGTTCTGGGCCAGGGAGCCATCGGCCACCGCGCGGTCGATGCGCGGCAGGTCCTGCATCACGATGCGGCCGGCACCGAGGTTGAGGTGCCCGACCTCGGAATTGCCCATCTGGCCTTCCGGCAGGCCGACATCCGGGCCGCTGGTATGCAGGAAGGCGCGTGGCCCGGCGGCCCAGAGCGCGTCGAAGCAGGGGGTTCTGGCCTGCCGCACGGCATTGTCGGCCGCTTCCTCCCGCCAGCCCCAGCCATCGAGGACGACGAGCATGACAGGCCTGGGATGCGGCATCGGGGTCTCTCCTGGGTTCTGCGTCCGGCCCAGGGATTAAACCGTGAAGGGCGGGTTTGCCAGGGGAGCGACGATGTTCAGCAGGGCAGATGCGGCATCGGCAGGTGTTCGAAGCCCGGCCGCGCGAAGTAGTAGCCCTGGAAGATGTCGATCCCGAGCCGGCGCAGCATGGCCAGTTCGGCGGCGGTTTCCACGCCCTCGGCCACCAGGGTGACGCCCAGCTCGCGGCACATGGCGGCGGTGTGGCGCAGGATGATGACACGCGCGGGGTCCGCGTCCGCGCCGCGCACCAGCCCCATGTCCAGCTTCACCACATCCGGCTGGAACCGCGCCAGCAGGCTGAGGCCGGAATAGCCGGCGCCGAAATCGTCGATGGCGGTGCGGAAGCCGATCTGCCGGTAGGTGTTCAAGATATGCAGCAGGTGCTCCGGGTCCTCCACCTGCTCCTGTTCCGTCACCTCGAACATCAGCGCGGAGAGCGGAAAGCCGGTGCGCTGGGCGGCGGCCAGGGTGGCGCGGATGCAATTGCGCGGCTCATAGACCGCATTGGGCAGGAAATTGATGGACAGCAGCGCGCCGGTGGCGGGCAGGTCCAGCTTGGTCGCCATTTCGATGGCCTTCACGCGGCAGGCCTGGTCGAAGGCATAGCGGTTGCTGCTGTTTACCCGCGCCAGCACGCTGGCGGCGCCAGCGCCGTCCTTCCCCCGCACCAGAGCCTCATAGGCGAAGAGGCTGGGGGTTCCTGGAACCGGCGCACGCAGGATGGGCTGAAAGGCCATCGAGATCGGAATGTCGAAATCGTCCGTATTGCGGCAGCGGGCGCAGGAGGGCTGCATCGTCTCAGCGTGAGGCATAACGGCTCTCCTGATCAGGCGCATCTTATACAAACCCAATGCACCTGGAGTAGAAAGGCTGCGCCTCTTGCATATTCTTTGCGTGAACTTTGCCTCACTGTTACCAAAACGACACGCTTAAGCTCGAAGCCTGGGCCTAGCGCCGCGTTTCTTCCTCCGTCAGTCGGAGGGCGCGCCAGGTGGCCCAGAGCCCCAGCCCCAGCATGGCGGCCAGGATGATGCTGTAGAAGACCCGGCCCGCCTTGGGCATGTCGTTGATCAGGTAGTTGGCATTCACCATCAGCAGCATCAGCATCAGGCCGCTGTAGAGCCCCCAGCCAGCCACCAGCGGCGCCGGGCCATGATCGCGGGCGCGCCAGGCGGCCCAGAACAGCGCGGCGGAGACGCAAAGGTCATCCAGCGCCAGCGGGATGAAATGTGCATCCCCCCAGCGGCGCGCGATCTCTCCGCTGGCCACCAGGAAGCCGATCATCACGGCCAGGACTTGCAGCAGGCCCTTCATGCAGGCGGTCTCTTGCTCACTGTGGTGGCCGAATCGGAGACTCGGCCGTTCATGCTACCACTGGCCCGATGCGTGCGCGTAGCAGATCCCGCGCATCCTGTGGGCGCACTGCCAGCAGCAGGCCGCGCTGGCCGGCATTGATGAAGACCTTCTCCTCCGCCATCGCCGCTTCCTCGATGGCGGTGGGCACGGCGCGCTTCTGGCCGAAGGGGCTGATGCCGCCGACATGGTAGCCGGTCAGGCGCTCGGCGGCCTCGGGCTTCATCATCTGCGCCGACTTGGCGCCGAAGAGGGCGGCGAGCCGCTTCATGCTGACCTCGCGGTCCGCCGGCAGCACGACGCAGACCGGCTTGCCATCGGCCTCGGCCATCAGGGTCTTCAGCATCACGCGCGGCTCGATGCCCAGCGCGGTGGCGGCGGCCAGGCCGATGCTCTCGGCCGCCGGGTCATAGTCGTAGGGGTGCAGCGTGAAGGCGATGCCCGCCTTCTGCAGCGCCTGCGTGGCGCGGGTGGTCTTGGACATGGCGAAACTCCGGCGCGCAGCAGAGGACGGCAGCGCGGCGGCGTCAACTGCCGCGCCTGGCCACCCCATCGGCCACCAGCCCGCAGCCCGCCACGGCCAGCAGGATGGCCAGCCCCGGCCAGACCGCCGCCATGGGCGCGGCGAAGACCGCTTCCTGCGCATTGGCCAGCATATTGCCCCAGGAGGGCGCCGGCGGCTGGATGCCGAGGCCGAGGAAGCTCAGCACGCTTTCCGCCAGGATGGCGCCTGCCACGGCAAGCGAGGTGGCAACCGCCACCGGCGCCGCGATGCCCGGCAGCACATGGCGCCGCAGCAGCCGCGCCTCGGTCACGCCCAGGGCCCGCGCCGCGCGCACATAGTCGGTGGCCAGCACGGAGAGCGCCGCCGCCCGCGCCAGCCGCGCCACGCCCACCCAGCCGAAGATCACCAGGATCACGGTGATGCGCAGCATATCCGTCCAGGCTTCCCCGCGCGGTAGGCCGAGGCGGGCCGGATCCACCGCCGCCAGCAACACCAGCAGGGGCAGGGCGGGCAGGGCCAGCAGCCCATCGGCCAGGCGCATCAGCAGTGCATCCACCCAGCCGCCGCGCCAGGCGGCCAGCAGGCCCAGCGCGGTGCCCAGCGCGCTGGCCGCCAGCGCCGCCGCCAGCCCCACCGCCAGCGAAACGCGGGTGCCGTAGAACAGCCGCAGCAGGATGTCGCGCCCCAGTTCATCCGCGCCCAGGGGGTGGGCGGCGGAGGCGGGCTCGTAGCGGGCGAAGAGGTCGGGCTGGAACGGGTCGGCCCCCAGCCAGCCTTGCAGCAGCGGCGCGCCCAGGGCGGCCAGGGCCAGCAGGGCCAGGATCAGCAGGCCGAGGCGCAGGCGGGTCATGCCTCCTCCAGCCGCGGGTCCAGCCAGCGCTGGGCGATATCGGCGGCGAGCGTCGCCAGCATGGTCACCAGCGCCACCAGCAGCAGCGCCAGCAGGGCGAGGTTGTAGTCATTGCCCATCACGGCGTCGTAGAGCAGCTTGCCCATGCCGGGGCGGGCAAACACCGTTTCCGTCACCAGCGCGCCGGAGACGAGGCTGCCGGCATCCAGCGCCAGCAGGGTCAGCAGCGGCACGCCGGCATTGGGCAGGGCGTGGCGCCACAGCACCCGCTGGTCGGAAGCGCCGCGCGCGCGGGCGGACCGCGCCCAGGGCTGGCGCAGCGCCTCGCCCAGCGCGGCGGCGGAATGGCGGGCATAGGCAGCCATCTGGCCGAAGCCGATGGTGGCCACCGGCAGCACCAGAAAGGCCCAGGCCGGCTGGCCCTCGCCGGGCAAGCCGCCCGCCGGCAGCCAGCCCAGTGTGACGGCAAAGAGGATGATCAGCAGGATGCCGAGCCAGAAGGAGGGCACGGCCTGCGCCAGCAGCGCCAGCGCATCCACGAAGCCCCCCGCGCGCGGCCGCAGCGCCGCCAGCGCGCCCAGCGCTACCCCTGCTACAGCGGCCACCGCCACCGCCAGCCCCACCAGCACCAGGGTGGAGCGCAGCGCCGGCCAGAGCACCGCCACCACCGGCTGCGCGAAGAGGCGGGAATAGCCGAATTCCCCCCGCAGCAGGCCCATTGCCCAGGCGAGGTAACGCTCCATCAAGGGGCGGTCGAGCCCGTGCAGAGCGCGCAGGCGGGCGACATCCTCTGGCGTCAGGCGCGGGTCGGACATCAGCGCCAGGGAGGCCGGGTCGCCCGGCATCAGTCCGATCGCCAGCCAGGCTGCCAGCGACAGCAGCGCCAGGGTCAGCGCGATCTGCGGCAGGCGGAGCAGCGCCAGCCTCAAGGCTTCACCCGCCACTCCGTGACCCAGAGGGAGGAGTAGTTCTGATGGCCGGTGGGGCGCACGCCGTCCAGCCAGCGCGGCCAGACATGAGCATCGGCCCGGTGCCAGAGCGGCAAGGAAGGCAGTTCCGTCGCGATCAGCCGCTGCAACTGCGACCAGAGCGGGCGGCGCCTGGCCGGGTCCAGTTCCAGCGGCAGGGCCTCGATCAGCCGGTCGGCCTCGGGGTTGGAGAAGCCCGCATAGTTCTGGCCGGACCAGTTGCGGGCGGCGGTGGGGATCTCATCCGAATGGAAGATGGTGCGGGGCACGTTCTCCGGGCTGCTGACCCAGGCGAACATGGCCATGCCGGTGAACTTCCGCTGGCTCACCGTCTCACCAAAGAAGACGCGGGGCGGTTCGTTGCGGATACGCGCCTCCACGCCCACCGCGCGCCACTGGCCCGCCAGGATCTGCTGCACCTGCTCCCGCGCCCGGTTGCCGGCGGTGGTCATCAGGTCGAAGGAGAGCGTCTCGCCCGCCGCGTTGCGCCGGATGCCGCCGGGGCCGGGGCGCCATCCGGCTTCCTCCAACAGCGCCTTGGCACGGGCGGGGTCGTAGGGCCAGGCGGGAGCGTCCTTGTCGTACATCACGTCGTCGGGGTGGACGCTGCCCAGCGCCACGGGCTGCCTTCCGTCGTAGAGCCGCGCGACGATCTGTGCCCGGTCGGCGGCCAGCAGCAGCGCCTGCCGCACCCGGCGGTCGGCCAGCACCGGGTTGTCCAGCCGCAGGTCGATATGCTCGTAGGTCAGGCCGGGGCGATAGAAGAACCGGAAGCGGTCGCCGCTGCGCTTCTCCAGCGCCGCGGCCTGTTCCAGCGGCAGGCCCAGCTCGCCGGCCACCATGTCCACCTGCCCGGCCAGCAACTGCGCCTCCATGGCGGCGGTGTTCTCCACCGTGCGGATGTTGATGCGGTTGAAGGCGGGGGCGGGACCGGCCCAATGGGCATTGCGCTCCAGCGTCACGCCGGCGCCGGGCTGCACGGCGGCGATGCGGTAGGGGCCGTCGTAGAGCGCCGGGTTGGTGGTGGCCGTCTCATAGGCGCTGCGGGTGCGGTAGCCCGCCTTGTCGGCCTCCCAGATCGGCCGCTCGATGCGGGCGGGCAGGGGCTGGAACTGGCCCAGCCCGGCGAAGTCGAAGGTCACCTTGTCGAAGCGCACGGTGAAGGAGCGCGCATCCTCGACAATGAATTCATAGGCCGAGCGATAGGTCTCGGCCGGGCCGAAGCCGGTCTCGAAGGCGCGGCCGGCTTCCCAGGCGAAGCGCATGTCCTCGGCTGTCACGGGCGTGCCGTCGCCCCACTTCTCGCCCTCCTTCAGCCGCCAGGTGATGCGGATGCCGGGCTTGCCATCCGGCGTCTGCTCCAGCTTCGCCTGCCCGTTCTCGATCGAGGGCAGGGTGTCGCAGCTCATGCAGGCGAGTTTCCAGTCCTCGCCATAGGCCGTCACCGGCCGCAGCGCGAAGCCGAGGATATAGGCCTTGGCGGCCATGGCCTCGATATTCGGGTGGAAGTTGGCCGGGTACTGCGTGATGCCGATGGTCAGGCTGTCGCGGGCCTGCTGGGCGGCCGCCGGGGTGGCGGCAAGGGCGAGGGCGGCGAGAAGGGCATGGCGCATGGGCCGATGATGGAGGCTGATGCCGCGGCGCGGTAGAGCCGAAAGACGCCAGGGATGAACTCTCCTTCGCATGGGGCACCGCAACCTCGCCCCGGCTGGCTGGTTTCCTTCGCCGGAGACCAGATAAGGAGTACGGCATGGATCCTTCCGCCATTGCCGCGCATATGGAAGTCGTTGGTTCCGACGGCGGGCATGTCGGCACGGTCGATCATGTTGACGGCCAGCGCATCAAGCTGACCCGGACCGATCGGGCTGCCGGTGGTGAGCATCACTACCTGCATCTCGATCTCGTCCAGGCCGTGCGCGACGGCAAGATCGTGCTGAACCGCACCGCCGCCCAGGCGAAGGACGAATGGGGCGTGAAAAGCGTCGGCTGACGCACCAGCATCGCGGCAGATGCGCGAAGGCCCCGGGGAGTGTGCCCCCGGGGCCTTTTCGCGTCCGCCGGTCAGAAGAAGGCGTTCTTCAGCAGCACCACGTTCAGCACCACGATCAGCGCCGCCGAGCCCCAGCCCAATGCCATCTGCCACATGGGCGTGACCAGCGTGCCGAGCCGCCTGCGGTCGCCAGCGAAGAGCATCAGCGGGATCACCGCGAAGGGCAGCTGCAGCGAGAGCACGACCTGAGACAGCACCAAAAGCTGCGCCGTGCCGCTTTCGCCATAGATCCAGGTGACCACCACCGCCGGCACAATGGCGATGATGCGCGTCACCAGCCGCCGCAGCGCCGGGCGCAGGCGGATGCGCAGGAAGCCTTCCATCACCACCTGCCCGGCGATGGTGGCGGTGACGGTGGAATTCAGCCCGCAGGCCAGCAGCGCGATGGCGAAGAGAAACGGCGCCGCCGTGCCCAGCAGCGGCGCCAGCAGGGTATGGGCATCGCCGATCTCGGCCACCTCGGTATGGCCCCGCGTATGGAAGGCAGCGGCCGCCAGGATCAGGATGGCGGAATTGATCAGCAGGGCGATGACCAGCGCCACCGTGCTGTCGATGCTGGCGAAGCGGATGGCCTCCCGCTTGCCTGATTCGTCCCGCCCGGTGTCGCGGGACTGCACGATGGCGGTGTGCAGGTAGAGGTTATGCGGCATCACCGTGGCGCCCAGGATGCCCAGCGCCAGGTAGAGCTGCGAGCTGTTGGTGACGATGGAGGCCGAGGGCAGGTAGCCGCGCAGCACATCGCCCCAGACCGGGTCCGCCATGGCAAGCTGGGCGATGAAGCAGAAGGCGATCAGCGCAATCAGCCCGATGACGAAGGACTCCAGCCAGCGGACGCCCTTGTGCTGCAGCCAGAGGATCAGCAGCGTATCCAGCACCGTCAGCAGCACACCTTCCAGCAGCGGCAGGCCGAACAGCAGTTGCAGCGCGATGGCGGTGCCGATGACCTCCGCGAGGTCGGTGGCGCAGATGGCGGCCTCGGCCAGCAGCCAGAGCGGAAAGGACATCCAGCGCGGGAAGCGCTCGCGGCAGAGCTGCGCCAGGTCCCGCCCGGAGGCGATGCCGATGCGGGCGCAGATGGCCTGCAACAGCATGGCCATGAGGGATGAGAGCAGCGCGACCGAGAGCAGCGTGTAGCCGAAGGCCGAGCCGCCCGCGATGGAAGTGGCCCAGTTGCCCGGGTCCATGTAGCCCACCGCCACCATGTAGCCCGGCCCCACGAAGGCCAGCAGCCGCCGCAGCCAGGAAGCGCCGGCGGGAATCCGGACGGTGCGGTGGATCTCACCCAGGCTGTTGGGCGTGCCGGTCAGGCTGGCCGCGTCATGCCGGCGCCCGGCCGGAAGCTCTGCCGGCGGGCAGGACTGGTCGAGCATCAGGCGGGTCTCCGTGCCACAGGCATCCATCTCGTGTCCCGTGCCGAGGCTGTAGCAAAGGCTACAAACAAGGGCAAAAAAACAGGCGGCGCACCCTCATGGCACGCCGCCCCCTGATGAACCCGAAGCTCCGGCCGGCGCTTCAGCCGGCCTTGGCCTTGTAGGCCTCAGCCTCTTCCAGGCTGCCGACGCCGCCACGCTCGCGGCTCCAGCTGACCGGATCCTCCAGGAACTTCCGCACTTCCTTCAGCGCGCCTTCCGAGAAGTAGGGGCGTTCCCGGCAGACTTCGAGAACGTCCCACCAGGTCGCCAGATGCAGCAGGTTGAGGTTGATTTGCTGCAACTTCTCCTGCCCGCCGGGGAAGACGCCGTAGAAGAAGACCACGAAGGTGTGGTCCACGATCACGCCGGCATCGCGCATCGCCTGGGCGAAGCGGATCTTGCTGCCGCCGTCGGTGGTCAGGTCCTCCACCAGCAGGGTGCGCTTGCCCTCGGGCACGTCGCCCTCAATCTGCGCGTTCTTGCCGAAGCCCTTGGGCTTCTTGCGCACATAGGACATCGGCGCCGCCATGCGGTCGGCGATCCAGGCGGCATAGGGGATGCCGGCGGTCTCGCCGCCCGTCACGGCCTCGATGCTCTCGAAGCCGATGTGGCGGTTGATCTTCTCCACGGCCAGGTCGCAGATGCGGGTGCGGGCGCGCGGGAAGGAGATGATCTTGCGGCAGTCGATATAGACCGGGCTCTTCCAGCCCGAGGTGAAGGTATAGGGCTCCTCCGGCCGGAAGTTGACCGCCTTGATCTCCAGCAGGATACGGGCGGTGGTGAGCGCGGCGTCGCGGTCCCAGTCTGAAAGATGCGTGGTGGTCATGGCGGGAAGCTCTCCTTCTGGCGCCGTTCGTAACGCCCTGATGGCGGCGCGTCCATGATGGAGGCGCCCGTTTGGGTGCTGGCGGACCCGCGCGCGGGCACGGCGGCCCAGGCCCTGGGCATTGCCGAGCGGCTGGAGGCGCCCTTCCGCACCGTGACGCTGGAATGGGGGCCGCTGGCCAAGCTGCCCTGGCCCTGGCCCACCCTGGCGGGGCTGACGCCCCAGGCGCGGGCGCGGATCGTGCCGCCCTGGCCGAGGCTGGTGATCTCCGCCGGGCGGCGCGCGGCGCCGGTGGCGCTGTGGCTCGGCCGGCGCGGCGCCCGCACCGTGCATTGCATGCGCCCCGGCGCCGGGGCAGCCCGATTCGACCTGCTGGTGGTCGGGCGGCACGATTCGCCGGCCCCGGCGGCCAATGTCATGCCCATACTGGGCGCCACCCACCGGGTTTCTCCCGCGCGGCTGGCGGCGGCACGGGCGGAATGGGCGGAACTCGGCACGCTGCCCGGCCCGCGCGTGGCGCTGCTGGTGGGCGGCCCGGTGCGGGGGGAGGGGTTGGACATGGCCACCGCCGCAGCCCTGGTGCCTGCCGCCCGACGCCACTTCCCCGATGCCACCATCCTGGCCACCACCAGCCGCCGCACCGGGGCGGCGGCCACGGCGCGCATCGCCGCCGACCTCGCTGGCAGCCCGCATCGCCTGTTCCGCTGGGGCGACGCGGGGCCGAACCCTTATGCGGGCTTCCTGGCCTGGGCGGATGCGGTGATCGTGACGGCGGACAGTGTGTCCATGCTCTCCGAGGCCTGCGCCACCGGCCGGCCCGTGCTGATCGCGGGCGAGGCACCCGGCCGCCATGCCGCGCTGGCCGAAAGCCTTTGCGCCGCCGGCTATGCCAGCCGCCTACCGGCCCCTGGCCTGCCGCACCCGGCGGCACCGCTGGACGAGAGTGCGCGCGTCGCCGCACGTCTGCGCGAGCTTGGCTTCGCCTGAGCCATTCCACCCGCTAAGGCCCCGGCGGACCCTGGATCATGAGAACCGCCGTGACGCTGCGCCGACGCACCCTTTCCTGGCCCGCCCTTTCCGTGCTGGCCCTGGCCGCCACACTGGGCAGCGCCGCCCAGGCCCAGGACTCCGACAAGGCCGGCATCCGGCTCGGCGAGGTCATGCTGCGCCCTTATGTCTATGGCCAGTTCGATTTCGGCGAGACCTGGGGCGGCAAGCCCGATGCACCCGCCGGCGGCATGCAGGCGCGCCGCTTCCGCCTCGGTGGCGAGGCGGAGCTGCCGCATGACGTCACGGTTGGCCTCATCTGGGATTTCGGCGGCGAGGGCTTCGATGGGCCGCGCTGGGGCCAGTCCCGCCTTTATGAGGCGATGGTCGAGTATTCCGGCCTGAAGCCCTTCAGCATCCGCGCCGGCGCCTTCGAGCCGACGCTGACCATGGAGGATTCGCAAAGCTCGGCCGCTACGCTCTTCCTGGAGAAGGCGGCGATCGTTGACCTCGCCGGCGCCATCGTGGATGGCGGCCGCACCGGCGTGGAGATCCAGGCGCAGGGCGACCGCTACCTCGCCAGCTTCGCCTTCACCGGCCCCCGCGTCGGCTATGGCGACGATGCGCGGGAGAGGGCGGTGATGGGCCGCGTCGCCGGGCTGGTGGTGCAGCAGGAAAACCTGGCCATCCACCTGGGCCTCGATGGCCTCTGGCGCTTCCGTACGCCGCAGGAGAACGGGCAGCGGCCGGGCATCGAGCTGTCCAATGCGCCAGAATACACGATCACCCCGGAATCCTATCTCAGCACCGGCTTCATCGAGGCCAAGGGCATGGCTTCCGGCGGCATCGAGGCGGGCGTGGCCTCGGGGCCCTTCTGGGCCTCGGGCGAGTGGTACCGCATCACGGTGGACCGCACGGACGGCAAGAACCCCTGGTTCGGCGGCTGGTACGCCCAGGCGGCCTGGATGATCTTCGGCCCCCGGCGCCAGTGGAGTTCGGAGGATGCCGCCTGGGCCGCGCCGAAGCCCGAGCCCTTCGATCCCTCCCGCGGCGAGTGGGGCTCGCTGGAGCTGGGCGGGCGCTTCTCCCACGCGAATTTGCGCAGCGCCGATATCGATGGCGGGGAGCAGGATGTCTGGTCCGCCAGCCTGGGCTGGTGGCCGCATGAGACGCTGCGGGCGCTGCTGCAATACCAGAACGGCCGCATCAAGGGCGGCGAGGACCCGCACCGCTTCCAGGCGGTCACCCTGCGGCTGCAGTTCCAGCTGGACTAAGGCGCGTTGGACGGCCGGCCGAACGCGGCGGTGAGGTAGAAGCCGCCGGCGGTCGCGGGGCCGGTGCCGCCTGCCTGGCCTCAGGTGCCGCTAGCATCAGGGAATCCAGGCGACCTCATAATCATGGCAGGCCGGCGACGGGGTCCACTACACTCGCCGAGGAGCGCATCTGCTGAGGGCCTTGGTGCGCCTGTTTGCGAGTCCCGCTGGTCGGGCATCTGGGCTGCATCAAGAAGGAGAGGACCTATGGACCTCGCTGGCCAGCCCGATACGCCCTGGCGACAGGCGCGCTTCGTTGTTGTCGCCCTTGTTGCCGGTGTCCTCACCGGGGTGTTCGGCGGGCTGTTCCACCTCTTGATCGAACAGATCATCGAATGGCCGAACTGGCTGGCGCGCCATGTCGGAGGCTGGAGGCTGATCGGCGCGAGCGCCCTGGTCACCATGGCCGCCACTGTGTTCGCCGTCTTCCTCACCCGCCGCTTCGCCCCAGAAGCCGGTGGCAGCGGCGTTCCCGAAATCGAGGGGGCCATCGCCGGTGTCAGGCATGTGCGTTGGGAACGCGTGCTGCCCGTGAAATTCGTGGCCGGCATTGTGGCGATCGGCTCGGGCCACGTTCTAGGCCGTGAAGGTCCAACCATTCACATGGGCGGCTCGGCGGCACTTATCGCCACCGACATCTTCGGCGTGAAGGGCGTCGACCGGCAGGCGCTGCTGGCGGCGGGTGCGGGTGCGGGCCTCGCCTGCGCCTTCAATGCGCCCATGGCCGCCGTGCTCTTCGTCATCGAGGAAACGCGGAAGCAGTTTCCCTACACGTTCCGGACCTACATGGGGGTCTTCGCCGCCACGATCGCCGGAACGGCGATGAGCCAGTTCATCTCCGGCACGCGCCCGGAACTGCCGCTGGCCGCCGGGCAGGCGGCGCTGGCTTCCCTGCCTCTATTCGGGCTGCTGGGGGCGGTTCTGGGCGGCGTGGGGGTTCTGTTCAATTTCAGCATCATGAAGATGCTCGACTTGACCGCCGCGTGGCAGAAGCGGGCGCCCTATGCATGGCCTGTCCTGGTGGGCCTAGTCGTGGGTGCGCTGCTGGTCATCGCGCCCCGCACCGTCACGGGCGGCGAAGGTGTCATTTCGGAGATAGCCCGTGTCACCCCCGGCATAGCCGCGCTGCTGATGCTGGCGGCGGCCCGCTTCATCACTTCGGTCAGCAGCTATTCCACCGGAACACCCGGCGGCATTTTCGCGCCCATCCTCGCCTTGGCTGCCTGCCTTGGGCTGGCCTTTGGCGAGCTCGTGCAGATGGCCATGCCGGAGGCATTCTCCGGCATGGGTCTGACGCCTGTCTCCTTCGGGATCGTGGCCATGGCCGCGCTGTTCACCGCATCCGTGCGCGCGCCGGCGGTGGGCGTGGTGCTGGTGATGGAACTCACCGCTTCCTATGCGCTCACCCTGCCGACGCTGACCGCGTGCCTGATCGCGAGCCTTGTTGCCCAGTGGCTGGGAGGGCGCCCCATCTATGGACAGATGCTGGAGCGCACCCTGGCTCTGGCCGGCGTCGCGCAGCAGACGACACGGAGCCCAAGCACCGGATTGGCGGCCGACCCGGATCGGCCGTGACCTTGCCCGCAAGCCGGAACAGGCGAGGGTGCGCAATAGAAGGCTGGGCGGCGTGGCCGGAGTGAGCGGCAGCCCGCCATGGCTAAGGGGCCGTGGCGGTGACGCTGCCGCCGATCTCGCGTGACTGGCCCTGGAAGATGGCAATGGTCTCGCCCGCCGGGTCGGTGATCCGCACTTCATAGACGCCGCTGCGCCCGGCCTGCGCCACCTGCCGTCCATGGGCGGTCAGGGTGGTGCCGACCACGCCCGGCCGCAGGTAGGTGATGCTGCAGGCCTGGGCCACGGTGCGGCGGTCGAAGCTGTTGCAGGCAAAGGCGAAGGTGCTGTCCGCCAGCGCGAAGAGGAAGCCGCCGTGGCAGGCGCCAAGGCCATTCGCCATGCGGGGCTCGATCTCCATGGCAATCTCGGCCTCCCCCGGCGCCACGCGCAACAGCCGCATGCCAAGCCCCTGGGAAGCGGCATCGGTGCGCCACATTGCCTGGGCGGCGGCCTCGGCCAGGGCCTGGGGGTCGGTGATGTCGTTCATGCTGGTTCCTCCGGTGCCAGGGTGTCATTCACCGACCGAACGGTCAAATTATGCCACCGCCTTTTCAAGCGCCGCCGCCCCGTTACAAGAGATGGCATGAGCGCCACGCCCCTGCTGGAAATCTTCCGCCACCTGAACAGCGCGCCCTCGCGCACCTGGTCGGTGGTCATCACGGTCTTCGGCGATGCGGTGGTGCCGCGCGGGGGCGCCATCAGCCTGGCGACACTCACGGAAATCCTGGGCGCCATGGGCGTGGCGGAAGGGGCGGTGCGTACCGCCATGTCGCGCCTCTCCGCCGATGGCTGGCTGGAGCGCACGCGCCAGGGCCGCAACAGCTTCTACCAACTGGCGGCCAAGGGGGAGGCGACCTTCGCGGAAGCCGCCGCCCGCATCTACGCGCCGCATACCCCCGGCACGCCCGGCCGCTTCCGGCTGGTGCTGGCGGACCGGTCGGAGATGCGCGCCGCCTTGCAGCAGGCCGGCTTCGGGCAGGCGCAGCCCGGCCTTTGGGTGGCGCCGGAGGAAGTGCCCGTGCCCGCGGAAGCCGGCGGCGCCATTGCCCTGCTGGCCGAGGCCGATACCGCCGATGGCCACCGGCTGGCCGCGCAAAGCTGGCCGCTGGAGGCTCTGGCGGAAACCTATCGCCACTTCATCGCGGCCTTCGAGCCGCTGGCGATGTGGCTGGAACAGGGCCATGCGCTGGAAGGGCTGGATGCGCTGACGGCGCGGGTGCTGCTGATCCACGAATACCGCCGCGCCGTGCTGCGCCACCCGCCGCTGGCGCGTGCGCTGCTGCCGGTGGACTGGGCCGGAGATGCGGCGCGGGCACTTTGTGCCGGCCTTTACCGGGCGTTGCTACCGGCTTCGGAAGCCTGGCTGGATGCCCATGCCACCCGCGCTGACGGCCCCCTGCCGCCCGCCGGGCGCGACCTGGCCCTCCGCTTTCGGGAAGCATAAAGCGTTACCGATTTTTCTTGGATTAAGAAAAAACTGTTATATATTCCTTCCCACGGGATCGCAGCCCGAGGGAGAAACGGCCATGTACACCCAGGCGCTGAACAGCCGCGACGACACCCCCGCCGCCATCCGCCCCGCCGAGGAGCTGGAGCTCGAAGCCCGCTTCCAGGCGCGCGTCGATGCCGAGGAGCGGATCGAGGCCAATGACTGGATGCCGGCCGCCTATCGCAAGACGCTGGTGCGGCAGATCTCCCAGCATGCGCATTCCGAGATCATCGGCATGCTGCCGGAAGGCAACTGGATCACCCGCGCGCCGTCGCTGCGCCGCAAGGCCGCGCTGCTGGCCAAGGTGCAGGATGAATGCGGCCACGGCCTGTACCTCTACGCCGCCGCCGAGACCCTGGGTGTTTCGCGGGAAGAACTGACCGAGCAGCTTCTGACCGGCCGCGCCAAGTATTCCTCTATCTTCAACTACCCGACCATGAGCTGGGCGGATATCGGCGCCATCGGCTGGCTGGTGGATGGCGCGGCCATCATGAACCAGATCCCGCTCTGCCGCTGTTCCTACGGCCCCTATGCCCGCGCCATGATCCGCGTCTGCAAGGAAGAAAGCTTCCACCAGCGCCAGGGCTACGAGATCATGCTGACGCTGTGCCGCGGCTCCGAGGAGCAGAAGGCCATGGCGCAGGACGCGCTGAACCGCTGGTGGTGGCCCTGCCTGATGATGTTTGGCCCGCCGGATGCCGCCAGCCAGCATTCCGACCAGTCCACCAAGTGGAAGATCAAGCGCTTCTCCAATGACGAGCTGCGCCAGAAGTTCGTGGATGCCACGGTGCCGCAGGCGCAATACCTGGGCCTGACGCTGCCAGACCCTGACCTGCGCTTCGTGCCGGATGAGGATGGCGACGGCACCACCGGCCACTGGGCTTACGGCGAGATCGACTGGGACGAGTTCAAGCAGGTGATCGCGGGCAATGGCCCCTGCAACCGCGACCGCCTGGCCGCCCGCAACAAGGCGCATGCCGAGGGCGAGTGGGTGCGCGAGGCCGCCATGGCCCATGCCGCCAAGCGCCGCGCCCGCCAGCAGGCCGCTTGAGGGGAGACGAGATTATGACCAAGACCGTGACCCCGCTGTGGGAAGTTTTTATTCGTAGCCGCAATGGGCTTTCCCACAAGCATGTGGGCTCGCTGCATGCGGCGGATGCCACGCTGGCCTTGCAGGCGGCGCGCGACGTTTATACGCGGCGCGGGGAGGGGCTCTCGATCTGGGTGGTGCCCTCCAATGCCATCACCGCTTCCGATCCCGGCGAGAAGGGCATGATGTTCGAGCCCGCCGAGACCAAGATCTATCGCCATCCGACCTTCTACGAAGTGCCCAACGAAGTCGGGCATATGTGAGAGCGGCGCGGGAGGAAACGGGAATGGCGACCAACACGATCCGGGTGAATGAAAGCCCGCTGGTGCTCTACTGCCTGCGCCGCGCCGATGATGCGCTGGTGATGGGCCATCGCCTGTCTGAATGGTGCGGGCGCGGCCCGGCGCTGGAAGAAGAGATGGCGCTCGCCAATATGGGCCTGGACCTGCTGGGCCAGGCGCGTTCCCTCTATACCTATGCGGCCGAGGTCGAGGCGGCGGGCAATGACGAGGACCGCTACGCCTACCTGCGCGACGCCCGCCAGTACCGCAACCTGCTGCTGGCCGAGCAGCCGAATGGCGACTTCGCCCGCACCATCCTGCGCCAGTTCTTCTACGCCGCCTTCGCCGACCCCTACTGGCGCGCGATGATGAAGTCCTCCGACCCCACGCTGGCCGCCATTGCCGCGAAGTCGGAAAAAGAAAGCGCCTACCACCTGCGCCACACCGCCGAATGGGTGATCCGCCTGGGCGATGGCACCGAGGAAAGCCACCGCCGCGCCGCCGAGGCGGTGGCGCATCTCTGGCCCTATACCGGCGAGATGTTCGAGGCCGATGCCGCCGAGCAGGAGCTGATCGCCGCCGGCGTGGTGATGGACCCCGCTTCCTTCCGCGCCGAGTGGGACAAGACAGTGTCCGAGATCCTGGCCGAGGCGACGCTGGAGAAGCCCGCGCCGGGCTGGATGCAGAAGGGCGGCCGCACCGGCCTGCACAGCGAGCACCTGGGCCATATGCTGGCCGAGATGCAGGTGCTCCAGCGGACCTATCCCGACGCCACCTGGTGAATGCCATGACGCAGACCGACGCGGCGCTGCGGCAGAAGGCCATCGAAGCCGCCAGCGCGGTGGTGGACCCGGAGATCCCGGTGCTGACCATCGCCGATCTGGGCGTGCTGCGGGATGTGGTGGTGGAAGGCGGCCATGTCCGCGTGGACATCACCCCCACCTATTCCGGCTGCCCGGCGATGAACATGATCGCGGTGGAGATCGACCTCGCGCTGTCCCGCGCGGGCATCGCGGACAAGGAAATCCGCACGGTGCTGGCGCCGGCCTGGACCACGGATTGGATGACCGAGGAAGGCCGCCGCAAGCTGCATGAATACGGCATCGCGCCGCCGCAGCCCGGCAGCGGCCGCCGCGCGCTGTTCGGCAAGGATGTGGTGACCTGCCCGCGCTGCGGCTCGAACGACACGAGCCTGCTGGCGGAATTCGGCTCCACCTCCTGCAAGGCGCTGTGGCGCTGCGAAAGCTGCCGCGAGCCCTTCGACTATTTCAAATGTCATTGACGGAAGCAGCCATGTCCGCGACCCCCACGACGCCCCGCTTCCACCGCCTGCGCATCGCCGACCTGAAGCGGGAAACGCGGGACGCCGTCTCCATCGCCTTCGACCTGCCGGGGGAGCTGCGCGACCTTTATGCCTTTGAGCCGGGCCAGTACCTGACGCTGCGCACGAAGCTGGATGACGAGGAAGTCCGCCGCTCCTATTCCATCTGCTCCGGCCCGCAGGACGGCGAGCTGCGGATCGCGGTGAAGCAGGTGGATGGCGGCGCCTTCTCCACCTGGGCCAATACCGAATTGCAGGCCGGCGACGAGCTGGACGTGATGACCCCCACCGGCCGCTTCGGCGTGGCGCCGGCACCGGGCGAGGCGCGCATCCATGTTGGCTTCGCCGCAGGCTCCGGCATCACGCCGATCCTTTCCATCGTGCGCGGGGTGCTGGCGCGGGAGCCGCTGAGCCGCTTCTTCCTGTTCTACGGCAACCGCGCCGCGCGCGAGATGCTGTTCCGGGAGCAGTTGGAGGAGCTGAAGGACCGCTTCCTAGGCCGGCTCTCGGTCTTCCATGTGCTGTCCAAGGAAGAACAGGATATCCCCATCCTGAACGGCCGGTTGGATGGCGAGAAGGTGCGTGTGCTGCTGCGCCACATGGTGCCCGCCGAGCAGGTGGACCACATTTTTGTCTGTGGCCCCACCGGCATGAGCGACGAGATCGAGGTCACCCTGCGAGAGATGGGCGTGCCGGAGGAGCGGGTGCATATCGAGCGCTTCGTCTCCGCCCTGGGCGGCAGGCCGCGCCCCAAGGTGGTGCCCAGCGCCGCCGAGGCCGAGGCAGCGCATCGCGTGGCCGACCTGATCGTGGATGGCAACCGCCGGCAGGTGAAGGTGGCGGAGGGTGAGGCCATCCTGGATGCCGCGCTGCGCGCCGGGCTGGACCTGCCCTATGCCTGCAAGGGCGGCATGTGCAGCACCTGCCGCGCCAAGGTGGTGGAGGGCACGGTGGAGATGGAGGTCAACTACTCGCTGGAACCCTGGGAAACCAAGGCCGGCTTCGTGCTGACCTGCCAGGCCCGCCCGACCAGCGAGCACGTGGTCATCGATTACGACCAGATGTGAGGCTTCAGCGGCCGGGGATCTGGCCGCGCAGCTTCTCTTCCCGCGCCGCCAGCTCCGGCGACATGGCATCCCCGAAATCCTCGAGCTCGAAGAGCGGGCGGATCTCGATCTCGCTGGGGCCGGGCATGGGATTGGGGCATCGTCTCACCCATTCCACCGCTTCGGCCATGTCCTTGACCTGCCAGAGCCAGAAGCCCGCGACCAGTTCGCCGGTAGCCGGGAAGGGGCCGTCGGTTACGGTGCGGTCGGCGCCGTCGAAGGCCACCCGCTTTCCCTGGGATGAAGGCTTCAGGCCCTCGCCGGCCAGGAGGATGCCGGCCTTGGCCAGTTCCTCATTGTACTTGCCCATGGCTTCCAGCAGTTCGAGCGGCGGCATGACGCCGGCTTCGCTGTCTCGTGTCGCCTTGACCAGAACCATGACACGCATTCTCGACCTCCCTCGTTTCAGGGGATCGACAGCCTGCCAGAACTATCCTGAGTAAGAAGAGGCAAGGGGCCGGCTCAAGGGATTGTGGTCGGAGCCAGCCCTGCGGCCTGCCGCCGCGCTCTGGCCGGGCTGGGGCCATTGCGCATGCCAGCGTCATGGCCCCTGTTGTATCAGCCCTGATCGCGCCGGTCGATCACCCGCCGCATCTTGCCGACCGAGCGCTCGACCCCGCCCGGCTGCTCGATCACGACCTTGGTGGAGATGCCGATGGTGTTCTTGATCTGCTCGATCAGCGCGCGGGCCTCCTGCTTCAGCCCCTCGCCATCCCAGAGGCCGGCGCGGCATTCGGCATGGATGGTCATGCAATCCATCCGGCCTTCCCGCGTCAGGCGGATCTGGAAATGGCCGCTGCACCAGTCCTGCGCCAGCAGGGCTTCCTCGATCTGGGAGGGGAAGACATTGACGCCGCGCAGGATGATCATGTCGTCCGAGCGGCCAGTGACCTTCTCCATCCGCCGCATGCCGGGGCGGGCGGTGCCGGGCAGCAGCCGCGTCAGGTCCCGCGTGCGGTAGCGGATGACGGGCTGGCCTTCCTTGGTGAGCGTGGTGAAGACCAGCTCGCCCATCTCGCCATCCGGCAGCACTTCGCCGGTATTGGGGTCGATCACCTCGGCGTAGAAATGGTCTTCCCAGATATGCAGGCCGTCCTTGGTCTCGACGCATTCCTGCGCCACGCCCGGGCCCATGACTTCCGAGAGGCCATAGATATCGACGGCCTGCATGTCGAAGGCCTGCTCGATCTCCTGGCGCATCGCATTGGTCCAGGGCTCGGCGCCAAAGATGCCGATCTTCAGCGAGGACTGGCGCGGGTCCAGCCCCTGGCGGCGGAACTCATCCATCAGCGCCAGCATGTAGCTGGGCGTGACCATGATGATTTCCGGCTTGAAGTCGTTGATGAGCTGCACCTGCCGCTCGGTCATGCCGCCCGACATCGGGATGACGGTGCAGCCCAGCCGCTCCGCGCCGTAATGCGCGCCGAGGCCGCCGGTGAAGAGGCCGTAGCCATAGGCCACATGCACCTTCATCCCCGGCCGCCCGCCGGCGGCATAGATGGAGCGCGCGACGAGGTCCGCCCAGTTGTCGATATCCCCCTGGGTATAGCCCACCACGATCGGCTTGCCCGTGGTGCCGGAGGAACCGTGGATGCGCGCGATCTTCTCCTGCGGTACGGCCAGCAGGCCGAAGGGATAGTTGTCCCGCAGGTCCGTCTTCACCGTGAAGGGGAACTTGGCGATATCCGGCAGGTCCTTGAAGTCGTCCGGGCCGACCCCGGCGGCATCGAAGCTGCGGCGGTAATGCGGCACATTGTCATAGGCATGCCGCAGCACCTTCGCCATCCGCTCGCGCTGCAGCGCGCGGATCTCTTCGCGCGATGCACGCTCCACCGCGTGCAGCACAGAACTCTGCTCCAGGGTCGTCGCGCTCATCTCTGGGGTTTCCTCGCTTGCTTCGTTGCTAGGCGTCGCGCTGGCCGAAGCGGGGCGAACGCTTCTCCAGGAAGGCCCGCACGCCCTCGGCATAGTCGGGGGAGCGGCCGGCCTCGCGTTGCAGGTCGCGTTCCATGTCAAGCTGCTGGTCCAGCGAATGGCCGAAGGAGGCTTCCAGCGCCTGCTTCACGCGGCCCAGCCCTTCGGTGGACTGCGCCGCCAGCTTCGCCGCCAGGGCCTCGGATTCCGCCACCAGCTGGTCGTCGGGCACCGCCTTCCAGATCATGCCCCATTCCGCCGCCGTGGTGGCGGGCAGGGGGTCGGCGGTGAACATCAGCGCACGGGCCCGCGCCTCGCCGATCAGACGCGGCAGCAGGAAAGTGCCTCCCGAATCCGGCACAAGTGCGATCTTGGAAAAGGACTGGATGAAGCGGGCCGATTGCGCCGCCAGCACGATGTCGCAGGCAATGGCGATATTCGCGCCGGCCCCGGCCGCCACGCCATTCACGGCGCAGACCACCGGCTTCGGCAGGGCGCGGATGCGGCGGATCAGCGGGTTGTAGAAGCGCTCCAGCGTGCTGCCGAGGTCCGGCGGGCCGCCAACACCCGGCTTGCGGTCGCCCAGGTCCTGGCCGGCGCAGAAGCCGCGGCCTTCGCCAGTCAGCAGCACGGCACGGCAATCTTGCGCTTCGGCGGCCTCGCCCAGCGCGGCGTAGAGCGCGGTGTGCAGCGCCTCATTGAAGCTGTTCAGCTTGTCGGGGCGGTTCAGCACCAGCTTCCACCAGCCGTCGCGCTTTTCCACCCGCAAAACCTGTTCCATGCCATTTCCTCTCATCGTGGCTGCTGGACCATGGATGGTCTCTTGGCCCGCCGGCAAGCCAGGGCGCGAATTCATCCTTGCATTGACCGTCCGGACGGTCAAATAATTTCCGGCGCCCAGAAGCCGGCAACTGGCCGGGCGTGTGGAGGCGGGTGGCTTGCCAATTGGCGGGCTGGCCATACCCTGCCCACGCCTGATGGGAGAAAGCTTGCCATGGACCAGTCCAACACCGCCGTCACGATCAGCCGCGAGGGCGCCGTCGCGCTGGTGCGGATCGACTTCGCGCCGGTCAACGCGCTCTCCCGCCCCGTGCGGCAGGGGCTGCTGCAAGCCGTGCGCGAGCTGGCGGCGGATGCCTCGGTGCGGGGCGTGGTGCTGCATGGCGGCCCGGGCCGCTTCATCGCCGGCGCCGATATCAAGGAAATGGACCTGCCGCTGGATGAGCCCATCCTGCCGGACGTGGTCGCGGCCCTGGAGGCCATGCCGCAGCCGGTGGTCGCGGCCATCGACGGCTTTGCACTGGGCGGCGGGCTGGAAGTCGCCATGGCCTGCGACTTGCGCATCGCCACGCCCAAGGCCAGCGTCGGGCTGGTGGAAACGCGCCTGGGCATCCTGCCAGGCTCCGGCGGCACGCAGCGGCTGCCGCGCCTGGTGGGCACCGCCAAGGCCATCGAGATGATCGGCGAGGCCAAGATCCTGCGCGCGCCGGAGGCCGTGAAGCTCGGCATCCTCGACGCCGTCGTGGAGGGTGAGCTGCTGGCCGAGGCCGTTCGGCTGGCGCCAGGCGCCGCCAAGCGCGTGGTCTCGACCCTGCCGATCCCGGCGCGGGACGAGGCCGCCGAGGAAGCCGCCGCCCAGGCCGCGATCAAGAAGGGCAAGGGCGTGCCCGCCGTGGCTGTGGTGGTCGGCCTGCTGCGGGAAACCGCCGCCATGGATTTCCCCGCCGGGCTGAAGCGGGAACGTGAACTCTTCCTGCCGCTGCGTGCCAGCGCCGAGGCCGCCGCGCTGCGCCACCTCTTCCTGGCCGAGCGGGAAGCCGCCCGCGTGCCGGGGCTGGAAGGCGTGAAGCCGCGCACGGTCTCCCAGGTGGCGGTGATCGGCGGCGGCACCATGGGCAGCGGCATCGCCATGGCGGTGGCCGATGCCGGGCTGCCGGTGGTGGTGATCGAACGTGACGAGGCCGCCGCCGAAGCCTGCGGCGCCCGGCTGCGCGACGCCTATGCCAAGCAGGCCAAGTCCGGCCGCCTGACGGAGGCCGTGGCCGCCGAGCGCACCGCCCGCATCACCCCCGCCGCCGACTGGAACGCGCTGGCCCAGGCCGACCTGATCATCGAGGCTGCCTTCGAGGACATGGCGGTGAAGGAGGATATCTTCCGCCGCCTGGATGCCGTGGCGAAGCCGGGCGCGGTGCTGGCGACGAATACCTCCTACCTCGACCCCGATGAGATCGCCGCCTTCACCAAGCGGCCGCAGGATGTGCTGGGGCTGCACTTCTTCGCCCCCGCCAACATCATGAAGCTGCTGGAAGTGGTGCGCGGCGCCAAGACGGCGCCGGATGTGCTGGCCACCGGCCTCGCCTTCGGCAAGAAGCTGGGCAAGCTGCCGATCGTCTCCGGTGTCTGCGAAGGCTTCATCGGCAACCGCATCTATGCCGTCTATCGTCGCCACGCCGAATACCTGGTGGAGGATGGCGCCAGCCCGCGCGAGGTGGATGCGGCGCTGGAATCCTATGGCTTCGCCATGGGCCTCTTCGCGGTGGGCGACATGTCCGGCCTGGATATCGCCTGGGCCATGCGCAAGCGCCGCGCCGCGACGCGCGACCCGGGCGAGCGCTATGTCGCCATCGCGGACCGGCTCTGCGAGGCCGGGCGCCTCGGCCGCAAGACCGGTTCCGGCTGGTACAACTATGCCAGCGGCAAGGCGGAGCCGGACCCGGCGGTGGATGCCATCATCACCGCCGAGCGTCAGGCCGCCGGCATCACGCCGCGTTCCTTCACGCCAGAGCAGATCCAGAACCGCCTGCTGGCGGTGATGGCGAACGAGGCCGCGAAGATCCTGGAAGAAGGCATCAGCCTGCGGCCTTCCGATATCGATCTCGTCTTCACCAATGGCTACGGCTTCCCGCGCCTGAAGGGCGGGCCGCTGTTTGCCGCCGATCAGCTTGGCCTGCGCGCCGTGCTGGCCGAGGTGGAGGCGGCGGCCAAGGCTGGCGGCGTGGGCTCCGAACCCGCGCCCCTGCTGCGCAAGCTGGCCGAGACGAACACCACCTTCAAGGAATGGCAGCGCGGGCGCGCCACGCCCGGCTGACCTGAACACAGGATGGAAACACCATGGTCCTGACACTGCAAAGCTTCGCCGAGAACCGCTGGGTCGCCCCCGGCGCCGGCGCGGTCGAGATCCCCAGCGCGGTGGATGGCCGCGTGATGGCGACCGCATCCTCGGCGGGCGTGGATTTCGGGGCCATGGTGCGCTTCGGGCGCAAGGTGGGCGGTCCGGCGTTGCGGATGCTGACCTTCCACCAGCGCGCGGAGATGCTGAAGCGCCTGGCGGTCTATCTGACCGAGCGGAAGGAAGCGCTCTACGAGTTGTCCTTCGACACCGGCGCCACGCGGCGGGATAGCTGGATCGATATCGACGGCGGCATCGGCACGCTCTTCGCCTATGCCTCCCGTGGCCGCAAGGAACTGCCGAGCGAGCGTTTCGTGCTGGATGGCGCCTTCGAGCCGCTGTCGAAGAACGGCAGCTTCGTCGGTGCGCATATCCTGACGCCGCTGCATGGCGTGGCCGTGCATGTGAATGCCTTCAACTTCCCCTGCTGGGGCATGCTGGAGAAGCTGGCGCCGACCATCCTGGCCGGCGTGCCGGTCATCACCAAGCCGGCGACGGCCACCGCCTACGTGGCGCATGCCATGGTGGCGATGATCGTCGAATCCGGCATCCTGCCGCCGGGCGCGCTGCAATTCGTCGCGGGTTCCACCGGCGACCTGCTGGACCACCTGACGGGGCAGGACGTGGTCTCCTTCACCGGCTCCGCCACCACCTCCGGCAAACTGCGCGACCATCCCACGGTCTCGCGCGAGGCGGTGCGCTTCATCGCGGAGCGGGACTCGCTGAACGCCGCCATCCTGGGCAGCGACGTGACGCCGGAAAGCCCGGAATTCGACCTCTTCGTCAAGGAAGTGGCGCGGGAGATGACGGCCAAGGCGGGCCAGAAATGCACCGCCATCCGCCGCGTCATCGTGCCGCGCGACCGTGTGGAAGCGGTGCGGGATGCGCTGGCGGCACGGCTGGGCAAGGTGGCCATCGGCAACCCGCGTGACGAGAAGGTTGGCATGGGACCGTTGGCCAGCCAGGGGCAGCGCCACGACGTGCGCGAGAATATCGCGAAGCTGGCGGCGGAATCCGAGATCGTCTTCGGCGACCCGCTGCATTGCGCGGTGGTGGATGCCGATGCCAATGCCGGCGCCTTCCTGTCTCCCGTGCTGCTGCATTGCGCCAACCCGATCCGCGCGGAGCGGGTGAACCATGTCGAGGCCTTCGGCCCCGTCTCGACCCTGCTGCCCTATGACGACCTGGACCAGGCGATCGAGCTGGCGCAGCGGGGGGAGGGCAGCCTGGTCGCCTCCGCCTTCTCCTACGATGCCGAGGTGACGGAGCAGCTGGTGATGGGCCTCGCGCCCTTCCACGGCCGGCTCTACCTGGTCGACCGGGACAGCGCCAAGGAGGCCACCGGCCATGGCTCGCCGCTGCCGCCGCTGGTGCATGGTGGCCCCGGCCGTGCCGGCGGTGGCGAGGAAATGGGCGGGCTGCGCGGCGTGTACCACTACATGCAGCGCACGGCGCTGCAGGGTTCGCCCGCCAAGCTGACCGCGCTGACCAAGACCTGGGGGCAGGGCGCGCCGACCCGCACGGAAGGCCCGCACCCCTTCCGCAAGAACTTCGACGAGATCAGCATCGGCGACACGATCGAGACCCCGGCGCGCACCATCAGCCTCGAGGATATCGAGCACTTCGCCAACTTCACCGGCGACACCTTCTACGCCCATATGGACGAGGAAGCGGCCAAGGCGAACCCCTTCTTCCCCGGCCGGGTGGCGCATGGCTACCTGATCCTGAGCTTCGCGGCGGGCCTCTTCGTGGACCCGGCGCCGGGGCCGCTGCTGGCGAATTACGGGCTGGAGCGGCTGCGCTTCCTGAAGCCGGTCTCGCCCGGCGATTCCATCCGCGTGCGGCTGACGGTGAAGACCAAGCGCGCCGCCCGCCTGCCGGATTACGGCGAGGTACGCTGGGATGCCGAGGTCTTCAACCAGAACAACGAGACCGTGGCGCAATACGACGTGCTGACCATGAGCGCGCGGCTGGCCTGAGGGCTCAGCACAGGGCGCACAGGCCCGCGCGCAGGTCCTCGGCCCTCCCCGGCAGGCCGGCCTCCAACGCGCCATGCACGGCGCGCCAGACCGGCACGGCGCGGGCCAGCAGCGCCTCTCCCTCTCGGGTGAGAGCCAGCAGGCGGCCGCGCCGGTCGGCGGGGTCGGTGGTGACCGCCACCAGCCCATCGCGCTGAAGCGGCTTCAACGCCGCCGTCAGGGTGGTGCGGTCCATGGCCAGCAACTGCGCCACCGGCCGCATCGGCACCGGCTGCGGCCGGTTCAGCGCCATCAGCAACGAGAACTGGCCGTTGGTGAGGCCGAAAGGCCTCAGCGCCTCATCGAAACGCCGGGCCAGGGCGCGCGCCGCCCTTTGCACATGCAGGCAGAGGCAGGTGTCGCGCACCTCCAGCGTCGTCTTGAATGGAACAGGCTTTGACATGCGGCCAGGTAGGTTGATATCAACCTTATACAACAGATGGAGGAAACGCGCCATGTCCTACGTGGATGGCTTCGTCCTGGCCGTGCCTGCCGCGAACAAGGAGGCGTTCCGCCGCCACGCGGCCGAGGCGGCGCCGATCTTCAAGGAATTCGGCGCCACCCGCGTGGTGGAATGCTGGGGCGACGATGTGCCGGATGGCAAGCTCACCGACTTCCGTGGCGCCGTGAAGGCGGAGGACGGAGAGGTCGTGGTCTTCAGCTGGATCGAGTACCCCTCCAAGGAGGTGCGCGACGCGGCCATGGCCAGGATGATGTCCGACCCGCGCATGCAGGCGATGCACGACATGCCCTTCGATGGCAAGCGCATGATCATGGGCGGCTTCATGCCCATCGTGGATGCCTGACAGCGGGGCTACAGCGGCAGCGCCGAGGTATTCTTCACCTCCCGCAAGGCGAAATGCGACGAGATGTGTTGCACCGCCGGGTTGGTGAAGACCACCTCCTGCAGGAAGCGCTCGTAATGCGCCGCATCCTGCACCACGACGCGGATGATGTAGTCGGCGCTGCCGGTCATGGAAAAGCACTGCTGCACTTCCGGCCGTTCCACGATGGCCTTCTCGAAATCCTGCAAGGCGTCGCGGTTGTGCTTGGCCAGGGTGACATTGGCATAGACCGTCTGGCCATAGCCCAGCTTCGCCGGGTCCAGCCGCGCCACGTATTCCAGGATCACCCCGGCATCCTGCAACGCCTTCAGCCGCCGCCAGGTGGGAGAGGTGGAGAGGCCGATCCTGTCCGCCAGCTCCTGCACGCTTTGCCGCGCGTTCTTTTGCAGCGCGGCGAGAATCGCCCGTTCGAACTGGTCCAGGTCGACACTCTGCGCCACCGCCGAATCCTCTCGAAAAGGCGAGGCATGAATATGCCTCATCTGCCGGTTTGGCGATGGGATTATGCCCGAATCCGCGCATCCCGCGCAAAAACAGAAACGGTTTTGCCCCTGTGGCGAGCCTAGGCTGGTGCCAACGCATTGCCGGCTGAAGCCGCCTGATAACAGGGAAACGGACCATGGGATCGCTTGCCCTTTCCAAGCCATTTTCGCCCGCGCGCAGCAATGCGCCGGACCCTGCCGTGGACTGGCGCCGGGTCGCTTACCTGATGCAGGTCTCCCGCGCCCTGGATGCGCTGGAGGAAAAGACCCTCGTTCCCGAGAAGAAGGTTCTCTACCAGTTCTCAGCCCGCGGGCATGACATGGCGCAGATCCTGCTGGGCCTTGGCCTGACGGAGCGGCATGACGCCGCCTGCGGCTACTACCGCTCCCGCCCCATGCTGCTGGCGCTGGGGGTGGAGATCGAGGAAGCGCTGGGTTCCTCCATGGCCCGTGCCGGCGGCTATTCGGACGGGCGGGATATCGGCGTCGTCTTCAACTATCCCAATCCGCAGGGGGCCTCGGCGCTGCCGATGTGCGGCGGCGTCGGCGCGCAATACACGCCCACCGTGGGCTGGGCGCAGGCGATGGAATACCATCGCACCGTGCTGAAGGACCCGGACTATGCACGCGCCATCGGCGTGGTGCTGGGCGGCGATGCCTCGGTGGCCACCAATGGCTTCTGGGCGGCGCTGACGGCGGCGACGACGCAGAAGCTGCCCGTCCTCTTCTATATCGAGGACAACGGCTACGGCATTTCCGTACCCTCCAGCTTCCAGACGCCGGGCGCCAATATCGCGGCCAACCTGGCCTCCTTCGGCGGCCTGCATGTCCTTTCCGGCGATGGCACCGACCCCGCCACGGCGGCCGCCCTGGTGCGGGAGGCGCAGGAGCATGTGCGCGACCGTCAAGGCCCCTGCCTGCTGCGCCTGACCGTGCCACGCCTGCAAGGCCATTCCTTCCAAGACACCCAGACCTACAAGTCCGCCACCACGGTGGAAGCGGAATGGGCGCGCGACCCGCTGCCCAAGCTGCGTGACTTCCTGGTGCCGGCCGTGATGGGCGAAGCCGAATGGGATGCGGTGGCCGCCGAGGCCCAGGCCGCCGTCGAGACCGCCCGCGCCGCCGCCGAGCAGCGCCCGGTGGCGGAGCCGGAGAGCGTGCTGCGCCATGTCTTTTCGGAAGCCGAGCCGCAGGTGATGGGCGGCCTCCGCGCCGCTGGCATCACGCCGCCCGCCGGCAACGACATGCCGAAGCCCGAGGGCGCGCGCATCAACATGGTCACCGCCATCCGCCGCACGCTGGAGCATGAGCTGGCGGTGAACCCGCGCGTGCTGCTGTTTGGCGAGGATATCGGCCCCAAGGGCGGCGTACATGCCGTGACGCTCGGCTTGCAGGAGAAGTTCGGCGCCAGCCGCGTCTTCGACACCAGCCTGTCGGAGGAAGGCATCGTCGGCCGCGCCGTCGGCATGGCCATGGCCGGACTGATGCCGGTGCCGGAAATCCAGTTCCGCAAGTATGCCGACCCGGCGGTGGAGCAGATCAACGACTGCGGCACCATGCGCTGGCGCACCAACAACCGCTTCGCCGCGCCCATGGTGCTGCGGATGCCGGTGGGCTTCTTCAAGTGCGGCGATCCCTGGCACAGCCAGACCAACGAGGTGCAATTCGTCCATTCCCCCGGCTGGAAGGTCGCCGTGCCCTCCAATGCCGAGGATGCGGTGGGCCTGCTGCGCGGCGCGCTGCGCGGCGACGACCCGGTGATGTTCCTGGAGCACCGCGCCATGCTGGATGCCGCCTGGGCGCGCCGCCCTTACCCGGGCGACGACTATGTGCTGCCCTTCGGCAAAGCGCGCGTGACGCTGCGGGGTGAGAAGCTGACCATCGTCACCTGGGGCGCCATGGTGGAACGCTGCGAGGAAGCGGCACGCGCCAGCGGCCATTCCGTCGAGGTGATCGACCTCCGCACCCTGATGCCCTGGGATAAGGAGGCCGTGCTGGACTCCGTCTCCCGCACCCATCGCTGCTTGATCGTGCACGAGGACCTGCGCACCGCCGGTTTCGGCGCCGAGATCGCCGCCGTGGTGGCGGACGACGCCTTCATGGAACTGGATGCCCCCGTGGCGCGCCTGACCATGCCGGATATCCCCAGCCCGCATAACCCGGTGCTGCTGAACCATGTGGTGCCCTCGGTGCAGCGCATCCGCGACAAGATCGACGCGCTGGTGGCGTTCTGAACATGGACACGATGACACTGACAGAGATCCTGTCGCCCATCGCGCAGGAAGGCACCACCGCCGCCATCCGCACCTGGTTCAAGCAGGTTGGGGAGATGGTGCGGGAAGGGGAGCCGCTGGTGGAACTGGAGACCGACAAGGTCGCCATGGAAGTGGCCGCCCCGGCCAGTGGCCGCCTCTCTGCCATCCTGATCGCCCAGGGCGATGTGGAGCCCGGCGCGCTGCTCGGCCATATCGAGCCGGGGGAGGGCAGCGCCGCCGCCGCGCCGGCTGAGCGCCCCCGGCCGCCGGACGTGCATGCGGAACCGGAGCTTCGCCTCTCGCCAGCCGTGCGCAAGCTGGTCAGCGAAAGCGGCATCGACCCTAGCAGCGTACCCGGCACCGGCAAGGGCGGCCGCATCACGCGCGACGATGTGGTGCAGGCGCTGGAACAGCGGGCGCAACCAACGGCCCCGCCACCACCCGCGCCGAAGCCTTTGCCGGCGGCGCAGGGGCCTTCCGGTTTGCGCTCCAGCATCCTCCCGCACAGCCCGATGCGCCGGCGCATCGCCGAGCACATGGCGCATTCGGTGGCGGTGGCGCCGCATGTGACGGCAGTCTTCGAGGCCGACCTTTCCGCCATCATCGCGCATCGCGCCGCGAAGAAGGCCGAATTCGCTGCGCAGGACGTGAACCTCACCTTTACCGCCTATTTCGTGCAGGCCTGCGTGGAAGCCATGAAGGTGGCGCCCACGGTGAACAGCCGCTGGCATGAGGAGCACCTGGAGGTCTTTTCCTCCATGAATATTGGCATCGGCACCGCGCTGGGCGACCATGGGCTGATCGTGCCGGTGATCCATGAGGCGCAGTCGCTCTCGCTGCTCGGCATCGCGCAGCGGCTTCAGGAAGTGACGCAGCGCGCCCGCACCAACAAGCTGGCGCCGGAAGACGTGCGCGGCGGCACCTTCACCATCTCGAACCACGGTGTCTCGGGTTCTCTGGTGGCAACGCCGATCATCATCAACCAGCCGCAATCCGCCATCCTGGGCATCGGCAAGCTGGAGAAGCGCGTCGTGGTGCGGGAGGTCGGCGGCAGCGACGCCATGCTGATCCGGCCGATGTGCTACGTCTCACTGACCATCGACCACCGCGTCATCGACGGCGCGCAGACCAATGCCTGGCTGACGCGCTTCGTCGAGGTGCTGGAGAACTGGCCGGCGCCCTGAGGCGCCGGCACGATCCGGCTACTGCTTCTGGATGCCGGCCTGGGTGACGACCTGCTGCCACTTCGTCAGCTCAGCGCGGACGAAGTTCTGCGCTTCCTCCGGCGTGCTGCCGACGGGGGTGGCGCCGAGCGCGGCCATCCGCTCCTTCACCGATTCCTCCTTCAACTGCGCGGCGGCATCGGTGGCGATCTTCTGCGCCACCGGCCCCGGCAGCCCGGCAGGGCCGATGATGGCGCCCCAGGTGGAAGCCTCGAAGCCGGGGAAGCCGCTTTCGGCCACGGTGGGCAATTCCGGCAGGATCGGCAGGCGCTGCGCGGCGGTGGTGGCTAGGGCCTTCAGCTTGCCGCCCTGGATATGACCCAGCACCGCCGGCAGCGTGTCGAACATCACGTCCACCCGGCGGCCGATCAGGTCCGGATGCGCGGCGGTGGAGCCACGATAAGGCACATTGGTCATGGCCGCGCCGACCTGGTGCGCGAACATCTCCGCCGCCAGATGCACCGCGCCGCCGGTATTGGCAAAGGTGACATCGCCCGGCTTCGCCTTCACCATCTTGGCCAGGTCCTGCACCGAATTGGCGGCGAAGTCCGGCGCCGCCACCAGCACCAGCGGCACGGAATAGATGATGCTGAGGACGGAGAAATCCTTCAGCGTGTCGAAGGGCGTGGTGTAGAGCGCCGCGTTCACCGCGTGGTTCACGGAGACGAAGCCCAGCGTGGTGCCATCCGGCGCCGCCTTGGCCACGGCATCGCTGCCGACAATGCCATTGGCGCCGGTGCGGTTCTCCACCACCACCGACTGCTTCCACAGCGGCGTCAGCTTCTCCGCGATCAGGCGCGCCGCGATATCAGAAGCGCCGCCCGGGCTATAGGGCACGATGATGCGGACGGTCTGGCTGGGAAAGGTGGCCTGGGCCTGGGCCGGCAGGATGCGGGCAGCGGCCAGTGCGGCGGGTGCGAGAAGAGCCAAGCGGCGAGTGAACTTCATGGCCTGTGACCTTTGTTGCCTGGACGTCCCGCTGACAGCGACTAGCGCCGGCAGCATGACCGGATGTTCATCCGGACATCATGCCATCTGCAATAGCAGGGCCGTCATGTTGTCAGACAACAGGGTGTGAGGCGCGCTTCTTAGACCGACACGGCGGAACGGACACCGAGATAGGATTCGATGATGCGGCTATCGGCCTGCAGCATCCCAGGCTCGCCCTCCAGCATCACGCGGCCATTCTCCAGCACATAGCCGTAGTCGGCGATGCGCAGCGCGGCGCGGGCATTCTGCTCCACCAGCAGGATGGAGGTGCCATTGTCGCGCAGGTTCGCGGCGGTCTGCAGGATCTCCCGCACGATCAGCGGCGCGAGGCCGAGGCTCGGTTCATCCAGCATCAGCAGGCGCGGCTCGCCCATCAGGGCGCGCGCCATGGCCAGCATCTGCCGCTCCCCGCCCGAAAGCGTGCCGGCCAATTGCTTCCGCCGCTCCTTCAGGCGTGGAAACAGGGCGAACATCTCGTTCAGCAGCGGCTCCGCGCTGCCCTTGTGGCGCAGGCGGAAGCGGCCGAGGCGGAGGTTGTCCTCCACCGTCATGGAGGAAAACAGCTCGCGCTTTTCCGGCACCAGGGAAAGGCCGTCATTGACGCGCGCTTCCACGCTTTCCCCGCGCAGGTCGCGCCCGGCGAAAGTGACGCTGCCGCTGGCCGGCACCACGCCCATGATGGCGTTCAGCAGCGAGGACTTTCCCGCGCCATTCGGCCCCAGGATGGTGACGATGCTGCCCCTGGGCACCTCGATGGAAACATCCGACACCGCCAGGATGGCATCATAGGTGACGGTGGCGTTGCGGACGCTGAGGATCGTCATGCCGCGCTTCCCAGATAGGCATCGATCACGGCGGGGTTGCCCTGGATCTCCTTAGGCCGGCCCTGCGCCAGCTCGGCGCCGAAGTTCATCACCACCAGCCGGTCGGTCAGGTTCATCACGAAGTCCATGTCGTGCTCGACCAGCAGGATGGTCATGCCCTCCGCCCGCAGCCTGTCCAGCAGTTTTGCCAATGCGGCCTTTTCCAGGTGGCGCAGCCCGGCGGCGGGCTCGTCCAGCAGCAGCAGCACCGGGTCGAGGCAGAGCGCGCGGGCGATCTCCACCAGCCGCTGCTGGCCCAGCGAAAGCTCATCCGCCACCAGATGCGCGCAATGCGCCAGCCCGACGCGGTGCAACTGCTGCCAAGCGAGGGCGAAGATCCTGGCTTCCTCCGCCCGGTCCAGCTTCAGCGCGGCGCGCAGGGGGCCGGAGGCGGCGCGCAGATGCGCGCCCAGCGCCACATTGTCCAGCACCGTCATGCCATGCACCAGCTTCACGTGCTGGAAGGTGCGGGCGACGCCGCGCGTCGCGATATGGCGCGCGGCGCGGCCGCAGATTTCCTCGCCCAGGAAGCTGACGCTGCCCCTGGTGGCGGAGAGCACACCGGTCAGCAGGTTGAAGGTGGTGCTCTTGCCGGCGCCATTGGGGCCGATCAGCCCGACCACCTCGCCGGCCGCCAGATGGAAGCCGACATCATTCACCGCCACCAGCCCGCCGAACTGCTTGCGCAGCGCGGTGGCGCGCAGGATCTCGGCGCCGCGTTCCGGCTGCGGGCGCGGCGGCAGCACCTGCGCCTCGCTGGGCTCGGGCACCGCTGGCTTCTCGCCCTGTGGCAGCAGGCGGCCGGCCAGCTTCGCCAGATGCGGCCAGATGCCGCGCGGCGAGAATTGCAGCAGCAGGATCAGCAGCGCGCCGAAGACGATGATCTCGAAATTGCCCTGGGCATGCAGCAGGGAGGGCAGCAGCGTCTGCAACTGGTCCCGCAGCAGCGTGACGATGGCGGCGCCCAGGAAGGCACCGCCGATGTTATGCACCCCGCCGGCCACGGCCATGAGCAGGTAGTCGATGCTCATGTTGATGCCGAAGGGGGAGGGGTTCACCGCGCGTTGCAGATGCGCGTAGAGCCAGCCGGAGAGCCCCGCCAGCACCCCGGCATAGACAAAGGCCAGGATGCGCGCCTGGAAGGTGTTCACGCCGAAGGATTCCGCCGCCAGCGCGCCGCCGCGCAGCGCCCGCACGGCGCGGCCAGGGCGGGAGTTCAGCAGGTTGCGCGTCAGCAGGATGGCCAGAACCACGCAGGCCAGCACCAGGAAATAGAAGTTACGCGTATCGCCGAAGTCGATGCCCGCCAGCGTGATGGGCGGGATGCCGCTGATGCCGTCGTTGCGGTGGAAGAAGTCCAGGTTGCCGACGAGGTAGAAGAAGGAAACGTTCCAGGCGATGGTGGCGATGGCGAGGTAATGCCCCTTCAGCCGCAGCGTCACCGCGCCGATGGCCCAGGCCAGCCCGCCCGAGACCAGCAGCGCCACCGGCAGCGTCAGCCAGGGGGAAAGCCCGTAGCGGGTGGTCAGGATGGCGGTGGTATAGGCGCCGAAGCCCACGAACATGGCCTGCCCGAAGGAAGTCAGCCCCGCCACGCCCACCAGCACCACCAGGCCCAGGGCCACAAGGCCGGAAAGGCCGATATAGCTCAGCAGCGTCACCCAGAAGGGCGGGAAGCCGGGCAGCAGCGGCGCCAGGATGGCGATGGCCAGCGCCGCGCCCGCGGCCATGCGGTGCATGGGGGCCATCTTATTCTTCCTCGTCCAGCGCCACGGGCGTGCGGAAGGAGCGCCAGAGCAGCACGGGAATGATGATCATGAAGACCAGCACTTCCTTGAAGGCGCTGGCATGGAAGGAGGCGAAGCTTTCCACCAGCCCGATCAGGATGGCACTGGCGGCCGCCAGCGGATAGCTGACAAGCCCCCCGATGACGGCGGCGACGAAGCCCTTCAGCGCGATCAGGAAGCCAGTGTCGTAGTAGATGGTGGTGATGGCGGAGATCAGGATGCCGGCCAGCGCGCCGATCACCGCCGCCAGCGTGAAGGCCACATGGCCGCAGAGCGCCGGGGAGATGGCCACCAGCCGCGCGCCCAGCCGGTTGACGGCGGTGGCGCGCAGCGACTTGCCCAGCAGCGTGTTCTCGAAGAACAGGAACAGCGCGACGATCAGCGCCAGCGTCACCACCACGATCGCCACCGACTGCCCGGTGATGAAGAGCGGCCCGATCTCCATCGTGGCCTCGGACAGCGGCGTGGTGCGGGAACCCTCGGCACCGAAGAAGACCAGCCCCAGCCCCTGCAAGGCCAGGTGCAGCGCGACGGAGACGATCAGCAGCACCAGCACCGTGGCATCGGCCATGGGGCGGTAGACGATGTCATAGAGATAGGGGCCCATCGGCGTCACGATGGCCAGGGCCAGGATGATCTTGGCCAGCAGCGGCGCTTCCCAGGCCAAGCTTGCCCAGGCCAGCGCGGCCACCACCACCGGCAGCAGCAGCGAGGTGCCGAGCTGCAGCGCGATGGACTTCGCCGTGGCATGGCGGCGGGAGGCCCAGAGCCGGCAGGCCGCCGAGGCCGCGCCGAGGATCAGCAGCAACCACACCGTGCCCGGCAGCGTGCCGGCCTCCAGCGCCGCCAGCGTCAGCGCCCCGAAGGAGACGAATTCGCCGATCGGCACCAGGATCACGCGGGTGACAGTGAAGACGATCACCAGCGCCAGGGCCAGCAACCCGTAGATGGCGCCGTTGACGACGCCATCCTGCACGAGCACGAGAAGAATCGAGAGATCCACGGCCAGTCCCCGGCGATGGTCGGTGGGTCGTTACTGCGGCAGGGCCTGCCACTTGCCGTCCTTGATGACGGCCATGACGCGTGCGTTGCTGTCCTGGCCGACATGGTCGGTGGTGGACATGTTGGCGGTGCCGTTGACGTAGACGACGCCCTTCAGCCCCTCCAGCGCATCGCGCAGCGCGGTGCGGAATTCCGGCGTGCCGGGCTGCGCCGTTTTCAGCGCCACCGGAATGGCGTTCTGCAACAGGATGCCGGCATCATAGGCATAGGAGCCGAAGGCTGAGACGCTGCCGGCGCCATGCGCGGCCTCATAGGCATCGCGATACTGGCGGGCGATTACGCGCGAGGGATGCGTCTCCGGCAGCTGGTCCGCCACCACCACGGGGCCGACGGGCAGGATGGTGCCTTCCACATCCTTGCCGCCGACGCGGAGGAAATCGGAATTCGCCACGCCATGCGTCTGGTACATCGCGCCGCGGAAGCCGCGCTCGCGCAGCGTCTTGGCCGGCAGCGCGGCCGGCGTGCCGGCGGAGATGATGAAGACCGCGTCCGGGCGGGCCGAGGTCACCTTCAGTGCCTGCCCGGTGACGCTGGTATCGGTGCGGGCATAGCGCTCATCGGCCACCACGGCGATGTTCCGCTGCTCCAGCAGCGGCTTGAAGATGCCCAGCCAGCCATCGCCATAGGAATCGCTGACGCTGACCAGCGCCAGACGCTTCACGCCCGCCTTGGCCATGTGGTCGGCGACGGCAGTGGCCATCAGCGCGTCGTTCTGCGCGGTCTTGAAGACCCAGCGGCGCTTGTCATCGACCGGCGTCACGATGGCGGCCGAGCCGGCCAGCGAGATGGTCGGTACCTTCTGCTCGGCCGCCACTTCCACCATGGCGATGGAAGCGGGGGTGACGGTGGAGCCGATCACAGCATCGACGCGGTTGTCGGTGATCAGCTTGCGCATGTTGGTGACGGCGCGGGTGGTGTCGGAACCATCGTCCAGAACGATCCATTCCACGGGCTGGCCACCGAATTCCTTGGGCAGCAGGCGGATGGATCGGCCTTCGGGAATGCCGAGCGAGGCGCCGGGCCCGGTTTCGGACAGCACCACGCCGACCCGCACGGGTTCGGCGGCATGGGCGGCGGTGGTCAGGCCGAGCGCCAGCATCAGGCCGGCGGCGAGGTTCCGCATCGACTTCTCCCTTCTTGGACGCCAGGAACTTCAGATGTTCCCTGTAGAGGCTGCTTGGCCCCGGCCTGACATTATCCCTTGGGACGATGTCGCGGCCAGGACGGAGGTGCCGGAAGAATTGACCAGCCGGTCGGTCAAATCAAGCGCTTTCCAACCCCTCGGCGGGGTTGCTTTCACCAACCGATCGGTCGCTTAATCCGCCCTCAGGGAAACGTCACTCGGCGCCGGAAGAGGTGGGCATGGCTCGGACACGGGCGGAAGATTACGACGAGAAGCGGCGCCAGATCCTGAAGACCTCCGCGCGGCTCTTCGCGCAGCATGGCTTCACCGGCACCTCCATCACCATGGTCGCCAAGGCCTGCGGCGCCTCCAAGGCGCTGCTCTACCACTACTATGTCTCCAAGGAAGAGGTGCTCTTCGATATCCTGCACCTGCACCTGGAAACGCTGGTGGAGACGGTGGAGCGCGCCTTCGCCTCCACCGACGAACCGCGCGAGCGGCTGCACGCGCTGTCCGCCGCGCTGCTCGACACCTACCGGGACGCGGATGCCGAGCACCAGATCCAGATCGCGAATCTCCAGCTTCTGCCACAGGACAAGCAGGATGTGCTGCGGGCGCTGGAGCGCCGCATCGTCGCCGTCTTCGCCGAGGCCATCGCGGCGGCGGTGCCTTCCGCCGGGCAGAGCCGGACGCTGCTGAAGCCGCTGACCATGTCGCTCTTCGGCATGCTGAACTGGAGCTACCTGTGGTTCCGCGACGGACGCGGCATGGCGCGCGAGGCCTATGCCCGGCTGGCGACCGAACTGATCCTCTCGGGCGCCGAGCGCGCCATGGCCGGGCTGGAGCCGGAAGAGGCGGCGCCGGCACGCCGCCCCGAGCGCCTCACCCGCGCCTGACGCCCCAGAAGACGAAGGTGCCCTTCACCACGTCCCGGATGTCGCTGCGCCAGGCGCTGTCCTGGAAGTATTGGCCGGTCGGCAGGTAGACCACGTCCTCCAGCGCCGCGCGCTGCAACTGCCCGGCGATCTTCTGCTGCGAGGGCAGGTCCGGCGCCTCCAGCCAGGCGGCGCGCAGGTCCTCGACGCGCTGGCTGCTGGGCCAGCCGAACCAGGCCTTGTCGCCATTGGCGCGCAGGGTCTGCTCCACCATCGGGTTCAGCATGTCCACGCCGTTCCAGGTGGTGTGGAACATGTTCCAGCCGCCCTGGCTCGGCGGCGCCTTGCTGGCGCGGCGCTGCACCACAGTGCCCCAGTCCGCCACCACGAAATCGACCTCCATGCCCAGCTTGGTCAGCAGGTCGCGCCCCACTTCGCCCAGCGCCGCCAGCAGCGGGTTGTCGCTGGCCGACATCAGCACGACCTTCTCGCCCTTGTAGCCGGCCTCCTTCAGCGCCTTCCGTGCCGCTTCCAGGTCACGCGGCTCCCGCACCAGTTCCAGCCCCTCGGTGCTGGCCATGGCCGTGTCGGGCGTGAAGAGGCCGACATCGATGCCCATCATCTTCGGATCGGTGCCCGCCGCCGCCGTCATGAAATCGGCCTGGGAGGAGGCCATCAGCACCGCGCGCCGGATGGCCGGGTTGTCGAAGGGCGGGTGCAGGTGGTTGAAGACGCCAGTGCCGAGGCCGCCGTTGGTCACCACCCGGTCCACCGCCACACCGCGCGCGCTCTTCAACACAGGCAGCAGGTCGTTGGGCGGGTTCTCCCACCAATCCACCTCGCCATTGCTCAGGGCGGAGGCAGCGGTGCCCGGGTCGGGCATCACGGCGTATTCGACGCGGTCGAAATGCACCACCTTGGGGCCGGCGGCGTGCTCCGGCCTGCCCTGGCGCGGCACGTAATCCGGGTTGCGCTCATAGACCACGCGGGCGCCCACCACCCGCTCATCCGCCTTCCAGCGATAGGGGCCGGAGCCGACCAGCTCCGTGATGGGCTTGAAAGGGTCGCCGCTGGCCAGACGCTCCGGCATGATCACCAGGGCCGGCGGGCCGATCTTGGCCAGGGTCTCCAGCATCAGGCCGTAGGGCTTGGTCAGGCGGATGGTGAAGACGCGGTCCTCGGGCGCCGCCATCTCGGCGGTGCGGGCCAGCAGCGCCTGGCCCAGTGTGTCCCGCGCCGCCCAGCGCTTGATGGAGGCGATGCAGTCGCGGCCCCGCACCGGCTCGCCGTCATGGAACCTCAGCCCCTCCCGCAGCCGGAAGGTCCAGCGCAGCCCGTCTTCCTCGACGGCATGGCCTTCCACCATCTGCGGCTGCGGCACCAGCCTGTCGTCCAGGCCATAGAGCTGGTCCCAGACCATCAGGGCGTGGTGGCGGGTGATATAGGCCGTGGTCATCACCGGGTCAGTGACCGTGACATCGGCCTGCGGCACGAATTTCAGCACCCGGGCGGCGCTGGCCGCGATGGCGGGGCGCGCCAGCCGGGGCAGGGTCACGGGAATGGCGGGAAGGCTCGCGGCCAGGGCAGCGCCCCTGAGCAGGTCACGTCGCAGCATGAGATCGTCTCCCGACGAAGGATGAGCGAGACCAGGCCGCGTGACAGGCGCTTTCGCGCTTCTGCACCGCAGCAGACCGGGATTTCCGGAGAGTGGCAAGGCCATTTGCAGGGGTGTCACTGTGGCCGCTTGGCCACATCGCCGTGCTTCCGCCGCCATCACGCAACCGGCTCCGCTACGCTCCCGTTTTTCCCCGGCAGCGAAAGGCCAGACCAATGTTGAGGCGGCAGGTGAACAAGGCCTGGTGGTTGGCCCGGCAAACGATCCTCGGCTTCATCGAGGACGAGGCACTGAGCCGGGGAGCGGCCATCGCCTTCTATACCGTCACCTCCCTGGCGCCGGTGCTGATCATCGCCATCGCCATCGCCGGCCTCGCCTTCGGGGAGGACGCGGCGCGCGGCGCGCTGGAAGCGCAACTGGGCGGGCTGATGGGGCAGGCGGGGGCGGAGGTGGTGCAGGGCATCATCCGCAGCGCCTCCAACCCCACCACGGGCAAGCTGGCCAGCCTGATCGGCATCGTGACCCTGATCGTCACCGCCTCCGGTGTCTTTGGCGAGATCCAGACCAGCCTCAACAAGATCTGGAAGGCTCAGGTCACCAGCATCACCATCTCCTCCCTGCTGCGGGCGCGCGCGCTGTCGCTCGGGCTGGTGGCGACGCTGGGCTTCCTGCTGCTCGTTTCGCTGGTGATCAGCGCCCTGCTCTCCGGGCTGCGGGGAGCGCTGGATATCTATCTGCCCGGCATCTCCACCATCATCCGCATCGCGAATGTCCTGATCTCACTGGGGCTGATCACGGTGCTCTTCGCCGCCATCTACAAGATCCTTCCCGACCGCAAGCTGGAATGGAAGGACGTGATCGTGGGCGCGCTGGTCACCGCCCTGCTGTTCAACCTGGGCAAGAGCCTGATCGGCCTCTACCTCGGCAGCAGCGCCATCGGCTCCACCTACGGGGCGGCCGGGTCGGTGGTGATCGTGCTGCTCTGGATCTATTATTCCGCGCAGATCTTCCTGCTGGGCGCCGAATTCACCAAGGCCTATGCCATGTGGCGCGATGCCGGCGGCTGGGACCTGGAGGAGGACCCCCGTGCCCTCAACCGCGCGCGGAGCAAGCGCGCGCGTGGCCCCGATGCCCCGGAGCGGCCGCCATTGAACCTGCCACACCTGATGTGAGGTGCGGTGGCGGCGCAGGCATGGCACAGAGGCGCCGCTATGATAGTCCTGATACCTCACCCATGAGTGCCTTCAAGCGGCGCGGCGCCGCACCCTGGATCGTCCTGATCGCCGCGGTCGCTGGCCTGTTCGGCAGCGGCCAGATCACTGAAGCCAAGCTGGAACGCATGTTGCGCGCCGCCTGGGGCGTGCTGGTGCAGGAGGAGCCGCAGCAGCGCGGCACCTCTCGCCGTTCACGCGGCGATACCGAGCCGCTCAGCGGCCTGGCCCGCATCATCGACGGCGATACGCTGGACCTGGACCAGACCCGCATCCGCCTGCGCGGCATCGACGCGTTGGAAAGCGACCAGCGCTGCACCGGCCGCGGCCAGGGCAGCTACGACTGCGGCAAGCAGGCGCGGGATGCGCTGGTGGCGCTGATCGGCGGCGCCGATGTCACCTGCGTGCCAGATGGCAGCGAAACCTATGGCCGCGTCGTCGCCACCTGCAGCGTGCCGCGCCGCAACGGCAATGGCAGCCTGGAACTGAATGCCGCCATGGTGCGCACCGGCTTCGCCTTCGATTGCCCCCGCTTCTCCAAGGGCGCCTATGCCGATGAGGAGAAGGCCGCCAAGGCCGCGCGGAGCGGCGCCTGGTCCGGGCGCTTCGAATATCCCTGGGAATTCCGGGGCCGCGACAACGCCTGCGGGCGGGACTGATGCGCCTGCGGCTGCCCGGGCTGTTGCGCCACCGCTGGCTGAAGCGGCTCGGGCTGGCCTTCCTGCTCGGGCCGCCGCTGCTGATCCTGTTCTTCCGCTTCGTGCCGGTGCCGGTGACGCCGCTGATGCTGCTGCGGGCGGCGCAGGGCTACGGCCTGTCCAAGGACTGGGTGCCCTATGAGCAGATCGCCCCCTCCCTGGCGCGCAGCGTCATCGCCTCGGAAGACAATCTCTTCTGCCGCCAGTGGCTGGGCTTCGACTTCCAGCAGTTGCGCGGGCAGGTGGAGGCGGCGCTGGAGGGGGACCGCCCGCGCGGCGCCAGCACCATCACCATGCAGGTGGCCAAGAACCTGTTCCTCTGGCCGGGCCGGGACCCGTTGCGGAAGGTGCTGGAAGCCTGGCTGACGCCGCAGGTGGCACTGCTCTGGCCGCGACAGAGGGTGCTGGAGGTCTATCTCAACATCGTGGAGTTCGGCCCCGGCATCTATGGCGCGGAGGCGGCGGCGCAGGCCTTCTTCAACCGTCCCGCCGCCCGGCTGACGGCGGCGCAGGCGGCAAGACTGGCGGTGGTGCTGCCGAACCCGCTGGAATGGTCGGCGGCCTCACCCGGCCCCTATGTGCAGAACCGGGCGGACCTGATCCGCCGCCGCGCCGGCCAGTTGGGCGAACTGCTGGACTGCGCCGGCTGACGGCGGCTCAGCCGCCCCGGCCGGCGTCGAAGCCCAGGAAGCCGACATCCGGGCGGGCTGCGCCGCCATCGGCGCGCGGCAGCGGCGTGGCCGGCGCGGCGGCACCCCGTGGCGCAACCGCGGGCGGCGCGGAGAGCGGCGCGCGGGCGGGGCGGGGGGCCGGCGCGGCGCGGCCGGCGGTGGCGGGGCCTTCCGCACCCGGCAGCGGCGGGGGCGGCGGTGCCGAGGAAGGAACGGCCCCGCGGGCGGAGAGCAGGAAGAAGGCGATGGCGTTGCGCCCCTGGTCCACAGCGGATTCCAGCGGCGTCAGCCCCAGCACGTTGTGGCCGTTGAGATCGGCGCCACGCGACACCGCATCCCGGGCGGAGGCAAGGTCGCCGCGGTTGATCGAGTCGAACAGCGCCTCGGTCGGGCCGAGGTTGTTGAAATTGGCATCCGGCGGAATGGCCGGCGGGGCATTGCGGGTGGCCAGCCCGGGCAGCGCGGGCGGTGGCGCGGCGGAGGAGGCGGCGGGCGCGTTCGGCGTCATGGGGCCACGGCCCATCTGGGCCATGGCCGGCAGGCCTGGCAGCAGCATGGCGGCCAGGGCGGCGAGAGGCAGGAGGCGGGTGGGGGAGATCGAACGGCGCATAACGGCACCTTTAGAGGGAAAGCAGAGGGGTTGGAACCGGGACAACGCGTGGCAGGGTCAGATAGGCGTCTCAGCAGCCGTCACCATGCAATGTGAAGCTATCGACCCGCTGGTTACGCAGGGCAAAGGTGATGTCGCATCGCACCTCGCCATAGGCGGGCGTGCTCGGCCAGGGGCGCCAGGGCCAGGGGCGATAGCCCCAATAGCCATAGTTATAGAAGGGGTCGGGCGCAGGAAGGGGCACAATGCCGCGCCGCTCGAATTGCAGGAAGAGGACGCCTTCCGTCTCATAGCTCCGCACGGGCACGCCCATGGCTTGTATCAGCTGTGCCTCGGTGTCGCCGATATAGGCGGCAAGGCGCTGGCTGAGCGTTGGCCCCGTCGCGCAGGCGCCCAGCAGCAAGGTCAGTAGAAGAAAGACTCTACTCCGCATGACGCATTCTCCAATGCTTGACGGACGCCCGGCTGCTGCTTTCGCGATGCCGGCGGTCTCCGTGGCGGGGTGTACGTTACGCAACCGCGACAGTGTCGCCGTCGTACTGAATAAACTGTCGGGCAACAGCAGCGTTGCGGGCCATGTGTCAGCGCCCCTCCCGCCGCCAGGCCACCACGGCCACGCCCAGCACCAGCGGCAGCGCCAGCCAGGGCGGCAGCAGGGGCAGGGCGGAGACGCCGGTGACGACATGGTCCTGGTTGCGCCGCAGCCCCAGCCAGCCGCTGCCGGTGCCGCCCGCCATGTCCCGCCCGGCGGCCACGCGGCGCAGCTCCGGCACCGCCGGCGCGGCGGCTTCGTTGCCCAGCCAGCGGGTGCCGCCGCCGGTCGCCTGCGCCACCGGCGCCAGCTTGCCCGGGTCGGCGCGCAGATCGGCGATCTCGAGCGGGTTGGCGGCGGCGGCGGCGGCGAAGGCGGTGCGGCGGCCATCGCTGGCCTGCCAGACGCCGGGCTGCTCCGCCGGCAAATTCAGCACGGCGCGGCCGCCGCCCTCGGCCTCGGCGGTCCGGCGGGTCACGGTGCCATCCGGTGCCGTGACCGTGATCTCCGGCGGCGGCCCGGCCTCGACGCTGCGGCGGGTGACGGACAGGGTGCCGTTCTCCACCCGCGCCAGCAGGTCCTCCTCCTCCAGCTCCGGCTCCTTCATCAGCCAGTGGGCGGCGCGGCGTAGCAGTTCCGCCTGCGGCCCGCCGCCGTCATGCCCGCGTGACCAGAGCCAGATCTGGTCCGAGAGCAGCAGCGCCACGCGCCCTTCGCCCACCCGGTCCAGTTGCATCAGCGGCGTGCCGTCGCCGCTGTCCATCACGGTGGTGCCGCTTTCGGTCTCGGCACGCAGGTGGCGGTACCAGCGGCCCCATTGCGGCGCGGCATCGCCCTGGTTGGCGCCGGTCAGGCCCTGCGTCACGGGGTGGCGGGCGCCGGCATCGGTGACGCGCGGGCGGAAGGCGCCCTCGGCCAGCCCTTCCGTCCCGCCCAGCGGCCGCGCCGGCAGCACCTGCCCCAGGGGCGTCGCGGCCAGGCTGGTGGGGCCGAGGAATTCCGGCCCCACGGAAAGAAGCAGCGCCCCGCCGCCGCGCACGTAATCGGCGATGTTGCGCAGATAGACCGGCGGCAGGATGCCCCGGTTGGCGAAGCGGTCGAAGACGATGAGGTCGAAGTCCCGCAGCTTCACCTGGAACAGCTCCCGCACCGGGAAGGCGATCAGCGCCAGCTCGTTCAGCGGCGTCAGGTCGTCCTTTTCCGGCGGGCGCAGGATGGTGAAATGCACCAGGTCCACATTGGGGTCGGCCTTCAGCAGCCGGCGCCAGGTGCGCTCGCCCGAATGCGGCTCCCCCGACACCAGCAGCACCCGCAGCCGGTCCCGCACGCCGTTGATGGTGACCACGGCGCGGTTGTTGAGGGTGGAGACCTCGCCCGGCCGCTGGTCCGCCGCGATTTCCACCACCGATGGCCCGCCGCGCTCGATGGGGATGTTGATGCGGTGTTCCCGCCCCAGCGGCACGCTTTCCACGCGGGGCGGGTTGCCGTCCCGGCGGATGGTCAGGCGCACCGCGCCCTGGGCCTGCGCCGCCGGCACGCCGAGGTCCTCCACCGCCAGCCGCAGCTCGACGCTGCGGCCGACGATGCCGAAGCCCGGCGCCTCGATGACGCGGATGCGCCGGTCCACCTCCCCGGGCGCACCGGGCAGGATGGTGTGGAAGGGCGCGTCGAAGGAGGGGGCGGCCGGCACGTCATGCGCCTGCCCATCCGTCAGGGCCAGCACGCCGGCCAGCCGCGCGCGGGGGATCTCGGCCAGGGCACGGTCGATGGCCGTCATCAGCCGGGTGCCCTGGTTGCCGCCTTCCGGCACGTCCACGGTCCGCAGCTCCAGGTCCGGGAAGCGGGCGGCATCGGCCTCCAGCGTGGCGCGGGCGGCGTCCATCTGGGCGCCGCGGGTGCCGATGCGGGCGCTGTCGCTGCGGTCCTGCACCAGCAGGGCGATATCGGGGCGGGTTTCCCGCGTTTCCTGCACCAGCCGCGGGTTGCCCAGCGCCAGCAGCAGCAGCGCGAAGGAGAGCGCCCGCCACCAGACCCCGCGCGCCCGCCGCCACAGCGCCGGCACCAGTGCGAGCAGCGCCAGCACCGCCAGCGCCACCAGCAGCCAGGCCGGCAGGATGGGTGCGAAATCGACCGCCGAAATGGCGTTCTGCATCAGTTGCCGAGCCTTTCCAGGATGGCCGGCACATGCACCTGGTCACCCTTGTAGTTGCCGGTCAGCGCGTACATCACGAGGTTGACGCCGAAGCGATAGGCCAGCGTCCGCTGCCGCGTGCCGCCGGGGATGGCGGCGAAGGGATTGCTGCCCCGCGCATCCACCGCCCAGGCCCCGGCCCAGTCATGGCCGCCGATGATCACCGGGCTGACGCTGTCATTGGCCCGGTCCTCTTCCCGCGATACCCAGACCTGCCCGCCGGCGAAGCGCCCCGGCAGGTCCTGCAGCAGGTAGAAGGAACGGGTCAGCACATGCTCCGCCGTCACCGGCGCCAGGGGCGGGATGGCGAGGCTGCGCGTCACCCGCTGCAATGCCTCCCGCGCGCCGGGGGAGAAGCCTTCGCCGGAGCCTTCGTCCCGCGTGTCGAAGAGGATGATGCCGCCGTTACGCATGTAGTCGTTCAGCGCGGCCACGGCGGCGGGGTCGGGCGCCTGGGCTTCGGGCAGGATGGCCCAGTAGAGCAGCGGCAGCACCGAAAGGTCGTCCTGCCCCGGCTTCACCGCCGCCGGCTCGCCGAGTGCTGCGGCGGTGCGGCGGTTGACGTATTCGGACAGGCCGGCCAGCCCTTGCCGCACCACGTCATCGGCCGAGGGATCGTCCGTGACCACATAGCCGATGCGCGTGACCAGCGGCAGGTCGCCGGCCTGCTGCGCCCGTGCCGAACCCAGAGGCGCCAGCAGCGCCAGGGCCAGCAGCGCCAGCCGCGCCGGCCGGCCGATCAGCCCGCGCTGCCCCAGTGAGAGCAGCAGGTCCAGCGCCAGCAGCAGCAGCGCCGCGCCCAGCAGCCAGGGGCCGAGGTCGCGCTCCGCCGGCACGCCGCCGATGGCCTGGAAGCCAGTGCCGGCGGGCGGCGCCGCCATGGGGCGCGGGGCGGGCAGGCTGGCGGACAGGTTGAGCGCGCGGCGTTCCCCGCCCTCGCCGGGCACGCCGTACCAGCCCGGCGGGTGGCGCGGGCCGGGCTTCGTCTCGGCGAAGGCATTGGCGGCGATGGCGGCCACGCCGCCCGGCGCCGGGCCCAGGCGGCCGAAACCGTCCATGTTCTCCACCGGCGCCAGCGGCGCGCTGCCTTCCGCCCCCGCCACGCCGGAGGAGAGGGCCACCAGCCGCCGCAGCATGTCGGGGAACAGGCCGGAGAGCGGCAGGTTGGACCATTCCGCATTGGCCGTGACATGAAACAGCACGATGCGCCCGGCGCCGCGCGTTTCCGCCGTCACCAGCGGCGTGCCATCAGCGAGGCGGGCCCAGCTGCGTTCCGACAGGCGCGGGTCGGGCTCGGCCAGGACCTGGGTGGAAACGGTGACCTCGGCCGGCGGCACCAGCCCGGCGAAGGGGGAGCTGTCGGGGAAGGGCGCCATGTGCTGCGGCTGTTCCCAGGAGAGCGAGCCACCCAACTGCCGCTCCCCGGCGCGCAGGCGCACCGGCAGCAGGGAATCCGGATGCTCGGCCAAGCGCGGGCCGGCGAAGCGCACCAGGGTGCCGCCCTCCCGCACCCAGCGGTCCAGTGCCTCGCGCTCCCGCCCCTCGGAGACCGGGCGGTCGGCCAGGACCAGCACGGAAAGCTGGCGGGCCAGCAGTTGCTCGATGCTGCCGGAACGCAGCTCGGCGGTGGGGGAGAGCGAGCGCTCCAGGTAATACAGCGCGCCGATCAGCGGCGTATCGGTGCCGGACTGGGCGGGGCCGACCAGCCCCACCGGGCGGCGGCGGAAGCGCTCGTCCAGCAGCACGGCGGCGCCGGCGCTCTCATCCTCGTCGAGATCCAGCCGCACCACCTGATTGCGGATCTCCAGCGGCAGCTCCAGCGCGGCTTCCCCGGCCGTGGCGCCGGCGGGCAGGTCGATGGTGGTGCTGGCCAGCGCGCGTCCGTCGCCGGTGCGGGCCAGTACGGTGGCCTGCCCGCCAGCCGGCGCCGGGGTCTGGCGCAGCGAAACCAGCAGCCGGTCAGGCTCGGCGCGCGGCGGCAGCAGCAGGCGGGTGGCGCGGTTCTCGGTGCGGGCCAGGGTCAGCGGGCCGGCGGCGGCCAGGGCCTCGGCCAAGGGCGTGCTGCCGTCGCCTTCCGCCTGATGCTCCAGCCCATCGGCCAGCCAGAGGGTGGACAGCGCGCCGGAATTGTTCTGCCGCCAGGACTGGAAGCCCGCCAGCGCCGCCGCGCGGTCCGGCGCCCAGGATTTCGGGCGGAGCGCGGTGACGCGGGCGCGCAGTTCCTCGGCCGGCATCAGGGCGCTGGGGCGGGTACTCTCGGGCGTGTCGGTGGGGGCGGTGGTCAGCAGCGCGGCGCGGCGGCCTTCGCGGGAGGCGGTGTCCAGCGCCGCCTGGGCGGCTGCGGCGCGGGCGGGCCAGTCGGGCGCGGAGGCCCAGCCGTCGTCGATCACCAGCAGCAGCGGGCCATCCCCCGCCGTGCCGGCGCCCGGACCCCAGACCGGCCGGGCCAGCCCCAGCACGATCAGCGCCGCCGCCGTCAGGCGCAGCAGCAACAGCCACCAGGGGGTGCGGCTGGGCGTTTGCTCCGGCACCGGCAGGTCGCGCAGCAGGCGCAGGGCGGGGAAGACCTGCCGGCGCGGGGCCGGCGGCGTCACGCGCAGCAGCCACCAGATCGCCGGCAGCAGGGGCAGGGCCAGCAGCAACCAGGGAAGCACGAAACCGATCGGGCCAAGTTGCAGCATGATGAGCGGTTATCCGGGCGAAAGGGCCTGCCACAGCGCCAGCAGCGCCGCCTCGGGCGGGGCATCGGTACGGTGGGTGGTGAAGCGCCAACCGGCGGCACCGGCAATAGTGGAAAGGCCGGCGCGGTGCGCAGCCAATTTTTCGGCATAAAGGGCGCGGACGCCTTCCACGCGGGGCAGCAGCAGCGGAGCCTCGCCGGCCGTCAGTGCTTCGAAGCGGATGCGGCCGGTATAGGGCAGGGTTTCCTCCGCCGGGTCCAGCACCTGCACCAGATGCCCGGTGACGCCACGGGCGGAGAGCGCGCCGACCGCCGCGCGGGTCTCCTCCAGCGGCTGAAGGAAATCGCTGAACAGCACGGCGCGGGCATGGCGGGGCAGGCTCTCGTCAGCCGGCGGCGGCGCGTGCCGCTCCAGGGCTTCCGCCAGGGAAGGCAGCACGCCGCGCCCGGCAAAGGCGCGACGCAGGCCCAGCAGCCGCACCCGTTCCCCGCCGCGCAGCAGCAGGGAGGCCAGGGCCAGCAGCAGCAACTCGGCCCTTTCCCCTTTCTGCGGCAGGTTGCCGGAGGACCAGCGCATCGTCTCCCCGGCATCGCGCCAGAGAGCGACGCTCTGGGCCGCTTCCCATTCCGTCTCACGCACGAAGAGGCGGTCGGACTTGGCGCTTTGCCGCCAGTCCAGCCGGTTCAGCGCATCGCCGGGCGTATAGGGGCGGAACTGCCAGAAGGCGTCGCCCTGGCCGGCGCGGCGGCGGCCATGGACGCCCTGCATCACCGTCGCGGCCACCCGCTCGGCCGCCACCACCAGCGGCGGCAGCCGGGCGCCCAGCGCCTCGGCGCGCAGGGCGGTCGCGCGCGGGGCCGTGCCGGTCTCAGCCAAGGCTGGCCTTCAGGGCACCGATCACGTCGGAAAGCTGCACGCCATCGGCGCGGGCGGAGAAGTTCAGCGCCATGCGGTGCCGCAGCACCGGGTCCGCCAGGGCGATCACGTCCTCCACGCTGGGGGCGAGGCGGCCATCCAGAACGGCGCGGGCGCGGGTGGCCAGCATCAGCGCCTGGGCGGCACGCGGGCCGGGGCCCCAGGCCAGGTGCTTGCGCACGGATTCCAGCGAGCCGGTTTCCGGCCGCGCGCCGCGCACCAGCTTCAGGATAGCCTCCAGCACCTGCTCGCCCACCGGGATGCGGCGGATCAGGGCCTGCGCCGCCATCAGCTCCGCCGCCGTGATGGCCGGGCGGGCCCTGGCATCCTGGGAGCCGGTGGTGGCCAGCAGCATCTGCCGCTCGGCGGCCTCGTCCGGGTAGCCGACATTCACTTCCAGCAGGAAGCGGTCGAGCTGCGCCTCGGGCAGCGGGTAGGTGCCTTCCTGCTCGATGGGGTTCTGCGTCGCCAGCACATGGAACGGGGCGGGCAGGGGATGCGACTGACCGGCCACCGCCACCTTGCGCTCCTGCATCGCCTGCAAAAGCGCCGACTGCGTGCGGGGGGAGGCGCGATTGATCTCATCCGCCATCAGAAGCTGGCAGAAGACCGGGCCCTTGATGAAGCGGAAGGCACGGCGGCCGCCCTCGGCTTCCTCCAGCACCTCGCTGCCCAGGATATCGGCGGGCATCAGGTCGGGGGTGAACTGCACCCGGCCCTCGTTGAGCCCGAGCACGGTGCCGAGCGTTTCCACCAGCCGGGTCTTGCCCAGGCCGGGCACGCCCACCAGCAGCACATGGCCGCCGGAGAGGATGGTGATCAGCACCTGCTCCACCACGTCCGGTTGCCCGAAGATCACTTCTCCAACCGCGGCCTTGACGCGGGAGAGTCGAGTGCCCAGGGCCTCGACTTCCGCAACAAGGATGGTGGGATCAGTGGGGTCCGCCACTTCAACCATGCAGGTCGGGCTCCTTATATAGCCTGGATATGGGAGGCCGGAGGTTCTTCGCCAGCCACCAAGATCCAGGAGCGAGACTTGGAAAGCGTATGACCAGTGGGCGCACGGACAAAGCATTGAATGCAATGCAACAGGCGGATGTGAGCGGCGATTGCTGCCGCCCCATTGCCGCACGCGGGGGCGATCCCTGCGGCCTCCCCCTGGCCGGGCTGCGCCCGGGCGGCGCGAAGGAAGGCCGCCCGCCGAGACCGAGGGTGGATTGCGGCTCGCTGGACATGCGCATCGCGCGCGATGGCTCCTGGCACTACAAGGGCAGCCCGATCGGGCGGAAGGAGCTGGTCTGCCTCTTCGCCTCCGTGCTGAAGCGGGAGGAGGATGGCTCCTACTGGCTGGAAACCCCGGTGGAGCGCGGCCGCGTCGAGGTGGAGGACGCGCCCTTCATCGCCGTCGAGGTCTTCTGGCGGCAATGCGAGGGGCGGCAATGCCTGACCTTCCGCACCAACCTGGACGAGATGGTCACCGCCGACCACGACCACCCCATCCGCGTCGCGGTGGACCCCCGCACGCGGGAGCCTCGCCCCTATGTGAAGGTGCGCGGCGGGCTGGAGGCGCGCATCAACCGCGCCGTCTTCTACGAACTGGTGGCCCTGGCCGAACCCGAGACGGTGGATGGCCGGGAGGTGCTGGGCGTCTGGAGCGAGGGCGTCTTCTTCCCCATCGACGACGTGCCGGCCGAGGCGCCGCGCGCCCATCGCCGCAATGGCCGGGGTGAGAACCGGGCGCCGCGCGCCGGCGCCAAGTGACCGCCCCGCCAGCCGAGGGGCTCAGCACCGACGAGGCGCTGAGCGCGGCGGAGATCGCCCGGCGCCTGCGCGACCCCGTGCGCCGCGATCGTGCCGAGCCGACGGCCACCGAAGGCCATGAGGAGGTGGGCAAGCCCGTGGCGGCGGCGGTGCTGGTGCCGGTGGTGTTGCATCCCTCGCCCACGGTGCTGCTGACGCTGCGCACCACCAGGCTCTCCAGCCATGCCGGGCAGGTAGCCTTTCCCGGCGGCCGCATGGAGCCGGGGGAAAGCGCCGAGCAGGCGGCCTTGCGCGAAGCCTGGGAGGAAATAGGCCTCGGCCCGACCCTGCCGAAGGTGATGGGGCGGCTGCCGGACCACCTGACCGGCACCGGCTACCGCATCACGCCCGTGGTGGCGCTGCTGCACCCGCCGTTGAAGCTGGTGCCGGAACCGGGCGAGGTGGACCTGATCTTCGAATACGACCTGAAGCGGCTGCTGGACCCGGCCCTGCCACAACGGCAGAAGGCCCAGTTCCGCGGGCGGGAAAGGTCCTTCTGGGTCTGGCCGCATGAGCGGCACTATGTCTGGGGCGCCACCGCCGCCATCCTGCGCAACCTGGCGCTGGTGCTGCGGTAGCGCGCCCGCGCCGGGATCAGAGGATCCGCAGGCGGCCCAGCACGTAGCCGATGCCGGCGCCGATCAGCACGGAGGTCAGCGGCTGCTCGCGGATGCAGTCACCGAGCTGGCCCAGCATGTTCTCGGTCGAGCCCTGCGCCTGGTTGTACATGCCACGTGCCTGCATGCGGCTGTCGCCGGTCAGGTTGCCGGCGGCTTCCTGCACGCGGCCAAAGGCATCGCGGGCGGCGCCGGACACGCGGTTTTCATCAACCATGATGGTCTCCTATCCTGTTTTGCCGGCTGGCGCCGGCCTCCAGCTAAGCAACGCCACATGGCTGGATTGGATGCGGCCGGATTGCGTGACAGAACGTCACGTGCTGCCTTGCCGGCGCCATGACCGAACCCGACCTGCCGCACGACCGCATCGACCCTCCCGCCTCGCTCTCGCAGGGGGCGCCCGCCGCCGTGCTGGCGGCGCTGCCGGGGGCGCGGGTGGTGGGTGGCGCGGTGCGTGACCTGCTGGCCGGCCGCCCGGTGCATGACGTGGATGTCGCCGTCGCCCTGGCGCCGGAGGAGGCCTCCCGCCTGCTGCGCGAGGCCGGCATCAAGGTCTTCGAGACCGGGCTGGCGCATGGCACCGTCACCGCCGTGCTGGACCACCAGCCGGTGGAGGTCACCAGCCTGCGCCGCGACCTGGTGACCGATGGCCGCCACGCCCAGGTGGCCTGGAGCACCGACTGGCGCGAGGATGCCGCGCGGCGCGACTTCACCTTCAATGCCATGTCCATGGATGCCGGTGGGCGCCTCTGGGACTATTTCGACGGCCGAGCCGACCTCGCCGGCGGCCGCGTGCGCTTCGTGGGCGACCCGGCGACGCGCATGGCGGAGGATTACCTGCGCCTCCTGCGCTTCTTCCGCTTCCATGCCCGCTACGGCCGCGGGGCGCCGGACCCGGCGGCGCTGGCCGCCATCCGTGACGCCGTGCCGGGGCTGGCGCGGCTTTCCGCCGAGCGGGTCTGGATGGAGCTGAAGCGCCTACTGGAAGCGCCTGACCCCGGCGGCGCCCTGGCGCTGATGCGCGAGGCCGGCGTGCTGCCCGCCATTCTGCCGGAAGCGGGGGAGGGTGCCGCCCTGTCCCGCCTGCTGGCCGACCCCCAGGCCCCGGTGGAACCCCTGCTGCGGCTGGCGGCCCTGCTGGCGCCCGGCACCGAGACCGAGGCGCTGGCCCGCCGCCTGCGCTTTTCCTCGGCCGAGGCGGAACGGCTGCGGCAACTGGCGGACCCCAAGCTGCGCCCGCCGCCGGAACTGGAAGGCGCGGCACTGCGCCGCTGGCTGGCGGGCACGCCGCCCGGCCTGCCGGCGGACCTGGCCTGGATCGCCGAGGCATCGGACGGCGTGGACCGCAGCGCCCTGCGCGGGCGCGTTGCCGCCACGCCCCGGCCGGTGTTTCCCTTGCAGGGGCGCGACGCCCTGGCTGCCGGCATTCCGGCGGGGCCGGGGGTGGGGCAGGCCCTGGCGCGGGTGCGGCAATGGTGGCTGCAAGAGGGCTGCACACCGGATGCGCAGGCCTGCCGCATAATGCTGGAGCGTGGCTAAAACTAAGGTTTTCCGTGGTTTGGCTGTGACCATCCGGCTGGTGCGGCGTTGTGCGGGCGAAGCACAACAGGAGGCCCGACCATGCCAAACGACGACACCAGCCGTCCGCAGCCGCCGCAGCCTTCGCAGCAGCAGCAGCCTCCGGGCCATACCGCCCCCATGAACCCGCAGCCCGACCACGGCGAGAAATCCTACAAGGGCAGCGGCCGCCTGACAGGCAAGAAGGTGCTGATCACCGGCGGCGATTCTGGCATCGGCCGCGCGGTCGCCATCGCCTTCGCGCGGGAAGGCGCCGATCTCGTGATCTCGTATCTGAACGAGCATGACGACGCCCAGGAAACCGCCAAATGGGTGAAGCAGGCCGGCCGCAAGGCTATCCTGGCCCCTGGCGACATTACGGACCCGGCCTTCTGCCGCGATCTGGTGCAGCGCACGGTGGATGAGCTGGGCGGCATCTCGGTGCTGGTGAACAACGCCGCGCACCAGCTCACCTTCGACAAGATCGACGACATCAGCGACGAGGAATGGGACCTCACCTTCAGGACGAACATCTACTCGCAGTTCTATCTCTCGAAGGCCGCGCTGAAGCACATGCAGTCCGGCGCCTCGATCATCAACACCACCTCGATCAACGCCACCAGCCCGTCGCCCACGCTGCTGGCCTATGCCACCACCAAGGGCGCCATCGCCAACTTCACCGCCGGCCTGGCGGGGCTGGTGGCGGAGAAGGGCATACGGGTGAACTGCGTGGCCCCCGGCCCGATCTGGACGCCGCTGATCCCCTCCACCATGCCGGAGGAGGCGGTGAAGAGCTTTGGCGAGAATACGCCGCTCGGCCGCGCGGGCCAGCCGGCGGAACTGGCGCCCGCCTATGTGCTGCTGGCCTCGGACGAGAGCAGCTACATGACCGGCGCGCTGATCCCCGTCACCGGCGGCCGGCCGATGCTCTGATCCGGCCGCGGTCAGCCGGGGCGGTGGACCATCCTCCGCCCTGGCTGGCACGCATCATCATGACCTGAGAACCTGGAAAAAACGGCGCCGCGCCTGCACAGCCCCGCGACGACCGCATTGCAGCATTCGCCAAACCCGAATGTTCCCTGAACAAGTGCTTTGCTAAAATTGCGCAGTACCTGAGTCAGGCGCACAGATTTTTCCAGGGTTCATAAGGTTCCGACACGATGGCCGAGAGAGGCGCTGCAGCCCAAAACCGTTCCTTGAACAGGCAGGATATCCGCACCCTTGCTCTCGCCTCGCTTGGCGGTGCCTTGGAATTCTACGACTTCATTATCTACGTCTTCTTCGCCACCGTGATCGGCCACCTGTTCTTCCCCGTCGGCATGCCCGATTGGCTGCAACAGGTGCAGACCTTCGGCATCTTTGCCGCCGGCTATCTGGCGCGGCCGCTGGGCGGCATCATCATGGCGCATTTCGGCGACCTGGTCGGCCGCAAGCGCATGTTCACGCTCTCCGTCTTCCTGATGGCGGTGCCGACGCTGCTGATCGGCCTGATGCCGACCTATGAGACCATCGGCTATGCCGCCCCGGTCTTCCTGCTGCTCTTCCGGGTGATGCAGGGCGCGGCCATCGGCGGTGAGGGGCCGGGCGCCTGGGTCTTCGTGGCGGAGCATGTGCCGGCCAAGCATGTCGGTCTGGCCTGCGGCATGCTGACGGGCGGCCTGACCGGCGGCATCATGCTGGGCTCGTTGATGGCCACCGGCATCAATGCCGCCTTCACCCCGGCCGAGGTGGGCGAGTGGGCCTGGCGCATTCCCTTCCTGGCGGGCGGCGTTTCCGGCCTGCTGGCCATGTATCTGCGCCGCTTCCTGCAGGAGACCCCGGTCTTCGAGGAAATGCGGGCCCATGCGGCGCTGAGCAAGGAACTGCCGGTGAAGCAGGCGCTGCGCGACCATCGCGGTGCCGTCATCCTTTCCATGCTGGTGACCTGGATGCTGACCGCCGCCGTGGTGGTGGTGATCCTGATGACCCCGGCGCTGATGCAGAAGCTGCACGGCTTCACGCCCGTGATGACGCTGAAGGCCAACCTGGCCGCCACCTTCCTGCTGACGGTCTGCGCCATGTTCTCCGGCGTGCTGCTGGACCGCTTCGGCGCGGTGAAGGTGGGGCTGATCGGCGGCGTGCTGCTGATCGTCAGCACCTACGCCCTCTATATCGGTGCCGACATGGCGCCGGAGATGCTGCTCCCGCTCTATGCCTTCGCCGGTGCCACGGTGGGCGTGATCAACGTGGTGCCCTTCGTGATGGTGAATGCCTTCCCGCCCAGCGTGCGCTTCACCGGCGTATCCTTCAGCTACAACGTGGCCTATGCCATCTTCGGCGGCGTGACGCCGCTGCTGGTGACCTTCCTGGTCAATGCCGACCCGCTGGGCCCGGCCCATTACGTGGGCGCCGTGACGGTGGTCTTCCTGATCTGCATGGCCACCCAGAGCCGCGCCCGCCTCAGCCTCGCGGCCCCCGAGGCGGCCGAGGCTCCGGCCCGCTGAACCGCCCGATGGGAGGCGCGGCCCATGCCGTGCCTCCCGCCGCATGGCCCAGCCATGCTAAGCGGCCCCCATGGCCGCCCTTCCGCCCCCCGAGACCACCCGCGCCCTGACCCTCCGCCTCTGGCGGGACTACATGCGCCACCACCGCGCCGGCATCGTCCTGGCGCTGTTCTGCACCCTGGCGCTGGCGGGCTTCACTGCGCTCTACCCGCTGGTCATCCAGCAGGCCTTCGACCTTTTCACGGCCGGCGATTCCCGCATCGTCTGGCTGGTGCCGCCCACCATCATCGTGCTCACGGCCTGCAAGGCGGCGGCGCAGTACGGGCAGGCGGTCTCGGTGCAGGCGGTGGTGCTGCGGGTCATCGAATCCATCCAGAACGACCTGTTCCGCGCCCTGACCCGTGCCGACCTGGCCGTGCTGGCGCGGGAGGCGCCAGCCCGCCACGCCGCCCGCTTCACCGCCGATGCGCAGGCGATCCGGGAGGCGTTGACCAAGGCCATCAACGGCCTGGCCAATGGTCTGACCGTCATCGGCCTCGTCGCTTCCATGATCTACCTGGACTGGCAGATGAGCCTGATCCTGGCCTTGCTCTACCCGGTGGCCATCGTGCCGGTGCTGCGGCTGGGCAAGCGCATCCGCCGCGCTTCCGGCGGCATGCAGGAGCGGGTGGGCGAGGCCGCGGCCATGCTGACCGAGAGTTTTTCCTCCGCCCGCGTGGTCCGCGCCTATGGGCTGGAGGCGCAGGAGGAAGGCCGCGCCCGGCAGGCCTTCGCCCGGCTGCGGGAGGCGCTGATGCATATCGCCCGCACGCGCTCCAAGCTCGACCCGATCCTGGAGGCGCTGGGCGGCGTGGCGGTGGCGGGGGTGCTCTGCTTCGTCGGCTGGAAGGTCTCCACCGGGCGCGGCACGGTGGGTGAGTTCACCGGCTTCGTCGCCGCCTTGCTGGTGGCGACGCAGCCGATCCGCGCCCTGGGCTCGCTGAACGCCGCCTTGCAGGAAGGCTTCGGCGGACTGGTGCGGGTGTTCTCCGAGATGGACCGCGCCCCGCGCATCACCGCCCCGGCCGATGCGCCCGCGCTGCCGGATGGCCCCGGCGCCGTGGAGTTCCGCGATGTCGGCTTCCGCTACCAGGATGGGGAGCCGGTGCTCGCCGGCCTGTCCTTCCAGGCCGATCCGGGGCAGACCGTGGCGCTGGTGGGCCCTTCCGGCGCCGGCAAATCCACCGCCCTAGCGCTGCTGCCCCGCCTGTACGACGCGACGGAAGGCCAGATCCTGCTGGACGGCGTGCCGGTGACGGCCGTGACGCTGGAAAGCCTGCGCGCCGCCATCGCCTATGTCGGGCAGGATGCGGTGATCTTCGATGACACGGCGCTGGCCAATATCGCCTGCGGCCACCCCGGCGCCACGCGGGCGGAGGTGGAGGCCGCCGCCCGCGCCGCCGCCGCGCATGACTTCCTGGCCGCGCTGCCGCAGGGCTACGACACGGTGCTGGGCTCCGGCGGCTCCCGCCTCTCGGGCGGGCAGCGGCAGCGCGTGGCCCTGGCCCGCGCCCTGCTGCGCAACCCGCGCGTGCTGCTGCTGGACGAAGCCACCAGCGCCCTGGATGCCGAGAACGAAGCCGCCGTCGGCCGGGCGCTGGAGACGCTGCGGCAGGGCCGCACCACCCTGGTGATTGCCCATCGCCTGGCCACGGTGCAGGCGGCGGACCGGATCGTGGTGATGCAGGAAGGCCGCGCGATGGAGGAGGGCCGGCACGGAGAACTGATGGCGGCGGACCGGCTTTACGCGCGTATGGTGCGCACCCAGGCCTTCGCGGTGGAGTGAAGCCGATGCGCGCCCTGATTCTGCTCGCCGCCCTGATGCTCTCAGCCGCCTGGCCCGCTGCCGCACGGGAATGCGGCCCGGATGCCACTCAGATGGACCTGAACGACTGCGCCGGGGATGGGCTGCGAAAGGCCGATGCGGCGCTGAACGAGACCTATGGCCGCATCATGAGCCGGCTGAAGCCCGCCCCATCCGCCGCGCAGTCGCTGCGGGAGGCCCAGCGCGCCTGGCTGCGCTTCCGCGATGGGGAATGCGATTTCGTCACCATCGGCGCCGAGGGCGGCAGCATCCGCCCCATGCTGGTGGCGCAATGCCGGCAGCAACTGACCGAGCAGCGCGTGGCGCAGTTGCGGCGTTACCTCTCCTGCCAGGAAGGCGACCTGGCCTGCCCGGTGCCAGGGGGCGGCTGACCGCGGCACCGGGCCCGATCAAAGGAGGCGCGCATGCTGACCGGCGGCTGCTATTGCGGGGAAACCCGCTACGAAGGGGAAGGGACGCCCTTCCACCCCACCCTCTGCCATTGCCGCGACTGCCGCCGCATCGCCGGGGCGCCGGCTGTCGCCTGGTTCAGCCTGCGGGCCAGGGAGTTCCGCTTCACGGCCGGGGCGCCGCTGCGCTTCGCTTCCAGCGACAAGGTCCGGCGTTCCTTCTGCCGCCGCTGCGGCACGCCGCTGACCTTCCAGAACCTCGACCTGCCCGGTGAGATCGACATCACCACCGCCAGCCTGGATGACCCGGAGCAGGTGCCGCCCGCCGACCACACCCATACGAGCAGCCACCTCTCTTGGCTGCATCTGGCGGACGGGCTGCCGCAATACCGGCAGGGGCGCGACGAGGGCTGAGGCCCTATTCCCGCCGCAGGATGCCGTCCACCAGCCGGTCCGCCCAGGGGCGGGAGCGGAAGGCGGCGCGCAGGGCGTGTTCGTCGTAATCCTGCTCCACCCAGTCCAGGAAGGGCTTGGGGCCGTGGGTGCGGGTGAAGCGGGCGTATTCGCGGAAGAAGGCATCCAGGATGCCGGTCTTGCTGGCCGAGACATGGCCATGGCGCCAGGAGAGCTGGCGCATGGCTTCCTCCACCGGCCGCCCCTGCAGCATCAGCCAGAGCCCGGCGGCCAGCCCGGTGCGGTCGGCGCCGGACTTGCAATGCAGCAGGATGGGCTGCGGCAGCTCCTGGAACAGTTTGGCCAGGCGCAGGATGCGGTCCTTGTGCGGCGCGCCCCGGCTTTCCAGCGGCGCGTCCACATGGGTCAGCCCCAGTTCCGCCGCCGCCTGCCGCCCCAGCGCGTCGGAGCCGCAGGTCTCGCGGTGCCCGCGCAGATTGATGATGGTGCGGATGCCGAAGCGCCGCGCCACCGCCCGCAATTGCCGGGGGCCGAGGTGGTTGGAGCGGTAGAGCCGCCCGTCCTCCACCGTGCCCCAGTTGCGCCAGAACAGGCGCAGCACCGCATGGTCCACGAAAAGGCTGTTGGTCCAGGCGGCGCGCCGCCCGGCCGGGGTTGTCAGATCTTGCGCCACGGCGCGGGTATGGGGGCGCGCAGGCCCTGCGGCAAGGGGAGGGCGCTCAGGCCCATTTCACCTCGGGCGGCAGCGACATCAGAATGGCCTCCACATTGCCGCCGGTGCGCAGGCCGAACAGCGTGCCGCGGTCGTGCAGCAGGTTGAACTCCACGTAGCGGCCGCGGCGCAGCAGCTGGTGCTCGCGCTCGGCGGGGGTGAAGGGCTCGGCCATGCGGCGGCGGACGATGCGCGGATAGACGTCGAGGAAGGCCTCGCCCACGTCGCGGGTGAAGGCGAAATGCTCCGGCAGGCGGGAGGCATCGGCGTCGTCCCGGCCCAGCCAGTCATAGAAGATGCCGCCCAGGCCCCGGGGCTCGTTGCGGTGGGGCAGGAAGAAGTACTCGTCGCACCACTGCTTGAAGCGCGGATAATAGGTGGGGTCGTGCTTGTCGCAGGCGGCCTGGAAGGCGGCGTGGAAGGTCGCGGCATCCTCCAGCGACTCGGGTGCATCCAGCGCCATGGGCGTGATGTCGCCGCCGCCGCCGAACCAGGCGCGGGTGGTGGCGATGAAGCGCGTGTTCATATGCACCGCCGGCACGCGGGGCGAACACATATGCGCCACCAGCGAGATTCCGGTGGCCAGGAAGCGCGGGTCCTCCTCAGCGCCGGGGATGGAGCGGCGGAACTCCGGGCTGAACTCCCCATGCACGGTGGAGACATTGACCCCCACCTTCTCGAAGACCTTGCCGCGCATGGCGCTCATCACGCCGCCGCCACCACCGGGGCGGTCCCAGGCCTTGCGCCCGAAGCGGGCATCGCTGCCGGCCTCGGCCTCGATCGCCTCGAAGGCGGCGCAGATCCGGTCGCGCAGCGACTCGAACCAGGCGCGCGCTTCCGGGGCGAGGGGGTGGTCCAGCGGGACGCCAGGGGCGGTATCGGACATGGCGGCAATAATCCTGGGATGGCGGGCCACGAGGCCGGCCTGCCGCTAGCCCGCCGTTTTCAGCCGCGCAACACCATGCGTAACCGGCCTCCGGATGGTCAATCGGGCCAAATGGGCGCGCCGGCGGCGATTGCCACCCCCTACGCCCTGGCTTTATATGGCCGTGGCGCAACAAAGACGGCGTGGAAACACGCTTGTCCACGCGCCTCCGCATCTTGCCGCGGAAGGGATCAGCGGTCGGCCCACCTGAGTATCGGGACGGCCGCCAACAGGGACGACGAGGATGGCCGAGACGCCTGCGCCGAGCAGCAGCCCCCCCGCCATGGGTGGTGGCCAACACCATGCCCCCGCGGACGGGTCAAAGCGGGATTTTCTGAAACTGGTTGCTGGCTCCTTCGCGGCGGTCGGTGTGGGTGCCATCGTGTGGCCCTTCATCCACTCCATGAATCCGGCCAAGGACGTGCTGGCGCTGGCCAGCGTCGACGTGGACGTCAGCCACATCACCGAAGGCCAGGCCGTGACGGTCATGTGGCGCGGCAAGCCGGTCTTCGTGCGCCACCGCACGCCCAAGGAGATCGAGGAAGCCAGGACGGTCGATGTGGCCGAGCTGCGTGACCCGCAGACCGACCAGGCGCGCGTGCAGCGCGAGCCCTGGCTGATCGTGGTCGGCATCTGCACCCACCTGGGCTGCGTGCCGCTGGGCCAGAAGCCGACCGACCCGCGCGGTGAATACGGCGGCTGGTTCTGCCCCTGCCACGGCAGCGCCTACGACACCTCCGGCCGCATCCGCCGCGGCCCCGCGCCCACGAACCTGGCCGTTCCGGAATATGAATTCCGGTCCGATACCCAGATCCGCATCGGCTGAGGACCGCACCCATGGCATCCGGCCTTCACCAGAGCGAATTCAAGAACCCCGTCGTGCGCTGGATCGACCAGCGCCTGCCGGTCTTCACCATGATGGACAAGGAGTACGGGACCTTCCCGACTCCCCGGAATTTCAACTACCTGTGGAATTTCGGCGCCCTGGCCATGATCAACCTGCTGATCATGATCGCCACCGGCATCTTCCTGGCGATGAACTACACCGCCCATACCAGCCTGGCCTTCGACAGCGTCGAGCGCATCATGCGCGACGTGAACTACGGCTGGCTGATCCGCTACGTGCACATGAACGGCGCCTCGATGTTCTTCATCGTGGTCCTCGTGCATATCTGGCGGAACATGTACTACGGGTCCTACAAGACCCCGCGTGAGCTGCTGTGGATGATCGGCGTGGTCATCTTCCTGCTGATGATGGCCACCGCCTTCATGGGCTACGTGCTGCCCTGGGGCCAGATGTCCTTCTGGGGCGCCACCGTCATCACCAACCTGTTCTCGGCCATCCCCTTGGTCGGCAACAGCATCGTGACCCTGCTCTGGGGCGGCTTCTCCGTCGACAACCCGACGCTGAACCGCTTCTTCTCCCTGCACTACCTGCTGCCCTTCGTGATCGCGGGCGTGGTCTTCCTGCACGTCGCCACGCTGCACATCACGGGTTCCAACAACCCGCTGGGCATCGAGCCCAAGGGTCCGCAGGACACGCTGCCCTTCCACCCCTACTACACGACCAAGGACAGCGTCGGCATCGTGGTCTACATGATGGTCTTCGCGGTGCTGGTCTTCTTCATGCCGAACTACCTCGGCCACCCGGACAACTACATCCCGGCCAACCCGCTCTCGACGCCCGCGCATATCGTGCCGGAATGGTACTTCCTGCCCTTCTACGCCATCCTGCGCGCGGTGCCGAACAAGCTGATGGGCGTGCTGGCGATGTTCGGCTCGATCCTGGTGCTCTTCGTGCTGCCCTGGCTGGACGGCTCGCCGGTGCGCTCCATGCGCTTCCGCCCGATCGCCCGCTGGCTGTTCCTGCTCTGGACCGTGAACTTCTTCGTCCTGATGTGGGCGGGTGGTAAGCCGGCCGAGGGCGTCTACGTGCTGATCGCGCGCCTCTCGACCGCCTATTACTTCGCCTACTTCCTGGTGCTGCTGCCGCTGCTGGGCAAAATCGAGAAGCCCTTGGCGCTGCCGGAAAGCATTGCCCAACCCGTGCTGCGCGGGGGCGGACCGCTGCCCGGCGCCGCGACCGCCCAGCCGATGGAGAAGGCGTGATATGGCGCTGCGTTTCGTGAAATCGGCGGCCCTCGCGGCCGCCATGACCCTCGGGCTGGCCGCTGGCGCCGTGGCCGCCGAGGGCGAGATCCACATCCCGGACACGAAGTATTCCTTCGACGGGCCCTTCGGGACCTATGACCGGGGTGAGCTGCAGCGTGGCTTCCAGATCTACAAGGATGTCTGCGCCGCCTGCCATTCCATGAACCTGCTGTCCTACCGCAACCTGCAGGACATCGGGCTCAGCGCGGATGAGGTCACGGCCGTCGCCGCGGGCGTCCAGATCCCGGATGGCCCGAACGACAATGGCGAGATGTTCGAGCGGCCGGGCCGGCCTTCAGACCGCTTCCGCCATCCCTTCGCGAATACCGCGGCGGCGCGGGCGGCCAATAACGGCGCGCTGCCGCCGGACCTCTCGGTCATCACCAAGGCCCGTGTCGGCGGCGCCGACTACATCCACGCCCTGCTCACCGGCTACGAGGAGCCGCCGGCGGGTATGACGGTGATGGAGGGGATGCACTACAACAAGTACTTCCCCGGCCATCAGATCGCGATGGCGCCGCCGCTGTCGCAGGAAGGTCAGGTGACCTATGCCGATGGCACCAAGGCCACCGTGGACCAGATGGCGCGCGACGTTTCGGCCTTCCTGACCTGGGCCGCCGAGCCGGAACTGGAGACCCGCCGCGCCATGGGCGTGCGGGTGCTGATCTTCCTGGCGATCCTGGGCGGCCTCGCCTATGCCGTGAAGCGCAAGACCTGGGCCAACGTTCACTAAGCCCAGGGTTGATCCAGGAGGGGTGCCTGTGGCCCCCTCACTCTGATAAGGCAGGGCCGCCCGGTTCAGGGCGGCCCTTTCCATGTCTGCCACCGATTGCGGAGTGTTTCCCCATGACCGACACCATCGAGCCCGTCATCGGCCTGCTCGGCGGCTCCGGCCTCTATGACATCGACGGGCTGGAAGATCGCGAATGGCGCGAGGTCGAGACCCCCTGGGGCAAGCCTTCCGACGCGCTGCTCTTCGGCCGGCTGGACGGTGTCCGCTGCGTCTTCCTGCCGCGCCACGGGCGCGGGCACCCGCTGACGCCCTCCGATGTCAATTACCGCGCCAATATCGATGCGCTGAAGCGCTCGGGTGTGACCGACATCCTGTCGCTTTCCGCCGTGGGCTCCCTGAATGGCGACCTGCCGCCGGGCACCTTCGTGATTGTGGACCAGTTCATCGACCGCACCTTCGCGCGGAAGAAGAGCTTCTTTGAATCCGGCTGCGTGGCGCATGTCTCGGTGGCGCATCCGGTCTGCCCGCGCATCGGCGACCATGTGGAAGCGGCGGCGCGCGGGATCGGGCTGAAGCACAAGCGCGGCGGCACCTACCTGACCATGGAAGGCCCGCAATTCTCCACCAAGGCCGAGAGCGAGATGTACCGCGCCTGGGGCTGCGACGTGATCGGCATGACCAACATGCCGGAAGCCAAGCTCGCCCGTGAGGCGGAGATCTGCTACGCGACCGTGGCCATGGTGACGGATTTCGACTGCTGGCACCCGGACCATGACGCCGTGACGGTCGATGCGGTGGTCAAGGTCATGATGGCCAATGCCGACCGCGCCAAGCAGTTGGTGAAGACGGTGGTGCCGATGCTGGGCCAGGCCCGCGGCCCTTGCCCCGCCGGCTGCGACCGCGCGCTGGAATACGCGCTTGTGACGGCGCCGGAGAAGCGCGATCCGGCGCTGCTGGCCAAGCTGGATGCCGTTGCCGGCCGGGTCCTGAACCGGGCGGCCTAAGGCATATGCGGCGGGCGCTGCGCGGGGCGGTCCTCGGCTTCACCGGGGACCCGTTCCTGGCGGAAGACCCCGCCGCCACCCTCCACATCACCGAGGATACCCTGGTGGTGCTGGAGGATGGCCTGATTGCCGAGGTCGCGCCTTATGACCCGGCGCGGGCGAGGGGGCTGGAGGTCGTGCATTACCCGGATGCGCTGATCTGCCCCGGCTTTATCGACTGCCACGTCCATTACCCGCAGACGCAGATGATCGGCGCCTTTGGTGAGCAACTGCTGGACTGGCTGAACACCTATACCTTCCCCGCCGAGCAGGATTACGCCGACCCCGCCCATGCCGCGGAGGCGGCGAGGGTCTTCCTGGCGGAGCTGCTGCGGAACGGCACCACCACGGCGGCGGTTTATTGCACCGTGCATCCGCAGTCGGTGGAGGCCTTCTTCGCCGAATCGCACCGGCTGAACACCCGCATGATCGCCGGCAAGGTGCTGATGGACCGCAACGCGCCCGATGCGCTGCTGGACACCGCCGAGCGCGGCTATGCCGAATCCAAGGCGCTGATCGAGCGCTGGCATGGCACCGGGCGGCAGCTTTACGCCATCACGCCCCGCTTTGCGCCCACCTCGTCCCCGGCGCAGCTCGCCGCCGCCGCGCGGCTGTGGCGGGAGCATCCCGGCACCTACCTCCAGACCCACCTGAGCGAGAACAAGGCCGAGATCGCCTGGGTGCGGGAATTGTTCCCGGAGGCCGGCGGCTACCTGGATGTCTATCACCGCGCCGGGCTGACCGGGCGCCGCGCCATCTTCGGCCACGCGGTGCATCTCTCCGAGGCGGAATTCGGCTGCTGCCACCGCACCGGCTCCGCCCTGGCGCATTGCCCGACCTCCAACCTCTTTCTCGGCAGCGGCCTGTTCCGGCTGTTCGATGCCAAGCGGCGGGACCGGCCGGTCTGCGTCGGCCTCGGCACCGATCTCGGCGCCGGCACCAGCTTCTCGCAGCTCCGCACCCTGGGGGAGGCCTACAAGGTCGCGCGGGCGCGGGGCGGCAGGCTGACGGCGGCGCATGGCTTCTGGCTGGCCACGGCGGGGGCGGCGGAGGCCCTGGACCTCACCGGCCGCATCGGCCGCGTCGCGCCGGGGCATGAGGCGGACCTCGCGGTGCTGGACCTGAAGGCGACACCCTTGGTGGAATACCGCCTGCGCCATGCCCGCGACTGGGCGGAACGGCTTTTCGTGCTGATGACGCTGGGCGACGACCGCGCTGTGCGCGCCACCTGGGTGGCCGGCATTCCCCGCTACCGGCGGGAGGGTGCCGGCGCCTGAGGTCAGTCCTTCGGCGAGCTGCCAAAGATGGCGGAGAGCACCACGCCCACCGCCAGCAGTCCGATCATGGCGAAAGGCACGCCCTGCAGCCCCGTTCCCGTCCAGAAGGGAATCACCGCCAGCAGGCCGAGCAGCACCAGCGCGGTGATCAGGAACAGGAACATGCCTCAGCCCAGGTGCTTGGCCAGGAAGGCCAGGCTGCGCTGCTCGGCGAGCATGGCGTCGGCCGGGCTGTAGGAGGAACGCTCCTCGCAGGAGAAGCCATGGCCGGCGCCGGGATAGACATGGATCTCGACCCCTGGCTGCGCGGCGCGGATGGCTTCCACATCCGTCAGCGGGATGCCCTTGTCCTCGGCGCCGAAATGCAGCTGCACCGGGCAGTTCGGCTTCTCGTCCCGGCTGGCCGCAATGCCACCGCCGTAATAGCCGACCGCCGCCTTGAAGGAGCGGCTGCGCGTGGCGCCCCACCAGGCAATGCTGCCACCCCAGCAATAGCCGATGATGCCCCTGGCGGCGCCGGCGGGCAGGGCGGCGGCGGCGGCCTCGATGTCCAGCATCACCTGCTCGTCGGAGACCTGCTTGCGGAGCGCCAGGCCACGCTGCACGTCCGCCTGCTCATAGCCCAGCTCGGCATCCCGCTCGGCACGGTCGAACAGCGCGGGGCAGATGACGGCGAAGCCCTGGTTGGCGAAGCCCTCGCAGACATGGCGCATGTGGCGGTTCACGCCGAAGATCTCCTGCACCACCACCAGCGCCTTGGTGGCCTCGGCCGGGCCGGCGCGCCAGGCCGAGAAGCGGTGGCCATCGCTGGCGGTCAATTCGATCTTCATGGGCTCTCCTCTGCCTGCACGGCGCCGGACCCTGGCCTCACGGCCAGCGACCGGACTATCCTGGCCCCATGGCCGAGATCGTCAACCTCAACCGCCACCGAAAAGCCCAGGCGCGTCAGCAGGCGGAGCGGCAGGCCGAGGCCAACCGCGTCAAGTTCGGGCGCGACAAGGCCACGCGGCTGCGGGAAGAGCAGGAAGAGGCCCGCCGCCGCGCCCTGCTGGACGGCGCGGCGCTGGAGCCGGAGAAGCCGGAGCCCGCGGCGCCCTAGGCCGCGCCGCTGAAGGGCGCCCGGCTGTCCTTCTGTCCGAGGCTGATGATGCGGCGCACCATGGCAAGCAGGGTGGCGCGGTCCGCCGGCTTGGTCAGGTGGCCGTCCATGCCGGCGTCGAAGCAGGCCTGCACCTCGTCCTTCATCTCCTCGCCGGTGAGGGCGACGATGGGGGTGCGGGGGGTATCAGGGCGCATGGCCTCGGCGCTGCGGATGTAGCGGGTGGCCTCCAGCCCATCCATCTCCGGCATCTGCACATCCATCAGCACGAGGTCGAAGTGGCTTTCGGACAGGACGGCAATGGCCTCGCGGCCACTGGCGGCCATGATCACCTCGTAATCGGCCGATTCCAGCAGCGCCTGCACCACCAGCCGGTTCAGCGCCACGTCATCGACCACCAGGATGCGCCCGGGCTGACCCGGCACAAAGACGGGCGCGGCCGGGATGATGCCGATGGCATTGGGCAGCGGCAGCTCCGCCCAGAAGCGGCTGCCCCGGTCACCGAGCCCCGCCACCATGCCGATGCGCCCCTCCATCGCCTCCACCAGCCCAGCCGAGATGGCGAGACCGAGGCCATTGCCCTCGCGCCGCAGCTTGTGGCCGGGTACCTGGCTGAAGTCGCGGAACAGCAGGTCCCGCTGCTCGGCCGGGATGCCAGGGCCGGTATCCGTCACCTCGATGCGGATACCCTGCTCCGGCAGCGGCAGGATCTCCAGCCGCACCTGGCCATGCTCGGGCGTGAACTTCACGGCATTGCCCAGCAGGTTCAGCAGGACCTGCCGCAGGCGCAGCTCATCGCCCAGCACCACCTGCGGGCAGCCGGGCGCCATGGAGACCGTGAGCTGGATCTGCTTGCCGGCGGCGGCGGGGCGGACCAGCACGGCGGCGCTGTCGATCAGCCGCCCCAGCGGCACCGGCTGCCTGTCGAAGCTGACGCGGCCGGCCTCCACCTGCGACAGGTCCAGCACATCGTTCACCAGGGCCAGCAGGTGGCGGCCGGCACGCTCGATCATGATGCCGTGGCTGCGCGCCTCGGCCGGCAGGCTGCGGTTGGCGGAGAGCACCTGCGCCAAGCCCAGCACGCCGTTCAGCGGGGTGCGCAGCTCGTGGCTCATGCGGGCCAGGAAGCGCGACTTGGCGTTATTGGCGCGGTCAGCGGCGTCGCGGGAGATGGCGATCTCGGCCACGGCCCGGTGCTGCTCCCGCTCCCGGATCATGGCCAGCATGGCGAAGCTGACCGCCACCAGATGCACCATGGCCTCCACCAGCGCGGCGCCGAAGAGCGTGCTGGAAGGCAGGGCCTGGGTGACGTGCCAGCGGTCCTCCAGCAGGGAGGGCAGGGGGCGCAGCAGGATCAGCAGCCCGTGCAGGCCGAAGGAGACCGAGACAATGGCGCGGAACAGCCGCATGTCCTGCCAGCGGCGCGTGAACTGCCAGGACGCCGCCAGGATATAGCCGCCGCACATCAGGTTCATGATCAGGATGCGGGCTTCGACGGTCCCGGTGATGCCGGGGAAGCGGCAGGCCACCAGCCAGACCAGGCTACCCGCCACCACCACGCCCCAGGGCGCCGGGCGGTCATCGAACAGGCGGGCAGTGGCCCAGCAAAGCCCGCAGGCCAGCAGGATCAGCCCATTGGCGATGTCAATGGAAAGAAAGGCGGGCATGGCGCCGCGGAACGCGCTGAACACCGTGCCGGCCGCGAAGAGCAGGTTGGCCGCGCCCATGTGGCGCAGCCCACCGACCCGCGAGCCGCCCCTGGCGAGGAACAGCCACATGACCCCGAGGGTGATGGCCAGCAAGGTGCTGACAACGAGCAGCGTAGGGATGTGGAGCTGCAAATCCGCCGTCCTGCGGGGTGCTGGGATTCAGATGCACCCCCGGCAGGCGTCACTCCGGGGGTGAAACAACCTAGCGGATTCTCGCGGAAACGTGAAGTTAAATCGGTGCCGGTCTGGGTGGCGTACCCTCAGACGTTGAAGCGGAAGAGCATGATGTCGCCGTCCTTGACGACGTATTCCTTGCCTTCTACGCGCGTTTTGCCGGCTTCCTTGGCTGCCTGCTCGCCGCCCAGGGCAACGTAGTCGTCATAGGCGGTGGTTTCGGCCGCGATGAAGCCGCGTTCGAAATCGCCATGGATCACGCCGGCGGCCTGCGGCGCCTTCATGCCCTTGATGATGGTCCAGGCGCGGGCTTCCTTCGGCCCCACGGTGAAATAGGTGATCAGCCCCAGCAGGCTGTAGCCGGCGGCGATGACGCGATCGAGGCCGGAATCGTGCAGCCCCAGCCCTTCCAGGAACTCGCCCCGGTCGGCCTCGTCCATCTGGCTGATCTCGGCCTCGATGGCGGCGGAGACCACCACGGCCTTGGCGCCCTCGGCCTTGGCGCGCTCGAAGACCTTGGCGGAATAGGCATTGCCCTCGCCGGCCGAGGCTTCCTCGACATTGCAGACATAAAGCACGGGCTTGCTGGTCAGCAGCTGCAGCCGGCGTACCGCCTCCTCCTGCCCCTTGGGGATGGCGGTGCGGGCGGGCTTGCCGTCCTGCAAGGCGGCCAGGATCGGCTCCATCAGCGCCACCTGGGCGGCGGATTCACGGTCGCCGCCACGGGCGCGCTTCTGCAGGCCGACCAGCCGCTTCTCGATGCTATCCATGTCGGCCAGCATCAGCTCGGTCTCGATGATGTCGGCATCGCGCAGCGGGTCGACGCTGCCCTCGACGTGGGTGACGTCGCTGTCCTCGAAGCAGCGGAGGACATGCACGATGGCATCCGTCTCACGGATATTGGCGAGGAACTGGTTGCCCAGGCCCTCGCCCTTGCTGGCGCCGCGCACCAGGCCAGCGATGTCCACGAATTCCAGGCTGGTCGGGACGATCTTCTGGCTCTTGCCGATCTTGGCGATGGTCTGCAGGCGCGCGTCCGGCACGGCCACGCGGCCCACATTCGGCTCGATGGTGCAGAAGGGGTAGTTCGCCGCCTGGGCCGATGCGGTCTGCGTCAGCGCGTTGAACAGGGTGGACTTGCCGACGTTCGGCAGCCCGACGATGCCGCAGTTGAAACCCATGACAGCGAAGTCCTCAGTCGAAAGAAGGTGGCGGTGCGCTCAGCCGAGGCCGTGCGCGATGTCCTGCGCGATCTGCGCGGCGGCGATGCGGGCGGAGGCATCGTCGGTAGGCAGGTTCAGCGCGGCGGCACGGATCTGCGTCACGGCGCCGTTGATGGAAACGTCCAGCGCCTCGGCCGCGGCGCGGATCAGCCCGGGGCGGGCCGGGGGCGCGGCCTCGGATACGGCCTGGGCCATGGCCAGCGCCAGGGCGGCGCGGGCGGCGGCGGCCTCGATGGCGCCCTCGTGGTCGGTGTCGCTCTCGCGCAGCGCGGCGGCGGTGCTCGCCAGCGTCCTGGCCTGCGCCAGCAGGGCGGCGGCCAGCGCGGCCACGCCGTTGGCGATATCCTCGGGGCCAGGGCCGCCGAACTCGGCGGCCAGATCGGCCGCGGCGTCTTCGATCGCCATGTCTCAGCTCTCCTGTGTCAGCAGGGCGACGCGGGTCATGAAGGCTTCCCGCTCCCCCTTGGCCAGCAGCGGCGCTGCATCGGCCACCGCATCCAGCATGGGCTCCAGCCAGGTGTCCACCTTGGCGAAGTTGCCCAGCACATGGCCGGTAACCTTTTCCTTCATCCCGGGATGCCCGATGCCGAGCCGCACACGCCAATATTCCGGGGTGCCGAGCTTGCGGTCCATGTCGCGCAGGCCGTTATGCCCGGCGGCGCCGCCGCCCTTCTTGATGCGGATCCTGCCGGGGGCGAGGTCCAGCTCGTCATGGAAGGCGGTGATGTTCTCGGGCGGGATCTTGAGGAAGGCCGCCGCCGGCTGCACCGATTCGCCGGAGAGGTTCATGTAGGTCTGCGGCTTCAGCAGCAGCACCTTCTGGCCGGCGATGCTGCCGTCCGAGGCGAGGCCTTTGAAGCGGCTCCGCCACGGCGAGAAGCCGTGGCGGCGCGCGATGGCGTCGAGCGCCATGAAGCCGATGTTATGCCGGTGCCGCGCCTGGCCCGGCTCCGGATTGCCGAGACCGACCCAGAGCAGCACCGTCACAAACCCTGCTTCTTACTTCTTGCCCTTGGCGGCCTTGCCCTTGGCGGGCGCGGCAGCGGTGGCAACGGGGGCCACGATCACCTCTTCCTCGACCACCTTCGGCGGTGCGATGGAGGCGACGACGAAGTTGCCGGACTGCACCGGCTTGGCGCCGGCCTTGTCCTTTACGTCGTCCCAGTGGAAGGAGTGGCCGATGCCGTGCTCGCCCAGCTCCACCACGAAGTTCTCGGGCACCTGGTCGGGGTCGCACAGCACTTCCAGCTCGCGGTGCACGGCATTGACCACGCCGCCTTCCTTGACGCCGGGGTTGGTCTCTTCGCCCGTGAACACCACCGGCACCTTCACGCGGATCAGCTGACCCGGGGCCAGGCGCTGGAAGTCCACGTGCATCGGCGTGTCCTTCAGCGGGTGGAACTGCACGTCGCGCATCAGGGTGCGGATGGTCGGGCCGTTCTTCACCGCCACCTCATAGAGGTGCGACGCCCAGCCGCCCTTGTGCATTTCCTTCATCACGTCACGCGGGTCGAGGGCGATCAGCACCGCCTCTTCCTTCGCGCCGTAGATGACCGCGGGGACCAGCCCCTGCTTCCGAGTCGCGCGCGCCGCCCCCTTACCGGCCAACTCGCGCGCTTCGGCCTCGATCCGAATTGTCTGGACCATGAATCCGTGCTCCGCTCATCAGTGGCGCCGCGCCGGGGTTCTGCCCGGGGCGCCATGCCATACGCCCTAGGCGGGATGCCCAAAGACGATCGCGCCGGCCTCCAGGGGTGCCAGCGCGCGGGCGGTGCGTAGCAAAAGCGCGCCGCTGGCACAATGGCCGCGCGGTGATGGCCTGCCCCGCGCGGTGCCGCTATCCTGGCCGCCACCATGCCGCACCAACCGCCTCCCGACCGCTTCCAGCTGGTGCGCGACGGCGCCAGCGGCGTCGAGGCCGTGCGGGCGCGCTTCTCCGGCCATGCTTACGACCTGCACCGGCACGACGAATGGCTGATCGGCGTCACGCATCGCGGCGTGCAGGACTTCTTCTGCCGCGGCGCCCGCCAGCGCAGCACCACCGGCCGCGTCATCCTGATCGAGCCGCAGGAGGCGCATGACGGCCAGGCGGGGGCGGAGGGCGGCTTCGCCTACAGCATGCTCTACCTGCCGCGCCGCTGGCTCTCCGTCGCGTTGGCCGACACGCCGGGCGGCGACCCCGGCTTCGCCGCCACCCTGCAGGATGACCCGGCTCTGGCGCGCGCCATCCATGCCGCCTGGAATGCCCTGGCGGGTGGCGCACCGGCGCTGGCGCGGGACGCGGCGCTGGATGCGGTGCTGCACCGGCTGCGTCCCCATCTCGGCCGCCCCGAGCGCCGGCCGGAGGCCAGCCGCGATACCCGCGTGGCCCGCCGGGCACGGGACAGGCTGCACGACATGCTGGCCAGCGAAATCGGCGCCGATGCCCTGGCCCGCGCGGCGGGGGCGGCGGACCGCTTCCAGCTCGCCCGTGCCTTCCGCGCCGCCTATGGCACGGCGCCCCATGCCTATCTGGTGCAGCAGCGGCTGCTGCGGGCGCGGCAGATGCTGGCGGCGGGGGAGGCGCCGGCGCGTGTCGCGGCCGCCTGCGGCTTTGCGGACCAGAGCCACCTGGGCCGCTGGTTCCGCCGCGCCTATGGCATGGCGCCCGGCGCCTATCGCGCCTGCTGCACGGGCGTTCCAGACCGCGCCGCGCCGCCGGGCTGAACTGCCCGCCTGAGCAGAGCAAGAGCGCAAGCCATGCAGTTCGACACCAAGGTGGCCATTCTGGTGCTGGAGGATCTGGCGGTCTGGCAGAAGCTGAACGTCACGGCCTTTCTGGCCACCGGCATCGCCGGCGCGGCGCCGGAAGCCATGGGCGAACCCTACCTGGACGCCGCCGGGCGGGAGCATGCCCGGCTGCTGGGCCAGCCCATCATGATCCATGCCGCCAGCCCGGAAACCCTGGCCCGCGCTTACCGCCAGGGCATCGAGCGGGGACTGACCCGCGCCGTCTATGTCCGGCCGATGTTCGCCACCGGCCATGACGCCGCCAATCGCGAAGCCTTCCTGGCGGAACCCGCGGAGGCGCCGGACCTCGTCGGCCTGGCGCTGCGCGGGTCCCGCAAGGATGTGGACAAGGCCACCAAGGGCGCATCGCTGCACCCCTGACGGCGGCCTGTCACAGCGCGGGCAGTTCCGCCGGCTCGAAGTGCCAGGCGGTCTCACCGGCCGGCGGGGGCGTGACCCACAACGGCAGGGCATTGGGCGTGCGGACATTGGCCGGCAGCCCCGCCACCGAGCGGAAGGCACGCCACAGCGCGCCATGCGCCACCACCAGCACCGGCCCCGGCCGCGCCAGGGCGCGGTTCAGGGCCGCCACGGTGCGTTGGCGTAGCTGCTCGAAGCTCTCGCCGCCTTCCGGGGTCAGCTTGCCTTCGACCCAGTCATCGAACCAGCCCCCCATCTCCTGGCCTTCCTGCACGCCGAAGGAGACCTCGCGAAGCCCTTCGTCGATCTCCAGCGGCAGGCCGAGCTTGGCCGAGACCGCCTCCGCGGTGTTGCGGGCGCGGGAGAGGGGGGAGGCGACGATGGTGGCGATGGCGCGCGGGCCGGTCGCCACCTCCACCAGGGCCTTGGCGGCACGTTCCGCCTGCGCCCATCCCACCGTGTTCAGCGGGATGTCCACATTGCCCTGGCTGAGGCCACGCGCGTTCCAGTCCGTCTCGCCATGGCGCAGGAACCAGAAGGGCGCGGCGGGCGAGACCTCCAGCGTCATGCCGCCATGCCCGAGGCCGCCAGCGCGCGCTGCACCGCCGGGCGGGCCAGCATGGCCTTCAGATGCGCCTCGATGCGGGCCGGCACCGGCATGCCGACGCGCTTCACCGCCCAGTATTCCACGAAGAACAGCGCGGCATCGGCGATGGAATAGCCCTGCGGCACCACCCACTCGCCGCCCTTCCAGGTGCGGTCGATGGTCTCGAGGTATTCAGCGGCCAGGGCCTTGCCCTGTTCCACCACCTTGGGCTCGTCGGCGGGGTTGGGGGTGAAGCGGCTGGCGCGGAACTGGCGGGTGAAGCCGTTCGGATGCACCGTGCCGGTGATGTAGTCCACAAAGGAAATCGCATCGGCCTGCGCGTCCACATCCGCCGGCAGCAGCTTGGCCTCGGGGAACTTGGCGCCCAGCCAGAAGGCGATAGCGGTGAATTCCGTCAGCACCGAGCCGTCGTCCCGCTGCAGCACCGGCACCTTGCCCTTGGGGTTGATGGCGCGGAATTCCGGCGTGTTCTGCGCCTGGTCCTTCAGCGCCACCAGCTCCAGGTCGAAAGGCTTGCCGACCTCTTCCAGCAGGACGTGGATGCCGACAGAGCAGGCGCCGGGCGAATAATAGAGCTTCATGGAGACCCTCGGAATACCGTGTGCGACCGGGAGCATCGGCGGCACAGCCCTGGCCCGCAAGAGGGGGGCAGCGGCTTCAGCGGCGGCGCGATGGCACGGGGGGGCGCAGCCGGCGCGTCATGGGGCCGGGAGCGGCGCGCCGCTTCGGGCGAAGGGGCGCGGGCGTGGCGGAGGCCGGCCTGGAAGATCGGCCGGCGTGGTGGGCCTCACGGTCCGCGGGCAGCGCCGCGCGGACCGTGAGGCCGGCTGTCAGTTGAACAGCGTGGAGACCGAGCTTTCCTCGGAGATGCGGCGCATCGCCTCGGCCAGCAGCGGCGCGATGGTCAACTGGCGGATGTTGGAGGAGACGCGCACGGCCTCGGTGGCCTGGATGCTGTCCGTCACCACCATCGCCTCGATCGGCGCGGCGCCGATGCGGGCCACGGCGCCGCCGGAGAAGACGCCGTGCGTGACATAGACGGAAGCGGAGCGAGCCCCGTTCTTCAGCAGCGCCTCGGCCGCGTTACACAGCGTGCCGCCCGAATCGACGATGTCGTCCACCAGGATGCAGTCGCGGCCTTCCACGTCACCGATGACGTTCATCACCTCGGAGACGCCAGCGCGCGGGCGGCGCTTGTCGATGATGGCGAGGTCGGTGTGCAGGCGCGCCGCGATGGCGCGGGCGCGCACCACGCCGCCCACGTCCGGGGAGACGACCATCAGGTCGCGGCCCTTGTAGCGCTCCATGATGTCACGGGCGAAAAGGGGCGCAGCGAAGAGGTTGTCGACCGGGATGTCGAAGAAGCCCTGGATCTGCCCGGCATGCAGGTCCAGCGTCAGCACGCGGTCGGCGCCGGCTTCCACGATCAGGTTGGCCACCAGCTTGGCCGAGATCGGGGTGCGGGAGCCGGACTTACGGTCCTGCCGCGCATAACCGAAATAGGGAATGACGGCCGTGATGCGCTTGGCGCTGGCGCGCCGCAGCGCGTCCAGCATGATCAGCAGCTCCATCAGGTTGTCGTTCGCGGGATAGCTCGTCGACTGGATGACGAACACATCCTCGCCGCGCACGTTGTCATGGATCTCGACGAAGATCTCCATGTCGGCGAAGCGGCGAACCGATGCCTGGGTGAGAGGCAGGTTCAGTGCGGCGGCCACCGCCTCGGCGAGGGGACGGTTGCTGTTGCAGGCGATAATCTTCATCCGGGGGGGCTTCTCCGGCCATCGGGTGCGGCCGGCGGGAAGCCGACCCGGCAAAGGACGGCGCGTGGTAGCAACGTGACGGTAAGATGTCCATCACGCAGCGGTGTAGTGCATGAGGGGTATGCGCCGACCGCCTCCTTCATGCCGCATCAACCACGCGCAAAGGCGGCGGCCGCTTCTACCTGGGCGGGAGAGGGCGTGACGCCCGTATAAAGGCGGAACTGCTCCAGCGCCTGAAGGACCGCCACTTCCGCGCCGGTGATCACCACCTTGTCCATCTCGCGGGCGCGGCGGATCAGCGGCGTCTCCGGCGGCAGGTGCACCACGTCGAAGATGTAGTCGGCGGCCTCGATCAATTCCTCGGGGAAGGCGAGGTCCCGCGACTCGGGGCCGCCTTCCATGCCGATGGGGGTGATGTTCACCAGCAGGGGCGCGCTGGTCACCTCGGCCTGCCAGCGATAGCCGCAGCCTTCGGCCAGCCGGCGCCCGGCGGCCTCGTTGCGGGCCACCACAGTGCCATCGCGGAAGCCGGCATCGCGCAGCGCCGAGACCACCGCCTTGCCCATGCCGCCGCTGCCGCGCGCCACAAAGGGCGTCTCCGCCGGCACGCCATACTGGCGCAGCAGCGGGGCGATGGCGGCGTAGTCGGTGTTGTGGCCGGTCAGCAGGCCATCGTCGTTGACGATGGTGTTCACCGAATCGATGGCGGCGGCGGAAGGCGCCAGCCCGTCGAGCAGCGGGATACAGGCCTCCTTGAAGGGCATCGAGATGGCGCAGCCACGGATGCCCAGCGCCCGGATGCCGCCGATGGCCGCCGGCAGGTCCCGGGTGGTGAAGGCCTTGTAGACGTAGTCCAGCCCCAGCGCCTCATAGAGGTGGTTGTGGAAGCGGGAGCCGAAATTGCCCGGCCGCCCCGCCAGGGACATGCACAGCTTCGTGTCCCGCCCGATGGGCGGCCGGCGCGGCGTGCTCATGGGCCCGTGCGCCCGCGGCCCGGGGTGGGCACCGGCAGGTCGGCGGCAGGGCCGGTGACCGGCGGCGCCACCGGCGCGGCGGGGGTGGCGCCGCGCGGCGGCGGCTCCGGCGCCTGCTGCGGGCCCGGCGGCGAGCCGGCGTTGCGCAGCACGTCGCGGATGCCGGCCGAGGCCTCGTCCGCCACCACATAGGCCACATCGGCCCAGAAGCGGTTCAGGCTGCCCTTCGGCACCTCGTTCATCTGCAGCACCTGGCCGATTTCCTGCCCGTCCCGCCGTGTGACGATCCAGAGCACCTCGACGCGCTGCTGGTTGTTGGGGGCATCGGCCATGGTGACGCGGCCTTCGACGCCATAGTCGGCACCCTCGGCATTGTTCTGCGGCACCAGGCCGCGCTTGGTCAGGAATTCCTCCATGCGGGCGGTGAGCGCGGCATTGCCGTCGCCCGGGGCACCCTTCACCGGCACCAGCCGCAGGCGCGGCGCGGCCTTGCCGGTCAGGCTTTGCGGGTGGCTTTCCTTGCGCGCGGCCTCGATGCCCGAGAGCAACTTGGCGATGCCGGGGGCATCGCGGTCACCCAGGCTCTTGAACACGCTGGGAGCCTCGCTGGCCCAGGCCTTCAGCGGCACCGGGGCGCCGGTGTTGCTGGCGAGCGACGCACCATCGGCGTCGTAGAGGGTGTAGCGCGGCACCACCGTGTTGCGGTTGGCGTCCGGCCGCTGCGCCACGATGGTGAGCCGCAGGTCCAGCGGCAGCGGCGCGGTGACGGTGGCCGGCACCTCGGCATCGCGCAGGGCGATGGCCATGGCCTCGGCCAGGTCCTTGGCGGCTTCATCCGAGAGCATGGCATCCGTGGGCTTCACCACGGCGATGCGATAGGCGGGCGGCAGTGCCAGCCGCGCGGCCTCGCCACCCGGATTGCCCCGATAGGGTTGCGGCAGGTCGCCACAGGCGGCGGCGAGCAGCAGCAGCACCAGCGGCAGGCGGCGCCGCAGGAAGTCAGACCAGGGCAATGCAGAACACCATCATGAAGGAAGGACGAAAAAGCAGAACATCGGCGGGCGGGGCGGGGTTGCCCTAGGCGGGCAGGGCGATGGCCGAGAGCTGGTGGCCGATCGGCCCGCCGCCACGCAGCGTGTTGCGGCGGTAGGAGAAGAAGCGGTCTTCCTCCACCAGCGTATCCGCCGCCACCACGGAAACCAACCCGGCCCCCGCCGCGCGCAGCCGCGCGGCGCAATAGCCGGCGAGGTCGAACTGCCAGCGGTCCTCCCGCTGCCCGGGGGCGAAGAAGCGGGCGGCCTCGGCGGATTGCGCCAGGGCGGCGTCCCGCATGTCCGGCCCGACCTCGTAGGAGGGCTGGCGGATGCAGGGGCCGACCACGGCGGCGATGTTCCGCCGCTGCGCGCCCAGGGCCTCCATGGCCGCGATGGTGGCTTCCAGCACGCCGCCCACCGCGCCACGCCAGCCGGCATGGGCCGCGCCCACCACCCCCGCCGCGCGGTCCGCGAAAAGAATGGGGCCGCAATCGGCGGTGATGATGCCGAGCGCGAGGCCGGGTCGGTCGGTGACCATGGCATCCGCCTGCGGGCGGGCATCGGGCGGGATGGGGGCGGTCACCTGCGCCACGACGGGCCCATGCACCTGCACGGTGGAGGAAAGCGCGGCGGGCGCGATGCCGATGGCCTCCATGGCCAGCGCCCGGTTGCGGGCCACGGCATCCGGGTCGTCGCGGCCGGAGAGGGAGCAGTTCAGCGAGGCGAAGCTGCCGGAGGAGACGCCGCCGCGCCGGGTGAAGAAGCCATGCGGCAGGCCATCCAGCGCCGCGTCGGAGAGGAATTCGGCGGTCATGGGGCGGATACCTCGAAGCCAGGCGGGGCGGGAAGGGCAGGATGGGTCAGGGCCAGGGCCTTGAACAGCCGGCCCATGCCCTCGGGCGCGATCAGCCGCTGGGCGGCGGAAAGCTGCATGCCGGCGGAATGCGGCGCGGCGCGGGCCAGCATGGCGGCGCGCGTCACCAGCCCCAGCGCCTGCAGGAAGATGCCCTGCGGCACCGGGCCGTGCGCGGCGACACCTGCGGCACGCGCCGTGCGGGCAAGCGCGGCGAAATCCACATGGGCGGTGATGTCGACGCTGCCGGGCTCGGACAGCGGATCGGCGGCGCGGTGGTTGGCCAGCGCCTGGAGACTGTCGCCCAACCCGCTCTCGGCCGGGCCGTAATCCAGAAACAGCGCGGCACCGCCCTGTGTGGCAAGACGGGCGGAAAGGGCACGAATAAAAGCCTCGCCGGCCTCGTTCCATTCCTGCACGGCCCCCTCGGGGGCTTCGGCGGGCAGGGGGGGCGGGTTCTCGGCGGGCTGCTCGACAAAGGCGCCGTCACGCACGAAGCGTTCCATCCAGCCCTCGCCACGGCGGATGAACTGGCGGATCGGCAGCGCGTCCAGGAACTCGTTGCCCAGGATGATGGCGGGGCCGGGCGGCACGGTGTTGAGGCTGTCGTGCCATTCCGCCACGCCTGCGCCCAGCGTCGCGGCCTGCACGGCGCGCAGGCCGGGGCTGGCTTCCACCAGATGCACCCGCAGCGCGGCGCGGAAGGGCGGCAGGGCGGTGGCGATGCCACGCAGCGCATCCGCCATCAGCGTGCCGCGCCCGGGGCCGCATTCCACCAGATGCAGCGGGGAGGGCGCGCCCATCCCCTGCCAGACCACGGCGGCCCAGAGGCCCAGGCATTCGCCGAAGGCCTGGGACATCTCGGGCGCGGTGGTGAAGTCCCCCCGCGCGCCGAATGGCTCGCGCCCGGCGTAATAGGCCGCCGCCGCGCGAGCCATGAAGTGGTCGAGGCGTTCCGCCTCGCTCAAGCCGTCACGCTCCGGGTCACGGGCTTGGCGCGCAGCATCAGGAAGGCGCCGACCAGCACCATCGGGATGGAAAGAAGCTGCCCCATGGTGAGGCCGGCGAAGAGGAAGCCGAGCTGCGCGTCCGGCTGGCGGAACAGCTCGCCCACCATGCGGGCGACGCCGTAGCCGGCCAGGAAGGCGCCGGCCACGAAGCCCAGCCGCGCCCGGATGGCCGGGATATGCACCAGCACCTGCACGATGAGCAGCAGGATCAGTCCTTCCATGGCGGCCTGGTAAAGCTGGCTGGGGTGGCGCGGCTCCGGCCCGCCGGTCGGGAAGACCATGGCCCAGGGCACGTCCGAGACACGGCCCCAGAGCTCGCCATTGATGAAATTGGCGAGGCGGCCAAAGAAGAGGCCCACCGGCACCACGGCGCAGATGCGGTCCCCGAAGCCCAGGAAGCTGAGCTTCTGCTGCCGGCAATACAGGAAGATCGCCAGGATCACGCCCGCCGCGCCGCCATGGAAAGACATGCCGCCCTGCCAGACGTAGAGGGCTTCCCAGGGCGCGGTCAGGTACCGCTCGAAGCCGTAGAAGAGCACATAGCCCAGCCGGCCGCCCAGGATGACGCCCAGCACCGCCCAGGTGACGAAATCGTCCACCTGCTGCGGGGTGGCCACAGCGGGCTTCAGCACCACCAGCCGCTTCATCCACTGCCAGCCGATGACAATGCCGACGATATAGGCCAGCGCATACCAGCGGATGGCCAGCGGGCCCAGATGCACCAGCACCGGGTCGATGGCGGGAAAGGCTATGACAGGGAGCATGCCGGCTTGGGCCCTCAGACGTAGGGGTCGGTCTGGGTCAGGTAGCGCTGCACGTAGCGCGCCACCCCATCCTCCAGCCCCGTGGCGGCGCCGGTGAAGCCGGCGGCGCGCAGCCGGTCCATGCGGGCCTGGGTGTAGTACTGGTACTTGCCTTCCAGATCGATCGGCATGTCCACGAAGGAGATTTCGGGCTCCTTGCCCAGCGCGGCATAGATGGCGCGCGTCAGGTCCAGGAAGGACCGCGCCGTGCCGGTGCCGACATTGAACAGGCCGGACACCTGCGGGTTGTCCAGCAGCCAGAGCATCACCTCGACGCAATCGTCCACATGGACGAAGTCGCGCAGTTGCTCGCCATCCGCGATGCCCTCGCGGTCGGAGCGGAACAGGGTGGCCGGCATGTCCGACATGATCTGGCGGAACTTGTGCAGCACCACGCTGGCCATGCGGCCCTTGTGGAATTCATTGGAGCCGTAGACGTTGAAGAACTTCAGCCCGGCCCATTGCGGCGGCGCCTTGCGGCCGCGCGCCAGCAGGTCGGCGATGCGCCGATCCGTGGCGTGCTTCGACCAGCCGTAAAGGTTCAGCGGCCGCAGCCTGGCCAGCGCCTCGGGCGATGCATCGTCGTCGAAGCCCTGCTCGCCCCCGCCATAGGTGGCGGCGGAGGAGGCATAGATCAGCGGCACCCCATAATCCGCGCACCAGGAAAACAGGCGCAGCGTCAGGGACAGGTTGTTCTCTGCCACCAGATCACCGTCGTGCACCGTGGTGTCGCTGATGGCGCCCAGGTGCAGGATGGCCTTGGGGCGCGGCGCATCGGCCAGATAGGCCCAGAGCCGGTCCGGGCTCAGGATGCCGGCGATGTTGTGGTGCGCCAGGTTGCGCCACTTCTCGCGCCCGGCCTCCCCGGCACGCAGCCGGTCCACCACCAGAACTTCCTCGCCACGGGCACAAAGCGCCGCCACGAGATTGGAGCCGATGAAACCGGCGCCTCCGGTCACTAGATACATGGGGCAGGGTCCATCAGGGCGCGCAGAGCCTTCCGCGATGTGGCAGCCCGGGGTTGTTCCCCGGGCGCGCCGGGTATAGGCGCCGTGCCGTGACAGCGGCAAGCGCCGATGCCGGGCGACCCGCCCTGGCTATCAGGTCTGTTTCACCGGCGTTTTGGAGGTTTGGGATGACGGATACCAAGAGCGAGAGCGGCACCGGACACGGCCCTGGCCGGCGCGGGCGCTTCTTTGACGACCTGGCGGGCGTCGCGGGCGGGGCCTTTTCTGTCTTCGCCGGCGCGCGGTCCGAGCTGGAAGCGGCGGTGAAGTCGCAGGTCGAGATGCTGGTGCAGCGGCTGGAGCTGGTGCGGCGCGAGGACCTGGACGCCGCCATGGAAGTGGCCCGCCGGGCGCGCGAGGAATCCACCGCCCTGGCCGCGCGCGTCGCGGCGCTGGAGGCGAAGCTCGGCATCGATGCCGCCGCTGTCCCCAAGGCCGCGCCGGCGGCGGAAGAGGAGGCTCCGGTTTCCCCCAGCCCCAAGGAAGACCCGAAGGACCCTGCCAGCCTCGCCTGAGGCTGGTGGCCAGCGGAAAGGGCCAGGGGAGCGATCCCCTGGCCCTTTTTCGTGCTCAATAGCGGTAACGCGGCGGCGGGTGATGCCAGTGGCGAGGCGGCGGGCCACGGTGCCAGCGCGGCGGCGGGCCATAATAGCGGGCACGCGGCGGCGGACCCCAGTGGCGCGGCGGCGGACCACGGCGCCAGTGGCGCGGCGGTGGCGGCGGATGCCGGTAGTATTGCACCGCCTGCACGTCGGGCTGCGCCAATGGCGCGGCGACCACGGGCCGGGCAGGGGCGGCCTGGGCTTCTCCCGGCAGGCTCAGGGCACCGAAACCGAGGCCGGTGGCCAGCAGCGCGGCGGAAGCGATCCTGGCGAAAAAGCCGGATTTGAGAAGACGTGGCATCTGGCAGTTCCTCCTCGTCATGCACCTGAATTTCGGGGTCATCTGAGGCGGAACGGTGGCACCCGGGGGGCGCTGCGGTGGCCGCCAGTCACGAAAACGCGACCAGCGGCCATCACGTCTCAGCCGAAGACGCGGGCGAAAATCGTCTCGACATGGCGGAAATCGCGCTGCGGATCGATGGCGGCATCCAGCCCGGCGGCATCCATCTTGCCGGCCACTTCCGGGTCGGCCAGCAGGTTGTCGCGGAAGGACTTGCCCTCGGCGCTGCCCAGCTTGGTCCAGGTGGCCATGGCCGCGCGCTGCACGGCGGCATAGGCGCCCTCCCGCGACAGGCCGGCCTGGGTCAGGGCCAGCAGCACCTTCTGGCTGTGCACCACGCCGCCCAGGCTTGCCAGGTTGGCTTCCATCTGGGCCGGGTAGATGGTCAGCTTCTCCATCATGCCGGCCAGGCGGCCAAGGGCGAAGTCCAGGGTGATGGTGGCGTCGGGGCCGATGTAGCGCTCGACGCTGCTGTGGCTGATGTCGCGCTCATGCCACAGCGCCACGTTCTCCAGCGCCGGGATGGCATAGCCACGCACCACGCGGGCCAGGCCGGTCAGGTTCTCGCTCAGCACCGGGTTCCGCTTGTGCGGCATGGCGGAGGAGCCCTTCTGGCCCGGATGGAAATATTCCTCCGCCTCGCGCACTTCGCTCCGCTGCAGGTGCCGCACCTCGGTGGCCAGCCGCTCGATGGCCGAGGCCACCACGGCCAGGGTGCAGAAGAAGGCGGCGTGCCGGTCGCGCGGGATGACCTGGGTGGAGGAGGGCTCGACCGTGAGGCCCAGCTTCTCCGCCACGAATTCCTCCACGCGCGGGTCCACGCTGGCGAAGGTGCCGACGGGGCCGGAGATGGCGCAGGTCGCCACCTCGGCCCGCGCGGCCACCATGCGGGTGCGGCAGCGGGCGAATTCGGCGTAGTGGCCGGCCAGCTTCAGGCCGAAGGTCGTCGGCTCGGCATGGATGCCGTGGCTGCGGCCGATGGTGGGGGTGAACTTGTGCTCCAGCGCCCGCGCCTTCAACGCCGCCAGCACGCGGTCGAGATCGGCGATCAGCAGGTCGGCGGCGCGGGTAAGCTGCACGGAAAGGCAGGTGTCCAGCACGTCGGAACTGGTCATGCCCTGGTGCATGAAGCGGGCATCCTCGCCGATGCCCTCCGCCATGTAGGTCAGGAATGCGATAACGTCATGGCGCGTCACGCTCTCGATCTCGTCGATGCGGGCGATGGCGGCGGCGTCGATCGCCTCGGCACGGGGGCCGCCCTTCTCACGGATCACGCGGGCCGACTCGGCCGGAATGGTGCCCAGCTCCCCCATGGCCTCCGCCGCCAGGGCCTCGATCTCAAACCAGATGCGGTAGCGGGTCTCAGGCGACCAGATCGCGGCCATTTCAGGGCGGGTGTAGCGCGGAACCATGGGGCGATCCTTGATGTTGGAAGAGGGAGCGGAACCTGGCGGGCGGGGGTGTGGCGCCTCCGCCGGTGGTTGACAAGCCCGGCCCTGCCGCGCGATGGCCAAATCATTAACGCCGGGAAATCGTACTGATGGACTTTTCTGCCTGGATGCCTGAGCTGATAGCCCTTGGGCAGGTGCTTCTGATCGACCTTGTTCTTGCTGGCGACAATGCCATCGTCGTCGGCATGGCCGCGGCCGGCCTGCCGGCCGACCAGCGCCGCAAGGCTATCTTCTGGGGCATCGTCGCCGCGACGATCATGCGGATCGGCTTCGCGGCCGTCACCACCCAGTTGCTGGCCATCGTGGGCCTGACGCTGGCCGGCGGCATCCTGCTGCTCTGGGTCTGCTACAAGATGTTCCGCGAATTGCAGCGCGGCCATCAGCCGGAGGTCAACGAGGCTGAGCTGCATCAGGCGGACGCGCCCGCGGGTGAGCGCAAGACGCTGAGGGGCGCCATCATCCAGATCCTGGTGGCCGATGTGTCCATGAGCCTGGACAACGTGCTGGCGGTGGCCGGCGCGGCCAAGGAGCACCTCTGGGTGCTGGTGGTGGGCCTCGGCATCTCGGTCGTGCTGATGGGTGTGGCAGCCACCTTCATCGCCCGGCTGCTGGAGCGCTTCCGCTGGATCGCCTGGGTCGGCCTGCTGGTCATCCTCTATGTCGCCGTGCAGATGATCTGGGCCGGCGGCGGCGAGGTGCTGCCCTACCTCAACGGCACCGCGCCGGCGACGCCGTAACAGGCAAGCCAACGCTTCGGCTGATCGGGGCCGCCTCCCTTACGGGAGGCGGCCCCATGCATTTCTGGGGTCTGCGTTACTTCACCTGCACCCTTCCAGCCTGTAGCGTCCCGCGCATCCGTGGGGTGTCGTGCCGGGCGACGCCACGCCGGTCCGCCATAACTCCCATGGGGAAATATCAATGGAAGCGTACAGCGGCATGCTGTCCGGCCTTGCCGAGATCATCTGGCTCAACATCATCCTGTCCGGCGACAACGCCGTCGTCATCGGCCTGGCCGCCGCCGGCCTCGCGCCGCAACTCCGGTCCCGCGCCGTCCTTTTCGGCATCATCGCCGCCGCCATTCTGCGGATCATCTTTTCCATCTTCGCCACGATGCTGCTGTCGCTGTGGTGGATCGACATCGTGGGCGGCCTGGCGCTGCTCTACATCGCCTGGACCTTCCTGAAGGAACTGCGCAGCGAGCCCGCGCATGAGGCCGGGGCGGCCTCGCCGCCCGCCGAGAAGACGCTGGGCCAGGCGCTGTGGCAGATCATCATCGCCGATGTGTCCATGAGCCTGGACAATGTGCTCGCCGTGGCGGCGGTGGCGCGGTCCAACCTGACGCTGCTGATGATCGGCCTCGGCATTTCCATCGTAATGATGGGCCTGCTCGGCGGCTTGCTGGCCAAGCTTCTGGAAAGGTTCAGGATCATCGCCTACATCGGCGTGGTGCTGATCGTGTGGATCGGCCTGCAGCTGCTTTGGGAAGGACTGATCATGGCGAATGCCGCGCTCCAGCTGGGCCTGCCGGTTCCGGGGGTCACGCATTGAAGGCAGCACGGCTTGCCCAGGGTCTCACCCTGGGCGCCATGGCCCTCATGGCCGCCTGCGCCGCGCCGCAAAGCCCGGAGGAGCAGGCCCAGGCCGCCCTCCGCGCCCGGCCGGCGCTGGCGGAGGTCCTGGCCCGGCTGCCGACGGAGGCAGCCGGGTTCGAACGGGGAACAACCACCAATTTCGAGGACCGGCAGCCCGGCTACGGCAGTGCGGTGGAATACACCACCCCCGCGCGCGACGGCTTGCCGGCGCGGGCGGCGGTGGCATCGGTCATGCTCTACGACCTCGGGCAGCAGGCCCTGCCGGCGAATGCCCCGGCGGAGGCCGTGACGCCCGTGCTGGACGAGGCGGTGCGCGAAGCCACCGTGCTGCCCCCCGGCCGCACCCTGGCCGAGATCGCCCGCCGCAACCTCCTGCTGCCCGACGGCGGCAGCATGACCTGTGCCGACCTCTCGGGCAGCTTCGGCCGCACGGCGGTGGAGCAGCAGGTTTGTGCCGGCACCGCCGCCGGGCGCTTCCTGCGCGTGCATGTCACGATGCCCCGGCGCAACAGCGGCGTGGCGGATGCCGATGACTTCACCCGCGCCATCGCCGCCGCCGCGCGCCGGGTGTCCGCGGCAAGCCCGGCGCGCTGAGGTGCCGGGGCAGGCCCTTCAGCCTCAGTTCCGGTGGCGCGGCCAGTCGAGCCGCGGCTCGGCACGGGGAGAGGGGGCCTGCCGCGCCACGCGGCTGTCCGGGAAGATGGGCGGCGGCGGCACCGGCGGCACGATGCGCGGTGCCTGGTCCCGGCTGGAGCTGACGGCATAGCTGGCCGGCGGCTCGATATAATCCTCGGTGATCGGCGGGCGGGGCGGCAGCTCGGGCTCGGACAGCCGCAGGGCCAGGCTGCGGATCTCGGCCTGGATCTCGTCCAGCTGCACCTCGATGGCCTCCAGCCGCGCCTTCACGCCGAAGACGCTGAAGGGCATCAGCAGAAAGGCGGCGGCGCAGAGCAGCCCCACCACCAGGATCAGCAGCCCGGTCCATTCCGGCATGCCGGGGATGGTCAGGCTATTGGTCAAGCCGCGCACATTCTCCATCGATTCACCCGCCCGTCACGCTCATGTGGCGCCCGACCGAAGGCGTCTTGTGCCGCCGGTCGATGATGAAGTCATGGCCCTTGGGCTTGCGGGCGATGGCATCGCGGATGGCCTGCTGCAACCCGGCTTCGCCCACCGATGGGTCGCGCAGCACCGCGCGCAGGTCCGCCGAGTCCTCCTGGCCGAGACACATGTAAAGTGTCCCGGTACAGGTTAGCCGCACCCGGTTGCAGCTTTCGCAGAAATTATGTGTCATCGGCGTAATGAAGCCGAGGCGCCGCCCGGTCTCGGCCACGGTGTAGTAGCGGGCGGGGCCGCCGGTGGCGTAGTCGGTATCCTCCAGCGTCCAACGCTGGCGCAAATCGGCCCGCACCATGGAGAGCGGCAGGTACTGGTCGGTGCGGTCGCCGGTGATATCGCCCATCGGCATGGTCTCGATCAGCGTCAGGTCGAAGCCATGCTCGCCGCACCAGGCGATCAGGCGGTCGAATTCCTGCTCGTTGACGCCCTTCATGGCGACCGCGTTGATCTTCACCTGCAGCCCGGCGGCCTTGGCGGCGAAGATACCGTCCAACGTTTGCTCCAGCCTGCCCCAGCGGGTCAGGGCCTTGAAGGTGCCCGGGTCCAGCGAATCCAGCGAGACGTTGATGCGGCGCACCCCGGCGGCATAGAGCCCTTCCGCGTGCTTGGTGAGCTGCGTGCCGTTGGTGGTGACGGTCAGTTCCTTCAGCCCCTGCGGCCCGATGCGGGCGCCGAGGGAGCGGAACAGCGTCATCACATCCTTGCGCACCAGCGGCTCCCCGCCCGTGAGGCGGATGCGCTGGACGCCGAGGCCGATGAAGGCGCCGCAAAGCCGGTCCAGCTCCTCCAGGGAGAGGATCTCGGCCTTGGGCAGGAAGGTCATGTCCTCCGCCATGCAGTAAACACACCGGAGGTCGCAACGGTCCGTCACCGAGACGCGGAGATAACTGATGGCCCGGCCGAACGGGTCGATCATAGCAGTCGGATTCCTCGCCGGAGGGGGAAGGCCCTTCATTTGGGCCGTCTGCCCCCCCGGCTGCAACCCCTCCCTCAACCCAGAAGCGCGAAGCCCCCGGTGGCGATCAGCAGGATCAGCGCGAATCGGCGGTACCAGCGCTGCGGGATGACGTGGAAGAGCCGCGCGCCCACCGGCACCGAGACCAGCATCACCGGCAGCATCACCGCTGTCATGATCAAGGTGGAGATGCCGATCAACCCGCCCCAGAGCGGCGGGACGATGGAAGCCACGCCCAGCACGCCGAAGAAGAGGATGAGGTTGGCGCGATGCTGCCGCGCTTCCTCCTTGCCCGCCAGCAGGTAGAGGATGACGGGCGGGCCCGACATGCCCGTAGCACCTTTCAGCAGCCCGGCGACCACGCCGATCGCGATGTTCAGCGGCAGCGGCCTGGTGCCGTGGTAGCGCCAGCCCGACATCATCAGCATGCCGAAGAGCAGCACGAAGATGCCGATGGCCCGCCGCAGCGTGCCGCCATCGGCCTGCAGCAGGATGATGGAGCCCAGCGGCAGCATCAGCACCGCCGCGGCGCAGATGGGCAGGATCAGCTTCTTGTTGGCCTCGCCGAAGGAGCGGGGCAGCAGATAGGCGGAAACGAAGAGCTCCATCAGCAGCACCACCGGCACGCCGACGCGCGGGCTCCAGAGCGTGGAATAGACCGGCGCCAGCAGGATGGCGGTGCCGAAGCCCGAATACCCCCGCATCAGTCCGGCGATGGCGGTGGCAAGGGCGGCAACGACGAAGCGCCAGGACAGCAGCAGCCCCAGCGCTTCCTGCAACAGCGAATCGAGCATGGTCCTTAGTCCAGGACCTCCAGCTCTACATGCCGCGCGTTGATCAGCACCTTGCCCATATGCTCGAAATTCACCGTCACGCGCTCCTGCACCACCGATTGAATCTGCCCCTCGCCCCATTCGGGATGGGCGGGGTGGCGGACGCGCATTCCGGGTTCCAACGGCATCATCATTTGCCCAGCCTGACGCCACCGCGCCGCCGGAGCCAGTGAGACCCATGATCACGCTGGCGTGATGTTAACACTTCGAGCTTAAACTGTGGCGATTTCCTGAGTCGGAGAGCGTGCATGCTGGCGGAACCCAGGCTGAATTTGGCGCAGGACCTCTGCGCCCGGCTGTGCCACGACCTCGTTGGCCCGCTGGGCACCGTGGCCAGCGCGGTGGAGATGGTGACCGAGGACCCCGAGGCCGCCGAACTGGCGCGCGAGGCCGCCGCCAGCCTGCGCGGCCGGCTGCAGCTCTGGCGCGCCGCCTGCGGCGCCGGCACCGGCCCGATGAGGCCAGCCGACCTGGCGGCGCTGCTGGATGGCAACCTGGCTGGCGGCCGGGCCAGCCTGGCGCTCGGCGCCCTGCCGCCCGGCGAGTCCTTTGCCGCCCCGGTGGCGCAACTGCTGCTGGTGGCCGCCATGCTGGGCGGCGAGGCCCTGCCGCGCGGCGGCGTGGTGCGCCTGCTGCCGCAGGAAGGCGGCGTGGCCCTGCGCCCCGAGGGCCGCGTGCTGAACTGGCCACCCGCCCTGGCCGCTGCCCTGGCGGGGGAGCCCGCCGAGGGCCCACGCGCCGTGCTGGCGCCGCTGCTGGCGCAACTGGCCGGCGCCGCCGGCTGGCAGGCCCGGCTGACGGAAGAGGCGTTGCTGCTGCACCCGCAGGGTTAAGGCACGTTCTTCATCTTTCCTTTGCCTCCCCGCCGGAGATTGGGCCGCATCGCAGCCGTCGGGGACCGCCATGGACGACCTTCTCGCAGACTTCCTGACTGAGACCAATGAAGGTCTCGCCACGCTGGACGTGGCGCTGCTGACGCTGGAGAAGGCCCCGGACGACCGCCCGACGCTGTCGGAGATCTTCCGCAGCGTGCACACCATCAAGGGCACTTGCGGCTTTCTGGGCCTGTCGCGGCTGGAGAAGGTGGCCCATGCGGCCGAGAACGTGCTCGGCAAGTACCGCGACGGCTCGCTGAAGGTGACGCCGGCGGGCATCACGCTGATCCTCTCCGCCATCGATGCGCTGAAGGGCATCGTCGCCGGGCTGGAAGCCACCGGCAGCGAGCCCCAGGGCGATGACAGTGCGCTGATCGCGGCGCTGGATGCCGCATGGCGGGGCGGGGCGGTGGCCGCGCCGGAGCCTGTGGTGGTGGACCCTTTCGAGGCGCTGGAGCTCCCGGTGCCCGAGCCGGTGGCCGAAGCGACGCCCTGCGAAGCCGTGGCCTGCCCGCCCGCCGCCAGCGAAGCCGCGGCCCCGGCGGCCACGCCGGCGGCGGGCGGCGCCGGCGTGGCGCCGCCGCAGACCATCCGCGTCTCGGTGGATGTGCTGGAAGACCTGATGACCCTGGTCAGCGAACTGGTGCTGACCCGCAACCAGCTGCTGCAGCTGGTGCGCGCGCGGGGCGATTCGGCACTGACGGTGCCCCTGCAGCGCCTCTCCCACATCACCTCCGAATTGCAGGAAGGGGTGATGAAGACGCGCATGCAGCCGATCGGCAATGCCTGGCAGAAGCTGCCGCGCATCGTGCGCGATCTCGCCAATGAACTTGGCAAGAAGATCGAGCTGGTGATGAAGGGCGCCGACACCGAGCTGGACCGGCAGGTGCTGGAGCTGATCAAGGACCCGCTGACGCATATGGTGCGCAACAGCGGCGACCACGGCCTGGAAACGCCCGAGCAGCGCCGCGCCGCCGGCAAGCCGGAGATGGGCCGCATCACGCTGAACGCCTATCACGAAGGCGGTCATATCATCATCGAGATCGGCGACGACGGGCGCGGGTTGCCGGCCGAGAAGATCAAGCAGAAGGCGCTGGCTCAGGGGCTGGCGACGGAAGCCGAGATCGCCGGCATGAGCGAGCGGGAGATCCAGCACTTCATCTTCCGCGCCGGCTTCTCCACCGCCGCCGCCATCACCTCCGTCTCCGGCCGTGGCGTCGGCATGGATGTGGTGAAGACCAATGTCGAGAAGATCGGCGGCACCATCGAGCTGCGCTCGGTGGAAGGGCGCGGCACCACCTTCTTCATCAAGATCCCGCTGACGCTCGCCATTGTTTCCGCGCTGATCGTGGAAGCGGGCCGGGAGCGTTTCGCCATTCCGCAGATCGGCGTGGTGGAACTGGTGCGTGCGGGCGGTGGCGGCAGCACCATCGAGCGGATCGACCAGACCCCGGTGATGCGCCTGCGCGACCGGCTGCTGCCGCTGGTCTCCCTGTCCAGGCTGCTGAAGCTGGACGATGTGGAAGAGGTGCGGGAGGAGGATGCCGGCTTCGTCGTGGTGACGCAGGTCGGGCCCAATGTCTTTGGCATCATCGTCGACAAGGTCTTCGATACCGAGGAGATCGTGGTGAAGCCGGTGGCGCCGATCCTGCGCCACGTCACGATGTTCAGCGGCAATACCATCCTGGGCGATGGCAGCGTCATCATGATCCTGGACCCCAATGGCATCGCCCGCGCCACCGGTGTCGGCGCCGATGGTCCGGTGGAGGATGCGGCGCGCGCCGCCGCCAGGGTCGGTGCCCGCCCCGGCGAACGCACGGCGCTGCTGCTCTTCCGCGCCGGGGACGAGACGCCGAAGGCGGTGCCGCTGGGGCTGGTGGCGCGGCTGGAGGACTTGCCCGCCGCCAGCATCGAACTCTCCGGCACCCAGCCGCTGGTGCAGTATCGCGGCAAGCTGATGCCGCTGGTGCCGATGTCCGGTCATTGGATGCCGCCGCAGCCTGGCACGCGGCAGGCCGTGCTGGTCTTTAGCGACCAGCACCGCGCCATGGGCCTGATGGTGGACGCCATCCTGGACGTGGTGGAGGAGCACCTGGACATCGAGGGCAGCCACGACCGCCCGGGCTTCCTGGGCAGCGCCGTGATCTGCGGCAAGGTCACGGACGTGATGGATTGCGCCTGGTGGCTGCGCCAGGCGGGCGACGACTGGTTCAAGCCGCAACCGCAGGGCGAGAAGACCGGCAAGCGCGTGCTGCTGGCCGAGGACAGCGCCTTCTTCCGCCACCTGCTGGTGCCCGGCCTGACCGCCGCCGGCTACGAGGTGACGGCGGTGGAAACCGGCACCCAGGCGCTGCGGCTGCGGGAACAGGGGGCGATGTTCGACATCATCATCTCCGACATCGAGATGCCGGAGCTGGACGGGCTGGGCCTCGCCCGCGCGGTGCGGGAGGGCGGCATCTGGCAGCACCTGCCGATGATCGCGATGAGCGCGCATGCCGAACCCGGACATTCCGCGCGCTGCCGTAACGCCGGCTTTACCGGCGATGTGGGAAAATCGGACCGGGAAGCGCTGCTGAGCCTGCTGCGCGACAGCCTCTCCCCCGCTGTCCATTGAGGAGCGAGACGTGATGCAGTCCGAAGCGCGTGCGTCCTGCACGCTGCCTGGAACCTTGCCCGGTGCGCCAACCGTGGCCGATGCGGCCGCCGAGATGGTGCTGACGCTGACGGTGGCCGGCCAGCTCTGCGGCGTGCCGGTGCTGGCGGTGCGGGATATCCTGGCCTCCCAGGCCATCACCCGCGTGCCGCTGGCGCCGCCCGAGGTGGCCGGCAGCCTGAACCTGCGCGGCCGCATCGTCACTGCCATCGACCTGCGGCGGCGGCTGGGCCTGCCCAACCGCCCCGCCGGCAGCCCGCCGCCGATGAGCGTGGTGGTGGAGCAGGGGGGCGAGCTTTACAGCCTGCTCTCCGATTCCGTGGGCGAGGTGGTGCCGCTGCCGGCGGAGGGTCTGGCCGGCAATCCGCCGACGCTGGACAGCGTCTGGCGCGAGGTTTCTCGCGGCGTGCACCGGCAGGGCGACCGCCTGCTGATCATGCTGGATGTCGACCGCATCCTGGCGATCGGCTGAGGGAGGGGATGATGCAAGGCACAGGCGATATCCTTGTGGTCGATGACAGCCGCGTGGTGCGCAAGGCCGCGCGCCGCATCATCGAACGGCATGGCTTCAGCGTGCGCGAGGCCGGCGACGGCGCCGAGGCCCTGGTGGCCTGCCGCGCCGCGCTGCCCCGGCTGGTGTTGCTGGACTGGAACATGCCGGTGATGAACGGGCTGGAATTCCTGAAGGCGGCGCGGGCGGAGTTCGGGACGGAAGAGCCGCTGGTCATGCTCTGCACCACCGAGAGCGAGTTCGAGCGCATCGTCATGGCGCTGGAAGCCGGGGCGCAGGAATACATCATGAAGCCCTTCGACGATGCGATCCTGAGCGGCAAGCTGGCGCAACTGGGACTGGTGCCGGAAGAATCCGAAGCATGATGCCCCAGGCCGGCGTTCCGGTGCGGGTGATGCTCTGCGACGACAGCCCCACCGCCCGCACCGCCATGGGCCGCGTGCTGGAATCCGACCCGCAGGTGCGGGTGGTCGGCCGTGCCGGGGATGGCAAGCAGGCGCTGGAGATGCTGGAGGCGCTGCCCGCCGCGCAGCGGCCCGACGTGATGCTGCTGGACCTGGAAATGCCGGTGATGGATGGCATGACGGTGCTGCCGCTGCTGCTGAAGGCGCAGCCGAAGCTGGCGGTGATCGTCGCCAGCGCGCTGACCCAGCGGGGGGCGGAGGCCACCAAGGCCGCCATGCGGGCCGGCGCGGCCGACTACGTTCCGAAGCCTTCCGCCGCTGGCGGAGGCGTGCGGGACCCGGCCTTCCAGGCGGAACTGCTGGCCAAGGTGAAGGGCTGGGCGCGGATGCGGGCGTCAGTGCCGCTGGCCGCGCCTGCCGCCCGGGTGGCGCGGCGGCCCGCCGGTGCCGGGCCAAGGCCGAAGGTGGTGGCGGTGGGCAGTTCCACCGGCGGGCCGCAGGCGCTGGCGGGTTTCGTGCGCGCCCTGCGAGGGCCGCTGCCGGTGCCGCTGGTGGTGGTGCAACACATGCCGGCGGGCTTCACCGCCATGCTGGCGGATCATCTCAGCCGCCTGGGCGGGCCGCCCGCCGCCGAGGCGCGGGATGGCGAGGTGCTGCAGCCCGGCCGCATCTATCTGGCGCCAGGGGACCGGCACCTGCTGGTGGAGAATACCGGCGGCGCGCTGGTGGCCCGGCTGAATTCCGGCCCGCCGGAGAATTTCTGCCGCCCGGCGGTGGACCCGATGCTGCGGAGCGTCGTGAGCGCCTGCGAGGGGCGGGTGACGGCGGTGATCCTGACCGGCATGGGCTCGGACGGGATGCTGGGCTGCAAGGCGGTGGCCGCCGCCGGCGGCACCGTCGTGGCGCAGGACGAGGCTAGCAGCGTCGTCTGGGGAATGCCGGGCGCGGTGGCGCGGGCCGGCCTGGCGCAAGTGCTGCTGCCGCCGGAGCAACTGGCGGAGCGGGTGATGGGACAATTCGACCCGGCTGGGGGAGCGACATGAACGCCGAGGGATTTGCCTCGATCGCCGCGCTGGTGAAGGCGCGTTCGGGCATCGTGCTGACGCCCGACAAGGAATACATGCTGGAGACCCGGCTGGCGCCGCTGCTGAAGCAGGACGGCATCGCCAGCCTGGACATGCTGGCGCTGAAGCTGCGCGACCCGCGCGCGGAGGCACTGGCACGGGCGGTGACGGAAGCGCTGACCACCAACGAAAGCAGCTTCTTCCGGGACGGAAAACCCTTCGACCATCTCAGGCGGCTGCTGCCCAAGCTGATGGCGGCGCGCGCGCCGGACCACAGGCTGCGAATTTGGTCGGCCGCCTGTTCCACCGGGCAGGAAGCCTATTCGGTGGCCATGATCCTGGCGGAGCTGGGCATCAGGAATGCCGAGATCCTGGGCACCGACCTGTCACGAGAGGTGGTGGAGCGGGCGCGGGAGGGCAGCTTCACGCAGTTCGAGGTGCAGCGCGGCCTGCCGGTGCAGATGCTGGTGAAGTATTTCCGGCAGGAAGGCGGCAGATGGCGCGTGCAGCCAGCGCTGCGGGAGATGACGCGCTTCGAGGAACGCAATCTGCTGGTGGATCACCGCATGCTGGGGCGGTTCGACATCGTCTTCTGCCGCAATGTGCTGATCTACTTTGACCCGCAGACCAAGGGGCGGGTGCTGAATGCCCTGGCGGCGCAGATGGCGGCGGATGGCGTGATGTATCTGGGCGGTGCGGAAACGGTGCTGGGCCTGACTGACCGTCTGGCGGCGGTGATGGGTGAGCGTGGTGCCTATGCCCTGGCGCCTGCGGCAACGCGCATGGCGGGCTGAGCCCGCCGCGCCGCTGCCGTGATCCGCGCGAGAGGGGAAGCGCAGGAATCACGGCGTGATGCGCGCCGGCCCTTGGTGGGCCAGCGCGCATCGGGGCGGCGGGGCAGGGGTGACGTCAGGCCACGGCGTGCAGCGGGCTGGGGCTGGCAAGGACGGCGGCGGCGACTTCCGGCATGCCATAGCGGTTGGCGAGGCTGGCGGGGTCCCGCAGCACATAGCCACGGCCCCAGACGGTGCCGATCAGCTCGCCAGCCCCGGCCTGCGCCAGCTTCTTGCGCAGCTTGCAGATGAAGACGTCGATGATCTTGGCTTCCGGCTCGTCAATCCCGCCATAGAGGTGGTTCAGGAAGACTTCCTTGGTCAGCACCAGGCCCTTGCGCAGGGTCAGCAGCTCCAGGATGGCGTATTCCTTGCCGGTCAGGTGAACATCGCGCCCATCCACCCGCACTTCGCGGGAGCCGAGGTTGAGGGTCAGCGGGCCCACGGACAGCGTCGGCTGGCTGAAGCCCTTGGCGCGGCGGACAATGGCCTGGATGCGGGCCAGCAGTTCCTGCTGGTCGAAGGGCTTGGTGATGAAGTCGTCGGCGCCCATGCCGAAGCCCTTCACCTTGGCCTGCGGGCGGGAAAGGCCGGACAGGATCAGAACCGGCGTTTCCACCCGGTTGCCGCGCAGGCGGCGGACCACTTCGTAGCCCTCCATGTCCGGCAGCATCAGGTCCAGGATGACGATGTCGTAGTCATAGAGAGCAGCGAGCTCCAGCGCCTCCTCTCCCGTGCTGGCGACATCCACCATCATGGAGGCGGCCTTGAGCATCATGCTGACCCCGCGGGCGGTGGTCAGATCATCTTCAACCAGGAGTGTCCTCATTTTCATCTTCCCCTCAATCAGTGATTGTATTGATACCACCATAAGGCGAGTGATGAAGAGGTTTTTCGCTCACAGATCGTATTAAGAAAAATACTAAGTCTAAAAATGATATACATTCTGGCAATGCATCATGGTGAATCAGAGCCATAGCGCCTGATATTGCTGGAAAGAACGAAGAACCTACTGCCTCGCCAATGAACTCGCCTCATGGTTGTAAATCTCTGGACCTGCAAAGTTTAGGCAAAGACTCAGAAATTTATCATTAATAAGACGATTTGTCGGATCGGCCATGACATGAAAAAGGCCGGCCAGGATCTGCTGGCCGGCCCGGGTCTGGCTGATGAAGCGGTTCAGCGTTCGACGCAGAGCGCCACGCCCATGCCGCCGCCGATGCACAGTGTGGCCAAGCCCTTGCGGGCATCGCGGCGCTGCATCTCGTACAGCAGCGTGGTCAGCACCCGGGCGCCGGAAGCGCCGATCGGGTGGCCCAGGGCGATGGCGCCGCCATTGACGTTCACCTTGGTCTTGTCCCAGCCCATTTCCTTGTTCACCGCGCAGGCCTGAGCGGCGAAGGCCTCGTTGGCCTCGATCAGGTCGAGATCGGCGATGGTCCAGCCCGCCTTCTGCAGCGCCTTGCGGCTGGCCGGAATGGGACCGGTTCCCATGATGGAGGGGTCCACCCCCGCCGTGGCCCAGGAGACGATGCGCGCCAGGGGGGTGATGCCACGCCGCGCGGCCTCGGCCGCGCTCATCACCACCGTAGCGGCGGCACCGTCATTGATGCCGCTGGCATTGCCCGCCGTCACCGTGCCGCTCTTGTCGAAGGCCGGGCGCAGCTTGGCCAGGATCTCGCGGGAGGTTTCGGGCTTCGGGTATTCGTCGGTGCCCACCACCGTCTCGCCCTTGCGGGTCTTCACCGTCACGGGCGCAATCTCGTCGGCGAAGCGGCCGGCCGCCATCGCCTCGCCCGCCTTGCGCTGGCTGTTGAAGGCGAATTCGTCCTGGTCGTCGCGGGTGATCTGGAACTTCTCGGCCACGTTCTCGGCCGTCACGCCCATATGGTAGCCCTGGAAGGCGTCCCAGAGCCCGTCGCGGATCATGGTGTCCACGAAGGCGAGGTCGCCCATCTTCTGGCCGGCGCGCAGGTTCGCGCAATGCGGCGCCTGGGTCATGCTCTCCTGGCCGCCCGCCACCACGATGCTGGCATCGCCTGTCGCGATCTGCTGCGCCGCCAGGGCCACCGCGCGCAGGCCGGAGCCGCAGAGCTGGTTGATGCCGAAGGCGGTGCGCTCCACCGGGATGCCGGCGGCAACGGCCGCCTGGCGTGCCGGGTTCTGGCCGGAGCCGGCCGCCAGAACCTGGCCGAGGATCACCTCGTCCACCTCACCGGCCTCGACACCGGCGCGCTGCAGCGCGGCCTGGATGGCGACGGTGCCCAGTGCATGGGCCGACAGATTGGCGAAGGCGCCATTGAAGGCGCCCACGGGTGTGCGAGCCGCCGATGCGATGACGATCTCGGTCATTCTTCTGATACTCCCTCTGGCCGTGCTGGGCCGGCACAGTGTGCGCCGCCGCAAGGGTTGCCTACAAGTCCGCCAGCCAGCGCAGCAACGGCGACCAGAGCGCGGCTTCCGCCTTTCCGCCGGCCGCCATGCCGATATGCCCGGCGGGAGTCATATGGACATGGGCGGCCGGCATCCGTGCCGCCAGGGCCAAGGCGGAAGCCGGTAGCACGATTCGATCTGATTCCGGAATGGCCAGGAAGGTGGGCAGTGCCAGCGCCGCCGGGTCCACCACCGCCCCGGCCACGCGCCAGCAGCCGGAGCCCGGCTCGTTCCGGCCATACCACCCCCCCAGGCATTCCCGCGCCACCGGGGCGGCAAGGGGGATGCCGTCGTTCAGCCAGTCCTCCAGCGCCACGAACTGCACCGCGCGCGGGCTGGCCGGGTCCAGCCGGGCGAAGGCGCGGAACTTCCGGGCAATGGCCCAGGGGTCGAGCATGGCGAAGAGCGACTGGATGGCATCCACCGGCAGGCTGCCCGTGGCCTGCAGCACCGGCTCCAGCCCTGGCAGCAGGGCGGCAAGGCCGCGGGCACGCTCTGCCGCCTCGGCGCCGCCTGCCGCGAAGTCCCAGGGCGTGGCCAGCAGCGCCAGGGCGCGCACCCGCTCCGGCCGGCGCAGCGCGGCGGCCAGGGCCAGCAGCCCGCCCATGCAATAACCAACCAGCGCCACCGGCCCCAGCGCCGCCACCGGCGGTGCCGCCAGCGCGCGTTCCAGCCGCCCGGCGATGTAATCCGTCAGGGTGAAGCGGCGCTCGACCTCGCCAGGCCAGCCCCAGTCCAGCAGCAGCACGCGGCAGCCCCGGGCAGCCAGGTGGCGCAGCATGGAATGGCCCGGCAGCAGGTCCAGCACCTGCGCGCGGTTGACCAGGGAAGGCACCACCAGCACCGGCGTGCCCGTGCCGCCGAAATCCAGCAGGCGGGAGCCGCCTTCTTCCCAGACCACGGGAACCTCGGCCGCTTCCCGCTGCCAGGGGTGGCGGCGATAGGCGGCGATGCCGGCGATCAGCTCCCGGTCTTCCCGGGCCAGCCGCCGCAGCACGGCGGCACGGAAGGCTTCAGGCGGATGGCGCCCGGCGGCGAGGGCGGCGCCGATCCGCTCCGCCTCCGCTCGCCCCGCCTTCGAGATCGGCCAGCCGCTGTTCCAGTTGCTCCAGTCTTCGCCGGAGGGCGGCGGTATCGTCAGCGCCGCCATGCCCCGTGTCAGGGCGAGGCTCAGGTGCAGGGGCAGGGGGCGCGGGCCGCGCCGCAGCATCGGGGCGGTCATGGGCGGTGCCCGGCATCGCGACCGGCGGCCAGAGCGGCCAGGCGGGCGTCGGCATGGGAGGCATGGCCGGGGGACGCCCGGTCATGACGCCGTGCCGCCAGCCGGTGGCCGCCGCCGCCCAGCCGGCCCAGGCCTCGGCCAGTTCCCGGTCGGCGGCCATGGCCGCGACCTCGCTCTGCCACAGGGCGATCCAATCCTCTGCAAGCCTTTCCAGCTCGCCGGGCTCGGAGCCCGGCATGTCCTTCGGCCCTTCCATGCGCGTCCTTGTCCGGCGGACAGGCCCGCTTGTCCAGCCGCGCGGTGCCTGGCGCTGCGGCAACGCCGCAGGAGGCCTACAGTTGGTTCGCAGCGCATCATTTCGCGTGCTAGCCTATTCCGTGGCGCAGCGAGGGCGCGAAGAAGAAGGGCGGAAAGTCATGGCCGAGCAGGCGAAACGACAGGCGGGCGGCGAGCAGGCACTGCCTTCGGTGGTGATCAAGAAATACGCCAACCGCCGCCTCTACAACACCGAGGCCTCGTCCTACGTCACGCTGGAGGATCTGGCCGCCATGGTGCGGGCGGGCCGCGACTTCGCGGTCTATGACGCCAAGAGCGGCGATGACATCACCCGCGCCGTGCTGACCCAGATCATCGTCGAGGAAGAATCCAAGGGCCAGAACCTGCTGCCCATCCCCTTCCTGCGCCAGTTGATCGGGCTTTACGGCGACAGCGTGCAGTCCCTGGTGCCGCGCTACCTGGAATTCGCCATGGGCAGCTTCGCCCGGCAGCAGGAGCAGATGCGCCAGTCGGTGGAGCAGGCCATGGGCGGCTTCAACCCCTTCGGCGGGCTGGAGGAGGTGGGCAAGCAGAACATGGCCATGATGGAGCGCGCCATGAGCCTCTTCAGCCCTTTCCCGCGCAAGGACCAGGCCAATCCGTCCTCCTCCCGCGACCAGGACGAGCTGGAGCGGCTGCGCGCCGAGCTGGCCACGGCCAGGGAACAATTGGCCCGGCTGCGCGAAGGCGCGGGAAATGAGCCGGGATGAGGCCCCTTCGTTGCTTTCGATCTTGCGTGAAGTTCAGGGCCTCACGCATTGTTCACGTGGGTACTGTCGGTGAGGGCCTCGTGCCAGAACACGAAATCCCATCTAGCTTTGATGATGAACACCGAATACAGGCGGAGCATGGCTGACCAGATCGCCGCATCCCCTTCCGTGGCAGAAGACGACCAGGACAAACCGACGACCCGCGCCCGCAATGCGGACCGGCACGTGGGCGCCCGCATCCGCGAAAGGCGGCTGATGCTCGGGCTCTCACAGCAGCAGCTCGCCACCATGATTGGCGTGACCTATCAGCAGGCCCACAAGTACGAGCGCGGCATGAACCGCATCTCGGCCGGGCGGCTGTTCGAGATCGGCATCGTGCTCGGCGTGCCGGTGGCCTGGTTCTTCGAGGGACTGGAACAGGACGGGCAGGCGCAGCCGCTCGGCCAGCGCCAGCGCATGTGCCTCGAACTTGCGCGCAACTTCGTGCTGATCGACAACGAAAAGCATCAGGAAGCGCTGAGCCAGATGGCCCGTGCCCTGGCCGCCCAGTCCCAGAGCCGGACGCTGGACTGAGGGTTCCTGGCCCGGAGAAGGGCCAGGAAGAGCTTGCCTGCCCGTGGCGCTGCCTTATCCTGCCACGGTGACGATGCACCCTTTCCCGCCGGAGCCGCCCAGGCGCCGCGGCCTTTTGCGTTTGGTGGCGGGGTGCCTCATGGCCGCACTGCTGGCCGGGCCGTCCGGGGCGCAGGCCCCGCCGCTCCGCCTGCAGGTGGTCGGCAGCCTGGCCGATGTGCGGCTCTACGAGCAGTACGAGCGCCCCTTCTGGCGGGAAGAGCTGCCGCGCATCAGCGACGGCAAGCTCCAGGCCGATATCGTGCCCTTCGACAGCAGCGGCATCCGGGGGCAGGACATGCTGCACCTGATGCGCCTGGGCGTGACGCCCTTCGGCACCGCGCTGCTGAGCCTGGTGGGGAGCGATGAGCCGGAGCTGGCAGCCCCGAACCTGGCCATGCTGGCGCCCGAGCTGAGCACCCTGCGGCGGGTGGTGCAGGTCTATCGCCCGCATCTGACCGCCGTTCTGAAGCAGCAGTACGGGGTGGAGGTTCTGGCCATCTATGCCTACCCGGCCCAGATCCTGTTCTGCACCCAGCCGCTGCCGCGGCTGGAGGACATGCGCGGCCGCCGGGTCCGTGTTTCCAACCCCAGCCAGGCGGATGCCATGGAGGCGCTGGGGGCCATCGCGGTCCAGATACCCTTCGCCAAGCAGGCGGCCGAGCTGCGGGAAGGGCGGATCGACTGCACCATCACAGGCTCGCTCAGCGGCAACCAGCTGGGGCTGCACCGGCTGACGCAGCAGATGCACCCGATGGCGATCTCCTGGGGCCTTTCGGTCTTCGGCGCCAATGTCCATGCCTGGGAGGCGCTGCCCGCCGAGGCGCAGCAGGTGCTGCGGCGGGGGCTGGCGCGGCTGGAGCTGGCGGTCTGGGCCGCCGCCGGGCAGGACACGGAGGATGGCTTCCTCTGCAATGCCGGCCGCCCAAGCTGCCAGTCTGGCACGCCCGGTTCCATGCGCTGGGACGCCATCTCGCCGCAGGATGAGGCGGTGCGCCGGCGCCTGCTGGCCGAGGCGGTGATCCCAGGCTGGATCGCCCGCTGCGGCGAGGGCTGCCGCCAGGCCTGGAACACCTATCTGGCGCCGCTGGTGCGCATCTTCCTGCCCGAAGCGGGCCCGGCGTCAGGCGGGCAGGCGCAGCGTCCGATGGGCGCGCCCTAGAGCGGCGCCGGCTCCGCCACCTCGATCATGGGACCGCCGGCCTCGATGATGGCGCCGGCATCCAGCAGCACGTCCTCACGGTAGCGGCCGCCGATCAGCTGCACGCCCACCGGCACGCCATCCACCGCGCCGGTGGCGACCGTCAGGCCAGGCAGGCCCATCAGCGGCAGGCCGACCTGCACCAGTTGCGCCTCCATCACCCGGCGGAAGGCCTCGGGCGATTCGATGTCCAGCAGGTCGGGGAAGGGCAGCTCGGAAGAAACCGGCGTCAGCAGCACCGGGTAGTTCTTCAGGAAAAGCTGCCACTGCCGGGTATAGGTGGCGCGGGCCTGCAAGGCATCCTGGAAGGCGGGGAAATCTGCGTTAGGGCAGAGTGCCTCCATCTGCGCGAAGACGAAGGCGGCATCCGGGTCGGCTTCCCGCCGCAGGGCCTCGCCGCCGGTGCGGCGGTTCTCGGCCAGCCAGAGCAGCGCCTGCAAGGCCGCCGGGGCGCGCAGCGGCGGGCAGGTGGTTTCCACGATGCTCCAGCCGGCGGCCTGCAGGCGCAGGGCGGCGTCGCGCAGGGCGCGCTCCACCTCCGGCTTGGTGTCCAGCCCTTCCGGCCGCACGCAAAGGGCGGCGCGCTTCGGATAGGGGCCGCTGTTCAGCGGCGCCGGCACCCACCAGGGGTCGCGCAGGTCCTCGGCCGCCATGGCTTCCAGCGACAGGCGGATATCGGCGATGGAGCGGGCGAGGGGGCCCGAGACCGCCATCAGCTGCGCGCCGATGGCGCGTTCCGCCCCCGAGGGGTTCCAGGCCGGCACGCGGCCCAGTGTCGGCCGCAGCCCATGGATGCCGCAGGCATAGGCAGGGTAGCGGACGGAGCCGCCGATATCCGTGCCATGCCCGATGGCGCCGATGCCCGCCGCCACGGCCGCCGCCGCACCGCCGGAGGAGCCGCCGGGGGTGCGGGAAGGGTCGCGCGGGTTGCGGGTATGGCCATGCAACCCGTTGCGGGTGAACCAGCGCAGCGAGAAGGCGGGGGTATTGGTGCGGCCGATGATGACGGCACCGGCCCGCCGGAAATTGGCGACCACCGGATTGTCCTCGGTGGCCATCAGCTCGGCCTGGATGCGCAGCCCGTTGGTGGTGGCGAAGCCCTTCTGGTCCACGTTCACCTTGATGGTGACGGGCACCCCCGCCAGCGGCCCGGGCTTCTCGCCGCGCGCGATGGCGGCGTCCACCGCATCGGCGGCGGCCAGGGCCTCCTCCGGCATTTCCTGCACCACGGCATTGATGGCCGGGTTCACCGCCGCCAGCCGATCCAGCGCCGCCTGCGTCACCTCGCGCGCCGAGATGTCGCGGGCGGCGACGCGGGCGGCGGTCTCGGTCGCGGTCAGGCGCCAGAAATCGGTCATGCTGCGGAGTCCCAGAAGCTGAAGCGTCAGTGTCCCCTGGGAAGCATCATCCGTCGAGGGGTGAGGTCAACCGCCCTTCACAAGATTACGAAGCGCCTCCAGCATGGCGGGGGCGTCCCATTCGGCCTCGCCTTCCAGCCGCGCCACCTCGCGCCCCTCCCGGTCCACGATCAGGCTGGTGGGCAGGCCGCGCGCCTTCACGGCACGGGCGCATTCGCCTTTGGGGTCCAGCCAGATGCCCAGGTTCTTCAGGCCCGTGCGCTGGTAGAAGCCTTCCACCTGCGGCCTGCCGCCACGGTCGGAGGAGAGGGGCAGCACCGTCCATCCTTCCGCCTTCAAAACTTCTTGCGCGCGGTCCAGCGCCGGCATCTCCTTGACGCAAGGGGCGCACCAGGTGGCCCAGAGATTGACCAGCAGCGCCTGCCCGGCGAAAGCGCCGAGGTCATAGGGCTTGCCCTCGGCATCGGTGAAATTCAGCGGCGGAAGCGGCTTCGGATCGCTCGGCGTGAGCTTGCTGGTGGCTGCCATCCCTTGCCGTGCCGGAAGCAGCGTGGTTAGGGTCGCCCCAGCAGCCAGCGACGAGAGAAGCGGGCGGCGTCCGATCGGCAACACGAGGCATATCCTTCCTTGTCCACACAGCAGCGCAGCCAGGGCAACCAGCAGTGGGGCGGCCGTTATAGCGGCGGACCCTCCGCCATCATGGAGGCCATCAATGCCTCCATCGGCTTCGACCGCAAGATGTGGCGGCAGGACATCCGCGGAAGCCTGGCCCATGCCGCCATGCTCCGCCATGTAGGCATCATCTCGGCCGATGACGAGGCCGCGATCAAGGAAGGCCTGACCGCCATCGGCGCCGAGATCGAGGCCGGCGAATTCCCCTTCAGCGAGGCGCTGGAGGATATTCACATGAATATCGAGGCCCGCCTGACGGAGCGGATCGGCGAGGCCGGCAAGCGCCTGCACACCGCCCGCAGCCGCAACGACCAGGTGGCGCTGGACGTGCGCCTCTGGGTGCGGGATGCCATCGACGGCCTCGACAAGCAGCTGGCCGACCTGATGCAGGCGTTGGTGGAGCGGGCCGATGAGCACGCCGCCACCGTGATGCCGGGCTTCACTCACCTGCAGCCGGCGCAGCCGACGACGCTCGGCCACCACCTGCTGGCCTATGTGGAGATGCTGGGGCGCGACCGCTCCCGCCTCGGCGATTGCCGGGCGCGCATGAACCAGTCGCCGCTGGGCGCCGCCGCCCTCTGCGGCTCCGGCTTCCCGATCGACCGGCACATGACGGCGCATGCGCTGGGCTTCGACGGCCCGATGCGCAACAGCCTGGATGCCGTGGCCTCGCGCGACTTCGCCATGGAATTCCTGGCGGCGCTGGCCATCTGCGCCACGCATCTCTCCCGCTTCGCGGAGGAGGTGGTGCTCTGGACCAACCCGTATTTCGGCTTCGTGAAGCTGTCGGATGCCTATACCACCGGCTCCTCCATCATGCCGCAGAAGCGCAACCCGGACGCGGCCGAGCTGGTGCGCGCCAAGGTGGGCCGCGTGGCCGGCGCGCTGGTCGGGCTGATGACGGTGATGAAGGGCCTGCCCCTGACCTATGGCAAGGATATGCAGGAAGACAAGGAAGGCATCTTCGACGCCGCCGAGACCATGGCCCTGGCCCTGGCCGCCACGGCCGGCATGGTGCGCGACATGAAGCCCGACGCCGCCCGGCTGCGGGAAGCGGCCGGCGCCGGCTTCTCCACCGCCACCGACCTGGCCGACTGGCTGGTGCGGGAGCTGCGGATGCCCTTCCGCGATGCCCACCACGTCACCGGCCACCTCGTGGCCAAGGCCGAGGCGCGGGGTATGGATCTCTCCGAGCTGACACTCGAAGAAATGCAGGCGGAGGAGCCGCGCATCCACAACGGCATCTTCCAGGTGCTGAGCGTGGAGGCCTCGGTCGCCTCCCGCACTTCCTACGGCGGCACGGCGCCGGTGAATGTGCGCCGCATGGCGGCGGAATGGCGGGAGCGGCTGGCATGACGCGCGGCATCCTCACCCTGCTGGCGGTGGCGGCCCTGCTGGCCGCCTGCGGCCGCCCCGGCCCGGTGCGTCCGCCCGGCCCGCCGGAGGACATCACCTACCCGCGGGTTTATCCGAGCCGGTAAGCGCAAAAGTCCCGGCGGGCTCCCAGGGGCCGCCGCGATAATGCCAGAGCAGCAGCGACACCCCCTGGCCCTCCCAGGAGGTGAAGTCGTTCTCCAATTCCGCCAGCAAGGCGCGGGCGGCGGCGGGCTCCACCTTGTTCTGCACCGTCACATGCGGGCGGAAGCCCTGGCGGTCCTGCGCCCCCAGCAGCCCGTGCCAGGCGCTGGCCAGCAATCCGCGCAACCGCACCAGGGCCGGGCTTTCCACCGTGAAGGCGACGCCACGCCCCAGGCTGCGCAAGCCGGCGAAGTGCAGCGCCGGCGGCGGCGTGCCAGCCGCCAGCGTTTCCAGATTGGCCGAGATCTCCGCCAGCATCGCGCCCGGCAGGGCATGGAACAGCGTCAGATGCGCCGAGAGGTAGTTCCGCTCCGGCGGGAAATGCGCGCGGCGCAGCGCATCCAGCCGGGTGAAGGAGGCCGCGTCCAACCCAAGCGTCAGGATCAGCGGCGCTTCATCCATGCTCAGGCGGGCACCGTCTGGCGATGCAGGGCGGGCATCACCTCCTGGGCCAGCAGGCGCATGCTGTCCCGTTCCCATTCCCGGTTCGGGCCGCTCCAGTCCATGCCGGCCATCAACAGCGTGCCGAAGGGGCCGATGCGCTCCCGCAGCCCGGCCAGCTTCCGCGTCACGGTCTCCGGGCTGCCGTGGATAACGGTAGCCTCGATCAGCATCTCCACCGTCACCTCGCTGTCGTCCATCTTCGGGTCCGGTTTGATGGCGATGGAATAGTTGCCGCGCCGGAGCACTTCCCAAAGGTAGCGGTAGTAGTAATGGTTGCTGCCGGCGGTGCTGAAGGCGCGCTCCCGCGCTTCCTCATCCGTGGGCGCCACCACGATGTTGCGGGCCACGCGCCAGTCCTGCCCATCGGGCGTGCGGCCGACGGCGGCGCAGCCTTCCAGGTATTTCTTCCAGTGGCTGGCGACGCTGTATTCCGGGATGAAATTGGCGCTGATCGGGCTCCAGCCCTGCATGGCCGCTGTTTTCACGCTGCCGGAAAAGGGGCTCATGGCCGACATGGCGATGGGCGGATGCGGCTGTTGCAGCGGCTTGCGCAGGTAGCCGATGCCGAGGTCCGGCACGATGGCCTCGGACAGCTTCAGGTCCCAGTACTTGCCGCTGACGCGATAGGGCGGGTCCTGGGTCCAGAGTTGCAGGATGGTGTCGATGCTTTCCAGCATCCGCTCCCCACGTTTCTGCGGGTCCTCGTTGTCGAACAGCTCGAAATCACTGGCCAGCCCGCCGGGGCCGATGCCGAAGAGCAGCCGTCCGTTGCTCATGTGGTCGAACAGCGCGACCTCGGAGGCCACAATGGCGGGGTGGTGGTTCGGCAGGTTGATCACGCCGGTACCCATCTTGATCCGCTTGGTCTGCGGCAGCAGCGAGGCCAGGAACATCAGCGGCGAGCAGATCGGCTCGGTGGTGGCCGAGAAATGCTCGCCGATCCAGAGCTCCTCGAAGCCCAGTTCCTCCGCCAGCAGGGATTTTTCGGTGTTCTCCGCCAGGGTGTCCCGCAGGGGGCGGTCGGCAGGGTGCAGCGGCATCATGAACAGGCCGAGCTTCATGGGGTCATCCTTCCCGTGTGGTTCATGCTGTGCCGCCCGGGCCTTCTGGCGGGCCATCATGCCGGCAAGGGCGGATGCTAAGGCGGGGCCGCTCCCGCCAGCAACAAAGAATGCGGCGAGCCGTGATGGCAAAAAATGTTGCGAACTGCAGGAGCGCAGCGGCAACATTGGTTGCCATCCTTTCGGACATGCTCTTGCCACCTGATACGCTGCCCAACCTGCTGGCCCTGCTGGAGCAACGTGGGCCAGGCCTCAGCCCGCAGTTCCAGCGCATCGCGCAATACTGCGCCGCCAACCCGGACGAGGTGGCCCTGGCGCCGCTGCGCGTGCTGGCGGGGCATGTGCAGGCGCATCCTTCGGCCCTGGTGCGGCTGGCCAAGAGCCTGGGCTATGACGGCTTCCGGGAGATGCAGCGCGTCTTCAAGGCCGCTGTTTTCGACCGCGCGCGGGGCGTCACCTCGCGCACCTCGCTGCTGCACCGCGCCTTGTCGCCACGCGGCACCGGGGCCGACCCCGCCCGCGCCGTGGTGGCGCATGAAATGGCGGGGCTGCAGACCATGCTGGAACGCCTGCCCGCCGCTGAGCTGGAAGCCGCGACCGCGCGGCTGGTGGCGGCTCGGCTGGTCTGGATTGGCGCCGACGAGCCCGGGCGGGCCGTGGCCTGGCACCTGCGCTGGCTGCTGACGCGGCGGCAGCGCCCGGTGGTCCTGCTGGATGCGGCGCCGGAGGTGGCGCGGCGGCAACTGGCCACCGCCTCCGCCGACGATGCGGTGGTGCTGGTGGCGCTGGACACGGCGGGGGGCGGGCCGGGGGCCTCGCTGGCGGCGGCGGCGGGGCAGGCGGGCTGCGCCACGCTGCTGCTGGGCGACTGGGAGGCCGCGCCGCCCGGCAGCCTGCGCTTCCCGCTGCCGCCGCCGGCGGCGGGGCAGTTGCCCGCGCTGTCGCCCGCCCTGGCCCTGGCCAATATCCTGGCGGCGCCACCCATGCGCCCGGCGGATACCACCCCCTTCGCCGATTTCGACCCCCTGGGCTGGTAGCGAAACGTTGCAGCGCTTCCATCCTCCGGGGGCGCGACCCTAAATAGCCGCATGGCCACCGCCCTTTCCCTGGCGCCCACCAGCGCCGACCCGACCTTCGCCGACCTGCTCGCCATCCGCCCCTCGCTGTCCATGCACGCGCAGGACGGGCTGCTGATGGAGGACGTGCCGCTGGCCCGCATCGCGGCCGAGCATGGCACCCCCACCTGGGTCTACTCCGCCAATACGCTGCGCCGCCGCTTCCGCGCGCTGAAAGCGGCGCTGGAGGCAGCCGGGCTGCGCGCCAGCGTCCATTACGCGGCCAAGGCCAACGACAACCAGGCCGTGCTGCGCGTGCTGCGGTCGGAAGGGGCGGGGGCGGATATCGTCTCGGCCGGCGAATTGCGCGCCACCATGGCCGCCGGCATCCCGGCGGGGGCCACCGTCTTCTCGGGCGTCGGCAAGGCGCCGGAGGAAATCCGCTTCGCGCTGGAAGCCGGCATCTTCCAGCTCAATGCCGAAAGCGCGGAGGAGATCGAGATGATCTCCGCCATCGCCGCCGGCATGGGCGTCGAGGCCCCGGTCTCGCTGCGCGTGAACCCGGACGTGGATGCGCGCACCCACGCCAAGATCACCACCGGCCGCGCCGAGAACAAGTTCGGCATCGCCTTCGAGGACGCGCCGGCGCTCTATGCCCGCATGGCCGCGCTGCCCGGCATCCGGCCGATCGGCATAGCCACGCATATCGGCAGCCAGATCACCGACGGCATGTCCGCCTATCGCGCTGCCTATGCCCGGCTGGCCGAGATGATCGGCGACCTGCGCGGGCGCGGCCTGCCAGTGGAGCGGGTGGACTGCGGCGGCGGCCTCGGCATCCCCTATCGCGACGAGCCGGCGCCGACGCCGGAAGCCCTGGCCGGCGCCATCAAGTCCACGCTGGGCGGCCTCGGCATCCCGGTGATGCTGGAGCCCGGCCGCTGGCTGGTCGGCCCCGCCGGCGTGCTGCTGGCCTCGGTGGTGCTGCAGAAGCAGGGCAGCGCCCGGCGCTTCCTGGTGCTGGATGCCGCCATGAACGACCTGATGCGCCCGGCCATGTATGACGCTTGGCACGGCATCCTGCCGGTCTCGCCGCGCGCCCATGTGGCGCCGCTCTCGCCGGCCGATATCGTCGGCCCGGTCTGCGAAAGCGGGGACACATTCGCGAAAGGCCGCCTGATGCCGGCCATGGCGCCGCAGGATCTGGTCGCATTCCTGGATGCGGGTGCCTATGGTTCCGTGATGAGCAGCACCTACAACGCCCGCCCCCTGGCGGCCGAGGTCCTGGTGGATGGCGCCCGCGCCGCCCTGGTGCGCCGCCGCCAGACGCATGAGGAACTGCTCGCCCACCAGCGCATTCCGGAGTGGCTCGACTGATGCAGACACCGCGCGATCCGCTTTCCCGCCGTCTCGCGCGCGGGCGGCGGCTCGCGCGATGGGCGCTGGCCTGGGAGGAAGCCTGGCCGCGCCTCTGGCCCATCCTGGGCGTGGTGGGGCTGTTTCTCGTCGCCGCGCTGTCGGGCCTGTTTCTTCGCCTGCCGGGCTGGCTGCACCTGCTGGCGCTGCTGGGTTTCGCACTGGCAGTGGGCTGGGCCGCCTGGCGCGGGCTGCGCGGCTTCATGGTGCCGCCGACCGCCGCCGCCGACCGGCGGCTGGAGCGGGAATCCGGCCTCTCCCACCGCCCGCTCTCCACGCTGTCCGACCGCCCCGCCACTGATTCCGACCCCATGGCCCTGGCGCTGTGGCGGGTGCACCGCGCCCGCGCCGCGGCGGCGGTGGAGCGGCTGAAGGTCGGCCTGCCGCGCCCCGGCCTGCCGGCACGGGATCGGCGCGGGCTGCGGCTTGGCCTGCTGGTGGCGCTCGTCGCCGCCCTGGGCGTGGCCGGGGCCGAAACGCCCGAGCGGCTGCGCCGTGCCTTCCAGCCCGCCTTCGGCGCCCCGGTGCTGCCGCCGGCGCTGCGGCTGGAGGCCTGGATCTCGCCTCCTGCCTATACCGGCGCCGCGCCGGTCTTCCTGCCGCCCACGGGCGGTTCCGTTACCGTGCCGGCGGGCAGCCGCTTGCAGGTCGCGCTTTCTGGCGGCCGTGGCGGCGTGCCGGAACTGCGGCTGGGCGAGACCGCCACCCCCTTCCGCGCCCTGGATGTTGCGAGCTTCACCGCCGAGGCGCCGCTCGATGCCGGCACCCGCATCGGCGTACGGCGGGATGGGCAGGACCTGGCGCAATGGACCGTCGCCACCCAGGCGGACGCGCCGCCCCGCATCACCTTCGCCGAGCCGCCCGGGTCGGCGCAGCGCGGCCTCGCCATCCGGCTGCCCTGGCGCGCCGAGGATGACTGGGGCGTGGCCGCCGCCCGCGCCGAGATCACCCTGGCGCCGCGGCCCGATGCGCCGCCGCTGGCGCTGGACCTGCCCATCTCCGGCGATAGCAGGCAGCCGCGCGGCGTGGCGCAGCCGGACCTTTCCGCGCATCCCTGGGCCGGGTTGCCGGTGCGGCTGCGGCTGGTGGCGCGGGACAGCGCCGGGCAGGAAGGCCGTTCCGACACCGCCGAACTGACCCTGCCGGAGCGGCGCTTCGACCACCCGGTGGCGCGGCGGCTGGTGGCGCTGCGCAAGTCGCTCTCCATGGACCCGCTGGCACGGCAGGGCGCCGAGCGCGGGCTGGATGAGCTGTCGCTGCGGCCCGAGGATTTCGAGAACGACCTGACCACTTTCATGGCCATGCGCAGCGCCCGCTACCACCTGACCTTCGACCGCCGGCCCGAGGCGGTGGAGGAAGCGCAGGCGCTGATGTGGCAGACCGCCATCGCGCTGGAGGAAGGCCGCACCAACCGCACCGCCCGCGCCCTGGCCGAGGCCCGCGAGGCCCTGCGCGAGGCCCTGGCCGAAGCCGAGCGGCAGCCCCCCGATGCCCAGCGCCGCGCCGAGCTGGAGCGCCGGGTGCAGGAACTGCGTGAGGCCATCCGCCAGCATCTGGAGGCCCTGGCCGAGCAGTTGCAGCGCGAGAATGGCGAGACCATGCCGCAGGACCCCCAGGCCCGCCTGATGGACCCGCAGGACCTGGACCGCCGCACGCAGGAGATGCAGGACGCGGCGCGCGAGGGCCGTACCCAGGACATGCAGCAGCAGCTGGCGGAGCTGGAGCGCATGCTGGAGGCCCTGCAGAACGGCCAGATGGCCCGGCGGGAAGGCGGCAACCGCAACAGCCAGCAGCAGCAGCAGCGCCAGCAGCGTGGCCAGCAGCAAATGGGCGCGATCCAGGACATGGTGCAGCGGGAAGGCCAGATGCTGGACCGCAGCCACCAGCGCGAACAGGCCGAGGCCGGGCAGCCGCAGCAACAGCAGCAGCGCCGCTCGCCCTACAATCAACAGCAGCGCCAACCCCAGGCCGATGCCACCACGGCCGAGCAGCGCGCTGCCGAGGCGCAGCGGGACGCCCGCCAGCAGCGCGCCCTGCGCCGCGCCCTGGGCGAGCTGATGCAGCAATTCGGCGACCTGACCGGCGAGATCCCGGAAGCGCTGGGCCGCGCCGACCAGCAGATGCGGCAGGCGCAGGAAGCCCTGGGCCGGGGCGGCGACCCCACTGCGAACCAGCAGCAGGCGATCCGCGAGTTGCAGGAAGGCGCGCAGCAGATGGCGCAGACCATGCAGCGTCAGTTCGGCCAGGGACAGCAGGGCCAGGAGCCCGGCGAGGGCCAGGGCGAGGCCAGCCGTGGTCAGCAGGGCCGCGACCCCAATGGCGGGCAGGGGCGGGACCAGGCGATGGGGCAGGGGGAAGGCCGCGACCCGCTGGGCCGCCCCACCCGCAACGAGCCGAATTCCAACGACACCGGCAGCGACACCGTGGTGCCCGGCGATGCCGAGGCGCTGCGCACCCGGCAGATCCAGGAGGAGCTGCGGCGGCGCGGCGCGGACCGGGAGCGGCCGCCGTCAGAGCTGGACTATATCGACCGGCTGCTGAAGACCTTCTAGCTCCTCGGGCGTGGCGCAGAGCCGCCGCGCCCGCATCCAGGCCGACAGCGCCGGGGAGGCGGTGGCGACGCAGAAGGGGATGGCCAGCAGCAGCGGCAGCAGGAAGGGCGCGCCCCAGAGCCAGGCGGTGCCGCCGGCGGTCACCAGCATCAGCGACCCGGCCATGCCCAGCACCGTCTGTGGCCAGAGCAGGCGCGTGGCATCCCGCCACGTCACGCCCCGCGCGGCGCGGTTCTGCGCCCCCCAGCCGCCACCGCGCCGGAAGGGCATGGAGAGCATGAAGAAGCCCTTGCTGGCCATGCTGAGCGGGTCGAAGAAAATGGCGAAGGCCATCTCCGCCAGCGCGCCGCGCAGCACCGCGCCACGGCCGCCGAGGCGCGCGGCCAGGGATGGGCGCAGCAGGGCCTCGGCATAGCCGGCCACCTTCGGCGCATAGCTGGCCAGCCATGTGGCAGCGAAGAGCAGGGCCAGGGCGCCGGGCGGCGTGGCGGCCGCGCCGCCGCTGGCCACGTTGCCCACCGCCGCCACCAGCAGCAGCAGCGAGAGCGGCGCGGTCACGAAGAGCAGGATGGCCTGGGCCAGTTGCCAGCGCCCCATCGGCCGCAGCCAGGGCAGGGGCAGCAGCCGCCAGTACTGCATGTTGCCGGCGCACCAGCGGTGATCCCGGGCCAGGAATTCCGGCATGGCGGGCGGGCTGGCTTCCAGGCTGCCGGCATCCTCCGCCAGGCAGCGCACCTTCCAGCCGGCGGCGTGCAGGCACACGGCCTCGATCTGGTCATGGCTGAGGATGGCGTGGCCGCCGGGCAGATGATCCAGCCGCGCATGGGCGCGGAAGGCGGCGATGCGGATGATGGCGTTGTGGCCCCAGTAGGGGCCTTCATCGGCCTGCCACCAGTTCTGCCCGCTGGCCCAGGACCGCATGCCGGCGCGCATGCCGAACTGGAACAGCCGGGCGAAGGCGGCTTCCGCCGGGCGGCCGGCGATGAGCTGCTGCAGGATGGCCAGCCTGGGGTCCGCTTCCATCTCCGCCACCAGCCGCAGCACGGCGGGGGCGGTCATGGCGGAATCGGCATCCAGGCTCAGCATCAGTTCCAGGCCGGCGGCGTGCCGGTCCAGGAACTCCATGACATTGCCGGCCTTGAAGCCGGTATTGTGCTGCCGGCGCCGGTAGCGCACCGCGATGGGCCGGCCCGCCCGCTGCGCCACGAAGCCGGCCACCGCCTCCTCCTCCCGCAGCGCGCGGACGGGGTCCTGGGTGTCGGACAGGAACCAGAGCACGAAGCGGTGCCCTTGCCCCGCCGCTTCCAACCCATCCAGCAGGGCGGGCAGGGGGGCGAGGACGGCGTCCATGTCCTCGTTGCGGATGCAAAGGGCGATGGCGGTGCGGAGCTGGCCGGTGCCGGCGGGCGCGGCGGGCAGGCCGCGCCCGCGCAGCCGCAGCGCCAGCCCGATCAGCGCATTGCCGGCCGAGATGGCGGACCAGGGCGCCGTGCCGGCATAGGCCAGCAGGATCGCGATCTCCCACCCCGTCCAGCCTCCCGGCGCCAGCACGCGCCAGAGCAGGGCCAGCAGCCCCGCGCTGATGCAAAGGCAGAGCAGGGCGAAGGCGAGCCGCCGCAGGGCGACCGGGGATGGGGCTTTCCGCACAAGGCCCAGATTAGGCCATGCGCGGAAGCCGCACTACACCGCCGGAACGGCGACGCCCAGCGTCGTGGCGGTGCGGCGCAGGTCCTCCCAGATATCGGCGGGCAGGGGCAGGCCCTCGCGCAGGCGCTTCTCGCGGCTGCGCTTCTCGGGCTCGCCCGGCAGCATCACCGGGCTGGCGGGGTCGATCGGGCGGCTGCCGGCGACCCATTCCAGATATTCCTGCCCCATGCGCTGGAACTCGGCCTCGGTGCCGAAATGCGCCGGCGAGAGATAGATGGAGAGCAAGCCATTGGTGATGCAGCCGCGCTGGTCGCGCGGCCCCGAGGTGCCGCCACCGGTGAAGGCGCCCGCCAGCAGCTCGCACATCAGCGCCAGGCCCGAGCCCTTGTGATCGCCGAAGGCGCGGATGGCGCCGGGGCCATTGCCCGGAATGCGCGCGCCCACCTGCGGATATTCGCCATACAGCGTGTGCGGGTCGCCGGAGAAGCGGCCATCGGGCTCGATCAGCGCATCCGGCGGCAGCGGCTTGCCGCCGTTGCTGGCCACCAGAACCTTGCCTTCCGCCACCAGCGAGGTCGCGAAATCCAGCACCACCGGCCGGCCTTCGAGCGGCACGCCGATGGCGATGGGCGCGGTGGAGAAGCGCCGGTCCACGCCGCCATAGGGCGCGACAAGGAAGGAGCCGGCCACATTGACGAAATGGATGGAGATGAGGTTCTCGGCCAGCGCCTGCTCGGCATAGGTGCCGATGCGGCCGCAATGGCCGGAATTGCGCAGCGCCACCACGGCGGCGCCATGCTGCTTCGCCCGCGCGATGCCCATGGCGACGCCCTGCTTGGTCACCGCATGGCCGAAGCCGAACTGCGCGTCCAGCAGCAGGAAGGCACCGCCATCCGTGACCACTTCCGGCTTGCGGCCGGCATGCAGGTAGCCCGCCTTGTGCCAATCCACGTAACGCGGCACCCGCACCACGCCGTGGCTGTCATGCCCCGCCAGATTGGAGCCGACCAGGTGGCTGGCGATATCCCCGGCCTCGCCATCGTCGCAGCCGATCGCCAGGAAGATGCCGCGGATCATGTCTTCCAGCGCCGGGGCCGGGACGGTGACGGTGTTGTAGTCAGGCATGGAAGGTCCTTGTGGTGATTCGAATCTGGTCAGTGCGGCCTGGAGGTTGCGCCGCGCCGCGTCCTCGAATCGCGCGCGGAAAGGGGCGGTGAGGAAGATAGGATCGCGCGCCAGCAGCCGGCGCAAGACGGCGGCGCGGCCGGTGCGGTAGGCTTCCGCCGGCACATGCGCGTATTCCTGCCGGATGGCGCGGTCATAGTCCTCGAAGCGTGCGGGCTCGGCGCCCAGGATGGAGAGGTCCATGTCCAGGAAGCTGGCGGTATCGGCGGCAAGTTCCGGCGGCAGGTTCTCCGGCACCGCATGGCGCTCGGTGGCCAGCACCATGGCCGCGGCGGCTTCCAGCCGCGCCGCCGGCACGGTGCCGGCCATCCACTCCCGCAGCAGGGCGGCGCTAGCGCGCTCGTTGTCGCTGCGGCGGGGGTCGTAGACGGCATCGTGGAACAGGATGGCCAGCCGCACGGCCTCGGCATCGTGCAAGGCGCCCGCGTATTCCCGCCACAGGGCCAGCAGGGCCTCCACATGCGGCCAGCCGTGATAGGCACGGCCGGCATGCAGGGCCTTCAGCGCATCCTCGGGGGGCACGGTCAGCTCAGTCGCGATATCGCCTCGGCCCCTGCCGCGAGGTCGCGGTTGAAGGTGGGGGTGATGATGATCTCGTTCAGGCAGACATGCTCGGGCATGCTGGCGGCGAAGAGCACGGCCGCCGCCACATCCTCAGGCTGCAGCATCCGCGCCCGTTCCTCCGCCGAGGGCGGCTGCGGGCGCAGGTCGAGGATCGGTGTCGCGACCTCGCCCGGGCAGATGCAGGTGCTGCGGATGTTGTGGATGCCGTTTTCCGCGTTGAGCGAGGCGGAGAGCGCCACGAAGCCGGACTTGGCCGCGATATAGGCGGGCCCCGACACCGCCGAGGCGCCCTTGCCGGCGACGGAGGCGATCTGCACGATCAACCCGCCGCCGCGCTTCCGCATGCCCGGCAGCACCGCCAGGCTGGTCAGGAAGGGCGCGGCGAGGTTCACGTCCAGCAGCGCCCGCGCATCGGCTGGGGATAGCTGGTGCCAGTGGCGGCGGGGCGTGTTGCCGCCGGCATTGTTCACCAGCAGCGCGGGCGCCTCCGGCAACTGGGCGACCGCGGCTTCCACCGCCGCGGGGTCTGTCAGGTCGGCGGGAAGGATCATCGGTTCCTCCCCATCCAGCAGCGCGGCGGTCTCGCGCAGCGCGGCCTCGCGCCGCCCGGTCAGCACCAGATGCCAGCCGGCCTTGGCCAGCGACATCGCCACCGCGCGCCCGATGCCGGAGCCGGCACCCGTCACCCATGCAAGCTGGTTCATAGGACGCGTCCTGTTTGCGGGTCGAGGATATGCATGTTGCTCAGGTCCACAGCCATTGGCAGCTGCTGCCCGGGGTAAGCGGGCGCATTGGGATCGACGCGGCCGCAGACCTCGGCACCGTCCATCTTGAAATGCACCAGGGTTTCCATGCCCATCGGCTCCGTCACCTCCGGCACGGCGGGGAAGGGCGCGACATGGGGTCGGTCGAGGTTCTTGGCTTCCGTCAGATGCTCCGGCCGGATGCCGAAGACCACCTCGCGCCCGGCCAGGGCGGCGTAGCGGCTGGTGCGCTCGGCCGGCACCGGCAGCACGATGTCGCCAGGCAGGTGGATGCGCAGCGCGCCCGAGGCCTGCTCCAGCCGCGCGTTGATGAAGTTCATCGCGGGGGAGCCGATGAAGCCGGCCACGAAGCGCGTGGCGGGGTTGTGGTACAGCTCCTGCGGCGGCCCCACCTGCTCGATGACGCCGTTGTTCATGACCACCACGCGGTCGGCGAGCGTCATGGCCTCCACCTGGTCGTGGGTGACATAGACCGTGGTGGTACGCACCGTCTGGTGCACCTTCTTGATCTCGGTGCGCATCTGCACCCGCAGCTTGGCATCGAGGTTGGAGAGCGGCTCGTCGAACAGGAAGACCTTGGGATCGCGCACGATGGCGCGGCCCATGGCGACACGCTGCCGCTGCCCGCCCGAGAGCGCCTTGGGCTTGCGTTCCAGCAGGGGCGTGATGTCGAGGATGCGGGCGGCATGGTCCACCCGGCGGCGGATTTCCTCCTTCGGGAATTTCCGCAGCATCAGGCCGAAGGCCATGTTCTCCGCCACCGTCATGTGCGGGTAGAGCGCGTAGTTCTGGAACACCATGGCGATGTCGCGGTCGCGTGGCGGGATGTCGTTGACCACCTTCCCGCCGATCGAGATCTCGCCGCCCGAGATCTCCTCCAGCCCCGCGATCATCCGCAGGGTGGTGGACTTGCCGCAGCCGGAAGGGCCCACCAGAACCACGAATTCCTCATCGGCGATGTCGAGGTCGATCCCCTTCACCGCCTGCACGCCACCTTCATAGGCTTTGACGACTTTCCGGAGCGTCACCTGCGCCATGGAAGTTCTCTCCCTCAGCCTTTTGTTGCGCCGGCGGTCAGGCCAGCGATGTAGTAGTCCATGAGGAAAGCATAGACGAGCAGGGGCGGCAAAGCCGCCATCAGCGCCCCGGCCATGATCTTGCCCCACTGGAACGTGTCCGCCCGGATCAGGTCCGACACGATGCCGACCGTCAGCACCATCTGGTCCGAGGAGACCAGGAAGGCCATCGGGTAGATGAAGGCGGCCCAGGAGACGGTGAAGGCGAAGATCATCGCCGCCAGGATGCCGGGCAGGGCCACGGGGATGAAGATCTTCCACAGCATCTGGATATGGCTGGCGCCGTCGATCAGCGCGGCCTCGTCCAGTTCCTTCGGGATGGAGGCGAAGTAGCCGATCATGATCCAGGTGCAGAAAGGCACCGTCAGCGTCGGGAAGATCAGCACCATGGCCAGTAGGTTGTTGTAGAGGCCCATGGAGCCGACGATCTGGAACATCGGGATGAACAGCAGCGTCTCCGGCACCAGGTAGGTCAGGAAGACGCCGGTGGCGAGCGTGGCGCTGCCCCAGAACTTCATCCGCGCCAGCGCGAAGGCCGCCATGGTGGAGACCACCATGCTGATGATGACGGTGCTGAGCGTGACGATGATCGAGTTGCGGAAGTGGATCATGTAATTGCCCTGGGTCAGCAGCTCCCAGTAGTTCTGCAGCGTCGGGTTCCGCACGATCCAGGGATTGCCGGACAGGTCGGCGATCTCGCCGCTGCTCTTCAGGCTGGTCATCAGCATGTGGAAGGGCGGCGTCATGAAGAAGATGACGAAGACGGCCAGCGCGATATAGGCGCCGATCATGGCCCAGCGGCGCTCGGCCGCGATGCTGCCGATCCGGCGCTGCGCCGGCACGAAGGGGGTGGTGGGAGCGGCGGTGGTGCCCATGGTCAGGACATCTCCTTGGTGCGCTTGTTGACCCCGCGCAGCGTCAGCACCGCGAAGACCGCCAGCAGCGGGAACATGAAGAGGCTGACCGAGGCGCCCAGCGGGATGTCGCCGGACTGGATCCCGACTTGGAAGGCATAGGTGGCGAAGACATGCGTGCTGTCCTGCGGCCCGCCATTGGTCAGGATGCGGACGATGTCGAAATTGGCGAAGGTGACGATCAGGCTGAAGAGCACCGTGATGCTGATGATGTTGCGCATCATCGGGAAGGTCACGAAGCGCAGCTTCTGCCAGGCGCTGGCGCCGTCGATGGCGGCGGCCTCGTAGAGCTGGTCCGGCACCGACTTCAGCGCAGCCAGGTACATGATCATGAAGAAGGGCGCGCCGTACCAGACATTCACCAGGATGACGGAGAAGCGCGCCCAGCCCGTGGCGCCCAGCCAGGGCACCGGGTCCACCCCGATGCCGGCCAGCGCCCAGTTGAAGGCGGAATAGGAGGGGTCGAAGAGCCACCACCAGGCCAGGGTCGAGATGGCGGGCGGGATGACCCAGGGCACCAGCAGCATGCCGCGCCACTTGCGCTGCCCCTTGGCCGGCAGCGCGTGCAGCACATGCGCCAGCACGAAGCCGATAAGGGCCTTCAGCAACACGGCCGAGACCGCGAAGACCACCGACTGGAACACGACATTCCAGAAGGTCTCGCGCGAGAAGAGGAAGGTGAAGTTCTCGATGCCGATGAAGCGGGTCTGCCGCTTGTTCAGCATCGAGAGGTAGAGGGCGTAGAGGAAGGGATAGACCACCAGGCCGAGGATCAGCAGGATCAGCGGCAGCGTCAGCAGGAAGGCTGTGGTGGAGTTGCGCCGCGCCAGCCGCCGCATCGCGCCTTGGCGCTGCGGCACGGCGGAGGCGGGGGATATCACGGCCTGGGACATGCCTGGGCTCCCTCAGCGGAAATGGGAAGGCGCCCCGGGGCCATGCGGCCGCCGGGGCATCGGCGGCGCCGCGGCGCCGCCACGGGTCACCGGCCTAGCCGCGCTGGAAGCCTTCCAGCTCGCTGGAGGCCCAGGCGATGGTGCGTTCCACCGGTTCCTTGTTCTGCACCGCGCGGGCGATCATCTTGGCCTGGATGCCCTGGTTGTACATCTGCACCGCGATGTTCGGCGGCGCCGGGTAGTCGGCGATGAACTGCTCCGCCTTGTGGTGCGGCCGCACGGGGTAGTTGTAGACCACGCCGGTGGGCGGCCCTTCCTTCTGCCAGGTGTCGAAATCCGTCATGCTGGTGAAGGGCGGGATGTCGTAGCCATTGGTGGCGGCGACCATGGTCTGCGCCTGTTCACGCTGGCTGAGATATTCCACCAGTGCCTTGGCGGCGCCCTTGTTGCGGCTGAAGTTCCACACGCCCCAGAAATACGGCAGGTAGGGCGTGAAGCGCCCGGCCGCGCCGGTGGGGGCGGGGAAGGTCCAGCACTGCTCGGCCACCTGCGGCGCGTCGCGCTTGGCAACGGCCCAGGCGGAAGGCGGGTTGAAGATCAGCGCCGACTTGCCCGAGATCAGCGCCCGGTTGTTGGAGGCATCGTCCCAGGAAAACACATCAGCCGGCATGAACTGGCAGAGCCGCTGCGCGTAATCCAGCACCGCGCGCACCTTGTCCGACTTGGCCGTGATCTCGCCCTTGGCATTCACCAGCTCGGCGCCGAAGGAGCGGAACATCGAGCCGACCCAGTCGGTGGCATCCGGGAAGGTGCCCAGCGGCAGGCCGAAGGGCACGCCCGCCTTGTGGCAGCCCTCGGCCGCCTTGATGAAGGCATCCCAGGTCCAGGCATCCACGTTGGCGGCGGTGTCATTGGCCGGGAACATCTGCTGGATGTCGATGCCGCCATGCTGCTTCAGCAGGTCGATCCGCCCCAGCGAGGGCTTGTTCTGCGAGCCGGAGATGGCCGGCACCGCGCGCCACTTGCCTTCCACCTTGGCCAGGTATTCCACGATGGAATTCACCTTGCCGTATTTCTCGGCCAGGCGGGTCATCACGTCGTCCATCGGCTCCAGCAGCTCGGACTGCGCGTGCACCTCCCAGGTGGGAAAGGAGAGCACGTCATGCCCCTGCTTCGCCTGCGCCTCGGCCGCGAGAGTCAGAAGGTTCTTGTTGCCAACCGTGGTGATGAAGTCGAGCTGGATCTCGACCTTGTTCTTCTGCCCCCAGTCCATGACGATCTTGCGCATGGCGTCGTTGCCGGCGGGCACCCAATGGTCCCACAGGCCGAGGGCGAGGCGCCCGCCCGATGTCTGCCCATGCACATTCACCAGAGGCAGCGCACTGGCCGCTGCCCCCGCCACGCCGGCGCGCAGCACCGTGCGGCGGGTGAACCCGTTGCCTTCCATGTCCGTTACTCCTCCTGTGCGCGGGCAGTCCTGGTGCCGCCATGGGCTTTGGCCCTCTCACGCTGCGGGAAGGTTACGCAGGCGCAGCAGCCGGTTGCAACGGTTCTGATGCGGGCGATTCGAATGCGCTGGCGCAGGCCTCATCTTGCCGGGCGCGGGCGGCGGGCGGAGAATGCGGCATGAGCACCCTTCCCACCCACGACGACGTCCTGGCCGCCGCCGACCGCCTGCGCGGCCGGGTGGTGCGCACCCCCATGCTGCGGCATCCGCTGCTGGATGAGATCGCCGGCGGCACCGTGCTGATCAAGCCGGAATGCCTGCAGCGCACCGGCAGCTTCAAGCTGCGTGGCGCCACCAACGCGGTGCTGAGGCTGGACGCCGCGCAACGCGCCGCCGGCGTGGTGACGCATTCCTCCGGCAACCACGGCCAGGCCATCGCCTGCGCTGCGGCTGCGGAGGGCGTGCGCGCCCTGATCGCGATGCCGGCCGATGCGCCCTCCATCAAGGTGGAAAGCACACGCCGCTGGGGCGCCGAGATCACCTTCTTCGACCGCGCCACCACGGACCGCGAGGTGCTGGCCAGCCGGCTGGCGGAGGAGCGTGGCGGCACCGTGCTGCCGCCCTTCGATCACCCCGATGTCATCGCCGGCCAGGGCACCCTGGCGCTGGAACTGGTCGAGGATGCCCGCGCCGCCGGCTTCGAGCTGGATGCACTCTCCGTCTGCACCGGCGGCGGCGGGCTGGTGGGCGGCTGCGCCCTGGCGGTGGAAGGCGCCTCTCCCGCCACCGAGGTCTGGGCGGTGGAGCCGGAAGGCTGGGACGACACCGCGCGCTCCCTCGCGGCCGGGGAGCGGATCGCCAATGACGGCAAGGGTGCGCTGCTGTGCGACGCGCTGCTTTCCATGCGCCCCGGCGCGCTGACCTTCGCGGTGAACCAGCCGCGCCTGAAGGGCGCCGCCGTGGTGACGCCGGATGAGGTCTTCCGCGCCATGCGCCTGGCTTTCGAGGCCTTGAAAGTGGTGGTGGAACCCGGTGGCGCCGTGGCCCTGGCGGCGGTGCTGGCGGGCAAGGTGCCGGCGCGTGGCCGCACCGTGGGCGTGGTGCTCAGCGGTGGCAACGTGGACCCGGCGGTCTTCGCCCGCGCCCTGGCGGCCTGATGCTCCGGCTGGCGCCGCGCTACCGCCCGCTGACCCTGCTGGCGCTGCTGGTGGGCATCGCCCTGGTGGGGGTGGTGCGGCTGCGCGGCGGCGCCTGGCTGCATGCGTCGATGTTCGGCTGGTGCGGCTTCGTGCTGACGCATGCCGTGCTGGTGCTGGCACGCATCTGGCCGGCCGATGCCGAGGCCATGCGGATCCATGCCCAGGAGCTGGATGAAGGCCGCTTCGCCATCATGGCACTGTCGCTGCTGGCCGCCGCGGCCTCGCTGGTGGCGGTGGCGATGGACCTGGCGGCCTCCACGCCTGGTTATGTCTCGCTGGGCGTGGCGACGGTGGTGCTCTCCTGGCTCTATGTGCACCTGCTTTTCGCGCAGGATTACGCGCGGGAATACTGGCTGAGCGGCGGCGGCATCCATTTTCCCGGCGGCGCCGAGGAGCCGCCGTTTTCCGAGTTCCTGTACCTCGCCTTCAGCATCGGCACGACCAACGGCGTGACCGATATGGTGACGCATTCCCCCGCCATCCGCCGCGCGGCAATGCTGCACGGCCTGATCGCCTATGCCTTCAACGCCGTGATCGTGGCGGGTACGGTGGGCATCGTCACCGGGCTGCTGAATGGGGGCAGCTCGTGATCCTGCGCCCCCGGCCGAGTTCCTGGGCGCTGCTGTTCATCCTGCGCGGCTCCATCGTTCCGGTCGTGGCGCCGCGCCTGCTGGGCGTGGCCCTGCTGGGCGCTGCGGTGGTGGCGGCGGAACGGCGCTGGCCGGGATTCATGCCCGAGTTGCCGCTGGCCTCCTTCGCACTCTTCGGGCTGGCGCTCTCCATCTTTCTCGGCTTCCGCAACAACGCCTGCTACGACCGCTGGTGGGAAGGGCGGAAGCAATGGGGCCGCCTAGTCATCGAGGCGCGCAGCCTGGCGCGCGAGACGACGGCGCTGCTCGGCCCGCAACCCGCGCTGCTGCGCCGGGCCATCGGCTTCACCCATGCGCTTTGCGCCCGCCTGCGCGGCCGCGACGAAAAGGCCGCCGCCAGCCCCTGGCTGCCGCCGGAGGAAGCCGCCGCCCTGGCCACCGCGCCCAATATTCCCGATGCCATCCTGCGCGCCATGAATGCCGAGCTGGCGGCGCTGCGGCGGGACGGGCGGTTGAGCGACATGCTCTACGCCGGGCTGGAGGAGCGGCTGCACGGCCTTTCCGAGGTGCAGGCGGCCTGCGAGCGCATCCGCTCCACGCCCCTGCCCTTCGCCTATACCCTGCTGCTGCACCGCACGGCCTTTCTCTTCTGCCTGCTGGTGCCTTTCGGCCTGGCCGGCACCATCGGGCTGGCGACTCCTGTTGCTTCCGTGCTGCTGGCCTATGCCTTCTTCGGCCTGGATGCGCTGGGCGACCAGCTGGAGGAACCCTTCGGCCTGGAGCCGAACGACCTGCCGCTGGATGCCATCACGCGCACGGTGGAGATCGAACTGCTCGCGACATTGGGCGAAACGGACCTGCCGCCGCCGTTGCGCCCCGTGCGCTTCTGCCTCACCTGATCCTGGATCGGCGTCCTACCTCGTTCATGAGGTTGACCAGCCGTGGGAAGGGCAGGGAGGATCGCCAGGGAGCCCAAGAGTTTTCCGAACCGGATCGACCTCAGGAGACCGCCGATGCCCCTGCTGCAGGTGAAAGACCTCACCGTGCGCTTCGACACCGCCGGGGGCACCGTGCATGCCGTCAGCGGCGTGACCTATGACCTGGAGCCGGGGGAAACCCTGGGCGTGGTGGGCGAGAGCGGCAGCGGCAAGAGCGTGCATGTGCTGGCCATGCTGGGGCTGATCCCGAAGCCGCCGGGGCGCATCGCCGGCGGCCAGGTGCTCTTCGAGGGCCGCGACCTGCTGACCCTGCCGGAGCGGGAGCTGCGCGACCTGCGCGGCAAGAAGATCGGCATGATCTTCCAGGACCCCATGACCTCGCTGAACCCGGTGCTGACGGTGGAGGCGCAGGTCGCGGAGGCCATCACCAGCCATGGCCTGATGTCCAGGAGCGCGGCGCGGGCAAGGGCGGTGGAGCTGCTCGACCTCGTGGGCATCCCCGAGCCACGGAAGCGGGTGAAGCAGTTTCCGCACCAGTTCTCCGGCGGCATGCGGCAGCGCGCCATGATCGCCATCGGCGTCGCCTGCGAGCCGAAGCTGCTGATCGCGGATGAGGCCACCACCGCGCTGGACGTGACGGTGCAGGCGCAGATCCTGGACCTGATGAAGGACCTGAAGCGCAAGCTGTCCATGGCGATGATCTGGATCACGCATGACATGGGCGTGGTGGCCGGGCTCGCCGACACGGTGCAGGTCATGTATGGCGGCCGCATTATGGAGCGCGGGCCGGCGCGGGCGGTCTTCAACGACACCCGTTCCGCCTATACCTGGGGCCTGCTGCGCTCGCTGCCCGACCACAGCGAGGGCCGGGTCTACGAGACCCATACCCCCGGCCAGGCGAGGAAGCGCCCCCGCCTGCGGCAGATCGCCGGCGCGCCGCCGGACATGACCGACCCGCCGCCCGGCGACCCTTTCGCGCCGCGCAACCCCTTCGCCATCTCGGGCTGCTTCCAGGAGATGCCGCCGCTGGTGCAGGCGCGCGATGCCGCGCCGGGCCATCTGGTCGCCGCCTGGTATGACCTGCCCAAGGCGCTGGCCGCGCGCCCCGACCTCGCCGGCAAGGGAGAGGGGGCATGAGCGCGGCCGCCGCACCGCTGCTGCGGGTGGAAGGGCTGACCAAGCACTTCCACACCACGAAGAATCTCTTCGGCAAGCCGACCCATACCGTGCGCGCGGTGGAGGGCGTTTCCTTCGAGATCGGGCATAGCGAGACGCTGGGGCTGGTGGGCGAATCCGGTTCCGGAAAGTCCACCACCGGCCGGCTGATCCTGCGGTTGGAAGAACCCACGGCGGGGCAGGTTTTTTTCGAGGGGCAGGACATCAGCCGCCTGCGGCCGCATGCCCTGGCGCCGATCCGCCGCAGGTTACAGGTGGTGTTCCAGGATCCCTTCTCCTCGCTCAACCCGCGCCTGCGCATTGGCGAGAGCGTGGGGGAGCCGCTGAGGACCCATGGCCTGATCTCCAGCGCCGGGGAGCGGCGGGAGAAGGTGGCGGCGCTGTTCCGGCAGGTGGGGTTGGACCCCCGGTTCATGGACCGCTTCCCGCACCAGTTCTCCGGCGGGCAGCGGCAGCGCATCGGCATCGCCCGCGCCATCGCGTTGGGGCCGAAGCTGATCGTGGCGGATGAGCCCATCACCGCGCTTGATGTTTCCATCCAGGCGCAGATCGTGAACCTCTTCCTCGACCTGCAGGAGGAGATGGGCATGGCCTATCTCTTCATCGCGCATGACCTCGGCATGGTGCGGCATCTCTGCCACCGGGTGGCGGTGATGCTGCGCGGCCGAATCGTCGAGATGGGCAGCACGGAGCAGGTCTTCGCGAATCCGCGCCACCCCTATACCCGCGCGCTGATCTCCGCCGCGCCCATTCCGGACCCGGAGCGGGAGGCCGCGCGGCGCCGCATCCCCTATGACCTCGTGCCCCCGCCGCCCGGTGCGGTGCTGCAGGAGGTCGAGCCGGGCCACTGGGCGCTCTCCGCCGCATGAATTCAGTGGAATCGGCGCCGCGCTGTCCTAGTCTGTGGGCATGACGCACCGTTTCCTGTGGCTGGCGCTCGCCGGCATGCTGGTGGTCGCTCCGGCCCTGGCGGAAGGCAGCTTTCCCGAAGAGCTCTCTCCCTTCGATCAGGGCCGGCTGGAGCGTTTCGACACCGTGCGGCGGGAAGCCATCGCCGCCGCCCGCGCGCGCGGCAAGCCGGCGGATGTCGCCGTGCTCAATCAGGTGCTGAAGGGGGAGGCGGCTTCCATTCCCCCGGCGCGCATGGCGGGCGACTGGCGCTGCCGCCTTCTGAAGCTGGGTGGCACTCCGCCGCTGGTGGTCTATGCCGATTTCAAATGCCGCATCACCGACGATGCCGAAGGGCTGCGGCTGGAAAAAATCACAGGCTCCCAGCGCACTTCCGGCATCTTCTACGACATCCCGGGCCGCCGGCTGGGCTATGCCGGGGCCGAGGCCTGGGGCAACGAGCGGCCGCTGCGCTACGGGCAGGACATGCAGCGGGACCAGGTCGGCTACCTCGTGCCGGTCTCGGCAGACCGGATGCGGCTGGAGCTGCCGCTGCCCATGCGCGAGTCGCGCTTCGATATCCTGGAGCTGCGGCGGTAGCGGCCCGTTCCCTAATTCTCTTGCCCCGCAGCGGGATCGGGCGAGAGTCGGCAACACAATCATAAGAACAGGGAAGAACGCCATGAGCGGTCCTTACACAGGTGCCTGCTTCTGCGGTGCCGTCGAGCTTCGCGTCACCGGCCAGCCGGATGCCATGGGCTACTGCCATTGCCGGTCCTGCCGCTCCTGGTCAGGCGGGCCGGTGAATGCCTTCAGCCTCTGGCAGCCGAAGGCGGTGGAGGTCACCAAGGGCGCCGAGCATATTGGCACCTATGCCAAGACGCCGATGAGCGAGCGCCAGTTCTGCAAGCTCTGCGGTGGCCACCTCATGGCGCGCCATCCGCCGCTGCAAATAATCGATGTCTTCGCCGCCACGATTCCCGACCTGCCCTTCGTGCCGGCCGTGCACCTGAACTATGCCGAGACCGTGCTGCCGATGCGCGACGGCCTGCCCAAGATGCGTGACTTCCCGGCGGAAGTCGGCGGCTCCGGCGAAACGGTGCCGGAATAGGAAGGCCGCTGCGCGCCGGCGGGCTTTCGCCCTAGGCTCGGCCCATGCGCATCCTGCTGCTGAACGGCAACACCGATGCCGCCATGACCGAACGCATGCTGGCGCTGGCGCAGGCCGCGCTGCCGCGCCTGGGGCTGGTGGGCGTGACGCTGCTGCCGGCCACGGCGCGCTTCGGCGCCCGCTACATCGCCAGCCGCGCGGCGGCGGCCATTGCCGGCCATGCGGTGCTGGAGCAGGTGGCGGAACATGCGGGGCAGGTGGATGCCGTGGCCATCGCCTGCTTCGGCGATCCCGGCCTGGCGGCGGCGCGGGAAGTGGCGCGCATCCCCGTCACCGGCATGGCCGATGCCAGCCTGGATATCGCGCTGGACATGGCGCCGCGCGTGGCGCTGCTGACCGGCGGCGCCGCCTGGGTGCCGATGCTGGAGGAATTCTGCCTGCTGCGCGGCCTGGGGCGGGACCGCGTCGGCGTCCATGCCGTGGCCCCCACCGGCGACCTGATCGCGCGGGAGCCGGAGCGCGCCCTGGACCTGCTGGCGGAAGCCGCCGCCGGGGCGGTGGCGGCCGGCGCGGGGGTGGTGGTGCTGGGCGGCGCCGGGCTGGCCGGGCTGGCGCCGCGGTTGCAGCCACGCCTGCCCGTGCCGGTGCTGGACAGCCTGGAATGCCTGCTGCGGGTGGCGGCCCGCCCGCTGCCGGTGCCGCCCGCCGCCGCCCCGGCGCCGAGCACCGGCCTCGCCCCCGCATTGGCGCACCGGCTGGAAGCCCCTTGACGCTGGCGCGATCCCCCGGCACCCCGGCGTCCATGTCCGAGAATGCAGACCCTACCTTCGCCGCCGCCTCCGCCCCCTATCACGAGCTGCTCGGGATGCGGCTGGAGGAATGGCGCGACGGCTTCGCCCGCGTGGTGATGACCGCCAGCCCGCAGCACATGAACCGCAGCGGCATCCTCCACGGCGGCGCCATCCTGTCCCTGATCGACCAGGCCGCCGGCTTCTGCGGGTTGTGGTGTAGCGTGCCCGGCAATGCCCGCCGCGCCGTGACCATCGACCTGGATTGCCGCTTCACCGGCCAGGTGGCCAGCGGGCGGGTGGTGGCGGAGGCGAAGATGGCTTCGCGCGGCCGCAACATCTATTTCGCGCGCACCGAGGTCTTCAATGAGGCCGGCGAGATGGTGGCCTTCGGCAGCTCCACCCACCGCTGGCGCAAGGGCAGCGAGACCACCGAGGGCGCGCCCGAGACGGCCTGAGTCCGCAACCGGATCGCGCCTGCGCTGTTCTCCCCCCGAACAGTGAGGGAAGACACATCATGGCTGCTCCCCAGAACGAAGACGAGATGCGCGTGAAAGTGCGCGACATGATCAAGGACATCCAGGTCGCGATCATGGTGACGAACACCCCGGAAGGCCGCATGCATGGCCGCCCGATGCGGGCGCAGAAGCCGGACACGGATGGCAAGACGCTGTGGTTCTTCACCAGGGACGACAGCTCGAAGGTCGATGAGATCGAGGGCGAGCCGCGCGTGCTGCTCGGCTACTCGGACACCAAGAGCCAGGATTTCGTGTCCATCGCCGGCAAGGCTCGTGTGGTGCGCGACAAGGAGATGAACAAGAAGCTCTGGACCGAGGACCTGCGCACCTGGCTGCCGCAGGGCCCGGAAGGCGATGGCATCGCGCTGATCGCGGTTGAGGTGGAAAGCGCCGAATACTGGGATGGCGTCGCTTCCAACGTCGCCTTCGCCTTCGGCTATGCCAAGGCCGCCGCGACGGGCAAGCCCGCCCATACCGGCGAGAATGCCAAGGTCGCCTTCCACGACTGAGGCGCCGGCCTGAAGGCCGCACCGGCACCGCCCGCCATATGGCCGGGCGGTGCTTTTTTTATGCGTGGCTCAGCCCGGCTTGCGCCAGAAGCCCCGCACCACTTCAGCCGGGCCCTGGTGCTTCGGGCCTTCATCCAGCCGCACGGTGCCTTCCAGGCATTCCTGCACCTCCAGGCTGGCGAAGGCTTCCTCGGCCATGGCGCGGGTCCAGAGCAGCGCGGGCTCCTTCGGCCCGCCGCTGCGGCGGCCCTGCTGCGCCGGCGTGAAGCATTCCAGCACCAGCAGCCCGCCCGGTGCCAGGGCGTGCAGCGCGCCGGCCACCACCACCGCCCGGTCCTGCGGCGGCAGGTGCAGGAAGATCCAGGCGATCAGGTCGAAGCGCGCTTCCGGCCAGGACCAGCGGGTGAGGTCGGCGGCCTCGGTGCGCAGCGCGATGCCGTGCTGGCTGGCCAGGGCGGCGGCGCGGGACAGGCCGGCGGCGGACCAGTCCACCGCCGTGACCTCCAGCCCCTGCTGCGCCAGCCAGACGCCGTTGCGGCCCTCGCCATCGCCCAGCGCCAGGGCGCGGCCGCAGCGGGGCAGGCGGGGCGCCAGGCTTTCCAGGTAGCGGTTGGGGGCCTGCCCGAACATCCAGGGCTGGGCGGCGTAGCGGGCATCCCAGGCGAGGCTGTCGCTCACCGCGCCGGTTTCCAGCCAGGCGGCGCCAGCTCGAAACCCGCGAAGTCGAAGGCGGGGCTGACGGTGCAGCCCACCAGCACCCAGCCGCCCAGCGGACGCGCCGCCTGCCACCAGCCCTTGGGCACCATGCCGAAGGGCTGCTGCCCGGCGCCGAGATCCGGGCCCAGCAGCCGCTCCTCCACCCCCTGGCCATCGGCGGACAGGGAGAGCGCCAGCGGCCCGCCGGCATACCAGTGCCAGGCCTCGGCGGCATCGACACGGTGCCAATGGCTGCGCTCGCCGGCATCCAGCAGGAAATAGATGGCAGTGCCGGCGCCACGCCCGCCATCCGCCGGCGCATCCCGCCAGATCTCGCGGTAATGGCCGCCTTCCGGGTGCGGGCGCAGCTCCAGCGCCGCGATCACGGCCGCCGCCGGCAGGCTGGCGTCGCGCAGGTCGATGCCCGGCATCAGGCGGGCTCGGTCTCTGCCAGCGCCGGGTGCCGCGACACCTCGGCGAACCAGGCGGCCAGCTTCGGGTGTTCCTCCCGCCAGGGCTCATCGGCGAAGCGGAGGTCGAGGTAGCCCAGGGCGCAGGCCACGGCGACGGCGCCGATATCCCGCAGGCCCTGCGGCGGCGCGGCTTCCAGCACGTCCAGCGCGCGGGCAATGGCCGCCTGGGCCCGGCCGCCCGCCTTCTGCCGTCCTTCATCCTGCGGGAAAGGCTGCTGTATGCGCCGCAGCAGGGCGGCATCCATGATGCCATCCGCCAGCGCCTGCATCACCAGCGCCCCCGTGCGCTCCGGCCCCGGCTTCGGGAAGAGCGGGCGCGCCGTGCCCAGGCCATCGAGATACTCGCAGATCACCGGGCTGTCATAGACCGGCAGCCCTTCCACGGTGACGAGGCAGGGCACCTTGGACAGCGGGTTCTGCGCCAGCAGCTCCGGCGGGCTGAGATCGGGGCTGACATCGATCCGCTCGATCCGGTCACCCAGGCCGCGCAACAGCGCGCAAACCATCACCTTCCGCGCATAGGGACTGGTGGCGGAGTAGAAGAGCTGCATGGCGGCGCGAATCCTTCTGGTTTGATCAGCCGCGGAAGTTATCCTTCGCCTTGCGGATCTCGGCCAGACGCGCGGCGCTGGACACGCGCAGGAAGGGGTTGGTTTCCATCTCCTGCCCCAGCAGGGAAGGCACGGTCGGCTGTCCGGCGGCACGCTTGGCGGCGACATCGGCCGCCTTGTCGCGCAGCGCCTGGTTGTAGGGCTCCACCGTCAGGGCGAAGCGGGCATTGCTTTCGGTATATTCATGGCCGCAGCAGACCAGGGTCTGCGGCGGCAGCGGCTTCAGCAGCTCCAGCGCGTGGAACATATCCTCCGCCGTGCCTTCCAGCAGCCGGCCGCAGCCGAGGGAGAAGAGCGTGTCGCCGCAGAGCAGCACGTCGCCATCGGGGAAATAGAAGGCGATATGGCCGACCGTATGGCCGGGGCTATCGATGACGCGGCCTTCCGTCTCGCCCACCCGGACCGTATCGCCCGGCACCACGGCCTGGTCGAGCTTCGGCAGGCGGTGCGCATCGGCCTTCGCGCCGATGACCTTGGCGCCGTATTTCGCCCGCACTTCCTCCACGCCACCGATATGGTCGTCGTGGTGATGGGTCAGCAGGATGATGTCGCAGCGGCCTCCGGCGGCATCCAGCGCGGCGATGACCGGCGCGGCCTCGCCCGGGTCGCAGATCGCGACGGTGCCGGTGGCCTGGTCGCGAAGCAGCCAGGCGTAGTTGTCGGACGCAAAGGGCACGGCCTGGACGGTCACGGTCATTGCAGCGGTCCTTCTTTCTGGGGGCACAGGAAGGGCGTGCCAGCCCACGCTTCCGCCACTATATCGGATGCATGAGCGCGGAGGTCCACACGCCCCTCGAATCGGCCATTCCCGAATCGCCGCATCGCGATTTCTACCAGTCCGCCACCGGGCGGGTGGCGGCGCGGGTGTTGCGGGAACGGCTGCTGGAATTCTGGCCGGACCTGACCGGCCAGCGCGTGCTGGGGCTTGGCCATGCCGCCCCTTACCTGCGCCTGTGGCGGGACCGCGCGGAACGCGTGCTCTGCGCCATGCCGGCGGAACTGGGGCCGCAATATTCCTGGCCCCGTAGCGGCCCGAGCCTGTCCACCCTGGTGGAAGAAACGGAGCTGCCCTTTCCCGATTTCTGCTTCGACAACGTGCTGCTGGTGCATGGGCTGGAGACCGCCGAGAACGGCCGCCGGCTGCTGCGCGAGGTCTGGCGCGTGCTGAAGGAGGATGGCCGGCTGCTGGTGGTGGTGCCCAACCGGCGCGGCATCTGGGCCCATTCCGACACCACGCCCTTCGGCCAGGGGCGGCCTTATTCCCCCGGGCAGATTTCCCGCCTGCTCAGCCGCACCATGTTCACGGTGGAGCGGCGGCGCGGCGCGCTGTTCATCCCGCCCTTCCAGACCCGGCTGCTGCTGCGCGGCGCCGGGGTCTGGGAACGCGCCGGGCGCGCGCTGGTGCCGCGCTTCGCGGGTGTGACGCTGGTGGAAGCGCGGAAGGAGATGTTCGGCGCGATGCCGGTGGGGGCGCTGCCCGCCAAGGGCCGCCGCGTGCTGGTGCCGGCCGGGGTGCGCTTCACGCCTGTGGCGCCGGAAGACGAAAAGCTGCCGGCGGCCTAGCTGATCTCTTCGTAAAGCCCGCGCGCTTCCGACGCCGGGCCGCGCCGCTCCGCCAGGGCCAGGACGCGCCAGATGCGCACCATGCCCCGTTCCGGCCCGCCGAAAGCCAGGGTCAGCACATCTCCCGGCCGCAGCTTGGCATGCGGCTTATCCACCGGCTGGCGGTTCAGCCGCACCGTGCCGCGCTCGACGAAGCGGCTACATTCGGCGCGGGTCTTGGCCACCCGCGCGCACCACAGCCACTTGTCCAGTCTTTGCCAGTCGCGGTCCTCGGTTTCCGCCACCGCCGGGAAGGGCTCCTCAGCCCTTGCCCAGCTTCAGCTTCGCCAGCACGGCGAAGGGGCTGTCAGGGTCCGCCTTGGCGGGCTTCGGCGTATCGAAGCTGTAGGTGCGGCCCTCGTTGCCCCGGTTGTCGCGGCCCTTGTCGAAGGGACGGTTGCCACGCGGGCGGTCCTCCCGCGGGCCACGCGGCCGGTCGCCCTGCGGGCGCTCGCCCTCGGGGCGGTTCTGGCGGTCGCGCGGCGGGCGGTTGCCCTCGCGCGCCTCGGCCGGCTGGCCATCGCGGGGCGGGCGGGGGCCACGGTCCGGGCGCGGGCCACGCTGCTGGCGGTCGCCCTGCGGACGATCCCCCTGCGGGCGCTGGCCTTCCCGGCGCGGCGGGCGGCCACCTTCGGGGCGCGGCGCGGCCTCGGCACCCGCTTCGGCACCGGCCTCGGCGGGCGCGCCATCCTGCGGCGCGGCCGCGGGGGCCTGCTGCGGGCGGCGGTCGCGCTGCGGGCGCTGGCCGTGGCGGGGACGGTTGCCCCGGCCATGCTCCTCACGCCGCGCGCCGACCATGGTAGGGGAGGGCGGGCCGAAGGCATCCTCGGCCAGCGGCTCGGCCGGCAGCAGGCGGAAGCCCAGGGCATTCAGCACCGCCGGCAGCGCATCGGCCTTCACGCCCAGGCGGCTGGCGACATCCTGCGGCAGGGTGGCGGGGGCGCGGCGGGTCAGGTGGCCCAGCTCGCCGGCCACGCGCTCGGCCACGTCCAGGCGCAGCAGCACGGAGCCCGCCTGCACCCAGCCCATGGTGGCGGCGAAGCCGCGCGGCCAGCCTTCCGGCGGCTGGATGGAGACGAGGCCGCCGCCCGGCAGGGTCGGCACCACGCATTCGGCCTTCAGCGCCCAGAGCTGCGCGCGCAGCGCCATAGGACGGGGCTTCAGCACTTCCGGCAGATAGAGCGCGAAGCGCCCGGCGCGGATGCCGATGGCCTTCAGCTTCTGCCGCAGTTCCGGGTTCACCTCGGCCTCGGTGCCACCCGGCACCAGACCCAGGTATTCCCGCAGGCGGAAAGCGGGGCCGCGCAGGGTGTTATCCTCGGCCGCCTTCTCCTCGACCGTGGTCACCGCCGCGAATTCCTTCGCGATCAGCGCCTCCAGCCAGGCGGCCAGCTTGGCCCGCACCCGCTCCCGCTGCGCGCCGTCCAGGAATTCGGACTGCAGCACATCGACCTGCGGCTTGTCGGCCGTGGGGCCGGCCTTAAGGCGGGCGATCTCGGCCCCGTCCCAGGTGATGCGGTGGGTGGGGGTCAGGGCGAATTCCTCGTCCTTCGCCGCTTCCAGCGCCACCACACGGCGCGGGATCTCGTCCACCAGGGCACGACGGGCGGCGCGCAGCACCAGCTTGCGCTCGTCCTCATTGGCCGCGGAGGCATCCGGCTCGAACACGAAGCCGCTGACATGACCGACGGGATGGCCTTCCACCACCACCTCTCCCTTACGATTGACGGCGGAGAGCAGCTCTTCCTCCGTTTCGTCCAGCCGGCGGATCAGATGAGCCGCGCGGCGATCGACGAAACGGGCGGTCAGGCGCTCATGCAGCGCGTCGGAAACGGCGTCCTCGGCGGCGCGCGCCTCGGACTGGAAACGGGTTGCATCACGCACCCAATCGGCCCGGGCGGCCACGTAGGTCCAGACCCGGATCGCCGAAAGGCGCGTCATCAAGGTATCGAGGTCGCCCTCGATATTGCCAAGCTGGGCGATCTGCCCCGCCACCCAGTCATTGGGCAGCGCGCCGTCCTGCACCAGGTGGCCGAAGATCTTGGCGGCGAACTTGGTGTGGCTGTCATCCGCCAGCTTGCGGAAGTCCGGGATCTGGCAGGCTTCCCAGAGCAGCCGCACCCGGGCGCGGGAGGTGGCGAGCTTGCGTACCTCCGGGTCCCGCGACAGGGCTTCCAGCGTGATGTGGTCCGTGGCGTCGTTGCCTCGTGCCAGGCCGGGCTGGTTGGGGGCCAGGGCCAGGCTGTCCAGCAGGCCGTCGATGCTGGCCATGTCGAGGTCGGAATTGCGCCAGGCCAGGGTCTGCAGTGCCTCGAAATGGTGGGTCTCGATCTTTTCCACCATCTCGTCCGGCAGCGGCGGGCATTCCGCCGTCACGCCGAAGGTGCCGTCCCGCATGCCACGGCCGGCGCGGCCGGCGATCTGCGCCGCTTCCTGCGGCGTCAGCACGCGGGGGCGGTGGCCGTCGAACTTGTTCAGGCTGGCGAAGGCGACATGGTCTACGTCCATGTTCAGCCCCATCCCGATGGCGTCGGTGGCCACCAGGAAATCGACTTCACGATTTTGATACAATGCCACCTGGGCGTTGCGGGTGCGGGGGGAAAGCCGCCCCATCACCACCGCGCAGCCGCCGCGCCGGCGGCGGATGGCTTCCGCGATGGCATAAACCTCGGCCGCCGAGAAGGCCACCACGGCGGAGCGCGGCGGCAGGCGGGTCAGCTTGGCCGGGCCGGCATAGGAAAGCTGGGACAGGCGCGGCCGCGTCTCGATCTCGGCCTGCGGCACCAGGCGCTGCAACAGGGGGCGGATGGTCTCGGCGCCCAGGAACATGGTCTCGACCAGCCCGCGCGCATGCAGCAGGCGGTCGGTGAAGATATGGCCCCGGTCCGGGTCGGCGCAGAGCTGGATCTCGTCCACGGCGACGAATTCGGCCTGCCGGTCCAGAGGCATAGCCTCCACCGTGCAGGCGAACCACTTCGCCTCGGGAGGGACGATCTTCTCCTCCCCGGTGATGAGGGCGACGTATCGCGCCCCCTTGGCGGCCACCATGCGGTCGTAGTTCTCGCGCGCCAGCAGGCGCAGCGGGAAACCGATGATGCCGGAGGCATGTGCCAGCATCCGCGTGATGGCCAAGTGGGTCTTTCCGGTATTGGTCGGACCCAGAATGGCCTTGACGCGGGCCGGGAACATGGCGGCGGACGAGCTGTGGGGGACGAAACCTGACATCGCTTCCGGTGTGTGGAGCCATTGGGGGGTGCTTGGCAACGGGGCGTGTGCGCCAGGGCCTCTGGTCTGATGCGCGCGGCTGGGTCAGGCTGCCTGTTCCGATGCCCCAGATCCCCGTTCCGAACCTGTCCCATGCCGCGCGCTACGCCGCGCTGCTCGGCACCGTTTACGCCGCCCTCGGCATCTCCCAGCCCTTCCTGCCGGCCTTCCTGGCGGAGCGTGGGCTGCAGGCGGGGGAGGTTTCCGTTGTGCTGGCGCTGGGCTCCGCCGTGCGCCTGCTGGCCGGGCCCTTCGGCGGCCGGCTGGCGGATCGGCTGGGCGATCCGCGCCTGTTGCTGGCGCTCTCCGCCGCGGCGGCCGCCCTGGCCTGCTGCGGCTTCCTGCTGGGGGCGGGGCTGCTGGGGCTGGTGCTGGCGCAACTGGTCTTCAGCACCTTTCTCGCGCCCCTGGTGCCGGTGTCGGAGGCCGTGACGCTCTCCGCCGCCCGGCGGGGATGGCTGGATTATCCCCGGGTGCGGGCGGCGGGCTCGGCGACCTTCATCCTCGCCTCGGCCCTGGGGGGCTGGGCGGCGGGGCAATGGGGCTTCGGCACCGCGCCGATGCTGATGGCCGCCATGCTGGCCCTGACAGCCCTGGCCGCGCTGCTGCCGCGCTACGGCGGCGGTGTCGGCGGGCTGGCGCGGGCGGGCGGTGGCGGCGGCTTCCGGGCCGTTCTGGCTCTGCCGGGCTTCCGGCGGCTGCTGCTGCTCTCGGCGCTGATGCAGGGCAGCCACGCCGCGCTTTATGCCTTTGGCGCCATCCACTGGGCGGCGGCGGGGCATGCGCCGGTCACCATCGGGCTGCTCTGGGCAGAGGGCGTGGTGGCGGAAATCCTGCTCTTCGCCTTCGGCCGCCGGCTGACGGAGGCGCTGGGGATACGCGGCATGATGCTGCTGGGCGCGTTTGGCGGGCTGCTGCGCTGGGGCCTGCTGGGCGCCACCACCTGGCTGCCGGCACTGGTGCTGGCCCAGTTGCTGCACGCCGCCACCTTCGGGGCACAGTACCTGGGGGCGATGCGGCTGCTGCAGCGGCTGGTGCCGCCGGACCAGGCCTCCACGGCGCAAACGCTGCATGCCAGCCTGGGCGGCGGGCTGGGGACGGGGCTGCTGACCCTGGCCTGCGGGCCGCTTTATGCCGCCTGGGGCGGGGCAGGGGCCTTCTGGGCCATGGCGGTGCTCTGCCTGCTGGCGGTGCCGGTGGCCCTGGGCCTGCGGCGCGACATGCCGGCGGCCAAATATTCTTGACCAATGTGTTTATAAGCCAAACCGAGAGTTTTCTCGGCCGTTCCTCTTGGTCGGAAGGGCATGGCTCGTGCTGGCAGAGACAGAGGAACAGGCGTGGAAGAGGATAAGGCAGCCAGGGCTGCACAGCGCGGCGAGCTGACCGACCAGGACCAGGGACATGGCCAGAGCGTCGGCGTGCCGGCGGCCGGGCAGCACGAGGATGTGTCCTATTCCCCCACCGGCGGCCCAGGCATCCGGCACTGGCAGGAAGCGTCGATCACCGAACCCGGCCTGGAAGACCGGGGCAACGTGTTCTTCGCGGCGGTCGAGATGACCCGCATGCCTATGATCCTGACCGACCCCAACCTGCCGGATAACCCGGTTGTCTTCGCCAACCGCGCCTTCGAGGACCTGACGGGCTACAGGCAGGAGGAGATCGTCGGCCGCAACTGCCGCTTCCTGCAGGGGCCGCAGACCGACCGGGAAAAGGTGGCGGAACTGCGCGATGCCGTTGCGGAGCACCGCCCCATCTCCGTGGAACTGCTGAACTACAAGCGGGACGGCACGCCCTTCTGGAACGGCGTCTTCGTCGCGCCGGTCTTCGGCGCGGATGACAAGCTGCTGTATTTCTTTGCCTCGCAGCTGGACGTGACGCGCCGCCACACGGCGGAACAGTCTTTCCGCCAGGCGCAGAAGATGGAATCGATCGGCCAGCTCACCGCCGGGCTGGCGCATGACTTCAACAACCTGCTGCAGGTGATCTCCGGCAGCCTGGAGCTGCTGCGCAACAAGCTGCAGGACGACCGCCTGGCCCGCTACGTGGACCGCGCCGGAGAGGCCGCCGAGCGTGGCGCCAAGCTGACGCGCCAACTGCTCGCCTTTGCCCGCAAGACACGGCTGGAGCCACGCGTCTCGGACGTGAACAGGCTGGTGCATGAGTTCATGGACATGCTGGACAGCACCGCCGGCAGCCGGGTGGAGATGCAGGTCAACCTGCGCCGCCGCCTGCCGCCGGTGCTGGTGGATGTCGCGCATCTGGAACTGGCGCTGCTGAACGTGGTGATCAATGCCCGCGACGCCATGCCGGCGGGCGGTACGGTCACAATCTCCACTTCCATCGTGGCGCTGGAGGAGAACGGGCTGCCGGGCGGACCCTATGTGGTCATCTCGGTCAGCGACGACGGCGAGGGCATGCCCGCCCATGTGCGGGAGCGTGCCACCGAGCCCTTCTTCACCACCAAGGGCACCGGCAAGGGCACGGGGCTGGGCCTGGCCATGGTGCAGGGCTTTGTGCAGCAGTCCCGCGGCAAGCTGGAGATCGACAGCGAGGCCGGGCAGGGCACCATCATCCGCATGTTCTTCCCCGCCGCCGCCGAAGATGTCGAGGCCGTCCCGCCGCGCCCGGCGCCGGAGCGCCGCCTGCCGCAGGAGCCACGCGGGGGCGCCGAGACCATCATGGTGGTGGAGGACAGCGAGGACGTGCTGACCCTGGCGCGGGAGCATCTGGAGGCTCTGGGCTACCGCGTCATCGCCGCCCGCAATGCCGACGAGGCGCTGGAACTGCTGGAGCGGCCGGAGAACGTGGGCATCGACCTGCTGTTCTCGGACATCCTGATGCCCGGCAGCATGAACGGCCTGACGCTGGCGCAGCGGGTGCGGGAACAGAGGCCGGATGTCGCCGTGCTGCTGACCACCGGCTACAACGAGGACCTGGTGGCCGAGGGGCCCAGCACCTCCAACTGGGACGTGCTGGGCAAGCCTTACCGCCGCTCGGCGCTGGAGGACCGGGTGCGCTGGGCGCTGAACCGCCGCGCCGGCAAGCCGCAGTCGCTGCGCGACCAGGGCGGCGGCCCGAAGCACGAGGGCTGAGCCGCCGCCGGGGGAGTTTGGCTCAGACGCTGGCGAGCAGGGCGGCTATCAGCCGGGCGCGGGGCACCAGCGCGTCCATCAGGATGTGCTCGTTGAGCGTATGGGCATTGCCGCCCAGCACGCCCAGCCCGTCCAGCGTCGGGATGCCCATGGCGCCGGTGAAATTGCCGTCGGAGCCGCCGCCGGCGCTTTCATGGGCGATGTTCAGCCCCAGCTCGGCGCCCAGGCGGCGGGCCTGCTCGTAGAGGCCCATCACTGCCTCGTCCGGCTCCCAGACCGGGCGGGTGACGCCGCGCTTCACCTCGAAGCGCACGTCGCCGCTGGCATTGTTCAGGGCGAGCATCTTCTCCACCGCCGCATCGAGGTCCGGCTGGCGCTTGGCCATGGTCAGGGCCTCGGCGTCGCAGAAGGTCGGCACGCAGTTCACCCACTGCCCGCCATGCATGACGCTGACGGAGAAGGTGCAGGCCTCCGTGGTCATGTCCTCGATGGCGATCAGCCTGCGCGCCATTTCCTTCACCGCACTGCGGCCGGCGGAAAGTTGGGCGCCGGCATGGCTGGGGCGGCCCACCGTGCGCAGGTTGAAGCGCGCGATGGCATAGCGCCCGGTGACCACGCCGCCATCCGTCCGCCCGGGCTCCGGCACCAGCACCACCTGGTGGCGGGAGGCCTCGGCCTCGATCAGGTCGCGGGTGGAGGGGCTGCCGATCTCCTCGTCGCTGGTCAGCAGCACCGTCACGGGGCGGCTGGTGGGGATGCCGGCCTTCGCCAACGCCGCCAGGGCCTGCAGCGTCAGCACCGTGCCGCCCTTCATGTCGAAGATGCCGGGGCCGAAGGCGCGGTCCCCTTCCACCCGGAAGGGCAGGCCGGTGGCCAGGGTGCCGACGGGATGCACGGTGTCCAGATGCGCCAGCACCAGGATGCCGCCCTCCGCCGCGCCGGGCGGGGCGAAGCGGGCGCGGATGCAGTCGCCCAGGCCCATGCGGCCGGGGATACGCTCCACGCGGGCGCCCATCAGCGCCATGTCGCGCATCGCCAGGGACATCATCGCGTTGACGGCGGTGGCGTCGAAGGTCGGGCTTTCCTGCTCCACCCAGGGGCGCAGGCTGGCCAGCAACCCTTCCGCCGTGAAGGGAAGGGCCAGGGCACGGCTGGCGTTGGGAGAAAGCGCCGAAGGCGTCGCGGCATCCATGGGTAAGGCTCCTGCAATGCGGTTCGGGGCGGCAGCCTGCGGCCTCTTCGGCATCACGGCAAGGGCCAGGCTTCGGCAGCGGAGTGGCTGACGCCGCCGCCAGAGCGCTGTTACACTCCCGCTCCATGACCGAAGCCCCGCCCCCGCGCCGCATCGTGCCCGAAGCCGGCCCGCATCTTTGGCATGCCGAGGCGCTGTCCCCCGCCGACTGGATGTTGCCGCTGGGCGTGGAGGCCGCGGCGGAAGCGCAGGCGGCCGCCCCCGGCGCCGCCCTGCCGCGCCTGGACCCGCTGCTGTCCCGCGTCGCGGAGCGGCTGTTGCACGGCAAGGGCTTCGTGCTGCTGCGCGGCCTGCCCCTGCCGGAGGACCCGGGCGCGCTGCTGCGCCTGCTTGGCGCCCGCATTGGCGAGGTGATGCTCTTCCCGGCCGGCGAGGGTTCCCTGTTCAACGAACCCTGCGACATGCTGCTGCTGCTCTGCACGGATTCCACGACCATGACGCTGCATTCGGCCGCCGCCGTTCACAACGCCCTGCTGAAGACCGACCGCGCGGCGCTGGAGGCTTTCTACCAACCGCTGCCGCAGGCTTCGGGCGGCCTGGAGGTGCCGGTCTTCGCTGTCAGCAGCGGGGTTTTCTCCGCGCGTCTGGACCGTGACGCCATTGCCCATGGGTTGGCGCCCGAGGCCCTGGCGGCCCTGGACCAGGCGCTGGAAGCCTCCGGCCCGCCGCTGAACCTGCCGCTACGGCCGGGGGATGTGCTGGGCATCAATCCCTTCCTGGTCTGGGCCAGCCGGGTGCGCAGCGCGGTGGCGCAGCCATTGCGGGCGCGCGAGGATTCGCGCTTGGCGGAAGGCGCCTTCGCGGGAATGCTGCGGTCATGACGCGCATCCTGGTCGCCAATGCCAATACCACCGAGGCCATCACGCGGCTTTGCGCCGAGGCCGCGCGGGCAGCCGCCGCGCCGGGCACCGAGATCGTGCCGGGAACGCCGCGCTTCGGCCCGGCGGTGATTTCCTCCCGCGCCGAGAATGTGATCGCCGGCCATGCGCTGCTGGAACTGCTGGCGGAACATGCCGGGCAGGTGCAGGCGGTGGTGCTGGCCGTCAGCCACGACACGGCGCTGGAAGCCGCGCGGCAATTGATGCCCGGCCCGGTGGTGGGCATGACCGAGGCCGCCTGCCTGACCGCCTGCATGACCGGCGCCCGCTTCGGGTTGCTGACGCTGGGGGGCGTGGAAACCTACCGCGAGCTGATCGGCCGCCACGGGCTTTCCGCCCGCCTCTCCGGGCTGGAAGGCATCGATGCCACGCCGCAGGACGCGGTGGCCGAGCCGGATTGGGTGGAGGCCATGGTGCTGGAGGGCATCGCCCGGCTGGCCGCGGGCGGCGCCGATGCCGTGGTGCTGGGTGGCGCGGCGCTGGCGGGCATGGCGGCGCGGCTTGGCCCCCGTGCCTCCGTGCCGCTGCTGGACGGCATCGCCTGCGCCGTGAAGATGGCGGAGGCACTGGTAGCGCTGAACCTGCCCAAGGCCCGCAGCGGCAGCCTGGCGCCCTTGAAGGGGCGGGACAGCAGCGGGCTTTCCCCGGCCCTGGCGGCGCTGCTGCGGGGCTAGGTCAGCGGCTCCCGCCCTCCGGCAGGTGCACCGCCAGCCAGAGTGTCTCGTCTTCGGTCCAGGCGACGCGGTGGCGGCAATGGGCGGGCAGGACGGCGTAGTCGCCGGGGGAAAGGTGCATCACCGTGCCGTCCGGGAATTCCAGCGCGGCGCCGCCGGAGACCAGCAGCACGAATTCGTCCTGTGGCTGGTCGTACCAGAAGTCGGGTGGGCTGGCGGCGGCGCGGGAGAGGATGCGTTCCACCACCGCGCCACCCGCCGCCAGCAATTCCGTGAAGCTTTCCTCGCCCGGTGCCGGGCGCGGACCTTCGCCCAGCCGGCCGAACCGGGCGGCTGTCACGCCGGCTCCAGCGCCCGCAGCACGGCGGCGGCGGCAGCGGCGCTGGGCAGGCCCTCGGCCGGGCGCAGCATGTGGAAGACGGTGGCGAAGCCTTCCCGCTGCGCGGCGGCGGCGGCGGGGTCGGTCAGCAGGCGCACCAGTTCCGCGCTCAGCTTTTCCGGCGTGCAATCCTCCTGCACCAGTTCCGGGATGATGCGGCGTTCCGCCAGCAGGTTGACGATGCTGATATGCGGCACCTTCACCAGCCGGCGCGCGATGATGGCGGTGAGGGGGTTCACCCGGTAGCCCACCACCATCGGCACCCCCGCCAGCGCCACTTCCAGCGAGGAGGTGCCGGACTTGATCAGCCCGGCGGCAGCGGCGGCGAAGGCGTCGTATTTCTCCTGCACGTCCTGCACCAGGATCGGCGCGGGATGCCAATGGGCGGCTGTGGCGCGCACCGCTTCCTCCACCGGGCCGGCCAGCGGCACCACGGGGCGCAGCTTCGGCATCTGCTGCGCCGCCAGTTTCAGCGCCGCTCCAAAGGTGGGCAGCAGGCGCCCGACCTCGCTGCGGCGGCTGCCGGGCATCACCAGCACCACGCGCTCATCGGGCGCGATGTTGTGCTTCGCGCGGAAGCGGGCGGCATCGCCCTGGTCCGCGCCAGATTCCAGGATGGAATGGCCGACGAAATCGACTGGAATGCCGGCCTTCTCGAAAAACGGCGCCTCGAAGGGCAGCAGCGCCAGGATGCGGTCCACTTCCTTGGCGATGCGCTTCACCCGCCCCGGGCGCCAGGCCCAGACCTGCGGCGCGACATAGTGCAGCACGCGGAAGCCGCGCGGCCGCACCCGCGCCGCGATGCGCAGCCCGAAGCCCGGGCTGTCGATGGTGACGACTACGCCAGGCCTGCGCGCGAGGATATCTGCCGTCGTCTCATCCAGCCGGCGGGACAGGCGGCGGATATTCGGCAGCACTTCCGCCAGCCCCATCACCGCCAGTTCCCGCATGGGAAAGAGGCTGGAAAAGCCCTGTTCCGCCATGCGGTCTCCGCCAACGCCGGCGAAGGTGAGATCCGGCCGCGCCGCCCGCAGCGCCGCGATCAGCCGCGCGCCCAGCAGGTCGCCGGAAGCCTCGCCGGCAATTAGGTAGATGAGGGTCATGCCGGCGCCGTCGCCTTGGGCCGGCTGAAGGATTGCTTGGGCCAGTCACGATGGTTGAAGACCGCGCCTTCCCGGCGGACGGCCTCGATGCGCGCGGGGTCGAGGTCGGCGAAGACCCATTGCGGCATGTCCAGCGCCCCGCGCGCCAGCACGCCATCTTCCGGGAAGCCGCGGTCGATCGGGCCGAAGACGGCGGCATGGCCCCGGTTCACGTCCAGCGCGGCCGACCAGGGCGCGACGCCGACGGTGGGCGTGATGGCGACGAAGCACTGGTTCTCCACCGCCCGCGCGGCGGCGGAAACGCGGACGCGGTTGAAGCCATGCATGGTGTCGGTGCAGGAGGGCGCCAGGATCAGCCAGGCCCCGGCTTCCACCTGGGAGCGGACATGCTTGGGAAATTCCACGTCGTAGCAGATGGAAATGCCGATCAGCCCCCAGGGCGTCTGGAACACCGCCGGGCCGCTGCCGGCGGAGACACCCCAGCGCTCACGCTCGAAGCGTGTCATGGCATGCTTGTCCTGGGTTGCGAGGCGGCCATCAGGCGCGATCAGCGGCGCGCGGTTGCGGATCAGCCCATCCGCGTCCCGCACCGGCATGGTGCCGGGCAGCAGCCAGAGGCCGGCGCGGCGGGCGGCGGCGCGCATGGCTTCCAGGATGGCGGGCGCGGCTTCCACCATCGCCGCCAGTTCCGTTGCCTCATCCGCCACGTCGGAGCCGGTGAGGGCGGCGCCCAGTTCCACGCAGGCATATTCCGGCAGCACCGCCAGTTCCGCGCCGCTGGCTTTCGCTTCCGCCAGCCAGCGGTCCAGCTTGGCCCCGAAGGCGGCGATGCCCTCAGGCCGTTCCACCGGATATTGCAGCAGGGCAAGGCGCAGGGCGGTCATGGCAGGCGGCGCTCCCAGAAATCGAGGGTATGCGGCGTCTCCTCCGTGGCGCCGATCTCGCGCCAGCTCAGGGTGCAAGAGAGGCCGGGGCAGGGCGTGTAGCCGCGCTTGCGCCAGAAGGCATCCAGCGGCGCGTAGCCGGCGGGGCGGCGCGGGTCCCGGCTGTCCCGCCGCACGCCGCAGAAGGTGGCGCGGCGCAGGCCGAGGGAGAGCGCATGTTCCTCCCGCAAGGTGAAGAAGCGCACGCCGGCGCCCTGGCCACGCCATTCGGGCAGCAGCAGGCTTTCGCCGAAATAGCAGTATTCCGCAGGGTCCCGCCCGGCGGCGAGGAAGGCTTCGCGCACCTCTTCATGGGTCTGCGTCATGGGTTCGCAGGTGGCGGCGCCCACCGGGGTCTCGCCATCGAAGGCCACGAAGGCGGCGGCGCCTTCGCCTTCCGCATAGGCGCGCAGGTAGCGGGCCTCGTAGGCTTCATCGCCTTCGTAGAGGTAGGGCCATTCGCGGAAGACGGCGATGCGCAGCCGCGCCAGCGCCGGCAGCCAGGGATGCAGCGCGGGGCCGCGCAGGGTTTCGAAGCGGAGGGCCATGGGGCCGGCATACAACCAAAGCCCCGCAGCGGCTATTCCGCGTAGATCATCTTGCGGGTCATGCCGCCGTCGCTGATGAATTCGGAGCCGGTGACGAAGCCCGCCTCCGGCCCCACCAGCCAGGCCACCAGCGCCGCGATATCCTCCACCCGGCCGACGCGGCCGGCGGGGTGCTGGGCGTGGTCCTCGGGGCGCAGATCCTCCCCGGCCACGTCGATCCAGCCGGGGCTGACGCAGTTCACCCGAATGTCCGGCCCCAGGCTGACGGCCAGGGCATGGGTCAGCGCCAGCAGCCCGCCCTTGCTGGCGGAATAGGATTCCGTGTCGGGCTCCGACATATGCGCGCGGGTGGAGGCGATGGTGACGATGGCGCCGCGCCCGGAAGCCCGCAGCAGCTTCGCCCCCGCCCGTGCCAGCAGGAAGGTGCTGGTCAGGTTGGTGCCCAGCACGCGCTGCCATTCCGCCAGGGAGAGTTCCTCCACCGGCTTGCGCACCATGATGCCGGCATTGCAGACCATGGCATCCAGCCGCCCCTCCCGCGCCGCGATGCCGTCCAGCAGCGCGGCCACGGCGGCTTCCTCGGCGATATCGGCCACCACATGGCGGCCGGGGGCACCGGGCGCCGGCTTCAGGTCGGCCGTCACCACGCGCCAGCCCTTGCCGGCCAGATGCGTTGCGATGCCGGCGCCGATGCCATGCGCGCCGCCGGTGACCAGCGCGACGGGGGAGGAGTCACTCATGCGTTGTTCCTGGCTTCAACTGGGCGGCAGCACGCCGTCCTTGCCGACATTGATGGACGCGGCGGCGATGCTGCCATCCGCCGCGCGGGTGCCGTTGAGGATGATCTCGGTGCCCGGCGCCAGCATGTCGCGGCTGGCGGGGGTGAAGGTGAGGATGGAGGCATCCTCCGGCACCAGGATGCGCTGCTCACCATCCTTGTAGCGCACGGTCAGCACCACATCCTGGCCGCTGCCGACACGGCCGACGGTGCCGTTCGTCATGCTGCCCACGGTGCCGTTGGTCATGGTGCTGCCTTCGCCCATGACCCAAGGGTAGTGCCCTTCGCCCACGCCGCGCGAGGAAGCGGGGAAGACCACCACCTGCATCGCCCGCAGCACGCCATCGGGCTGCGACATCGCCGCCACGCCGATATAGCTATCCTCCCGGATGTCGGAGAGCTTCACCGGCATCATCTCGGTCACGCGCAGGTTGGCCGGCAGGGTGGCGCTGGCCTTGCCGCCGTCGCGCAGCGTCATGTCCAGCTTGTCGGCGGCAATGCTGTCGATGCGCCCGCGCAGCCGCACGCGCTGCGGTGCTGGCGCCTGGGCCGTGGCGAGTCCCGCTTGCAGCGAAAGCCCGCCCGTGAGGGCGAGAAGCATGCGTCGTTTCATGGGCGGGTTCCTTCCCGAAGGGCCATCAGCGGCCCTGCGGGAAAGATGAGACGCCCGGAGCGCGGGGGAAGGCTCCCTTCCGGTGACAAATGCGTAGCCTTTCCCCCCTGTCACATCACCGGCGCGTAGCGGGCCACCTCGATGAAGATGTCGCGTACCGCGTCCGAGATGGTTTTGTTCAAGGCTTCGTGGCGGGAGACGGCCTCGATGCGCGGCTGGGCCCGCTCCAGCTCGCCCGGCGCCAGCAGCAGCGGGAAGAGGCCGGCGGCGCGGGTCAGGCCGATCAGCAGGGAATCCCGGGCGGAAGGCGGGCCATCCTCGAAGATGATGCTCATCAGCCGCGCCTTCACCTCCCGTTCCTCCTTGTCCGAGATGACGGGGTAGCGGCGCTCGGAGAAGAACCAGAGGAAGCGGCCTTCCTCGGATTTCAGGATGCCCCGCTGCACCAGCCGCTCGAAATAGGCGTTGCGGTAGGTCTCGACATCGCCAGCAAGCGTTTCCACCCACCAGCGGCTGTCGCGCGGCTCACGCTCCGCCGCGATGCGTGCCAGCACGCCATCCAGCACCGCGTCGCCGGTGGGGGCGGCGCTCTTCACGCGCAGGCGCGGCGGGTCGGTGTCGATGCGCTCTTCTAGCGCCAGCTCCGCCAGCATGGCGCCGATCAGCGCGTAATCACCGGCCGGGGTGGCACGGTCAGTCAGGCGCCCACTTTCATCGTCCAGCATCAGCAGGAGGAGTTCCTCCGGCATGGTCAGTGACATGGTGGCGTCTCCTTTGGCGAAGTCCCCGCCTCAGGGCAGGGTCCTTGTGCCGGCAACGCCCCCTGACGCTGCCGGTTGCCGCCAGCCGAGACTCAGCCGTAACTAACTGGCGCGCGCCGCCTGCACGAAGGCGGCCAGCCCGTCCTCCACCACCGCGCGCGGCAGGTCCCGCAGGATGAAGACGATGCGGGACCGACGCGGCTCACCCTCCGGCCAGCCGGACAGCAGGGTGGGGCTGTGCCAGACATGCTGCACGCCGTGGATGGCCACCGGCTTCTCCTGCCCCTCCAGGTCCAGGATGCCCTTCACCCGCAGCACGGAGGCACCGCGCGTCGCCGTCAGCATCTCCAGCCAGGTAGCCAGGCCCTGCCAGGGCAAGGGGCGGTCGAAGGTCAGGCAGAAGGCCTCGATGCTGGCATCGTGGCGGTTGGGATCATGGTGGTGGTGGTGATGGTGGTGCCCGTTCCAGGCCGAGGCGTCGAGCCAGCCGCGCACGGCCTCGCCATGGTCGGCGGGGTCGAAGCGGCCCTCGCCCAGCAGGGCTTCCACCGGCGCCGCGCCATTCGCCGCCAACACCGGCACCGCGCCGGGGTTGAGCTGCGCCAGCCGGGCCAGCAGGGCCTCCAGCATGGCGGCATCGGCGAGGTCGGGCTTGCTGACCAGCAGCCGGTCGGCCACTGCCACCTGCCGCACTGCTTCCGACTGGCTGTCCAGCGTGGCGAGGCCATTGGCGGCATCCACCAGCGTCACGACGCCCGCCAGGGTGAAGTGGCGCCCGATGGCCGGGTCCGCCAGCAGGGTCTGCAGGATGGGTACGGGGTCGGCGAGGCCGGTGGTTTCCAGCACCACGCGCCGCACCTCCTGGCCTGCTTCCACCCGCGCCGCCAGCCGTTGCAGCGCCGCCGAAAGGTCGCCGCGGATGGTGCAGCAGAGGCAGCCGGCCTGGAGCAGGATGGCATCCTCCTCCAACGCCTCCACCAGCAGGTGGTCGAGGCCGATTTCGCCGAATTCGTTGATCATCACCGCCGTGGCGGCCATCTCCGGCTGGCGCAGCAGGTGGTTCAGCAGCGTGGTCTTGCCGGCGCCCAGGAAGCCCGTCAGCACCGTGACGGGGATGGGGGATTCAATGGCCATGCTTGTGGCCATACAGCGCCTCAGGGTCCGCTTCCGGCGCGGTGATGGCGGTCAGCTCGCCCTCCCGCAGCACCTGGAAGAAGCAGGAGCGGCGGCCGGTATGGCAGGCCACGCCGGTCTGCTCCACCAGGGCCAGGACGGTGTCGCCATCGCAATCCAGCCGCAGGTCCACCAGATATTGCACCTGGCCGGAGGTCTCGCCCTTCCGCCACAGCGCGTTGCGGCTGCGGCTGAAATAGACGACACGTCCGGTGGCGAGGGTTTCCTCCAGCGCCGTGGCATTGGCCCAGGCCATCATCAGCACCTCCCCGGTGCCATGGGCCTGGGCGATGACGGGCACCAGCCCGCGATCGTCGAAGCGGACAGCGGCCAGGAAGCGGGCGCGGGCGGCGGGGTCTGTGACGGCGGTGCCGGTATCGGTGCTGGACATGGTGTTACTATATAACGGTTGGACGGGCAGCGGAGAATGGGCATGGCAGCAGGGCAGGGCAGCACGGGCGAGGCGGCGGAAGCGATGCTGCCGGCATCGGTGCGTCATGCGCTGGAGGTGGCCGATACCCGCTGCGCCCGCGCCGGGGCGCAACTGACGGCGCTGCGGCGGCAGGTGCTGGCCCTGGTGCTGGAAGCTGAGCAGCCGCTGGGCGCCTATGCGCTGCTGGACAAGCTGAAGGCGCAGCGGCCGGGCGCCGCGCCGCCCACGGTGTATCGGGCGCTGGATTTCCTGCTGGAGCAGGGGCTGATCCACAAGGTGGAGCGGCTGAACGCTTTCGTCGGCTGCGTCGAGGCCGGGCATGACCATGACCACCACGGCCACGCGCACCCGCACCAGTTCCTGATCTGCCGCGATTGCGGCCTGACGCTGGAAGTCAGCGACCACGGCGTCGCCCATGCCGTGGCCGAGGCGGCGGCAAAGGCCGGCTTCACCGCCGTTCATGCCACCGTCGAGATCGAGGGCCGCTGCGCCGCCTGCGCCGCCAAGGGCTGAGGCGGCGCAGGCGGTGGCGCCTCAGGCGGCCGGGCGCCGCCGCTGCGTCCGCAGGCGGAAGAGCAGCAGGGAGCGGCCGGTGACGGTGTAGCTCTCGCCGATCTTGAAGGCGGGTTCCTCGTCCTCCTCCTCGCCGACGATGTTGGTATCCAGCAGCCGCACCCAGGCCACGCCCTCAGGCACCGGCGGCAGGATGAATTCCACCGCCTCGTGATGCGCGTTCAGGATGGTCAGGATCGTCTCGTCATGCGCGGCGACACGGATGCCGCTTTCCTGCGCGCGGCCGTCCAGCATGCGGGCGAAGCACTTGGTGTTGGGGTCGTTCCAGTCATCCGACTCCATTTCCTCGCCCGAGGGCTTCCACCAGGATAGCGCCTTGCTGCCGCTGGCCTCATGGAAATCGCCGGACAGGAAGCGGCCACGGCGCAGGATGGGGAAGCGCGCCCGCAGCGTCGCCAGCTTCTGGGTGAAGGCAACCAGCCGCTCGCCCTTGTCCTTCCAGTCCCAGTCCAGCCAGGAGATCTCGTTGTCCTGGCAATAGGCATTGTTGTTGCCCTGCTGGGTGCGGCCGAACTCGTCGCCCGCCAGCAGCATCGGCGTGCCCTGGGAGAGATACAGGGTGCCGAGCATGTTGCGGATCTGCCGCTCCCGCACCTCGTTGATCTCGGGGTCGTCGGTCGGGCCCTCGACGCCGTAGTTGAAGGAACGGTTGTGGGAATGGCCGTCCCGGTTCTCCTCGCCATTCGCCTCGTTGTGCTTCTCGTTGTAGCTGACGAGGTCGTTCAGCGTGAAACCGTCATGGGCGGCCAGGAAGTTCACGCTGGCCCAGGGCTTGCGGCCGTTGTGGTCGAAGAGGTCGGCGGAGCCGGAGAGGCGGTTGCCGAGATCGGCGGCCGCGCCTTCCTCGCCCACCCAGAAGCCGCGCACGGTGTCGCGGTACTTGTCGTTCCATTCCGCCCAGCCCGGCGCGAAATTGCCGACCTGGTAGCCGCCAGGGCCAATATCCCAGGGCTCGGCGATCAGCTTCACATCCGACAGCACCGGGTCCTGCATGCAGGCCTTCAGGAAGGCGGACTGGGTGTCGAAGCCGCCCGGCTCGCGCGCCAGGATGGTGCCGAGGTCGAAGCGGAAGCCATCGACATGCATCTCGTTGACCCAGTAGCGCAGGCTGTCCATCACCATCTGCAGCACATGGGCATTGGAAAGATTGACGGTGTTCCCGGTGCCGGTGTCGTTGATGTAGTAGCGCTTCTGGTCCGGCAGCAGGCGGTAGTAGCTGGCGTTGTCGATGCCCTTGAAGGAGAGCGTGGCGCCGCGCTCATTGCCCTCGGCCGTGTGGTTGTAGACCACGTCCATGATGACCTCGAGCCCGGCATCATGCAGGCGCGCCACCATTTCCTTGAACTCGGCGAAGGCGAAATCCGGCGTGCGCGCATAGCGCCGCGCGGGGGCGAAGAAGCCGAGGGAGTTATAGCCCCAGTAGTTGGTCAGCCCCTTCTGCAGCAGGTAGTCGTCGTTCAGGAAGAACTGGATCGGCAGCAGCTCCACCGATGTCACGCCGAGCGACTTGATGTGCTTGATGACATCTTGGTGCGCCAGCCCGGCATAGGTGCCGCGCATCTCCTCCGGCACCACCGGGTTCAGCTTGGTGGCGCCCTTCACATGCGTCTCGTAGAAGAGCGTCCGCTCCCAGGGGATGCGCAGGCGGCGGTCGTTGCCCCAGGTGAAGGCGGGGTCCACCACGCGGCACTTGGGCATGAAGCGGGCGCTGTCGCGCTCGTCGAAGGAGAGGTCCTCGTCCTTGTGGCCGATCGTGTAGCCGAACAGGGCGTGGTCCCACTTCAGGTCGCCCACATGGCTCAGCGCGTAAGGGTCCAGCAGCAGCTTGTTGGGGTTGAAGCGGTGCCCTTCCTCCGGCGCATAGGGGCCATGGACACGGTAGGCATAGATCGTGCCGGGGCGCGCGTCCGGCAGGAAGCCGTGGAAGACCTCGTTGGTGTATTCCGGCAGCTCGATCCGCTCCAGCTCCGTCTCTCCAGAGGAGTCGAAGAGGCAGAGCTCGACCTTGGTGGCATTGGCGGAGAAGAGGGCGAAATTGACGCCCAGGCCGGTCCAGGTGGCGCCCAGGGGGTTCGGGCGGCCTTGCATGACGCGAGACTGATTGATCGACGGGGGCACGGGAGAATTCCTGGCTGAGAGGGCATCCCTTAACCCTGCCAGGTCTCGCCAAGTTGCGAGGTTCAAGCCGCAATTTTAACAAAGTGGTGCCGGGCGGGGCTGGGCATGCCCCGCCCGGGAAGCCTCAGCGTGGCAGTGTGGCCAGTGCGCTGTCCAGGTCCGCGATCAGGTCGGCGGTATCCTCCAGGCCGATATGGAAGCGCACGGCCGGCCCGCCCAGCAGCTCGGTGCTGGTGGCGGTGCGGGTGATGTAGCCGGTGGTGGGCAGCGCCAGGCTTTCGTACCCGCCCCAGGAGGCGCCGATGCCGAACAGCTTCAGCCCATCCACCATGGCATCGAGCTGCGCGGCGCTGTAGCGCGGCTGGAACACCACGCCGAAGAGGGAGCAGGCGCCGGTGAAGTCCCGCTTCCACAGCGCATGCTGCGGGTGGCTGGGCAGGGCGGGGTGCAGCACGCGGAGCACTTCCGGCCGCCCCTCGAACCAGCGGGCCACCTCCAGCCCAGCGGCTTCCTGGTGCTTCAGCCGCACCGCCATGGTGCGCAGCCCGCGCAGCGCCAGCCAGCAGTCGTCCGGGCTGGCGTAATGGCCCATGAAGCGGCCGGCGCCGGCGATGATGCGCCAGTCTTCCTCGGAATTCACCGTCACGCTGCCCAGCAGCACGTCGGAATGGCCGCCGACATACTTGGTCAGCGCCTGGATCGAGACATCGACGCCGTGCTGGAAGGGCTGGAAGTGATGGATGCCCCAGGTGTTGTCCATCAGCACCTTGGCGCCGCCGGCATGGGCCACGGCGGCCAGGGCCGGGATGTCCTGCATCTCGAAGGTGTGGCTGCCGGGGCTCTCGGTATAGAGCACCTTGGTGTTGGGGCGCATCAGCGCCTTCAGGCCCTCGGCATCGATGCCAGGGTCGTAATAGGTGGTCTCGATGCCCCAGCCGGCCATCAGCCCATCGGCCAGGCGGCGGGTCGGGCCATAGGCGCTGTCGGGGATCAGGCAGTGGTCGCCGGCCTTCAGATAGGCCAGCAGCGGCACCGCGCAGGCGGCGAGGCCGGTGCCGACGATCAGGCAGCGCGTGCCGCCCTCCACCTCGGCGATGGCATCCTCCAGCGCGAAATGCGTGGGCCCACCGGAGGTGCCATAGGTCAGCGCGTGCTTCTCGAAGCCCGCCGCGTTGATGCTGCCGCGCGCCTCGCAGGAGGGATAGAGCACGGTGGAGCCGCGATGCACGGCGCCATTGACGAAGCCGTGGTTGCGGACACCGGGGCGGCTGACATGCGTGACCTGGGTGCCGAAGCCGCGCCGGGTCTTGGAATGGAGATCGTCAGGCATCAGGCGGATGTCTCTTTCGCGGTTTCGGGCCGGGCGGCCCATTCGGTCCAGGAACCGTCATAGACGGCAGGCTCGGGCAGGCCGGCATGCACCAGCCCCAGGGCGACGACGCAGGCGGTGATGCCCGTGCCGCAGGAGGTGATCAGCGGCTTGGAGCCATCCACGCCCGCCTTGGCGAAGAGCGCGCGCAACTGCTCCGGCGGCAGCATGGTCTGGTCGGGCGCCAGCAGGGCGGTGGCGGGCACGCTGCAGGCGCCGGGCATGTGGCCGGAAGGCAGACCCGGCCGCGGCTCCGGCGCCGTGCCGTCGAAGCGCCCGGTGCTGCGTGCGTCGATGATCTGGGCCGAGCGGTCGGCCACCACGCGCTTCACGTCGCCGATGCCGGCCAGGCGGCGGGCCACGAAATCGGCCCAGAAGTGCCGCGGCGCGGGGGCAGGGGCCTCGCCGCTCTCCAGCGGGGCGCCGGCCTCGCGCCACTTCGGCAACCCGCCATCCAGCACCGCCACCTTCTCATGCCCGAAGAGCCGCAGCAGCCACCAGCCGCGCGCGGCCGAGAAGAGGCCCTTCTGGTCGTAGAACACGACGCGGCTGTCATTGCCGATGCCGAGCTGGCCCAGCAGCCGCTCGGCGCGGCCAGGGGTGGGGGCCATGTGCGGCAGGTTGGTCTCGGGGTCCGCGACCTCGTTGACATCGAAGAAGCGGGCGCCGGGGACATGCGCCTGCGCGAACAGCGCGCGGGCATCCTGCGGCTCGTTCGGCAGGTAGTAGGTGGCATCGAAGACCACCAGATCGGGGGCGCCGATCTCGCCCCGCAGCCATTCGGCGGAAACCAGTTCCTGCATCGCGCTCAATCCTCCAGCACCAGATAGACCCGCCGGTTCTGCTTGCCCTTGTTCTCGAGCTTGGTGACGGTGACGGTGCCGATCTCGCCCGTCGCGCGCACATGCGTACCGCCGCAGGGCTGCAGGTCCACCGGCGCCTCACCCTCGCCGATCCGCACCAGCCGCACCACCCCCGCGCCGCGCGGCGGCTTCACGGAGAGGGTGCGGACCAGGCCGGGGTTGGTATCCAGCTCCGCCTCGTCCACCCAGCTTTCGGTCACGGGGTGGTTGGCGGCGACCAGGGCGCGCAGGCCCTCGGTCAGCGCCTCCTTGGTCGGCGGCTCCGGCAGGTCGAAATCGAGGCGGGAACGGTCGGCGCCGATCTGCCCGCCGGTGACGCCGGCGCCGGGGATCAGGCTGCACAGCAGATGCAGCGAGGTATGCATGCGCATCAGCCGGTGGCGGCGCGGCCAGTCCAGCGCCATGCGGACGGTGGCGCCGACGGGCGGCAGGCTGGCGCCCTCGGCCGGCAGGTGCAGCACCGTGCCGTTCTCGCCCTTCAGCGCTTCCGACACCGCCATCTCGCCGCCATCCCAGCGCAGCGTGCCGGCATCGCCGGGCTGGCCGCCGGCGCGGGCGTAGAAGAGGGTGCGGTCCAGCACCACGCCTTCCGGCGCGGCGGACACCACGCGGGCCTCGGCCTCGGTCGCGTAGGCGTCGGTGCGGTACAATAACTCGGTGCTCATGCCGTCCATTCCTGCCGCAGGCGCGGGGCGTTCAGCTGCAACCAGAGCAGGCTGATGGCGCCACAGGCATTGCGGATCTCGTTGCGCGCCATCATGCCGAAGGCCTCATCGGCCCCCAGCACCAGGACGCGGGTTTCCTCGCTTTCGCTCTCCAGGCCCAGGATAGAGCCCTCGCCGGGTTCGGGAAGCCGCACGCGGGCGGCAAAGAAATGCACCCGCTCATCCGTCGCGCCCTGGGCCAGCATGTAGCTGCCCATGCCGGCCAGGATATCGGCCTCCAGCCCCGCTTCCTCCCGCAATTCCCGCAGGCCGCAGGCGCCGGGGTCCTCGCCCGGTTCCAGCAGCCCGGCGGGCACTTCGCGCGAGATCGGGTGCTCGCCCGCCGCCAGCATGGGCAGGCGGAACTGCTCGATCATGGCGATGCGGTGGTTCCAGGGGTCGTAGGGCAGGATGGCCACGGCATCGCCGCGCCGCCACATCTCCCAGTTCAGGGGGGCGGAGAGCGTTCCGTCGAAGCGGCGGTAGCGGAAGCGCACCTTCTGCAGCGGAAAGCGGCCTTCCCAGACCACCTCGTCGCTTTCCGGCACATAAAGCGGATGCGGCGGCACCACCGGGGCCTTTGCCGGTCTGGCCTTCATGCGGCCGCGGCCGTAACGTCGCGGCGGAATCTCCTGAACATGCAGCCAGCCATCCTTTCAAACCCTGCCTCCGCCGCCGCATCCGAAGACGAGCGCCGCGCGGCGGAGCGCAGCGCGCAGGCCGCGCGCCGCCGCTCCATTCTCTGCGTTCTGGGCGCCGCCGCAACCTTCGCCGTGGCCGCGGCCTGCGTGAAGGCGCTGCACGGCAGCGTGCCGGTGATGCAGGTGATCTTCTTCCGCAACCTGCTGGCCATCCCGGTGCTGCTGGCGCTGGCCATGGCGGGGGCGCGGCAGGCGGGCGGCCTGATGGCCATGCTCTCCACCAGCCGGCCCTTCGCCCATGTGCAGCGGGTGATCTATGGCCTGATGGGCATGTTCGGCAGCTTCTACGGCTACATCCACCTGCCCATGGCCACCGTCACGGCGCTGGGCTTCACCATGCCCTTCTTCCTGGCCGCGCTCTGCGTGCCGATGCTGGGGGAGAAGTTGAAGCCTTCCCGCCTGCTGCCCATGGTCTTCGGCTTCGCCGGCGTGCTGGTGATGCTGCGGCCCTGGGAAGGCGTCGGCGAGACCGGCCTGCCGCTGGTGCCGGTGCTGGTGGTGCTGATGGGCGCGGTGGGCTGGGCCCTGGCCATGATCACCATCCGCCGTATGGGGGAGAACGGTGAATCCGGCACCACCATCGTGCTCTGGTTCGCCTTCGGCGGCTCGCTGGTGGGGGGGCTGGCGGCGCTGCCGGAATGGATCTGGCCGGAGCCCTGGCAATGGGCGCTGCTGCTGGCTGTGGGCGTCATCTCCGCCTTCGCGCAACTGCTGATGACGGCGGCCTATCGCAGCGGCGAGGCGACGCTGCTGGCGCCCTTCGAATATTCCGGCATTGTCTGGACCACGCTGCTCGGCGCCATGATCTGGGCGGAATGGCCGGACTTCTGGAGCATCGTGGGCATTCTGGCGCTGGTGGGCGCGGGCCTCGGCATGTGGTGGCGAGACACGCGCCCGGTGGCTGCCGGCTAGCAGCCGGCACGGCGGCGGCGCGCCAGGGCGAGCCCGGCCATCCCGGCGCCGAAGAGGGCCAGGGATGCCGGCTCCGGCACCACCTGCGGCAACGTCCGGTACACCACCTGCTGGCCGGCGAAGGTGCAGCCGCCATACCAGCAGCCGCCAACGCCATCGCTGTTGAACATGCCGTTGACGACAGGCGCGCCCGTGAAGGTCAGCCGCATCTCGTCATTGGTGTTGTTGACATAGATGGTGCCGTTCAGCAGGCCATCGGCGGCCGCCGTCAGGTCGAAAAGAAACCTCCCGGCGACCGCGCCGGAGCGAGGCGTCAGGAAGTCATCAAGGTCGTAGGTAAGAACCGGCGGGTACCAGGGGCCGTTGAACAGGCTTACCGACAGGGCCAGCAGCCCGTCGATGCTGGGGGTGGACAGCGGGCTGGCACTGCCCTGGACGCTGAAGCCATTCGCGGCGGCTTCATCGGTGACGACGACCAGCGCGCTGCCGACGAAGCCGACAGTGGGGCCGGAGGCAAAAGGGCTGTCCGGGCTCGTATAGGTCGGCGTGGTCTGCGTGAAGATATAGATGACATCGGCTTCCGCCCGCCCGGCTGCCGCCATGGCAAGGCCTGTGACCAGGGAAAGCGCGGTAAGCAGTTTCATCGGAATGGTGCCTTTCGTTATCGAAACGATAGCGGAAGCAAGCACCGTGCCGATGACAAAATACCTTGATGATGAAGACCTTAGGCTGCCGCCTTCCGGCTGCGGTGGCGCATCCGTAAATCCTGCCTACAGGGTGGATGGCGGCACGCTTGTCATGCTGCCTGAGGCAGGGACCGCAAGCGGGGCACCGGCGAGGCCATGATCAGCAGGAACTGCACCGCGAAGCACAGCGCGGAAGCCAGGAGGCTGGCCTCCACCCCGATCCATCCTGCCAGCACCGCGCCGATTGCCGCCCCCAGGGGCCTGGCGCCGAAGGTGGCGGTCATGACCACGGCGGAAACCCGGCCCAGCAGTCCCTGCGGCGTCACCGCCTGCCGCAATGTGGTGGTGGCAATGGTCCAGAGCACCGGCCCGGCACCGAAGAGGAAAAAGCCTGCTGCCGCCAGCAGTCCTGAAGGCAGGGCGATGGTCAGCAGCATCAGCAGCGCCGCCAGCAGCGCGCAGGCAGGCCCCAGCGCCACCAGCCGCCCGAAGGGCAGGGCGTTGAGCAGGCGGGGGGCCACCACGGCGCCCGCCACCATGCCGGTGCCATAGGCGCCCAGCGTCATGCCCACACCGGTTGCGGTCAGGCCCAGGGACTGCACGGCATAGGCGACATAAACGCCCTGAAGAATGAACCAGGCCGTGTTGAAGAACACCGCCGTCAGCAGGATCGGCCGCAACAGGGCGTGGGTGGCGACGAAGCGGGTGCCTTCCGACAATTCCCGCAGCGGGTGGCGACGGGGCGGCGCGGCGGTGGCGGGCTCCGGCAGGCCGGCCAGGCCGCGGACGGCGCCCAGCGAAAGCAGCGCCGCCAGCGCATAGGCCGCCGCCGCGCCGGTCCAGCCCACCAATGCGCCGCCCAGTGCCGGCCCGGCGGCATAGGCGCTGCTGCGCGCCAGTTCCAACCCGCGATTGGCGCGGGCCAGTTGGTCGCGCGCCACCAGGGAAGGCAGCAGTGCCGGGGCCGCCACGCTATAGGCCACGGTGCCGGTGGCCCCGATGGCGCCCAGCAGCGCCAGGACCGGCAACGTCAGCCACCCCGCCAGCAGCAGCGCCAGCAAGGCGAGCAGGGACGCCGCGCGCAGCGCCTCCGCCCCCGCCATCAGCCGGCGGCGGGAGGAGCGGTCGGCCAGCACGCCGGCGGGCAGGGAGAGCAACAGGAAGGGCAGGGTCTGCGCCGCCTGCAACAGGCCCGCCTCGGCGGGGCCGGCGCCCAGCAGCAGCACCGCGGCCAGCGGCGCGGCTGCCAGCGCCACCTGCTCGGAAAACTGCGCGGCGAGATTGGAGTGGTTGAGGCGCCGGAAGGCGGGTGGCAGGGGTGGCACGGGCGAAATCCTCGAATGGGTCCGCCGAGGGTGCGATGGGCCGGGCGCGCCGGCACTCCGCTGCCTGCCCGCAAACTTCAGCCGGTGCGCGGGTCCGCGCCGTCGAAGCGCTTGCCGAACCAGAAGCGCTGGTGGCCCGCCGGGCGGCCCTCGATGCGGCCGAGTTCGGTATAGCCCTGGCGGCGGTAGAATGCCGGGGCCTGGAAGCTGCTGGTGTTGAGCGTCACGCCCACCGCGCCGCGCGCCTTGCCGGCTTCCTCCGCCGCCGTCAGCAGGCGGGTGCCGATGCCCTGGCCGCGCAGGCTTTCATCCACCCAGAACTTCTCGACATACAGCCATTCCAGCATCACCTCCGCCACCAGCCCGGCCAGCAGGCGGCCATCCGGCGCGCGATGGACGAGGCAGACGGGCTGGCTGACGGGCTCGAAGCCCAGCGCCTTGGTGCGGTGCGCGGTGAGGTTCTCCCCGATCGCCCTGGCCTCCGGCCCCTGGCGATCCTCGATCAGTTCGAAGTCCAAGCGGGTCTCACTCCTTCAGGGACAGCACGGCGGCGGCGACGGCGCGGGCTTCCTCGGCCGCGGTGCCGCGCGGGGCGCTTTCCACCACGCCCAGCCCCTGCGCGAAGGCCACGGCGAAGGCCGTGCGGTTGCCGAGGCCGGGCTCCAGCAATGGCAACTCCCGCCGCAGCAATTCGCGCGCGATCTCCTCCCGCAGCTTGCCGGAGCCGGGCACGCGGTTGAGCATCAGCACGGCCCGCCGACGTTCCTCGGCCACCAGGGCCAGCGTGCCCTCCATGGCCCAGAGATCGGCGGGGGAGGGCTGCAGGGGCACCACCACCAGCCCGGCGGCGCGGATGGCGACGCGGGCATCCGTCTCGGCATGCGGCGGCGTGTCCAGCACCACGATGTCATGGCTGCGCGCCATGCGGTCCACCGCGCCGGTCAGGCGCCAGCCGGAAGGGTCCTCGAAGGTGATGGGCCTGGCGCGGGCGCCGGCAGCGGCGCGTTCCTGCCACCAGCGGGCCAGGGATTTCTGCGGATCGGTATCCAGCAGGGCCACGCGCTGGCCGGATTCGGCGAAGGTGGTGGCGAGGGTCGCCGCCAGAGTCGATTTGCCGGCGCCGCCCTTGCGCTGCGCGACCGCCACCACGAAGGCCATGCTACCTGTCCCCGGAGATGCGGGAGGATTGTGCGCCACGCGCCACCACGATGGCCAGCCCCAGGCCGATGCAGGCCATCAGTGCCCCGGCGATGCTCATGCCCGGCAGCCCCGCGAGCGCGATGGCAAGCCCGCCCAGCGCCGCGCCGCTGGCCTGGCCGAGAGAGATGCCGGAAGCATTGGCCGCCATCACCACGCTGCGCGCATCCGGCGCCAGCGCCACCAGCCGCGCCTGTATCATCGGCATCATGGCGAAGATGGCGGTGGAGGAAGCCAGCAAAGCCAGCGCCTGCGCCGGGATCACCAGGATGCTGCCGCGCAGGAAGCCTTCCAGCAGCGCCACCTGCAGAAGCTGCGCGGCGATGATGACCAGCGGCATCAGCTTGGCCGCGCCAATGCCGCGCCGCTCGTAAAGCCGGGCGCCGATGGGCAGGCCCAGGATGGAGGCCAGCCCCGCCACGGCCTGCATGATGCCCACCGCCCCGCCGGAAAGGCCGCTGACCGCGTTCACCGCCGGGCCGATATAGGCCGAGGTGCAGAAGGACGCGGCGAAGCAGGCGTAAACCAGCCCCGCAGTCGGCGGCACACCCGGCCGCAGCACGGCGGAGAGCCCGCCGCCGGCCCGGCCCTCTCCCGGCACTTCCGGCAGGATCAGGCGGATGGCGGCGGCGCTGATGACGCAGAGCAGCGCGGCCATGCCGAAGGCGCCCTGCCAGCCGAAGGTGGCGCCCGTCACCGAGCCCAGCGGGATGCCCAGCAGAAAGGCCGCCGTGGTGCCGCCGATCACCAGCGCCAGGGCGCGGGCGCGCTTTTCCGGCGGCGCCAGCATGGCCGCGACGGCGCTGGCGGAAGGCACGACCACCGCCGCCGCCACGCCGCACAGCACCCGCAGCCCCAGCAGCACCGCGAAATTCGGCGCCAGGGTCATGCCGAGGTTCAGCAGCGCCATGATCACCAGCGCCACCACCATCAGCCGCCGCCGTGGCACCCGGGCGCAGACTGAGGCCAGGGGAATGGCCGAAAGCCCGTAGGCCAGCGCGAAGGCGGTGCCCAGCTGCCCGGCCTGGGAGACCGGGATGGAAAGGTCATGCGACAGCTCGTTGAGCAGGCCGGCATAAACAAAGGACTGCGTGGAAGTGGCGAAGGAGGCGGCCGCCAGCACCGGCACACGGCCCAGCCCGCGCGAGGGAAAGGAGGAAGAAATGGCCAGAGCTCCGCAGGCTTCTGCGGCTCAGGCTTGCACCTGTCTTTGTTGCAGCGCAAGACGGCCGCCGGCACGGATGGACGAAGCGCCCGGTCATCCCCACACTCAGCAGCGAAGCGAGCAACTGGAGAAAGCCATGAGCGTCGAAGACGTCACCCCCCGCGCCGCCTATGAGACACTGCGCGCCGACCCCGATGCCGTGCTGGTCGATGTGCGCACGGATGCCGAGTGGAACTTTGTCGGCATCCCCGACCTGGAAGAGGCCGGCAAGCAGCCGGTGCTGATCCCCTGGCAGGTTTATCCCTCCATGCAGGTGAACGGCGCCTTCGTGGAGCATCTGCGCAAGGCCGGCGCTACGCCGGAGAGCAAGCTGTATTTCCTGTGCCGCTCCGGCGTCCGCAGCGTGGCGGCGGGTCAGGCGGCGCAGGCGGCGGGCTTCCAGCACGCCTTCAACGTCGCCGATGGCTTCGAGGGGCCGCCGGATGCCACCGGGCACCGTGGCACCATCGCCGGCTGGAAGGCCGAGGGCCTTCCCTGGCGCCAGCGCTGAGCCGCGCTTGATCCGCAACGCCCTGCCGGAAGACCTGCCGCATCTCGCGGCGGTCGAGCGCTCGGCGGCCGCCCTGTTTCGCGGCACGCGGATGGACTGGGTGGCCGATGGCCCGACCCTGGCCCCGGCCATGCTGGAGGAGGCCGCCGCGCGCGGCCACCTCTGGGTGGCTTGGCATGCCGAGGGCGGCGCCGTCGGCTTCCTGCTGGCCGGTGCGCTGGATGGCGACCTGTTCATCGAAGAACTCTCGGTGGCGCAGGACCACCAGCGCCGCGGCTTCGGCCGCGCCCTGCTGGGCCAGGCAGTGCGCCGGGCGCGGGAGGAAGGGCTGGCCGGGGTTTCCTTGACCACCGACCACGACCTGCCCTGGAACGCGCCCTTCTACGCCAGCGCCGGTTTCCAGGTGCTGGACGAAAGCGCGCTGACCCCTGTGCTGCGGGAGCGGCTGGCGCAGGAAGCGGCGCATGGCCATGACCCCGCGCATCGCTGTGCCATGCGCCTGGCCTTCAGCTAGTGGTGCGCCGCATTGGCCTTGCGCGTGGCCGCGGCCTTCCTGGCGCTGGCGGAGCGTGCCGCTGCTGAGCGGTGCGCGGAAGCCTCGCCGCCCTTCTGGCCGCCCTTGTGCGCCGCCGGATGGCTGGAAGCGTGGCCCTTGCCGGAACCGCTCTTCTTGCCGCCGCCGTCATCCTTGTTAACGGTGGCCCAGGCACGGCGCTCGGCCTCGCCCTCCGGAACGCCACGGGATTCGTAGCTTTCTTCGATATGCTCGGCCTTGCGCTTCTGCTTGTCGGTGTAAGCGGACTTGTCGCCCTGGGGCATGTCGTCCTCCGTTTTGACTACGGAAAACAACGCCGGCCAGGGCGGCAGGTTCCTCAGCCGCAGTTCAGCTCGTGCGGCTTGTCGTCATAGCCGGCCAAGCCGGGCACGCCGTAGCCGGGGAAGATGACATTCTCGGCGTCATCCGCTTCCGGCTTCACGCCGAACCACTTCTCCGACAGCTTGGCAATGGAGCCATCCTTCTTCATGCATTCCAGCACGCCCTCGACCTGGTCGCGCAGCGCCACGCTGTCCTTGCGGAAGGGAGCCGCCCAATGCGCGCGGGTTTCCTTGACCACGAAATCCGGCACAAGCTGCAGCGTGCGCGTGGCGGCGTAGCGGATGGCCGTATTGCCGCCCAGCGTGGCATAGGCGCGGCCGGCCACCACGGCCTGCACGGCGTCCGGCTGGCTTTCGTAGGTCTGCACCGTGAAGCCGTACTTGGCCGCGTTCTGCTGCGCCCAGGCATCGTAGGCGGAGCCCTTGTTGACCGCGACCACCTTGCCCTTCAGCTCATCGGGGTTGGTGATCGGCGCCGATCCCTTGCGGATGCCGAACTGGAACACGGTGTAGAGGTAGCCCTCGGTGAAGAGCAGGTTCTCCGCCCGCTCCCGCGTCACTGTCACGGGAGCGGCCAGGAAGTCGTAGCGGCCGCCGCTCAGGGCCGGGATCAGGCCGGAGAAAGAGGCGCTGTCGATGGTGATGGGGCGGCCCATGCGCTTCGCGACCTCGGTGAAGAGATCCACGTTGAAGCCCTGCACGCCGCCATCCAGCTTGGGGAAGGCGTGGGGGGCCAGTGTGCCATCCACGGCGGTACGCAGCGGCTGTTGGGCCGAGGCCGTGGCGGGCAGCAGGCCAAAGGCCAGTGGCGCGGCAAGCAGGCAGGCAAGTGCAGTGAAACGCATGGTCCGGAAGGCTCCCCTGATGGCCTGCGCCGCGCCGGGGCAACAACCCTGGCGCGGCACCGGTGGCCGGTGTGGCCACCTTAGCCAGCAAGAAGCGTGCAACGCCGCGCCGGCGGCGTCACCCCACTTTCGTCAGTTGGCCGCTTCCTCCACAAATTCGGGCTCGGCCACAAATTCGGGGTAGAGGCGCAGCAGGCCAGCCTCGGAAGCCTCGCAGCGACCGCGCTCGGTGATCAGGCCGGTCACCAGCCGCGCCGGCGTCACGTCGAAGGCCGGGTTGGCGCCGGGGCTGCCGGGGGCGGCGGTGCGCACGGTGACCACCTCGCCCGCTTCCGTGCGGCCGGTGACGGTCAGCACTTCCTCCGCCGCGCGCTCCTCGATCGGGATCTCGCGCAGCCCGTCCCGCACGCTCATGTCCAGCGTGGAATGCGGCAGGGCGACCCAGAAGGGCACCTTGTTGTCGTGGGCGGCCAGGGCCTTGAGGTAGGTACCGATCTTGTTGGCCACGTCGCCGTTGCGCGTCACGCGGTCGGTGCCCACCAGCACGATATCCACCTCGCCATGCTGCATCAGGTGGCCGCCGGCATTGTCGGCGATCACGGTATGCGGCACGCCGTGCTTGCCCAGCTCCCAGGCCGTCAGGTTGGAACCCTGATTGCGCGGGCGGGTCTCGTCCACCCAGACATGCACGGGAATGCCAGCGTCGTGCGCCTGGTAGATGACGGAGAGCGCCGTGCCGTAATCGACGGTGGCGATCCAGCCGGTGTTGCAATGGGTCAAGATATTGACCGGCTTGCCCGGCTTGCGGGCGGCGATCGCCTGAATCAGCGGCAAACCATGCTGGCCGATGGCGCGGCAGGTCGCCACATCGTCCTCGGCAATGGCATCGGCCGCGGCATAGGCGGCGGCCACCCGCGCGGCGGGGGCCACCGGGCGCAGCGCTTCCAGCATCCGGGCCAGGGCCCAGCGCAGGTTGATGGCGGTGGGGCGCGTCTCGCCCAGCATGGCTGCGACGGATTCCAGCGCGGCATCCGAGGCATCCCGCCGCAGCGCCAGGGCCAGGCCATAGGCGGCCACGGCACCGATCAGCGGCGCGCCGCGCACCTGCATGGACCTGATGGCATGCGCCACCTCATCCTCATGCGTCAGGCGCAGGATCTCGACTGCCCAGGGCAGGCGGGTCTGGTCGAAGATATGGACGGACCAGCCGTCCTCCGCGTCCACCCAGACGCTGCGATGGGGAACACCGTCGATATTCATGCGGGGGCAGGCTCCGTCCGGAAAAACCGCGCAAGCGGGCGGGGCGAAAGAGGAACACGCATATAAGGCGTTTTCCGCCGCATGGTCATGCGATGCGGACGGGTGAGGGATGCGGGGCTAGATCCGCTGGTGCAGGGCGCAGACCAGGGTGAAGAGCCGGCGGGCCGTCTCGAAATCCAGCCGCACGCGGCCGGAGAGGCGCTTGACCAGCAGCTCCGCCCCTTCGTTGTGCAACCCGCGCCGGCCCATGTCGATGGTCTGGATGGTGCTGTCGCTGGCGCCTTCCGTCACAGCCTGTTCATGGCTGCCCACCACCATGTGGTAGTCCTTGATCAGCCGGCGGAAGGGCCCCATGGCCAGGACCAGGGCATGCAGTGGGTTGTCGGCGGCATCGCGGATGTCGAAGACCAGCCGGCCCTCCCGCACGCAGAGATGCAGGCCATAGGGGCCGCGCGGCAGGCCCTCCGGGTCGAAGCGGTTAGCTGCCAGAAGGTCGGCCACCGCCTGGGTGCGGTCGGCCTCGGCGTAGGGGCTGGGGAGGGGGGCATTGTCCGGCAGCTCGATCCGCGCCAGCCGCTGGGTGGTGGCTGCCACCGCCCCGGCCTCAGTCATCGGCCCGCGCCGTGCTGGCCGGCAGCACGCCGTGATGGTCGCCGGTCGGGCCCAGCCGCAGCATCCAGCCCACCACCGCGCCCTTCACCGGCCGCAGCGCCAGGGTGGAGACCAGCGTGAAGAGCGGCAGCCAGACCACCATGTGCAGCCACATCGGCGGCATCCAGAGCTTTTCCACCACGAAGATCAGCGGCACCAGGATATGGCCGACCAGGAAGATGACGATATAGGGCGGCGCGTCATCGGCCCGCAGCTCGGAGAAATCCGTGCCGCAATGCTCGCAGGCGGGCGCCAGAGTCAGGAATCCGCGGAAGACATGCCCCTCGCCGCAGACCGGGCAGCGGTTGCGGGCACCCCGGCCGATCATGGTGAGGAAGCTGGGCTGGTCGGCAGGCGGCTCGGCCGCAGAACGGTCGGGCTGCCAGCGGCGCAAGGGCGTGCCGGACATGCTGTGTTCCTGGAAGGCGTTTCAGGGGACCCCGTGTCCACCTGACCGGGGCCTTCTGTTGTGCAGCGCAATATCGTCCATCACGCTCGCAGGGATCAAGGGTTGCGGTGGTACTCGTTGCCGGGGACGATACGCAGATGGCAAGCCGAATCCTCGTCATCAACCCGAACTCGTCGCAAAGCTGCACCGCCGGCATCGCGGAGTCCCTGAAATCCTTCGCCGCCCCCGGGCGCACGCCCTTCGAGGTGGTCTCGCTGCCCGGCGGCCCCCCCGCCATCGTGACTTGGCGCGACTGGTTCAGCGTGGCCGAGCCGCTCTGCCAGATGGTGGAGCGCGAGAAGGCCGAGGCCTATGTCATCGCCTGCGTCTCCGACCCTGGCATCGACGCCATCCGCACGGTCACGGACCGCCCCGTCTTCGGCCCCTTCCGCGCGGCGGTGGCCAGCGCGCTGGCGCGGGCGGAGCGGTTCGGGGTGATCGCCTTCGTGGAAGCCTCCAAGGCCCGGCAGCGCCGCGTGCTGCAGGCCATGGGGGTGGAAGCGCGACTGGCCGCCAGCATCGCGCTGAACCTGCCGATGGAAACCCTGACCGACCCCACCGCCGCCCGCGCCGCGCTCTGCGACACGGCGAAGGCCCTGGTCGCGGCGGGCAGCGAGGCCGTCATCCTGGGCTGCGCCGGCATGGCCGGCCACCGGGCGGCAGTGGAAGACGCCGCCGGCGTGCCGGTGATCGAGCCCTGCCAGGCGGCGGCGGCCCAGGCGCTGCTGGCGCTGGCCTAGGCGGCTTCCGTCAGCTCCTGCTCCACCAGGCTGGACCAGAAGGCGATGCCGGTGGGCAGGATGGCGTCGTTGAAGTCGTAGCGCGGATGGTGGCCGGCGAAATTCTCCTTCGCCGGGTCCACCTGGCCGAGGCGGATGAAGCAGCCCGGCACCGAATTGGCCATGTAGGAGAAATCCTCGGCCCCCATGCTCGGCGCGCTGTCCCGTACCAGCCGGCCCTCGCCACCGATGGCGGCGGCGGCTCGGCGGGCGGCCTCCACGGCGGAATCGCTGTTCACCACCGGCGGATAGCCGCGGCTGTAGGTGATCTCGACCCGCAGCCCCTGCGCGGCGGCGGTGGCCTCGATGGTGGCCTTGAGCTGCTTCTCCACCGTGTCCCGCGTTTCCGGCAGCAGGGTGCGGATGGTGCCGGTGATCGTCACTTCCTCGGGAATCACGTTGCGCGCGGTGCCGCCATGGATGGTGCAAAGGGAGATGACGGCGGAATCCAGCGGATCGGTCCGGCGGCTGACGACGCTCTGCGCCGCCACGATGATATGCGCAGCCCCCAGCACCGGGTCGAGCGCCAGCTGCGGCCGCGCCGCATGCCCGCCCTTGCCCAGCACGCGGATGGCGATGGCATCGGCCGAGGCGCAGACCGAGCCGCGCGCGATGGTGAAGGTGCCGGCCTCCGTGCGGGAGTCATTATGGATGCCGAAGACCAGGTCGCAGGGGAAGCGGGTGAAGAGGCCCTCATCCACCATCACCTTGCCGCCGCCGCCATCCTCCTCGGCCGGCTGGAAGATGAAATGCACGGTGCCGTCGAAATTCTTGGTCTCCGCCAGGTACTTGGCGGCGCCCAGCAGCATGGAGGTGTGGCCGTCATGGCCGCAGGCATGCATCCGGCCAGGCACCTTGCTGGCATAAGGCAGGCCGGTGAACTCCTCCATCGGCAGCGCGTCCATGTCGGCGCGGAGCCCAATGGCGCGGCGCTGGTTGCCGCTGCCCGCCTTCCGCCCGCGCAGCGTGCCGACCAGCCCGGTGCCGGCGATGCCGCGCGTCACCTCGATGCCCCAGGATTCCAGCTTGGCGGCGACGAGGTCGCTGGTGCGGTGTTCCTGGAAGGCGAGTTCGGGATGCGCGTGGATGTCGCGCCGCCATTCGGTGGCTTCGGCGGCGATGGCGGCGATGCGGGGATCGGTTTCGGACGGCATCAGGCAGGCTCCGCGGAGGTGGGGCCGCGATGCTCCTGCCGTGACAGCGCCGTGACAAGGGCCGGCGGGCGTAAAATCGCCCGCCGGATGCCGCCTTACTCGGCCGCCTTGGCCGCCGGCTGCCATTCAGCCGGGGGCGTGCTGCCGGTCTGCTCGATGATGCGGCCATAGGCCTCGACACGGCGGTGGGCGGCGAAGTTGAAGATGGTGGTGCGGCCCAGCGTGCATTGATCGAGGTTGAGGTCGGCCACGATCAGCTCGTCATCCCAGGTGGTGGCCTGGGCGACGATCTCGCCTTGCGGGTTGACGATGATGGAATGGCCGAAGAGCTCATTGCCATCCTCGGTGCCCGCCTTGGCGACGCCGGCGGCGAAGCAGGCATTCTGGTAGCAGCCGGCCTGGATCGACAGATGGCTATGCGCCACGCGCAGGTGATGCGCCTCGAAGCCGCGCGCATCCTGGTTCAGGGACGGCGTGTTGTAGCCCAGCATCACCAGCTCGACCTGCTGCAACCCCATAACGCGCCAAGCCTCGGGCCAGCGGCGGTCATTGCAGATCATCATGCCGATATTCACCGGACCGGCATTGCCGATCGGCGCCCGCACCACCGGGAAGCCGAGGTTGCCCACCTCGAAATAGCGCTTCTCCAGGTGCTGCACCTTGCGCTTCGGGTCGAATTCCTTGTGCCCGGGCAGGTGGATCTTGCGGTACTTCAGCACCACCTCGCCCGAGGGATGCACGTAAACGGCGGTGTTGAAGTGCCGCTTGCGCACCACGCCGGTCTCGTCCGCCTCATGCGCGATCTCGGCATAGCCGAGGTGGAAGCCGATGTTGAACTTCCGCGCGGCCTCAAAGAGCGGCGCCGTCTCGTTGGAGGGCAGGGCCTGCTCGTACCAGTGGTCGGCGTTGTTGATGTCTTCCTCGTACCAGCGCGGGAAGAAGGTGGTCAGCGCCAGTTCGGGGAAGACCACCACCTCGGCGCCGCGCTGATGGGCGCGCTCCATCAGCCGCACCATGCGGCCGACGACGACATCGCGCCCCTCGGCCTTCTGGATCGGGCCGAGCTGCGCGGCGGCAAGGGTGAGCAGACGGGGCATCGCGTCGTTAACTCCTGACAGAAGGCTGCGCGGGAAGGCGGCCAGCCACCGCACCGAGCGAGGATGCGTCGATCAGCGGTGCGATGGCAATCCGTCCCGATGGGCCGAGGAAGCACCGGCAGCGCCGGTTCTGCCCATAAGGCGGGCAGAAGGACGTTCGAAGGCGTTCATCTGCCCAGGCCCTGGCGCCGCCGATGGTCAGCGCCGGCAAGGGCGGGCGCCGCGCCTCCCGGCACGGCGGCTGCGGTCAGTGGCTTCCGACCGGCGGCATGGGGTCGATGAAATCCTCCCCATACTCGATCTGCGTTTCGGCGACGGCGCGCATGAAGGCTTCGTCCCAGGCATCCTCCAGCGCGTCCATCAGCGCCTCGGCGGCTTCCTGCGTGCGCAGCAGCGCGATGCGCTCGCGCCCCGCGGCCCAGACGGAGAAGGCATCGCCTTCCTCGCGGATCTCGAACATCGGAGTGGTCTTTCTTTAAGAGTGGCGGCGAGGGCCGGAATGGGAGCGGGGAGGGATCACGGCGGCGGCGGCACGTCGTTCTGATCCTCGATCTTCGGCTTCAGCAGAACGTAGGCGATGCGCCCGACCACGGCGCAGAAGATCCAGCCCCCCACCGCCAGCGGCAGCGTGGTGCCGGGCCCGGTTGCCCAGACCCAGAGCCCCAGCGCCACCAGGATGGAGAAGAGGACCAGGAACAGGCGCATCGCCGCAGGCTCAATCCGTGCCGAGGTAGCTGTCGCGGTGCTGGCGCGGCACGAAGCGGCCGGTGCCGGGCGCGGCCAGCACGGCCTCGCCATCCCAGAGCTGCTGCCCGCGCAGGAAGGTGGCGGCGACGCGCGCCTTCACCGGGCGGCCATGATAGGGCGACCAGCGGGTTTCCTCACGGTCCTGGATGATGGCCTCGTCGAAGGTGAAGTCGCCTTCCTGCATCACCACCACATCGGCATCCGAGCCGACGCGCAGCGCGCCCTTCTTGGGATAAAGGCCGTGGAACTTCGCCGTCCGCTCGGCGGTGTACTTCGCCATCAGCGTCAGCGGCAGGCCGCGCTCCACCAGCAGCGAATAGAAGACGGGGGCGAAGGACTGCATGCCCGTCAGCCCGGCGCCACAAGCAAAAATGTCGTCGCCCAGCTTCTTCTCGCGCGGCCAGGGCGCGTGGTCGGTGGAGACATAGGCGACCTTGCCGGCCACCAGCGCCGCCCACATGCGCTCCACTTCCTCGGCGGTGCGGAAGGGCGGGTTGCACTTGCCGAAGCCCTTGAGGCGGACGAGGTCCTCCTCCGTCATGCAGAGATACTGCAGGCAGGCCTCGCCGGTGGAGCGGCCCCCCTGGGCGCGGAAGCTCTCCGCGATGTCGAAACCGCGAGCGACAGAAGAATGCGCGATATGCACATGCGCGCCCGTCTCCATCCCGATCTCGAAGATCTCGAGATCCGCCATGGTCTCGGCCAGCGGCGGGCGGGTGCGGGCATGCATGATGGGGTCGACGCGCCCGGTGGCCTTGGCCTCGGCGGTCAGGCGCTCCACCAGCTCCTGGTCCTCGTTGTGCAGGGCCACCATCAGCCCGGTCTTGGCGATCTCCTTGAAGGCCGCGACCATGGTGGGGTGGTCGATGCGCGGAAAGCGCACCGCGTCATATTCATAGGTGGAGAGTTTGAAGGAGCAGGCCCCGGCCTCCGCCAGCCCGGCGATGGCATCGACGCCGCCCTGCTTGGTGATGGTGCCGTAGAGCGCCACGTCCACATGCGCGGTGCCGTTCACCACCTCCACCTTCTCCGCGAAGATGCCGGCATTGGTGACGGCGCGCGGCACGTCATAAGGCATGTCGACGCAGGTGGTGACACCGCCGGCGGCTGCGGAGCGCGTCGCGCCCTCGATGCCGGCCCAGCCGATCGCGCTGCTGGTGTGCATGTGGCCATCGACCAGGCCAGGCAGCAGCGTATGGCCGCTGAAGTCGTGTACGGCATTGGCGGGGGGCAGTGCGCCTTCCCCGATCGCCGCGATGGTCTCGCCCCGCACGGCGATATAACCGTCCTGCACCACCCGGTCCGGCAGGACGAGGTTGCCGCGCAGAACGCGGTCATAGGGAAGCTGCGTCACCGATTGCGCCTCACGTCATGAATATCCGTGGGGCGAGGATACAGCGGATCGCACGGCTGCGCGATCCGCCTTCGCTCACTGCGCGCTGGGGGAGAGCACCATGCAGGGGCCGCGCGTGGCGCCGCAGGTGGCGCGCGCGGCGGCAGGCGAGATGCCGGTGACGCGGGCGCGCCAGAACCAGTTGCCCTTCACGCGCACGCGTTCCACTTCCATCTTGCCGCCGCGCGCGGCGGCTTTCCTGGCGGCGGCCTGGGCCGGCCCGCGGTCGGCGAAGGCGCCGACCTGCACCGCCCAGTTGCCCGCCGGGGCGCTGCTGCGCGCCGCCGGCCGGGGCGGCGTCACCGGGCGGCTGACCACCCGCCGCACCGATCCGCCGGTTTCCTCGCGTCGCGGCTCCGGCATCACCGGCGCCGCATTGGCGCTGGCGATCAGGGAGGGGCCGCGCCGGCTGGCCATCATCATGTCGGTGTTCGGCAGGCCGCGGCGCTCGGCGAAGCCACGGTCCAGCAGCGCCATGACATGCGAGTCGCGCTCCCAGCTGCTGGCGCCGCCGAAGACCACCGCGATCATCCGCACGCCATCCCGCATGGCGCTGGCGGCGAGGTTGAAGCCGCTGGCATTGATGAAGCCGGTCTTGATGCCATCCGCGCCAGGGTAGTTGTCCAGCAGCCGGTTGTGGCCGCGAAGGGTCTGGCCGTTGTAGGCGAAGGACTGCACGCTGAAATAGGCGTAGCGGTCCGGGAAGTCGCGGATCAACGCCTGGCTCAGCCGCGCCATGTCGCGCGCCGTGGTCCTTTGCTGCGGGTTGGGCAGGCCGGAGGCATTGCGGAAGGTGGTGCCGCTCATGCCCAGGGCGCGCGCCTGGGTGGTCATCATGCGCCCGAAGGCGGCCTCGCTGCCCGCCAGATGCTCGCCCAGCGCGGCGGCGGCATCATTGGCCGATTTCGTCACCATCGCCAGGATGGCGTCGCGCGCCCTGATGGTGCTGCCCGCCCGCAGCCCCAGCTTGCTCGGCGGCTGCGCGGCGGCGTTGCGGGAAACCTGGATTCGGGAATTGGGCGAGAGCCGCCCCCGCGCCATGGCATCGAAGGCCATGTAGAGCGTCATCATCTTGGTCAGGGAGGCCGGGTAGCGCGGCTCGTCGGCGGCGATGGAGACGATCTCCTCACCCGTATTGGCATCCATGACAAAAGCGGCGTAGCGGTCGCTGCCGATCTGCGCCCGCGCGGCAGGCGCGGTGACGATGGACAGAACAGCCGCGAGCAACGCAAAGGCGATGACGCGGCACACGGCATGGCCGTGATGCGGCATGTGGCAGGCTCCCCCATGTTGCGCGCGGACCAAAACCCCCCCGGGTTCCACACGCATCCCCAATGCCCGGCCACGAAGGACCATGGGCAACGGCGCCGCGCCGCACCGGGCCGGTGCGCAGCGGCGCCACCCTAGAATGCAGAGTCATGGCTGCCGATGGAAGCGGCGGCAGCGCATTTCATTGATAAAGTTTCATTGTCGCACGGAGAAGCGGCCGCCATCGCCTGATCCGCAATGGACGAGTCTGCGCGCGTGGCGCACAACACCGGCCGGAAACCCAAGAGCTGGAGGAGGACGCCCCCCGCCATGAAGCTGCATCCCGTGAAGGTGTATCCGTCCAAGGCGCTGCTGAAGCGCGAGGACCAGTTGGCCTGGAAGATCGCCGGCGTCGCGGCCGACAAGGTGGCCGTGCAGAAGCCGGTCGCCGACATGATCATCAACCGCATCATCGACAATGCTGCCGTCGCCATCGCGGCCATCAACCGCTCGGCGCCGACCTCCGCGCGCACCATGGCTATGGGACATGCGCGAAAGGGTGGCGCGACCATCTTCGGCCTGCCGGGCAACAAGGGCTTCTCGCCGGAATGGGCGGCCTGGGCCAATGGCACGGCAGTGCGCGAGCTGGACATGCACGACACCTTCCTCGCCGCCGACTACTCGCACCCCGGCGACAATATCCCACCGATCCTGGCCGTGGCGCAGACCATGGGCCGCAGCGGGCGGGACCTGATCCGCGGCCTCGCCACCGGCTACGAGATCCAGGTGAACCTGGTGCGCGCCATCTGCCTGCATGAGCACAAGGTGGACCACATCGCGCATCTCGGGCCCTCGGCCGCGGCGGGCATCGGCGCGCTGCTGGGGCTGAAGCAGGAGGTGATCTACCAGGCGGTGCAGCAGGCGCTGCACACCACCATCACCTTCCGCCAGAGCCGCAAGGGCGAGATTTCCTCCTGGAAGGCTTTTGCTCCGGCGCATGCCGGCAAGCTGGCGGTGGAAGCCGTGGACCGCGCGATGCGCGGTGAGGGTGCGCCCAGCCCGATCTATGAAGGCGAGGACAGCGTCATCGCCTGGGTGCTGAGCGGCCGGAGCAATCGCGAGCGCGTGTACGAGGATGTCTATTACAACGTGCCGCTGCCGGAGAAGGGCGAGGCGAAGCGCGCCATCCTGGACACCTACACCAAGGAACACTCGGCCGAGTACCAGAGTCAGGCGCTGATCGACCTGGCCTTCCGGATGCGCGGGCTGATCCCGGACCTGGAGGCGATCGAGAAGATCATCATCCACACCAGCCACCACACGCACTACGTGATCGGCACCGGCGCCAACGACCCGCAGAAGATGGACCCCAAGGCCAGCCGCGAGACGCTGGACCATTCCATCATGTACATCTTTGCCGTGGCCTTGCAGGACGGGCGCTGGCACCACGTGGACAGCTACGCGCCGAAGCGTGCCGGCCGTGCTGATACCGTTCGGCTCTGGCACAAGATCGAGACGCGGGAAGAAGAGGAATGGACGCGCCGCTACCATTCCACCGACCCGGCGGAGAAGGCCTTCGGCGCGCGGGTGGAGATCCTGCTGAAGGATGGCAGCACCATCGTGGACGAGATGGCGGTGGCCAATGCGCACCCGCTGGGCGCCAGACCCTTCGGGCGGGCGGACTATATCCGCAAGTTCGAGATCCTGACGGATGGCATCCTGGCGCCGCGTGAAAGCGCGCGCTTCCTGGAAGTGGTGCAGGATCTGCCGCGCCTTGGCGCCGATGAACTGCACCAGCTGAATGTCTCCCTGCCACGCGGCGCGCTGGCCGAGGGCAAGCCCGGCATCTTCTGACCGGAGCATGGCGCGGGAAGGTTTCCAAATCCTTCCCGCGCCAGCGGCAAGATCGCCGCCGCGCCTCGCTGCGCTTTTCAGGACACGACCGGCATAAAAAAACGCGTGGGAGTGCAACCCCGGCGCGCAGAAATGCAACGCGTTCTTCCGGATTTCGTTGACAAGCTGATTGGGCGTGAAGATAGCGTGTCGTGTGCGCGGGAGGGCCGGATGCGATTCGCGAAACGCTGTCAAGGCAGCATCGTGAATCGGGTCGCAGCCGGCGCCGTAATTCGGAAGGATTTATGCCCGGGCCAGGGTGCATACCAAGGGAAGCGGGACGGGGCAGGCCATGCCACCTCGTTCTTCCTCCTGCGGTGCGCGATGGCTCAGGCATGCGGACGGCGGCACCACGCGGCATCGCCCCACCAGGTCGGCGGGGTGAATCGGAATGGCCCAGAACGGCAAAGGCAAGGAGAGCCAGCAGATGGACGACACTAACGAGACGGGTTCGGGCCGCGCCCGCCCGATGGCGATGAGCACGAGCCGCCGCACCGCGGCCACGCGGAAGGCGAGCACCGCCGGCCGCCAGCCGGCCGCCGCGAAGAAGGCCGCGGCGCCCGCGAAGACTGCCGCCAAGACCGCGAAGCCAGCGGCGAAGTCCACGGCTTCCAAGTCCACCGCTGCCAAGTCCGGCGGCGCGCGCAAGACCGCGGCCACCAAGACGGCCGGCGCGGCGCGCAAGTCCACCGCCAGGACCACGGCGAGCAAGTCCGCCACGGCGCGCAAGCCTGCGGCGGCGAAGACGGCGGCGCCGAAGAAGGCGGCGGCGAGCACGGCGCGCAAGGCGACCACCACGCGCGGCGCGGCGGCCAAGAAGACCACCGCGAC
>NZ_RFLX01000069.1 GCF_003696345.1 Teichococcus wenyumeiae | reverse complement strand
GTCGGCTCGAAGCTCCCCGTCCGAGGGCGAAGCAGCACGGCATCGGCACGCTTGGGAAGAAGGGCATCCAGACAGCGCTTACGGTTGTCGAACCGCCTGAAGTCGCCGACCTCGGCCACCAGGGCCGAGGCGACGATCAGAGAGACGCCCCGCATGGCCTGCAGCGCCTCGACCACTGGCGCCATGCTCCAGCAGGGCACGAGGTCGCGAATGCGGCCGGTGAGGCGCTCAATGCGCGCCTCCAGTTCGTTCACCGCATCGAGGTATTCCTGGCCGGCGACCTGCTGGGCGGGGTGCGGGAAGGTTTGCTCCATCAGCCACTTGCGATGCGGCCAGGTCCAGCGCTTGCCGTCATAGCTCCGCCCGTGCCGGAGCAGAAATCCCATCAGCCGCTGCCGTGCCTTGCGCAGCGCCTCCACCATGTCGGCCCGCGCCCTGACCAGATCCCGCATGGCTTCGTGCTCTGGGTCCGGCACCCAGACCGGCGTCAGCTCGCCGGCCCGATGCAGGCGGGCGAGCGCCGTTGCGTCCCGTCGGTCAGTCTTGATCCGATCGCCAGGTTTGCGCGGGATCAGGTTCGGGCGACCACCACGCATTCATGGCCGCGGCTGCGGAGGTGTCGGTACACTCCGTAGCCGCATGGGCCGGCCTCATAGACGAAGCGCAATGCCCGGCCGCCCCGGCCGAGCCGAGCCGCCAGCCTGTCGAGTGCCACGGGATCGTTCGGGATCTCGCCCACGAACCGCACCTCGCCATCCCGGCCGGCCTCCGCAACACACACGGCAATCGTCGCCTTGTGCACGTCCAGCCCAACAAAACTGATATGCTCTCCCACGGCCCGTCTCCTGTGCTGAGGCAAGGCGCCGGCCCACCCGGGGCAACCCTCGTCATTCCTGCACAGTTCGAGGCGGGCCACCCCGCCTCAGACGGATATCTGGTCTAGCCCTTCCGCACATAGGTCTCCTAATATGTGCGTCCAGGCACAGCAGCCATGAAGTCTCGGATGGACATGTCGGATCGTGTCGGAACAAGGCCATACTCTGCCTGGACAGATTCGGCGACTAGAGTGGTACGCCGACGTGCCTCGATCATAATTGAGACCCGTTCGTAAGCCTGAAGCTTGTCAGAAGCGTGTATGCCGTTCACCGGGATAGAGTTGCTGGCGTCAGTTTTATAGTAATAATCCCCAATAACTTTACCTATAAGATGAAAATCTGATTTATACTTAGCGCATATCCGAAGAAGAAGGTCGTAATCTTCTTCCCAAGTCAGCGTCGAGTCAAATATAAGATCGGCCTCCTGCACCTTATGACGGTCAATCAAGAAACTATGAATGGGACAGAAGTTCCCATCGAACAGGTCCCTTAACCGGTCACCCGGGCCGAACGGCTTCTCAACCTGTTCTCGGACGTACAAGAACGTAGGGAAGACATCAGCTCGTACGACTCTTACGGAAGCAAATGCGATCGCCGCATCTGATTGTCGGAGGCGCTCCCGCAACAGCGAGTATGCTTCTGGATACAGTACGTCGTCGTAGTCAAGGAAAGCGAGATACCGACCTGCAGCCGCAGAAATGCCCATGTTCAGCAGCAATGTTCTAGCATCTGCCGGCGTCGACTGCTCCAGGTTGCAGATAGTTAGCTGCGGCGCTTCTGGAAGATCGAACAATGGCTGCAGCGCTTCGCGAACAGCCGCGACATCAGCCTCAGAAAAACGCTGCAGCGAGATGATAATGTTCAGCGGTCGATGCTTTTGTCCCAGCAACGAAAACACACAACGACTCAATTCATTTAGACGCTGCGGGTTGTGGAAGCGGACAACGCAGTCCAGGGTCTGATCAGTCATTATGGTCACCAGCGTGGAGTAGCGAAGCTAAAGTGATGGTCGAAGTCTGCATAGCTGCGCCACTCCTCCGGCACCATCTCAGGCGCCGCTGCGGGCATCTGCAGTTCCATGCCTTGTAATTCGGAGCGGAGCCAGTTTTCGAAGCTGCTGGAGCCCCACTTCCGCGCCAGCACAACGCCGGACTCATAGATCATCTTGATGGTTGCCTTGCTTATCTGCCGGTTCGTTACAGCATGCAGGAAAAGAGCCGCAGGGCATGTCTTCAGGGCAAAACCGTTAGCACGTGCCCGCCAGGACAGGTCCACATCCTCACAGTACATGAAGAAGTCGTCATCGAAGCCGCCGAGAACCTCGTAAGCCTCTCGCGGAATCGCTAGACAGGCGCCTGACAACCAGGGCGTATCAAAAGTTTCACGATCATATGGCTTGGGGTGCTCCATCGGAAACTGTAGCGCTTCTACAAGTGCCCGGTTCGCGTGTGCCTGCACCATGCGCAGCATGCAGCCTAGAGCGTCCGGATGCAGCATGCCATCTGGGTTCACAGCGACATAGACATCGGAACCTGCCGCGAAAGCTTCCCTCATCAGCAGGTTGTGTCCAGCTCCGAAGCCAACGTTACCGACGCTCGGAAGGCGACGAATGTTTCCATCAGCCGGCAAGATCGCCTCGCTGCTGGTACCATTGTCCAGCAGCATAATGGAGCCGTCGAGTGGCAGCCCTGCGCGGCGCAAGGACATGGTTGCTGCTTGGACAGCCTGCCGCAGATCGGCATCCTCATTGTTATAGGTGACAAAACCGACTACTAGACGGGTGCCCGGGGAAATCAGGCGCCCCTCACCCAGCGTATGTGCCCGGATCTGATCCAACAGACGCTGTGGCGGCGCCAGAACTGGGGTCGGCGGCATTGCTCGTGGCTTTTCAGCGCCAGGTGACAGGAGTCGGAAAGTATAACGTTGGAAATATTGCTTCAGTGACAAGGAATCGCGCGCGCTGATGATAGCCGGCGTATTTTCCATCAGATCAGGGCGCGCTACTTTCGCCCAATCGTATCCTGCTTTCTCACACACGTAGAAGTAGATACGCTCAATCGCATGCGCAACTGTGCCGTCGATCTGCCCCTCCTCAGGCGGAAAATCTTCCGTCTGCAGGTCAAGATCCAGTAATGGGCGTAGAGCCGCACTACGCGCCCAGAACATTGATCCTGAGGGGAAATCCAGCACTCCCTCCTTGTCGATGGAGAAGTTCATCCGCTCCGCCAGCGACGATGCCTGGTCGATGTTGTTGCCCCAATTGATCCAGTGCCGCACTGGCTCAAAGTGCGCCGCCGCCACCATTCCTAGGTTTGCGTTGCTCCGGAATGCCTCAAAGATGCTACTAACAACCTTGGGCGTGCCTAACAGATTTTCGAGGATATGATAGCGCCAACGGTCCAGTACCGAAGCATGGCGCGAGCGCTTGGAGTGAAGGTGCAGAACCACTTCATATTTATCGTAGACATCCTTGAAGCTAACCAGCTTCGGCGCGATGTCGCGGCCGCGATTTGGCACGACACGGACCTCGACCTTACCCTTGTCCCATCCGTCGAAAGCGCGCTCAATCTGTTGCTGGCCGAAATTATCTCGGGCAGAAATAAACAGGTCCACCTCGCCTGGGATGTTCTGTAGGTAACTGCGGAACTCCACAGCCAGGTCGGCATAATACAGATGGATTATAGCGGCGACGCTTCCTTCCTGAGCGGCGACGGAACTGTCGACGTAACGCAAGGGAAGGCTCAAGCTGTAATCGCGGTCGATGGGACGGGCTGCTTCAGGAATATCGGTGGAGACGAGCTCGATGCTGCTCGGCATGTCTGCCCGCGTTACCGCCTGCACCATCTGCCCACTCGCGGAAGGTCCAGGCAAAGACGACCGTCTGCGAAGACGGGAGACAACCTGTCCTGTAGCCGTCCACCACATCAGCTTTGCCGTGCGCCTACCAATAAGCCGGAGCCCCGGTGAGCGCTTCAGAATGCGCTGCAGCGGATACATCATCTTCCAGGAAGAACTGCCGTAAATTGCGGCTAGTTGCTGCGTGAGATGATGGGTTGCTTCCGCTTGGCCCCTCAGCTCGTGCTCAAGACGAGCGATCGCCGCAGTCTGCACGCCTAGTGCCTGCTCGCGCTCCGCCAGGATGCTCTGGAGATGGTGTCGCTCGCTCTGATGGCTTTTTTGTTCGGCTACAAACTTCGCCGTTAAGTTGCGCAGTTCGTTTCGCAGCGCATGCTGGCTTTCTTGCGAACTCCGGCGGGCATCGGCCTCCGCACTAATTAGCGCCCGCTTTGTCTCAGCCAGATCCTGAACGGCCGCCGCTCGGCTTGCCTCTGCGTCCTGCAATTGGTTCTGAAGGTGATGGAATTCATCGGATCGTACCGCCAACTGGTGTTCCAGATGGTCGGTTCTTGACTTCCATTCCTGCTGGAGATGCTCTGCCGCTGCAGCCAACTCCTGGCGCATTTTCTCAGTTCTTGAGACAAGCTCCTGCTCGAACTGGGCAGCACTGAGGGCATTTTCGTGCTCGAAGCGAGCAGTTGCCTCCTGCAGCAGCCGTGTCGCCTCGTCGCGGCCAGCAGATGCTCGTAACATCCCCGCAAGAACTTCTTGGATCTGGCCGTCCCAATCCGCAACCTTTGCTAAGGCTTCTGCATGGCTGGATGACAGTGCATCACCGTAGTCAAGAAGTGCGTGCAGGGCCTCTTCGCGAGCCAGGAGAGTGCGTTTTATAGTTATCGACTGGCCGAGCGAAGAATAGATATTGCGGACCATGGCCGCATCATTGTCGGAGGCTGTAAATAATGCCTGCATCACATCAGGAACAAGACCAGGGGCGATAATGCCGAGGCCATTGCAGTGCTTGAACTCAAAACTTGGATGGTTCTGCGCAAGTTCCTGAAAGAATTTCCAGACACCAAATCGACGCTCGCGGACATTGGTATCGTGGAATAGAACGATAGCATTAGGCGTTAGCTTTGGCAGCCAAAGCTCATAATCTTCCTTCACGTCTTCATAGAAGTGGCGGCCATCAATATGTAGGAGATCGACGGAGCCATCGTCAATATAAGCCACAGCCTTGTCGAAGGTCTGGCGCATCAGGGTAGAGAAGCTCGAGTAACGATCCTGATTTTGCTTCAGGACGGTGCGATACACCGATTCGTCGTAGAAGCCTGCGTGTTCATCTCCCTGCCATGTATCGACTGCATAGGCAGTTGTATCAGTTCCTAGTTTCTGAAAGGCTTGGCAGAATGCGAAGTAAGAGTAGGCGTAATGGCTGCCTAATTCGACAAACCGGCGCGGCCGCAGAGTATCGGCAAGCCAAAAGGCGAATGGGCCGTGCTCAAGCCAAGCCGACTGGGGAATGTAGTCCGGCTTCCAGAAAGATGCTGGAGAGATTAACTTGTTGACTTCTGCTGGCAGCATCATGATCTCCCCGAGGCACTTTACAGCTCGCATAAGCTCTTACACTGGGGCTGCGTAGGTGCCAACTTCGGCTGGAACGACGAGGTTATGAGACCTGTGCGCGGAAGGGCTGGAATCCGCTGATCTGCCGTGATTCGATGGGCACCAGGGCGGCTGCGGGGAGTGCCTCGGATGTCACGTCGACGGATTGGCCAGGAAGCACTCATCCTCACGCCTGATGGTTCTTTCAGATTTCGCGCCAAGCAGCGCGGCGTGGTCCGAAGTACGCAGTCAAGCTATGCTGCTTGCAGGATGGCGAGCAGCACGTTTGCACGGCGGAGATGAAGCAAGCGACGACGGTTGGCGGAGACGTGCTGGTTGTGGCGGGTGCGGAGACGGAGAAATGCACGGAGTTCATCGTATCCTCGACAGAACCGCTCCGCCGCACCGAACTCCTTGAACCCTCGCATACATCGGATCCGGCCTTTGATGCCCCGGTGGTCTTGTTCAAGCCTGTTGTTCTTGAATGCGCTGGTCCGGTGCTTCACGTCTTGACCCAGCATGGAGCGGATCGCGCGTGGATAGGAACCGTGCCCGTCCGTGGTGACGCGGTCAGGCGTCGTGCCAGTGGCCGACTTGGCCGAACGGAAGAAGGCCTTGGCGGCCGCCATGTCCCGGTGCTCGCTGAGCATGGTGTCTACCAGGTCGCCGTTGCGGTCGATCGCCCGGTAGAGGTAGCACCAGTAGCCTCGGACCCTCAGACATGTTTCATCGACGTGCCACAAGCGCCGTCCGGCTCCACCCTTGCCACGACGGCGCTGCCGAAGTTCGGTGGTGAGGACGGGGGTGAGCTTCGCTTCCCAGTCCCGTACTGCCTCGTGGCTGAAGATGATCCCGCGTTCGAGGAACATCTCGCTGAGGTCCTTGAGCGTGAGCCGGTAGCGCAGGCGCCAAAGCACCACGAGTGCGATGACGTCACTCGGATACTGGGTCCGGTTCAGTAGCCCGCCGCTGCGCTCGTTGAACTGCCGGCCACAGTTGTGGCAGCGAAAGCGCCGGTAGCCCTGCGCCGTGCGGTCCCGCCGCTCCGAAGTGGCCGCGGAGCCGCAGTCGATGCATTCCATCCTGGGCTCCAAGCGGCCTTGATCCAGCCCGAAGCCTACGCGCGGCCGACCCAGCCCGCTACCCACCCCCACTGGCGCGAGCGCTGACAGAACCCGCGGGTCCAGCTGCTGTGACAGAGATCCTGATCGTGTGGAATGCTGCACTGCAGGTGAAGGCGGAACTCGGTACAGCAGCAAAGTCGGATCCGCACCCATGAGGGTGGCGAGATAGAGGAACCGTCCTCTGCCGACGGGGGAAGAATCTGCGCCTCAGACGATCAGCCAGACTCGTCTCAGAATTTGCTTCGGTAGATCGCCTGGGGCGGGGATAATATGTTGCTGCACAGCCGCTACTATCTTGGGCACCATGTCGGAAGGCTGGAGGAAACATCTGATGTTGCCGGCTCGATTCGAATGGACTCGGAGGCATGCCCTCTCAGCGATCATGATCGGCGGGACAGTAGGCTTCGGACGGGGCGAGGCGAGCGCCGCCGCGCCCATGCTCGGACCGGCTCGGCCGCGGCACTACCGTTTCGAACTCGGCCGCTTCGAGGTCACGATGCTCCTCGATGCCGAGGCTGCCATTGACGGACCATGGCCGGTCATCGGCAGCAACTCATCACAAGCGGAGGTCGATCGGCTCATGAGCGACAACCTCCTGCCGACGCACAAGTATCAGCCGGGGTTTACCCCGATGATCGTCAATACGGGAGAGCAACTGATCCTGTTCGACACCGGAAACGGAGCGAAGGGGTTCGTGCCGCACCCTTATGGCGGCTGGCTCGTCGACGTGCTCGCGCCTGCTGGCTTCGCCGCCGAGGCTATCGATCTCGTCGTCCTGTCACACGGGCATCCTGACCACATCGGAGGCATGTTCGAGAATGGACGTCCGCTCTTTCCGAACGCGCGCTATACCATCGGCCAGGTCGAATACGACTTCTGGGCGCGCGAGCGCGGCCATTCCGGCCCACTCGAAGCATTTGCAGCCCTGTTCCGCGAATACGTGGTTCCTGTTGCGGACCGGACCAGCTTCCTGAAGCCGGGTGCAGAGGTGGCGCGAGGCATAAGGACCGTGGAGGCTTACGGGCACACGCCAGGCCACCTGTGCTTTCACCTCGAGAGCGAGGGAGAACGGCTCTTCTTCCTGGGGGATTGCTGCCATCATCATGTGGCCTCGCTTGCACGGCCCGACTGGCACACCGTCTTCGACACTGACCCCATCCAGGGCGCGGCAACGCGGGCCAGAATGTTCGACATGCTGGCGACCGAGCGGATCGCGGTCAGTGCCTTCCACATGCCCTTTCCGTCGCTCGGCTTCGTGGAACGCCAGGGCAGCGGCTACCGGTGGGTACAGCACTCCTACCAGCTGACGCTGTGAGCGCAGAATAGGCGGGCAAACCCGCAGTTTCGACGAGTAAACCGGCGGGGCGTGCCCGGCACTCGAGGCTGCCGCTTGATCCTCCACCGAAGATCTCCATCGGCCTATTTTGTCTGCTTCGGAGACGCCCCGTGAGTGTCCTTCATGACCGGGATGGGCGCTGATCTGCCGCCAACTTGTCCGTCGCGGTCACAGTCCAGGGCTTCCTGTTAGGGCCAAGATGACGTACCGGACATGGCGGACATCAGCGCGCGCTCTGCGCGCTGGTGGCGACCGTCCGCTGGTCCTCCCGCGCCTCATAGGTCACGCCGCGCCGCGTCGCCCAGAAGTTGACGAGCTGGTACAACGGGATGGCCGCCACGTCCTCCGCCACGATCTTCTGGCCCTGGATCAGCAGGGCCTCGCGGGCCGCATCATCCATGGTGGACTGCGCCCGGGTGATCAGCGCGTCCAGCTGCGAATTGGAGTAGCCGCCCCAGTTCGCGGGCCCTGCACCGGTCTTGCTGTCCATGGTGATGAAGAGGTTGTTCAGCACATAGCCGGCCTCGCCGGTGCTGACGCCCCAGCTGAAGAACGGCATCAGGTACTCGTGCTTGGCGCCACGCCCGAGATACACCGAAGCCGGCACGGCATTGACCTCCGTCCGAACGCCGATGCGGGTCCACATCTGCGCAATGGCCTGCGCGACGGTGCGGAAGTCCGGACGGTCCGCGAAGGCGCTGAGCGTCAGGCGGAAGCCATTGGGAAACCCTGCCTCCGCGAGCAGCGCCTTGGCCCGCGCCTGATCAAAGGCCGGAATGCCGATCTCGGGCGTGTAGGAATAGGCCCCTGGCCACATGAACTGCCCTGCGGCCTGCGCCGTGCCTTCCAGCACGCGCTCAGCGAGGCTCTTGCGGTCGATGCCCAGTGACAAGGCCTGCCGCACCCGCAGGTCCTTCAGCGGGTTCTGCGCGAGGGGCTGCCCATCGTTGTCGGCGGCCTCCGCGGAGCCGCCTTCGGTGATAACATTGGGCAGCAGCATGATGGAGCGGTTGCCGGGTGCGGAGACCACGCGGAAGCGCTCATCCCGGCGCAGGCGCGGCAGGTCGTTGCGGCTGGGCGCGTCGATCATGTCGACATCGCCGGCCAGGAGGGCGGCACTGCGCGCCCCTTCATTCGCGATGAAGCGCATCTCCACCCGGTCCCATTCCGGCTTCTCGCCCCAGTAGGCGGGATTGCGCTCCATCACCGCACGGTCGTTGCGGGCAAAGGAGACCAGGCGAAATGGGCCGGTGCCGGCAGCGACGGCGGCGTTGTCGAAGTCGCCGCTGTCCTTCCCCTCTACCGCGTGCTTCGCGACGATGGACAGGGCACTCAGGTTCGTCGGCAGGATTGGAGAGGGTTGTTTGGTGGTGATGCGGACCGTACGCGCCCCCGCCACCTCGATGCTGGCGATGTCGCGGGTGAATGGTGCGTAGCCCAGGGGGCTGTTGGGGATGTTGGCGGAACGCGTGAGGGAGAAGACCACGTCTTCCGGTGTCAGCGGCTGACCGTCGGACCAGGTCACGCCCTCTCGCAGGGTGAACTCCCAGACGGTGTCGCTCACCAGCTTCCACTCGGTGGCAAGGCCAGGGGCCAGGGACATATCGCCCTTCTGCTCCACCAGGCGGTTGAAGAGGTGCAGGGCGAGGTTGCGGTCGCCGATGCCATTGTAGAAGTGAGGATCGACCGAGAGGGGGAAGGCGCTGACGCCGATCTTGAGGTCGGCCGCCTGCGCGGCAGACGCCGCCGCACCACAGAACAGCACCGCCGCCGCGATACGCCAGTTCGAACCCATCGTCTTGTTCCCTTCCCGCAGTCAGATCAGACCATCCGCCTGGCCAAGCGGCTCAACCATCGAACGGCCAAGGCCATGATAGCAGGCGTCAAGATACGCTTGGTCCAAACCAGGTGAACCAGCCCGGGCGCCGGGTCCATCAAGCGGACGCTCGAGGACGACCCTCCCCTGCCCTGCACAGCCTGTCCACCCGGTGATCCACAGCTTCGTCCCCGCGATCTGGGGACAACTTCGTGGCCGGTGTTGGCGGACAGCAGGTCCTCAGCGCAGTGCCAGCTCCTCCAGATAGGCGTCGAGCGGGTAGAAGCGACTGGCCACCGCCTGCAGCTCGCGGCTGGCATGGGACCAGTAGAGCAGCCTCACCTCGAAGCCGTCCGCCACCAGTTGCCGTACCATCGGTTCGTAGTCACCATCGCCAGCCACCAGGGTGATGTGGTCCCTGCCCGGCTGCCCCAGCAGGTAGGCATCGCGGCAGATGCGGGTCACCACGCCGGTGTCGACCCGCTTCTCGCGGCCGTTGGCAGCGCGCTCCACCACCCGCACCTCGAAGCCGGCCGCCTCGGCATGCGGCCACAGCACCTCGTTGCTGTCGGTGACCGAGCCGAACACGGTGGCACGCACCGGCTCCTCCACCTCCCGCAGCAAGGTCATCAGGCGGTGGAAGTCGAGCCGGTAGCCGAAGTCGATCCGCCCCTGTTGGTTCACCTCAGCGAGGCTGCGGGCCCAGCCGCGGGCGACGGCGCTGACCTTCTGCGCCTCGATGAACAGGTTGCTGCAGTCGATATAGGCCAAGTGCACGGTGATGCCTTTGCCGGGCTGGTTTGCGGCGCCCGCTCCGGCGAG
>NZ_RFLX01000068.1 GCF_003696345.1 Teichococcus wenyumeiae | reverse complement strand
TTCAAGCACCTGCTGGCCGGCCTTGAGTACAAGCCGCGGCGCATCGTGACTGATGGGCTCCGCAGCTATGGCGTCGCACAGCGGGAAATCTTGCCGCTGTGCGGCATCGGACCAGCCGCTACCTGAACAATCGTGCCGAGAATTCCCACAGGCCGACACGACGTCGAGAACGCCAGATGCAGCGCTTCAAGTCACCCGAGCAGGCACAGCGCTTCCTCTCAGCGCACGCGATGATCTATGGCCACTTCCGTCCACGGCGGCACCTGATGACGGCCGATCAGTATCGCCGTTCGCGCGACAAGGCGTTCCGGATCTGGCAGCAGGAGACGTGTGCCCGGACGACGGTGTGAGGTCACGCAAGCCCCGCCATGCGCTCAGACTCGCCCGGTCATCAAGCAACGTGACAGTGCCCCCGCCAGAGGTCCGCCATTCTTAAGCATCGGGCGTAGAGCGTGGCGCTGGCCGGCCCAGGTCTTGCTTGGTTCGATGCATGAAGCACATCACGAGCGACGCATTTCTTCCTGGCCCCCGCTATCGCCTAGCGGCCACTGCATCCGGTCCGTTGACCAAGCTCACTTTCGCGGCGAAGGACCTGTTCGACGTTGCCGGCACCCCGACCGGTGCAGGCAATCCGGACTGGGAGCGCTCGCATCCCGTGCCACAGGCGCATGCCTGGGCCGTCAGCACGCTGCTCAATGCCGGGGCAGAACTGGTTGGCAAGACGGTAACCTGTGAGATCTCGCTCGGTATCCTCGGCTTCAACCAGTTCTTCGGTACCCCGGCCAACCCGGCGGCGCCGGGCTGCCTGCCGGGCGGCTCGTCCAGCGGCTCGGCCTCCGCCGTCGCGGCGGGGGATTGCGACATCGCGCTGGGCACCGACACCGGCGGCTCCGTGCGGGTGCCGGCCAGCTTGTGCGGGCTATACGGGCTGCGCACGACGCATGGGCGCATACCCTTCGCCGGCGTCTGCGCCCAGGCGCCGAGCTTTGACACCGTCGGCTGGTTCACCCGCGATGCCACGACCTTCGCCCGCGCCGCCACCGTGCTGCTGGAGGAGCCGGTTCCTGACTTGGCTTCTGCGCCGCTGCTGGTGGCTGAAGACGCCTTCGCCCTGGCCGATCTTGAGGTGCGGGAGGCGCTGGCCGGGCCGGTCGATTTACTCGGCCGTGTGCTCGGCCACGCGCCGCGGAACATCGCGCTGGGTATGCCGGGCGAACTGGCGGTCTGGAGCGCGCAGCGCAACATCCTGCAGCGGCACGAAGGCTGGCGCACCTTCCGTGACTGGATCGATGCCACCAACCCCTGCTTCGCCTTCAACGTGGCGCGCAACCTGACGCTCGCCTCCGGCTTCACCGATGCCCAGGCTGCAGTGGCCGCCAGCCTGCGCCAGAGGGTGTTGGCCCGGGCACGCGAGTTGCTGGAAGGCGGTGCCATCCTCTGCCTGCCGACAACACCCTTCACCGCGCCGCCGCTGGGCCTGCCCCTGCAGGAACTGGATGCGCTATCGGAACGGATCAGCCAACTGACCTCCTTCGCCGGCTTCGCGGGGTTGCCGCAGATGAGCCTGCCGCTGGGCACTGCGGGCGGCAAGCCGTGCGGGCTATCCATCCTCGCTTGGCATGGCCAGGATGCGAGGCTTGTGGCCGTCGCCGAGGCCATCGAACGCGCCCGCAGCTGAACCGGAGAACCAAGCCGATGACCGACGTGAACGAGATCGACAATCCCGAGGCGCTGGCCGGACTGCGCGCCGCCTTCGAGCGCTACGACCGTGGGCTGGACGAGAACGACGTGGCCGTGCTGGACGACAGCTTCTGGGAGGACGCGCGTACCCTGCGCTACGGCGTCGCCGAGAACCTGTACGGCCACGCGCAGATCGCCGCCTTCCGCGCCAGCCGGACGCCAACACAGCACCAGAGCCGGGCACGCCGACTGGAGAACACAGTTATCACCACCTTCGGCCGTGACTTCGGCGTGGCGAATACGGAATACGTGCTGCTGGCCAACGGCCGCCGCGGACGGCAGAGCCAGAGCTGGGTGCGCTTTCCCGATGGCTGGAAAGTGGTGGCCGCCCATGTCAGCCTGATGCAGGATCCCTGACCAGCAGGGTCGTGACGCCTTCGGCCCGCTCGGGGCGGAAGGCATGCGGCCTGCCCTCCACCAGCAGCTGATAGGCCCCGAGCCGCAGCGGGGCTTCCTGCCAGAGCCGCAGTGGGCCGCCGGTACCAGCCGGCACCCAATGCCGCGCGATGATCTCGCCTTCCCGCAGCAGATGCAGGCCGAATGCCTTGCGTGCCGGCCGTGTCAGCTCGACGACTATGCTGCCGGCGGGCACCGGTTCCCCGAGGCACGCCAGCAGGCGAAAGCGGGTGACGTGCCCGACCTCCGCCAGCACGGTCGGCCACTCCGCCGCGGCATCCGTCGCCAACCGGCGGCGGAATTCCCGCAGGACATCGGCGGCCGTGCGGCGGCGCAGGGCGATGATGAAGGGAAATCCGAAGCGCTGGCGATACGCGGCGTTCAGCGCGGCCAACGCCCCGGCATCGATCAGCGCGCCCAGCGGCAGGTCGCCCTGTTCCAGCCGGGAGGAGACGGTGAGGCTTGCCGGCAGCGGCCCTGCCACCAGTGGCTCATGGCCATTCAGGAAGGCTCGGCGTGCGCCCTCGTCAGCGCTTTCCAGCGCCCGATTCAACGCGGCGTGCAGCGCTTGCCAGCTGGCGAAGGGCCGCGCCCCGGCGGCCGCGGCCGCGACCCAGGGCGCGCGTTCGAAGATGCCCTCCAGCGCCGTGGCGAAGTCCCCGGCGCTGGCGGCGTTCAGCGCGGCCAAGCTGGTCACGGCGGTTCCGGCGCGGCGGCCAGCAGTTCGCGCGTGTAATCGTGGCGGGGGTGCTGCATCACCTCGGCGGTCAGGCCCTGCTCAACGATGCGCCCGGACCGCATGACAATGACGCGGTCGCAGAGCAGCCGCACCACGTGCAGGTCGTGGCTGACGAAGAGGTAGCTCATCCCCAGCCGCGCCTTCAGGTCCTGTAGCAGGTTCAGCACCACCGCCTGCACGGAGACGTCGAGCGCCGCCGTCGGCTCGTCGAGGATCACCAGGTCCGGGTTCAGCGCGATGGCGCGGGCGATGCCAACGCGCGCCTTCTGTCCGCCGGAGAGCTGGTGCGGCAGCCGGCCCAGCAGCTCCACCGGCAGGCCGACCAGGCCCGCCAGCTCCTCGCAGCGCGCGCGCAGCCCGGCTCGCGCGGCGCGGCCACCGAGGCGCAGGATGGGGTCGGCAATGGCGCGTTCCGCCGTGTAGCGCGGGTTCAGGCTGTCGCTCGGGTCCTGGAACACCATCTGGATGCGGGCGCGCAGCGGCGAGCGGGTGAAGGCACGCGGCGGGATGTCGCCGATCTCCTGCCCATCGAAGCGGATGCTGCCTTCGGTCCTGTCGATCAGCCGCATCAGCATGGTGGAGGTGGTGGACTTGCCGCAGCCGGATTCGCCCACCAGACCAACGCTCTCGCCGCGCCGGATGGCAAAGGAGATGCCGTCCACCGCACGGACCGGCGGCTCGGCCGCGCCGCGCTTCCACCAGCTCGCGGTCAGGGGGCGGGGATAGGCTTTGACCAGCCGGGTCACCTCCAGCAGCGGCGGCGCGTCCGGGGGCGGCGCCTGGACAGGCTCGCCAGCAGGCGCGCCCTCCGGCAGCAGGTCCCGCAGCCCGGCGCCAGGGCGGGGCGTGGCGCGCAGCAGGCGGCGGGTATAGGGGTGGGCGGGAGCGCGAAAGATGGTGCCGGAGGCGGCATCCTCCACCACCTGGCCCCGCTGCATCACCACCACCCGGTCGCAGTAGGCGGCGGCGAGGCCGAGGTCGTGGGTGATCAGCAGCGTCGACATGCCGCGCACCCGCGTCAGCTCGGTCACCAGTTCCATCACCGTCTTCTGGGTGGTGACGTCGAGGCCAGTGGTCGGCTCGTCCGCGATCAGCAACTGCGGCCGGCAGGCCAGCGCGAGGGCAATGACGATGCGCTGGCACATCCCGCCCGACAGCTCGAAGGGATAGGCGTGGTAGCGCTCGGCGGCGCGGACGATGCGCACCTGTTCCAGCATCTCGACCGCCCGCGCCCGGGCGGTCTGCCGCGTCGCCTGTCCGTGGCGCAGCATCACGTCCTCGATCTGCCGGCCGACGGTGCGGATCGGGTTCAGCGCCGCGCGCGGGTTCTGGAAGATCATTGAGATCTCCCGCCCCCGCAGGTCGCGCATCGCGGTCTCCGGCGCCGCCTGCAGGGGCATGCCGGAGAACACGATGCTGCCTTCGGCGATGCGCCCCGCCCGGTCGAGGATCCGCATCACGGCATAGGAGGTGACGGACTTGCCGGAGCCGGATTCACCGACGATGCCGACTGTCTCGCCCTTCATCATTTGCAGCGAGACCCGGCGCACCGCCTGCACCGGTCCGGCGCGGGTGGCGAACTCTACGGTCAGGTCACGCAGGTCCAGCAGCGGCACGCGGGGGGTGGTGTCGGTTATGCTCATGCCCTTGCCCCCCTCAGCCGCGCCGCTGCGGGTCGACGATGTCGCGCAGCCCGTCGCCCAGCAGGTTGAAGCAGAACACAGCCAGCATCAGCGCGAGGCCGGGGAAGAGCGCCACCCACCACTCGCCGGAGACGATGAAGCTGGCGCCTTCCGCGACCATGATACCCCATTCCGGCGTCGGCGGCCGCACGCCCAGGCCGATGAAGGACAGGCCGGCGGCGTTGAGGATGGCGTAGCCCATGGTGAGCGAGACCTGCACCGCCATGATCGGCAGGATGTTGGGCAGGATCTGCGTCAGCAGGATGCGCCACTCGCCGTTGCCGGTCAGCCGCGCCGCCTGCACGAAGCCCGCTTCCCGCCGCACCCGCGCCTCGGCCCGCGCCAGCCGGGCGTAAAGCGGGAAGTTCACGATGGCTGTGGCGATGACGATGTTGGTGACGGTGTTGCCGAGCGCCGCAACGATCCCCATCGCCAGGACGAACAGCGGGAAGGCCATGATGGTATCGGCGATGCGCCCGACCACGCGGTCCGTCCAGCCGCCGAAGTACCCCGCGGCGACGCCCGCCAACCCGCCCAGTGCGAAGACCAGCACCACCGAGGCGATGGCCACCGTCATGTCCAGCCGCGTGGCGACGACGACGCGGCTGAGGATGTCCCGCCCCAGCTGGTCGGTGCCGAAGGGGTGCGCCCAGGACGGAGCCTGCAGCGCGTTGGCGGTGTCGCTGGCCAGCGGGTTGTAGGGCACGGCGAAGGGGCCCAGCACGGCGCAAAGCAGCAGCAGGAAGAACAGCGCGAAGGCCACCGCCGTGACCGGGTTGCCGGTGATGACATGGCGGGCGTGGCGCCACGCCGTGGCAGCCTCGCGCGGACGGGGGGCGGCTCCCGGGGCGGTTTCCGGGATGGTCTGGGCCGCGCTCACGCGCCCATCCTCGCGCGCGGGTCGATCAGGCCGTAGAGCAGGTCGATCCCCAGGTTCAGAAGCACGTAGAGGATCGCCATGGTCAGCACGAAGCCCTGCACCGGCGCAAAGTCCGAGGCGATCAGCGCTTCCACCGCATAGGAGCCGACGCCGGGCCAGGCGAAGACCTTCTCCACCAGCACATTGGCGCCGAGCAGGAAGGAGAACACCATGCCGAGCGTGGTCAGCACCGGCAGCATGGCGTTGCGGAAGGCGTAGGTCAGGATGACATGGCGCGGCGAAAGGCCGCTGGCGCGGGCGGTGCGCACGAAGTCGGCGGAGAGCACCGCCAGCATGCTGCCACGGCTGATGCGGGCGATCGGCGCCAGGGCGAACAGCCCCAGCGTGGCGACCGGCAGCGCCATCTGCGCCGCCGCGGCGCGAAAGGTCTCGATGTCCGACGCCAGCAGGCTGTCCACCAGGTAGAGGCCCGTCACGGTGGGCGGCGCACTCGCGAAGGCGTCCAGCCTCCCCAGCGGCGCCGGCGACCAGCCCAGGATGAAGTAGAACACGTAGACCAGCAGCAGTCCGGTGAAGAACACGGGCAGGCTGACGCCGGCGGTGACAACGATGCGGCAGAGATGGTCCGCCCAGCTGCCCTGCTTCACGGCGGCCAGGATGCCGAGCGGGATGGCGATGCCCATGGCCACCAGCAGCGCGGCCAGCGTCAACTCCACGCTGGCGGGCAGCCGCGCGGTCAGGTCCGCCAGCACCGGCTGGCCTGTGGTCAGCGACATGCCGAGGTCGCCGCGCGCGAGCGCCGCGACGTAGCGAAAGAACTGCTCCGGCAGGGGCCGGTCCAACCCCAGTTCCGCGCGGATCTGGGCGATGCTCTCAGCGCTGGCGGCGGGGCCGGCGAAGTAGCTGGCGGTATCCCCGGGCAGCACCCGCGTCAGCAGAAAGGTCACCAGGATGACCCCGGCCAGCGCCGGCAGGGCGCCCAGCAGCCGCAGAAGGACGGTACGCATGGCCGTGATCTCTCCAAGCCGGAACAGCAGGTCAGCGGATCAGCCCTTGGTCAGGCTGCGGAAGTCAGGCTCGCGGCTTGGCAGGAACTGGTAGCCGCCGATGTTCTTCTGCATCGCAACGTCGTGCAGCGGCTGCGCCAGCGGGATGGCCGGCACCTCACGCATCGCCATGCTGACGAAGGCTTCCACATTCCGCTTGTAGTCCGCCGGGTCGGCGGTGAAACGGGCGGCGTCGATCAGCTTGTCCATCTCCGGGTTCTGGTAGGAGGAGATGTTGAAGATCGAGTTGTTGCCATGATAGTTCCAGAAGAAGTAGTAGTCCGGGTAGTCCAGCCAGCCGCCGAAGCGGTTGATGGCCATCGGCGCGGTCTTCTTGTTCAGCTCGCCGCGGAAGTTGGCGCCGGGGATCTTCTGCAACTCGACCGTGATGCCGATTGGCGCCAGCGCCTCCTTGATCAGCACGGCCATCGGCTCCGCGATGGTGGCGGCGCCAGCATCAAAGATCAGTGTGGTGGTCACGCCGCCCGGTGCCGCCTGCTGCACCAGCGCGCGGGCGCGGGCGGGGTCGGTGTTATAGGGGTAGGGCTGCGGCCAGGCGGTGGTGGCCTCGCCGGTCTCGCCCCACATGGGCACGCCGCGGCCGAACAGCGAGGCCTGCATGATCTTCTCATACGGCATCGCCCAGGCCACGGCCTGCCGCAGCCGCATGTCGGTAAAGGGACCCGTCGCGGCGTTCAGCGCCACGGTCCAGAGCGCGTTCGGCACTGGTACGCCCACCACCTTAACCTTGCCGGCCTCGGCCAGATCCTTGAAGTCCTTCGGCGGCAGTCCGTAGGAGATGTCGGCGTCCCCGCGCTCGATCAGCGCGCGGCGCGTGCTGGGAGAGGGGATGTCGCGCGTGATGACCCGGCGCAGCGTCGGCCGCGCGCCAGAGGCCCAGTCGTCGTTGCGGACATAGATGGTCTCGACGCCTGGCTTCCAGCTTTCCACGCGGAAGGCTCCGGAGCCGGCGACGTTGTTCTTCAGCCATTCCTTGGCCCAGGGGTCGCCGCCGCCGTTGCGCTGCGCCAACTCGCTATCGAACACGAAGGGGATGGTGACGGCCAGGTTCGGCAGCGTCATCTTGTCGCGCCGCAGGAAGTCGATGCGGAAAGTGCGGTCGTCGACCGCGACGAACTGCTCGGCCTTCTCAAGCGACCCGGCCGCCATCTGCGTCGTCGCGAAGCCACCGATGCTGACGGCGCGGTCGAGCGACCACTTCACGTCCTTCGCGCTCACCGCACGACCGCTATGGAACTTTGCCTCTCGCAGGCGGAAGGTGGCGCTCATGCCATCGCTCGCCACCTGCCAGCTTTCAGCCAGATCGCCTTCCAGCTGGTCGATTTTAAAGGTGCTACCGTCGCCGCCTGGTAGCGGCACCGGCCTGAAGCGCAGCAGCCGGTCATAGCAATTGACAGAAACGCCGTTGACCGGTTGGGCTGAGCCGATACCCTGCATGTCCAAGCTGTTGGGGCCGTATTCCTGCACCAGCAGCAGGGTTTCTCGGCGGCTGGGCGCTGCCGTCTGCGCGGCTGCGAACTTGGGCACGAAAGGCGCGGCCAGGGCGCTGGCCAGGAGGCTGCGGCGGTGCATGCGGTCTATTCCTACAGGGTGAGAAACATCTGGCGCCCCCGGCGCGTCGTCGTGCCAGGACCAGAGGGAGCAAGGGCGCGACACAGCGCGGCCAGCGGGTCCGACACCCCGGCTGGGTGCAGCATGACGGTGACATGGCGCAGATGGTCGCGTATGACCGTGGCGGCGCGCTGCATTTCAGCGACGGCCAGTGCATTGAGAAACTGCACGTGTTCCTGAGCGGACGCAGTGGCTTCGCGCGGTGGTTGGTAGAGCGCTGCGGCAAGCGTGGTGCGGGCCGTCAGGTCACGCAGCATTTCTGCCGCTGTCCGGTTGCCTAAGACCTCGGCGAGATGCACATGAAAGTTGCCGAGCTGGAAGCTGCGCTCCACGCCGTTGCGCGTCGTCAGCAGGCGCTGCCCCTGGCGCAGGTGGTCGCGCAGGCGGGCCGTGCCGGCAGGACCGGGCGGTGTGCCGATCGCCAGCATGCCGCATTCTAGCGTGCATCTGGCTTCCAGGGTCTCGCGCGCCTCGGCCGGCGATGGTTCCGCCACAAACCAGCTGCGGCGGGCACTGACCCCTGCGATGCGCCTTACCGCCAAACGGATCAGCGCTTCCGGAACTACGATACGCGAGACGGCGAACAGCTTTGCGAGTTGCTCAGCCAGCCAGCTGCCTAGCTGCAGCTGGCTGGCTCGCACGGCATCCGTGATACGCTGGTCGGTTCCTGGCGCACCAGGAAACGTCATATCGTTCGGATCGCTAGGCGGATCTTGCATACAAGGTAACAAGCAAGCCGCATGCCAGCAGGGTCGTGCCGCAGGCTTGTAAAGTGCACAGCTGCACGGCCTCAGGAGGGCCAAATCTCCAGGCGGCCGGCCAGGTTGGGCACGCCCTGACCTTGTTGCACGGACTAGCGGCTTGGGCGCGGTGAGCCTTACGGGTAGCTCGGGTCAGGCAAGGGTCGTGTCCCATCGCGTGGTGTAGGAGCGATGGTTCCCGGCGGGCTGAACTGCCGGATCAGGCTGGCACGGCGGAGAGCCTGACGCTGGCAGTATCGCTGACGGCGCTGATGGCTTCCAGGGTCATGTAGCGGGAGCGCTGAGTGGCCCACTCATCGGACTGCTCGAGCAGGATGGCGCCCATCAGCCGCACGACGGCAGCCTCGTTGGGAAAGATGCCGACGACGTCGGTGCGCCGCTTGATCTCGCCGTTCAGGCGCTCGATGGGATTTGTTGAGTGCAGCTTCGCCCTGTGGGCGGCGGGGAAGTTCATGTAGGCGAGGACGTCTTCCTCAGCGGTGTCCATCAGAGTTGCAAGCTTTGGGACCTTCGGGCGGAGTTGGTCGGCTACCATCCTCCATTGCTGCTTCGCACCCTCCGCGTCCGGCTCCGCGTAAGCGGTGCCGATCCAGGCCGAGACAATACGGCGCTGCGACTTGCCTGCATGGGCCAGCGCGTTGCGGGCGAAGTGGACGCGGCAGCGTTGCCATGTCGCCCGAAGGACCTTCGTCACGGCGGCCTTCAAGCCCTCGTGGGCGTCTGAGATCACCAGCTTGACCCCGGCCAGACCCCGGCGGGCAAGACTGCGGAGGAAGTCGAGCCAGAAGGGTTCTGCCTCGGACGCCCCCACCGCCATGCCGAGCACCTCGCGGCGCCCATCCGCATTGACGCCCACCGCGATGGTAACGGCAACCAAGACGATCCGGCCCGCCTCCCTGACCTTCACGTAGGTGGCGTCCAGCCAGAGATAGGGCCAGTCACCCTCGATGGGGCGGGTCAGGAAGTCGCGCACCCGATCGTCGATCTCGGCACAGAGCCGGGACACCTGGCTCTTGCTGACGCCCTCCAGCCCCATGGCCCGGACCAGGTCGTCGACGGAGCGGGTGGAGATGCCGTGGACGTAGGCCTCCTGGATCACCGCGGTCAGCGCCTTTTCAGCGGTCCGACGGGGCTCGAGGAAGGCTGGGAAGTAGCTCCCTTTCCGAAGCTTGGGGATCCGGAGCTCGACCGTGCCCGCCCGGGTCTGCCAGTCGCGGTCCCGGTAGCCATTCCGCTGCACCAGCCGGTCCGGGGAGTGCTCGCCTGGGGCGGCTCCCGTCACCTCGCCCACCTCCAGCTCCATCAGCCTCTGGGCGGCAAAGCCGATCATCTCGCGGAGAAAGCTCGCATCAGAGCCTTTCTCCAGAAGCTCCCGAAGAGCAGTCTTGTCGTCGGTCATCGCGGTCGGCTCCAGGTCAGGATTGCAGGTCTCAGCAACCCAACCCTACCGAGAACCACCGCGGTGACCGCCACCTCAAAGGCAGTCAGGGCCTACACCACGTCCAGGGACGCGACCCAGGCAAGTCGGGCCCACTCCGGACGTCCAAGGTCAAGCATGCGGTTCAGGACGTTCGTAGCAATTGCCACTTCGGTCGCCTG
>NZ_RFLX01000067.1 GCF_003696345.1 Teichococcus wenyumeiae | reverse complement strand
GGCCGAGGAGGTGAACAGACACGGGTCATTTCTCAGCGAAAACTCTGACCCCTCCCGGGTCAGGTCTCAGCGAAAATCAACATTTCAGCATCCAATCGGGACGCCACCCTGCATAACTTATAACCTGTTGGATCTGCTTGCAGATCGGGTTGTATGCCGAGGTCCCGGTCGGCGCCGATTGGAACCCCGCTCTCTGAGAGAAATCAGCAGAAACCTCAAAGGTATAGGAGCCGTTTTCATGGGGCCAGGGTTGGACGCCTATTCACACGTGGTGGCTTGTGCCGCCTGATCCAGCGGCGCCATAGTGCCATGCACAGGGTCGGATGGGAGCAGTGGACGAACTTCGCTTCCTAACAGCCTTGTACCGCCCCGGCAGCCTCGTGGATGTCGGCGCGCACGAGGGCCTTCTTACCTTGCCGCTGAGCCGTCTTCCCGGCGCGCGTGTCTTGGCCTTCGAGCCACTCCCGGCCGCCTTCGCCCGGCTATCTGTCGCCTGCGCGGGCATCGCGTCGATTGAACTGCTTCCACAGGCTCTGGGTGATGCGCCCGGCCAGCTGACGCTCTCAACGCCGGTGGTGGAGGGGGTCCGCCAGGAGCAATGGGCTTCCCTGGTCAAGAAGTTTGCGGGCTTCGGTCCGCGCGTCAGCGCCGAGAAGGTACAGGTGCCGGTCGTTACGCTCGACAGCTTCGCCCTGCATGACCTGACCGCGATGAAGGTCGATGCGGAAGGCGCCGAGTACGAGGTCCTGCGGGGCGCGCGCGACACCCTGCTTCGCTGTCGCCCGGTCATGACGCTCGAACTGGAGGAGCGGCATCGGGAAGGTTCGACCTGGGCGGTGCCTGCCTTCCTGGATGCGCTGGACTACGTCACCTGCTTCGTTCTGGAGGGAAGGTGGTGGCCTGCCTCAGCCCTTGACCGCGCCACCATGCAACAGGCCAGCTCGGACCCCTCGGACTACGCGGCATCCAACCCCTATGTCTTCAATTTCTTCGCCTGGCCGCGGGAACTGGACACCATGGTCCGGCACTGCCTTCCGGAGATTAAGGCCAGGGCTTGAGAGCCTCCGCGCGCTTTTGCGCCACAGGACGGTCGGGAGACCTTCTGCGCCTCTCACCAGGTGCGTGTACGAAGAAGGACCATACATGTCGCCAAGGACACCACGTTCACCGCCACGTCCCTGCCTCGCTGGCGCGGCCGGAAGGACAAGCACCGGTCGTGGCGGGCGGCGACGGTTCGTGGATGCTGGAACTGGCACGCGGCGCCGACGGCGGGTTCGCCTTCGCCTACGAGCGGGTCGGTGGCATCGTCCGCATCACCGTTAGGCGGTGCTGCGGCATCTGGCCGGGCACGTGCTTCAAGCGGTGGCCGTCGGCATGCGCGAGGAGGCCATCTCACCCGACCTCAGTTCGCCTGCGAGGGCGAGGAAGGCGCGGACGGCGGGGCCCGCCGACCGCTCGGGCAAGGTGACACCTCCTACCTCCCGCGCGGCAGGGGGATGGAGCGGGGCGACCTGGCAGCCTGATAGGCGGAGGCCGCTGAGGGCCGCCCTTGGCAGGATCGTCGTCCCGAGCCCTTCCGCGACCAGTGCGACGAGGGAGCTGTTCGCGATCATCTCCTGGGCTGGCCGGAGGGCGATGCCCGCCCGTTCAAACAGCACCTCAAGGCTTTCCCGCAGGTCAACTCCACGCGGGTTCAGCACCAGCGCCCTGCCCCGGAGACTCTCCAGCGGGACGCGCTTGCCGGGAGGGCGCCGGCCTGCTCCGGGCGAGACGACGAGGTACTCGTCCATGAATAGCGGCGTGAAGTGCAGGGCGTCGGCGGAGGGAGGGCGGGACATGATGCCCAGGTCGACCTCACCTCGCCGGATCATCGCCAGCGCCGACCGTGAATCCGTGTCGCGCAGACGGACCTCAATGCCGGGGTGCTTTGCGGTAAAGTTCCGTACCAGCTTGGGCAGGATCGTCGCGGCCATGGAAGGTAGCGCGACGATGGCAAGGAGGCCGCGCTGCAGGGCCGCCTCGTCGCGGAGTTCCGCGACAACACGGCGCAAGTCACCGCAGACCCTGCCAAGCGCGATCCGTGCGGCCCTGCCCTGCGGTGTCAGGCTGACGGAGCGGGTGGTCCTGTGGAGAAGCTGGACCTGCAGGGCCGCCTCGAGCTGGCGCACCTGCACGCTCAGCGCCGACTGGGAGATGTGGAGTTGCTCCGCCGCGCTCCGGAAGCCGCCGACCTCGGCTACCACGAGGAAGCTGAGAATGTGCTGAACGTTCACGTCCCGCAGCGCCCTTAGGACATCCGCTTCCGTCATTGATCTCTGGTTCCGATCAAATGATCTGAATGTACGGTTTGACGCTGTTATGCGCTGATTCCTAGGGTCATGGAAAGGCTCGGGGCCATGAAGTTCCGCGCCGTGAGGAGACACAGGAAAGACGATGGACACGTTGCTCTCGCGGCGCGGCGTCTGCTGCCTGACGGCCGCCCTCGGGCTCTCGCGGCCAGCCCTGGCGCAGGCCGGCTCATACCCATCGCGGCCCGTCACCCTGATCGTGCCTTACGGGGCCGGGTCCAGCACCGACATCCTTGCCCGCGTCATCGCGCGCCGCATGTCAGCGGATCTCGGCCAGCCAGTGATCGTCGAGAACCGCGCTGGCGCCGGTGGCACACTCGGCAGCGTCGCCGTCGCCCGCTCTGCGGCCGACGGCTATACGCTGGTGATGGGAACGATTTCGTCCCACTCGATCAACGCCTCGATGATGGCGAACATCCCGTACCAGGTGATGGAAGACTTCTCCCCCATCTCCTTGGTCGCCTACTTCCCGAACGTCCTGGCCGTGAGCAAGGACCTTCCCGCCAGCACCATCCCCGAGCTCGCCGCCCTCACCCGGCGGCGCGGCGGGATGAACTTCGCGACGGGTGGGGTCGGGTCCTCGGGGCAACTGGCGGGCGAGCTGCTGAAGGCGCGTACCGGCGCGCTGATGAACCACGTCCCGTACCGGGAGATCGGGCAGGCCATCACCGATACGATGGCCGGTCACGTCCCCATCGTCATCTACCAGGTGCCGTCGCTGGCCTCGAACATCCAGGGCGGGCAGATCAAGGCGATCGCCGTGCTGTCGCCGGAGCGCACGCCCCTCCTGCCGAACACCCCGACGCCGGGCGAGCAGGGCGTGGAGAATTTCGACGCCACGGCCTGGATGGGGCTGTTCGGCCCGGCCCGCCTCCCTCCGAGCATCGTGGCAAGCCTGCGGAAGGTCGTTGCCGCCGCCGCCGACGACGAGGCGCTCAGGGCGCAGCTGACGCAGCAGGGCTTCACCCTGGTGGGCAGCGGCCCGGACGAGTTCCGCAACTTCCTCCAATCCGACATCGCCAAGTGGGCGGAGGTCGTAAGAATGACAGGAGCGACCATTGACTGACACCGCGCCGACACGGACGGTTTTGCTCCGCGAAATTGCCCATGCCCGCTCGGGCGAGAAGGGCAACAGCTCGATGGTCTCAGTGATCGCCTTCGACGAGGCTGACTACCCGCTCCTTCTCGAGCAGGTGACGGTGGAGGCGGTGCGCTCCGTCTTCGGCCCGATCACCAAGGGCAGCATCACGCGCTACGAGGTGCCATCCATCGGCGCCCTGAACTTTGTCCTCGATGAGGTGCTCGAAGGCGGCCGGTCGCGCACCCTCGCCTTCGAGGAATCCGGCAAGGCCCTGTCCTCGCTCATGCTGACCCTGCCGCTGCGCCTGCCGTCCGGGCACCGCCGCGCAGCGGCGCAGGCGCCCCGACCGGCCTCACCGCAGGGCGAGGGCAAGTCCATCCGCCTCGGCTCCGCCACGGCCTGGTCCCGGGACCGCTTCGAACCAGCGGCCGACCTGCTCGACCGTGGCGACCTCGACTACCTGTGCTTCGAGACCATGTCCGAGGTCACCATGAGCGCGGCCCAGGCATCGCGCCTGGAGAACGACGCGACCCCGCTCTACGATCCCTACCTGGTGGCCCGCATGGAGCCGATCCTGCGGCAGGCCAAGGCGCAGGGGGTGCGGATCATCACCAACCAGGGGTGGCTCGACCCGGTCGGCGCAGCCCGCCGCCTGGTGGAACTGGCCGGGGAGCTGGGCATTGAAGACCTGCGGGTCGCCGCCGTCGATGGCGGCATCCTGACCGACCGCATCACCGAGCTCGGCGTCAACTTCCTCGAGAACGGGCGGCCGGTCGCCGAGCGACAGGACGCGGTCGTCTCGGCCGAGGCCTACATGGGCGCGGCCGGGATCGTGGAGGCCCTGGCGCACGGCGCCGACGTCGTGGTCACCACCCGGGTCGCCGACGCCTGCCTTTATCTCGGCCCCATGGCGCACGAGTTCGGCTGGTCCCTGGAGGACCATGAACGCATGGCGCGAGGCATGATCATTGGCCACATCATGGAATGCGGGGCACAGGTCTGCGGCGGCTACTTCGCCGACCCCGGCTACAAGGACGTCCCCCGCCTGGCGGAGGTCGGCAACCCCATCGCGGAGGTGAGCGAGGGCCGGGTGATCCTGTCCAAGTTGCCCGGCAGCGGCGGCCTGCTCACGCCAGCCACCTGCAAGGAGCAACTCCTCTACGAGGTCGGCAACCCGGCGGAGTACCTCTGCCCCGACTGCGTGACGGACCTGACGAGGGTGCGCTTCGAGCAGGTTGGCCAGGACGAGGTGGAGATTCTCATCGAGCCAGGCTCAGGGCGGCCCAAGCCCCCGACCCTAAAAGTCCTGGTGGGCCTGCGCGAGGGCTTCATGACGGAGGAGATGGTGATCTTCGCTGGCCCCGGCGCCCTGGCCCGGGCCCGTGCTACCGAGGAACTGCTGAAGGAACGCTTCCGCAGGATCGAGCTACGGGCCGAGGAGATCCGCTTCGACTACCTCGGCATCAACGCCGTGCACCGCGAGGCGTCGCCGCCCATGGAGCACGAGCCCTACGAGGTCATCCTGCGCATCGGCCTGAAGACGTCGAGCCGCGCCGAGGCGGACAAGCTCCGCCGCGAGGTCGATCCCTTGGCGGTGAACGGGCTCGCCGGGACCGGCAAGTGGGCCACCAGCAGCCTGGGATCGCGGGTCCGCCCGGTGGTGGGCCTGAACTCCTGCCTCGTTCCGCGCGAGCTGGTGCCGACGCGCGTCGTGTTGACGGAAGCCCTCGCGAAGGAGGCGACGTGATGGCCCCAGCGGTGGTCCGGGTCGCTGCGGCGCTGCTCGGCGCCGTCATCGTGTCCCCCGCATGGGCGGAAGGCTGGCCTGCGGGCCAGCCCATCACGATGGTGCTGCCCTCGGGGCCGGGCGGGTCATCCGATCCGCTCGCGCGCCTGTTGGCCGAAGAGATGGGCAAGCGCCTGAACCAGTCGATCGTCGTGGTGAACCGCCCCGGCGCGGGTGGCAACGTCGGCATGGCCCAGGCCGCCCGCGCCAAGCCAGACGGCTACACGGTCGTCCTCTCCTGGACCGGGCCGCTCGCCACCAATCTCGCCCTCTACCGGGACGTGGGCTGGAATCCGAGCCGCGACCTCGTGCCCGTCGGCATGGTGGGCTGCACGCCGAACGTCCTGGCGGTTTCTCCCACCTTCCCGGCGTCCTCCCTCCCCGGCTTTCTCGACTACGCGCGTGCGCATTCCGGCGCGGTCTCCTACGGCACGACCGGCGTGGGGAGTTCCTGGCACATCGCGGGCGAGATGCTGAACCAGAAGGCCGATGGCGCCCTGGTCCACATCCCCTATCCGACGCCGGGCGGCCCGATGGCCGACCTCGCGGGCGGGCGGCTGCAAGCCATCTTCCCGGTCATCCCGATGACCGTGCCCCATGTCCGGGCATCCACCCTGAAGGTGCTGGTGGTGTTCTCGGAGCGTCGTTCCGCCGTTCTGCCTGAGGTGCCCACGACGGCGGAGGCTGGCTACCCTGGCTTGGTCAGCGAGACCTGCTTCGCGCTCCTGGCGCCGACGGGCATACCGGCGGAGGTGATCGCACGCCTGAACGGCACGCTCAACGACGTCCTCGCCGCTCCCGCCACGCGGGAGCGCGTCTCCGACATGGGCCTGACGATCCAGACGGGCGCCCCCGATCGCGTCACCGCCTTTCTCGCGACGGAGGTGCCGCGGCAGGCTTCCATCGTTCACGCCTCCGGCGCCAGAGCCGACTGAGGAGGCCAGACGCACCAGGGAAACCTGAGGGCAGCCGCACGGCTGTCCTCCGATGCATGCATACCCGCCGTCGGCGTTCACGATCGTGCCCGTCATCAGGCTGGACGCGTCCGAGGCCAAGCCACGGCAGCGCGAGGGGACGGCGGCCATCAAGGGCTCAGCCGAACCCGGTCAATGTGAGCGGCAGCGCCGCCCACAGTCTCATGGTCCTCGACCTGCTGCGTGAGCCCTGGGACTGGCGCGCGCAAGCATCTGTCCGTCAGTCAGCTCGCACACTGGCCTCCTGGATCACACGAGCCCAACGGGCTCTCTCGGTTTCCATCAGCGAGCTCAGTGCCGCGCCGGTCAGGTCGGGCGCCACTTGCATCCCCTGACTCTCCAGGAAGCGGCGGATCTCCAGCTGGCCAACAGCTCTGACGAAGGCGCCACGCAGCCTCTCCCGGACCGGCTCAGGTGTCGCGATGGCGACCGTAAGTCCGAAGAAGACCGAGGCGTCATTCCCGTGCAGGCCCTGCTCCGCCACGGTTGGGAGATCTGGCAGCACGGCCGACCGTTCTAAGGTGGTCACCCCAAGCCCTCGAACGCGTCCGCCCTGGATGTGCGGCAGGGCCGTCAGCACGTCGGTGAAGACCATGGCGACATGCCCGGCCAGCAGGTCGTTCAACGCCGGGCCGGTGCCCTTGTACGGGATGTGCTCGATGTTGGTGCCTGCCATGCGGTTGAACAGCGCGCCAGCCAGATGCGAGGAGGCGCCGTTGCCGGAGGAGCCGAACGACAGCTTCTCTTTTTTCGCCAGCGCCACCAGTTCGGGCACGGTTCGCGCGGGCACCCTGGCATTCACCGCGAGGACGTTCGGGATGCGGCCCAGCGGCGCGATCGGGGCGAAGTCCTTGACCGGGTCATAGGTCTGGTCGGGGTAGAGCATTCGGTTGATGGCCAGCGGGCCCGAGGTGCCGAACAGGATGGTCTGGCCATCCGGCGCGCTGCGGGCAACGAACTCGGCACCAATGTTGCCACCGGCGCCGGGCCGGTTCTCGACCACGACGACCTGGCCCAAGGGCTCACCGAGGCCAAGGGCGAGGCGCCGGGCGATCAGGTCGGTAGGCCCGCCGGGCGCGAAGGGCACGATCAGCAGCACCGGTCTGCCGCCGGGCTGCGCCAGAGCGGGCCGGGCCAGACCCCCCACCGCAGCCAGGGCCAACATGGAACGCCGGGTCGTCTTCATGCGGTGTCTCCCTGCCCGGTGCCCGGATCTTCCAGCAGATCCCGCAGCTCGGCCTCCTCGGACTCCAGCGGGTCGCGTGGCAGCACGCGGTGCCGCAGCACCAGCCGGGCCAGGGCAAGCCGCCGTGGCGTGCCAAGGCGTGCCGCCTCCCAGGCCATGGCCGCCGCCGAGGTCAGGTGGTAGAGCGCCGAGGCCGCCTGGCGCGCCAGGGCTGGATCCTCCTGCGCCCTGTCGGCCAGGGCGATGGCACGGTCGAGAGCGGGCGCCGCCTCTGGCAGCGCTGCACCATTGCCGAGAAGCCCATGCACATGCGCGCGCAGCACCGGCAGCGATCCTTCCCGCGCGGCGGCGCGCAGCACGTCGAGCGCCACGATGTTGCTGGTGCCCTCCCAGATGCTGCCGAGATGGCTGTCGCGCACCAGCCGGGCATCCGGCCATTCCTCGATGTATCCGCAGCCCCCGCGCACCTCCATCGCGTCGCCGGCCACCCGCCGGGCGTCACGGCAGGCGCGGAACTTCAGCAGTGGAGTAAGGATGCGCAGGAGGGCATAGGCGCCCTCCTCCCCCGCATCGGCACGCCGCAGCGCCTCGGCGGCCTGGAAGGCCATGCTGCGGGCCTGCTCGGTCGGCACCAGCAGCTTGGCGAGTTGGCGCTGCATCAGCGGCATCTCGACCAGACGCCTGCCGAAGGCCACGCGGCGATGCGCGATGAACAGCGCTTCCGTGGTGGCGCGCCGCATCATGCCCGCAGCGCGGACGCCGTTGGACAGGCGGGAGTTGTTCACCATGTCGGCCATCTGCCGGAAGCCCGCCTCCGGCTCGCCCACCAGCCAGGCTACGGCGCCGTTCATCGTCACCTCGCCCGAGGCCATGGAGCGGGTGCCGAGCTTGTCCTTCAGCCGGACGATGCGGTGGTGGTTCGGCGTGCCATCCGGCAGGCGGCGCGGCAGCAGGAAGAGCGACACGCCCTTCAGCCCGGGCGGCCCACCCTCGCGGCGCGCCAGCACCATGGCGAGCGCGGCATCGGGGTTGGAGCAGAACCATTTGTCGCCGTTGAGCGACCAGCTGCCGTCCTCGCGCGGCGAGGCCGTCACCGCCGTCGCGGCGATGTCCGAGCCCGCTCCCTGCTCCGTCATGAACATCGAACCCTGGTCGAGCGCGTCCAGGTCCTGGCTGGTCAGGGCGGGGAGGTAACGGGCCACCAGGGCCGGATCGCCGAACTTGCGCAGGGTCCGGGTGAGGCTGTCGGTCATGCTGACGGGGCAGCAGAGGCCGAACTCGGCCTGCACGAAGAGGTAGGTCAGCAGGTACTTGGCAGCCGGTGGCATGGGAGCGTCCCAGCCCAGTACCCCTCCGCGGTGCGATAGGGCCGCCAAGCCGAACTCGCCGAAAGCGAGCTGCTCCATATCCCGATAGGCCGGATGATAGTCGACCGACTGCAGATCCTCGCCGCGGCGGGTCCGGTGCCGCAGCTCCGGCGGGTTGCGGTCGGCCTGATGAGCCAGGGCATCGAGCTCGCCGCCCGCCAACCGGCCCAGCCGGTCGAGATGTGGCGCAAGATGCTCGACCAGATCGGGAGGCAGGTACAGGCGTGCCAGCCGGGCGAGGTCGGAATCCGCGCGGTACAGGTTCAGCCCATGGCTGTCGGGGATGGCGGCTGCGCCGGAGGGCGGAACCAGGGGACGGATGTGCATGCGTTACCTCCAGTTTTTCTGCTGAGGAGGCTCCCCGGAGCGGGGTCCGCCTGCCAATCGATTTGTTTGCTGGGGCCGTTGAGCTAGGCTCAAGCCCATGAGGATCCGGCGTCTTCCTTCCCTGACCGCCCTACGGAACTTCGAGGCGGCCGCACGTCACCTGAGCGTCACTCGGGCGGCGGACGAGCTTGCCGTCACTCCTGGCGCGGTCAGCCGTGGGGTGCGGCAGTTGGAGCACGAGCTTGGCGTTAGCCTGTTCCTGCGTAGCGCCACCGGGCTGGCGCTTACCCCGGCTGGCGAGATGCTCTTCGCAGCCGCGCGGGACGGCTTCGACTGCGTCGCGGCGGGGGTGAACAAGATCCGGCAGGCGGCGCCAGGGCGGCTCACGCTCGGGGTCTACTCGCTCTTCGCCAGCCGCTGGCTGATCCCGCGCTGGCACCAACTGCGTGAGCGGCACCCGGACCTTGAGATTGATCTGCAGACTTGCACCGACCCGGCAGCGATGGTGCCGGGCACCTTCGACGCAGCGATCGCTGTGACCGACATGCAGCCCCGACCTGGCATGGCAATGCAGAGGCTGGTACCGATCGAGATGATGCCGGTCTGCTCACCGGCCACGGCCAGTGGATGCGACTGGCAGCGCGTAACGTTGCTGCATTCGCGCCAGCGTCCGGAGGACTGGGCGCGCTGGCTGAACGCAGCGGGAATGAAAGGCCGTGATCCTCATGCCGGGCTATCCTTTGACAGCATCGCACTGGCCGTCGACGCGGCTGCGGAAGGCCTAGGGGTCGCGCTCGCCATCCGAGCGCTGGCTGGAGCGGATCTCGCTGCACGCCGTGTCGTGGCGCCACATCATTTTATCCGACCCACCAGCCGGTCGTTCACGTTGCTTCACCAAGCGAGCCGACATCTTGATCCAGGCCTGACAGCGCTGCGTGGTTGGTTGCTTGAAGAGGCTGAAATGGCGCGCTGAACCCGCCTGCCCTGCCTGTGGCGGTGAGGTGGTCCCCATCTGCCGGACAGATTGGCGGCTGGGATAAGCTCGGTTCTGGTTGGTGTCAGGCCGCCAGTCTCTCCATCCCGGCTGCCCCGTCTGCCTCGTCGGGAATGCACCCGGCTATGGCAGAATGCGGCCGCCGGGCATTGTAGTAGCTGATCCAGCTGCTGAGCCCGGCTCGCAGCTCGGATCCGGTTTCGAAGGCATGCAGGTGGACGCAATCATACTTCAGGCTGCACCAGAGCCGTTCGATAAACACGTTGTCCATCCAGCGGCCCCGCCCATCCATGGAGATGCGCACTCCAGCGCGTTGCAGCACGCTGGTGAACCGCGGTGAAGTGAACTGGCCACCTTGATCGGTGTTGAAGATCTCAGGCCCTCCATATCGGGCCAGAGCTTCTTCCAGGGCTTCGAGGCAGAACTCCACATCCATGGTGTTCGACGCCCGCCAGGACAGCACCTTGCTCGTCGCCCGGTCCATCACCTGGGCCAGATAGAGAAAGCCCCGGCGCATCGGAATGTACGTCAAATCGGTGCACCAGACCTGGTTCGGCCGGTCAATCACCAGA
>NZ_RFLX01000066.1 GCF_003696345.1 Teichococcus wenyumeiae | reverse complement strand
GAGCCGGCGCCGGGCTCGGAGAAGCCCTGGCACCACCAGATGTCGAGGTTGGCCGTGGCCGGCAGGAACTTCTTCTTCTGCTCGTCCGAGCCGAAGGTGGCGATCACGGGGCCAACCATGAAGACATTGAACTGCAGCGGCAGCGGCACCGCGGCGCGCTGCAGCTCCTCCGTGAAGATGTAGCGCTGCACCGGCGACCAGTCCTTGCCGCCCCATTCCACCGGCCAGTTGGGCGTGGCGAGGCCGGCGGCATTCAGGATGCGTTGGGAGGTGACGAGGTCCTCGCGCGACAGGTGCCGCCCCTCCCCCACCTTGCGGCGGATGTGCTCGGGGATTTCGGTGCGGAAGAAGCGGCGGAGGTCGTCGCGGAAGGCGATTTCCTCAGGCGTGAAACGCAGGTCCATGCTCGTTCTCCCTCAGCTCAACTCGATCAGCCCGGCCGCGCCCTGGCCGCCGGCGACGCACATGGTCACCACGGCGAAGCGAGCGCCTCGCCGCTGGCCTTCCAGCAGCGCGTGCCCGACCATGCGCGCCCCGCTCATCCCGAAGGGGTGGCCGATGGAGATAGCCCCGCCATTCACGTTCACCTTGGCGGGGTCGAGGCCTAACTGGTCCCGGCAATAAATGGACTGGGAAGCGAAGGCCTCGTTCAGCTCCCACAGGTCGATGTCGTCCACGCGCAGCCCGTGCCGGGCCAGCAGGCGCGGCACGGCGAAGACGGGGCCGATGCCCATCTCCTCAGGCTCGCAGCCCGCCACGGCCAGGCCGCGGAAGATGCCCAGTGGGGCGATGCCGCGCCGCGCCGCTTCCTCCGCCGACATCAGCACGCTGGCGCTGGCGCCGTCCGAGAGCTGGCTGGCATTGCCGGCGGTGATGAAGCGGCCTTCCTTGACCGGCTTCAGCTTCGCCAGCCCTTCGGCGGAGGTGTCGGGCCGGTTGCCCTCGTCCCTCTCCAGCGTCACCTCTTCCAGCCGGGGCGTGCTGCCATCCTTGTCCGGCACGCTGCGAATGGCGGCGATGGGGACGATCTCATCATCGAAGCGCCGGGACTGCTGGGCGGCGGCGGTGCGCCGCTGGCTTTCCAGCGCGAAGGCGTCCTGCGCCTCGCGGGAGATGCCGTAGCGCTCCGCGACCAGGTCCGCGGTGTCAATCATGGTGTCGTAGATGTGCGGCCGGTGCGCTTCCAGCCAAGCGTTGCGGTAGCCGGCGCGGTTCACGTGCGGCTGCACCAGGCTGATGGATTCCACCCCGCCCGCGACCGCTACCGGCACCTTGTCCACGATGATGCGCTTGGCGGCGGCGGCGATGGCTTCCAGGCCCGAGGCGCAGAAGCGGCTGACCGTCTGCGCGGCGGAGGAGACCGGCAGACCCGCGCGCAGCGCCGCGTGGCGGGCCACGTTGCCGCCCGTGGCGCCTTCCGGATAGCCGCAGCCGAGGATCACCTCCTCCACGGCCTCGGGCTCCACGCCCGCCCGGGCCAGTGCGGCGCCGATGGCGTGGGCGGTCAGGTCGGCGCCGTGGGTGTTGTTCAGGCTGCCGCGATAAGCCCGCCCGATGGGCGTGCGCGCGGTGGAGACAATCACGGCATCGGTCACGGCTGGTGCTCCCGCGCGCCGGAACGGGCGCGCTCTTCGGCGACAAGGACGCTGGCCAGCAGTTTGCCGGCGGGGCTGCGCGGCAGGCTGTGGCGAATTTCCAGGGCGGCGGGCATTTCGTGCCGGCCCAGGCGGTCGTGCAGGAAGTCCTTCAGCGCATCGAGCGTCAACTCGGGCGCGCCCTCCCGCAGCGTCACGAAGGCCTTGGCGGACTGCCCGCGGTATTCGTCGGGGATGCCGATGACGATGGCCTCCACGATGTCGGGATGCTCGTAGAGGGCGCTCTCGACGGCGGCGGGATAGACGTTGAAGCCGCCCGAGATGATCATGTTCTTGCGCCGGTCCAGCAGCGAGAACAACCCGTCCGCATCCAGCCGCCCGAGGTCGCCGGTCAGGAACCAGCCGTCCCGGAAGGCCTCCGCCGTGTCGACGGGCTTGTTCCAGTAGCCGCGGAAGACGTTGGGCCCGCGGATCGCGATCTCCCCCGCCTCCCCCGCCGGCACCTCGCGGCCGGGGTCGTCCAGCGAGACGATGCGGATCTCGATCCCCGGCAGGGGAACGCCGATCAGCCCGGGGCGCAGCGGCGCGCCCACGGGCACGCGGGTGCCGGCGGGCGAGGTCTCGGTCATGCCCCAGCCGATGCGCAGCCGCTGGCCGAATAGCCGCTCCACCTTCTGCCCTACCTCAAACGGCAGCGGTGCGCCGCCGGAGACGCAGGCATGCAGGGAGGAGAAATCGGTCCGCCCCGCATCCGGGTGGTTCAGCAGCGCGATCCACATGGTCGGCACGCCGGTCATCAGCGTGACGCGCTGCTCCGCGATGTCGCGCAGCACCGCCCCGGCATCGAAGCGCGGGTGCAGCAGCACCTCGTTGCCGTCGGCCAGGTGGCGCAGCAGCACGGTGGTCAACGCGTAGATGTGGAACAGCGGCAGCACGCCCATGATGCGTTGCTCGCCCGGCACCAGGTATTCCCCATCGTCCCAGTTCTGGTAGATGCCGACGGCGGCGGTCAGGTTGCCGTGGGTCAGCATGGCGCCCTTGGGCAGGCCGGTGGTGCCGCCAGTGTATTGCAGCAGCGCGACGTCCTCGGGCGCCGCATCCGGCCAAGCCAGGACGGGCGCCGCCTCCGCCATCAGCGGGGACAGGGGCGTCAGGCCGGGCGGAAGCTCGCCAACGGGCTCACCGCCCCAGCGGGCATCCTCGCCGACCAGCACGCGGTCGACGGCGCCACTGTCCAGCAACCACGCTGCCTGCGGCAGCAGCGATGCGAAATCGGTGGTCACCACCAGCCGCGCGCCGCTGTCGGCCAGCTTATGCGCCAGTTCCCGCCGCGCATCCAGCGCGCTGAGATGCACCACCCGCGCGCCCAGGCAGGTCAGCGCGAAGAAGCAGACGGGATGCCAGGGCGTGTTGGGCAAATAGAGCGCCACGGCCTGCCCTTTTTCGACGCCCAGTTGACGGAAGGCGCCGGCCGCCTGCGCCACCAGCGCGCCAAGTTCCGCGTAGGTAAGCCTGGCCCTGCGGTAGCGCAGCGCCGGCCGCGTACCGCCATCGGCCACCAGCTTGTCGAACAGCGCGGGAAAGGTGCTGGTCTGCACCGGGGCATCCCAGCGGCAGCCTGGCGGATAGGCGGCCTCCCAGGGGTGTGGCGGGCGGGCACTCACGCCGTCGCCCTCGCCAGGGCCCCGAATTCCTGCCCGTCCCGCGCCAGCCGATCCAGGGCGGTGGAGGGGCGCAGGGACGCGTCACCGGAGCGCTCGGCATGGGCTTCCAGCCGCCGCGCCACCGTGGCGGCGCCCAGGACGTCGCCATGGTACATCGGGCCGCCGCGCCAAGCGGGCCAGCCGTAGCCGTTCAGCCAGACCACGTCGATATCGCCGGGCCGCGCGGCGATGCCTTCCTCCAGAATGCGCGCGCCCTCGTCGATCATGGGAAGGATCAGCCGTTCCGTGATCTCCTCCCGCCCGATCTCGCGCCGGGGGATGCCGAGCTGCGCGGCGATGCGTCCGATCAGTTCGTGCACGGCGGGGTCGGGTACGCCTTGGCGGGCACCGTCGGGGTAGCTGTAGTAGCCGCGCCCAGCCTTCTGACCGAGCCGCCCGGCTTCGCACAATGCGTCGGCCACCGGCGCGGTCTTGCCGGTAGCCTTGCGGACGCGCCAGCCGATATCGAGGCCGGCCAGGTCGATCATGGCGAACTGCCCCATGCGGAAGCCGAATTCCACCAGCGCGGCGTCCACCTCCTCCGGCGCCGCGCCTTCCAGCAGCAGGCGTTCGGCCTGGGCGGTGCGGCGGGCCAGCATGCGGTTGCCGACGAAGCCGTGGCAGGCGCCCACCACCACTGGCACCTTGCCCAGACGCCGCCCCAGCTCCACCGCCGTGGCCAGGGCGTCAGGCGAGGTGGCCGCGCCGCGCACCACTTCCAGCAGCTTCATGACATTGGCGGGGGAGAAGAAATGCATCCCCAGCACATCCCCGGGGCGGCCCGTGGCCTGGGCCATCGCGTCGATGTCGAGGTAGGAGGTGTTGCTGGCCAGCAGCGCGCCCGGCCTAGCGACGCGGTCCAGATGGGCGAAGATCTCGCGCTTCAGCCCAAGATCCTCGAACACCGCTTCCACCACCACGTCGGCCGTGGCCGCCGCGTCCAGTCCCAGCCGGCCCTCGATCAGCGCCATGCGGCGGTCGCGTTCCTCCGGCAGGAGGCTGCCGCGCTGCACGGAGGTGGCGTAGTTCGCCGCCACGCGTGCGAGCCCCCGGTCCAGCGCCTCCTGCGCCGTCTCGATCACCGTCACGGGGATGCCGGCATTGGCGAAGACCATGGCGATGCCGCCGCCCATGGTGCCGGCGCCGACCACCGCCGCGCGCCCGACGCGTCGGGGCATGACGTCGCGGGGCTGGCCCGGGATCCGCGCGATTGCGCGTTCGGCGAAGAAGACGTGCCGCAGGGCCTTGGACCGTTCGTCCTGCATCAGCCGCAGAAAGGTCTCGCGCTCGAAGGCCAGAGCGGCGTCGAAAGGTTTCTCGAAGGCGGCGCGGATGCAGTCGATGCAGGCAAGGGCAGCCGGATTTCCGGCGGCGCGCTTTGAGGCTGCCGCCGCGGCCGCCTCGAAAGCCTCGCGCGGGCCGAGCCTGTCCTGGCGGTCCCGGATACGAGGCAGCGCACCGCCGGCTTCCGCCAGGGCCAGGGCACGCCGCCGTGCGGCGGGAAGCAGGTCGCCCTCCGACGCCTCTTCCACCATGCCGAGGCGCAAGGCCTGCGCCGCGTCGACGGCGGTGCCCTCGAGGATCAGCGGCAAGGCCTGCGCGGCGCCGATGAGCCGCGGCAGGCGCTGCGTTCCCCCCGCCCCTGGCACCAACCCGAGCTTGACCTCAGGCAAACCTAGCTTGGCATCGGCAGAGGCAACCCGTGCATGACAGGCCAGCGCCATTTCCAGCCCGCCACCGAGCGTCGCGCCGCCAATGGCAGCCACCACGGGCTTGGGGCAGGCATCCAGAGCGGCGATCAGCTCGGGCAGCGTGGGCGGCACCGCTGGCTTGCCGAATTCGGTAATGTCCGCACCGCCGATGAAGGTCCGGCCTTCGGCGGTGATCAGGATGGCCCGCACTTCGGGATCGGCCGTGGCATGGGCCAGCGCATCTGCCAGGCCGGCACGGACGGCAGCCCCAAGGGCATTCACCGGCGGGTTGGCGATGCGGATGACCGCGACGCCTTCTTCCACGGACAAGCTGATGAGCCCGGCATCCGCCATCATGCATTTCCCCTCGATGTTCTTGCTTGTAATTCCACAATGCAGAATTAAGTTCTGCTGTTTAAAGCAAGACCTATCGGTAGGCCGGGCGGGCGGTCAAGTGCCCTGTTTTCTCCGGCAGAGGACTCCTTCATGCGCAAGCGGCAGTCAGCAGCCTCCGAGCCCACTTCAGGTCTGGAGGAGGACGAGGAAGACCGGCAGTTCATCCAGGTGCTGGCGCGGGCAATGGATATCCTCCGCGCCTTCACGGCGGAGGACAGCGTGCTGGGGAACCAGGAACTGGCGGAGCGCACCGGCCTGCCCAAGGCCACCGTCTCCCGCCTGACCTACACGATGACCAAGCTGGGCCAACTGAGCTACCTGCCGCGCTTCGCCAAGTACCAGCTTGGGTTGGGGCTGGTGCCATTGGGGCAGCTCGCGCTGGACAACCTTGCGATCCGCCAGGTCGCGGCGCCGTTGATGCGTCACTTGGCGGAGGAAACCAACGCATCCGTCTCTCTCGGCAGTCGCGACGGGCTGTCGATGCTGTACATCGAGCACTTTTCCCCCCGCACGGCCGTGGCGCTGCAGCTCCGCATCGGCTCCCGCGTACCGCTGGGCCTGACCGCAATGGGCCGCGCGTACTACGCCGTGGCAACGGACGCCGAGCGCGCCGCGCTGGACGCACGCTTTGCCCTGGCGGAGCCGGAGCGCTGGCCCATGATCCAACAAGGTTTGCAGGAGGCGCGGGAGATGCATGCCGCGCTTGGCTTCACCATATCGGTGGGCGACTGGAACCGGACGGTCCATGCCGCCGGTGCCGCATTCGCGCTCAGCACCGGCGGCATCGTCGCGGTGAACTGCGGCGCGCCGGCCTTCATGCTGAGCCGGGAGCGCATCCTGCAGGAGATCGGACCCCGCCTGGCCGCCGTGACCCAGAGGATCGAAACCCTCGCCGGCCTGCGGCACTGATCCTGCTGCTCGGCAGCCTACCGATAGGTTCTGTTGTAAACGCTGGATCCGGACGTGCGAGGCGCTGAAGCGACGTGTGTTCAGGCTGCGCCCCCGAACAGTCTTACAATCAGTCTGGCCTGCGCCTGTATATTGCGAACGCCAAGTTCGTGAACCTGTCTCTTCTGATCATTGCTATCGCCTCGAAGGATCAATGCAGCAGGTGACGCTGTTAAGATGGCCTACCGCGCTGGCAACCTCCTGCGATCTGATGTTCGGCGGCATTCAGTCCGGAAGAGGAATGTGCTCGTCCCGGTCGTTGACCGGGAGATCGAAGCGTCCCTTCCCCCAGTTCTGCGCGCGCCACTCGGCCTTGGCTTCCTCGATGCGCTCCTTGGAGGAAGCGACGAAGTTCCACCAGATATACCGCGGCCCTGCAAGCGTCGCGCCGCCGAGGATCATGAGGCGCGCGCCCCTGGCGCCGGCCGCGACCGTGATCCTGTCGCCGGGGCGGAAGACCATCATCTGGGGAGCCTCGTAATTCTGGCCCGCGACCGAGATCGAACCCTCGACGATGTAGATGGCCCTGTCCTCATGATCGTCCGGCATCGGCAGCCGGCTTCCTGCTTCGAGCGCGACATCGGCGTAGAAGGTCTCCGAGAACATCGTCGCCGGTGCGCGTTTGCCATAGGCGTTGCCGAGGATGAGCCTGACCGAGACGCCACGGTCCTCGATCACCGGCAGCGCCTCCTTGCCATGATGCTCGAAGCTTGGCGGCACGTCCTCATGGCTGTCAGGCAAAGCCACCCAGGTCTGGATGCCGAAAAGGCTGTTCGGCCCATTTCTGCTGGCTTCTGCTGTACGTTCCGAGTGGGACACACCGCGGCCAGCGACCATCCAGTTCAGCGCGCCGGGACGGATGATCTGGTCGGCCCCGGTGCTGTCCCGGTGGTGAAAATCGCCGCGGAACAGGTATGTCACGGTGCCGAGGCCGATATGCGGGTGCGGCCGGACGTCGATGCCCCGGCCGGTCAGCAGCTCGGCCGGCCCGGCCTGGTCGAAGAAGATGAATGGTCCGACCATCTGCCGCTTCGGCGCCGGCAAGGCGCGCCGGACCTCGAAGCCGCCGAGATCCCGAGCGCGGGGAACGATCAAGGTCTCGATCGCGTCCATGCCGACCTCGTCGGGGCAGCCCGGATCAATTGCTGGGTTCCAACTCATGCGCGTTCCTATCTCCTGGAAGCCGCCTCCATGGATTGCTGACCTAGCGAGCCGCTGCGTCCAGGCCTAGCCATGACACTTGATCAGCTGTGTCGCGGAAAGTGGAACTCACATGACCGGCATCAGGGCTTGGCCTTTCGAGCCCGGCCGACCTACCTCCGCAAAACGTGGATCGTGCTTCAACATCTCGATCAGCAGTTCCGTGAGCACCCGGATTTTTCGCGGGGGATGCTGGCCGGGTGGGCGGATGACATACACGGCTCCCGGCGGCGGATAGCCCGTCATGATCGGGACGAGCGCGCCTGTAGCCACGTATCCTTGGGTGATGCAATCGGGTAGGCAGGCGATCCCTAGCCCTGCCACGGCGGCAACGGCGAGAGCATTTCCGTTGTCAGCCTTGAAGCGCCCCTGCGGCTGGACCGTGACGGTGCTGTCACCATCCATGAACTGCCAGCTTTCCGTGCCCTGCATGAGTGCCTCGTGACCGGCGACATCACCCGGCGTCTCCGGTGAGCCATGCGCTGCGATATAGCCCGGGCTTGCGACCAGCTTTCCATAGATCGGGCCGATGCGCTTCGCCATCAGATTGGAATCCCGCAGTGTTCCGACCCGATTGCACAGTCGAAACCCTCTGCGACCAAATCGACGAAGCGGTCGCTGTAGACGGTATGGATGGAGAGCCGGGGATGCCGTCGCGCGAACTCGGCGAGCATCGGGGAGAAATGTGTCGGGCCAAAAGACAGCGACATGGCGATCCGTAAGCGGCCGCGAAGGTCGCCGTTCGGCACGATCGTCTCCCGGGCTGTCTCGATCTCGGCGGAGGCTCTGGCTGCGTAATCGCGGAATGTGGCTCCAGCTTCCGTGAGTGCGGCACCACGGGTCGTTCGCGCGAGAAGCTGGACGCCGAACTCCGCTTCAAGCCTGAGGAGCCGACGGCTGACAATCGGACACCTCGAAGTACCCGCTGTTGAATGGCGTTCCCACGCAGGATCGCCGCCTCAGGCTGTGACGCGCCCCTGCTGACCCGGCTGGGTCACCGGCTTTGGGCGGCGGGTACCGCTCTTCGTGGGCGCTGTAGAGCGCTTGCAGCACCAGGATGCGGAACATCAGCACCGCATCATAGGGCGGGCGGCCGCCGCGGCTGCGGTCCGACCGCACCAGTGCCGCATCCAGCATGGGGCGGAAAATCTCGAAGTCGACCACCGCTGCAAGGCGCTCCAGCGGGTCGCCCGCGGCAGAAAGTGCCGCATACCGCTCATCGACATCGAAGAAGCCCGGCTGATCTGCCATCGCCACTGCCTCCGCTGACCAGCGGCAGTGAATCAGCTTCGCGCCTCAGCCGCGAGGTCTTTCGAAGTGTCCCGCTGCATTGCTGGAAGAGGGCGACACTCGTCAGCGGGTGATCGACCCCGCGATCATGCCACAGACAAACACCGCTGCCCCCGGGGGAGATCAGTGCGCCGGGACTGGCACCGGGGTGTTCAGAAGCTGCTGTTCCCACAGATAGGCGATGCCACTGCCAGCGGCATGTTCCTTGAGCACCTCAGTCAAGGCGGCAACCGTTTCCAACCGGGCCCAGTCGCGCTGCCATTCAGCCGCCAAGGCCAGCCAGGTCATCATGTTCGCGCCTGCTGCGATCATGCGCTGGATCGCGACCTCGTGGGCCTCAACCGAGGTGCCGCCGGAAGCATCGGTGATCACCGTCACATCCCAGCCTTCACCGAGTGCCTGGATCACCGGCATTGCGACGCAGACCTCGGTCCAGAGACCCGCGATGATCAGCTGCTTCCGGCGCGTCGCCTTGACCACATCCACAACCTTGGGATCCTCCCAGGTATTGATGAACGTCCGGTCGATGACGTCTTGGCCAGGAAACAGATTGGTGATCTGCGGGAATATGAGACCGCCACGCTCGGCGATCACACTGGTCAGAATAGTGGGGACGCCGAAGGCCTTGGCAGTCTTCGCCAGTGCCGTCGTGTTGTTGACCACCATCTGCGGATCATGGCTGTTCAGGTTCGTGAGCTGGTAGGGCTGGTGGTCGATCAGGACCAGCACGGAGTCTTCAGGACGGAGAAGAGACTTCAGGCCGTTGCGGAATGTCATGACGGTACTTTCCTGGTATCTGCGGTGAATGCGCTGTGTTCTTGAAGCGTTACGCCCCGGGCAGCGCTGCCGCCCTATTGCATCTCCGTAATGTGGTGCGATAGTGCCAGGTCACGCCGAGCTGTGTCGCAGAATGAGGAACGCCAAGTTGGAGATCGAGGATCTGCAGACATTCGTGGAGGTGGCGGATGCCGGGGGAATCTCACCCGCCGCGCGCCGGCTCAACCTGTCCAGATCGATTGTACGCCTCGAACTACTGGTTGCTACGCGGTTTCACGACCAGGATCGTCACCTCAGGTCGTGACGCGGCCCTGCTGATGAGGCTGGATGGTACGCTGGCGGCGGTCGGTGCCGCTCTTCCCCGAGCTGTGGAGTTATGCGGGCGCAGCTCTGGTGCTGAGCCAAGACAAGCGGGCGAAGTTGTAGGCGAGATTGACCATGCCGATCTTCACCTGCGCCCGAGCGATGCCGATGGTGCGCACAAAGAGAGCCATGCGGTGCTTTTGCGCGGCAAAAACATGCTCGATGCTGGAGCGGATCCGGGCGCGTGTGGCATTGGCCTTGGTCTGTTGTTCGGAGAGTTCGCGCCGAGGTGGCCGGCGGAACTGAATGCGTTCGCTCAGGCCACGCCGTTCCAGCACTTCGAAATTACGCTTGGTGCGATAGGCGGTGTCGGCCCAGACGCGGCTGGCCGTGTTCTCGGGATCCAGCAAAGCCCAAAAGCTGCGGCTATCATGTTGCGCCGCATCCGTGACAGCCCAGCGGCGGATCAGCCCATGCTGCCGATCAATGCCGATGTGGCTCTTGTACACGAAGATCGGCACGGCAATCTGGATGGCTTGGCGCTGCGTGCCGTTGGGATTGGTGCGCCCGCGCTTGAGTGTCCAGCGTGCGTCGCAATCCTTTTGCGCCCGCTTGTGCTGGGACCAGTCCGCGGGGGTACCGCCCTTCCGGATGGTAGCCTTCTCCCCAGTGGTGAGCTTCTGGCGCGGTGCTGCGATCAGGGTTGCATCGATGATCTGTCCACCCATGGCGAGAATCCCTTGGCCGCCAGCACCGCGTCAAAGCGGCGGAACAGCCCCTCGATGGCACCTGCCTGCTTGAGCTGTTTGCGGTAGAGCCAGATCGTCTTGGCATCCGGCACCGCTTGGTGCAGAGCAGGGCCCGCAAAGCGCATAAAGGACAGCCAGTCGCGCAGCTGGAATTCTGCCTGCTCATCCGAGAGGCTGAGAGCGCCTGCAGCACCAGGATGCGGAACATCATCACGGCACCATATGGCGGGCATCCGCCGCGGCTGCGATCCGACCGCACCAGCTTCGCATCCAGCACCGGACGGAAGATCTCGAAGTCGACCACGCCGCGAGTTCGTTCGAAGTGTCCAGTTGGTGGCTCGTAAACTGGACTAGTGTCCTGATCGCGAAATTCCTATGATCATGCAGGTGATCGTAGGGAGAGCCGCGATGGGCAGACCGGCGGTAACGAT
>NZ_RFLX01000065.1 GCF_003696345.1 Teichococcus wenyumeiae | reverse complement strand
GGCAGGCGCTCGAACCGGCGGCGATAGTCTAGGATAGCCAGCCCGACCGGGTCCCAACAATGTTCCGCGACCAGACAGCTAGGTGCTATTCGCTGAGGTGACGGAGCAGCTCAAGGCCAAGGTCGTGAAGGTAAAGACGGGCACGCTGGTGGATGCCACGGTGATCACCTCCGCGAGCGAGCAGGATCAGGAAGCCCGCTGGTCCGGTCATCAGCGACGCCGCGCGATCCATGGCTACAAGGCGCATGTTGGTGCGGGCGCCGATACCGCCATCGTGGAGTGGGTCTCGGTCACACTTGGAAATGCCCATGATGGGCGCTCCGGTGAAGGAGCACTTCCGGACAAGCCCAGTACTGTCTTTGCCGGCAGCGCCTATCGGGGCCAGCTCTTCGCCGCGGCAGTCCGCATCAGGGGCGGAGTGCCGCATGTGGTGCAGACCAGCATTTGGGCCCACGAGGATGACCGGACGGCGGTGCGCAGGCTGCGGTACTGGAACAACAGCATCCATCTCGTCCGCTGCCGCATTGAGAAGATCTTCGGTACCTGGAAGCGCAGCTATTGGTTACGCTGCATGCGCTGGCGAGGACTGGCTAAGACCGCTCTGCAGGTCTGCCTCACCCCCATGGCCTACAACCTGAAACGAACTGCCGCCATCATGCGGCTGGCAAGCAGTTGAGCAGCGAGTGCGCCTGGCGGCTTGAACGGCGCTTCCTGAGAGACCTGCCTGCGACAGAGCGTAGCAAGCGCAGAGGGAAGCAGCTCGAGCGACGTCTCGTTAGCGAAAATCAGCCCCGTCTGCGCACCTTCAACCGCGATCCACGCACAGGTCTCGAATTACCGTTGACCGATGCTGGATCGTGGCATTCACGACCAACTGCCGATCTTTAGCTGGACCAGATTGCAGCCCCCGAGCTTGCTGTCGATCGCGAGGTCGAACATGGCCAAGTCCCTCACCCTCTGCTCGCGCTGCAGGTGGAGGCGGATGCCACAGACTTGCTTGGGCTTGAGGAGCGCTTAGGACCAATGAAGCGGCCCTTGTTCCACGGCACGACATGCCGCGTATGGGAATGTGGTACACCCAAAGCATCACGTTGCACAGCACCTCTCCTGAGCCGCTGAATTGCGGCTCAGAGAGTACGTGGCTGGCGCCCACCCTGTTGGCCGGAAGCGGAACGGTGGCTTTCGGAGCTTGAGCGCAGAGGAGCGGACATGAGGCAACGTTCACGCCGCCGCTGTCCGAAGAGAAATCACGCGGCTCGCGACTTTTTCCGCCAGCGCAGCCTCATGGGTGACCACCAGGAGCGCCATATTCCTCTCCTGCACGCATTCGCCGAGCAGCATCATGACGTCCTGCTGGGTCAGTGGATCCAGACGTGAGGTCGCCTCGTCGGCAAACAACATCGCCGGGTTCAGCAACAATGCGCGCAGCAGGCCGAAGCGCTGCAGCTCACCCCCTGAGACTTCCGATGGCCTGCGGACGAGCAAGGCTTGGTTCAGCCTCAGCCGCGGCAGCAGATGCCGGACGGCATCCGCGGCCAGGCCGTGCCGCTGCCGCAAATCGGCCAGCCCCTGCCCGAGGGCCTGGTGCGGCGCAAAGGCAGCCAGCGGGTCCTGATAGAGCTTCTGCATGCCAAGCGGCGCGACCCAGGTGCCGCGCTTCACGCTGCCCCAGTCGGTCCTGGCCAAGCCGAGCAGCAGATTGCCCAGCGTGGTCTTGCCGCATCCGCTCCGCCCGGAAACCGCGACGACTTCACCCTCCGCGACTTCCAGGTCGAGCCCGCCGAGCAACTCGCGGCCGCCAAGGCTCTTCCGTAGGTTCCGTCCTTTCACCACGGTGCGGCCCGGTTGCCGGTGCGGCCATGCCTGCCAGCGGGCTGGCTCGGCGGCGACCAGGCGCCGGGTGTAGCCGTGCCTCGGCGCGTCCAGCAGGACAGGCAGGTGCCCGGCTTCCACCACCTGGCCCGACAGCATCACCATGGCTTGGCCGCCCAGAAGCCGAGCCAGGGCAACATCATGCGTGATGACCAGCAGCAAGCGCCCGGCCTCTGCCTCCGCCCGCAACAGGGCGCCGGCCGTGTCGCGCAGTTCGGCATCCAATCCCTTGGTCGGCTCATCGGCGATCAGCAGCCCGGCACCGGCGGCCTCGGTGGCCGCCAGGGCTACGCGCTGGTTCATGCCGCCCGAGAGCTGGAACGGATAGCGCCGGCCAGCACCATCCAGGCCGAGGCGTGCCAGCCGCGCCGCCGTATGCTGTCGCGCGTCATGCGCGCTGCGGCGGTGCACCAAGCGGTCCACCTCCTCTACCTGGGCGGCGGCGCGCATGGTGGGGTCCAGCGCGGCCCAGGGCTCCTGCGGCAGCATGGCGATGCGTCGGCCCCAAAGAGCGCGGCGATCCCGCGGCGGGAGCGGCAGGATGTCCTGCCCGTCCAGTACCACGCGGCCCCCGGCATGTAGGCCCGGCGGCAGGTTGCCCATGACGGCCTGCGCCAGCAGCGACTTGCCGGAACCGGTCTCACCCAGCAGCACCAGCGGCTCCCCGGGCAGCAGGGTGAAGCTGACGCCATGCACCAGCAGGCCTTCCGGCCCGGTGATGCGGAGGTTTTCGACAACGAGGCTCATGCGCGCTCCCGCCCCGCCAGCAGATGCAGGCCGAGCACGGTCAGGAAGATCAGCAACGCCGGCAGCAGCAGCGCCAGCGGCGCCTCGGCGTAATAGGGCAGCAGCTCGGTCATCATGCTTCCCCACTCCGGCACTGGCGGCCGGGCGCCGACGCCGACGAAGGCCAGCGCAGCCACGGTGGTCACGGCAGTGCCGGCGGCAAAGGCGAAGAGTGTGGCGACCAGCGGCGCGACCTCCGGCCACAGGTGGCGACGCAGAATATGGCCGGTGCCGAAGCCCAGCAGCCGCGCTGCCTCCACCTGCGGCCGCGCCAGCACGCCGGCGGCGGCGTTGCGGCTGATGCGGAAGAATTCCACCCACAGCGCCAGGGTGATGCCGAGGTAGAGCGGCAGGAAGGCGCCAGGTGCGAAGGCGGTGACCAGCACCACCAGCAGCAGCGCCGGCAGGGCCTGCACGGCATCGGCCAGGCCCAGCAGCATCCGCTCCGCCCAGCCGCCGCGTAGCGCCGCCAACAGGCCGAGCAGCGTGCCCGCCACGGCCGCCAGCAACGCTGCCAGCAACGCGAGGCCAAAGGAAAGCCGGGCGCCTGCTGCCAGCCGCGCCAGCATGTCGCGCCCGAGGTGGTCGGTGCCCAGCGGATAGGCGCCGCCAGGCGGCAGCAGCGCGTCGGACAGGTTCTGCCGCAAGGGGTCCACCCCATGCAGCGGCCCGAGCAGGGCGATGCCCGCCACGGCCGCCAGCATGGCGCCGCCCAGCAGGCGTTTACGGGATAAGGTCATGCGGTGCGGCGCCTCGGGTCCAGAAGCCAGCAGGCCAGGTCGGTCAGGGCATTGAGGACGACAAAGAGCAGCCCCATCACCAGCGCCGTCCCCTGCACCATCGGGATGTCGCGGCCCAGCACGGCATGCACCAGCGCGTGTCCGATGCCCGGCCAGGCGAAGAGGGATTCCACCACCACCACGCCTTCGATCAGCACCACCAGTTGCAGGCCGAGATAGGCGACCACGGGGATCGCGGCATTGCGCAGCCCGTGCCGGCGGAAGGCGGCGGTGTCGCCCAGCCCTTTCATGCGCGCGAAGCCAAAGAAGGGCGAGGCAGCCACCGCGGCCACCGCGTCCCGCGTGACGCGGCAGGATGCGGCAGCCAGGCCGAGGGCCAGGGTCAGCGCCGGCAGGATCACCTCCCGCCAGCCGCCGACACCGGCCACGGGCAGCCATTCCCATTCCACCGCCAGCCACAGCATCAGCCCGATGCCCAGCACGAAGGCCGGCACGGCGCGCAGCGCGGCGGAAAGCGCCAGCAGGACACCATCCAGCCACCCGCCGCTGCGCAACCCGGCCAGGACCCCGAGCGGCGGCCCGAGCAGCAGAGAGAAGAACAGCGCCGCGACCGACAGCAGCAAAGTGTGGCCGAGCTGGATGCGCAGGGCATCCGCCACCTCCTCCCCCGATGCGAGGGAGGTGCCGAGATCGAAGCGCGAGAGGTCGGCGAACCAGGCGCCGAGCTGCACGAGCCAGGGCCGGTCCAGCCCGAGTTCCTGCCGCACCGCCTCGGCCGCCGCGCTGTCCACGAGGTCGTAGCCATAGCGGCTGGCGGCGATGCGGTAGGCCATGTCGCCCGGCAGCAGTCGCACCATCAGGAAGCAGGCGGTGCCAACCAGCAGCGCCACCAGAACAGCTTGAACGGCCCGCCCGCCCAGCACGCGCATCAGCCCACCCATCGGGCACCCGCGACGCGGAAGGAGAGTTCCAGCGGGTCCACCGTCAATGCGGCGACGCGCCTGGACATGGCGGTGGCCAGGTCGAACCAGCTCACCGGGATGACCGGCAGTTCCTCATGCAGGATGGTGGAGGCGCGGGCCCGCAGCGCCGCGCGCTCGGCGGGATCGTCGGTGGCGCCGAGCTTGTCCAGCACCTCGTGCAGCGCGGCGCTGGACCAGCCCATGGCGCCCCAGTCGCCGCCCTCCGGCCCGTAATCCTGCAGCAGGGTTCCCAGCGGATCAGGCACCAGGGAAAAGTTGCGCGCCATCAGCGCCGCTTCCAGCGTACCGTCGCGGTGGCCGGCCGGGATCTCGCCGCTGTTGACAATGGCGACCTTCATGTCGATGCCGACATCCCGCAACTGGGCCTGCATGGCGGTGGCAAGCCCAGGCAGTTCCGGGCGGTCAGAAAAGGTGCGCAGGGTGAAGGCGAAAGGCTGGCCGTCGCGCCGCAGGATGCCCTCCGCGCCCGGTTGCCAACCGAGTTCCGCCAGCAGGCGCCGCGCTTCCGCCAGATCCCGCCGCAGCGGTGCCAGACCGGGCACGTGCCACTCCGCCATGGCCGGCGGGAAAAGCTGCGTGGCGGTGGAGGCAGGCGAGCGCAGCAGCGCCGCCGCCATGCCCTGCCGGTCCAATGCCAGGCTGAGGGCGCGGCGGGCCCGGATGTCGCGGAACAAGGGCAGGTTGCAGTTCAGCTTGATCAGCCGCGTGCGCGGAATGGCGCGGATGTCGACGGCCACGCGCGGGTTGCGGCGCAGCCGTTCCACCGTCTCCGGCGCCAGTTGCGCGACCAGCTCGGCCTGGCCGCCCTCGGCCATGGCGGCACGCGTCTCGCCGCGCCCGGCGGCTAGGTAGGACAGGCGGGCAATGGTCGGGGCCTGGCCATCCCAGTGCTCGGCGCGTTCGGCTTCCAGCCGCTGCGGCGCCAGCAGGCGGGACAGTTTGTAGGGGCCGCTGCCGATGATGGTGCGCACCGCCTGCCCCTCGAAGGCCGCGGGGGCCAGGATGCCCATGCTGTAATGCGCCAGGAAAGCCAGCAGCGGCGTGAAGGGACGGCTGGTGCGGATCAGCACCGCCCCGGACTCGGCCGCGATGCTGGCGAGCGGCAGGTTGCCCAGCAGCCCAGCCTGGCTGCGCGCCCGCTCCAGGCAGGCCACCACCGCCTCGGCGGTGACAGGCGTGCCGTCGTGGAAGCGGGCCGCCTGGCGCAAGGTGAAGCGCCAGGTCAGGCGGTCCTCCGACAAGGTCCAGGCGCGGGCGAGCTGCGGCACCGGCAGGCCGCCGTCATCGGCACCCAGCAGTGTTTCCACCACCTGCAGGCGCGTGAACACATAGCCGGAGCGTGCAGGATCCAGCCCGTTGATCTCCTGCGATGTCACGACGCGGAATGTGTCCGTGGCCGGCTGCGCGAGGCTAAGGCGAGCCAGCAGCGGCAGGCCCATGGCGGAACCGAGAAGGGATCGGCGGGCAAGCGAAGCGGATGTCATGCCTCGCTGATGGATGATATGTTATAACAGTGCAAGTGGGAAAATGCAGGGCCTGGCCGTATCCTGAACCGGGCTAGCATCGTCATTGTTTGTTCATCGTGATGTCATCGCGGCGTCGCGGAGGAGACGCTTTCTCCCCGATGTTTGCGGCGCTCCCCAGCGTCGCCTCAGTCGGTGGGATACCCCTTCATGCCTGACACCAACCTGCCCGGCGGGCGCCTGCCCGAGATCGAGGATATCGGCAGCAATCCCGCGCCGCGCGACACCATCGGCGAGCTGGTGCAGCGCCGCCTGTCCCGCCGCGCTGCCCTGCGCGGGCTGGTCGGTGCGGCCGCGACGGCGACACTGACCGACCAGCTCCTGACCTCGGCCAATACCGCCGCGGCGCAGAACGCTGCCGCGCAGGATGCCGCCGGGCCGCAGGGCACTGGCCCCCTCCGCAACGGCCCTTCCAGCCTCACCTTCGCGGAACTGCCGCACCAGCTGAAGCCGCAGGATGCGGTGGCCCCGGGTTACGAGATGCAGACCGTGATCCGCTGGGGCGACCCGGTGCTGCCTAGCGCGCCGGCCTTCGACCCGGCCAGACAGACCGCCGCGGCCCAGGCCATGCAGTTCGGCTACAACAACGACTACGTGGACTTCATCCCGCTGCCGCAGGGCAGCAAGAACGCCACGCATGGCCTGCTGGCGGTGAACCACGAATACACCGACCCCCAGCTGATGTTCGACGGTCTCGGCGCCAGCGAGGATTCCCGCCTGAAGACAAGCCGCGAGCAGGCGATGATCGAGATCGCCGCGCATGGCATGTCGATCGTCGAAATCCGCAAGGAGAACGGCCGCTGGGCGCCGGTGGCCGATAGCCGGCTGAACCGCCGTGTGACCGGTGAGACACCGATGCGCATCAGTGGCCCCGCCGCCGGGCATGACCGCATGAAGACCTCCGCCGACCTTGAAGGGCGGCAGGCGCTGGGCACCTTCAACAACTGCGCCGGCGGCAACACGCCCTGGGGCACGGTCATCACCTGCGAGGAGAACTTCAACCAGTATTTCGGAGGCGCGGCGGCCGAGACCGGCAGCCAGGCCGCGATGTACAAGCGTTACGGCATCGCGAAACAGGCCAGCTACCACTGGGCGGACTTCATCGACCGCTTCAATCTGGACAAGGAGCCGAACGAGCCGAACCGCTTCGGCTGGGTGGTCGAATACGACCCCTACGACCCGCAGAGCGTGCCAGTGAAGCGCACGGCGCTCGGCCGCTTCAAGCACGAGGGCTGCACCCACGCCATCGCGCCCGATGGCCGCGTGGTCTTCTATTCCGGCGACGACGAGCGTTTCGACTATGTCTATAAGTTCGTCACGGCGCGTGCCTGGAACCCCAATGATCGCGCCGCCAACCGCGACCTGCTGGATGACGGCACGCTTTACGTCGCGCGCTTCGAGGAAGACGGCAAGATGCGCTGGCTGCCGCTGGTGCATGGCCAGGAGCCGCTGACCGCCGCCAACGGCTTCAACAGCCAGGCCGAGGTGCTGATCGAGACCCGCCGCGCCGCCGACCTGCTGAAGGCGACACCGATGGATCGGCCAGAAGACGTGCAGGCCAACCCGGTGAACGGCCGCGTCTATGCGATGCTGACCAACAACACCCGCCGCAAGGCAGAGCAGGTCGATAAGATCAACCCGCGCGCCAACAACGTGCACGGCCATGTCATCGAGATGATTCCGCCGGGAGCCGGCACGGAGCGCGTGGATCACGCGGCGCTGGAAGGCACCTGGGAAATCTTCTTGATCGCCGGTAAGCCGGGCACCGACGCCGGGGCGCAGTACCACCAGAGCCTCAGCGCTGAGGGCTGGCTGAGCTGCCCGGACAACTGCACCTTCGACAGCAAGGGCCGGATTTGGATCTCGACCGACGGCGCCCCTGGCACCTCCAAGGTGGCGGACGGGCTTTACGCCGCCGACACGGATGGCGAAGGCCGGGCGCTGACCAAGCTGTTCTACCAGGCGCCCACGGGTGCCGAGGTTTGTGGCCCCTGCCTGACGCCGGATGACGAGACGATGTTCCTGGCCATCCAGCACCCAGGCGACGACAAGGATAGCTCCTTCGACACCCCCTCTACCCGCTGGCCGGACTTCAAGGACGGCATGCCGCCACGCCCGGCGATCATTGCCATCACAAAGACCGGCGGTGGCAAGATCGGCGCCTGATCACGGCACTACATGGCACATGGCAGCTGCTCCGCCGGAGCGTCATCCGGCGAGTGGTTGCCTTCTGCGGCTACAGGCAACCGCAGGCTGACGTCTGCTTTGCGGAAAGCTGCTTAACTGCTCAGAGGGCTGCTATGGGCGCACAGCGGCAATAGCTGTGCTGCGCGTCTATGTCTGCTGTCCACCCCAAGTAGCGATAACCGCTGAACCCGGTGTCACACAGATAGCTGAACGCCTGATCCCGCAACGCTGGCCATGGCAGATTCTGGCCAGTAGCCACCTGTCTGCTCTCCTACGTAACAGGAGGGGAAAGCAGACGTGACTTTGCGGTTACAGCCCTATATCAGCCTGTTCCAGCGGCGGCGGCAGCCTGAAGGGCCTGGGGGCGGCCGTGGGTTCACCGGCGCGTCGCGCCAGCTTCGGCGTAATCTCTCCCCAGGTGCCGGGCCCCATCGGCCGGTCGACTGCCGCGGCTATTTCGATGGGAAGCGCCTCCTGAGCCAGGAGACGGCGAGCCGGTTCAGCTCCTCCGGCTTCTCTTCGGGCGTCCAGTGCCAGCAGTCCGCAATGGTGTGCTTCTCAAGGTCCGGCACATAGGCGTCCATGCCGTCTGCCATGCTCGGTCTGAGAACCACATCATGGGCAGCCGACACCATCAGAGATGGCACGCGAACGGCCTGATCGACACCGAGACCTGCCTTCCAGTTCCTCGACAGGTTGCGGTACCAGTTGATGGCGGGGGTGAAGCCGGTGCGCTCGAAGTTGCTGGCGTAGAAATCCAGTTCCTGCGCGGTCAGCACGTCCTCTCCTGGGAGTCTCTCCGGCAGCGGCTTGCCGTAGTACTCCATGTTCGCCACCTCCGGCGGCAGTTTGTTCCAGTCCGCAGATGTGATGAGACCCTTGCGGTATGCGTTCCGCAGCGCACCGCGCGGATCCCGGTCCATCGCATTGTCGGCTACTCTGCCATCCTGGAACATCAGAACGTACATGTCCGGGCTGTAGACCCGGCGCATCTGGAAGACTGGATCGACCTTTGGATCAGCGGCGAAGGTCTGGCCTCGGGGCTGAGCGGCCTCGACGAGGTCGGGCTGCAGCCACAGCATCCAGTGCGGGGTGTGCGGCGTGTTGACCCCGATCACCCCAGCAACGCGTCCGGCATGGAGAAGCGCCATCTGCCAGGCAAGCAGTCCTCCCCAGTCGTGCCCCATGAAGATCGCCTTCTCGATGCCCAGCGTGTCGAGCAGGCCGACGAGGTCTCCTGTCAGATGAGCGATGTCGTAATCCTCGATCGCCTTTGGGGCGTCGCTTCTCCCGTAGCCGCGTAGATCGGGAACGATGATGCGGTAACCCGCCGCGGCAAGGGCCGGGATCTGATGACGCCACGTGAACGCCAGCCCCGGAAAACCATGCAGCAGAACGACCGCCGGTCCGGAGCCCGCCTCATGGACGGCCAGGTTGATGTTGTTGGTCTTGACCATGCGCATGCCCGGCATGGCCGCCCCTTGCGCGAAGGCGGGCAGGACGGAGGTCACGGCGGCCGCGACAGAGCCGACGAGCAATGCTCTACGGGAAAGGCGGGCTGTGCCTTTTCTGTCATCAGGATTGGCTGCGATGAGCCGGACGCCGTTCTCAGCGTCACCGACAGGAAGCGGCCCCGTGTGCATCACCGTGCCTCCAGCGTCAGGATCTCCCCGCCGGTCTGCTTGAGCCGCGTCAAGTAAGCGGTGGGGTGGAGCAGCTGGTAGGGGAAGTAGAGGCCGGCTGGCGTCGCGGGGTGGCCGTCGAGGCCCAGGAGGCGCTCGAGGATCATGGCGACCCCGAGGCCGGTCAACGGTGCCGAACCCTCGCGGTGAACGACCGCATGGCGGGTGCGGAGCGCCCGGCCCGCACGATCCTGCCCGGCGAGTTCAATGACGATTTCCGTTGACATCGGCTCGCCGCGGCGGCGGCTGGAACTGACGCCAGTCGCGATGTTGAACTGGACGTTCGGTGCGCCGGTCACCGTCGCCAGGCCCGCGACGTCGATGGACGAAAAGCCGAAGGCCTCCATCCTGGTGCCGTCGACGGCATGGAATATAGCCTTGGCATCCTCACCGGCGCGCCAGATGTAGCGGCCCTCGCGACGCGTCAGCGCCGCGGGCAAGGTCCTGTTCAGCCGCTCGAAGTCCTCGGCCACCGCCGGGCCGCCGGTGTCCTGCTCATCAACCAGGGCACCAATGGCAATGTCGTCGACCCGGCTGAAGGCTTTGGCGAACTCGAGTGTGGGAACCGTCGTGGCGCCGACAAGCCATTCGTAGCCGAGGACGATCGACGAGGCGTCCGGCTTGTGCATGAAGGCCGCGATCTCAGGGGCGATCTCGTAGATGCCGGACGAGATGCTGAGGTGCGGGATCCCGTTGGCCTGCGCGAAGCGGAGCCCGGCGAGGCTCTCGTCTGAAAACAGGACGGCGACGGCGCTGACTGGGCGACCGCCAAGGCCGAGATCGGCGGCGGCCAGCTCAAGCGCCGCGCCCTCTGCGTTGTCCATCCGGGCCGCGGCTTCCTGGGCCTTGGTAAGGTCGCGGCCGCCAATCAGCAACGGCAGAACGGGACGGGCGGCGCGCAGGAACCGTGTTGTCCAGCGTCCGATGGCGCCGGAGCCGCCCATGAGCAGAATGGGAGCCGATGACATTGCCAAGCCTCCTTGCCTGCAGCTAATAACCTACCTTTAGTAGGAAAACTAACGTGGCTACTGTTGGTAGGCTCCGCAAGGCAGGCAATGCCGTGAAAAACAATGCGCAGGAGAATGGCGAGCAGGTAACGCCGCGCAGGCTCTCAAAGGCCGAGCGACGGCACCAACTGCTCGATACGGCGCTCCTGATCGTGCGGGAGGAGGGAGCGGATCGCCTGACCCTGGGGCACTTGGCTGCGCGTGCCGGTGTCTCCAAGCCGGTGGCCTATGACCACTTCGGCACGCGGTCGGGCCTGCTGATCGAGCTCTACAGGTGGATCGACGTGGAGCGGGTGAACGCGTTCCGGGAGGTCATGACCACCGGTGAACGCAGCCTCGAGGAGTGCGCCAGGGTCCTGGCGGCGGCCTACATCCACTGTGCCGCTGACAAGACCGACGAGTTCCATGCAGTGGGCGCCGCTCTGGCGGGCAGCGAGGAGAAAGCCCAAGTTTTTCAGGAGCTGCTCGACAATTCCGTCCAAATGTTCGTGTCGGTGTTGAAGCCTCACAGCACCTTGTCGGCAGCCGAGCTGGAGCGGCGCTGCATTGGCCTTGTCGGCGCGGGCGAGGCGCTCTCAGCCGCCCTGGTGCGCGGCACCTTTAACGAGGCCGAAGCCGCCGGAGTCCTCGCGTCATTGATCCAGGGTGGTTTGCGCTCACCTCCAAGGTGACTGGGTCACTCCGCCGGGCGTGCGTCATCTAGCTGTCTGGTTGCGAGACGTCCTTGGCATCTTCGACGATGATGCGGGCCTTCTCGATGTCCTGCGGCCCGGCCTGCCCGA
>NZ_RFLX01000064.1 GCF_003696345.1 Teichococcus wenyumeiae | reverse complement strand
GTGTGTCCAGATGGCGGCGTGACGTCGCGCAAGCTCCGTCCTGCGGTCAAACTCGTCTGGCCATCAAACAACGTGACAATGCCTCCTGATCATCTCCGGCACGCCGCCTTCCCTTGGGCTTGCAGGCGTGGCCGCACGAAGTTCTAGGGCTGCGCAATGATTACCATTTTTGATTACCATTTTTCATGATCCGAAGAGCGCCACCTCGCGGGACGCGCTGCCCCTCCGCTGAAAGGCCGAGCGCCCTCGATCCAGCTTACGGCGCCGCACGCCGGCGAGCGACCTCGGCATCCAAGGTGGAAAGCTCCTGCCGCCGTGCCACGACGGCCTGCTCCAGCCCGGCGGCCTCCGCCCGCAGACGCTCCAACCCACTGCTGTTCGCGGCCAGGTCGGCCTCCAGCCCCGTGGCCCGGCTCTCCAGGGTACGGACGCGGGCAGCCGCCTCCTCAAACCCACGGTTTGCTTCCGTGATGCGGGCCGTTGTTGTGTCAAGCTCGGTCCGGCGAGCATTGAGGTCCGCCTCGGCCTGCCGGATCGCCGGCTGCAGAGAAGCCAGCCGTTGCTCCGCCGCGGCCAGCGCCTGCTGTCGCCCGGCCAGGGCTGCCTCTGCCTCGCTGACCTGCGCACGCAAGGCCGCCGCGCGTTCCTCCATCTCGGCGGCACCCCGGGTGGTCTGCGCCGCGCTCTGCTCCGCGGCGGCCAGACGTGTATTCACCTCGCCGAGGCGCGCCTCGGCCGTTTGCGTGCCGTTGCGCAGTTCTGCGAGGCGTGCCTCGGCGGCCGTCGCCGTGTTGGTCAGCTCGGCCAGGCGGATTTCCGCTGCCCGCACGTTCCCGGCGGTCGCTTCGGCCGCGCGCGCCAACTCGGCCAGCCGCGCCTCGGCGGCGGACAAGGCAGTCTGACGCGTGGCCAACTCCGGCTCGGAGGTGGAGATCGCCTGCTGCAGGGTCTGGGCGCGGCTTTCCACGGCGGCTGCTTCCGCCTGCAGAGCCGTGAGGCCCTGCTGCGCCTGGCCCGCCTCGGCGGCGATCGCAGCAACGCGGCTCTGTGCCGCCTCAGCGGCTGCGGTGAGCTCGAGGGCGCGGCTCTCAGCCTGCCGCAGGGTGTTGGCGGCGGCTTCCTGCTGCGTTCCGATTTGGCTCAGCGCTGCCCGGCGCTCGGCCAGACCGGCCTCGGCCGTTGTGACCTCCGCCCGCAGCGCGGCCAGTTGCGCCGCGGCCGCCTCCGCCGCTTGGCTCAGTTCCGTGGAGCGCGTCTCGGTGCTTCCCACGGCAGCGGTCAGTTCGGCTAAGCGTGCTTCGGCTGGAGGAATATTGGCCGTGAGCTCGTGATGGCGCGCCTCGGCCGCCGCGACGGCGGCGCGGGTCGCTTCCGCCTGCTGGCGCAGGGTGGCGAGATCGCCCGCTGCCTGGCGTTCCTGGCTAAGCGTCGTTTCAAGCTCCGCGACGCGGAGGCCGCGCGCCTGACTGGTTTCCTCCGCAGTATGCAGGCGCCCCCCACGGGACAAGGCGAGGGACCAGCCCAGGATCAGCAGGATGACAGCGGCCGCGAGCGCGCCGATCACCGGCCAGGACAGCCCGAAACGTCCTGCCGACGATCTTGTCGGGGACGCGGCTCCACCCCCTGGTCCTGTTCCGCCACGCGGCTCGTTTGCCATGGTCTAGCTCCTGTAAAGATTCTGCGATGAGGCAAGCTGGCTTGCTGGAGCGCTCGACGCCAGGGCTAGGAAGGTATCTGGAACGACCCAGCCGCACGGGAACCTCGCGCCAGCCACAGCACAATGCTGGAACGTGCCTAATAGCGCCTTTCAAAACCTGGACAGATGATAGGGCTGCACGGCATTGGGTCGTGTCCCTGCTGGTGGTGTAGGAGGGGTGCTCCTCAGCGGGCTGAGCCGCAGTGTCAGGCGGCCGCGGCGGACAAGCTGACGGAGGCAGTATCGCTCACGGCGCCGATGATCTCCAGCGTCATGTAGCGAGAGCGCTGTGTGGCCCATTCGTCGGACTGCTCGAGGAGCAGAGCGCCGAGGAGGCTGATGACGGCGGCTTCATTGGGAAAGATGCCGACGACGTCGGTGCGCCGCTTGATCTCGCCGTTCAGCCGCTCGATGGGGTTGGTAACCAGTATGAGGGTGGCGGTGCCCACTCATCCGGCTGAGACGGCTTCAGTCTTGGCGTAGGGTGAGACCATCCGGGACGAGGGACACCGGGAGCACGTCAGTGGGTAGGCCGATTTATTCCATGAACCGAGAGCTCGCGTTAGTAGCTGGCCGCCCCTGCGACCGACCCGGTTGCGCCGAGAGCGCGAATCCGTAGTTGTCGTGTTGCCCACGGCTCCCGTCGAACCACTGGAGAGGAGCAGGAGATGGGACGTGTGATTGGCATGGACATCCACCGCACCTTCGCGGAGGTGGTGTTCTGGGAGGCGGGCCGGCTTCGGCCAGCGGGACGGGTGCACATGACCCCTTCAGGCCTGGAGGGCTTTGGCCGAACGCTGAGCCGCGAGGACGAGGTTGTCGTGGAGGCGACCGGCAATGCGATGGCCGTGGTGCGCGTGCTCAGCCCTTACGTGGCCCGGGTGATGTGGCCAACCCGCTGCAGGTCAAGCCGATCGCACACGCCCAGATCAAGACCGACAAGATCGACGCCGGTGTGCTGGCCTCGCTGCGGGCGGCAGGCTTCCTGCCCGAGGTCTGGGTGCCGGATGCCGCTACCGAGCGGCGGCGCCGGCTGGTGGCGCGGCGCAACCAAATCGTGCGGCACCGCACCCGGGTCAAGAACGAGGTGCACGCCATCCTGCAGGCACATCTGGTGCCGCCCTGTCCCCATGCTGACCTGTTCGGACGGCTGGGCCGGACCTGGCTCGGTCAGCAGGTGCTGCCAGATGACGAACGCGTGGCCATCGAGCGGCACCTGCGCGATCTCGACCGCCTGGGAGAGGACCTGGAGGTGCTGAACCGGGACATCGCGCAGGCCGTCGTCGACGATCCCGCGGTCAAGCGGCTGCTGACCATCACCGGCGTCAACCTGATCGTCGCGGCCGGGCTGGTCGCGGCGATCGGTGACCTGGGGCGCTTTCCCAGTTCCGAGAAGCTGGTGAGCTATGTGGGTCTGAACCCGCGGGTACGGCAATCCGGGTTGGGGCTGGCGCAACATGGCCGGATCAGCAAGCACGGCCGCTCGCATGCGCGCGCCTTGCTGGTCGAGGCAGCCTGGGCGGCCTCCAGGGCACCCGGGCCACTGCGGGCCTTCTGCGTATCCGGGCCAAGCGGGGCCATTAGGTTGCCGCCGTGGCGGTGGCCAGGAAGCTCGCCGTGCTCTGCTGGCACCTGCTAACCCGCGAGACCGACTACCAGTGGGCGCGTCCGGCGCTGGTGGCCAACAAGCTTCGCGCGATGGAGCTGCAGGCCGGGTAACCGGCAAGCAAGGGCAGCAAGCGCGGCCCGGCCTATGCCTACAACGTCAAGGAACTACGTGACCGAGAGATCGAGGTCGCACGACAGGCCGAGCAGGCCTACGAGATGTTCGTCGGAAACTGGCGACCACGTGGTCCGGGAAAGCGGCGCACGGGTGCCGCCAATGAGGAGCGACGGTGAAGGCTGCGCGGCCGGGCTCACATCCTCGGGCCCGGCTCTTGGCCACGCGGTCACCCGTGCCAGGCCAGGATAGCAGATCACGACGGAAAATCTTGTCGATCTCATCCGTGCTGTGCAGCTTGGCCCTGTGCTCCCGGGGAAGTCCAATCAACCGGCTCAAGATGATCAAGCGTACGATGTACGGCCGCGCGGGCTTGCACTCCTCCGTGCTCGCGTCCTCCAGGCGGCATGACAACGATCCAGCAGCACGGAAAGTGCGGGAGATCCCAGCTCTCAGTGGCAATCAACAGGACGCTGCTTGAGCCACTGGCGCGGGCTCTCCGAAAGGCGCGACTTGAGGATGGGATCCGCGCATGCTGGGCTTCCGAAGCCCGGTAGAGCGTTTGATCAAAAAACGCGCATTGCAGGAGTCATGCAGCGATGAGCGGCAACGCCAGGCCGGAGCAGCAGCCTGCACGGGGCCATGGGCCAAGAGAATCGTATTGATGGTATGTTTCTTGCTTGGTTTCGATTGAGATTGGCCGCATCCTGCCTCCTACGGCCTGGTTGAATCAGGGAGAATGTTGCTGATGCCAAACCGCCGCACCTTCTTGGCTCTCTGTGCTCTGACCGCCCCCTCCTTGGCCATCCTACCGCGGCGCGGCAACGCTGCACGACTGAAGGAGCTACGGTATCGACTCACCGAAGATCCGGAGTCTCTCCACAGCGGTCAGAGCGTGTCGCTGACCGTCAACACCTGCCTCAATTTTCTGCACGACCGGCTGATCTATATCGATGACGAGGGTAAGCCACAGCCTTGGCTCGCCGAATCCTGGTCCTTTAGCGAGGACAACAAGCAGATCGCCTTCAAGCTGCGGCCTGGCACCAAGTTCCATGATGGCACGGACCTCGATGCGGCTGCGGTGAAGTTCCACTTCGACAGCATCCTCGACCCAAAGACAGCCTCGCCGGTGCGGGGCCAGATCTCAGCGTTAGAGAGCTGTGAGGTGCTGGAACCGCTCAGCTTTCGGCTCACCTTCAGCCGCCCCTTTGCCGCCGCGATGATCCTGCTGGCTGGTCCCACCTATGGCTTCAACTCGCCCGCTGCGGTGCAGAAGGCAGGCCGACAATACGGCCGTCGCCCGGTCGGTACCGGGCCTTACATGTTCAAGTCCTGGTCGGCGGGCAGTGAACTGGTCTTCGTGCGTAATCCGCATTATCGGCAGCTGAGGCCAGACGCGCTGAACAAGGGCGCGCCTTACGCCGACCAGATCACACTCAGCGTGCTGCCGGAGGAGGGCGTCGCCTTCTCTGCCTTGCAAACCGGCGAACTGAGCGCGGCGGAATTGCAGACCGATACCGTCGAGCGGCTGCGCCAGGACAAGCGCTTCGCCGTCGTCATCGACGAAAAGGCGAAGAACCTCCTGTTCCTCGAATTCTCCTTCCGGCCGCCCTTCGACGATCGGGCGATGCGCGATGTCATCAGCCATGCCATCGACCGCGAGGCGATCCTGCGCGCCTCCTACAGCAGCTACGGCGCCGTCGATCTCAGCCCGCTCTCGCTCGGCATTCCGGGCTATGACCCGGCGGTGGCCAGCCAGTATGGCACGCCCTACGACCCAGCCAAGGCGAAGGCCTTGCTGGATCAGGCAGGCTGGAAGCCCGGACCGAACGGGCTACGGGCAAAGGACGGCAAGGAGGCCAAGTTTGCCATCCGCTCCTACGCCAACCCGGTCACCGACAGGGCTCTGGCGGTGATCCAGAGCAACCTCGCCGATATCGGCATCGAGATCAGCGTCTCCACCGCCGACTGGGGCACCTTCTATCCCTCGTTGCTGCGCGAGGGCTGGGACATGGGCCTCAATCGCTGGACCTATAGCGATCCTCTGGTGCTGACCAACCTGTTTCGCCCACCTGGACACCGCCGCAACCTGCCGGAAGACGCAGAGCTGAGCCGCATCCTGACCGCCGTGGACTCTACCCTTGATCCGGCGGAACGGCAGAAGGTGGTTTCCGAGGCGCAGAAGGCGATCCTGGAGCGGCGGCTGATGGTGCCGATCCTGACCAATCATCAGGTCACCATCACCCAGGCAGGGCTGCAGAACTACAAGTTCGATTACCTGAACCAGGTGCTGAACGGCGATGTCCGCATGAGCGACTGGTGAGCCGCTATGTTCTGCGCCGCCTGCTGATGGCGCTGCCAGTGGTGGTCGGCATTCTGCTGGTCACCTTCATGATACAGGCGGTGATCCCGACCGATGCGGTCAGCGCCATGTATGAGGGGCAGACGACGGAAGAGGAGGCCGCCGAAGCCATTGCCGCGATGCGGCAGCGCTACGGGCTCGACCAGCCCTGGTACGTGCAGTTCACCCGCTATGCCGGCAATGTGCTGCACGGCGATTTCGGCGAATCCATCCGCCTGCGCCGACCGGTTTCGGAAGAAATCGGATACCGCTTCGTCAACACGCTGCAACTCACCGGTGCCGCGCTGCTGATCGGCATCCTGATCGGGGTGCCAATGGGCATCCTCTCAGCCGCCAAGAAAGATACCTGGCTGGACGTGGGCGCGATGACGGTGGGCTTGCTCGGCATCTCCATGCCGGCCTTCTTCTTCGGCCTGCTGCTGATCCTGATCTTCGCGGTCTGGCTGCAATGGATTCCGGTGGTGCCGCGGGGAGGGGCGGCGCTGCTGTTGCCGGCGCTGACGCTGGGGCTGATCGAGGCCGCGCCGCTGTCGCGCATCGCCCGTTCCGCCATGATCGAGATCCTGCGGCGCGACCATATCCGCGCCGCACGTTCGCGCGGCATGGGGGAGATGTCGGTGATACTGCGCCATGCGCTGCCGGGCACGCTGCTGGCGGTGATGACGGTGATCGGCCTGCAGTTCGGCAACCTGCTGGGCGGCGCCTTCATCATCGAGGTCATCTTCGGCTGGCGTGGCATCGGTGAATTGGGCGTGAAGGCCATTCAGTGGCGCGACTTCGCGCTGACCCAGGCCATCATCCTGATCAGCGCCGGCGCGCATATCAGCGCCAACCTGCTAGTCGACGTGCTCTATGCCTGGATCGACCCCAGAGTGGATTACAACGCGTGACTCTGATGCATGGGGAGGCGGAAACAGCGGCCGCCGACAAACTGCCCGCTGTCGAGGCCAGCGCGTCCCGCCATCGTCGCGGTGGCTGGCGCTGGGTGCTGCGGCGGCTGCTGCGCAACCCATCGGCTCGGATCGGCGGCGGCATCCTGCTGCTGATCCTGTTCTGTGCCGCCTTCGCACCCTGGATCGCGCCGCACGACCCGCTGGCGGTGAACACGCTAGGACGGTTGAAGCCGCCCAGCGCCGTCAACTGGCTGGGCACCGACGAGGTAGGGCGCGACTTGGCCAGCCGGTTGATCTTCGGCACCCGCTACTTTCTGCTGATTTGCCTGATCGCTGCCTCCATCTCGGCCGGCTTCGGTATCGTGCTGGGGCTGGTGGCCGGCGCCGGCTCAGCGCTGGCGGATACCATCATCATGCGCTTCACCGACATGCTGCTTGCCTTTCCCTATATCCTGCTGGTGCTGGCTATCGTTGCGATACTGGGCCCCAGCCTCTGGACAGCCATGGCGGCGGTGGGGGTGGCCGGTATTCCCGGCTATGCGCGGCTGATCCGCTCCGTCGCCCTGACCGTGAAGCGCGAGGAATATGTCGAGGCCGCCCGCGCGCTGGGCGCCAGCGAGGCGCAGATCATCATCGGCACAGTGCTGCCAAACACCATCTCGCCATTGGTCGTCTACCTCTCCTACGCCACGCCCATCGCGGCACTCTCGGCTGCGGCGCTCTCCTTCCTTGGGCTGGGTGCGCAGCCGCCGACGCCGGAATGGGGGGCGATGCTGGTCAATTCCCGCTCCTTTCTCTTCACCGCCTGGTGGGCCGTGGCGGCGCCGGGCCTCGCGATCTTCGTGGCGATCTTCTCCATGAACCTCCTGGGCAATGGCCTGCGCGACGTGCTGGACCCGCGCGATGTCTGACGAAGCGCCGCTGCTTCAGGTGCGCGACCTGCGCACGCATTTCGGCACTGGCGACTGTGCCGTGCGGGCGGTGAACGGCGTCGACCTTTCCATCGGTCGCGGCGAGGTGCTGGGGATCGTGGGCGAATCCGGCTGCGGCAAGACGGTGCTGGCGCTGTCCATCCTGCGGCTGGTGGACGCGCCGGGGCGCATCGTCTCCGGCCAGGTGCTGTTCGATGGGCAGGATGTGCTGGCGATGCGGTCGCGGGCGCTGACGGCGCTGCGTGGCCGCGACATCGCCATGATCTTCCAGCAGCCCAAGGCCAGCCTGGACCCCGTGATGCGCATCGGCCACCAGATCGCGGAGCCGCTGCGGCTGCGCGGCGGCCGCAGCCGCACCGATGCTTGGCGGGAGGCGGTGGAACTGCTGGGCGCCGTTGGCATCCCCAATCCGGAGGAAAAGGCGCGCGCCTATCCGCACGAGATCTCGGGCGGTCAGGCACAGCGGGTCATGATCGCGACGGCGTTGGCCTTGCGGCCGCGCCTGCTGATCGCGGATGAGCCCACCACCGCGCTGGACGTGACGGTGCAGGCGCAGATCTTGGAGCTGCTGCGGGAGCGCTGCCGCGCTTTGGGCACGGCGCTGATCCTGGTGACGCACGATATCGGCGTGATCGCCCAGATGGCCGACCGCGTGGCGGTGATGTATGCCGGGCGGGTGGTGGAGAACGCTCCGGTTGGGCAGATTCTTGGCGACCCGGCGCATCCCTATACACGCGGGTTGATGCGCTCGGCCCCGGTGATGGGTGCGGTGCAGAAGCGGCTGCAGGAAATCCCCGGCGGCATCCCCGACCTGACGCGGCCGCTGCGTGGCTGCGCCTTCGCGCCCCGTTGCGACGGGCGGCGTGAGGCTGGTCCGGCCCGCTGCGATGGGCAGACGCCGCCCCCCTTCATGCCAAGTCCAGGGCGGGAGGCGCGCTGCTGGCTGCAGGGTTCCGCGCCGGCGGCCCAGCCAGCGCCCCCAGGGTGGTCTTGATGAGCGAGACCGTGCCCCAACCCCGTCCGGTAGACGGCGCCGCCAGCCGCGTGCCGTTGCTGCGGGCCGCCGGTCTGGTGGTGCGCTTTCCCGTGCGTGCCGGCGTCATGGGCAAGCCTAAGGCTTGGGTTCATGCCGTGGATGGTGTGGACCTGACTGTCCGGGCAGGGGAAACCCTGGGGCTGGTGGGTGAATCCGGCTGCGGCAAGTCGACGCTCGGCCGCACTCTACTGGCACTGCGCCGCGCCGACGAGGGATCGATCGAGATCGAGGGCCAACGTGTCTTCGAACTGCCGCCGGCGAAGCTGAAGGCGCTGCGCCGCCATGCACAGATGGTGTTCCAGGACCCGGTGGCCTCGCTCGACCCCCGTCGCACCGTCGGCAGCTCGGTTCGGATGGGGCTGGACCTGCACGGCATCGGCACATGGGCGGAGCGCGAGGCCGCAGTGGCCCAGGTGTTCCGCCGCGTCGGCCTACGGCCGGAGCATGCGGACCGCTTTCCCCATGAATTCTCCGGCGGTCAGCGGCAGCGCGTTGGCATCGCCCGCGCCCTGGTGCTGGAGCCGCGCCTGCTGGTATGTGACGAGCCGGTTTCGGCGCTCGATGTCTCCGTGCAGGCACAGATCCTGAACCTGCTGAAGGATGTGCAGGCGGAGCGTGGCCTGGGCATGGTCTTCATTTCGCACAACCTTGCTGTGGTCGAGCACATGGCCGACCGGGTGGCGGTGATGTACTACGGCCGCATCGTTGAACTCGCCCCGCGCGAGACGCTCTACGCCGACCCGCAGCACCCCTATACCCGGACCCTGCTGGCCGCCGTGCCTTCGCATGACCCGGCGCAGCGGCAGGGCGTGGCGGCGCCGGCGGGCGAGCCGCCGGACCCGGCGCGCCTGCCCACAGGCTGCCGCTTCCGTTCCCGCTGCCCACTGGCCATGCCGCGCTGCGCGGCGGAGGAACCTCTGCTGCTCGATCTCGGCCAGGGGCACAGTGCTGCCTGCTGGGCTGCGCGCGCTGCCTGAGACTGCCAGGAACACGCCAGAACAAAGGATGTATCGTGCTGTGACTGATCTGGATCTGCGGATGCTTGAACGTCGTGTGGACGCGCTGCTGGCCCCCTGGGCGGGCCAGCACGGCCCGGGCGTGACGATCGGCGTGGTGCTGGAAGGCCGCATGGCGGTGCACCGTCATGCGGGCCTGGCCAGCGTCGAACACGACGTGCCGATCGGGCCGGCGACGCGCTTCCGCATCGCCTCCGTCTCCAAGCAGTTTACGTGCGCCGCCATCCTGATGCTGGCCGCCGAGGGCAAGCTTTCCCTGGAGGACGAGGCGCGCCGCTATCTGCCAGAACTGCCGGAGTATCCGCAACGCGTCACGGTCTCGCACCTGATGCACAACACCTCCGGCATCCGCGACATGCTGGAGATCATGCGACATGGCGGCGCCGATCTCGGCACCCCGATCCGGCTGCAGGACCTGGTGGATGGCATCTGCCGCCAGCGCACCCTCAACTTCGCGCCCGGCAGCCGCTTCCTTTACAGCAATTCCAACTTCCTGCTGCTGGGGCTGATCGTCGAGCGCCTATCCGGTGAAACGCTGGAGAGCTTCCTGGAGATGCGCATCTTCGCGCCGCTCGGCATGCGCGATACCCGAGTGACGCAGAACCTGCAGGAAGCAATCCCGCATCTCGCCACCGGCTACTTTCCTGATGACCAGAAAGGCTGGCTGCGCGCGCCGCACGCCTTCCCGCTGCATGGCGAGGGTGGTCTGGTTTCCTCGGTGCAAGACCTGGCGTTATGGGGGCATAACTTCACCACCCGCCGGATCGGCGCCGTCTGGCTGGACGGGCTGACGACGCAGACACCCTTCACCAATGGCGCCGTGAACCGTTATGCGCGCGGGCTGGTGGTGCGGCCATATCGGGGGGTGGAGACCATCAGCCATGGTGGGCTATGGCCGGGGTACCGTACTGAGTTCCTGCGCGTGCCGGCGCAGGGGGTGACGGTGATTGCCATCTCCAACTCGGGCGCCTCCGATCCCAATCTGCTGGCACATCGCGCGCTGGACGCGGTGCTGGACGGGCGGCCAGGCGTGCACCCGGTGCCGGCGCTGCCGGGGCGGGAGGCTGTCGAGAAGCTGGCCGGCCGCTATCTGGACCCGGAGACGGATTCCACGCTGGAGTTGGCGCTGTCCGATCAAGGCAAGCTGACCATCACCACCAATGGCATGACCGTGACCGCCGAGGCTATGGAGGATGGGCGCTTCGCGTCACCGCGTGGCAGCAGCGTCTTCGCCCTTCGGGCGGCGGGACCGGATGCGGTCGAGGTCGAGCAGGATGCGGGTACAATTGGCCTCTGGCACCGCGTCACGCCAGGCGACAGCCTGCCAGAAGGACTAACCGGCAGCTACCACAGCCCGGAGATGGCAACGACCTGGACTGTGACAGAGGCCGAGGGCAAGACCTGGATACAGGCTAGTGGCCCGGTGGCAACTGGACCACTCTGGGAGGTGGAGCCGGTGCAAGGCGACGTCTTTCGGCTGCATGTGCCCGGCACGTTGTTCCGCAGTTGGCTGGACGTGCGCGTACTACGCGAGCACAATCAGGTCGTCGGGCTGGAAGCGAGCGGCGGCCGCGTTAAACATGTGCGCTACAACCGTTTGGCCGGTTCGCCTGAGACGAAGGCTCCATGATGGGTTCCGTTGCGACGTTTGAGGCTGACCCCGAACGAGGGCGAAGGCGCCCCGGATCAGGCCATGTCACGCCGCCAGCTCGAACAGTGAGGCAACGAACTCGGCCTGGGCCTACATGTCTCGTCCGCCGATTTCCTGAACCTGCCCCTTCCTGATCATCGCCATCGCCTCGTAGCCTGCCAGTGTTGGCATTGTTACGTTGTTTGAGGGCCAGACGAGTTTGACCGCAGGACGGGGCTTGCGCGACGTCACGCCGCCATCTGGACACACGTTTCCTGCCGCCAGATCCGGAAGGCCTTGTCGCGCGAACGGTGGTACT
>NZ_RFLX01000063.1 GCF_003696345.1 Teichococcus wenyumeiae | reverse complement strand
GACCGCTGCGCCCACACCTTCATGTCCGCCATCTGCCTCGCCGCCACCGTCCTCTTCTGGATCAAGGAGTCCTGAGCCTAGGAGTGGCAAGGCCGCTAGGCAGTTAGATTGAGCTCTCAGGCATCCGCTGTCAGGCTTCCGCCGCATTTTTGTGAAGAACGACGTTCCATTTCTTGGCGCGGCGCGGTAGAGACGGGGCTGATTTCATCCAGTGCAATAATATTCCGGAACAGCCCCGTTGCCGTCCCTTTCTCCGAATGCTGATCCCGTATTTGCACGTTACAATCTGCGCCTTGCCGGCACTGGCGGCCCGACCATCCTCTTTGCTCACGGATATGGTTGTGACGCATCGATGTGGCGCCTCATTGCTCCGGCCTTCCAGGCATCCTATCGCACGGCTCTCTTTGACCATGTTGGTTCGGGCCGGAGCCTGGCGCCTTATGACAAGGCGCGTTATGCGACACTCGATGGCTACGCTGAAGACGTCCTGACGATCTGTCGCACACTGGGGCCGGAGCCGGTCGTATTTGTCGGCCATTCCGTCAGTGCCATGATCGGGGTTCTGGCTGCCGCGCGTGAGCCGGAGCGCTTCTCCCGCCTTGTGCTCATCGGCCCCTCGCCCCGTTACATCAACGACGATGGCTACGAGGGGGGCTTCACGAAGGAGGATATCGACTCCCTTCTCGCCCTGCTCGATGCGGACCATGACGGGTGGGCCCGGGTCATGGCGCCGACCGTCATGGCCAATCCAGACCGTTCCGAGCTTGCCGATGAGCTCGCTGAAAGCTTCTGCCGCGTCGATCCTCCGGTTGCTCGCCATTTCGCGCGTGTCACGTTCACATCGGACAACCGTGCCGACCTGGCGCGGGTGCGTACCCCGACCCTGGTGATCCAGTCCGCCGACGACGCGATCGCGTCCTGCGCGGTCGGCGAATACGTCCACAACCACTTGCCTCGCAGCGAACTCGTGGTCCTGAATACATCCGGCCACTGTCCTCATCTGAGCGCGCCGGTGGAGACGACGGCCGTCATCATGGCCTTCCTGGCGAAGATGGGCGGTCATTCTGCCTGAGCCCAGCCATACGGGTGGCCCTCACCCGGTGCTTCAGGAGAGCGCCGAGGACCTCTATGAAGAGGCACCCTTCGGCTACCTCTCCAGTCAGGGGGTCGACGGGTCTATCCTGCGGCTGAATCGGACACTCTGCCGTTGGACAGGTTACCAGGCAGACCAGATCATCGGGCTTCGCCGGCTGGACGATCTCCTCTCGCCTGCCGGCCGGATCGTGCATGCCACGCGCCATGTGCCGTTGCTTCAAACGGCCGGCGCCGTGGATGGGATTGCGCTGGAGCTGCTCCGTGCCGACCGGAGCCGGCTGCCTGTCCTGATGAGTTCCGTGGTGCGGCGCGCGCCTGACGGCGGGCCGCTGCTGACCCGGACAACATTGTTCGACGCAACCGCCTATCGCCGCTACGAGGCACGGCTGGTCGAGGCACGGGACCGGGCAGAGCAATCCGAGGCAGAAGCACGCCGCGCCCTCGCCGCCGTCGAGGCCGCCGATCGTGCCAAGGCGCGCTTCCTGGCTGCCATGAACCACGAGTTCCGGACCCCGATCGGGATCATCAACGGCTTTGCCGGCCTGCTTCTGGAGGCGGCGGAACAAGGCCAGACCGTGCCGAACCTCGACTGGACCAGAGACATCCTTGGCGCCTCAACTCATCTTCTGGAGCTGCTGGAGGACGCAACACGCTACGCGCGGCTGGCCGATCTGGAACGGAATCTGGAACTGCGGCCAGTGAACCTGAGGCGAGCTGCCCGCTTGGGATCGCTCCGCACTGCAGCGGCGCTTGAGCGAGAGCGGGTGGCGGTTGTTCTGAATGACGGCGAGGACATCTCAGCCGAACTGGACGAGGAGCTGGTCACGGAGGCAGTGGCCTGCACCCTACGCGAGCTTGCCCACCGAGTAGGTGCCGGCGCGGAACTTCATCTGCGTTGTCTCGCACATCCGCCGAAGGTTGAGATTCGTTGCTCCAATACGCTCCTCTCGCCGCAGGCATGGCGCGACCTGCTGGCTCCCCTTGACGCACCAACGATGCTGAACCGTGGGCTTGAAGGTGCGGGTCTTGGCATCGCCGTGGCACATCGGATCGTGGCCCTGCATGGCGGCAGGCTCAGCCTTGAGGGCGACGCGGATAACGGCAACTGCGTCACGCTCTCCTTCGGCGCGGCCTGACCCTACCCCCCTCTGCTGCGCACAACCTGTCCACCCGGTGATCCACAGCTCTGTCCCCGTAAATTGGGGATAAGCGCCGCTCGGGGCCGATAGCCCCCCCCGCTCCGTGCATCTGGCGCAGATCCGGACTTCCGTTACCAATGGTATCCAAATGCGAAGCGCCGTTCTACGGCGGTTCCCCGGATGCTACTATCCCGGAGCCACCGGCAGGCTGACTGAACGGCGCAGCTGCTGCATCAACGAACCTTCCAGATCGACCATGTCCTCGCGCAACAGAGTGCCGCGCGGGACATCGGTGCGCAGCCTCTTATGGGCGGCGAGATAGAAGGGCGCCAATCCTTCCGCCTCAGCAGCCGGAAGCAGGAGTGCCGTGCAGCCATCCATGACATGGTGGTGCCCGCCCATCTCCAGAAGCTCCCCTGCCTGAAAGTCACGATCTGCCCGGGCTACCATGACAGCATGGACGCGCTGGGTGTCGCTGCCCGAGGCGCGCCCCTGTCCGGCTGCGGACAGCAACGAAACGGGCGTTTCCAATCCCATCAGGTGGTAAGGCTGGAAGATGCAGGCGTAGCGGCCGGTGCGGCTGACCACATGGCCTTTCTCCCGCAGCAACTCCCAGACGACTGGATCGCCGCAGCGGACGATGACGAAGACCCCGCCCCCGAAGCTCACCTCTTCCGGCCTGCGCAGGCAGTTGAAGACATCCACGACCCCTGTACGGTCCAGGATCCCGCCCTCGGCCCGAGGCATGAAGACGTCCGCCAGTTCGGATATGCGGCAGACCGGGTAATTCAGCTCGTCCCTGGAAGGCAGGAGGCCCGTGGAATTGGCCACGACATTCATTTCGCAATAGTCCGGCGTCGCACTTTGTGGGAGTGCGGCCAAGGCCGATGAACGCTCCGCCAGCCGTGCCGGAATGTTGTCGCCCAGAGCCCAGAGATCGGCCAAATCCGGCGCCATGCAGCGCTGGTCGGTCTGGGTCACGGCACCAGTCGCGTGGTCGAAGATGAAGTCGTACTCGCTGGACTTTCCAGCGGCGACCACTTCAAACCCGAGCAGCCGCGCCCAAGTGACGAGGCCTATCAGGTTGGCCGGCTGGTCGCCGTCCGCCGTGGTGTAGACCACGCCATGCTCCTTCGCGAGCTGATTCAGATGCGGCCCGACGACGGAATCGGTTTCCTTTGTGACCATGGCAACATGCACGTTCCGCCGGATGGCATCCACCGCCACGCGAGCGCCGATCTCCGGCTGCCCGGTTGCCTCAACCACGATGTCGAGTTGCACCGCAGCCAGCAGTGCATGGTCACGCAGCAGGACGATCCTGCCGGCACCCGCCGCCTGCTGCGCGGCGCTGGCACTCTCACACAGGACGGCTGCCTCTGGCGGAAAGCCGAGTTCGCGCAGTACTGTCAGAACGCCTTGTGGGTCCAGGTCGCAAAGCGCCGCTACCTGTAGCTGCGGCACCGCGCGGATCTGTGACAACAGCGTCCGGCTGAAGCTGCCCTTCGCGCCGGTGATGCCGACACGGAAGCAGCGGTCGCCCAGGCTGCGGAACAGGATCTCATGGTTCATGTTGGTTTCCTGGTTTTGGTCCGGGGCTACGCGTCATCGGAACCATTGCAGCGGCATGAGGACGATCTGCGGCAAAAGAACCAGCAGGAACAGCACGACGAGCTGAGCCAGCAGGAAGGGCATGACCCCGCGCATGACGGGGCCCATCTCGACGCGCGCCACGGCACAGACGACGTTCAGCACGGAGCCGACCGGCGGCGTCAGCAGGCCGATGGCATTGTTCATGATGAAGAGTATGCCGAAATAGACCGGATCGATTCCGGCGGCACGCACGGAAGGCATCAGCACGGGCGTCAGGATCAGGATGGTCGGCACAAAGTCCAGCGCCGTGCCAACCACCACCACCAGCAACATGATGACGAACATCATCAGCCTGGGATCGCTACTGAAGGGTTCCAGCAGCCCCTGCACTTCGGCCGGCACGTCGGCGATGGTGATCATGTACCCGGAGAGTGACGCAGCGGCCACCAGGAACATGACGGCGGCGGAGGTGCGCACTGTCGCAGTCAACACAGCGGGAAGTTCACGCCAGTGCAGTTCACGGTACACCACCATGCCGATGAACAGGGCATAGACCGCCGCCACCACCGCGGCCTCGGTCGGCGTAAAGAGCCCGAAACGCAGGCCGCCCACAATGATGACCGGCAGCGCCAGGGCCAGCAGTGCGTCACGTAAGGCTTGGCCGCGCTCGGACCAGGAGGCACGCGGCAGCAGCGCCGCCGTCTCCTTGCGGGCACAGAACCACCAGGTAGCCGCCAGGGCCAGCCCCATCATCACGCCAGGTACAATGCCGGCCAGGAAGAGCGAGGTAATTGAGACATTAGCCGCCACGCCAAAGACAATATAGCCGATGGACGGCGGGATGACCGGCGCGATGATGCCACCCGCTGCCATCAGTCCAGACGCTCGCGGCACATTATAGCCCGCAGTGCGCATCATCGGGATCAGCACCGCTGCCAGCGCCGCCGTATCGGCGACCGCCGAGCCGGAGACGGAGGCCAGGAAGATGGCCGCCACCACCGCGACATAGCCGAGGCCACCTCGCACATGGCCCAGCATCGCCATGCCAAGGCCGACCAGGCGCCGGGACAGGCCGCCCGCCGTCATCGCCTCCCCGGCCAGGATGAAGAAGGGCACGGCGAGCAGCGCGAAGCTGTCGGCGCCGTTGATCATCTGCAGCGCCATGGCCTGCGGATCGAAGGCATCGAGATGCAGCATCAGCGCGGCGGAAGAGAGCATCAGCGCCATGGCAATCGGCAGGCCAATCGCCATGGCGCCAAGCAGAACCGCCGAAAAGATCAGCAGCGTCATGCGCCGGGCTCCGCTAGGTCGGCAGCGTCACGCCGGGCAGGCTCAACTCCGCGCAGCACCTGCGCCAGATCAGCCAAGGTGAGCAGTGACAGGCCGGCACCCGATACCACCGCCGCCATATAGGCCCAGCCCAGCGGCAGCCCCGAGACCGGCGAGGCATTATCCATATTCGCGAGCGCCTGCGGCCAGGCACCCCAGAGAAAGATCAGGCAGACCAGCAGCGTCAGCAGTCCTGAAATGGCGCGGCAGAGCAGCCGACCCTGGCGCGGCAGCATCTGCACCAGGGTATCAAAGCCGAGATGCCCCGCGCGATGCAGCACAACGACCGCGCCGAGAAAGGTCAGCCACAGGAACAGGAAGCGGGACAGTTCCTCGCTCACCATGATGCCATCGTCGAACAGGTAGCGCAGGACGACGTTCCCGAAGACCATCACCACCATCACGGCCAGCGCGAGGGCCAGCAGGCCCTCGACGGCGGCAAAGAGGCGGTCCACCGCCTGGGTCATACGCCCAACCCTTCGATGGCATAGATCCGTGCGGGGCCGCCGTCGGCACCGGGAATCTTCAGGGGCGCGGCCGAGAGCAGGCAGCGCGCGTCGCGCAACTCGGCGGTGTTCACCAGATACTCGACCAGCGTGACGCCCTGGCGGAGCAGCACATCATGCGTGACGTGCTGGTCGAAAGGCACTTCCACACCATCCAGCAGCAGGCGGATCGGGTAATCCTGTGGGAAATCGAAGGCGACGGCGCTGGGTGCTCGCGCAGCCAGCCACTCCGCCGCGGCGCGGTTCAGCCAGGGGGCATGGCGCCAGAATTCGGGCGTGTTGCTGTCACGCTGCCTGTCCCAGCCAGCCGCGAGCAGCAGGATCTCGCCGGCCGCGCCGCCTGGATCGGCGGCCGCCAGGCGGTCGGGGCCGATCTCCTCTTCCGGCTGCACATCCTCCAACCGCAGGACCCGGCAGGCGCCGACGACCCGCTCCAGCGGTGTTTGTTCAATGGTGGGGGCATTGGCCAGGATATGCGCCTGCGCATCCACATGGCTGAAGCCGTGACAGGTGGCGTCCAGCCGCGTGACGCGGAACTGATCGCCAGCAGCGATGTCGCCAGCGACGCTGACCTGGGTGCGCCAACGGAAATGCGGCGCGATGGGCATCGTGAGGTCGATGATCCGCATGGTGTTCTCGTCAGGCCGCAGCGCCGGCAATGGCATCCGGCAATGCGGAGCCGAAGCGTTCGGCGAATTCGCGCCGCACCGGCTCCGCCACCAGAGCCGCCATGGCGTCGCGGTCGGGCGTCTCGACCACGGCCATGCCATGGCTCTTCAAGTCGGACAGCGCATCGGCATCGGCTGATTCGTTCATCTGCCGCTGCTGTGGCGTGATCGCAGCCGCAACGGCCATGACGGCTTCCTGCTGCGCGGCGGGCAAGGCGTCGAAGCGCCGGCGGCTCATCGCCAGGATGCCGGCGGTATAGGCGTGACGCGTCAGGCTGAGATGCTTCTGCACCTCCCAGAAGCGAGCGTTGCGGATCAGCGTCGTGGGGTTTTCCTGCCCATCGACCGCCCGGGTTTCCAGCGCGGTGAAAAGCTCTGTGAAGGGCAAGGGCGCGGGGTTGGCACCAAGCAGCTGGAAGGTCTTGATATGCGCCGGGTTGGGCGTGGTGCGGATTTTCAACCCGCGCAGATCGGCAGGGGCGTTGACCGCACGGCGCGAGTTGGTGATGTTGCGGAAGCCGATGTCCCAGAAGCCCAGGACATGCAGGCCATGTGGCTCCAGTTCCGTACGCAGGCTGTTGCCGATCTCGCCGTCCAGCACGACCGCGACATGGCGGCGGTCGCGGAACAGGAAGGGCAGATCGAGCGCGTTCAGCTTTGGGGCCATGCCCGTGAAGAAGGGGTTGCCTGTCAACGCAATATCGAGCGTTCCGCTGCGTGCTGAGGCGATGATGGTCTGGTCGCTACCCAGCACCCCATTGCCGAAGACCTGGACGGTGACGGCACCGCCAGTCCGCTCCTTCAACTGTTCCGCGAAGAGCCTTGTGGCCTTCTCCCAGCTGTCGCTCTCCGGGTGCGGGTGCGCCAGGCGCAGTCGCACTCCCTGGGCGTAGGCCGAGTTGGAGATGAAGGGTGCGGCAAGGGAGGCGCCGATTGCGGTGCGCCGTGTGATGTTGGTCATTCTTGAGGGTCTTTCCTGGTGGTTTCCATGGACTCCGCCTGTTCCGGCGGTTCGTCGGCGCCGCCCTGCCGGGCTGACGGGTCTCGGCATCACTCCCTTTGATCTATGGGTCGAGGCGCCACGGCCGGTACAGCCGCCCGCGGAACCGGTATGCTCTGAAGCTCAGGTGGTGGCACAGCCATCTATCAGGGCTGGGTCCGGCCCGCAGCGTTCCTCATGCATCCTGCTCGGGGTGAGCCGCCACGGCGAGGTTGGCCGCTGAGCGGCGGCTCAGCAGCATGGCCAGCAGTGGCCACAACAGGAACAGGATGGCCAGTGTGGTGAGGCTGCCGACCAGCCAGTTCGACCACAGGATGCTCAAAGAGCCATTGGAAACCAGCATCGACTGCCGGAAGGCATCTTCCGCCTTGTCACCGATGACCATGGCCAGCACCAGGGGCGCGAGCGGATAGTCAAGCTTCTTCATCAGGTATCCGGCGACACCGAAGATCACCGCCAACCACAGATCGAAGCCGGCTCCAGCCACGGTATAGGCCCCAACCAGGCAGACCGTAACAATGATCGGCCCAATGATGGAGAAGGAGATGGAGAGCATGGCAGCAAAGAGCGGCACCGTGGCCAGGGCCAGCACGACGCCAACGACATTGCCCAGGTACATCGAGGCGATCATGCCCCAGACGAAATCCTTCTGCTCAATGAAGAGCATCGGCCCCGGGTTCAGCCCCCAGATCATCAGCCCTCCCAGCATCACCGCAGAGGTGGCGGAGCCGGGAATGCCGAGGGACAGCATCGGCAGCATCGCGGCGGTGCCCGCGGAATGGTCGGCGGTCTCCGGCGCGATCACACCCTCCGGCTCTCCCTTGCCGAAGCGGGCCTGGTTGCGCGAGACGCGGCGCGCGATGCCATAGGACATGAAGGAGGCCGCGGTCGGCCCCCCCGGGGTGACGCCCATCCAGACGCCCACCGCGCTGCCGCGCAGCATGGCCAGCCAGTAGCGTGGCATCCGCGCCGCCGCGCGTAGCATGGCGCGTAGGTCGATGCGGCCACTGGCGCCTTTGAACTCGGGCCCTTCCTCAATGGTCAGCAGCAGCTCACCAAGCCCGAAGAGGCCGATCACCACCACCAGGAAGGAGACGCCGCGGATCAGCTCATCCAGCCCGAAGGTCAGGCGCATGGAGCCTGATACCGTGTCCGTTCCCATCATGCCAAAGCCGAAGCCGAGGCCCAGCGACACGACGGTCTTAAGCGGCGCCCCTCCGCCGAAGGCGATGAAGGAAGCAAAGGCGAGCAGATATACTGCGAAATATTCTGGTGGGCCAAAGCGCAGCGCGAAGGAAGCGACGGCGCTGGAGAGCAGCGTGATGACGATGATACCAACCAGGGCACCAAAGCCCGCGGAAAGGAAGGCATAGGTCAGCGCTTCCGTCGCACGCCCCTGCCTTGCCATCGGGTAGCCGTCGAAGGTCGTGGCAACGGAGGAAGGCTCGCCCGGAATATTGAACAGGATCGAGGTGGTGGAACCACCGAAGAGAGCGCCCCAGTAGAGGCTGGTCAGGAGAATGATGGCCGAGACAGGGTCCATCGAGAAGGTCAGCGGCAGCAGCAGCGTCACGCCATTGGGCGCGCCGAGGCCCGGCAATACGCCTACCAGGATGCCAAGCAGCACCCCGGCCACGATGAGCATGATGTGGTAGGCCGAGAGTGCGACGCTGAAGCCATGAGCCAGGGCTTCGAGATTGGCGAGCATGGCGGTTCCCTCAGCCCAGGCCGAGCATGATTTCAACTGGCCCTTTGAGCAGGGGCACCTGGAACCAGCGTTCGAACACCAGGAATGTGACGACGGGCACGCCGACGGCGACGCCGAGGCAGGTTGCCCAGGGACGCCGGCCGCGCAGCCTGATGGTGAACAGCAGATAGGCTGCGGAAGCGACGTAGAGGCCGAGCCACTGGGCCAGCGCAACAGCGCCGATGATCGGTAACCCGAACCACAGCACCCGCTCAAGGCCTGCGTGATCGGCCACCGGCATTTGGCGCAGCGCGGCGCGGCTGCGCCAGGCCTGCACTGCCACCAGCACCGCCGCCGCCATCAGGATCAGGGCGACACGGAAAGGAAAGAAGCCGGCCTGCGGTCCGTCTGCGGCCCAGCCCGTGTTCAGCTCGGCCGAGCCGTAGAGGCCGATCAGGCCGATCAAGAACACAAGGCCGGCGAAGATCAGCTCGAGATGCAATCGGGACAGCATGCGGCCTCTCCTTTCCGCCGGTTAGTTCGCCAGCCAACCTTCTGCGGCGAATATCTCGCGCGTGGCAGACTCTTCCGCCTGGACGATGCCGCGCATCTCATCGCTGCCGATGAAGCGGCCGCTCTGGCTGGTGCGCTGGACGTAGTCCTGCCATTCCGGCGTCTCGCTCACCTTGCGGAACACCTCGCCCCAGTAGGCCTGCGCCGCCGCGGGAGCGCCTGGCGGCAGGAAGACGGTGCGGGGCATGCGGAATTCCTCCACCGCCACGCCCTGGCTGGCGCAGGTCGGGACGTCCGACCAGCCCTGGGTCTCCGTCACCTTGCCGCCCTGCGGCAGGGGCTCGCGACGGAAGACGCAAACCGGGCGCACCTGCCCGCCGCGCCAGCCACCGATGCTTTCGGAAGGATTGTTGGTACTGGCCTCGATATGCCCACCGGCGAGTTGCACGCCCACCTCGCCACCACCGCGATAGGGGATGTAGTTGAAGCGCACCCCAGCCGCGCGCTGGATGAGCATGGTCAGGGTCTGGTCGGTGTCGTGGGTCTGGCTGCCGCCCATGCGGATGGCGCCTGGTTTCTCTCGTGCCGCCGCCACCAGGTCGGCGGCGGTCTTGTAAGGGGCGTCCTGCTTCACCCAGAGCATGAACTCATCGAAGGCCATGATGGCCACTGGCGTGAGTTCGCCGACCTTCCAGTTCACCTTCGCGACCATCGGCAGGGTCCAGGCATTGTTGGTGCCGAAGATCACCTTGTGCGGGTCACCCTTGGCGCCGGTGCCATAGACGAAGCCCTCGACACCTGAGCCGCCGCCTTTGTTGGAGACAACCACAGAGGTCGGGATCAACTCGTGCTTGGTGATGGCCGCCTGCACGGTGCGGGCGAAGACATCGGTTCCACCTCCCGCGCCGGAGGTCACCACGAATTCCACCGGCCTCGTGGGCTTCCAGGCCGTCTGGGCCTCGGCCGGAACGATCGCGAGCAAGGCGGCACCAGCGGCGAGCGCCGCTGTGGTGACAAGCTTCATGGAACTCTTTCCTCCTGGATGCTCCGCATGCCCCTTCAGGGGTTCTCTGCGGCGTTTCGCTGTGTCTAGGGAGCTGCAACCTCCCTGGCCGCCATGCGGGCAGCCAGAAGCAGCGCGTTCCGCATGGCACCGGGATGGGCGATCCCCTGCCCCGCGATGTCATAGGCAGTGCCATGTGCGGCGGTGCAGATCGGGAAAGGAAAGCCGCCCATCAGCGTGACCCCTGCCTCGAACCCGATCAGCTTCATCGCGATCTGACCCTGGTCGTGATACATCGTCAGCACTGCATCAAAGTCCCCGCGCCTGGCCCGCACGAAAACCGTATCGGCGGGAAAGGGGCCGTCGCAGCCGATCTGCTCCGCCTTGCCGTCTTCAACGGCCGGGCCGATGATCTCAATTTCTTCCCGGCCGAAGTTGCCGTTGTCGCCAGCATGCGGGTTGAGAGCGGCGACAGCGATGCGAGGACGCGCGACTCCGGCTGCCCGCAGGGCATCATTGGTCAATCTCAGGTTGTCCAGGATGCTCTGCCGGCTCAGCAGGGAAGCGACATCCTTGAGCGGCACGTGGGACGTGACGCGGGCATTCCACAGCCCCTCCAGCACGTTGAATTCCTTTGCCACGCCATGGAAGCCGATGGCCTCGGCCGTGAAGCCGATCTCGTCCTCGTAGCCTGGGGTGACAAGCCGCATCGCCGCCTTGTTGAAGGGCGTGAAGCAGACCGCATCGGCCTCGCCAGCCGAGGCCATCGCCAAGGCCCGGCGGAAGTTCTCCGTTGCGAAGCGGCCACCGGCCTCCGAGATCTCACCCAACGGAACTTCGGCCGGGTCACAATGAGCCAGATCGATCAGGAGTGGGCGCTCCGCGCGAGGGATCGGCTGCTGGGCATCCGGCACGGTGTCAATATCCAGGCTTACGCCGGCCACCCTGGCGCCTTCAGCAAGCACCCGCGCGTCCCCTAGAACGATGATCGTCGCAGCAGAGCGGACATCCTCATCGCTCAAGACCTTTGCCGTGAGCTCAGGCGAGATGCCGGCCGCATCACCCATGGCTAAGGCAATCCGGGGCTTGGCGGAGGAATCAGCCTGCATGTTCATGGATATTCCGCCTTATGATAATTCCCTACCCGGTATACTGCATGCAGTATTTTCGGAGTCAACGTGATAGACAGATCTGCACAGGCAGCCTCCTCTGGGAATGTCCGAGTCATGGAAGCGGGACCCGGTGTGCATCCGCACCAAGGAACCACGGCGGCGGAAGGGCCGATCGTCCGCCGGCCTCTGCATGAGGAGGTGGCAGTACGGCTGAGAGACCTGATCACGCAGGGCATCATCCCGGCCGGCGCCAGATTGAACGAGGTAGCGCTTTGCGCGCAGCTTGGCGTGTCTCGCACACCGCTGCGGGAAGCAGTGCGGATACTTGCCGGCGAGGGTTTGGTGGAGCTCGTGCCGGCACGCGGAGCGCTGGTGCGCCGGCTGACTCTCAAGGACGTCGCCGACAGCTTGGTCGTCCTGAGGTCCTTGGAAACCTTAGCCGGCCATCTGGCGTGTTCCGAAGGGTCTGATGCTGGGATTGCGGCTGTCGATGCGCTGCATCACGAGATGATGCAACGCTACGACATTCAGGATCGCCTCGGCTATTTCAAGCTGAACCAATCCATCCACACAAGCATCGTGGCCTTGTCGGGCAACGCAACGCTGATTTGGGCGCATGAGGCTATCCAGTCACGCATGAAGCACATCCGCTTCATCGGCAATGCTGGGCCAGTGAAGTGGGCCAATGCGGTTGCAGAGCATGAAGAAATGGTCCGGGGCCTGAAGGCGCGCGATGGCGAGGCGTTGGCTTCTGTTCTAGGGAAGCACCTGGACAACACTTATGAGCGGGTGAAAGACATGATCTAGGCTCAGGACCTATTAATGAGCCTCTTGCGTTTTGATCTTGCTGTGATTCCATGGCGTCGGAGGTGCTGCCATGGCTGACCTGTTTTGGCTCACAAAGACACAG
>NZ_RFLX01000062.1 GCF_003696345.1 Teichococcus wenyumeiae | reverse complement strand
TCAGCCATGGCAGCACCTCCGACGCCATGGAATCACAGCAAGATCAAAGCTCAAGAGGCTCATTAATAGGCCCTGAGCCTAGAACTCCTATTTGTCTGGCTGCTAAAAGCATGCCTGTGAGGCCTGTTGCTGCGGCGCTGCAAGCGAGCGGAACCTAGCAGCCGCGGCCAGAAATAGCCTTGCTAGGCTCCCTGGGCGGCTTCGATGATAAGATCTGAAACTGCCTGTGGATGTGACAGGAGGGAGACGTGGCTTGATTCGAGCTCCGCCACTTTCGCGTTCATGCGCTTGGCCATGAAACGTTGAAGATCAGGATCGATGACGCGGTCCTGCGTGGAGATCGCGTAGTAAGACGGCTTTGAACGCCATGCCGCATCTGTCGTTCTATCGGTCAGCAGAGATCTCTGGAACGGCCATTGAACGGCGTAAAGAGCTTTGGCCCTGGTTCGCGGAAGGTCGGGCGCAAAGTCTCGCAGAAATGCCTCTTCTTCAAGCCTTCCTTCGCTGCCGTCGAAGACGATGCCGGCTGATGCCGGCGCTGTCGGGAACTTCTTCGACAGCGCGGTGTAGTCTTCCCCAGCGTCCGGAGCACGAGCCGCGACGTAGACCAGGGCCGAGACTTTCGGGTGGATACCTGCTTCCGTCACAATCATTCCAGAGAAAGAATGCCCTGCGAGAACCGTCGGTCCATCCTGCCGATCAAGGACCGTGCGGCACGCCTCAACGGCTTCGGCGAGCGTGGTCAATGGGTTCTGGATGGAAGTGACGTTCAGGCCGCTCGCTTGCAGGAGCGGAATGACTTCGGACCAGGATGAACCGTCAGCAAAGAGGCCGTGAACCAGTACGACGTTGCGAGCCCTTGGTACAGGGGACGTAGCAGCTTGCAACGGGTCAGGCAGCATGGCCGCGACGACAGCAGCGAGAACCGATGATGTCAAGGATCGGCGGTGGACGTTCATTGCTTTGGCTCCACTTGGTTCAACAACACACTCCAGGGAATCTCGGAGGCTTCCCTGCCGGCTGTGCGAAGTAGGCAGGCAACGGCGAACAGGCCGCTCTGCTTGTGTCACGAATGATCCATACGGCAGCGCTCCCTTGCCTCAGAAATTCCTCGCAGCCCTTCGATACAAGAAACGCACCTGCGTCTACATTGATGATACTGGCATGCGGTATAACTTGCATCTCCTGCAGCCTCTCCGCCTCGCCTGACGAGCCGAGTATCGACGCAGCTTTCTACCGGCCCCTCTTGAGCGCGCACGCAGTGCCGCATCAGGTGCGGACAAGGCTCACGCCATCAGCAAGAATTAGGTGATGACAACCGATGGACCTACGTCGCAGAAGCTTGCGGTGCCTCATGCTCACCAGCGATCTCGTTGTGACGTTGGATGATCTGATCGATAACAAACCGCATTCGGATTTCGACGAAGTTCTGATTAATCTTGTTCTCCTTGGCAAGACCTCTCAGCCGGGCATATCGATATTCTTCCCTGGCTCTATCCAGAGGAGGTAAATTATATTCGAACTTCAGAACGCAGGTCGCGTTTGTGCAGCCGAAGCGCTCAGCAAAGATATAGACAAGGGCGGCGTCGATGTTGTCGAGCGTCTGCCGATTTGATTCCAGCCGAGCTTCAACGTCGGACTTCTCCGTATCATCAACCTTTCGTTCATCCGGCCCGCAGAGGCATGGTGCCAGGCTGCCCATGACATGCGCCTGATCAGACGTCCCGCGCTGGTTCTACGGGTCGGTCAGGGTCCGCGTCGGGACCGGCGCCATCGCCTCGAAAACCCCGTCGCGGCGCACCAGCGCGTGGTACAGCGCCGCGCCCAGGTGAAGCAGGATGACGGCGAAGAAGGCATAGGCAAGGTAACCATGCGCGCTTCGGAGCAGCGCATAGAGTTCCGGCTGCTGTGGCGCGATGGGGGGCAGGCGCAAGCTGCTGGAGAGCAACACCGGGAGACCTTCGGCTGAGAGCATCGCCCAGCCCAGCAGCGGCATGATGATCATCAGTGCATAGAGCGCAAGATGAGAGAGGTGGGCTGCCAATTTCATTGGCTCCGGCAGGTCAGCCGGCAGCGGAGGCGCACCGCGGCGGAAGCGCAGGAAGAGGCGCAGCACGGCAAGAACGAGGATCGCGATGCCGAGCGGCTTGTGGATGGAGACCAGCGTCAGGTAGCGGGTCGAGATGGTCGAGACCATGCCCACGCCGATGAAGAGCATCGCGAGGATGCAGGCTGCCATCACCCAGTGGAACAGGCGCTGCAACGGGCTGAAGCGGGCGGGGGTCATGGGCGGGCTCCCGGCGTGGTACGGGGATACTGGGCGGCCTCAGCCGCGCGGCGCTGGTACGACAGGGCATAGGCGGAGGACCGGGCAGCCGGGAAAGGATCGGCGGAGGTGCTCATGCCGTCAGGCAGCACAGTGGGGTCGTAGTTGACGTCACGGCAAGGGCCATCGGCCTCATCCTCCACCTCCCGGGCCGTCAGAGTGCCAACCTCAACAGTGCGACGGCCCTCTGGCCAGGCCTTGCTGGGGTCGGCAACGGGGTCGTCGGGCCCGGCGATGGTCACGACCATGGTCCAGCGCACCGGGCCGGCGGCAACGCGGGCTTTGATGTCCTGCTCCAGGAAATCAGGCGCGCGGGTGGCGAGTTGGTCCGGCGAAACGGCTACCGGCTGGGCCTCTGGCTGCATGGACCAGCGTACGGCGCGGTTCTGGCCATCGGTGCTGGTGAAGATGAAGGCATTGAGGCTGTTATAGCGCTCTTCGGCGTAGCTTGCCGTCCATGGAGCGCTTTTGGCCCAGGCCCCCAGACGGACGATCTCCGGATGCGTCGCGGCGAAGGCGCCCATGGCGCCCGGCTCCTTGCTCGCGGAGGCCTGCTGCAGGGCATAGAAAGCCTCTGGCGTGGACACCGGGAAGAAGGGGGCGGTGATCATGGCGGTACGCCATTCCGAGCCGTCGGTCCCGAGGATCTGAAGGCTGAGGCCACGCACACGGGGCTTGGCATCGGGATCAGAGATGGCCGCCGTGGCCAGGTTGAACCGCCCGATGACAGGATAGGAGCCGACGGCCAGCAAGGATGCGCGGGAGAGAGCTGCGCCGGCGCCATTTGCTTCGAACGTTCCGGTGAAGCAGATGCCCTTCACATGATTGCGCCGGTGGCCCGGCGCCGGCCCTTCTGGAGGGCTCAGTCCAGCCACCACCTTTTCGCGCGAGAGGCGATCCGGCGATATCCAGCCAGCCGTATAGGCAAAGGCCGCGGTGGTGCCTCCCAGCACAACCGCAATGACGGAGAAGGCACCGAGCCGGGAGCGCAGCGTGGACGATGGCTGCATGATGCACCTTTCTGAATGCTGCGGAACCATGGCCATCAGCCATGGTCCGCTTGGCTGCCTACTAATAGGTAGATAGGTTGTGGGTGCGACGTCAAGCGGCTACCTTCCTGATGGAAGGCAAGCGAAGGGAACGATGCGATCCACTGCCGAACGAATCGTCGACGAAGCGCGGCGTCTCATCATGACGCGAGGATATAACGGCTTCAGTTATGCCGATGTCGCCGAGGTGATCGGGATAAGAAAGGCAAGCATCCATCACCACTTCGCAAGCAAGAGCGACTTGGCGAAGGCTGTGGTCGACCAGTCGCGCGCGGTGATCCGGGCACAGGTCGAGCATCTGGCGGAGGCGGAGCCGGAGGCCAGTGCCCAGCTCCGTGCCTATGCGACCTATTGGGAGCATTGCATTGCCGACAACACCGCGCCGTTCTGCGTGGCCGCGATGCTCGCTGCCGAACTCCCGAGCCTGCCGGCCGATCTTGCGGCCTCCGTCAGGCTGCATTTCGCCGAATTGGTGGGATGGTTGACACAACTCCTCGCTCTGGGTGTTCGCCAAGGAAGCGTGTCGTTGGTCAGGTCGCCTGCGGAGGAGGCGGATGCCTTCATGTCGGCCATTTACGGAGCGATGTTGTCGGCAAGGGCATTTGGCGAGCCGGAACGCTTCACGGCGATCACTGAGACGCTGCTTTCGCGCGTTGTCCGGCTGCATTAGCGCAGTGCTGCGAGGTCGGCCGCGTATCTAACCAAGCCAGGCCCGACCTCGCATGGCGGCTTCTTCGCAGCGCAATCCGGCGGCAGATATCCGTCTGCGGCCAAATTGCTCCTCCAATGAGCGCTCGTCGAGCCATCAACCGCTTCGGCTGCCTCCATGAAAGCAAAGGGGGCCGCTATCCAAGGAAGCCACGGTTGCAGCGCGCATCAGCCCCGTTCCCTTGCGGCCAGGAAGCACTCCACCGCAGCATGATGTTCGGGCGTCTGATGAGCGATGGCCTGGAGTGCCGCCGTCAGGTCCAGGCTGGCTCTCAGGTCCAGACCGTCGCTCTTTCGCAGCAGGCGTTTGCAGAAGCGCAGGGCCATCCCGGAATGCCGCGCGATCTCCCCGGCAAGCTCATGGGCGCGGGGCATCAGCTGGTCGGGCGCCACGACCTCCGATACTAGGCCGTATTCCAGGGCCTGAGCCGCATCGAACACCCTGGCCGTGAAGCTGAGCTCAGCGGCACGCGATGGCCCGACGGCGCGAGGCAGGAACCAAGCACCGCCGATGCCGGAGATCAGGCCCAGCCGGACGAAGGCCTCCGAGAAGCGCGCCCGCTCCGAGGCGAGCCGGATGTCGCACATGCAGGCGATGTCGAGACCCGCGCCGATCGCCGGGCCGTTCACAGCGGCGATGACCGGCACCTGCAATTCATACAGCGAGAGGGCGAGCTGCTGCAGGGAGGACCGGTAGCCCTCGGCCACTTCCTGCACAGGCCCGGCCATGAAACCCTCGAGCGAGCGCATGTGCTTGATGTTGCCGCCCGAGCAGAATGCAGGCTCCCGTCCGGTCAGGATGACGACTTTGACGCTCTGGTCGGTGTTGATTCGGCGGCAGGCTTCGACGAACTCCTCACATTGCCGGGCGGAGGAGAGCGCGTTGCGGTCCTCGGGCCCGTCCATCGTCAGCACGAGGACGGCACCTTGCCGCTCCTCGCGAAGGAAAGGTTCCGTCATGTCGGTGTGGTCTCCAGGACGATCCGCTCACGGATCAGCGGGTCGATTTCTGCGGGCGTGAAGCCGAACCGCCCCAGCACGCCGCGCGAGTGCTCCCCAAGGCGCGGAGGGGCGCTCCTCGGGGGGGCGGGACGTGGCGATCCGGCGGCGAAGCCGGGCATCCGGACCGTGCCGGCGGTGGGATGCTCGAAGGCGACCTCGATGCCACTGGCCGTGTACTGCTCGGAGCGCGTGACATCGGCGTAGTTCGCCACAGGCGCCGCAATGATGTCCTCGCGGGCAAGCAGGGCCTGCCAGTAGCCGGTCGGGAAGGCCCGGAACACGGGGAAGAGGACCTCCCGCAACGCGGCCCGGTTGGCCACCCGGTCCGCATTCGTCAGGAAGCGCGGATCATCCAGAAGCTCCGGGTGGCACACAGCCCGGCAGAGCCCGGCCCAGCGCTTCGGCTGATAGGCCGCCACCATGATCCAGCCGTCGGCCGTAGGCAGGGCCTCGTTGGGGGCGGCGTAAGGGGCCGCGCTGCCCGCCGGCACCGGCATGTCGCCGGAACTCAGGAAGGCCGCGAGGCTCATCTGCTGGATCATCAGCATGGCGTTGTAGAGGCTCACATCCAGCTTCGACCCCACGCCCTCCCGGTCACGGCGCCGCAGCGCGGCAAGGATGGTGATCGTCGCGAACAGCGCGCCAGTCATGTCCGCGAGCGGCAGGGGGGCCTTGCCCGGCTCGGCGCCAGGCAGGCCGATCCCGCTCATCAGCCCCGTCGCGGCCTGCATGATGCCGTCCACGCCCGGCCGGCCCCGCCAGGGTCCTTCCTGGCCGTAGGCCGAGATGGAGCAATGGATCAGGTCAGGCTTCCAGCCTCGCAGCGTCACGTCGTCGATGCCGAGCCGCCTGGCGACCCCCGGACGGAAGTTCTCCAGCACGATGTCCGTTCCTCGCACCAGACGCTCCATCACCGCGGGCGCGCCGGGCTGCTTCAGGTCAATCGAGAGGCCCATCTTGTTCCGGTTAGCCGACAGGGCGGCGATGCTTTCCCCGTTCTGCCAGGGCGGGCCAAGCTGCCGGCCCAGCTCGCCCTCCGGCGGTTCCACCTTGATGACGGTCGCGCCCATGTCGGCCAGCCACATGCCGCAGACCGGGCCCGCGACAAGCTGGCCGAAATCCAGCACCACGATGCCGTCCAGAACGGCGTCGATCATCCCCGATGGGCTGGCGGCGGTGCTCATTCCTTTTCGATGCCCGCCGCGTCGACCAGATCGCGCCAGACGTCCAGCTGTCGCCTTACAAAGCGCCCCAGATCACCCGGCGTGCCGGAAAGAACGCTGTAGCCGATCTCGGCGAAGCGGGCCTGCGCCTCGGGCTGCTCGATGGCACCTCGGATCACGCGGTTGAGGGTGGCGATGAGCAGCGCGGGCGTCCGCGCAGGGGCGAAGACGCCGCTCCAGGAGATCAGGTCGAAGCCTGGCAGGTCGCCGGCTTCCGCGAGCGGCGGGACGCCGGGAAGGAGCGGCGACGGCGCTGCCGTGCTGAGGGCCAGGACGCGCAGTTGGCCACCACGGACATTGCCGAGCCCCGCCGCAATGTCGACGAACATGCAGTCCACGCGCCCGGACATCGCATCCGTCATGGCGGGCGGTGTGGAGCGGTAGGGGACATGGAGCATCTCTATCCCGGCCTGCCGCGCCATGGTCGCGCCCGCGACGATGCCGGTGCTGTTCCCGCTTGCATAGGACATCTGCCCCGGTCGCTCGCGCGCCGCGTCCAGCAGCGCATGCGCTGTGTGGAAAGGCGAGTTCCTGCCGACGGTGAGCATGAACGGCACGTCGCCGATGCGGGCGACCGGCGCGAAATCGGCCACTGGGTCATAGTCCAGCCGCCGCAGAAGAGCCGGGTTCGCCGAATGGGTCGTGTTGGTGGTCACCAGGAGCGTGTGCCCGTCTGGCTCCGCCCGGGCCACCAGCTGCGCGCCGATCACGCCGTTCGCCCCAGCGCGGTTATCCACGACCACCGGGATGCCGCCGAACGCCTCGCTCATCAGTTGCGCGATGATGCGCGCAACGGCATCCGTCGCCGAGCCGCCGGCGAAGGGCACAACCAGCGTGACCGGTCGTGTCGGCCTCCAACCTTCAGCGGCCGCGGCCTGCATCCCTGCCGGTACGCCGAGAAAGCCCAAGGCGCCAGCCATGCAGGCCCGACGCCGGATAGCCCGAGAATGCAGCGCAATACGCATCGGACGTCCTCCTTCCGGCCAGGCCGTCATCGCCCTGCCAGTCTTGTCCGGCAGCGATGCTCCCCGGTGCGGAATAGAACAATTGAAAAACTGTCGCCGACCTATAATGCTTCCGTATGGATATCAGCCTGAGAAGCCTGCAGGCCTTCGTCGCCGTCGCGCGTTATCGGTCGTTCAGCCGGGCGGCCGGTCTGCTGCATCGGACGCAGCCCGCGCTCACCGTGCAGGTGCGCCGGCTGGAGGAGGCTCTCGGCCTGCGGCTGCTGGACCGGCTGCCGCGCGGCGCCGAGCCTACCGCGGCCGGGTCGGAGCTGGCGCGAACACTGGAACCGCTGCTGCGGGATCTGGAGCACGCGCTGGACGTGGCCCGTGGCACGGCGTCAAGGCGGGCAGGGACAGTGCGGTTGGCCGCAGTGCCCTCTGTCGCCTCCGGGCTTCTGCCGGCTGCCATAGCGCTGCTTCAGGAGCGCCATCCCACCCTGCAGGTGCGACTGCAGGAAGCCGTCACCGGGCGGGTTCAGGCGATGGTCCGGGCGGACTTAGCGGAAATTGGCATCGCCAGCCGACCTGAGGACGGCTCGGACCTCGAAGCCGAGCCATTGTTCCAAGACCGCATCGTGGCCGTTATGCCGGCTGGCCATCGCCTCGCCTCCGGTCCCGTCACGCTCGAGAGGATCGCGGCGGAGCCCCTTCTGTTGATGGAGACGGATACGTCGGTAGACCGATTGCTGTCGGATGCATTTGCCGCGAGAGGGTTATCCCTGACCGTCCGGCAGCGGGCCGTGCACGCGGCCACGCTCATCAACATGGCGCGCACCGGGCTAGGCATTGCGCTGCTCCCCTCGACGGCCAGCGAATTGCAGCTTGCCCCCGAGCTGATCACGCGCGGCCTCTCGCCGGATCTCGCTCGCGAGGTCGTCGTCATCCGCCGGGCAGGGCGCTCCTACTCCCCTGCCGCGGAAGCGCTAGTGGCGGCACTCAGGGGGAGCATACCTCGCGATGGTGGCGAACAGGCCCCGGCACATTGCCCCTCAACTGCCCCCAGGCGGTAAGGCTTCGGCGGCGCCCGCGGCCTCGTTGTCCGTGATCCGCCGCAGGAGATCGTCCCGCCGGCACGGCTGCGAGATACCGAGCAAGGCGATGCAAGCGCTCGTGTCGAATGCCGCCCCGAGGGCGCCGTTGTCGAGTTCCCCAGCAATCCAGAAGGAAACGCAGCCGCGGAACAGGAACGCGAGATGCCCGGGAAGCTGAGCCCTCGCGACATTCTGCATGCCGTTCTCGATGCCGTCGAGATCGCCGAGCGCGAGGACCCACAGCGCCTCCGACTGCGGCCGAACCGCGCTGGAGGTGGGCCCTGCTGTTCCCAAAGAGCCGACCACCACCTTGTAGACCTCCGGTTGCTCCAGCAGAAGCAGGACCGCGATCCGGCCCATGGCGAGCACGCGGTCCAGGGCGTCGCCCGCTGGTTGCTCCTCACGGAAGCGCGCGGCCATGCGCGCGATGACTCGGGAGGAGAGCGCCTGCATGATCGCGTTCTTGCTGCCGAAGTGGTTGAACGGCGTCGCGAAGCCGACGCCCGCCTCCGCCGCCAGCGCCCGCATCGAGAAGTCCGCTGTTTCACCACGCCGCAACAGCCGCTCGGCCGCGTCCAACACCAGATCGCGCGCGGTCTGCCTGTTCTTCTCCCTCAACCCCGGCTGAGCCGCCTTCGCCATGTCGTGATCTCCATCATCGGGCATCTTGAAATATCTATATCATGATATAGATAATGTATCCGAGTACATTATGGCAGCCAGGCGTGGCGCGGTAGCCCCATCCTGGCGCCACCGAAGGGCAAGACATGAGCAACACGAAAACTTTCCTGATCACAGGCATCAGTTCTGGCCTTGGCCGGGCCTTCGCGAGCGGCGCATTGGCGGCTGGGCACCGGGTCATCGGCACGGTACGAACGGCCGAGGCAGGCGCGGCGTTCACGGCCCAGGCACCCGGCCGCGCCCATGCCGTCATGCTGGACGTCACGGACTTCGCTGCCATTCCCGATGCTGTCGCCGAGGCGGAGCGTGCGGCAGGGCCGGTCGAGGTTCTCGTTAACAATGCAGGCTACGGGCACGAGGGTATCCTGGAGGAATCCTCGCTCGATGACATGCGGCGGCAGTTCGACGCCAATGTGTTCGGCGCGGTGGCCATGATCCAGGCGGTGCTGCCTGGCATGCGCGAGCGCCGCTCCGGGCATATCGTTAACGTCACCTCAATGGCCGGCTTCATCACTATGCCCGGGGTCGCCTTTTACTGCGGCAGCAAGTTCGCGCTGGAAGGCATTTCCGAGGCGCTTGGCAAGGAGGTGAAGCATCTCGGCATCCATGTCACGGCCCTGGCGCCGGGACAGTTCCGGACGGATTGGGCAGGCCGCTCCATGGACCGCGCCCCGCGAAGCATTGCCGATTATGACGCGGTGATGGACCCCATCCGCGCCGCGCGGCAGGCGAAGAGCGGAAACCAGCCGGGAGATCCCACCAAGGCGGCTCAGGCCCTCCTGACACTGGTGGCCTCGGATGACCCACCGACCCGCCTTTATCTCGGCGCCGATGCCCTCAGCCTTGTTGAGGCCAAGCTCGATACCATGCGTGCTGAAGTCGCCGCGTGGGAGACCATATCCCGCTCTACTGATTTCGGCGGAGTCCAGCCCACAGAGCCGCCGGTTACCTGACGCGAAGCTCCGGACTTGGCCCGGGCGGATCATCCACCGGCCGGGCCTGTCTCGACTATCGCGGCTCTGGTGAGGAGCGGGCTCAGTCCGGGTTCATGGCGGCAAAAACCTCTTCGTAGCGGCCGTCCCGCTCGGCCCAGCGCCGCGCATGATCCCGTGCCAGCAGCACCTCGCCGCGGGGATGATCCTCCCGCTCCAGCATCCGCATCACCTCGGCAACGTAGGCCTCGAGAGGCATTGCCCGTGGATCGGTAGCCTGCTCGCTGCCCGTTAGCTCCGTCCGCACGTAGGGCGGCGAGAGCTCCAAGACCTCGACAGGGATTTTGCGGAGCTGGTGACGCAGGGAGGTCAGCCAGGAGTGCAGGAACGCCTTGCTGGCGCAGTAGGCCGGGAAGTCAGCGCGCGGCACGAAGGCGAGGGCGGAGCTGGTCGCCATGATTGCCGCGTCCGACCGCCCTTTCAGGATGGGCAGGAACGCCGCTGTCACGCGCAGCACGCCCAGGATGTTGGTTCGCACGATTGCCTCCGCATCCGACACGTCCCAGTCATCCGCGGCCACGTCCTCCACCCGCGAGATGCCGGCATTGGCGATGAGCACGTTGAGGTCAGGGAAGCGCGCGCGAACCTCACTGGTGAGGCGGAGCAACGAGGCAGGATCGTCCAGGTCGAGCGGCATCGGGATCAGCCCGGGACGGGCCGCCGCGATCTGATCGAGCAGGGCTTGGCGCCGCCCCGTGACGATGACGCGGTTGCCGCGGTCATGGAACTTCTCGGCAATCGCGCGGCCGATGCCGCTGGTGCCGCCGGTGACAAGGATCGTGTTGCCGGTCGTCTTCATAGTTGCTGCCTTTCGTCAGGTTCCGAATACGGAAGGCATCGCCGCGACATCGGCATATTTCTCCTCCTTAGGTCGCGTCGTGTCCAGGAAGCACGGCGGGAGTTGATCCGCTGACAAGGCTTCGGGCGAGCGGTTACAGGAGAAGATGATGGCGTACAGCAGCACCTTCCGTATCGAGATTTCCCTGCTGGGACCTTCTCGACGAAGGATGCGTTGGATGACGGTAACGCCTACGGCAGAGCCATCGAGGTAGCTGCGGGAGAATGGCTAAGGCAATGAATGGCTATCGTCAAGCCTTAGACATGCGTGCTGATGTGATCGGATGCCAACTCTGGTTATCGTACCGACGAGGTTCAGGAATGACGAAGTCTTGCCGGAAGCGGAACGGCCGGTTCCGCGTACAAAAGCGGGATAGCGGACATGGTCCGCTGTGATGAAGTTGCTCACCCGCGCACGTCGGCACCCCCGAACACGACCTGATTGCGGACTCCTGGCCGGAAGAGGCTGTAAAGGAACTTCTGGTCGCCCCCGCTCGCTGCGTCGAGCGCTTCCAATTGCTGAGGTGTCAGGTTGAGGCTGAGCGCAGCCACGTTGTCGGTCACCTGCTCGACGCGGCTAACGCCCATCAGCGTGGACGCGACGCCTGGCCGTCCCACCACCCAGGCCAGTGCAACGCGGGCTGGACTCTCGCCCACCTCGTCCGCAACGCGCGTGAGCGTCTCGACGATGGCCCAGTTGCGGTCGGTGAAGAGGGTGTCGCCGAAGGGATTGTCGCCATCCAGCCGCTTGTCGCCTTCCGGACGTGTTCGGCTACCATCTTCCGCTTGATTCGGGACACCGCCCTGTCGGGGCGCGGCGGCTTCGACGGCGGCACGGTCGTACTTGCCGGTCAAAAGGCCATAGGCCAGCGGGCTCCACGGCACCAAAGCCATGCCGAGCGCCTGGCACAGAGGGACGTGCTCGCTCTCCACGCCGCGCTCGACCAGCGAGTAGAAGTATTGCAGCCCAATGGGCGACGGCAGTCCACGCACCTGTGCGAGTGTGGCAAGCTGCGCGGCATACCAGGCTGGCATGTTCGAGATGCCCCAGTAGCGGATCTTCCCCGCCTGGATCAGCGCTGCCATGGTTTGGAGCAGCTCCTCCGCAGGGGTGATGCCGTCCCAGATGTGGATCCAGTAGAGGTCAATGAAGTCGGTGCGCAGCCGCTGCAACGAACGCTCGACCGCCGCGTGGATGTGCCGTGCGCCGTTGCCGCCCTGATGAAACCCTTCCCCGGTCGCGAACCCCGACTTGGTGGCGATCACCATCCGGTCGCGCAGACCGCGTTCGGCAACGAACTGGCCGACCATCTCCTCCGAGCGGCCGCCGGAATACACGTCCGCGGTGTCGACGAAGTTGCCGCCCAGCTCGACGTAGCGCTCGAAGATCGCCCGGCTGCCAGCCTCGTCGGCACCCCACCGCGCGGTGCCGAAGGTCATCGTACCCAGGGCGAGCGGGCTGACCAGAAGGCCCGAACGGCCGAGTGGGCGATAGCTCTGAAGATTCATCGGATGCTTCTCTCCGTGCACCCAGCTGATGATGGACTGCAGCTCAAAGGCCGATTAGTGCCTCAGGGCCGCATGGGATGCTGAAGGATTTTCAGGAATGGACCGCGAGCTCTGGTCGGGCTTAGCCGTATTTGCCGAAATCGTGGAGGCAGGCAGCTTTGCGAAGGCAGCGGCTCGGCTGGGCCTGTCAGCGTCGGCGTTGAGCCACGCCATGCGGAGCCTGGAGGACAGGCTGCGCATCCGCCTGCTGGATCGCACCACCCGCTCGCTCTCACCGACGAGCGCAGGCGAGCAGCTCCTGCTGCGGCTGCGCCCCGCGATGGCATCGGTGGAGGACATGCTGACCGAGCTTGACCAGGCACGCGACCGCCCGGTGGGGCGGGTCCGCGTCAATGCGCATCGGCCAGCGGCTATCTATGTCGTCCTGCCTCGCATCGCGACGCTCGCGCAGCGCTACCCGGAGGTCGCTGTGGAACTGGTCGTCAATGACGGGCTGGTCGACATCGTGGCCGAACGGTTCGACTGCGGCGTGCGACATGCAGGGGGGTTGCAGGGTGACATGATCTCGGTACGCATCAGCGAGCCGATGGAGCTCGTCTTCGCGGCGGCACCGTCCTACCTCGACGCGCACGGCGTGCCAGCGACACCTGATCCTCCACGACTTGCGTGGACGGGTTACGCTACGTTTGCTGCTTGTCGTTCTGCCTGTTCTGGCGTGCGGTAGTCCAGG
>NZ_RFLX01000061.1:2459-13231 GCF_003696345.1 Teichococcus wenyumeiae | reverse complement strand
GCTCCTTTGCTTGGGCCAACCGGTTCCGGCGCCTGGTGAAGGACTACGAGCGCTACGCCAGCACCCTTGCCGATCTCCACCTCGTCGCCTTCGCCTGCCTCATGCTCAAGCAGGCTGCTCAACTGGCCGCAGGTCCATAACAGCCTCTAGATAGAAATCACAAGTTTTATTTTAATATGGGCTAAAGATGCCACAGTTTTCTTCCAGACCTTGTTTCATGATCTGGAGATAGCCACATCATATACTTCGCATGCGGTATGATCTTATGTATCGCAGCCTTCCTGAAAGGATGGCGCCGATGCTCAGCCTTTATACGACCAGTTCCTGTTCAGGACCCCGCTGGAACAGCAGAACAATTTTCTTCGCGATCACCGAGCAGGGTTGCTTGGTGCCCTGCGCCATTTCCGAGGCTGCACTGGAGCAGGTGAGCCAGCATCGATGCGCGGGCCAGGACGATGCCCTGGCGCGTTTTGCAGCCTTCCAGGAACAGATCGAAGCGGCCGCTCATAGCAAGTTTGAGCAGCGTCATCCTGCGTCTCCTGGGCCGATGCATCTCTGGGCAGACGACTTTGATGATCACGCACCCGAGGGAGCCCCCATGATGGCTGTGCGGCCGAACTGGGCCGAGGCAGCCTGACGCTTCCTGAACAGTCATCCTCTCGCGCAGTCGGAGCAATGAAATGGCCAAAGGTCAAAAGCGCAGCAGCCGAGAAGCCAAGAAGCCGAAGGCGGCCAAAAAGCCCGCACCGGTGACATCCTCTTCGTTCCTCACCCCACCGAAGGTGCCGGCAAAGCCGGTGGGGCATTGATGCTCACCGACGTGGGTTCTCCTGCGGCGGCGGAAACTGCCGCTCTGGGTTCGACCCGCTTCGAAATACGTGACCACACCCGGCGGATCTCGTGTGTGGTCGCGGACGAGGCATTAGAAGCGGCGTCCAACCTCCCGCTCCCATCGACGACCATGTCGCGGCAGCGGTCCTTCAACCGCTTCCGGACACTCATTGATGTGGCTGCAAGGTTGAAGCTTTCTCGTATGCCTGGCGGCTTCACTGGCCCGCTGACAATCCTGCCGGACGATCTGCGGCATGTACCGGATCTGGAGGGTGCACCGCAGTTCGGTACCATGTCCTGGGCCATGCGGAGGGCTTCCTGATCATCTCCGGCACACCGCCTCCCTCGGAGCCTGGCGGCCTTCGTACGGCCTTTCGCTGCTGCATGGCTGCGCATTGATCACCATCTTTCATGACCCGGAGAGCGCCACCTCGCGCGATGCGCTGGCGCTGATCCGAAACTCGGGTGCTGAGCCACGGATCGTCCTGTTGAGGCAGGCTGCTCCACCCCGGGATCGCTTCGTTGACCTGATCCGTCGCATGGACCTGCCGGTGCGGAACCTGCTGCGCATCGAGCATCCGCTCTATGAGGCTTTGGGGCTTGGCGATTCAGATTGTTCGGATAACAGCTTGCTGGACGCCATGCTTCGCCACCCGGAGCTGATCGCCTGCCCGATCGTCGAAACCCCTCTCGGCGTAAGGCTTGTCCGGCCGGCTGAGGTGGTGCTGAACCTGTTGCCGAATGCGCAGGCTGCTCCCTTCGCGAAGGAGAACGGGCAGCCTGTTATTGATGACCAAGGACGGCGGGTGGACCGAAGCAGCCTGGAGTGACGATACCGCTGCAATCTTGCCATATCAGCTGGTCAAGGTCCGCATCAGAGTGCCGATCAGGCGCAGGAGTTGCTGGTGCTCCGGTCCATGCCCCTGCGGTCGAGGAATTCGGCGGCGCTCGAGTAGATGGCACGCTCCCGGGATGAACGGTGCGGCTCATACAGCAGCAGCGTTTCATCTGTGGCGGTGAGGCCGGGTATGACCGTTGCCGAACCATCAGCGGCTACCTTTGATAACGAGGGCTGTACACACCACGCTGCAGAACGTGGCGCCGCGGCGAACTCCGGCATGCTGACACCGGCTGCGGAGCAGAAACTACCGCTCTGTCAGTTAGATATGGTGGAATCAAAAGCTAAGAACAGCAGTAAGACCAGCGGCTCTAAGAATGATGCCGTTGCTGCCTTTGCAGCCCTTTTTGCTTAGCACCATCCTTCTGATCTTCCGTGCGAGACCCGAAGCAGCGTCTTGGTTTTGCCGAAGAGTCGGACCCCCGAATATATGCGGGCCACGATGAGGTCAGCGGTCCTGAGTTCCGCCGAGACGTTGTACGTATTCCCATCATCCGGATTATAGAACCAGCCGCCTTCCCAGCGGTTGGGACCGCTGGTCTGTAAGCCCCAGAGGACGGTCAGACCGCAAAGGCGGCGCTGCCGCAGCGCCGGATCAGGGTTGTTTTTGTCGCGGTTCAGCTGCCCCTGCGGATCGCGCGGAGTCTGCAACCAGAGGATTCGGCCGCATAGCTGGCCGTTGCAATCGAAGATCTCTACCGCTGCCTTGCCATCGATGAGCCACACGCCGCCCGGAACAGTCGCCCAAGCCGTGGTGCACAACGCGACCAAGGAGATGAGTGCAGCCGCCAGCAGGACAGCGTGTCCGCGCCGACGTGGCGAGGAACGCCAGAGAGCATTCTTTGTTCCTTTCAGCCCGCACACCGGGCAGCCGGACACCGGCATCTTGACCGTCTCCGTAGGACACCTGCTCGGCAGGTCATCAACATCTACGATAGGATCAACAGACCAACTCAGGAAGAATACGCTCGTCTGCGGGGCTGCCCGCTGCGCCTAGCTGGACCGTCGGTGCTCGCGGACAAGCTTCCGATATCTCTGGCGAGTGGAACTGACTTAGGGCAGCGCACTGCACCATCTGCCCAAAACAAACGCACACAGGGGTCGCCTGCCGCACCTGGAACTCCAGTACCGGTCTCGTGTCGAGAACGTCTGGGCGCGCCATCGAGACCTGTTACACGACGACCGTGTGGCTTCTCCTCGGCATCCTCACCTCGGCTCCACAGCCGATTGGGTCGGTTTTAACCAGCCTTAGCTTCGGTGAGCACCAGACGATGCGGGCGGATACGCAGAGTGGGTTTCGGCTTCAATGCGCTCACGTGCTTGGTGCCAGTACTGGTCCGCACCGCTCTCTGGCTTTCCGTCTGCCTCCCACATCAGGTAGGCACGCGTTCGGATCACCTCTTCAAAAGCTGGTGCTGCGTTGTCTTGCTCTGTGTCAGACATTTTTGTGCCTTATTGATACTGGACGAGCTGCCAGATTGATATTTTTATCATCCTCCACGTTTCTATAGGCGGCTCAATGATACTAGCACACGAGAGACTTATTTATTCCGGCTGATTGTACTTCAGCTCGCATTGTAATCTGCTCACCTTCCGCGTCCGGGAAAGCTGAGCCGAACTTGCCGTGGCAGTGAGAAGGCGGCAGTTGTGGTTTCATGACGGCACGCGCACCGACCTCGATCGTGCTGAGGGATCTTCTCAGCCAGGAAACGCCGGAGCAGGTGACGCTGGGGTGGTTAATGTCCCAGCTGGGTGACCGCTCCTTCGGCATCGTTCTGTTGCTGCTGGCCCTGCTCGGCCTATTGCCGGGCGTCTCGGCCCTGGCTGGTGTGCTGCTGATGGTTGTCGCTGCGCAGATGATCCTCGCCCGCCCCGGCCCGGCCTTTCCCCACCGCATCTCCGCCCAGCCCTTTGCGACCCGACGCCTCGCCAATGTGGTTAAGCGGGTCGTTCCAGTGCTACGCTCCCTGGAGCGCATCATCCGGCCCCGTTGGCCGACACCATTCCAGATGACAAAGCGGGTGATTGGCGGCGTCGTGCTGCTGCTCGCCACCAGTCTCCTGGCCCCCGTTCCTCTCAGCAATATTCCGCCCGCTCTGGCGATCGGTCTGGTCGCGTTCGCCTACCTGGAGGAGGATGGCGCATTGCTCGGCATTGCCCTGATGGCGGCGCTGATTCTGCTGTCGGCCATCCTGTTGGCCACTTGGGAAGCCTTAAGCACGACCGGTTGGGTGCCAGGACTGTTCTGAAGCACCGCAAGGATCGGATGTGAAAGTGGAGCGACATGGCGACAGCCATCCGGATGCTCGCCCGGATCAGCATCAGCTTGCGTCCATGGCGGTCGGCGAGCCGCCCCCAGAGCGGCGCCACGAGCGCCGCGGACAGGAAGGTCGCGCCGAATACCGCGCCGGACCACTGCGCGGTGGCGGTGTGGGGTGACGCCGAGTTGCTCGACGTAGAGAGGCAGGAAGGGCAGCAGCAGCGTCATGGCCACAATAGTGGTGAAGGACCCGAAGACGCAGACGAGCAGGTTGTGCCACCAGTGCCGGGGAGCCATCCTCTGCTTGTGCGAACAGTGTCTCCCCCCGCAGACCAGCCGAACCAGTGGCATGGCTGACAGGCGGCGGCTATCCCATACCCTGTAGGCTCTGGCCCCTAGGAGCACAGCCAGGGCCGGGCCTGTGCTCGAACATCGCTGCGGGTGATGCCACCCACCGCAGCCTCATGACACCTGTGCCGCCTGTTCCGATGGCGCCGACTTGGTCAGAATGGCTGTCGTGGCGTCTGGCTTTGCCGGCGCCATGAGCCTGGTGCGCTACTGCATGTGAGACAAACGCCCTGCTCATGCTTCTGTAACTAATTGCACGCACACGCATGACGTGAGTGGTATTGTGCAGTGCAGCAATCTACATTCCGAATGGGTTCAGGGAGGAACTACAAAGGATCTTCCCATGTTCGAACTCACCTTCCTTGCGGCTGTCGCAGCCCTTGTCGCCTGCACGCTCTCCGCGCGCATCTTGATCCTGAGGGATCACGCCGGCAGCCTGCCGCCCCTGCCGAGCGAGCATTGACAACCCGTCCCGGCAGAACCCGATCTGGATCCAGTTCATGAATGCTCCCGTGACCCTCACCTCCGGCGAGTTGCCAGATCCTGCATCCCTATCGCGGAGCCAAGCGGTCACGCTCGCCCTGCAGGGAGGCGGTTCCCTCGGGGCTTTTGCCTGGGGCGTGCTGGACAAGCTGCTCGACGTGCCCGGCCTCCGCATCGGTGTCGTCAGCGGTGCCAGCGCCGGGGCCATGAACGCGGCCATGCTGGCCCAGGGATTGGCGACCGGAGGCCCCGCCGAGGCCAAGCGCCTGCTCGAAGCGTTCTGGCGCCGTGTCGCCATGTCATCCGGTTCGCCCGACGTCACGGGCGCCGCCGACTGGCTGTTTCCCTTCAGCGGCATCATGGCGGACGCGCTGCGGCAAACCACCAAAGGGCTCGCGCGGCAGCAGATCAACCCGCTTGGCCTGAATCCCCTCCGGGCAGTCCTGGATGGTCTCTTCGACCCCTCGGTACTGGGTCGGGACGGCGCGCCCCCGCTGGTGGTCTCGGCCACCCGCGTCAGCAGCGGCGAGGCCCGGCTGTTCCAGGACGCCGAGATCACGACTGAGGTGCTCCTGGCATCCTCCTGCCTGCCGCAGTTGTTCCCGGCCGTGGAGATCGAGGGGGAGTTCTATTGGGATGGCGGCTTCTCCAGCAATCCGCCGCTGCGGAGTCTGATTGAGGCCGGGGCGCCTTCCGATGTCATCCTGGTGCGCACGACCCCCCAGGAGCGGCCCGTCATGCCCACCAGTGGCGCCGCCATTCTCGAGCGGACGGAGGAACTGACCTTCGGGGCAGCGCTGCGGCAGGAGCTTCGCTCCCTCGCGTCGGCTCAGCGCCTCATCGCCGATCTGCCTGCCACCTCGGAGACCTTGGAACGGCTTCGCGACGCCCGACTGCACGTCATCGGGGCCGAGGAGGAGTTCCGGGCGCTGAAAATCGGTAGCCACCAGGATGCAAGCTGGGCCTTTCTCCAGGAGATGCGGGAGCTGGGACACCGCGCGGCCGAGGACTGGCTCGCCACCGATTTTGCCGGGGTCGGGCACCGCTCGACCTTCAACCTGTCCTCCTTGGCCCAGCCTCTCCTTTAAATTGCCCTCGGCCTCCAGTGGACTTTCCCGGGAGAAGTGGAGAGCGCTGAGGTAAGGTCATGAGGAGCTGGGGGCGTAGAGGCAGCCATCCAGTGGCAGCAAGGTGTGCCAAGGTACTGCCGCACCTCGGGACCAAACGCTGATTCCGCCTGCAACAGCATTCGGTTCGGCATTACCGCCCATGCCCGTGAAAGTTCACCTCTCGTACTGAACTTTCAACATTCAACCGCGTTTAGACATCAGTGGCACCGCTGTCCATGGCCGTTGGCCGACGGCCCGACCTCTTCCCCACCGGGATTCCAACCCTCGACACGATCGGACTGCTGGCCCCACCAAGCAGGTGGAGCGCTCAGCCAAGGATTTACCGGAACAGTCACCAGCGACACCAAGACCCAAGCTGAAGGCACGGCTGACAACGCGGCTAGCAGGTCAAACGCTGTCGTTGCTGTAAACGCCACACTGCGCGACGCCACGGTCAAGTAATGGCGCGCCAGTCTTCTGCCAGACACGACGACCATCCCGAATGATCATCATCCGGGAGCTCATCCATTACCGAGGCGGGATAACGACATGCAGACCAGAGTTTCAGGAACCGGCTACGAAGGATCGGCAACTGTCGGGGCCGTGCTGCCGGAAGGCGCGCCCGCTCTTCCTTCACGTGTGTCCTGGGGCGCAGTGATTGCTGGCGCCGTTGTGGCGTTGGCGATCGGGCTGATGCTCAACGCCCTTGGCGCCGGAGTGGGAGCCACCACGGTTGATGCCGCGGCCCGCGATACTCCCTCGGCTTCATCGTTCGGCATCGGCGCCGCCATCTGGGTGCTGGTGTCCAACCTCGTCGGCCTCGCAGTGGGCGGCTATGTCGCCGCGCGCCTGTCCGGAACCTCCGACAACACCGACGGCACACTGCACGGCCTCGCGGTCTGGGGCACCACCTTCCTGATCTCGGCCGTGCTGCTGGGTAACCTGGTTTCGGGTATTGCATCCACCGCCACCACCGGTGCGTCCAGTCTGCTAGGCGGAGCGGCTCAGGGTGTCGGTTCCGTGGCCTCTGCTGCCGGGCAGCAGGTTGCAAACCGGACAAGCACCGGGACCTTGCAGTCGGCAACCCAGGGGTTGGTGGACCGTGTGCAGGGTGCCTTGATCGGTTCGGGTGGAGATCCGGTGGCGATGACCTCCGACCAGCGCAAGGCGGAGATCGGCACGTTGGCTACCCGCCGCGTGACGGATGGCCAGTTGTCGCAGCAGGACCGTGACCGCCTGAACCAGCTGGTCGCCGCCGAGTACGGCATCAGCCCGCAAGACGCTCAGGCGCGCGTGGAGCAGGCCGAGCAGCAGGCAGCCCAGGCGGCGCAGCGGGCCGAGGAGACAGCACGTCGCGCGGCTGACACTGCTGCCTCTGGCGCCTCGATCGCAGGCTTCTCGATCTTCGGCATCATGCTGCTCGGCGCCCTTTCGGCTGTGCTCGGTGCGCGCCGCGGCACCCGCGATCTGCTCACGTTCCGGAGCGCACGTGTCGTCTGATCCCGACATCGAGGGAGGAAGCGGCAATGCCGCCCTGCCTTCCGGAGATCGCGGCGCGGCGGAGTCGATCGAGCAGGTGATCCCGCTGAGCGGGGAGGTCCTCCGGGTCGGGAAGCGGACTGTCGAGGCCGGGCGTATGCGGGTTTCAGTGAGCACCGAGACGGCGGAAGAGGTCGTTAATCTCCCCCTGAATTGATGGACAGGGATCAGGCGGCATTGTGCTCCATCTGCTCTGGCGTCTGGTATCCCAAGGCGGAGTGGATGCGCGGCGAGGTAGAGCCAGCCTTCACCAGGAGGCAGATAGGTGATGTCGGCCAGCCAAACTGTGTTGGGGCGGGTGACCGCGAACTGTCGGTTCAGCAGGGTTGGGGCGACCGGGAGAGCATGGCGGCTGTTGGTGGTCGCTGGACGGAAACGTCGCCCCGCGATGGCCCGGATTCCATGAGCCCGCATCAGCCGCTCGACCCGGCCGCGGCTGACCTGGCGTCCCCCGGCGCGCAAGGCAGCCTGCAGGCGTAGGCTACCATAGCGGCCATGATGACTGGCGTGCAGCCGCCGGATGTCGCTCAGGATCTGCCGGTTGGCCACAGCTCGTGCGCTGTCGGGACGATCCCGCCAGGCGTAGTAGCCGGAGGCGGACACGCGGATGGGCCAGGTGTCGGCATGGGCAGCGATGAGGCGGAACCTCATCTCGGGCTTTCCGAGAAGATGCCGATGGCTTTTTTTAAAATGTCACGCTCGCCGGCGAAGATAATGCGGCAGATGGCGAAGCGACGGACCCCGTGCCTGTCGTAACAGGCTGCGGCCGTGGTACCTCGCCAGTCTGCCGTCTTCGCCAACTGCGCAGCATGGAGGGCTGGATGCCCAACTCGCCCGCGACTTGCGTCAGCAGGCGGCCGCTGGAGCGCAACAGCGCGACCGCCTCCTGCTTGAACTCCGGCGTGAACTCTCGCCGTGTCTTGTTCATCGGACACCTTCCTCGCTCCCGTGGAGCTTACTCAGGGGGTGTCCATCAATTCGAAGGAAGATCATTCACCCTAAGCCCTGGTGCTGTGGTCGGCACCCGGCCATCGTGCCACCCCTTGGCGGTCGGCATCTTGAGGGTTGGAATCGCGCCTTGTGGCTTCGCCACCGGAATGGCCGGTGTCTTGCCCCAAGCTGGTATCGGCGTGCCATCGGTGATGCGCCGTATGGCCACTGTCCCGGTGCCAACCAGTGCCACGAGTTATGCGAAGAGACCCGAAAAGCTCAACAGGCTGCTCCTTTCTCCGACGTCAGGGCCAGCAGATCAGCCAGGATTTTGCAAAGCAAGGTTCTCGTATGGTGCTGAGCAGCTGACTACAGAGCAGAAAGCCAGTGCTCGCGAGCGATGAGGAGGAGATCAACCGCGTTGACAACTCAGGGCATGAGCGGTGCTGATGCCATGGCTGCTGCATGAGCCCTCCTCTTCTTTTCTGCCTATGACCGGTCTGATCACCGGATGAGCACGCCGCCATCCGGCCAGCACCGCGCCGCGGCTCATGCCGCCAGCCAGCAGCGCTTCGGTGGTCACGCCGGAGACGGCGACCAGCTGCAGGCGGGCTTCGGCGAGGGCTTCCTGCACCTTAACCTGGCTTAACAACCTGGAGGCCGCCACCTCGGTCCCCATTGGGGCTGTATCCGGCAGCGATCGCCGCCTTTTCCAATCCCTATCTATAAGATAGGCACGGACGAATAGCCGCTGTTTGTCGGTCAGCGACATGAACAATTTCCCCCCGGCCCCTCAGCCTCTTCAGCAAGGTTCTGCGGGCCATTCTGAATCCTGATTCTGGCTCAGAGGGGGTGAGCACTACGAAACGGACGTTTGACGAAATGTGCGGACAGGCGCTTGATGCTCAGGCACTCGAAAGGGATGCTTGATGCCCCTGACCGATGACGATAGGCGGGATATCAAAGATCAGCTCCGCGACATCATCCGGCGCTCCGCAATCACAGGGCAGTACGACAGCCCAGAGACTGCTGCCGCGCTCGTGGTGCTGGTGGTCTGCCGCGAACTCGGTGTCCCGCAGGAAGACGTGCCTGCTGTGCTGCAGAAAGGATTGCAGCGGTGGGGTGGCGAACCGTCATAATGACGGGTGCCGCTGGCAATCGGTCGTTGCGGCCGTCGGTACAGCGGCGCCCTTTGGCGCAGGTGGAAGGGTCGGCGTAACGACGACACCGAGCGCCGCGCTGGTGAGCCCCTGCAGGGCTTCGCAGTTGGGATGGTTGACGCCGCAGATGCGGCCTTGCAGGCCGCGCGACGCGGGGCAGGTGCAGTCGAACATCAGGCCACCAGCTCCAGCTGCCAAGTGGTAATGATGCCCTTGATCTGTAGCGGCCAGGTCAGTCGGATTAGAGCTTCCTGCCACAGGCGATAGTCACCCTGGTGGCGGAGGCGATCCGGCGCGCTTTGCCGCTCGCCCCGGAGGCGCAGCACGCGCGCAGCCACCTCCTCCGGATCCAACCCCCGCCGCAGCGCATACTCCGCCTCCGCTTCCGAAGGGTGCCAATCCAGGGACAGCGGCGCGGCGACGCCTGCGACCCCCTCTGGTAGTTCTATGGTTGTTCTCTGGTGGATTGGGGGGCAGGCCGTGCTGGTGAGGTGCGGCGGCCGGATCCAGGGTCACGACGGCCAGTCAGGATGCCGGGAAGTAGCGACTTCCATTGACCGCCGTAAACCGCTTAGCTGCTGTCAGGGCAGCATTGCGTACAAGCAGGCATTTCCATTCGACCTGCTCCCAGGGGCGGGCGGAAGGAATGCTGGATCTTCGGAACTATGCTGCTGATCTGCCTGCTCAAGGACACCTTCAGGCGGGCGTCAACGGGCCCATGAAAGCCGTCGTCCATGGCAACTGAGGTGGTCCTGGATGCGCGACTCAAGGCAGGCGCGGCCTTGATCACTCAGATTGCCAGTGTCAGTTCATCGCTGCCCGAACAGCGCAGATGACGACCACCCAAAACACCGCTGAGATACCAACCCCCGTGGTGATGCCGGTGGCCGCGGCAAGGCTGGACTCAAGAGGGGCCCTCCGCTCCTCGCGGCTGGCAATAACCGGGTCAGTCATTGGCAGGTCGGTGTTCATCGGGCGCACAGCCATGCGAGAGGGTTGAAGAGAGCCAGGCTTCGCCTCCGTGTCAGCGGAGCCAGGGCCAAGCCGACTTCCCTAGCTCATGAACCACGTCTACAAGGCCGGCTTCATATGATGCAATAACCTTACACATAAGGAAATAACTCAGATGCAATGATCCGGTTTCGCTCTGAGGATGCGCCTTCTGTAACTGGCTACTTATCGTTGAGAGATCCTCAGCAAACCGCCCTTAGACT
>NZ_RFLX01000061.1:0-2449 GCF_003696345.1 Teichococcus wenyumeiae | reverse complement strand
GAAGGATCGAGATGCGCGGTGGACGCTCAAGCGCGGCAGGACCAAGCCCAAACCAGAAAGTGCGCAGCGCCAGGCCATCCAGATGTAAGCGCTGTCTGGGCGCCCTTCTTCCCAAGTGTGCCGATACTGTGCTGCCTCGCCTTCAGGCGGGGAGCTTCAAGCCGACATTATGGTCGACGTTAATGATGACGCGAATGACCGCGGATACCGCCGGGTCGAGGTGCTGACAGGGCCGGGGCGCCGCCGCCGGTGGTCGGAGGAAGCCAAGGCACGGATCGTCGCGGAGACGCTCGCACCCGGCGCCGTCATCGCCGAGGTGGCGCGTCGCTGGCAGGTCTGCTCACAGCAGGTGTTCACCTGGCGGCGGGAGATGCGGCACAACGCGCCGCCCACGTTCGTGCCGATCGTGGCGGAGCCCAGTGTGGCGGCGCGGGAGTCTGCCCCATCGCCCTGCATCGAGATCCAGGTGGCTGGGGCGCTTGTGCGGGTGTTGCCAGAGACGGACCCGGCCCTGTTGGTGATGGTGCTTCGCGCGCTGCGGACCTCGGCGGCGTGATCACGCTGCCCTCGGGTGCGCGCGTGCTGCTGTCCAGCCAGCCGGTGGATTTCCGCAAAGGAGTTCACGGCCTGGCCGCCCTGGCGGCCGAGGTGCTGAGCGCCGATCCATTCTCGGGAGCGGTGCTGGTGTTCCGGGCCAAGCGTGCCGACCGGATCAAGATCGTGCTCTGGGACGGCAGTGGGCTGGTCCTGATCGCCAAGCAGTTGGAGGGTGGAGCCTTCCGCTGGCCACCCATCGTTGACGGTGCGGTGCGGCTGACGCCGGTGGAGTTCGCCGCGCTGTTCGACGGCATCGACTGGACGCGGGTGCAGAGCACGAAACGGATTCCCACGCCGAGCGTGCCTGCCTAGAATCCCTGCGTGATGGGCGCCGCGGACACCATGCCGAGCCTGCCGGAGGATCCCGCCGCGCTGCGGGCGCTGCTGCTGGCGACGCTGGAGCAGCGCGATGCCGCCATGGCCGAGCGCGACGCGCTGGCAGCCCGGAACGAGCAGCTGCACCACCTGCTGCTGACGTTGAAGCGGCGGCAGTTCGGGCAGAAGTCGGAGCGCCTGCCCGAAGACCAGCTGCTGTTCGCGTTCGAGGAGATCGAGGCCACGCTGGCGGCCAGCGAGGCCGAGGCAGGCAAGAACTCAAAGGCACTGCGGGAACAGCAGGCCAAGCGCCGCCGCGGCAACCGCGGCCGGTTGCCAGCGCACCTGCCGCGCATCGAGCAGCTGCTGATGCCCGAGCGGGAGACCTGTCCTTGTTGCGATGGGCGGCTGGTCGAGATCGGCAGCGACAGCGCCGAACGGCTCGACGTGCTGCCAGCGCAGTTCCGGGTGCTGATCACCAGGCGCCCCAAGCTGGCCTGCCGCGCCTGTCCCGGCGTGGTGCTGCAGGCGCCCGCGCCGGAGCGGCTGGTGCCGGGCGGGCTGCCGACCGAGGCCGCCGTCGCCCAGGTGCTGGTGGCGTCCGGCCGAGGAACGTCTGGCGGTGCGCCAAGCCCGCAGTCGGCCGCTGGTGGCGGATCTGTTCACCTGGCTCGAGGCGCAACACGGGCGCCTGCCGCGGAGTAGTCCGACGGCGGAGGCGATCCGCTACGCGCTGAACCACCGGAAGGGACTGGAGCAGTTCCTCGACGATGGCCGCATCGAGACAGACACCAACACCGTGGAGCGGGCCATCCGCCCCATCTGCCTCAGCCGCAAGAACGCGTTGTTCGCTAGCGGCGACGATGGTGGTGCAAGATGGGCCGCCATCGCCTCTCTGGTGGAGACCTGCAAACTGAACGGCGTCGATCCACAGCGCTATTTCACCGACCTGCTGACCCGGCTTGTCAACGGTTGGCCCAACAGCCGCACCGACGAACTCATGCCCTGGTGCTGGGCCAAAGCCGGCGATCAACCGTCAGCGCTGCCGCGTAGGGTCTCTGGACAGCGCTTACATCCAGATCGCGGTGCCCATCTTCGGCTACAAGAGCCATATCGGCATCGACCGGCGGCACGGGCTGATCCGCCGCTGGACAGTCACCGATGCCGCCCAGCATGACAGCCGCAGCTTTCCAATCCTGCTCGATCCCGAGAACACCGCCAGCCGCGTCTGGGCGGACACCGCCTATCGTACGAAGCGCAATCTGGAAGTGCTGGAGCGACGCGGCCTGACCGAACGCATTCAGTTCCGCAGGCCACCGCGGCGTCAACTCTCCGAACGGCAGGCGAAGGCCAATGCCTCACGCGCTCGGATCCGCTCCGGCATCGAACATGTTTTCGCTGCCCAGTAGTACCGCATGGCACTCTTTGTGCGCACCATCGGCTTGGCCCGGGCCCAGGTGAAGATCGGCATGGCCAACTTGGCGTACAACTTTGCCCGCCTCGCCTGGCTCAGCACCCGAGCTGCGCCCGCATAACC
>NZ_RFLX01000060.1 GCF_003696345.1 Teichococcus wenyumeiae | reverse complement strand
ATGACCGCTGCGTCCACACCTTCATGTCCGCCATCTGCCTCGCCGCCACCGTCCTCTTCTGGATCAAGGAGTCCTGAGCCTAGTTTGGCTCGCTGCTCTCCGGTCCGCGAGCCCCAACGGCGCTGCTAACAGCGTCCAAGCCGGCGCGATCCGGTAGCCCTCCGACTGACGCACGACGTTCCGGACCAGGTTGACAGACACGTAAGCAATCCGGCTCCCAATGTGGCGCGCCAGCGTAGCGCGGCCGTTTGGGATGCGTCCTACAGCCGCAGACGCCCTTGCATCACCGGCACGCAGCCGCCGGCCACGCCTGCGGCGACACCCTTGCCATCCCGCCAGGCCGTTGCCTGCAGCAGGCTGGGGCGGCCCATCTCGACGCCCTGGTGCACGGTCAGGGCAATCCGTGCCTCACCGAACAGGGCCAGCAGCAGCGCCGTGGCGGCGGCCGTGGCGCTGCCAGTGGCAGGGTCCTCGTAGAGGCTGCGGGTGAACATCCGCGCCCGCAGCGTGTCGCGGGACATGCGTACATAGGCGTAGATGGCGGACGCGCCGTCGCGCGGCAGCACGGCATCCCAGGCCACGGGATTGGGCCTGATACGCCCCAGCGCTTCCAGTCCCGAGAGTTCCACCACCACGAAGGGCGCGCCCACCGAGACAACCTGCGGCCGGTGCGCCGCGGTGACGACATCCTCCGCCCCCAGCGACAGGCAGGTCGCCAAGCCGGCAGGGTCCAGCATGGCGAGGCGCGACAGGGGCAGGGGCGCGCGCAGCTCGGCATCCAACACCGCGCCGCCTTCCACCCGCACGGCGACCGGCACCAGCCCCGCGACTTCCTCGAACAGGAAGGGCTGCGGCAACGCCTCGCCCCGTGCCAGCCTTTCCCAGGCCAGCACGGTCGCGGTGCCGATATTCGGGTGCCCGGCGAAGGGCATTTCCTTGGTCGGCGTGAAGATGCGCACTCGTGCCGTATGCGTGGGATTGGCGGGCGGCAGGACAAAGGTGGTCTCGGAGAAGTTGAACTCGCGCGCGATGGCCTGCATCTCGGCGTCGCTCAGCCCCTCCGCCTCCGGCAGCACCGCCAGGGGGTTTCCCCCGAACCGCTGCGCCGTGAACACGTCCAGGGTGACGTAGCGGTAGGATCGATCCGTCATGCTCAACCCTCCCAGAAGGGCCGCGCGGCCTCGCGCGCAGCATCCATTTCCGTGACGCCGATGTCGCGCAGCCGCTCCGGCGGCAGGTCGCGGAGCGTGGTGCGGCTCGAGGCCCGACGATGCCACAGCGCCAGCAGCCCCAAGATGCGCCGCAGCGGCTGTGCCACTGCGCCGTCCATCTGCCTGAAACCAGAGATTGCTCCGACCTGCACGATGTTGCTCCAAATTGCTCTCCAGGATTGATTGCCATGGGCGGTAATTGCTCTTCAACATCGCAATTGTTCCGAGTACAATATTTCCATGACCGACTTCCGCATCCTGGCCGACACGCTGGCCCGTAGCCTGGCCGAGGACGTCGCCGCCGGGCGGCGCAGGCCGGGCGACCGGCTTCTCCCTAGCCGCGACTACGCACATCGCCAGGGTATTGCGCCCTCCACCGCGAGCCGGGTCTATGCGGAGCTGGTGCGGCGCGGTGTGGCGGTGGGGGAGGTCGGGCGCGGCACCTTCCTGCGCGCGGCCCAGGGCCTTCCGCCCGTTCCGGCCGCCGAGGCCACGCCTGGCGGCCTCGTCGACCTGGAGGTGAATTTCTGCGTGCTGCCGGACCAGGGCAGCCTGCTGGCCCCAGCCCTGGCGCGCCTGGCGACGCCGGGCGCGCTGCAGCCCCTGCTGTCCCGCGCCAGCGTGGTGGGCGACGCCGCGTCGCGCGAAGCCACCGCGCGCCTGATGGCGCGGGGCGGCTGGATGCCGGAGCCGGACAGCCTGCTCTTCGCCGGGCGTGGGCAGCAGGCACTGTCCGCCTGCTTCACGGCGCTGATCGCGCCGGGGGAGCGGCTCGGCCTGGAAGCCATGACCTACTCGCTGGGCAAGGGCGTCGCCGCGCGCCTGGGGCTGCAGATCGTGCCGCTGGCCATGGACGAGCAGGGCGTCCGGCCCGATGCCATCGCCACGGCCCATGCGGCGCATCCGCTGCGGTTGCTCTACTTGCAGCCGGAACTGCACAACCCCCTTGGCACCACCATGCCGCCTGCGCGGCGGCAGGAGGTGGCGGCGCTGTGCCGTGCGCTGGGCATCACCGCGGTTGAGGATTCCGTCTACGGCTTCCTGTCCGCGGACGCGGCGCCGCCGCTGGCGGCCCATGCTCCGGAGCAGGTGGTGCTGGTGGACAGCCTCTCCAAGCGCGTGGCGCCGGGCATGACGCTCGGCTTCCTCTCGGCCCCGCCCGCATTGCGCCAACGGCTGGCTGCGGCACTCCGGCTCGGTGGGTGGGCCGCGCAGGGCTTCGCGCTGGCGGCCGGCGTGGGCTGGATGCAGGACGGCAGCGTCGATGCCCTGGTGCTGCGGAAGCGGCAGGACGCGCAACGGCGCAACGCCCTGGCGCAGCAGGTGCTGGGCGGCGGCGGCCTGACGCTGCGCGGCGACCCGAGCGCCTATCACCTCTGGCTGGAGCTGCCCGACCCCTGGCGGGCGGAAACATTCGTGGCGGCGGCGGCGCGGCACCGCATCGCGGTCTCGCCGGCGGCGGAATTCGCGGCCGGCCCGGGCCATGCGCCGGATGCCGTGCGCCTGGCCCTGGCCGCCCCGGCAGAAGCCGCGTTGCGCCCGGCGCTGGAGACGCTGCTGGACCTCGCCCTGGCCGGGCCAGATGCTGCGGCGGTCGGGTAGCCCGGGTCATCACAATGCGCCCAGCACCGGCCCGTCCAGCATTCCCTGTCCGGCCAACCGAACTTACGGTGGCCCCCCTTCTCAGTCTGTCAGGGCCGGGTGTGCTTCATCTGCTTTCAGGAGCGTCGGGTGCGCGCTGCCTACGACTGGTATGGGCGCACAGCCGTCATGACCGGGTCTGGCCGATAGCGAAACAGCGGCTCTCGGCAGGCCGACATGCCCAAGCGGACGCGCTCGCCGCCTCACAGCACAGCCGTGTATGCTAGTGGGGGAGCACTTTGACCTCATGCGTGGCGACGCCGGGATGTGAGGATCCAGAGGAGAACTGCGCCGGAACTCAAGACCGCACCCAGCGAACAAACGCCTGGCCAGCCTGCCTGCGCATAAGCAGTCGTCGAGGTGATCGCGCCGGTGGCGCTGCCCAGGGAATAGAAGACCATATACATCCCGATGAGGCGCCCGGCCGCCTCGGGCCGCTGGGATACCAGCAGGCTCTGGTTCGTGACATGCACCGCCTGGACGGCGAGGTCGAGGAGGATCACTCCACCCACCAGCCATCCCAGCGAGATCGGCAGCATCGCGAGAAGCAGCCAGGACAGCAGCATGAGACCGAGGGCACCGCCTGTGACCGTGGTTCCGAGCCCTTGGTCAACCAGCCGCCCCGCACCGCCCGCGGTCAGGGCGCCGACCATGCCTGCGAGCCCGAGAAGGCCTACCTGAGCATGTGAAAGCATGAAAGGCTCTCGGCCCAGCGGCAGGGCCACGGTTGTCCAGAAGGTGCTGAACGTCGCGAAGATCAGGAACGCGAAGCCCGCCCGCAACTGGAGGGTGTTGTCCCGCCGCAGCAACTTCGCCATGGAGCGGAGCAACCCTGCATAGGCTATCGGGACCCTCGTCTCCGGCTGCTGCGGCAGGGCGCGGAACAGCAGCGCGGCCATGGCCATCATGGCGCCCGCGGAGACGAAGTAAACCGCACGCCAACCCGCCATGTCCGCGATGAAGCCCGCGAGAACCCTGGCCGCGAGGATTCCTGTCACCACGCCGCTGGTAACCAGCCCGAGCGCGCGGCCACGCTGCTCTGGCGCCGCGAGAGACGCAGCCAAGGCGACAAGAACCTGAACCACGACGGCCAGCAAGCCGACCATTCCCGCTGCGACGAGAAACAGCGTCCGGGTGCCCGCGAAGCCCGCCACGAGGAGAGCGGCGGCCGAGAGGATGAACTGCCAGAGAGCGAGGCTGCGTCGGTTGAGCACGTCGCCAAGCGGCACAATGAACACCAGGCCAAGTCCATAGCCGACCTGTGTGGTCGTTCCGATGATCCCAACAGTACCGAGCGGAATCCCGAGGTCGGTCGCGATGGCCCCCAGAAGCGGCTGCGCATTGTAGACATTGCCGACAGCGAGTCCGCAGGAGGTCGCCAGAAGGAGGATCAAACTCGGCGGCAGGCTGGAAGCAGGTGGTTCTTTCACGGGTTCGTACATGCCCGTGGCGCTGGTTGCTTGCGCCGTTTGCTCGCTGTCCATGGGAGGATCTCCGATTCTAGTCCTATTATGAGACCAGATGCAGTCATGGGCGGTGAGACCTGAATGGTGAAGCGAGTGAGCATGAGCGGCGCGGAATGCCCGGTGGCGCGGGCATTGGATGCCATCGGTGACTGGTGGTCGCTGCTGATCGTCCGCGATGCCTTCGATGGCGTGCGGCGGTTCAGCGAGTTCCAGAAGGGCTTGGGGATCGCCAAGGGCATCCTCAGCGGACGCCTTCGGCATCTGGTGGCCGTCGGCGTGCTGGAGCAGGCACCCGCTTCGGACACCAGCGCCTACGGGGAGTACGTACTGACCGAGAAGGGACGCTCGCTCTTCCTTGTGATCGTGGCCCTGCGTCAGTGGGGCGAGGCGAACCTCTTCGCACCTGGCGAGCGGCATTCGACGCTTGTGGAGAACGACGGCCTCACGCCGGTGCCGCCCATCGAACTTCGTTCATCCGCTGGACAGAAGCTGGATCCGCGGGACACAAGGATCAGAAAAGTGAGTCAATCCCAAGGAGGACAGCGCCTGCCATGAACTCGTGTGGCTCTGATCTGCCGCACATATCAAGTGCAGAGCCATACGTCTGCTTCTAAGCCTCGTTGAGATTGCCGCAGATGACCGATGTAGGCGCAAAGCGTGCAGCAGCTGTGCTGCGCGTCTATGTCTGCTGTCCACCGAGGCTGTGTGAAAACGTAGGCCCCGGCAGCAGCAGGGGAATGTGTTTCTCCTGGCTGGCCGTTGCCACCCATGACAGGCGCTTTCTCATCATCTGAAGCGCTGAAAGGAAGTCTGCGTAGAAGGTTGTTCTCCAGTTACTTAGCGCCGCTGCGTTTTCACACAGCCTCCACCCATCTGCGACATCCACGGCAGCCAAGCAGGCCCGGTAATTCCCTTATCGCGCTCGACGCTTTGGCTTCGCGACGGCCGTCACAATTGGCTGCGTGATGCCCTTCGCGTGCCGGCGTTGGATTTTCCTTATGCCCGATCTGATCCCGCATCACGAGCCTCGCCTGGTGAAGATGGAAGGCGAATGCACTACTTGGGAATACTGCGGAGCCATCGTACGATCCTCCGGCGTTCACCACCGGCTCACGATGCCCGGGCACCCGCTCGACGGGAGGAGTTTTGGGCAGCGGGATCTGTGCTTCCGGCTGGTGGACTACTGGCTGGACGGTTCCGTTGCAAAGTTCGCAGCAAGTCGCAAACGGCCGCGGTAGGCTTCGGATTAGGCGGCGATCTGAAACAACTCGGCCACACAGGTGGCTTGGGCCGCATGCCTTGTCCGCCTACCTCGTGTGCCTGCCCCTTCCTGATCATTGCCATTGCCTCGTAGCCTGCCAGTGCACGTCGTGCCGTATAGAAACCGCCAGAGCCAAGCCCTGGTCTGTCCAGGCGTTTCACGCGCCGGTGGCTTATTCCACAATGTTATTGAGAAACTTGCATTGTCGTAGCCGCGAAGCGCCACAGCTCATTGTCTGCCTTCATCTCCGCCATGGCGCAAGGGTAAGCCGGGTTCTTGTCCACCGTGATGGTGCGCGGGTTCACCGTATGCGGCTGCCCGAGTGCCTTGCGGAAGAAGCGCTTCGCAGTTTCGGCATCCCGCTTGGCCGAGAGCAGGAAGTCGATCGTCTGACCACGGCTGTCGGCTGCACCATCCCAGGTACATCCAGCGGCCCTTCACCCGGACATAAGTCTCGTCAACCCTCCACGATCCGTTGGACAGGCGTAGATAAGGCCGGAGCCGCCGCTCCAGTTCCGGTGCATAGGCCTGGACCCATCGAAAGATGGTAGTGTGCGCGACGTCGACACCGCAGTCCTGGAGCATGTGTTCGAGGTCGCGGTAGCTGATTGGGAACATCAGGTACCAGCGCACCGCCCAGAGAAACACCTCGGCGGTGAACTGCCGGCCTTTGAAGGTCAGATCCGCCCGGAGCTTCGCCAACTGTCGTCGTGCCATACTCCAGCTTGGCCGCGATCGCGCCAGACGACAAAAAATGCAACAGAACCGCTGATTGTCTCCGTCGGCTTATCGAAGAGGCGCGCTGTACGTGCCTTGCCGATGGCGAGGGCGCCGCATCCGATCGACGCGCCGTCCTGGTGCGCGAAGGCCAGCAGATGCCCACCGGCGTCGACCACGGCAATGCAGTACGGCACGCCAAAGGCACTCGCCGCGGTTTGGGCGGCGCAGATCATGCCCTGTGCATCTGAGTGATCGAGAGCCAGGTGTGCACTGAGCATCGGTGTGTCTCCCTGATGGGTGAAATGGACACCGGGATCGCACTCACCAATCCCGGAGCGGACCGCTCAAAGTGATGAACCCGGAAGCTTTGCACGGCAGGGTGGGCGTGATCGCATTCACGTCGACCTTTAGGGTGTGCTAGCGTATTGCTTCACCTGCGGCTGTGATGAAAGCCGCGACCTCGTCAGGATGCGACATCATGACGGCGTGGCTGCTCCTGAGTTCCTGCGTCCAACTGCCGGCACGCCGGGCCATCGCGCGCTGGGCGGTCGGTGGCACCATGTGGTCCTCCGTCGCGATCATGAAGTGGCTGGGCTTTGACTTCCACGCGGCCTGGGTGATGACGCCTCCTACAGCGTTCAGCCCCCACGGAACCTGCGCCGTCGCCATGAATGCGGTTGTCGCAGCGTCGACGTCAGCGGCGAACGCGGTAGGAAACTTGGCGGGATCGACAATCAGGAAGCCGTCTTCCGGTGGTAGGAGCGGTGCCTGCGGTTCACCTTGGACCGGGTTCTCGGCCAGCTTGGCCACCGACTCCCCGACATCCGGAGCGAAGGCCGCGAGGTACACCAGGCTGCGGACCTTCGGATCGTTGCCGGCTTCGGTGATGACTGAGCCACCATAGGAGTGGCCCACCAAGACCACAGGGTTTTTCGCCTTCGCGATCACGCGTTGGGTGACGGCCACGTCATCCTTGAGCGTGATCGTCGGGTTCTGGACAACCAGGACCTCGTACCCGTCTTTCGTCAGGATGTCGTACAGAGCCCGCCAACCCGAAGCGTCGACGAAGGCGCCGTGGACCAGGACGATGGAGACCGCCTTTTCCGCGGCTCTCGCTGGAAGGATAGTTGCGGCGGCCGCCGCGAGGGTGAGGATGCCGAAAGACCTACGTTCCATGGGGTGGTTCTCCTTGAAAATGGGGGACTGAGTTGAGCAAGGTGAGCCGACCTGGCTGCGTCAGGCCGCTGTCACGGGATCAAGCGCCATGACGGTCCGCTCCGTGCGGTCGTTCATGGTCGAGAGATAATCTGAAAGTCCGGTGTTGCCCGGTGCGCCGCGACCGCCTCACCGTCGACGTAGAGTTCGTCGAGCACGAACCGGCCAGGGTCGGTCTGATCCTGCCAAAGGTCGTAGCGCAAGTTACCCGGCTCCGCGCGACTTGCGGCAGTCATCCCGTTGAGTAAAGCTCGCAGCTCCGCAGCTCCGCAGCTCCGCAGCTCCGCAGCTCCGCAGCTCCGCAGCTCCGCAGCTCCGCAGCTCCGCAGCCTTGCCCGGCCGGGCGGCGAGGATCGCCATGATCTTTACGTGATGGGACATGTTGCTGTTCCCCTTCGGATAAGCCGGTTTGGCGGAGCGTGAGAGGAGCGCTACGCCAGTCATGCGTGTTCTCACGCCGTGACAAGCCGCCGGTCGAGCGCTTCGATCAGCTTGGCGGCAAGCAGATGATCCGAGGCAGGGTTCTGGCCGGTGATCAGCTCGCGATCGACCACCACATTCGGTGCGAAGTCGGCCGGATTGCTGGTCACCGTGCCGCCCGCGGTCTGCAGCGCCTGGGGCATGTCGAAGTACAGCTTGCCGTGCAGGAGATGCTCCTCGGCGGCCCGCTCCTCGCTGGCCGAGAAAACCGTCATCCGGTAGCCCGTGTAAGGCCAGCCCTGCGCGCATTCGGCCGCCCTAGCCATGTCCCCGGCGGTCAGCGCGGCGCGGAACTCGCGGGCACGCGGCATGGCGGCGGCCATGGCGACCGGTCCGTGGCAGAGCAGCGCTGTCGGCTTTCCGGCCTCGTGGAAGTGGCGCAGGACCGCGCCCATGTCGGCATCCTGCATGAGGTCGACGGCGGGCGCGTGGCCACCGGGCACGAACAGGCCGGCATAGCTGTCCAGCCCGTCATCGACCACCGACCGCAGCCTGTGCACCTGATTCATGGCAGGATCGTCGGCGTAGAACCGCTTGGCGCGTGCATAGGCGGCCTCATCGCCTCCGAAATGCTGCGGCGAGTCCGATGCCTCATCGATGTGCGGCTTGGTCCCATCCGGCGTGGCGAGCACGACCTGGTAACCAGCCTCGATCAGCGCCATGGCTGGCACGACCGTCTCGTTGAGATATTGACCGATCACGGCTGAGCCGCCGCCCCGCAGCTCGATCCGTGTGGCGTTCGAGCCGGTCACAAGCACTATTCCCTTAGTCATCTCAGCCTCCGTTGCACTGTCCGCATCCTTGTGGACGAGCGCAGCTTGGCCTCACCGGAAACATTTCAGAATTTTATTGTATTTATTCTAGGTATAATGATGACATTATAAGTCGTGCGCTACGACCTCAATCTCCTGCCGATTTTTGTGGCTTTGATGGAGGAGCGCAGCGTCACACGTGCCGCCGAGCGCCTGGGCATGACCCAGCCGGCCCTGTCAAACGCGCTCGCACGCCTCCGAACCATGTTGCAAGACCAGCTTTTCATCCGCGAACGCTATGGCATCCAGCCAACCCCGGTCGCGCTGGAACTGGTGCCCGTCATTGCCAGAGCGCTGGCAAAGCTCGACGACGCGGTGCTCGGCCAGCAGGGGTTCGACCCTGCCAAGGCCGAGCGGCTCTTGACTATCGCTCCCAATGGCTATGTCGAATTCGTGCTGGTGCCCGCCATTGTGGCGAGGCTGCAGCAGGTCGCCCCTGGCATCAGGCTGAGCCTAACCCCGTACAGCAATGATCTGGTGGAAACCGGCGTCATCTCCGGCACCACCGCGCTGGTGCTCGGCCGCATCGTCGATCCGCCTGACAACCTCGTGGTGCAGCACCTGCTGGATGAGGGACTGGCCTGCGTGGTGCGGGCAGACCATCTGGAGATCGGTGACAGCATGACGCGCGAGCAGTTTGAGCGGCTCAAGCATGTCAATGTGGTGCCCCCCGGCCGCATGCGGGCAGGGCTGTTCCAGGCGCTGGCACGGCAACAGCTGAAGCGCGACGTGGCCATCTCGGTCACCAACTTCTTCGCGGTCGCCGAAATGGTCGCCGTGACCGACTACTGCGCGACGTTGCCCAACCTGATTTGCCGCCGCCTGGCACATGATCCTCGGCTGAAGATCCTGCCTCCGCCGGTTGACCTCGGAACCTTCCCGGTCGACATGGCCTGGCATGTGCGGTACCGGCACGATCCGGCGCACCGCTGGCTGCGATCGCTCATAAGCGAAGTAGCGACGGGACTGATGAGCCAGCCGCTCTGATGGTCAGGTCGGCTTGGCGCCCAAGCGAAGTCTCCTCAGGCTGGAAGTGGGCTTGGAATGGGGCGCTCCTCGTCGGTCGCCGGACCCATGCCCCGATAGTTTCAGGATGAGGTCCCTGTCGCGCGAGCAGCGGCTGCCGCCACAAGTTCCAGGCTTTCATCTGGCTCCAGTGTGCTGGATTCCAGGTTCAACATGAGATGGTGGACCCCGAGATCCCGCTGTTCGGCAAGGATGGAAACCAGCCCTGTCTCACCGGTGCGGTAGCCGAGAGGGATCGCCGTTGCCGCACCGCTACCCCGCTCTATGGAGAGGTGGAGGGCCACGCTGAACGAGCGGAACTGCCCTGGCGCCGCGCCATCGACAGCACGCCGCCAAAGGTGATGGCGGTCGCGCTGCTGTTCCGGCTCGCGATGGTAGGTCGCCCATCCGGCCGCATGGCGGGCGATCCATTCCAGGCTCTGGCCTGCCGAGCCGATAACGATGAGCGGTGGAGGCACAAAATCCGTGGGGCGTAGTTCGAAGCTGTCGGGCAGGCCTGGCAAGGACTGCGGATGCAGGAGTGCGCCCTGCAGCTTCTCCCACTTCTCCCGGAACAAGGTTCTGCGGTCTTCGGAGCGCAGCCCGAAGGCGGCGAACTCCTCAGGGCGGTCGCCCGAGCCCAGCCCGAGGAGCAGGCGCTGCCCCGAGAGGGCCTGGACGGACGCGGCCGCCTTCGCGAGGTGCCAGGGATGACGGAGAGGTAGCACGGTCGCGGCGGTTCCCAACGCGATGCTGCGCGTGACAGCCGAGACAGCACCCAGCGCGACCCACGGGTCGAGATGGCCGATAATCTCGGGGTACCAGGGCCCGTTCAGCGGCACGTCCCGGACCCAGATGGCCGCGAAACCCAGCTCCTCGGCCCGTCGCGCCAGCGCGATCTGCTCCCTGAAGTCGATCGGGGCATCAGGCTGGCGCCGGACGGGCAGAACCACGCCCAGGGAGAGGCGGCCTTCGGCGAAGACCTGATCGAAGGATCGCGGGCTGGGTCCAGCCGCCGGGATCAATGGTCAACTCCGGGCTCTGGAAGGGTCCGCTGAAGCGTCGGCAGGAGCCCGGCTGCGCGATACCCATCGATCAAGGCATCGTAGAGCGCGATGTCCGACCGACTCCGCGCCATCAGCTGGGCGCCAGCGACCGCGGCGTAGATGGAGCGTGCCCGCTGCCCGCTCTCGCCGGCACTGACCACGGAGGATGCGAAGAGCATTTTGCTCAGCCATGCCACATGGACATCCGCGAAGGCCTGCACCTCCCGCTTCACGACATCCGGCAGGTCATCGTACTCGGCGGCCATGAAGCTGCAGAGGCAGAGACGGTTCTCGCTTTCCAGGGACTTGCGGAACACATCGGGGTAGTCGTGCAGGCAGCGGAGTGGGTCCGAGGTCTCGCCCCATAAGGCGTCGAGGTCCGCCGCTGAATCCTCCCAATAGCGCCTCGCGACCGCCGCGCCGAGATCGGCCTTGCTGGGGAAGTGGTAGTAGATGCTCGCCCCTTTGATGCCGACCCCGTCCGCGAGAGCGCGGATGTTCAGGCCGCCATAGCCATGGGCCTGCGCGGCTTTGCGGGCCGCTGCCAGGATGGCTTCCCGCGCATTTGCACCCGCATCACCGGCTCGCTGTTTCACTGCCCTCGGCTCCTGAACCTAACAAGCGTTAGATAGGATTTGACCGTCCGGATTGGAAGCCCTAGGGTTACCTATCGAACGTTAGGTAGGTGCTCTTGATGAACTCAGACCTCTTCTATTCCGACGCGACGAAGCTGGCGGAAATGATCCGGACCCGGGAAGTCTCCCCAGTTGAGGTCGTTCAGGCGCATCTCGACCGCATCGCAGCGGTTGACCCGAAGGTGAATGCCGTGGTGACCGTCGCCGACGGTGCGCTGGAGGTCGCGAGGGCGGCGGAACGCGCCGTTCTTGCGGGCGAGGAACTCGGCGCGCTGCATGGCGTGCCCTTCTCGGTGAAAGACTCGATCGACACCGCCGGAGTGCTGACCCAGCGCGGCTCGCCTATCTTCAAGGGGCGCGTTCCCGACATCGACGCCACCAGCGTCGCGCGCTTGAAGAAGGCTGGCGGCATCCTGCTCGCGAAGACCAACCTTCCGGAGTTCTCCTACTGGATTGAGAGCGACAACCTGCTCTCCGGCCGGTCGAACAACCCCTGGGACCTGGGCCGCACGCCGGGCGGCTCGAGCGGCGGTGAGTCGGCCGCCATCGCCGCGGGCATGTCGCCGCTGGGTCTGGGTACCGATCTTGCCATCTCGGTCCGGGGCCCAGCGGCCCAGACAGGGATCACCTCGTTGAAGGCAACGCACGGGCGCGTGCCGATGACGGGCATCTGGCCGCGCGCACCGCGCCGCTTCTGGCATGTCGGTCCCATGGCGCGCAGTGTGCGCGACCTCGCGCTCGCTCACTCGCTGCTGGCTGGACCTGACGGTGCGGACGGCTATTCCTCGGTCCCCCGCGGGTTCGACGCCGGGACAGGGGCCTCGCCGGATCGGCCGCTGCGGGTGGGCTGGCTGGTCGAGCCCGGCTTTGGGCCCATCGACCCCGAGGTGGCGGCGACCGTCCAGGCTGCGGCGGAGGCGCTCAAGGGTCTGGGCTGCTTCGTCGAGCCGGTGCGCATTCCGGCGCTGGAGCGCGACTTCGCCCTCGACGTGTTCAACCGCCTGCACGTGATGGAGATGAAGCCAGCCTTCGCGGAGGCGACCGCAGGGCGAGGCAAAGATGAGCTCTACAAGATGGCCAGGACCATGCTCTCCCTCCCCGACACCTCCATGAAGGACTACATCGAGGCCGAGCAGGCGGCCGAGCGTCTGCGGGATGGCTACGCGGACTACTTCTCGCGCTACGACGCCCTGATCACTCCGGTCCTGCCTATCCCGGCCCACAAGCATGGCGTCACGCAGTTCACCATCAACGGCCAGATCGTGGATGCCACCTACCTGCAAGGCGCCACCGTGCCGCTGAACGTAACCGGACTTCCGGGTCTGTCGATCCGGTTCGGCACGAGCCAGGAAGGGCTCCCCATCAACGTGCAACTGGTGGCCAGCTGGCTGGCAGAGTCGACGATCCTTCACCTCGCCGCCCTGCTGGAGGCAGCTAGCCCGGTCCGTGACCTTCACCCGAATATCTAGCCGAGCAGCCTGAGGTACTCAGAACCACGCCCAGAAGTCTCCGCTTCTGGGTGTATAGCGAGCTCTACCCTGCTGCCCAATGACTCGGTAGCGGCGAGAACCCAGCCGACCGCTACACATGTGCTTATCCGCACTCTGGCTCAGAAGCGGACCTGGCGCATTTGGATCTGACAGAGCGGCAGCCGCCACCAGCACCTGCCCAAGCCTGGGACTTTCTTCAAGTCCGCATCACCTCTAGGAAGGCACGGAACGCTGCGCTCGGCTGGCGGCGGCTCGGGTAATACAGGTGGTTGGCGGCCAGCACCGGCGCCCATCCCAGCAGCACCTCGGTCAGCGATTGGTCTGCCAAATAAGGGGCAGCCTGAAGGCGCAGCAGGCACACGATGCCTAGCCCGGATAGTGCCGCGTCCCGCATCAGGTCGACATCGTTGGTGATGAAGGTCTCGGGTACCGCACGCCCAAACATCTCGCCGTCGCGCACAAACTCCCAGCGGTGGAGCGCCCCCGACGAGGTGTGGCGGTAGCTGATGCAGCGATGCGCGCCGAGGTCGTCGGGTTGATCCTCCTTGGCTTCCGTGGACACCCAGAGGCAAAGTTTGAGCTGGAGGTGTTTGATGGATCAGCAAGCGACGAGGACCA
>NZ_RFLX01000006.1 GCF_003696345.1 Teichococcus wenyumeiae | reverse complement strand
GAGCCAAAACAGGTCAGCCATGGCAGCACCTCCGACGCCATGGAATCACAGCAAGATCAAAGCGCAAGAGGCTCATTAATAGGCCCTGAGCCTAGAACCGCCTGATGCAGGCTGGGCCCTGAACGACAGTTGGTCCCGCAATTGGAACCAGGATCCGTTGTCGGGCCGTTCTGCGGGACTCTTAACGGAAAAGCACGTCGCCCATTTCCGCAACTGACGATCCATGAACCAAGACAGATCGGGCGCCTTCGGGATCTTCAACACTGCGCCCTTTCACGTCATGCTTGCGGTGCGCCATGGATCGGCCGAGGGAATGCTCCACCAGCATCAACCCCCGGAGGATGCGCTCAAGCGCCGCCAGCACCGTGTCGCTGGCCCTCACCAGCGGCAGACGCGGTTTCCAGTCGCACAACCCGAGCAATCCCATCGCGCCTTTCACCGGCACCGGATTAACTTCCATAAACAAGGCTTGGTGTAAGGGGACCAGCCAGTCCCGCAACTGCGCCGCCTGTCCGAAGTCCTGTTCAGACCAAGCATTTTGCATGGCGGCACAGAGCGCCGGCACGACATTGGCCGTGACCGAGATGCACCCGATACCGCCCATGGCAAGGTGCGCAAGGGCCGTCGCGTCATCTCCTGAGAGCTGTTGCAGCTCGGTACCGCAGAGGCGGCGGAGGCTGGCCGGGCGGGCAAGGTCGGCAGTAGCGTCCTTGAGGGCGACGATGACGCCATCCTCGAACAGCCTCGCGATGGTCTCATCGTCGAACCGCACACCGACGCGCGACGGAACATCGTAGAGGATGATTGGAACGCCGGTGGCGCTGCCAATCGCCCGCAGATGCGCGCGCATGCCTTCCTGCGACGGCTTGACATAGGGGGGCGCAGCGCAGAGCAGCGCCGAGGCGCCGCACCTCTCGGCAGCCGCCGCCATGGCCATGGCTGCCTGGGTACACGCCGCGCCGATGCCCGCGATCACCGGCACCCTGTTGCCAACGGCCTCACCGACTGCACGGATCGCCCGGGCCTGTTCATCGGCTGTCATCGCCGCAGCCTCGCCCGTGCTGCCGCAAACCACGACGCCCGACGCGCCGTGGTTGACAGCACGCTCCGCCAAGCGCCCCAAGGCAGTTTCATCCAGGTCGCCGTCGCCGGCGCGGAACGGCGTGACAAGTGCCGGGATTGAGCCGCGCAGGGTCACTGATTGATGACGCATTAACACAATAACGACCTCAAACCGAAGGAAGGAGGGCGGCGAAGCGGCCAGTGACCACCAGGGCATCGCCCCTGGCGTGCCGCAGGCGCACCCGGACATAGCCCAGCGCCTTCAGGCGGGCGACCAAACCGCCCAGCCGGGCCTCCCCGGCACCCGGAAGTCGCATGGCGAGCCGTCCCTCATGGCTGCCGTGCAGCAGGGCCTTGCGGGCGCAGAAGGCGATCTCCTCAGCCTGCTCCAGAGAGCAGACGCGCGGGGCGACCACCACCTCGGCCGCCTCAGGATGCGCGGGTGCCTTCGCGACGCCGATGGCGGAGCGGCAGCCACGGCGCACCGAGGCGCAGAGCAGATCGGCCGTGGTGCCGCCGACGATCAGCACGCGGTCTTCGGCCGAGGCGCCGACCTCGTCCAGCAGGCCACCATCGTCTTCGGATGAGTGGCGCATGATGTGATGGAGACGGGCAGGCCGGCTCAGCAAGGTCACCGTCGTATCCGGCCAACTGTGTTCGTCAACGACATCGGCTTTGCCAGCCTGATTCATGTCAGCAAAAATAAGCATGGGTACCTCCACGCCTGTGTTCTGCTCGCCTGCCGCATAAAGAAGCGATAGTGATTCCAGAGGGAATTTATAAAAAGCCAATCAATGCTGCCTCATCCCAGCGACGCTGCGCGCGCCACCAGGCCGATGATGGCGTAGGCGGCGGCCTCGTCCCGGTTCGTCAGTCTGCCAGCAAACCTAGGCTCACGCGTGACCGCTGCCGCGAAGACGCAACAGATTGCGGTGAGAAACGCCAGATGGGAGAAGGGCCGCCACGTCCCACCCTGTGGGCCATAATAGATGATCGACAGAATGGTGATGCAGCCGAGCCGGAGCGCGAAGCGCCCCAGCACGCGCAGTGACGCGTTGGCTGAAGGAGACAAGCGCATTCCTTCGCAATCCTGTTCTGCCGCAGCTCGGGAGCCGCGGCAGGATCAAGATCTCAGAACTTGCGGCTCAGGGTGACCATCACCCGGTCGTCGCAGACTTTCTGCCTACCGGAGCAGCGATCTTGAGAGATGTCGGTGCCGTAGTAGCCGACGCCCAGCGTGACCCCCGCGACCACTTCCCGCGAGATGCTGGCCGACCAGGTGGCATAGTCCGGTGTGCCGAATCGCGGCTCATGCTCGATCCACTGATACCCGAAGCGGCCGGAGGCCGTGAATCCCAGTGGCAAGGTGACGTCGGCCCCGCCCTCAAGATAGAGGCTCGTGCCGGACTGACCGAAGAAATTGGGCGAGGCATAGGCGCCTCCGACCAGGGTGACCGTGCCGATGGCCTTGCTCGCCTTCAGCGCGCCCTCGATGTAGTCGATGTTGTAGCCGCTGGAGGGCCGGCTGTAGCCGGGATAGCTGTAGTAGATGGCTCCAATGTCCCAGGCGATGCCGATCGCCTCAAACCGGTAGCCGGCCAGCAGGTCCAGCTCCTGCCGCGCATCGGTACCGGCGAAGGCGACATTGCTGATAAAGGCGCCGGCATAAAACCCACTGTCATGCAGGGCTTCGAAGGTGCCTTGGATGGCCGGGCGGTTACGGGTCTGGCTGATGCCGCGGAACAGGTAGTCGCTGGAGACCGCTGGCATCGCCGTCAGGGTAAGGTCGAGCGCCTCCACCCGCATCTGTGCGGAGGCGGCGGGGGCGATGAGGAAGGCGGCCGCGGCGAGGCCCGCCGCGGAAGCAATGCGGTTCATGAATGAGTCCGATATCAAGAAGAAAAATCCGGAAAAGGGGCCACTGCTGCGGCCCCCTGCCCTTCAGCGCGGCGTGTCGAGCGCCAGGTTGAGGAGCAGCACGTTGACACGCGGCTCGCCCAGCAGGCCGAGCTCGCGGCCCTCGGTATGTTGCTGAAGCAGGGTCCGCACGCGCGCTTCGGGGATGCCGCGCGCGGCGGCGATACGTGGCACCTGCCGCGCCGCATTCTCGGGGCTGATATGCGGGTCGAGGCCGGAGCCGGAGGCGGTGACGGCATCAGCCGGCACCGGTTGCGGTCCGGCGGCAGCCACGCGCTCGCGCACGGCATCCGCCAGCTTAGCGCTGGTCGGCCCCTGCTGGGACGCGGCACTCGCACTGGCATCGTAGCCATTCCCGGCGGCCGAGGGGCGCGGCTGGAAGTAGCGTGGCTGCGTGAAGGCCTGGCCGATCAGCGCAGAGCCGATCACCTTGCCTTCGCGCTCGATCAGGCTGCCGCCGGCCTGATCTGGAAACACAACGCCGGCGATGCCGGTCATGGCGGCGGGTGCGGCCAGGCCGAGCAGTGCGGTGAACAGCAGCACCGTGGAAGCGGCGGGGCGAAGAATACCGGTCATGGTCAGGCAATGCCCAGGAACTGGAGGATGAGGTCGATGATCTTGATGCCGATGAAGGGCGCGACGATGCCGCCCAGCCCGTAGATCAGCAGGTTGCGCCGCAGCAGCGCGGCGGCACCCTTGGGCGTGTAGCGCACGCCGCGGAGCGCCAGCGGCACCAGCGCCACGATGATCAGCGCATTGAAGATCACCGCGGAAAGGATGGCGCTTTCCGGGCTGGCCAGGTGCATCACGTTCAGCGCGCCAAGTTCGGGATAGGAAGCCACGAAGATGGCGGGCAGGATCGCGAAGTACTTGGCCACGTCATTGGCGATGGAGAAGGTGGTCAGCGCGCCACGCGTGATCAGCAACTGCTTGCCGATCTCCACCACCTCGATCAGCTTGGTCGGGTCGCTGTCGAGATCGACCATGTTGCCGGCCTCGCGCGCGGCCTGGGTGCCGGTCTGCATGGCGACGCCGACATCGGCCTGCGCCAGCGCCGGCGCGTCGTTGGTACCGTCGCCCGCCATGGCGACGAGGCGGCCTTCCGCCTGGGCGGCCCGGATATAGCCGAGCTTATCCTGCGGGGTGGCTTCCGCGATGAAATCATCCACGCCCGCCTCGGTCGCAATGGCGGCGGCGGTCAGGCGGTTGTCGCCCGTCACCATCACCGTGCGGATGCCCATGCGGCGCAGCGCGGCGAAACGCTCGCGGATGCCGGGCTTGACGATGTCCTTCAACTCGATCAGCCCGAGCAGGCGGCCATTCTGCGCGACCGCCAGTGGCGTGCCGCCGCTGCGGCCAATGCGCTCGACTTCCTGGTGGACGGCAGCGGGCGCTTGCGTCTCAAGGGCGCGGAGCAGCGAGTCCACGGCGCCCTTGCGATAATTCCCTTCCGGTGTATCGAGGCCGGAGATGCGTGTCTGGGCGGTGAAGGGCACCACCTGGCTGCCCGCCGGAAGGCCTGGCAAGGGCAGGTTGTGCCGCTCCCGGGCGAAGGCCACGATCGAGCGGCCCTCCGGCGTTTCATCGGCCAGCGAGGCCAGCAGCGCGGCCTGGGCCAGCGTGCCGATCTCGACGCCCGGCGCCGGGAAGAAGCCAGCGGCCTGGCGGTTGCCGAGAGTGATGGTGCCGGTCTTGTCCAGCAGCAGCACGTCCACGTCGCCCGCCGCTTCCACCGCGCGGCCGGAAGTGGCCATCACGTTGAAGCGCACCAGCCGGTCCATGCCGGCGATGCCGATGGCGGAGAGCAACCCACCAATGGTGGTCGGGATCAGCGTGATCAGCAGCGCCGCCAGCACCGGCACGGAAGGCGGCTGCCCGTTCCAGGAGGCGAGGCCCACCAGCGTCACCACCGCGATCAGGAAGATGATCGTCATGCCGGCCAGCAGGATATCGAGCGCGATCTCGTTCGGCGTCTTCTGCCGCGAGGCGCCTTCCACCAGCGAGATCATGCGGTCGAGAAAAGTGGAGCCCGGCGCTGCGGCGATGCGGACCACGATCCAGTCGGAGACCACGGTGGTGCCGCCCGTCACGGCGGAACGGTCTCCGCCACTTTCGCGGATCACCGGCGCGCTCTCGCCCGTCACGGCCGCCTCGTTCACCGAGGCGATGCCTTCCACCACCTCGCCGTCGGAGGGGACGAGATCGCCCGCCTCCACCAGCACGAGGTCGCCGATGCGCAGCTCGGTGGCCGCGCGTGGCTGCCACAGGCTGCGGTCGTCAGCGCGGATGAGCAGCTTGGCGCGTGCTTCCGTGCGGGCGCGGCGCAGGCTTTCCGCCCGCGCGCGGCCACGGCCCTCGGCCACCGCCTCGGCGAAGGTGGCGAAGATCACGGTGAACCACAGCCAGGCGGCGATGGCGGCCTGGAAGCCCCAGGGCTCCCCGCGGGAGGCGGCGGCGGCGGCCAGCACCGTCACCAGGAGCGAGATGACCTCGGTGACAAAGATGACCGGGTTGCGGATCAGCTTCGCCGGATTGAGTTTCAGCAGCGCGTCCACCGCGGCGCGGCCCAGCAGCGAACGGTCGAGGCCCAAGCCGCCCGGGCCAGGCCGGGTGATGGGGACCGTGGGTGTTGTCATGTCCATGGAAGGGGACCTCAGAAGGTCTTGCCGGCGAGCATCACGAAGTGCTCCGCCAGGGGACCAAGGGCGAGCGACGGCAGGAACTGCAGCCCGCCGAGGATCAGGATGATGCCGGCCAGCAGCCCGGCGAAGAGCGGCCCATGCGTGGGCAGGGTGCCGCTGCCCTCGGGCGTCTTCACCTTGCCGGCCAGGCTGCCGGCGATGGCCATGACCGGCACCACATAGGCGAAGCGGCCCAGCAGCATGGCGATGCCGAGGGTGGTATTCAGCCAGGGCGTGTCCGCCGTCAGGCCCCCGAAGGCCGAGCCGTTGTTGCCGGCGGCGGAGGTATAGGCGTAGAGCATCTCGCTCAGGCCATGCGGCCCGGCATGGGCCAGCGATGCGGTGGCCATCGGCAGCACCATGGAGACGGCGGTGAAGCCGAGGATGGTGGCGGGAAGCACCAGCACGGCCAGCATCGCCAGCTTGATCTCGCGCGCCTGCACCTTCTTGCCCAGGTATTCCGGCGTGCGGCCCACCATCAGCCCGGCGATGAAGACGGCCAGCAGCGCGAAGACGAGGATGCCATAGAGGCCGGAGCCGACGCCGCCCGGCAGCACCTCGCCAAGCTGCATCAGGAACAGGGGCACCATGCCTCCCAGCGGCGTGAAGCTGCTGAACATGGCATTCACCGCGCCGCAGGAGGCGCCGGTGGTGGTGGCGGTGAAGAGCGCGGCCAGGGCCAGGCCGAAGCGGATGTCCTTGCCTTCCATGTTGCCCTGCGCCGGATCAACGCCCAGCGCGGCCATGATGGGGTTGCCGGCGGCCTCGGCGGCATAGATGGCGGCCGTGGCCACGACCACGAAGCCCAGCATCACCAGCAGCAGGGTGCGGCCCTGCCGCGCATCGCCGACCATCCGGCCGAAGGTGATGCAGAGGGCGAAGGGAATGACCTGCTGCCCCCAGATCTGCAGCGCCGTGACCAGCGCGCCGGGCCCCTCGAAGGGATGCAGCGAGTTCACGCCGAAGAAGCCGCCGCCATTGGTGCCGAGATGCTTGATGGCGACCTGGAAGGCTGCGGGGCCGAGCGGGATGAGCTGCTCGCCGCCTTCCAGCGTGGTGGCGGTCACGTAATCCGCGAAGGTCTGCGGAATGCCGAGCGCCACGAAGGCGAGGCCCATCACCACCGCCAGCGGCAGCAGCACGTAAAGGGTGACGCGCGTGAAGTCCGCCCAGAAGTTGCCCAGGCTGCCCAGGCCACCGCGCGCGAAGGCGCGGGAGACCGCCAGCGCCAGCGCGATGCCGGTGGAGGCGGAGAGGAAGTTCTGCACCGCCAGGCCAGCCATCTGGGAGACGTAGGACATCGCCACTTCGCCCGAGTAGGCCTGCCAGTTGGTGTTGGCGACAAAGGAAACGGCGGTGTTGAAGGCCAGCCAGGGCGAGAGCCCGTCCAGCCCGCGCGGGTTCAGCGGCAGGATGTTCTGCAGCCGCAGGATGGCGTAGAGCAGCAGAAAGCCCGCCGCATTCACCGCCACCATGGCGACGGCATAGGCGCGCCAGCTTTGCTCGGCCGTGGGGTCGATGCCGCCGGCGCGGTAGAACAGCGCCTCGACCGGTCGCAGCCAGCGCACGCGGCCCTCAGCCACGGCGGCGGTGTAGCGGCCGAGCGGGATTGCCGCCGCGATGACGGCAGCGAGCACGAGCGCGATCTGCGCCCATCCGATCAGGGTCATGGGTTCACAGGTCCTCGGGACGCAGCAGCGCCCACAGCAGGTAGCCGAGCAGGCCGGCCGAGACGGCCGCGCCCAAAATCAGGTCCAGCATGAAGGTCAGATCTTCTCGCAGGCGGCCGCGTAGAGGACCATCAGGCCGAAGAAGCCGAGGCCGATTGCCAGCAGCAAGATGTCGATCATTGGGTTGCACTCGCGCGATGGAGAACAGGAAGCCCTGGTCAAGGCGCTCTCCTGTTAAGCCCCCGGCGCGCAAAAATTCGATGTGAGTTCTTGGGCATCCCCGTAAAAATCTTATAAATGGCAGGGTTTCAGAGGCGTATTTTTATGCTTTTTTTATGGCCTCACTCAAATTCTCGCATGTCTTCTTTATGCGGTCCGGGGTTACCAGAGGGGGTGGCGCGTTCAGGACTACACTGTCTTGGTGGAGACATTCGTTGTCGGCCTGCATGGAAGTCCTGTGCCCCCTCACGAGGATCAGGCCTCTTGCTGCCGTGCCGCCCCTGGCCAGGGACCTATGGCTTGCCTGGCATGCTGCCTCGCGCCGCCTATGATGGCGGCTGCGCGCACCACCTTGCCCATGTAACCACGCGAAATGCATGAACCACCACAACGCCCGGACCCGGATACCCTGCTGGCCATCGCGCAGCGGGAGGGCCGCGGGCGCCTGAAGGTCTTCCTTGGCGCAGCGCCCGGCGTCGGCAAGACTTACGAGATGTTGAGCGAGGCGCGCCGCATCCGGGAAAGCGGCGCCGACGTGGTGGCCGGGCTGGTGGAAACCCACGGACGCCAGGATACGGCCGCCCAGCTCGGCACGCTGGAGGTGCTGCCGCGGCGCCAGATCGCTTATCGCGGGCAGATGCTGGACGAGTTCGACCTGGACGCCGCGCTGGAGCGCCGCCCGCAGGTGCTGATCGTGGACGAGCTGGCGCATACCAACGCCCCCGGCAGCCGCCACCCGAAGCGCTGGCAGGACGTGGAGGAGCTGCGCGACGCCGGCATCGAGGTCTGGACGGCCATGAACGTCCAGCACCTGGAAAGCCTGTCGGAGGATGTGGCGCGCATCACCGGCATCCGCGTGCAGGAAACCGTGCCGGACCACGTGCTGGCCGGGGCTGACAGCGTCGAGCTGATCGACATCCCGCCCACCGAGCTGCTGGAGCGGATGCGCCAGGGCAAGGTCTACCGCCCGGAGCAGGCGGCGCGCGCGCTGAAGGGCTTCTTCCGCGAGGGCAATCTGGCGGCGCTGCGGCAGATCGCGCTGCGACGCACCGCCGAGCGGGTGGATGCCGACGTCACCGGCTATATGCGCGCCAAGGCGATCTCCGGGCCCTGGCCCTCGACCGACCGGGTCCTGGCGCTGGTGGGCCGGGATGCCACGGCGGAGGACGTGGTGCGGCAGGCCCGCCGCATCGCCGACGCGCTGCACGCGCCGATGATGGCCCTGCATGTCGAGATGATGGGAGCGCCGGGCGGCCTGAGTCCCTCTCCGGCCCTGCGCCTGGCCGAGCAGTTGGGCGCGGAGGTCGAAACCACAGCCGCCCGCGACCTTCCCATGGCCGTGCTGAACCACGCGCGGTCCCATAACGCGACGCATCTCGTCATCGGCCGTGGCCAGCCCGGTTTCTGGCGGCGGCTGCTGGGCCGGACGCTGACCGCGGCGCTGATCCGGCAGGCCAGCGGGTTCACCCTGCACCTGGTGCCCGCGCCGTCCACCGTCACGCCGCGCATCCGCCAGGAAGCAATGGGCCTGCCGCACTGGGCCGGCTGGGTTGCCGTGCCTTCCCTGGTGGCCCTCACCTCGGGCCTCAGCCTCCTGGCGGACGGCCTTGTGCCGGAAGGCGGCATCGGGATGATCTACCTGGCCGCCGTGGTGGCGCTGGCCGCCTTGTTCGGGCCCGTGGTCGCGGCGGCGGGGGCGCTGCTGGCCTTCCTGGTCTGGGACTTCCTGTTCCTGATGCCGCGCTTCACCTTCGCGATGTCCGGCATCCAGGAGGTGATGGGCGGCGCCATCTTCTTCGCCGTCGCCCTGCTGCTGGCGGGAACAACCGGTGGCCTGGGGCGCTCGGTCAGCATGGCGCGGGCCCGGCTCTTCGGCATGCGGCGCCTGGTGGAACTGTCCCGCAAGCTCGGTGCCGCAACCTCAAAAGGCGATCTCCTGACCACTGTCGCACAGGAAGCCGCGACGCTCGCCGGCCGGCCGGCCTGCGTGCTCCTGCCCCTGGATGATGAGCCGGTGGTGCGCGCCGCCCGGCCCGTGGAGGCCGAGCCGGATGCGGCCTCCATGGCGGCCGCGCGCTGGGCGCTGTCACGTGGCACCAGGGCCGGCTTCGCCACCGATGCGCTGCCCTCCGCCGAATGGCAGTTCCGGCCGATGCGCACGGCGAATGGCGTGGTGGGGCTGCTGGGGCTGCAGATGGCTGGGGTGCAGACAGGAGAGCTCGATGCCGAAAGGGATCGGGCCCTGGATGCGCTGATCGACCAGGCAGCCATTGCCCTGGAACGGGCGCACCTGATGGAAGAACAGGCCCGCAGCGCCGCCAGGGCGGAAACCGAAGCCCTGCGCTCAGCCTTGCTGGCCTCCATCGGCCACGACCTGCGCACCCCGCTCACCTCGATCCGTGGCGCACTGGAAACTCTGCGTATGTCAGGGCAGCAGCTTTCCGAGCCGGTGCGCCAGGATCTTCTGACGACCGCTGAGGAGGAAACCATCCGGCTGGCCCGCTACCTCGGCAACGTCATCGACATCGTGCGCCTGGAAAGCGGGCAGGTGGAGCCCCGGCGAGAGCCGGTTGATATCGGTGACGCCGTTCGCACCGCGGCGGAGCGCGCGGGACGCCGCACCGACCGTAACATCGACTGCGACATCGAGAAGCGCCTGCCGACACCACGGATCGATGCCGCCCTGCTGGAGCAAGTCTTGGCCAATCTTCTCGACAATGCCGCGAAGTTCTCCGAACCCGGGACGAAGATCCTGGTCCAGGCCAGACGGCTGGGTGCGGAGGTGCTCATCGCCGTGGAAGACCACGGGATCGGCGTGCCCCCGGACCAGCTCACCCAGATCTTCGACCCCTTCTTTCGCGTGCGGCGCGGCGATGCCGCCCCGGCGGGGAGCGGGCTCGGCCTGGCGATCTGCCGGGGCCTCGTCCATGCCATGGGGGGGCGGATCACGGCCGAGAGCCCGGTCAGGGAAGGCCACGGCACCCGCATGACCGTGCATCTGCCCGCATGAGCGCCGGCCGTACCCGGCTCCTCGTCGTCGATGATGAGCCGCAGATCCATCGCTTCCTGGGGCCGGCGCTGGACGCTGCGGGCTATGACACCATCAGGGCCGAAACCGGGGAGGAAGCCCTGCGGCTCGCGGCGACGCGCCAGCCATCCCTGGTCCTGCTGGACCTCGGGTTGCCCGATATCGACGGCCAGGTCGTCATCCAGCGGCTGCGGCAGTTCATCAAGGCGCCGATCGTGGTGGTATCGGCGCGCGGCCAGGAGGAGGAGAAGGTCGCGGCGCTGGATGCCGGCGCCGACGATTACGTCGAGAAGCCTTTCGCGCTGGCGGAGCTGCTGGCACGCATCCGGGTCGCGCTGCGCCGGGCCACGAATGAACGGGCGGAGGAGGCTGTCGAACTCCACGTCGGGCCGCTTTCCATCAACGTCGACCAGCGGATCGCCCGGATCGAGGGGGACGAGCCGCTGCATCTTACCCCGCGTGAGTGGGCTCTCCTGGTCACCCTGGCCAGGGCCAGAGGTCGTGTCATGACGCAGCAGCAGTTGCTGACGGCCGTCTGGGGACCGGCGCATGCCGACGAGGCGCAGTACCTTCGCGTCTATGTCGGCCATCTTCGCCAGAAGCTCGGCCGGGCGGCGGGCCTGCTCAAGACCGAGCCAGGCGTTGGCTACCGCTTTTCCGAATAAGAGATCGGGCGCCCCGTTACAGGCGCGCCCGGCTGCCCCCGTACGGAATCAGGTGCCCTCACGCAGCAAGGCACTGGTGAGGACATTCTCCAGCATGACAAATAGTTAATCTTAGGTTAGAACCTGGGCCGGCGACGCCCAAGGCAGGGCGGCCTCTGAGGACACAAAGCACCATCATGTTCGGCATGTTCAAGTCGCAGGCACCTTCGCTGGAGCTGACCCCCCGCAACTGCCTCGTCATATCCCTGATCTACTGCATGGGCGCGGACGGCGAGATGGACCCCGAGGAAATTGGTCATCTCCATTCCATCCTCGGCCGCTCGGCCACGCGCCAGCAACTGGAGGCGGTCATCGGCTATGCCCGGGCGACGCAGCCTGCGCAGTTCCTGGCCGAGGTCGCGCCCCGCCTGCGCCACGAGCAAAAGCTCTGCATCCTCCTGAACATGATCGACAGCGCCATGTCGGACGGCGAGGCGGAGCAAGGCGAGCAGCAACTGGTGATGCAATTCGCCGAAGCCTTCGGCCTGACCGAAGCCGAGCTGATGCCGCACTTCCGCACCTTGGCCGCCAAGAACAGCCGTGCGGTGCTGGACCACTGAGGAAAGCTGCCACGCAGGCTGTATGAACCAAGGCTTGCCGTGGCTCTGAAGCTCAGAGCCTCCAGGCTTCGTAGGCAGCCCTTACGGGTTGCCCGGCTGCGAACTCCTGAGGCGCCAGGTGCCCCAGCACGCTGAGGGACGAGACGCATTATAGTCCCGCCCCCAGGGCTCGATCTTGCTCCTGGCGTCCTCAAGAACCTGCCCGCGTCATCGGCGGCTCAATCACTCGCGGTGTCGGTCAAACGCTTCCCGGGCGGCCGACAGGTCCTCCTCATGCTCCACGGCCCAATCGTAGAGTGCCAGGAACGGCTCCTGGAGCGTGCGCCCCAGCGGGGTGACCGCGTATTCCACCGCGATCGGCGAGGACGTCGTCACGGTGCGCCGGACCAATCCATTGCGTTCCAGACGCCGCAGCGCATCGGTCAACGCCTTCTGCGTGATGCCATCCAAACGCCGCTTCAGCGCGTTGAAGCGTTTCGGCTCCTCGCACAGGAACGTCAGGATCAGGATGGTCCATTTATGCGCGACCTGCTCCAGGACGGGGCGTACCCCCGGCAGCGTTCGAAGGACATCCTCTTCCGTGTAGGCCATGTGGTTTCCCTCGGTAGACCTAGGCTACTATTGGTGCCTGATTGACACTAGGTACACGCTATATACCACTCCTGGCATAGCTTGTTGTCACGACGTCAGGAGACCGCTATGCCCAACACCATCTCCGCTCATCCCGGCACCGCCATCGTCACTGGTGCCTCGTCCGGCATCGGAAAGATCTACGCCGAGCGCCTCGCCGCACGCGGGTACGACATCGTCCTGGTGGCGCGGCGCGAGGAGCGGCTGCGCGCGATTGCGGCAGATCTGCGCTCGCGCTTCGCGATCCAGGCGGATGCCCTGGTCGCGGATCTGTCTGAACCCAGTGGTGTCGTGACCGTCCGCGACCGGATTGCCGCTGACGATGTCTCGCTCCTGATCAACAACGCCGGCTTCTCCGCGCTGAAGGCACTGACCGAGACGCCGGACGAGGTCATCACACGCATGGTCGCGCTGAACGTGACGGCGCTGACGCTGTTATCGAAAGCTGCCCTGGTCGCCTTCAAGGCGCGGGGATCGGGAACGCTCGTCAACATCGGCTCGGGCGCGGGCTTCGCACCCTATCCCGGTATCCCGGTCTACGGTGCCACCAAGGCCTACGTGTACCTCTTCACGCAGAGCCTCCAGAGCGAGGTGGCGGATACAAATCTCCGCGTGCAGCTCGTACTCCCTGGTGCCGTTGTCTCGGAAGGATGGGAGGTAGCGGGCGGTGGCGCGCTGGAAGCGCTTCCCGAAAGCATTGTCATGACCACCGAGGATTGTGTGGAGGCCGCGCTCAATGGGCTGGACAGGGGCGAGTGCGTCACCGCTCCCTCGCTCCAGGACGAGGCCATGCTTCGCGCCCACGAGACGGACACAGCCGCGCTTCTTCAAGCCATGTTCGATGCTCGACCCGCCCAGCGGTACAAGTTGGGCGGGTAGGCCATCATCGCAGGTGGCAATGACAGCTATCATGCCTCGAACGCCTCCGCCCGCCGGTGCGGAGGCGCATGTCCACTTTCCGGCAAGCCGCAAACCACTGGGACGACCGGAATGGCCGCTGGGCCTCATGGTTGAGGCAGGCGGAAAGCAGAATGGCTGCCTTACGAGAAACAACCCAGCACGTCAGGCGATGATGCATGAACCGGCGCCATGGCTACCACTCCAGGCATGTCAGGCATCTTCTATACGTCCGCTGGTGGTGCCAGCAGCGCCTTCATGCCTTCCGTGGCTGCACGGGCTACCATCGTCAGGCGAGCTGCACTCATGCCCTCCCGGGCACTGGCTGAAAGCCCCGACATGACACTGGCGACGTAATCAGTGACTGCATCGGCCGCAGCCGGGTTGGTGAGGGCCACGAAGGCCCGGATCTGGCTACGCCTCTGTTCGGCGGCCCGGCGAGCCATGATCGCGCTTTCCTCGTCAGCACATCCTCTGGCGGCCTCGAGGACAAGACATCCAAGCTGCTGCGGGTCGCGGGCATATGTTTCCGCTGCGCGCTCCAGCAGCTCCGCCAACGCCTCAACGGCCGGCCGCCCGGGCAGCAGGATGCTCTCCAGGGCCAGGACGGAGCGCGAGTAGCGCTCGAGGATGCGCGTGAAGAACTCGGCCTTGCTCCCGAACGCCTTGTAGAAGCTCGGCGGCTTGATGCCGATGGCCTCGGTCAGGGCAGCCAGGCCCACGGCGTCGTATCCCCGCGCATGGAACATCTGCTGCCCCAGGGCGAGCGCTGCCTCAGGGTCGAAGCCACGTGGACGACCCGGGCCAGATGATATTTTAGTAATCACTACCAAATACCTTGAGGTGCTGACGAGAGGGATATATAGCGACCACTACCTTATCTGCAAGGAGCCAGCCGCGGCGGCGCCAACCCATGAAAGCCGGAGGTAATCATGATCCCGGACAGCGACGCGATCGTCGTCTATGTGACCTATCAAGGCACTCCCCAAAGCCGGTTCGACAGGCACTACTACATCGACCATCACCTGCCGCTCGTGATGAAGGCCTGGCGGCCATACGGCCTCGATCATGCCGCCGCCTTCTTCCCAGCCACCGCTCAGGACGGAACCATCGCCATCTGCGAATGCCGCTTCCGCAACCTGGCTGCGGCCGACGCGGCGTTCGGATCGGCCGAGGCTTCTGCCGTGATGGCGGATGTCCACCACTTCACCGATCTCGTGCCTGAGCGGGCACGCGCGGTTCCGCTCTGAGGAGGAAATCGCATGAGCACTCCTTATGCACCATGGTCCATCTCTCCAGCCCGCACCATCCGGCGCGGCCATTTCTGGGTTCCGGGCGAACACGTCTCGCTTGGTGGCATGACCTATCAGCGCGGGCCGATGTTCGTGGAATGGGAGGCGCCTGAGCGCATCACCCGCCCCTGGCCAATCGTCCTCATGCATGGCGGCGGATTCCAGGGAACCGAGTGGTTCGACACGCCCGATGGACGCCCCGGCTGGGCGCAGCGCCTTGTCGAGGCGGGATACGCCGTCTTGGTTGTGGATCGGCCCGGCCATGGTCGCTCGCCCCTGCATGTCGAGACCATGGGCCCTATGGGGCCTCCTTTCTCCTACGAGGGCGGGCGAAGCATCTATTTCCCGGGTAACGACCCGCGGCATACCCAATGGCCCTTCCCTCCGGACGACGAAGCAGCGATGGACGAGTTCATCGCGGGCTACGGGCCGCTTCCGGCCGATCTCGAGGCCTCCGAGACCATGGACGCCGACCGGATGGCAACACTCCTCGACCGGATTGGCCCGGCGATCCTGATCACCCATTCCGCCTCGGGGCCGGATGGCTGGCTGGTGGCCGATCGCCGCCCACATCTGGTCAAGGCCATTGCCTCCATCGAGCCGATGGGGCCGCCCTTCGCCGTCATTCCCAACATCGGGCCGATGCGCTGGGGCCCGACGGCTGCGCCACTGCGCTTCGAGCCGCCAGTGACCGACCCGGAGGTGGTGCGCGACGCGGCGCCTGGGGCGCTGCGGCTTCCGTCCCTTGTGGGTCTGCCCATCCTGATCGTGACGGCAGAGGCTTCGGCCTTCGCAGCGGCAAGCCCCCCGACGGCCGCGTTTCTCAACGCCGCGGGTGCCTCGGCGGAGTTGCTGCACCTCCCCGATCATGGCGTTCACGGCAATGGCCATGGGCTGATCTACGAAAAGAACTCGGACGCGGCGCTTGCGCCGGTGCTCACGTGGCTGATGCGGCACACCGAAGGACAGGCTTAGCGCGCCTCCAATACGCCGATTGCGGTGGGCAGGACGGCCGTTGGCTGCAGCTATCACTGTGCGCCGTGCAGCGTCCGGCCCCGACGATCCGTTCAGGCGGCCAGCGAAACCTCAACATGGGAGAGTAGAATGGATATCGGCTTCATCGGGCTGGGCGCAATGGGACGCGCCATGGCGAAGAACCTCGTCGCCGCCGGGCATCATGTGACGGCCTGGAACCGCTCCGGCGGCGAGGTTGATGGCGTCACGATGGTGAAATCTCCCGAGGATGCGTTCCAGGGAGACGCCGTGCTGACCATGCTATCCGACGATGCCGCCATCCGTGCCGTTCTGCTGGATTCCGGTGTGCTGGACAGGGCAAGGCCGGGACTGGTCCATGCCGTCGCCTCCACCATCTCCGTCGCCTTCGCGCGGGAACTGGTGAAGGCGCATGACGCGGCAGGCATCAGCTACGTGTCGGCGCCCGTGCTGGGGCGGCCCGATGTCGCGGATAAGGGCGAGCTCAATGTGCTCGCAGGTGGCGCGCCATCGGCGGTCGACAGGATCCGCCCGATCCTGGAAGTGATCGGCAGCCGAATCTGGGATATGGGACCACAGGCGCCGACGGCCAATGCGGCCAAGATCGCCTGCAACATGATGATCACCATGGCGATCGAGGCCATGGCGGAAGCCGTGGTGCTGACCGAGGCCAATGGCCTCGATCGTGAGCGCTTCTTCGAGCTTATCCTCGGCACACTCTTTGGCAGCCGATCCTATCAGGTTTATTCCTCCAACATCGCCAACAGGCGCTACGATCCCGGCTTCAAGGCGGCGCTGGGTCTCAAGGACCTCCGGCTGGCAAGCGAGGCCGCCGAGCAGATCGGGAGCACGCTGCCGGTGCTGCGCGCGGTGCACCACCGGATGGCGGAAGCGGTCGATGCCGGGCTGGGCGAACGGGATTGGTCCATCATGGCTGAACTCACGATCAACGCATCGCGGAACCGGTAGGACGGCGGCGCGATGTCCAGGCGAATGCCGGGCCCCTGCAGAGCGCCGCATCAAGGTGGGCCATCCGGCTTCCATTGAGTTCTTTGTGGGCTGCCCCACGTCCGCTTACCGGAAGTGGGGCCATTCTCCACGGAAGCCCGGCATGGACCGGCGGCAGGCGCCGGCCACACCCACCCCGGCCGGGTGGCTGATCGCGGTCAAGACCTCAGGCAGGTCAACACATGGCCGCCTGCCGTGGGTGCTCAGGGCCGCCGGCACGCGGCCCCGGGCGCCCTACCCGCCCCTGATGCGGCGGCAATGGTTCAGCGCCGCTTCCACCAGGTTGTCGCTGGCCTCCGGTGTGCGGAAAGCGGAATGGGCGGAGAGGGTGACATTCGGCAGCGTCGTCAGCTTATGGCCGGCGGGCAGCGGCTCGATGTCGAAGACATCCAGCCCGGCATGCCGCAGCGCGCCGGATTCCAGCGCGGCGATCATCGCATCCTCATCCACCACGGCGCCGCGGGCGGTGTTGATCAGCATGGCGCCGGGGCGAAGCTGCGCCAGCCGCGCGGCGGACAGGAAGCCGCGCGTCTCGTCGTTCAGCAGCAGGTGGACGGACAGGACATGGCTTTCGGCCAGCAGCCGGTCGAGGCTGACGAATTCCACACCCGGATGCGTCTTGGGTGAGCGGTTCCAGGCGATGACCTTCATGCCGGCCCCAGCGCAGAGCCGCGCCATCTCCGCCGCGATGCCGCCGAAGCCCAGCAGGCCCACCGTCTTGCCTGTCAGCTCCATGCCGTCGGTACGCATCCAGCGGCCCTGGCGCATGGCGCCGTCCATGCCGGCCAGACCCTTGGCGGCGGTCCACATCAGCGCGAAGGCCATCTCGGCCACGGCGGTGTCGCCATAACCTTTGATGATATGCACCTGGATGCCGCATTCGGCTTCCAGCTCCTCCGGGTTCATGTAGCTGCGCGCGCCGGTGCCCAGGAACACCACATGCTTCAGCGAGGGAACCTGCTTAGCGACGGCGGTAGGCAGCGCGGTGTGGTCGATGATGGCGATCTCATGCCCCGCCAGCACGGCCGGAAGCTGCTCCGGCACGATGTCGGGCTGGAGGTTGATGGTGACCTCCGGGTCCTCTGCGCGGCGCAGGCGCTGGAAGACCGCACCGAGGCTGGGATTCGCATCAACGAAAACGGCGCGCATGGGGGCTCCTTCAGGATCGCAAGCCAGAAGCGGTAACAGGCGGCGGCCGGCACGCCTAGGGGCCAGCCCGCCCGCTGCGGGCAGGAAAAATGGCGGCGGCGCGCGAAAGCCTGTCACATCAGGCCTCGCTGCCTCGTCTTGTGGCTGGATGCAACGCACGAGGAACCGATGACCCCGAGGCTCGACTACTTCTCCACCGCGCCGGCCATGCTGGCGCCCATGCTGCAACTGGAACGCAGCGTCGCCTCCAGCGGGCTGGAACACAGCCTGATCCATCTGGTGAAGACCCGCGCATCCCAGATCAACGGCTGCGCCTTCTGCATCGAGATGCACACGCGCGACGCGCGCAAGGCCGGGGAGAGCGAGGAGCGGCTCTACCTCCTGAACGCCTGGCGGGAGGCCCCGCACTACACCCCGCGTGAGCGCGCCGCCCTGGGCTGGACCGAAGCGCTGACGCTGGTGGCGCAGACAGGCGCGCCGGATGCCGATTACGATGGGCTGGATGCGCATTTCACGCCGGAGGAGAAGGTGAAGCTGACCCTGCTGATCTGCACCATCAACAGCTGGAACCGCATCGCCATCGGCTTCCGCTCCGTGCCGCCGCAGCGGCACGCGGCCGCCGCCTGAGGCCCGGCAGCATGTCGGCCGCGCCGGATGCCACCGACGCCTTCACCGCCATGCGTGGCGAGCTGATCGGGCTCGCCTACCGCATGACGGGTTCGCTGGCGCAGGCGGAGGATATCGCGCAGGAGACCTTCCTGCGCTGGAACGCGGCCGACCATGCCCAGGTGGAGGTGCCCCGCGCCTTTCTGCTGAAGATCGCGGCGCGCCTGAGCCTGGACCACCTGAAATCCGCCCGCAGCCGGCGGGAGGCCTATGTCGGCCCCTGGCTGCCGGAACCTTTGGTGGAAGACCTGGAGCCGCCGCAGCAGGCCGCCCTCTCCCGCGCGCAGGATATCTCCGTGGCCTTCCTGCTGACCCTGCAGCGCCTTTCTCCGGCGGAACGCGCCGTCTTCATCCTGCACGACCTCTTCGAGACCCCCTTCGCCGAGATCGCCACCCTGCTGAACCGCAGCGAGCCCGCCTGCCGCAAGCTGGCCAGCCGCGCCCGTGCCCTGCTGGGGGAAGGCAGCCCGCGCCACGCGGTGGATGAGGACGAGGCGAAGCGCATCGCCCGCGCCTTCTTCGCGGCCTCCCGCGACGGCGATGAGGCGGCGCTGCGCACCCTGCTGGCGCAGGATGTCGTGCTGCGCACCGATGGCGGCGGCATCCGCCCCGCTGCCCTGAACCCGGTGCTGGGCGCGGAGAAGGTGGGGCGCTTCTTCGCCGGGCTGGCGCGCAAGGCAGCGGGACGGCCGCCGCTGCTGCACCTCGGACGGATCAACGGCCTGCCCGGCTATGTCACGCTGGAAGCCGATGGCCTGCCGCAGACCACAGCACTGGACATCCACGATGGCCGCATCATCGCCATCCACGTCATGCGGAATCCGGAAAAGCTGGCGGCACTGCGCGGCAGGTTCGGCGGCCCGGCCCCGCGCTGACCGGCCAGGGGCTGGCCAAGGCTCCGCTCGCTATAACCAGCGGTGATAGGCCAGCCGGGAGAAACGATAAGACGCGCGCATGCCGCCGGGTGTAGGCGAACCTCCGCAGCAAGGGCCGGGAAACCGGCCGGGCAGAGGAAACGCAGCATGCAGGCAGAGACCCGGACCCTGCTCCGCGCCGCCATCGGCACTTATCCGGCCACGCGGGCGCTGAAGGACGGAGAACTCCGTTCCAACCTCCTGGCGCTGGACTTCGCCGATGTGCCGGTGATCAGCCGCGCCTTCGCCCCCATGGTACGGGACGTGCGCTACGACGTGTCGGAAATGGCCATCGCCACCTTCCTGCAGGCCCGCGCCTGCGGCAAGCCGCTGGTGCTGCTGCCGGTGGTGCTGGCGGCGCGCTTCCAGCAATCCGCCCTGCTCTGCCGCGCCGACAGCGACATCCATGGCCCCGCCGACCTCGCCGGGCGGCGCATCGGTGTGCGCGCCTATAGCCAGACCACCGGCATGTGGCTGCGCGGCATCCTGGCCGAGGACGGCGGCCCGGCCCCGGACGCCATCCGTTGGCTGACCTTCGAGGATGCCCATGTCGCCGAGATCCAGGACCCGCCCTGGGCCGAGCGTGCCGCCCCGGGCCAGGACATGCTGGCCATGCTGCGGAACAGCGAGCTGGATGCGGTGATCGTCGGCAACGACGTGCCGGACGACCCTGGCCTGCGCACCGTCTATCGCGACCCCGGCGCGGCGGCTGAGGCCTTCTGGCAGCGCCATGGCATCGTGCCCGTCAACCACATGCTCTGCCTGCGGCGGGAACTGGCGGAAGAGCGGCCGGAAATCGTGGCGGAACTGCTGCGGCTATTTGCGGCGGCGGCCGAGGCCGCGCCGCCCGGCCCGCGCGGGCGGGCGCCCATGGGCCGCGCCGCGCTGCGCCCGGTGATCGAGCTGGCGCTGGGCTACATGACGGCGCAAGGCATGCTGCCGCGCCCGCTGACGGTGGACGAGGTCTGGGACGGCCTGCCCGCCAACCTCGGCTGAGAACAGGAGACGGCGATGACCACCAATACCACGCGCTTCGCGATCATCGGCTTCGGCGAGGTCGGCGGCATCTTCGCGCGCGACCTGCGCGCGGGCGGCGCCAGCGCCCTTCGCGCATGGGACATCGCGGCCCCGGCGCGGGAACGCGCGGGCGCCGATGCCGCTGCCTCGGCGCCCGAGGCAGCGCAGGGCGCGGATGTGATCTTCATCTCCGTCACCGCCGGCTCGGCACTGGCGGCGGCGGAATCCCTGGCGGGCGGGTTGTCGCACCGGCCCTTCGTGGTGGATGTGAATTCCGTCTCCCCCGCCACCAAGCAGGCGGCGGCGCGTGCGGTGGAAGCCGCCGGCGGCCGTTATGTCGAGGCGGCGGTGATGGCCAGCGTGCCGCCCAAGGGCCTGCGCTCCCCCATGCTGCTGGGCGGCCCGCATGCGGCGGCCTTCATGGAACTGATGGAACCCTTCGGCATGGACCTGAAGGTCTTCCCTGGCGAGATCGGCAAGGCTTCCTCGGTCAAGATGTGCCGCAGCGTCATGGTGAAGGGGCTGGAGGCGCTGACCACCGAATGCATGCTCGCCGCCCGCCATTACGGCGTGGAGGCCGAGGTGCTGCGCTCCCTCTCCGATACCCTGCCGCATGAGGATTGGCGCCGGCTGGCTGGCTACGTCATCAGCCGCGCCCTGCTGCACGGCAAGCGCCGTGCCGAGGAGATGCGAGAGGTGGCACGCACGGTGGACGAGGCCGGGGTGGAGCCGCTGCTCAGCCGCGCCATCGCGGAGCGGCAGGACTGGGCCGGCCAGCAGGGCCGAGCCTTGCCGCGCGAGAGCCTGCTGAAGCCGGAGCTGGAGCCGCTGCTGGACGCGCTGGCCGAGGCGATGCGCCACCGGCCTGCCGCCGAATAACCGCGCCACCCCACACGGCCACGCCGCGGCGCCTACAGGGCGCCGCCTGAGGAGGACGATCCATGATGCTTCGACGCCGCAAGGCCCTGTGCCTGGCCGCGCTGGGCGGCACCGCCGGCCTGCTCGCCCCCTGGGCTACCCCCGCCGCCGCGCAGGGCAGCTTCCCCGACAAGCCCATCCGCCTGCTGGTGCCCAACGCGGCCGGTGGCGTGGCGGACCTGACCGCGCGCACCGTGGGCCAGGGCCTGTCGGAGCGGCTGAAGCAGCCGGTGGTGGTGGAGAACCGCCCCGGCGCCGGCGGCATCGTCGCCGGGCAGGCGCTGACCTCCTCCCCGGCCGATGGCTATACGCTGATGGTGGCGACCAATGCCCATGCCATCAGCAAGTCGCTGTTCCGTTCACTGCCCTTCGACCCCATCAAGGATTTCGTGCCGGTGGGGCTGATGGGCACCTTCTCTATCGCGCTGCTGGTGTCGCCGAAGTCGCCGATCCGCAGCGTGCAGGACCTGGTGCAGAAGCTGAAGAGCGATCCTTCGGGGACGAATATCGGCACCATCAGCGTCGGCAGCACGCAGAACCTGGCGGCCGAATTGTTCAAGACCGCTGCCGGGGTCGAGGCGGTGACGGTGCCCTTCAACGGCACCCCTGCCCTGCTGACCGCGCTGCTGCGCGACGACGTGACGGTGGCCTTCGAGATCGTGGCGCCGCTGATGGGCCAGATCCGCGACGGTTCGCTGCGCGCCATCGCCGTCACCTCCCCCGAGCGGGCCGCCAATCTGCCGGATGTGCCGACGCTGCGCGAAGCGGGGCTGAAGGATTTCGAGGTGACCTCCTGGAACGCGCTGGTGGCGCCCGCCAAGACGCCGGCACCGGCCATCGCGCGCCTGAACACCGAACTGAACACCGTGCTGGCGGATGCCAATATCCGCAAGCAACTGCTGGAAGCGGGCGTGGAAGCCCATGGCGGCACCCCGGAATCCCTGGGTGCGCGGCTCTCCACCGAAGCCGGAAAATGGGCCGGCGTCATCGAGAAGGCTGGAATCGAGAAGCAATGAGCATCAAGACCTGCAAGGGCCCCGACCCCCATACCAAGACGCCCGCCTTCAAGCTGCCGCCGGGCTCGGTGGATGCCCACTGCCACGTCTTCGGCCCGGCCCATAAGTTCCCCTATGCTCCGGACCGTTCCTACACCCCGCCGGATGCGCCGGTGGAGGATCTGCGCCGCGTGCATTCCATCCTGGGCGTGGACCGCGCCGTGATCGTGCAGGCGAGCTGCCACGGCACGGACAACACGGCCATGATCGATGCCATCCAGCACAGTGAAGGCGCCTATCGCGGCGTTGCCATTGTGGATGGCAGCATCACCGACAAGGGGCTGGAGGAGCTGGACGCAGGCGGCGTGCGCGGCGTGCGCTTCAACTTCGTCAAGCACCTGGGCGGCACGCCGGACCTGGAGGTCTTCGACCGCGTGCTGGACAGGATCCAGCCGCTGGGCTGGCACGTCGTGCTGCATCTCGATGCAGGCGATATCCTGGAGCATGAGGAGCGCATCCGCCGCATCAAGGTGCCCTTCGTCATCGACCACATGGGCCGCGTGCAGGCGAAGAACGGACTGGAACAGGAACCCTTCCGCCGCCTGCTGGAGCTGATGAAGAACGAGTTGGCCTGGGTGAAGATCTGCGGGCCGGAGCGCGTGACCTCCACCGGCGCGCCCTTCCATGACGCCGTGCCCTTCGCGCGCAGGCTGGCCGAGGTGGCGCCGGACCGCACGCTCTGGGGCACCGATTTCCCGCATCCGAATATCGCCGGCGACATGCCGAATGACGGCGACCTCGTGGATATCCTGGCGCTGGCCGTAGAAGACGAGGCCGCCCGCCGCAAGATCCTGATCGACAACCCCGACCGCCTCTACTGGGCGCGCTGAGGATTACCCAGATGTCTGGCACCCAAAAGTCCGGCCTCGTCGTCACCGCCCATCCTGGCGATTTCGTGTGGCGCGCCGGCGGCGCCATCGCGCTGCATGCGAAGATGGGTTACCGCGTCAAGATCGTCTGCATGTCCTATGGCGAGCGTGGCGAGAGCCAGGGCGCCTGGAAGCAGCCCGGCATGACGCTGGAAAAGTGCAAGGAAGCCCGCAAGGCCGAGGCCGAGGCGGCGGCCAGCGTGCTTGGCGCCGAGATCGAATTCTTCGATGCTGGCGATTACCCGCTTCGCATCACGGATGCGATGATGGAGCGGCTGATCGACATCTACCGCGAGGTGAACCCCTCCTTCGTCCTGACCCATGCGGTGAAGGACCCCTATAACGTCGATCACCCGGAAGCCTCGCGCATCGCGCAGGAGGCGCGCATCGTCGCGCAGGCCGCTGGCCATAAGCCGGACCCCGGCGGCGTCACCTATTCCGCGCCGCAGGTCTTCCAGTTCGAGCCGCATCAGCCCGAGCAATGCGACTTCAAGCCCAACCGCATCCTCAACGTCACCGAGGTCTGGGATACGAAGTGGAAGGCTTTCGAGCAGCTGCCGGCGCAGCGGCACCTCTGGGATTATTATGAGCGCGTGGCGCTGAACCGCGGCATGCAGGGCGGCCGCAATTCCGGCAAGGCCATGAAGTATGGTGAGGCCTATCAGACCATCTTCCCCGATGCCGTCGAGGTGCTGGCGTGACGCCCGTCGTCGTCACGCGTAACCCGCGCGCGGAACTGCCGGTCATTGACCGTTTCGCACCGCTGGGCGTCTCCACCACTCATGAAGCTTCCGGCCGCGCGCCGAACCTGATGAAGACCTATATGCGCCCGGCCTGGCCGGGTGCCTCGGTGGCCGGCAGCGCCGTGACGGTTCTGGCACAGCCGGGCGACAACTGGATGATCCATGTCGCCGTCGAGCAATGCCAGCCGGGCGATATCCTGGTGGTGGCCTGCACCACCGATAATACCGACGGCATGTTCGGCGACCTGCTCGCCACCTCGCTCAAGTCACGCGGCGTGCGCGGGCTGGTGATCGATGCCGGCGTGCGCGACGTGGCGGTGCTGCGGGAAATGAGCTTTCCGGTCTGGTCCCGCGCCATCTCGGCACGCGGCACGGTGAAGGCAACGCTGGGCTCGGTGAACGTGCCCGTGGTCTGTGCCGGCGTCGCTGTGCGGCCGGGCGATATCGTGGTGGCCGATGACGACGGCGTAGTGGTGGTGCCCGCCGCTGACATCGCCTCCACCCTCGCCGCCGCCGAGAAACGGCAGGCGAACGAGGGCGAGAAGCGCGAGAAGCTGGCCTCCGGCGTGCTGGGCCTCGACCTCTACAACATGCGCCCGGCACTGGAGAAAGCCGGGCTGCGCTACGTGGAGCGGCTGGAGGACCTCTGAGCCGAACCTAGCGCTCCAGCATCGAGCTGTGCAGCCAGCCGAAGGGCTGCTCCTCGCCCACCTGGAGCCAGCCGCCCGGCGCTTCCCCAAAGACCCGCAGCGCCGAGGCCCGGGGAACGACACGGACCACCGCGCCGCCGCCCGCCGGGCTGCTGCGGATATTCACCGGATGGGCCGAGGTCGTCGTCACCCCGCCGGAGGCGGCGGTGACCTGCGGCGCGGGCGCCGGGGCCGGGACGGGCGCCGGCGCGGCACCAGGGGCGGGCTGGCTGGGCGCGGCGGTTGGGGCCGGGGGCGCCTGGGCGGCCTCGCGCTGCTGCGCCAGGGCGGTATCGGAGGGGAGCGGCGGCAGGCCGCTGACCGCCGGCATCTGGCCATTGCGCGGACCGCCGCCTTCGAAGCAGCGGTCCACCATCTCCAGGTAAACGCGGCTGGCCTCGACATTGGACAGGCCGATCGCCAGCGAGGCGCGGCTCGCCTTGCCATCCTGCAGGGCCACCGTCGCCACCCAGGGGATGAAGGGGTCGTTGGCCGCGCCGGTCGGGTTGATCTGGCCGCAGACGGCGTAGCTGCCGGGCACCTGCTGCGGATAGACCTGAATGGCGCGCAGGCTCATGTCGCCGACGATGCGCAGCCGGGCGCGCACCTGCTCCTCGGCGGCCCGGCGCGCTTCGGCCGTGGCGGCCTGCACCGACCCTGCCTGTTGCTGCGCCTCCGGCGGGTCGTCGCAACCAGGGAGCCCGAGCAGGGCCAGCAACAGAAGCGCAGGCGTAACCTTCAGCATCACGATCCAAACTCATCAGCCTTGGCCAGCGGACTGGCCTGAAGGGAGATGGTACCCAAACTGGGCCGTAGCAAGGCAGGATCGCGCGGGGCAGCCCGGCCGGGGCCGTTCAGCCGGCGTCCAGCACCGCCTCGGCCTCCGCCAGGGCACGGGTCAGGCGGTTGCAGGCCCGCATGGCGCTGACGGTGGCGAAGCGCGCCGCATCGGAGCCCGGCTCGGCTTCCGCCAGGCTGCGCAGCGGCGAGAGCACCGGCCACGGCGGCTGCGGCAGCGCCGGGTCATGCGCGAGGCGGTCCCCCGCCACATAGTCCAGCGGCACCAGCACGCGGGACAGGCGCATCAGCAGCCGGTTCCGGGTGGCGGCATCCTCCGCCGGGCTGGCCGCCAGCCGCGCCAGCCGGTCCCGCAGCCGGGTGGCGGCGGCGAGCACCTCCGCCACCGGCAACTGATCCGCCAGCCTGGGCGCCAGTCCCTGCAGTTCCTCCAGTAGCGCATCAGCCTGGACGGCATGGTCCAGCGGCAGCACCGGGTCCGCCAGCAGCCGCCATGTGGCATGCAGCAGGATCTGGGTGTCGCGGACCTGATTGGCCTCGTCCACCTTGTCCAGCAGGTCCTGCGGCGTGTGCCACCACCAGCCCAGGGCATTGCGGAAGCCGTCCGGCTGGGCCGGCTGCATGCTGATGCTGCCGAAGATCGAGGGAATGCCGATTCCGGGGAAGGATTCGTCGCTGTTGCGGTTCTTGCGCCGCCCGGCATGGACCTGCCCGGACACGGCGGAGATGGCATCGGCGGCCAGGGCATTCAGCGGCGCCATGCAGCCGGCATCGCTCAGCACATCGGCGCCGATGCCGCCCAGGCTGTCCACGTTCACATGGGCGGCGCAGCGCCGCTCCAGCTCGGCCCAGTTCCGGTCGGCATACCAGGCGGAGCTGGAATACCGCCCGTGGGAATGGCCGGACCAGAAGCAGACCCGCAGCCCCCGCCGCCACTCCGCCCGCCGCGTGGCGCAGAGCCGCGCCACTTCCAGCATGCCGATATTGGCGGAGCCATTGTCCATCACACCGTGGTACCAGGTGTCCTGATGGCCGGAGAGCAGGATGAAGGGCGCCCCGGCATCACCGCGTGGCGCATCCAGCTCGCCCACCAGGATGGGCGTCTGGCGCCAGCCGGTGTCCACCTTGGCATGCAGCGTCACGCGCGGCGCATCGCCCTTGGCCAGACGGGCCGCCAGGGCCTCGCCATCCGCCTCGGAGATGGTGCAGACGGTGACGCTGGGCAGGTCGGCCACCGTTTCCAGCCCCGGATTACCCCAGACCGGCGAGATGCACATCTCATGCAGGTGCTCGTGCGGGCTGACATGCAGCACGCCCGCCGCGCCGGCGCGCGAGGCCCGCAACGCAACATCCGGGCTGGCGATGCCCCGCACCAACAGCAGTGCACCGCGCAGATTGGCGCCCGCGAATCGCGCCGCCTCCCCCGTACCCAGATCCACCAGCGGCCCATTGACGCCGTTGGGGCCAGAGGCACGAGACATGGAATGGGTGATGGCGGTCAGCGGTGCGCCATCCACCTCCACGCGCGCCGGACCGGGCAGGCTAATATAGGCGTCGTGCAGCAGCACCTGGGTGCGGTAGCCCGCCGCATCCAGCCGGGCCTGGAGGAAGCGGATGCCCTCCATCTCCTCCGGCGTGCCGGACAGCTTGACCCATTGGGCCAGCCCGGCCAGGTCCTGCATCATGCGCGGCCCATCCACTTCGGCCCGCAAACTCTCCAGCGTCATCCGCCCCGTCTCCTGCTGCACCACGGCGCTCATCTGGCAGGCCGGATGTTATCAGCGAAGGTAAAGGCATCGGCGCGCGGTGTCATGGTCAGGTCGCGGCGCAGGCCCCAGATGGCCTTGGTGAAATAGACCGGCACGATGGCGGAATCGCCAATGGCCTGCCGCGTCGCCTGCCGCACCAGTTCCACGCGCCTGGCGTCGTCGGGCTCAGCCTCGGCCTCGCTCACCATCCGGTCCACATCGGGATTGGAATAGCCGGTGTAGTTATTGCCCCCACGCCCACGGTCCCGGTCCATGGTCTGCGCCAGCGAGGACAGGGCCGAGGTCGCGAGGCCATTGGGAGAGCCATAGCCTGCCATGAAGGCCGCCACATCCGGCCCGCCATCAGGCGCGGCAGAGCGGCGCCGGAACAGGATAGAGATCGGCACCGTCTCCACGCGCGTCTGGATGCCGACGGCGCCCAGCATCTGGCCCAGTGTCTGGCAGACCTTGGCATCACCTGGATACCGGTCGTTGGAGCAGGCCAGGGTCATGTGGAAACCCTTGGGATAGCCAGCCTCCGCCAGCAGGGCGCGGGAACGGGCTGCGTCATAGGGTACAGGCTTCAGGCCGGGGTCGTGGTTGTCGAGGCCCGGGGCCATGAACTGGCCGGCCGGCTCGGCCGCGCCCTCCATGGCGCGCTCCGCGATCGCGCCGCGGTTGATGGCCTGGCTGAAAGCCTGCCGCACCCGCAGGTCCCGGAACGGGTTCCTGGGCAGGGGCTTGCCCGTCTCGTCCGTGACGAAGGGCGATTGCTCCCGCCCCATCTCGAGTTGCAGATAGATCATCATGATGGCCGTTGTGGACATCAGATGCGTGTTGCCGCCCTTCTCGACCCGGGTGGTCAGTCCCGGCGGCACCGCGTCGATCACGTCCAGGTCGCCGGCCAGCAGCGAGGCGACGCGCGCGCTGTCGCTGGGCACAAAGCGGAAATCCACCTTCTCCCAATGGGGCTGGTTTCCCCAGTAGTTCGGGTTGCGCGTCAGCGTCACGCCCTGGCCGGGGGTCCATTGGTCCCAGCGATAGGGGCCGGTGCCCAGGGCCGCCTTGCCCCGGAAGTCCTCCGGCTTGGCATCCCTGGTGGCGCGGGCGGAGACGATGCCGAAGGTAGCAAGGCTGAAGGTCAGCTGCGGCTGCGGCGTCCGCGTGCGGATGATGATGGTGCGTGACCCCTCCGCCTCCACCGACACCACTTCGCGCAGGTCGGATTTGTAGGTGAGCGGCGTCTCGGTGGCCTGGTTGCGGGCAATGGTATGCGCCACGTCCTCGGCCGTCAGGGGCGTTCCGTCATGGAAGGTCACGCCCTCCCGCAGCGTGAACTCCCAGGTATTCGGGCCGCGCATCCGCCATGCCGTGGCCAGGCCGGCCACCGGCTTCAGTGTCGCGTCCTGCAACAACAGCGGCTCGTAGATCTGCAGCGTGATGTTGCGGTTGGGCGAATAGGAACTGGCGGGATCGGCCACATCAAGTGCGGCCCGCACGCCGATTCGCAGCGCCTGCGCGGCAGCGGGGTCAGCATGGACGACTGCGAAAATCGCGGCAGCGCCCACGGCGGCGCGAAAGGACGTTGCTTTCATGCACGAAAGACAATCATGCGGCTCAGCGCGCCGCAACCGACTTTATGGAGGCATTGCCGTGATGAAATCTGGCACGCCAAGGGTTCCGGCGAAGCCCTGTTGGCGAGCCACGCAGGTAACCGGACCTCGCCGTCAGAGAAGCTTCTCGATCGCGCCCTGAATGGCGGCAGGCTTGGTGACCGGTGCGAACCGCGCCACCACTTCGCCCTGGCGGTCCACCAGGAACTTGGTGAAATTCCACTGGATGCGCCCGGTCCCGAGCAACCCGCGTCGCGCCTGCTTCAGGTGTTGAAAGACCGGATGCGCCCCCGCCCCATTCACCTCCACCTTGGCGAAGACAGGAAAGCTGGTGCGGTAGGTGGTGGCGCAGAATTCCGCGATGCTGCTGTCGTCGCCGGGCTCCTGCGCGCCGAACTGGTTGCAGGGGAAGGCCAGCACGGTGAAGCCGCGCGGGGCGAGTTGCTGTTGCAGCGCCTCCAGTCCCTCGTATTGCGGCGTGAAACCGCACCGGCTGGCGGTATTGACGATCAGCAATACCTTTCCACGGAACTCGGCCAGGGACGCTTCGGTGCCATCGGCGCGGCGGGCGGAAAGGTTATAGAGTTCGGGCATGCGGGCTCCTCCGCCACACTGATAGCAGGGCAGCCCGGCTGGCCGGAACTTCTCAGACCCAGCAACGAAACGCAGAGCACCAGATACGCCATGTCCGGGAGAACACATGGAATATCTGGCACCTTTGTTGGAAGCCGGCGGAGGTTTAGCCGGGCATCAAGCCGGCAGCGGCCGCGGCCGGCGGAGCTGGTGGATCAGTCGCTTCCCCGCCTGCACTCCTGGCTGCTCGATGACATAGTAGCTCAGAGCCGAAGTCAGGTAGGTCAGCACTACGGTCAGGACCAGGCCGACCGCATAGGCGAGGATAGCCTCAATACCTGTCGCCTGCGTATGCAGCAGATCCGGAAACAAGCCGAAGATATACAGCACCATGAAGTGAAGCAGGTAGGCACTGAAGCTCACCTTGCCCATCGCAGCTGCCGGCCGGTTCACCAGCACGCCCTTGTGGCGGGACAAGGCCAGCACCAGCACCACCAGGGGCAAGGACGCGGCATGTCCCGCCGGCATCAGCGACTGGCTGCCGATATACTTGCCGAATGGCAGGAAGGCCACGATGCAGAAGGACAGGATGGCGCCCGTGGCAATGAGGCCGCTATGCCGCTCGATGAAGGCCATCAGCCGTGGCGCATCCTTCATCATGAAATACGCCACGGCGCCGAGGGCGAAGATGCTGAACTGGTTCGGGAACCAGAAGAACAGGAAGTTGCTGATGGATTCCGCTGGATAATGAGGCGTGAAGGCACCAAGGACGGTGAGGTTGGCCACGGCCCCTAATACCAGACTGGCGGCCAGAGCGATCACGGCGCTGCGCAGGCTTGTTACCAGCGTCGCGAAAAGCGGGAACACGGCATAGAAGGTGAATTCCACGCTGATGCTCCAGCCGCCCGGCACCACGTTCCAGCTTCCTGGGGCGGTTAGCCAGGCAGGGTGCCAGGCATTGATGAAGACCGCCGTCCGCAGCGCCTGCATCGCATCAAAGCCTCCCGGCGGAGGGGAAATGACGAAGTACAGTATGCCAGCCGCATAATAGGCGGGAGCAATGCGGAAGAAGCGGCGCAGGAAGAATGCCCGCAGGCTGACCTCTCCCTTCGCGTTCCGTTCCGCATTCCAGGACATCATCAAGGTCAGGCAGCTTGCGATGAAGAACAACTGCACCCCGAACCAGCCGGAGGTCACCAGTTGCTTCACCCGGTAAGGCAACTCGGGGAACTCGTAAGCCAAGTGGCAGGCGATCACCATCAGCACGGCATAGCCACGCAGGCAATCGACGTACTGATAGTGCGGCTTTGCGGAATGGCTGTTGTTCAAGGCGGCGTTCCTGGTGCTGAGGTCAGGCGTCAGAGGCTCGCGGGGTTCCCCCAAGCCTGAGGGCCAGGAGATATGGCAGCGCCAGAACAACCAGCGGCAGGCAAAGCAGCCACACCAGGGTGAACTGCCCCTCCGTCGGGGCCAGCTTTCCTGCCTCCTCATTGCGGCTGCCGATAAGGCGTAGGAAAGCCCGGGCCTTCTCGTCCCAGCCGGCCTCATCTGAGCGGCGCAGCCCTCCTTCGCGCAGGCGCTGGTAGAGCGCGCTGTCCTCAGCCAGGGCCCGCATCGCAGCGGCGATCGCAGGCACGGAGTGCCCATCCACCACCAGCCCGTTCAGACCGTCCTGCACCGCATCCGTGCTGCCGCCGTCGCGTCCTGCCACCACGGGTAGGCCGCAGCGGTTGGCCTCCAGGAACACCAGGCCGAAACCCTCGGTATCTCCGTCCGGCATGCGCCGGTTCGGCATCACGAACACGTCGCCGAGCCGGTAGTGGTCGGCCAGTTCATGATCGGGAACGCGGCCCGCAAAGATCACCTTGCCGGTCAGGTTCTCCTCAGCCACGATCTGACGCAGCCTGGCTTCGTCCTCGCCCGAGCCAACCACCAGGAAGCGGGCTTCCGGGTCGGCTTCACTGATGCCGCGGAAGGCCCGGATGGCGTTGTCTACGCCCTTCTTCTCCACCAGCCGGCAGACAGAGATGAAGGTGAACCGCCCCTCCAGCCCGTAGCGTGCCACCAGCGCGGGCGGCTTGCCGGCCGGAAAGAAGGCCTGCTTGTTCACGCCATTCTGGATCATGGTGATCTGCTTGCCATGACCAGGGCCGAGCAGGTCATGGACCGCCTGCATCGTAAAGTTGCTCACCACGATGGTGACGTCGCTGTCCATGATCGCACGCCGGGCACGGGCATGCTCCGGGTCGTAGGAATCCGCGATGGTGATCTCTTCCCCGTGCACATAGACGGCGGTGGAGACGCCGGGCACCCAGCGCAAGACCTTGGCCAGCCAGCCAAAGGACAAGAGTTCGCCGATGCAGACAGTTCGCACCCCGCGGAAGACGACCAGGTTCAGGATAAGGCCAAGAACCCGCAGCCGGATGAAGAGATCGGACAGGATGAACGGCAGACGCCGCAGTCCCTGGAGGCTGCCTTGTTGCATGATGGTTCGCAACAAGGGAAGCCGGAACACGCGGTAGGGGGCGTTCGCGTCATGCGCTTCATGGCCCTCGATGACGGCGCCGTTCAGGTAATCTCTGCTGGGCGCCAGCACCATGAGGCGCTCCGGAGCATGGGCCGCAAGGTTGGCGTAAACGGAGGCGGAACCACCGAGAACGGGTGGGAAATTGCTGGCGACAAGAAGAACCCGAGGCTGAGACACCGCTATGAATCCCCAAGGTCTGGAAATTTTTTGCACTGAAAGAAAGTTGTTTACGCCGGAAGAAGTATCTACTTGTTTGTTATTGTGGGGAATTTGGCTGCTTTAGCAAGTCTTGTTGGTTGAGCAGCGGCGCTCAATTTTCCGGTGCTGGATGTATCCGTAAGCCCGGCGTCTTTTGTCTGTTGCCGCGGCACCGGCTGGTGGAGCGCACCTCGCCCAGAGGCGCGGGTTTCCAGCCCTCTCGAAGCTGCACCATCCCCCTCGCCGGGCCTCACAGATCTCACGCTCCCGCGAGCAGGTGTGGGCTGTAAAGTCGCGCCAGTTCCTAGGGCCGGAAGGGGCGGCTGAGAAAGGCGGAACCTGCCCAGCCAAAGCGCCAGGGCGTGTCGCCACCCCGGGTAAGACCGATGCGCGGGCCAGACACAACGTCGGGCGGAGCTTGGCCGGCGGAGATCAGGAAAGGCGGCTGATCAAGCGGCTTGCCATCCAAGGCACCGGTGATCCCCAGCGCCTGCGTCAGCCGCCCGGGGCCGGCGCAGAGCAGCCGTGGGTCGGCAACGCCGCGCCGCTGCCGCATGAGGTCCAGCCCTCGTACAGGCTCCAGGGCCCGGACCAGCACGGCGCTGCCCAAGGGCTTCTCACCGCAGACGATGTCGAAGCACCAGTGCAGGCCGTGGGAGCGGTAGACATAAGCATGGCCGGCCGGGCCGAACATGGCGGCGTTGCGCGCGGTAGGGCCGCGATAGCTATGGGAGGCCGGGTCGTGATGATCATAGGCCTCCGCTTCCACCACGATGCCGCCTACCCCACTGACCAGCAGCAAGGTGCCAATGAGGTCATGCGCGACCGCCGGGGCGGGGCGCTGGAAGAAGGAGCGTGGCAGTGAAAGCAAGTTGCTTCTCGGACACAGGGGGGCTGAGGCGCTACCTATAGCATCGGCTTCCGGCTGCGCCGGCCAAGGCATCGTCAACCCAGGCCGGCCTCATCCGCGCAATCAGCAGCCCTGCCCCATCTACTTCTTCTCGATGTTCCAGAAGACCATGACCGGCGCGCTCAGCACGCCGCTGATATTGCTCCGCCGGGCATAAGGCTGGTCGTATTGCCCCAGCACGCGGTAAGGTTGCATTTCCGCCAGCCGGCGGTGCAGCGCCTCGGTGGCGGCACGGCGGCCGTCCTCGTCCACCGCTTCTACCACCGCGTTCCGCAGCTTCTCCGCCTCGGCATCGCAGGGCCAGCCGGACCAGGCACGGTCGCAGGCCATGTTGGTGCCGATATTCGTCACCGGCGACTGCATGGTGGCGCCGGAGGCAGTGGTGACAAAGAGGTTCCAGCCACCCTGGTCCGGCGTCGAGCGGTTCTGCTGCCGCGTCGTCACCGTGCCCCAGTCGGCGAATTGCAGGTCGACGTTCAGGCCGATCTTCTTCAGCGTCTCCGCCGCCACCTCCGCCATGCGCCCGATGGGTGCGATGTCGTAGGAGGAACTCATCACCACCCGCTCACCCTTGTAGCCGCTCTCAGCCAGCAGCTTGCGGGCGGTTTCCAGGTTCGGTTTGGCAAAGGCTTCAGTGCCGGCCTCGGTGCCATTGGGGCTGCCGCAGACGAAATAGGATGCGCAGCGCTTCCACCACTGCTCATCGCCAAAGCCGGCGGCCAGGAAATCCGCCTGATCCGTCGCGTAGGCCAGGGCCAGCCGGGCGCGTGGGTCGTTGAAGGGCGGGTGCAGGTGGTTGGGCCGCAGCATCGCCTGGTTGGAGAGGTTGGAATAGCGCTCCACCTTCACATCGCGGTTACGGCTGATGACGGGGATCAGGTCCTGCCCCGGCTGCTCCCAGATATCGATCTCACCCGTCTGCAAGGCCGCCGCCGCCGTGGCAGGGTCAGGCATGATGGTCCACTCGACCCTGTCGAGCTTCACGACGCGCCCGCCAGCCAGGCCATCGGCAGGTTCGGAACGCGGGACGTAATCGGGGTTCCGATCATAGACCACACGCGCGCCGCTCTGCCATTCCGCGCGGTTGAAGCGGAAGGGGCCGCTGCCGATCGCCTCCGTCACCGGCTTCATCGGATCGGTCGCCGCATCGCTCTCGCGCATGATGGCCGGGATCTGCCCGACTGCCGAACCCAGCGCGAAGGGCACCATGCCGGTGGGCTTCTTCAGCCGCAGCGTGAAGCTGCGCTCGTCCTGCGCTTCCAACGCGGCGGTGTACTCAGCCATCTTGCCGCCGACCGTGTCGCGCTTCATCCAGCGCTGGAGAGAGGCGATGACATCACGCGTGGTCACGGGCTGCCCGTCGTGGAAGCGCAGGCCGTCACGCAGGCGGAAGCTCCATACCAGGTTGTCCGGCGAGGTCGAGACGCTCTCCACCATCTGCGGATGGGACTGGAGCTTGGAGTCCCAGGCGAAAAGCGTCTCATAGATCATCAGCCCGTGCATGCGGGTGATGACGATGGACGCGAAGACCGGGTCCAGGGTCTTAAGATCAGCGTGCGGCGCCACACGCAGCACGCGGTTCGGCGCCGGCTGCGCAGCGGCCCCATGGGCCAGCGTCAGGGCAATCGGCGCGGCAGCCAGCAACAACGCGATGCGTGAGCGATTCAAGGCCTGTCTCCTCAAGGATTCGGTCGCGTGAAATGCAGCACTCGCGCGCGATGGCTGGCAAGGCGCAAAGATCCATCCGCTTGCAGCCAAAGGCAGGGGCGATGCCGCCAGGGCCCATGCACAAGGTCGGCCAGCGCACGCCCACCGGGCAGGGCTGTCAGCCTGGTCTCGGCACCGTTGCCGCCTGCCCAGGGCAGCCGCGCCGTGCCGTCAGCACGGATCGTCACGGCAAGGCCGTAGTGTTCCTCACGCCAGTCTCCGACCAGCGCCGGGTCAAGACGCTGCTCCGGCGACACGCGCAGGAAACGCCGCTCGGCGCCGCCGACCTGCCCCGCCAACACATCCTGCCCCTCCGCCTGCAGGCGGATGTCGAGATAAGCGGGAAGGCTGCGGGCGCCGCCATCGGGCTCCGCCACCAGCCGCTCGTAACCGCCCATGAAGCTGATGGAATCCGGTGTTGTCTCAGCCCAGAAAGGCCCCTCGGCCGAGGCGAAGAGTCCGGTGGGGAGGTCACGGACCGGTTCAGGCAGCGGCTGCTCCAGCAAGGACGCCAGCACGGTCATCGCCGGCCAAAGGGCATCCTCCTCCCGGTTCGTCAGCACCACCACGCCGAGACCACGCTGGGGCGCGAGCAGGAAATGGTTGCGGTAGCCAGGCAGCGAGCCACCGTGGCCCAGCAACTCCTCATTGCCCAGCCTGCTGCGCACGAGCCCAAGGCCGTAGACGCTTTCCGCCCCATCCACGAAGAACCTTGGCGCGGCAAGCTGCTCCAGCACCCCTGACAGCGGCCCCTGGCCCGTCATCAGCGCCACCAGCCAGCGTGCCAGCGCCGCCGCGCTCCCGGCCAGCCCACCGGAGGCGGAGAAATGCATGCCATAGCGCCCGCGCCGCCAGGAAGCGCCATCCCACCAATACCCTGTGGCGAGACCCGGCACGGCTTCCGTCTCGTCCTCGGGAAAGCGGATAGGCAGGTCGAGCGGTGCCAGCAGACGGCGTCGCAGCGCTTCGGCGTAAGCCACGCCGCGCTGGGCAGGAAAGATCGACTGCGCCAGACGCCAGCCTGTATTGGAATAGGCCATCTCCGTGCCGGGCGCGGCGTTCAAGCCCGGCAGGTGGCGGGCAACTTCCAGAATCTCGGCGGCATTCAGGCCGGCGGTATAGGGCACGCCCTGCTGCCACAGCACTTCCATCATGTCCGGCAGCGCGGCGGTCATATCCAGCGCACGGCCGAGCGGCACCGCGCCTATCGCCGCCGGAAGGCCTTCCAGCAGCACGCCAAGCGGCGCCTCCAGCGGCAGTTCTTCCAGCAGCGCCGTGGCGGCAAGGAAATGCTTGCTGATGGAGGCGTAGCGGTTCGGCGTATCCGGCGTGAAGGGAATCGCATGCTCAAGGCTGGCGAAGCCGCCGGATGCCGCATGGCGGATGCCCGCGCTATCGAACAGCAGAATGGCACCGCCCGGCCCCGCAGCTTCGCTCCAGGCCCGCGCGAGGCGATCGGCTTCAGTGGTGGCGCGGGTCCAGTCGGGCATGTGGCGACCTCTTGACGAAGGTGGGGAACGGCTTCAGCGGGGACAACATTCCCCCAGCCTTTCCGCCCTTCGTCAATCGCCAAGGCGCTGTTTCGCTGTGGCGCGGCCGCCGTTCCTCAGGCCAGGAAGACGTCATCGTAGCTGGCATGGTTGCCGGTGCCGAGCTGCACGGCGTTGTGCAGCCGCTTGTCCGTCACCGTCGGGTAATTCACTTCCACCACCCAGAGCAGCGGCACATCCTCCACCAGGATCTTCTGGACATCGGAGAAGGCGGCACGCCGCTCCGCCTCCGTCGCGCCGGTGCGCGCCTTGGCGAACAGCTCGTCCACCTTGGGGTTCGAATAGCCGGCAGTGTTCGTGAAGAGAATCTTCTGGATATTGGAGGACACATAGCTTCGCTCCACGCCCAGGGTCGGGTCGCCGTACTGGTAGAGGACGTTCGATGTCGCCTCGTAATCCCAGTTGGCGATGCGCGAAGCCCAGGTGCCGGCATCCGTGGATTCCAGCGTCACGTCGAAGCCGATGCGCCGCATCGCCTGGCGGAAATACTCGCCCATGCGCGTCCAGATCTCGCCATAAGGCGGGATGACATACTTGAAGGCGCCGCGGTTGCCCTGGGCATTGGGCTTCAGCCCTACCTCGTCCAGCAGCGCATTGGCCCTGGCCACATCGAACGGCGCCAGCGTGGCGCTGGCATCGTAGAAGCGGGTGGTGGAGGCCACCGGCCCCGTCGCGGCCTTGCCAAGGCCAAACCAAAGCCGCTCCACGATGAACTTGCGGTCCAGCGCCATGCTCATGGCCTGCCGCACCCGCTTGTCATCGAAGGGCTTCACGCGGTGGTTCATCTCGAACCAGAAGAGCGGCGAGAAATACTCCCAGCCCTTGGTTGTGACATTGAGATTCGGCGCCTGCCGCAGCGCGGGGATGTCGAAAGGCTCGATATCCGTCGCGGTGCTCATATGCACCTGGCCGCTCTCGATGGCGAGGCGGCGGCTCTGCCCATCCGGGATCACGCGCCAGATGATGCCGTCCAGATAAGGCTGGCCCGGCTTCCAGTAATCCGCGAAGCGCTCCATGCGCACGAAGTTGCCGCGCTGCCACTCGGCGAAACGGAAGGGGCCGGTGCCGATCGGCTTCAGATTGGCCGGGTTGGCGCGGATATCGGTGCCGTCATAGACATGCTTAGCGACGATGGGCAGCGCCGTGGCATCGAAGCACAGCAGGAAGGGCTGGAAGGCCTGCTTCAGCACGAAGCGCACCGTCAGCGGGTCGGGCGCCGTGGCCTCGGAAATACCGGCGATCACGCCGCGCAGGCGGGGTGCGATCTCCCGGTTGAAGGTCATTACCGAGTAGAGGACATCCTCCGAGGTGAAGGGGCGCCCGTCGTGCCACTTCACGTTCTCCTGCAGCCTGAAGACGTATTCCAGCCCATCGGGGCTGACCGTCCAGCTCTTGGCCAGTTCGGGCAGCGGTTCCAGGCTCGGGGAGAACTTCAGCAGGCCCTGCGTGATCTTGCTGCCGCAGATCAGCGTCGGCGTCTGGTTATTAACGCCGATCTGCAGGATCGGCGGCTCCGGGTTCAGGATGACGTTCAGCACGCCACCCCGCTTGGGCTGAACGCCCTGTGCCAGCGCGGCCGAGGCCGACATGAGCATAGGTGAGGTGCCGATCCCGGCGAGCAGATGGCGGCGCGTCAGGCTCATGGCGGTCTCCGTCATGTGGACGCGCGAACGCTAGGATGAAAGCGCCGCCGCTGGGAAGCGCTAACCACGCCATGAGGCCCCCTCCGCGAAAGGCCCTCCCCGCCTGGTCATCCGCACGCCCGGCGGAAGATATCCACAGTTTCGGGGGATAGCCCTGTGGATGAATAGGTGGACAAATTTTTCTGCACTTTGTGGCCGGATAACGCACCTCGAGGTACCCACGGTGCCGGGAGACCACGAACAAACTGCAGATCAGAAGAAATGAGCCACGGGCAGAAACGGGCAGATCAAGAAGCAGCAATGTGAACACATGTTTTCGGTGCCGGACCCAAAATTTTCTCTGCTGCTTTGCTTATTGATACCTGATGCTCAAGCCTTGCTGGCCGGGAGCTCCATGGGACTGGACATGCCCGCAGATATGCTTTAGGCATCCCTTCGATTTGGCACAGAACAATTGTGTCTTTTTAGGGGCACTATGACGTGCCCAGCAGTCGCCCGGACTAGCGGATGGCTGCGCTTCGCTCAACCCGATGGAGGTGATGCCGCCGCGTGGCGCGCGGCAGCCCGGAGAATCAATGACTGCCCCGACCCCCACCCTCGACAGGGCGGCCGGCGATGACGCCGTTGCCCCAGTAAAGATCGCACTCCGTAACGTCTTCAAGGTTTTCGGTAACCGTCCCGAGGCCGCCCTGCGCATGGTGCGCGAAGGCCAGGACAAGGCTGCCGTGCATGCCCAGACCGGCTGCACCATCGGCGTCCATGACGCCAGCTTCGAGATCCGCGCCGGCGAAATCTTCGTCATCATGGGCCTCTCAGGTTCCGGCAAGTCCACCCTGCTGCGCCTGCTCAACCGGTTGATCGAGCCTTCCTCCGGCGAGATCCTGATCGATGGCCGAGACATCGCGAAGATGTCCCGCCGCGAGCTGACGGCGCTGCGCCGGGCCGAGATGGGCATGGTCTTCCAGTCCTTCGCCCTGCTGCCCAACCGCAGCGTGCTGGACAACGCGGCCTTCGGCCTGGAAGTGGCCGGCATGGCCCAGGCCGAGCGCCATGCCAAGGCCCGCGCCGCGCTGGAAGGCGTCGGTCTCGGCGCCTATGCCGACAGCAAGCCAGACCAGCTTTCCGGCGGCATGAAGCAGCGTGTTGGCCTCGCCCGTGCCCTGGCGGGCGAGCCCAGCATCCTGCTGATGGATGAAGCCTTCTCGGCCCTCGACCCCTTGATCCGCGCGGAGATGCAGGACGAGTTGCTGCGCCTGCAATCCGAGCACAGCCGCACCATCGTCTTCGTCAGCCATGACCTGGACGAGGCCATGCGGATCGGCGACCGCATCGCCATCATGCAGCATGGACGCGTGGTGCAGGTCGGCACGCCGGACGAGATCGTGACCAATCCGGCCAATGACTACGTGCGCTCCTTCTTCCGCAACGTCGATGTCGCCCAGGTCTTCCGCGCCGGAGACATTGCCGCCGAAACGCATATGCCGATGATCGAGCGCCGCCACACCGCCCTGCCGGCCGCGCTGGAGCGGCTGCGCAACCACAAGCGCGACGTCGCCATCGTGATCGGCCGCGACAGGAAGTATCACGGTATGGTCACCGTGGATTCGCTGGAGGATGCCGCGCGGCGCCCGGAGCAGGACGTCTACCGGCAAGCCTTGCTGCCGCATGTCGAGCCCATCGCAGCCAATGAGATGCTGTCGGACGTGATGGGCCGGGTTGCGGAAAGCCCGCACCCCCTGCCGGTGGTCGATGAGGAGCAGCGCTACCTCGGTTCGATCAGCAAGACCGCACTGCTGCAAACGCTCGACCGCAGCGGCAACTGAGGAGAATCCCCTTGCAGGATCTCGATCTCCATATCGGCGAGGGCGCCGATGCGGTCGTGAACTTCATTCTCGACCACTTCACCCCGGCGCTGGATGCCATTGCCGCCACCATCGGCTTCGTCACGGATGGCGTGCGGGACGCGCTGGTCTTCGCGCCGGCGCCGCTGACCATCGCCGTCATCGCGCTGCTGGCCTTGTGGCGCGTGGGCTGGAAATTCGCCATCTTCGCCGTGGCCGCGCTGATGCTGATCAGCGGCATGGGCCTCTGGGACCGGATGATGGAAACCCTGTCCCTGGTGCTCGCCGCCACCGGTATCGCCATGGTGCTGGGCATTCCGCTCGGCATCGCCATGGCGCGCAGCCGCGCGGTGCAGGCCGTGGCGCGGCCGCTGCTGGACCTGATGCAGACCATGCCGGCCTTCGTCTACCTGATTCCGGCGGCGATGTTCTTCGGCCTCGGCGCCGTGCCGGGCACCATCGCCACCGTGATCTTCGCCATGCCGCCGGTGGTACGCCTGACCAACCTGGGCATCCGGCAGGTGCATCATGAGTTCATTGAGGCCGGGCAGGCCTTCGGCTGCACGCCGATGCAGTTGCTGCTGAAGGTGCAGGTGCCGAATGCCTTGCCCTCCATCATGGCGGGCGTGAACCAGACCATCATGCTTTCGCTGTCGATGGTGGTGATCGCCTCCATGATCGGTGCCGGCGGGCTGGGCAATACGGTGTTGACCGGCATCCAGCGGCTGGATGTGGGCACGGGCTTCGAGGGCGGGCTCGCCGTCGTGGTGCTGGCCGTGCTGCTCGACCGCATCACCCAGAGCTTCAGTGCCGAGCCGCAGGGCTTCAGCCTCAGGCGCCTGCGCACCGTCTTCGCCCGTGGCGATGAGGCGGAGCCCTCCGGCACGCTGGTCGCCCGCAAGGCGTGACCGCGGCGGGGGCCGCCGGGCCCCTGCCCCTCCTTTTTTCCTGATTTACCCTCGGGCGCGCCCCTTGGCCGCGCCCGCAAGCAGAAGGATGCCGATGCATGATCGCCATCAACAAGCGCCAGTTCCTCACCGCCGGTATGGGCCTGGCCGCCGGCCTCGCCACGGGCTTCCGCCCGGCGTTCGCCCGCTCCGGCGGCATCAAGCTCGGCTTCGCGCCCTGGGCGGATGCCGAGTTCATCACCCGCCTCGCCGCCAAGCTGATCGAGGACCGGCTCGACACCAAGGTGGAGCTGATCCAGACCGATGTCGCGCCGCTCTACCAGGGCGTCACGCGCGGTGACGTGGACGCCATGCTGATGTCCTGGCTGCCGAAGACGCATGAGGATTACTACAAGCGCGTCGAAGGCAAGGTGGAGCGCCTGGGCACCCTTTATGGCGATGCCAAGCTGGGCTGGGTGGTGCCGAAGTATGTGCCGGAGAGCGAGCTGGCTTCCATCGAGGATCTCGCCAAGCCGGCGGTGCAGGAGAAGCTGGGTGGGCGCATCCAGGGCATCGAGCCCGGCGCCGGCCTGACGCGCCTGTCGCAGGATACGCTGAAGGCCTACGGGCTGAATGGCTACAAGCTGCAGGAATCCAGCGAGGCCGCGATGATCTCGATAGTCAACCGCCAGATGCGCGGCAAGAACTGGATCGTGGCGACGGCCTGGAGCCCGCACTGGATGTTCGGCAAGTATGAGCTGCGTTACCTGGCCGACCCCAAGGGCGCGCTGGGCGCGGCCGAGGAAGTGGTGGGCCTGGGCCGCCCTGGCCTGAAGAAGGATCGCCCGGAGGTTGCCGCCTTCCTCTCCAAGCTGAACATGCCGCTGGATGAGCTGGAAGCCGCGATGCTGGTGGCCCAGGAGGAAAGCACCGATGCCGCCGTTTCGAAGTATATCGACGAGCATGGCCAGCGGGTGAACGGCTGGTTCGCCGCCTGAGGCAAAGCAAGCTGCCGCCGCGCCCCGGCCGGGGCGCGGCGATGGCAACTCAGCCGGCCATGAGGCTGCGATAGGCCATCTGGTCCTCGTGCATGCGCAGGAAGACGGCGTATTTGGCGTCGTGGTAGCGCCGCGCGGCCTCGGAGGCCGGCTGCACCACGCGCCCGGCGCGGCTCATCGCCGCCATAGCGGCGGGCAGGTCCGGATGGACGCCGCCGGCCACCGCGCCCAGCATGCTGGCGCCCAGCAGGATGGCCTCCGGCTCGGCGGGCAGCACGATGCGGCAGCCGGTGGCGTCGGCATGTTCCCGCAGAAAGACCGGGTTCTTGGTACCGCCGCCACAGGCCAGCACCGTGTCGATGGCATAGCCCTGGCCGTTCAACGTCTCGATGATATGCCGGGTGCCATAGGCGATGGCCTGCACCGTGGCGAGGTAGAGCAGCGCCAGGTCCTCCGCCGTGGCGGAAAGCCCCAGCCCGGACACCATCCCGCGCAGCGAGGCATCGGCGCGCGGGGAGCGGTTGCCGTGGAAATCCGGCATCACATGCAGATGTTCCGTCAGCAGCGCCGGGAAGGGCAGCGGCGCCGCCATCTCCTCCAGCAACTCGTTCAGCCGTTGGTAGATGGTGATGCCGGCCTGAGCCGCTTCCTCCGCCAGGGCGGGATAGGCGGCATGAGTGGTGATGACATGGTCCACCAGCGCGCCGGTGGCGGATTGCCCGCCCTCGTTCAGCCAGAGGCCCGGCTGCATGGCGGAGAAATAGGGGCCCCAGACGCCCGGCACGAAGCGCGGCTCGGCCGAGACGGCCATGTGGCAGCTTGAGGTGCCGCCCACCAGTGCCAGGCGGCGCAGCAGCGCCTGCTCATCCGGCGCCTGCCCGTCCAGCGCGGCGCCGATGACGCCCAGCCCGCCGGCATGGGCATCGATGGCGGAAGTGCCGACGGGAATGCCGGCCGGCAGCCCCAGCTCCGTGGCCGCCGTGGCGCTCAGCCCGCCCGGGATGGGCTGGCCCACCGGCAGGATCTCGGTGCCGATGCGCTGGAAGCCCTCGGCGGCGAGATCCTCCAGCCCGATGGCACGGAAGAAGCCTTCGTCCCAGCGCCCTTCACGCCCCAGATAGGTCCATTTGCAGACGGTGGAGCAGAGCGAGCGCGTGGTGCTGCCAGTGGCCCGCCAGGTCAGGAAATCCGGAAGGTCCAGGAACAGCGCGGCACGCGCCCAGGCTTCCGGCAGGTGGTGCTTCAGCCAGAGCAGCTTGGGCGTCTGCATTTCCAGCGAGACACGGCCGCCGACATAGCGCAGCACGTCATGCCCGCCGGCATTGATGCGCTCGGCCTCCGCTGCCGCGCGGTGGTCCATCCAGACCACCGTATCCTGCTCTGGCTCGCCATCCTGGCTGATGGAGACGGGGTCCCCAGCGGCATCCAGCGCCACAAGGGAGCAGGTGGCATCAAAGCCGATGCCGCGCACCCGTATAGGGCCCAGTTCCGCCAGGGCATTGCGTACCGCGGCGCAGACCGCTGCCCAGATATCGGTGGAGGATTGCTGCGCGAAGCCTGGGCGTGGCCGCCACATGCGGATGGGCTGCGCCGCCTGGGCCAGCATGGTGCCGTGCGGGGCGAAGGCGCCGGCGCGGGCGCTGCCGGTGCCCACATCCACGCCGATGACGATGTCCTGCATTGCGGCAATCCTGTGCTGTCGACGGCGGGGTTAGGAACCGGCGCCCGCTGCGTCAAGCCGCGCCCCGGCGCGTGCCAGGGCCGTAGCGGGCTCCGGACGGTTCAGCGCGCTGGTCACGATCCGGTCGAAGGCCGTGACGGGGGCGAAATAGGCCGGCTTCAGCTTGCCCAGCTTGGAGGCATCCACCACCAGAAACGAATGCGCGGCGGAAGCCAGCGCCACCTGCTTCACCGGCACCTCGTTGAAATTGGTGCAGGTCACGCCCCGCGTGGCATGCACCCCACCGGCCGAGATAAAGGCCTTGTTGATGCGCAGGCGGCGCAGGTTGGCCAGCGCCTCATCCGAGGCGAAGGTGGCGGAAGCGGGATGATAGAGCCCGCCCAGCAGCACAAGCTGCGTCCTCTCCCGCCGGCTCAGCAGCGTCACGATGTTCAGGGCATAGCAGAGCACCGTCAGGGACAGTCCAGGCGGCAGGGCCTCGACGAAATGCGGCATGGTGGTGCCGCAGTCGATGAAGATGGTGTCGCCATCCTCCACCAGCGTGGCGGCACGCCGGGCAGCCTGGCGCTTGGCGCTGGCGTGGCTGTCCTGCTCACGCTCGAGGGCATAGGGGCTGCGGCCGGAAGGATCGCCCAGCGGCACCACATGGCCACCCAGCAGGGTGAAGGGCTGTCCGGGCTTGGCAAGGTCCCGCCGCAGGGTCATGGAGGAGACGCCCAATGCTGCTGCGGCGCTTTCCAGCCGGGCCGGTCCGCCCTGGCGCAGCATCTCCCCCAGCTGCGCGAGCCGGGCAGTGCGCCGCACACCCGCCACCCCCTGCACCCCGCCGCCTTGTGACATTCACCCTCCTCGCATAGCCCCCGCTTGACGATCGGGGCCGTTAATGTGACGATTATAACAAGAGTTATGAAACTAACAAATTAAGGGATAGCGGATGACACGGCCGCGCACCCCGAGGACGCCTGCTTCATGACGAAGACCCCGCGCACGCCGGCCGAACTGGCGTCGTTGATCGACCACACCCTGCTGAAGGCCGATGCCGTCGAGGCCGAGCTGCGCCGCTACTGCGACGAGGCGCGCGAGCACCGCTTCTGCTCGGTCTGCGTCAACCCGGCCAATGTGGCGTTGGTGGCGGAGGCGCTGCGCGGCAGCGGCGTGAAGACCTGCTCGGTGGTCGGCTTCCCCCTGGGCGCCACGACGCCGGAGGCCAAGGCGGCCGAGACGGCCGATGCCGTGCGCAACGGCGCCGACGAGATCGACATGGTCATCAATATCGGCGCCCTGAAGGACGGGCGGCTGGACGCGGTGCGGGCCGATATCGCCGCCGTTCGCGCCGCCTGCCCTGGCAAGGTGCTGAAGATCATCATCGAGACCTGCCTGCTGACCGATGAAGAAAAGCGCATCGCCTGCCGGCTGTCCGCCGAGGCGGGTGCCGATTTCGTCAAGACCTCCACCGGCTTCTCCACCGGTGGCGCGACGGTCGCTGACGTGGCGCTGATGCGTGAGGTGGTGGGCGATGCGTTGGGGGTGAAAGCTTCCGGCGGCGTGCGCACATGGGATGGGGCGCAGGCGCTGATCGCCGCCGGCGCCACGCGGATCGGCGCCAGCTCCGGCGTCGCGCTCGTCACCGGCGCGCCGGTGGCGGCGGCCGGCTACTGATTCAACTGCGTCAACTGGCTGAGACGGGAAGGAAATACAACATGGTCGATTTCAGCAGGCGTTCCCTGGGCGCGCTGACGGCAGGCGGCCTGATGGCGGCCACGATGGGTCGCCCGGCCTGGGCGCAGAATGCCGCCGTCGATGCCAGCAAGGTCTCCGGCGACATCAATGCCAAGGCAGGCAAGAAGCGCACCATCGCCACGGTGGTGAAGGTGGACGGCATCGCCTGGTTCGACCGCATGCGCACGGGCGTGACGCAGTTCGGCAAGGACCAGGGCCATGACACCTGGATGGTCGGCCCCAGCCAGGCCGATGCCGCCGCGCAGGTGCAGCTGGTGGAAAGCCTGATTGCCCAGGGCGTCGATGCCATCTGCATCGTCCCCTTCTCGGTCGAGGCGGTGGAGCCCGTGCTGCAGAAGGCGCGGCGCCAGGGCATCGTGGTCATTTCCCACGAAGCTTCCGGCCTGACCAACATCGACTACGACATCGAGGCCTTCGACAACCACGCCTATGGCGCCAAGCTGATGGAAGTGCTGGCGCGCGACATGGGCGGCGAGGGCAAGTACGTGGCCACCGTCGGCAGCCTGACCTCGCAGTCGCAGATGGAATGGATCGACGGCGCCGTTGCCTACCAGAAGCAGAACTTCCCGAAGATGCAGGAAGTGACGCGGCGCATCGAGACCTATGACGACGCGACCACGGACTACAACAAGCTGAAGGAAGTGCTGACCGCCTATCCCGACCTGAAGGGGATCGTCGGCGCGCCGATGCCGACCTCGGCCGGCGCGGGCCGCCTGATCGCGGAGCGCAACTTGAAGGGCAAGCTGTTCTTCTCGGGCACCGGTCTGGTTTCCGTCGCGGGGCAGTACCTGCGCAACGGCGACATCAACTACATCCAGTTCTGGGACCCGGCGGTGGCCGGCTATGCCATGAACATCCTGGCGGTGATGGCGCTGGCCAAGAAGGACATCAAGGCGGGCCTCGACCTCGGCCTCGCGGGCTACAACAGCCTGCAGGCGCCGGATGCCAAGAAGCCCAATGTCCTCGTTGGCCAGGGCTGGGTTGGCGTCACCAAGGACAACATGTCCCAGTACAACTTCTGATACCAACCTCTGACCGGGTGAAGGGGGCGGCGGCTTAGGCCGCCGCACCTGCATCCTGGCGACGGACAAGCATGACCCCTCCGCTGATCGAACTGCGCCATATCGGCAAGAGCTTCTCTGCCGTGCGGGCCCTGGAGGATGTCTCCCTCACCATCGGGCGGGGCGAGATCCATTGCCTGGCGGGTGAGAACGGCTCCGGCAAGTCCACCCTCATCAAGGTCATCTCCGGCGTCTGGCAGCCCGACCAGGGCGAGTTGCTGATCGACGGCCAGAAGATGGAGGGCATGACCCCCCGCGCCGCCATCCAGCATGGCGTGCAGGTGATCTACCAGGACTTCTCGCTGTTCGGGAATCTCTCGGTCGCGGAGAACCTCGCGCTCAGCATGGAGCTTCAGGAAGGGCGCAAGCTCGTCTCCTGGCGCCGCATCCGCAGCATCGCGCAGGAAGCGATCCGTAAGCTGGGCGTGGACCTCGACCTGGATGCGCTGGTGGAGACGCTGCCCACCGCCGGCAAGCAGCTTGTCGCCATCGCCCGCGCGCTGATGTCCGACCCACGCCTGCTGATCATGGACGAGCCCACCACCGCCCTGACGGGGCGTGAGGTGGAAGCCCTGTTCCGCGTGGTGCGCGACATCCAGAGCCGCGGCATCGCCGTGCTCTTCGTCAGCCACAAGATGCGCGAGATGCTGGAGATCAGCGAGCGGCTGACCGTCATCCGCTCCGGCCGCGTCGTGGCGGCGGGTCCTATTTCCGAGTTCGACGAAGCCGCCATCACCCGCGCCATGACGGGCCAGGAGATCGCGGCGGAAGGCTACCGCTGGGAAGGCACAGCCGGCGGCACGCCATTGCTGGAGGTCTCGGGCCTCACCATCCCCGGGCAGCTTGAGGACGTCTCGCTCCGCGTCATGCCGGGCGAGATCGTCGGCGTTTCCGGCCTGCTGGGCTCCGGCCGCACGGAACTGGCGCTCGCGCTCTTCGGCATGAAGCATGGCTACCAGGGGCAGGTCCGCATCGACGGGCGGGAAGTGCGGCTGGACAGCGTGCAGCGCGCCATCGAGCACGGCATCGCCTATGTGCCCGAGGACCGGCTGACCGAGGGCCTGTTCCTGACGCAGACCATCGACCGCAACATGCTCGCCACCTCCTATGCCCGGCTGAGCAAGGGCGGCATCATCCAGCGTGCCCGCGCGGCGCGGGAGGCGGCGGGGATGATCCGCGAGATGGCGATCGCCACCCCCACCGGCGACCGGCCGGTGACGCAGCTTTCGGGCGGCAATGCGCAGCGCGTGGTCATCGGCCGCTGGCTGCTGAACGACCCGCGCCTGTTGATCCTGAACGGCCCCACCGTGGGCGTCGATGTCGGCTCCAAGGCCGGCATTCATCGCAAGATCCGTGAACTCGCCCGCACACGCGGCCTGGGAGTGCTGATGATCTCCGACGACCTGCCGGAGCTGGTGGACAACTGCAACCGCATCATCGTGCTGCATCGTGGCCGCCTGGTCTCAGACACGCCCACCGAGGCGACCAGCGAAGCCGCGCTCAGCGAGCAGCTGGGAGCCCTGGCATGAGCGCGCTCGCCAACGCATTGCGCCGCCATCCGGAGATGATGGTGGCGGCCGTGCTGGTGCTGGCCGTGGTGGTGATCGGCACGATCAACCCGGTCTTCTGGCAGCCCTCCAACCTGTTCAGCCTGATGCGCGCCAGCGTCATCACCGGCATTCTGGCGCTGGCGGTGCTGCTGGTCATGCTTTCCGGCGGCATCGACGTCTCCTTCCCCGCCTTCGCCATCGCGGCCATGTACCTGACCGTGAAGGCCATGATCGCCTGGGGCTTCGACGGCGTGCTACTGCCCTTCGCCATGGCCACCGCCATCGGCGTCGGCCTCGGGCTGGTGAACGCGGTCTTTGTCTATTACCTGCGGATGATCCCGCTGATCGTCACGCTGGGCACCGGCACCGCCGTGCGCGGCTTCATCCTCGGCGTGGTCGGCACCAGCCAGATTAACATCGACCAGATGCCGCCGCTGCTGATCAACTTCGCCCGTGGCGAGTTCTTCCATGTCACACAGGCGGATGGCAGCACGGCTGGCCTCTCCTCCATGGTGCTGGTCTATGCCGGCATCGCCCTGCTGGTGCACCTGATGCTGCGCTACACCATGATGGGCCGCAGCATCTATGCCCTGGGCGGCGGCGAGGAAGCGGCGCGGCGCGTCGGCTTCAATGTCCGCCGCACCACCTTCTTCATCTATGGCCTGGCGGGCGCGCTGGCGGGCTTCGCCGGGCTGCTGCACGGCGCCATGATCTGGACGGCCAACCCACGCGACATGGTGGGGTTGGAACTGGACGTGATCGCGGCGGTGGTGCTCGGCGGCGCCAGCATCTTCGGCGGGCGTGGCACGGTCATCGGCACCGTGCTGGGCGTGCTGACGCTGGTGGTCATCACCAACAGCCTGATCATCCTGGGCGTGGACACCACCTGGCAGCGCGTGGTGGTCGGCCTGATCGTGATCGCGGCCACGGCGGCCACCGCCTGGCGCGACCGCAAGCGCATCGCCTGAAGGCAGGGAACGCATCATGAGCGCCATCACCCAGCGCCTGCGCCGCTTCGACACCAACCTGTTGCAGCTCCTGCTGCTGACGGTGCTGATCTTCGCCGGCATGGCCGCGCTGAACCCCGACCGGTTCCTGCGCCCCTATGTCTTCGAATCCATCACCTTCATCGCGCCTGAGCTGGGCCTGCTGGCCATCGCCATGATGGTGGCGATGCTGACCGGCGGCATCGATCTCTCGGTCATCGGCATCGCCAATCTCTCCTGCATCCTGGCGGGCATGTTCTTCCACTGGATCGGCGGGCCGCGCGGGCCTGAACTGGTGAACCTGCCGCTGCACACTGTGGCGGCCGGCATCGGCATCGCGCTCGGCACCGGGATGATCGCGGGCGCCATCAACGGGTTGCTGATCACCCGGCTGCGCGTCACGCCCATCCTGGCCACCATCGGCACCGGGCAGGTCTTCACCGGCATCTGCCTGGTGCTGACGGGCGGGCCCGCCGTGGCGGGCTTCCCCAAGCTCTGGGGCCAGATCGGCAATGGCACGGCCTTCGGCATCGCGGTGCCGCTGATCGTCTTCCTGGTGGTGGCGGCGCTGGTCTGGTTCCTGCTGTCGCGTACCGCCTTCGGCATCAACCTGTCGCTGATCGGCACCAATGCGCGCGCGGCGGCCTTCGCCGGGCTGCGCACCGGGCGCACGGTCTTCTTCTCCTATGTGATGACCGGCGTGCTGGCTTCCATCGCGGGCATCCTGCTCTCGGGCCGCACCAATGCGGCGAAGTCGGATTACGGCGTCTCCTACCTGTTGCAGGCCGTGCTGATCTCGGTGCTGGCGGGCACCAACCCTTCGGGCGGGCGCGGCAGCGTGGTGGGCGTGGCGCTGGCGCTGGTGGCGCTGATGCTGCTCTCCTCTGGCTTGCAGATGATGCGCTTCTCCAACTTCCTGGTGGACCTGATCTGGGGCGGCTTCCTGCTGCTCTCCATCGCACTGGCCGCCTGGCGGAACCGGGTGCGCTGACCATGGCCGCCATCATCCCCCTCTACCCCGAGGTCACCGGCGAGGTCCTGCGCGCCGGGGAACTCTCCGCCACGCTCTTCCGCTTCCACACCGGCATCCCCGGCCTGCGCCTGCGCAACAGCCGGGGCGAGGTGGTGGTGCTGCCCTGGATGGGCGGCATGATCTGGTCCGCCCGCTTCGACGGCGTGGAACTGTCCATGTCCAGCGGCTTCGATGCCCCGCGCCCGGCGACCACCATCGCTGAGACCTACGGCTGCTTCGCCTTCCATAGCGGCTTGCTGCGCAACGGCGTGCCCGCGCCGGAGGACAGCCACGCCGCCCATGGCGAATTCCCCTGCGCGCCGATGGATCGGGCATGGCTTGAATTCGGCGAGGACGCGAATGGCTCCTTCCTGCGCGTGGTCAGCGCGCGGGAATATGTCATGGGCTTCGGCTCGCACTACCAGGCGCATCCCTCGCTGACGCTGCGGCCCGGCGCGACGCTTTTCGACATCGGCCTCAACATCCGCAACCTGTCGGGCAAGCCGATGGAGTTGATGTACATGTGCCACGTCAACTTCGCCTTCGTGCCCGGCGGCCGCTGCCTGCAACCGGCCCCCTTCACGCCGGATCGCACGGCGGTGCGGCACGCGGTGCCGGCGCATGTGCAGCCCAACCCGGCCTATCTGGCGCTGATCGAGGACCTCGCGCGCAACCCGGCGCGCATGGAAGTGCTGGAGGAGCCGGAGCTTTATGACCCGGAGCAGGTCTTCTACCTGCACGGCCTCGGCACCGACGCGCAGGGGCAGACCCACCTGATGCTGGCGCGGCCGGAGGGCGATGGCTTCGCCATGTCCTATGCCCCCGCCGACTTCCCGCACACGGTCCGCTGGATTCTGCACGACCCGGACCAGCAGGTGGCCGCCTTCGCCCTGCCCTCCACCTGCCAGCCGGAAGGCTATGCGGCGGAGAAGCGCAAAGGCCATGTGCGGCTGCTGCCGCCGGGGGCGCAGGCCGGCTTCTCCGTGCGCGCCGGCTACCTGGACCAACAAGCGGCCCGCGAGACGGCCGCGCTCATTGCATCGCTAGGATAGGAACTTCATGGGCACGCGCATCGGTGTGGTCGGCAGCAACATGGTCGACCTGATCACCTATACCGACCGGATGCCGGCGGCGGGCGAGACCCTGGCCGCTCCCTCCTTCGCCATGGGCCATGGCGGCAAGGGCGCCAACCAGGCCGTGGCCGCCGCCAAGCTGGGCGGCGACGTGCTGTTGGTCAGCCGCGTGGGCGATGACCTCTTCGGCGGCGGCACGGTCAAGAACTTCCAGGACCTGGGCATCGACACCCGCCACGTGCGCGCCGTGCCCGGCACCCAGAGCGGCGTGGCGCCCATTTTCGTCGAGCCCTCGGGCGAGAACCGCATCCTGATTGTCAAGGGCGCCAATGAGCACCTGCTGCCGGCCGATGTGGACGCTGCGGCCGACGACCTCCGCACCTGCGGCCTGATCCTGCTGCAGCTGGAGATTCCGCTGGAGACGATCTACCACACCGTCGCCTGGGCGGCGCGTGAGGGGATCGAGGTGCTGCTGAACCCCGCCCCGGCGGTGCCGGAGCTGGATGTGGAGCGCATCCTTTCCGCCACCTTCCTGGTGCCCAACCAAACCGAGCTGACCATCCTGACCGGCCTGCCCGCCGAGACGCCGGCACAGGCCGAGGCCGCCGCGCGGACCCTGGTGGCGCGTGGCATCCGAGCGGTGATCGTGACGCTGGGCGCCGATGGCGCGCTGCTGGTGACCGACGGCCCCACGGTGCATGTGCCTTCCGTGCGGGTGCGGGTGCATGACACCAGCGGCGCGGGCGATGCCTTCATCGGCGCCTTCGCGCAGCATTACGCCGCCAACCGCGACGTGCAGGCGGCCATGGCCTGGGGTGCCAGCTATGCGGCGGATTCCATCACCCGTCCGGGCACCCAGAAGGCTTTCGCCGATGCCGCCACCTTCGCCCGCTTCCGCGAGGCGCTGGAGGCTTCCGCCGGCGCCTGACGGGCCCGGCGCGCCGCCCTATGGGGCGGCGCGCGTTCCGGCGGGCGCCATCTCCCGCAGGAAGGCGGCGAATTCCCGGAAGGCCTCGGCGCGCGTATCCGTCCGGCGCCAGGCCAGGCCGATGGTCCGGCCGACTTCCTCGGCATGCGCCAGCTCGCGCACCCGCACCAAGCCGTCCAGCTCCGCCCGCTCCTGCGTCGCCAGCAGGGGCAGCAGGGAATAGCCCTCGCCGGCGGCGATCATGTGCCGCAGCATCTCCAGGCTGCTGGCGAAGCGCGCATCCCGCCCTGGCTGGCTTTTGCCGCAAAGGGAAAGCGCCTGGTCCCGCAGGCAATGCCCCTCCTCCAGCAGCAGCAGCCCCGCGCCCGCCAGATCCTGCAATCCAAGCTCCGGCTGGCTGGCCAGCGGGTGGGTACAGGGCAGCACGGCGCGGAAGGGCTCGAAGAACAGTGCCTCGGCCGTCAGGGCTTCCGTTGGCAGCGGCAAGGCCACCAGCAGGGCGTCCAGGTCACCGGCCTGGAGGGCGCCGAGCAGGGAGGCCGTCTGCCCCTCCTGCAAGCGTAGTTCCATGCGGGGATAGCGCGCCCGCGCCGCCCGCAGCAGGCCCGGCAGGTAATAAGGCCCCAGGGTGGCGATGACGCCCAGGCGCAGCGGCCCGGCCAGCGGCTCCGACCGGCTGCGGGCCATCTCCAGCAGCAGCCGTGCGGCGGCCACGACCTCTCGCGCCTGCCGCAGCAGCACCTCTCCCGCCGGAGTGACGGTGATGCGGCGGGTGGTGCGCTCGAACAGCGCGGCACCCAGCAGGCTCTCCAGCTTCCGCACCTGCTCCGACAGGCCCGCCTGGCTGACGCCGCAGCGTTCCGCTGCGCGCCCGAAATGGCCGAGGTCGGCCACCGCGACGGCATATTCCAGATCCCGGAGCGACAGCCCGGCCAGCGTTTGGTTCTGCATGGTCATACATAGGTATAACCGATTTATCAGAGCGGAAAGATCGATTTTACCCATAGCTCCCGCTTGTCCATGATGGCCCAAGCGAGAGAAGAGAGGGATCCATGCCCGACATGCCGATACGTCCGGTTCTGACGAGCACCGCTGGTGCGCCTGTTGCCGACAACCAGAACAGCGTCACTGCCGGCCCGCGTGGCCCGGTCCTGCTGCAGGACTTCCAGCTGATCGAGAAGCTGGCGCACCAGAACCGCGAGCGTATCCCCGAGCGCGTGGTGCATGCCAAGGGCTCCGGCGCCTATGGCACGCTGACCATCACCGGCGACATCACCAAGTATACCCGCGCCAAGGTCTTCCAGCCCGGCAAGGTGACCGAGACGCTGCTGCGCTTCTCCACCGTGGCCGGTGAGCGCGGCGCGGCGGATGCCGAGCGTGACGTGCGCGGCTTCGCCCTGAAATTCTACACCGAAGAAGGCAACTGGGATCTGGTGGGCAACAACACGCCCGTCTTCTTCATCCGTGACCCGATGAAGTTCCCCGACTTCATCCGCACCCAGAAGCGCCACCCGCGCACCAACATGCGCAGCGCGACGGCCATGTGGGACTTCTGGTCGCTCTCCCCCGAGAGCCTGCATCAGGTGACCATCCTGATGAGCGACCGTGGCCTGCCGCAGAACTACCGCGCCATGAACGGCTACGGCAGCCATACCTATTCGCTCTGGAACGATGCCGGCGAGCGCTATTGGGTGAAGTTCCACTTCAAGTCCATGCAGGGCATCAAGACCTGGACGAACGCGGAAGCCAATACCGTGATCGCCGAGGATCGTGAGAGCGCCCAACGCGACCTTCTCGAAGCCATCGAGCGCGGCGAGTACCCGAAGTGGCGCGTCTGCGTGCAGATCATGCCGGAAGCCGATGCCGACAAGCACTGGTACAACCCCTTCGACCTGACCAAGGTCTGGCCGCATGGCGACTACCCGCTAATCGAAGTCGGCGTGCTGGAGCTGAACCGGAACCCCGAGCATTACTTCGCGGAGATCGAGCAGGCTTCCTTCTCGCCCTCCAATGTCGTGCCGGGCATCGGCTATTCGCCGGACAAGGTGCTGCAGGGCCGGCTCTTCGCCTATGCGGATGCGCATCGCTACCGCGTCGGCACGCATTACGAGGCACTGCCGGTGAACCGCCCACGCTGCCCGGTGCATCATTACCATGCCGACGGCGCCATGCGCTTCGACGCGCCGCAGGGCACCGATGCCTATTACGAGCCGAATTCCTTCAATGGCCCGGCGGAAGTGGCCTCGGCCAAGGAGCCGCCGCTGCGAATCAATGGCGACGCGGACCACTACAGCCACCGCGACGGCAATGACGACTACCGCCAGCCCGGCGACCTCTTCCGCCTGATGGACGCGGCGCAGCAGCAGCGGCTGTTCGAGAATATCGCCGGCGCCATGCAGGGCGTGCCGCGCTTCATCATCGAACGGCAGCTGGAGCATTTCCGCCGCGCCGATCCGGCCTATGCCGCCGGCGTGGAGGCCGCGATCCAGCGCATCCACACCGCCCCGGCCTCCGCCCCCACGACGGCCGCCGACGTGGTCCCGGCAGCCGCCGAGTAACAGACAGGCCAGGCGCGGGGCGCCCGCCCCGCGCCTGGCCGATAAGGAAACCTTGCGGATGTCAGCCGTCCTTTCGCTCCCCACCTGGCCCTCCATCGACAGCCCGGCCGCGCTGCGCCTGGGCACACGCGGCTCTGCCCTGGCCCGGACCCAGACGCGGATGGTGATGGAGGCGCTGGACGCCATCCGCCCCGGCCTGCCGATGCGGCAGGAGGTGATCAGCACCGCCGGCGACCGGATGCAGGACCGGCGGCTGGCCGATCTGGGCGGCAAGGGTCTTTTCGCCAAGGACATCCATGAGGCGCTGCTGGACGGCCACGTCGACTTCGCCGTTCACAGCCTGAAGGACCTGGAAACGGAACTGCCGCGTGGCATCGCCATCGCCTGCGTACTGCCGCGCGAGGACCCGCGCGATGCCCTGGTGCTGGCGCCCGGCTGCCCGCCCACTGAGCGTGCCCTGCCCTTCCCCAGCCTACCGGAAGCCGGGCGCATCGGCACCGCTTCCGTGCGGCGGCAGGCGCAGTTGCTGCATGCGCGGCCAGACCTGCGTTTCGGCCTTCTCCGCGGCAATGTGCGCACGCGGCTGGAGCGGCTGGAGGGCGGCGACTTCGTGGCCACGCTGCTGGCGGTGGCCGGGCTGAAGCGCCTGGGCCTGACCCACCGCATCGCCGCCGTGCTGGAACCCGAGGCCATGCTGCCCGCCGCCGGCCAGGGCATTGTGGCGGTGACGGCGCGGGAGAATGACCACCACACCCGCGCCCTGCTGGCGCGGATCGACGATCCCGCCGCGCGGCTCGCCGCCCGGGCGGAGCGGGCGGTGCTGCATGCGCTCGATGGCTCCTGCCGCACCCCTGCCGGCGCCTTCGCGCGCCCGCTGCCGGGTGGCGAACTGCTGCTGACGGCAATGCTGGCGCGGCCCGACGGTTCTTTCCTGCTGCGGCGCAGCCTGCGCGGGCAGCAGGCCGATGCGGCGCGGATGGGCGCCGAACTGGGCGCCGCCCTGCGGGCGGACAGCCCCGAGGATATTCTGTGATGAGCTATATCGAGCATCCGCCAGCCCATGGCGGCAGCCGGAACTGGTCCAGCCCTGCCCTGGCCGGGGCGGAGCGCACCGGCCTGCTGCTCGTGAATCTCGGCACGCCGGAAGGCACCGGCTACTGGGCCATCCGCCGTTATCTCTCGGAGTTCCTTTCCGACCGGCGCGTCATCGAAGCCAGTCCGCTCTGGTGGCAGCCGCTGCTGCAAGGCGTCATCCTCAGCCGCCGCCCCTTCCGCACCGGCGCCGCCTATCGCGAGATCTGGAACCGGGAGAAGGACGAATCCCCTCTGCGGACCTTCACCCGCGCCCAGGCTGAGAACCTGCGCGCGCTGTGGCCGGAGGAACGTACCGGCGTGGTGGTGGACTGGGCCATGCGCTACGGCCGCCCTTCGGTGGCCGAGCGCCTGCAAGGGCTGGTGGACCAGGGCTGCGGCCGCGTGCTGCTGGTGCCGCTCTATCCGCAATACAGCGCCACGACCACGGCGACGGTGAATGACGCCGCCTTCCGCACCCTGATGCGGATGCGCCGGCAGCCGGCCATCCGCACCGTGCCCAGCTTCCCCGACCACCCGGCCTATATCCGCGCCATGGCGGACCGTATCCGGGCCTCGCTGCTGACACTGGACCGGGAGCCGGAGCTGCTGATCGGCTCCTTCCACGGGCTGCCGCGCCGCTATGTGGAAGCGGGCGATCCCTATCCGGGCGAATGCGAGCGCACCATGGTGGCGCTGCGGCGGGAACTGGGCCTGGGCGCGGCGCAGTTCCCCATGACCTTCCAGTCCCGCTTCGGCCGCGAGCCCTGGCTGGAGCCCTATACCGACGAGTATGTCGGGAGCCTTGCCGCCAGGGGAATCAAGCGCATCGCCGTGGTGGCGCCTGGCTTCCTGTCCGACTGCGTGGAAACGCTGGAGGAACTGGGAAGTGAGCTGCGGGAAGAGTTCCTCGGCACCGGCGGCACGCATTTCCACCTGCTCCCCTGCCTGAACGACAGCGCCGGGGCTACGATGCTGCTCGACAGCATCCTGCGGGAAGAATTGGCGGGCTGGCAGGCCCGGGGCCGGTAGCCCCCCGCCACTCCTCCCACTTGCATAAAGCCCTGATCCGCGTCAGCTTTCCGGCCTGTTGCACTGCATTGCGCAACGGTGAGAAGAGCAAGCCAAAGCCTTAACGGCCGGCCGGAAACGATTCGGGAGGGTTATAATCCGATGGCAGTGCCACGCCCGTGGGCCGGCGGCCCGCCGGCATGAACTACGTTTTTGAATTCGGGCAGGTCTTCAACGCCTGGGACGAGTTGATGGCTGGTGCCCTGCGCACCCTCTGGCTGTCCGCGGCCTCCATGGCCATCGGCATGGTCGTGGCCGTCCTGGGCGCGCTGGGCAAGACCAGCGGGCCAAAGCCGCTGCGCTGGGTGATCGACGCCTATATCGAGCTGATCCGTAATACCCCCTTCCTGATCCAGATCTTCGTGGTCTTCTTCGGCTTGCCCGCCATCGGCATCCGGCTGGAAGCCGACCAGGCCGCGCTGCTGGCCCTGGTGGTCAATGTCGGCGCCTATGGCATCGAGATCATCCGCGCCGGCATCGAGAGCATCTCCAAGGGCCAGATCGAGGCCGGGCGCGCGCTGGGCCTGAAGCCCTTGCAGATCTTCCGCCTCATCGTGCTGAAGCCTGCCATCCAGGCCATCTATCCCGCGCTGACCAGCCAGTTCATCCTGCTGATGCTGAATTCCAGCGTCTGCTCGGCCATCGCGGCCAGTGAGCTGACCGGCGCCGCCAACGACATCCAGGCGCGCAACTTCCGCAGCTTCGAGGTCTATTTCGTGGTGACGGGCATGTATTTCGCCCTGTCCCTGATCTTCTGGGGCATCTTCGCGCTGATCGACCGCGCCTTCCTGCGCCAGCCCGCGACACGCTGAGGGAACGGTATCATGCGAAGCCTCGGCCCCAACGAGATCCTCTTCATCCTGGCGGCGGTGCGCTGGACGCTGCTGCTCTCCGTCTTCGCCTTCATCGGCGGCAGCATCGGCGGCATCCTGATCGCGCTGATGCGCAGCGGCCCCATCAAGCCGCTGCGCTGGTTCGCCTTCGCCTATATCAAGATCTTCCAGGGCACGCCGCTGCTGATGCAGCTGTTCCTGGCCTTCTTCGTGCCCGGCATCTTCGGCTTCGATGTCGATCCCTGGGGCGCCGCCGCGCTGGGGCTCTCGCTGCACGCCAGCGCCTTCCTGGGCGAGATCTGGCGCGGCAGCATCGAGGTGGTGCCGCGCGGCCAGTGGGAAGCATCGAGCGCCCTCGGCCTGCGTTACTGGAACCAGATGCGGCTGATCGTGCTGCCGCAGGCCTTCCGCATCGCCATCCCGCCCACCGTGGGTTTCCTGGTGCAGCTGATCAAGGCGACCTCGCTGGCCTCGATCATCGGCTTCGTGGAACTGACCCGCGCGGCGCAGGTGATCAACAATGCCGTCTTCCAACCCTTCACCATCTTCGGGCTGGTGGGGCTGACCTATTTCATCATCTGCTGGCCGCTTTCCGCCTACAGCAAGCGCATGGAACAGAAACTCGCCCTTGCCACCCGCTGAAGCGGCCACCGACAACACAAGCAAACGCCACGACCAGGGAGACAACTGACATGACCTTCAACCCGATCGGCCGCCGCGCACTGGGCGCGCTCGCACTCGGTGGCGCCGCCGCCCTGATGCCGGGCCTGATCCGCCCCGCCGCCGCCGCGACGCCGGATGAGATCAAGAAGCGCGGCACCATCAACATCGGCATCCTCACCGACTACCCGCCCTTCGGCGGCATCGATGAGAATCAGAAGCCCGCCGGCTACGACGCCGATGTTGCCGTTCTGCTGGCCAAGGCCTTGGGCGTGCAGCTTCAGCTCGTGCCCGTCACCGGCCCCAACCGCATTCCCTTCCTGCTGACCAACAAGGTGGACATGCTGGTCGCCACCTTCGGCATCACCGAGGAACGGGCGAAGCAGGTGCTCTTCTCCAACCCCTACAGCGCCTTCACCACCTATATCCTGGCGCCGAAGAGCGCCAACATCAAAGGCCCGGACGACCTGAAGGGCGTGCGCGTCGGCGTGGCGCGGGCCAGCACGCAGGATTCGGCGCTGATGGCCGTGGCGCCGAAGGAAATCCGCGTCATGCGCTTCGATGACGATGCCACCACCACGCAGTCCATCATCTCCGGCCAGGTGCAGGCCATTGGCGCCAGCAGCACGGTTCTGGCGCAGCTGGTCAACAACTACCCGCAGTTGCAGATCGAGCCGAAGTTCACGCTCCGCGCCCAGGCCAATGGCATGGCCTTCCGCAAGCAGGATGAGGCGCTGCGCGACTGGAGCAACACCTTCATCGCCTCCATCGTGCAGAATGGCGAGCTGGACCGTATCCACCAGCGCTGGTTCAAGGCGCCGATGGACCCGCTGCCGCCGATGCCGCAGTTCTGAGCACCCGCTTGAGACCCCGCGGCCTTCCCGGGCCGCGGTTTCTTCCTGAGGCCGGAGGCAGGGCATGAGCACGCGGCACCGCATCGGAGTCATCGGCCTCGGCATGGCGGTCACGCCCCATGCCAGATCCTTGCTGGACCTTGCGGAGCGTGTGGAGGTGGCGGGCACCTATGCACGCAGCGCCGCCCGGCGCGACAGCTTCGCGCAGCGCTTCCCCTTCCCCGCCACCGATCAGCTCGACACTATCCTGGAAGATTCCAGCGTGGATTGCGTGATGATCCTGACGCCGCCGGATACGCATCTGGATCTGGTGCGGCGTTGTGCCGCCGCCGGCAAGCATATCCTGCTGGAAAAGCCGCTGGAGATCACCACCGCGCGGGCGGAGCAACTGGTCGCCGCCTGCCGCGAGGCCGGCGTCACGCTGGGCCTGGTGCTGCAGCACCGCTTCCGCCCCGCCGCTGTGCAATTCGCGGCGCTGCAGCGGGAGGGGCAGATCGGCAACCTCATCGCCGCCTCCGCCAGCATCCGCCTCTGGCGCCCGCAATCCTATTACGACGAGCCTGGCCGCGGCACGCTGGCGCGCGATGGCGGCGGCGTGCTGATCACCCAGGGCATCCATACGCTGGACCTGCTGCAAAGCCTCGCCGGCCCGGTGGCCGAGGTCACCGGCTATGCCACGACCAGCCCGGTCCACCGCATGGAAACCGAGGATCTGGCCTGCGCGGCGGTGCGCTTCGCCAGCGGCGCCATGGGAACCATCGAGGCCACCACGGCCGCCTTCCCTGGCTTTCCCGAGCGTATCGAACTGACCGGCAAGCGGGCCACGGCTTCGCTGACAGGCGTGGACCTGCATGTGCAGCACCAGGACGGCCGCGTCACCGAGCTTCGGCCGGGCGGTGGCGGTGGCACCGGTGCCGATCCCATGGCCTTCCCGCATGATTACCACCGCAGCGTGCTGGCGGATTTCCTGGATGCGCTCGACCAGGGGCGCGAGCCCGCCGCCAGTGGCGCCGATGCGCTGCGCGTCCACTACCTCGTGGACGCCCTGCTGGAGAGCTCGCGCACCGGCCGTCCTTGTCGGGTGAAAAGCATCTGACATCCCTGCGGGGTTATTCGAAGCCCCGCCGAATTGACTGCAAAGCCGCTGCATTCTCCGGCATGCTTCCCGGCAGGCGCCGCACCGATCCTGGTGCACGGCCCCTCGCGAGTCTTCGTCCCCCTCGCGCTGAAGCAGCAAGAACGGAGGAAACATGCCTGTCCATCACCTGGGCCGCCGCGCGTTGCTGGCCGGTGGCTCCGCCGCGACAGTGGCCCTGCGCCAGGCTCACGCGCAACCGCACCCCCTGCCCAGTGCGCCGATCGCGCTCAGCATCATGGATGTCGCCGGCGCCCTGCAGATCGACCGCCCGGCGATCGAGCTGTTCCGGCAGCAGAATCCCAACCTGATCTCCCGGCTGAACATCCAGGTCGCGCCCTCGCCCGAATTGGCGCCTAAGCTGAAGGCGCAGCAGGATGCCGGGCGGCTGGATATCGACTTCGTGCTGCTGGGGCTCGGACCACTGTCGGACGGCGTCAACCAGGGCCTCTGGACGCAGATGCTGCCGGCCTATTCCGATGTCCTGCCGGACCTCGACAAGATCCTGATCCCCGGCGCCAAGATGCTGCAGGCGAATTTTGGCCGGGGCTATGGCATCGAGGTGTCCTATACGCCCTCCGGCCCGCTGTTCGAGTACATGCCCAACCGCATGACGGCGGCGATCCGCACGCCGGAGGATCTGCTCGGCTGGGCACGGGCGCATCCCGAGCGCTTCGTTTATGCCCGCCCGGCCAATTCCGGCCCGGGCTGGACGCTGCTGCAGGGCCTTCCCTACATCCTCGGTGACAGGGACCCCTCGGACCCCGTCAATGGCTGGGACAAGAGCTGGGATTATCTCCAGGCCATCGGCGAGACCATCGACTACTACCCGACCGGCACCTCCGCCACGATGCGCGAGTTCGGCGAAGGCTCGCGCGACATCATCGCGACCGCCTGCGGCTGGGACATCAACCCACGCGTACTGGGCATCGTGCCGAAGGAGGCCAAGGTCTTCATGCTGGACGGTACGCATTGGCTGCCGGACGCGCATTTCATGGCCGTGCCCAAGGGCGTGGCGCCGGAGCGCGTGGCGGTCTGCGCCAAGCTGATGGCCTTCCTGTTGCAGCCGCCGCAGCAGGCGATGACCTATGACAAGGGCTACCTCTATCCGGGCCCGGTGATCGCGGATGCGCCGCTCTCGATGGCGCCGCAGGAAAGCCAGGACGTGATCCGTGAATTCGGCCGTCCGGAATACGAGACTTGGTTCCGCGAGCGGCCGGTGGCGCCGCCACTGACGCCGGACCGGCTGGTGGCGGCCTTCCGCCGTTGGGACGAGCAGATCGGCTCCAAGAAGCCGCGGCAGTAACAAGGGCCGGCAGGGCGGCGGCGTGCCGCCCTGCCGTTTCCGTTCAATGCGCCTGCTGTTGCTTAGCGCGGCCCACGATCTGAGTCGGGCTGACGAAACGCAGCGCGATCACCAGCCAGACCAGCGTGGCCAGCATGTAGATCACCGCCATGGCATCCACCGACTGCACCGCGCGCACGCCCGCCGCGAAGACCGAGTAGTAGAGCGCGACCACCAGCGTCTGGCTGGTCGGGCCAGCCGTCAGGAAGGTCAGCTCGAACATCGCGATGGTGCGCACCAGCACCAGCAGCAGCGCCGCCAGCACGCCCGGCAGCAGCAGCGGCGTCAGCACATGCACGAAGAGTCGGAAGGTGCCGGCGCCGAAGACCCGCGCGGCGGCCTCGATCCTCGGGTCGATCTGCTCCACGAAGGGGATCATCACCAGGATCACGAAGGGCACAGTGGGCACCAGGTTGGCCAGGATGACGCCGGCCATCGTGCCGCCCAGGCCGGTCTGGTAGAGCACCGTCGCCATCGGGATGCCGTAGGTGATGGGCGGCACCAGCAGCGGCAGCAGGAACAGCAGCATCAGCACGCGTTTGCCGGGGAATTCCCGCCGCGCCATGGCGTAAGCCGCCGGCACGCCGAGCAGGCCCGACAGCAGCACCACGGAGAAGGCGACTTGGAAGGTGACCAGCAGCACGTCGTGCAGCTGGAATTCCTCCCAGGCGGAGAAGTACCAGCGTGTGGTCCACCCCGCCGGCAGCCAGGTGCCGAGCCAGCGCGTGCCGAAGGAGCTGACCACCACCGAGGCGATCATGGCCAGCAGGTTCAGGACAAAGAAGCCGACCGTCACCCAAAGGGCCGCGGCCCAGAGGCGGGTGGAAAGGCTGGGATTGCTATGCATGTCCTGCGCTCCTCAGCCTTTTCCGCCGCCGGCGGGGCCGCGATACAGCAATTGCCGCGATGCCAGCACCACGACCACCACGGCGAGCTGCGTGAAGCCCATGATCATCGCGATGGCGGAGGCCAGCGAGTAATCATATTCCTCGAAAGCCGCCTGGTAGGCCGCGATGGAGATCACCCTGGTTATTCGTGCTGGCTCGCCCACCAGCACCGCCGAGGGAAAGACCGAGTAGGCCTGCACGAAGCTGAGGCAGAAGGTGATAGCGAGACCCGGCAGCAGCAGCGGCAGGAAGATGTGCCGGAAGCGCGAACGCGGCCCCGCACCCAGTGTCGCCGCCGCCTGTTCCAGCGAGGAATCGATGCCGGTGACATAGGACAGCGTCAGAAGGAAGGTGAAGGGAAAGCCGGTGATCAGCAGCGACAGGAAGACGCCGATATAGCTGTTGGTCAGCTTCACCGGGGTCGAGGACAGGCCGAGCATCATCACCGTGCGGCTGAACCAGCCCTGGGCGCCGAAGTAGAAGAGCATGCCTTCCGCCACCAGCACCGTGCCGAGCGTGATCGGCAGGATCAGGATGGTGGTCAGCAGCCGCTGCCGCCGCATCAGGCGCACGCGGAAGGCCACGGGCACCGCCAGCAGCAGGTTCAGCAGCGTCACCGGCACCGCTAGGCGCATGGTTGTCCAGATCGTGTCGTAGAGGAACGGGTCGGAGAAGAAGCGGCCGTAGTTTCCCAGCAGGGTGCCGTCCTTGGGGTGGAAGGACAGCCAGAGCCCGTAGAGGAAGGGGTAGAGGAACAGCGCTACCAGCACGAAAGCTGCCGGCAGCACCAGCAGCGTCACCGTGTCCAGCCCCCGTGCCGCCAGGCGCATCCGCAGCGGTGGGCTGCTGTCGATCGCCGCGCTCATGCAGCCTCCCCTGCGAAGACCAGGGCGCGCTGCGGCTCGGCGGCCAGCCGGACCTGCGTGCCGATCTCCACCGGAGCCTCGGTATGGAAGAACAGGTCGATGCCGCCCGCCGTGGTGGCGATGCCGTGGAACTCGCGGCCGCGGTACTCGATGGCGCGAACGGTGGCCGGGACGCCGGAAGCATTTTCCGCCGTGGTGGTCATGTCGTCCGGGCGTACGGCGATGACGGCATTGCTGCCCAGTGTCTCCCGCGCCGTGCCGGTGAGGCGCCCGCCATGGCCCATGTCGAGGGTGACAAGGTTGCCCTCGCGCCCGATGACACGGCCCGGCAGCCGGTTGCGGTAGCCCATGAAGTCGGAGACATCGAGATGCGCCGGCTGGGCATACAGCTCCTGCGGCGTGCCCACCTGCCGGATCTCGCCTTCCCGCATCACCACGATGCGGTCCGCCAGCGACAGGGCTTCCTCCTGGTCGTGCGTCACATAGATGGTGGTGGAGCCAAGGCCTTCGTGGATTCGCCGGATCTCGGCGCGCATCTCCAGGCGCAGCTTGGCATCGAGGTTGGAAAGCGGCTCGTCCATCAGCACCAGCGGCGGCTCGATGACAATGGCGCGGGCGATGGCCACGCGCTGCTGCTGCCCGCCCGAAAGCTGGCCCGGCAGCTTGTCCGCCTGGGATTGCAGGCGCACGGTCGTCAGCGCCTCATCCACCCGCCGCGCGGCTTCCGCCTTCGGCACGCCCTTCATCATCAGCCCGAAGGCCACGTTGCGGCGCACGCTCATATGCGGAAACAGCGCGTAGTTCTGGAACACCATGCCGAAGCCGCGTTGTTCCGGCCGCAGCGTGTCGATGCGCCGGTCATCGAGCCAGATGCTCCCCCCGGTGAGGGGGAGCAGGCCGGCCAGGCAGTTCAGCGCGGTGGACTTGCCGCAGCCCGAGGGGCCGAGCAGGGCGATGAACTCGCCGCGCGCGATCTTGAGGTCGATCCCTTTCAGGGCATTCAGGTTCCCGAAGGTCCGCCGCATGCCTTCGAGGCGCAGTTCGCGGAATTCGGCTGCGTGCATGGTCATACTTGGATGACTCCGTCGTTCACCGGGTTCTCCGCGCCCCGATCTCCTCGTCCCACCGACGGAAGGCCAGCACCATCTTGTCGGCGTCCAGCGGCAGTTCCGTGGGCGTCTCGGCGATCAGCTTCTCGTATTCCGGGCGGCCATATTCGCGGATCGCGTCCTGGCTTTCCTTCGGCGCCATGTCGAGCGTGACACCCTTCACCGCTGGGCCGGGATAGAAGTAGCCTTCGTCATAGGTATAGGCCTGGCTTTCCTTGGTGAGCAGGAAGGAGGTCAGGTCCAGCAGCACCTTGAGGCGTTCTTCGGTCACGCCCTTCGGGATGACGAGGTAATGGGCATCCACCACCCAACGGAAGTTCTTCAGGGTCGAGACCTTCGCTTCCTTCGGCACGATGCCGAGGACGCGCGGGTTGATGTCCCAGCCCGTGGTGCTGATGATCATGTCCCGGGTGCCCTCACCCAGTTCCTTCATCGTCACACCGGTGCCGGTCGGGTAGTACTCGATGTTCTGGCCCAGTTCCTTCAGGTAGCTCCAGGTTTTGTCCCAGCCATTCACCGGGTCGCTGGGGTCCTTGTCGCCCAGGATATAGGGCAGGCCCATCAGCCAGGTGCGGCCGGGGCCGGAATTGGCCGGGCGGGCGTAGGAGAACTTGTTGGGGTTCTGCTTGGTCCAGGCCAGCAGCTCCTCGGCGCTGCCAGGCGGTGTCGGCACCTTGTGCGGCATGTATTCCAGCAGCGGGCCGGAAGGGTAGTAGGAGACCACCACGCCCTGCTTCTGCGCCAGGCCCTGCATGCGCCAGGCAGGCTCCAGGAAGATGTCCTGCAGGTTGGGCAGGGCGCTGGCGTAGGTGTCCGTCACTTCCGTCCAGAGACCCTGCTGGATGCCGGCGGAGAGCGCATCGGTGCCGACGATCACCAGGTCGATATCGAGCCGCCGGGCCTCCTGCTGGGCCTTGATCTTGCCTGGCACTTCCGGGGCCGGCGCCTTGGTGAAGACCATGCGCGACACCATGCGGGGCTTGGCGCGGCGATAGTTCTCGAAGGCCTTCTGCGTCAGCGCGAGGTTGCCGGCGGCATCGATGATGTTCAGGGCCAGCGGGCTGCGCGGTTCGGCGGTCTGGGCCTTGGCGCCCGTCCCCGCCATGCTGCCAAGAACCAGTCCGGCGCTGCCGCCCAGAAGGCCGCGGCGAGAGGCGTGTTGCATGTCGTTTCCTCTTTTCCTTACCAGGACGCAGGGGCCGGCGCGGCGGGGGGCGCCAGGCCGGTGGGCGATCCATTGGTCTTCCGGATGCTAATCACACCTTCGTTGCCCGCGCTACTGCTATAGCAGTCTGCTCCTCAGGATGAACCTGCCGCTGGCTTTACACCCGGGCGCTTCGCCTCGTTTGAGACGCTGTTTCAGCTTGATCATCCCATCCACACCGTTATTTCTGGTCAGAAAGCTGGCGGTCGCTCCACTATCAGTGGCCGTCCTGCAGGAGCGGAGATGTCAGGCGTAAATTCCCTTCGGCCGCCGTCGGCGCCACGGCCGAGACAACGGCTGCACGCCTTTAATGCCCTGCTCCTCGCCTGTGCGGGCCTGCCGCTGCTGCTGGCGGCCGGTGAGGCCTTCCAGGACCGCCGCCAAGTGCTCTCCGAAGCCGGGCGCAATATCGTGGTGATGCTGGACACCATCCATGGCCAGGCCGAGAAGGTCTTCCAGTTCCAGGCCCTGGCTCTGGGTGCCGCCGAGGACCGGCTGCGCGGCCTTTCCAATGCCGACATCCGCATGGATGCTCCCGCTCACCACCGCTTCCTGCGCCGGCTGAAGCTCTACGCGAACGAGCAGATCGGGGTGGCCATCTTCGACGACGATGGCCGTGTCCTGGTGGATTCGGAGCGCTTTGAGCCGATGGAGAGGGTTAATGTCAGCCGGCGCGACTACTTCCTCTGGCACCGCGACAACCGAGGCGATGATCCCTTCGTCTCCGGCCCGGTCCGCAGCCAGACCAGCGACGAGGTGGTCTTCCTCATCACCCGCCGCCGCTCCGCCGAGGACGGCTCCTTTCTCGGCGTCGCGGCGGTGATCGTCGAACAGCGGTCCCTGCTCAGCTACTGGGACCAGGCGGTGCCGGACCAGCGCGGACTGGTCAGCCTGTCGCTGGACAATGGCACGCTCCTGGCCCGGCGCCCGACGGTCGCGCTGGAGAGCAGCCTGCGCATGTTGCCGCAGGGGCCGCTGTCCCGGGCGGCGAGCGCCGATGCCGAGCGGCAGGTGGTGCGGGGCGTTTCCCCGCTCGACGAGGTGGAGCGCCTGGCGGCCTTCCGCCGTCTGGCCGGCTACCCTGTCAGGGTTGCCTATGGCACCCCGGTGGACATGCTGCTGGCCCCCTGGCGGCGCCGCGCCATGGCCTATGGCTGCTTCGCGGTGCTGACCTCCATCGCTCTCTCCTGGCTGGTGCTGCTGGCATGGCGCCGCACGCGGCAGTTGAGCGACCTCAATGCCACCCTCGAGAACCGCGTGAAGGAGCGGACAGCGGAAATCGAATCCGGCGAGGCACGCCTCCGCCTGCTCGCGCGGGAGGTCGATCACCGCGCCAAGAACGCCCTGGCGGTGGTGCAGGCGATGCTGCAACTGACACCGAAGAATGACGTGACCAGTTATATCAGGGCGGTGGAGGGGCGCGTCTCGGCCCTGTCCCGGGCGCAGACCCTTCTGTCGGAGGACCACTGGCGCAGCGCCAGCCTGCATGCGCTGCTGAAGGCGGAACTGGCGCCCTTCGTCACGGAAGCGGATGGCGAATGCGATACGCGCGCGGAGTTGGAAGGCCCGCCGGTGCTGCTGCCGCCCAACGCGGCGCAACCGCTGGCCATGGTGGTGCATGAACTGGCGACCAATGCCGTGAAGCATGGCGCGCTCTCCACCCCCGGCGGGCGCGTTTCCATCTCCTGGCACCTGACCGACCAGGAAGACGCCCCGGCCAGCGCCCTGGCGCTGCGCTGGAAAGAGACTGGCGGACCGCGGGTGGCCGGGATTCCGGTGGAGCGCGGCTTCGGCTCGCGCGTCATGGCGACGGTGGTGCGGGGGCAGCTCGGCGGCCGGCTTTCGCAATCCTGGCTGCCGGGCGGGCTGGTCTGCGAGATCGAGATACCGATGCTCAACCTGCGCAAGCAGAACGAGCCAGCCGCTTCCCACGCCGCCTGAGGGCTGCCGCTCAGCCGCCCTTGATCATCGTCCTGATGCGGCTCGTCAGCACTTCCATGGAAAAGGGCTTGGTCAGCACCTGCATGCCCGGCTCCAGATGGCCATGGCTGAGCACGGCATTCTCGGCATAGCCGGTGATGAACAGCACCTGCAGCCCGGGGCGGATCGCCCGCCCCGCATCGGCCAGTTGCCGCCCGTTCATGCCGCCGGGCAGGCCGACATCCGTCACCAGCAGATCCACCCGCCGGTCGGAATGCAGCACCTGCAGGCCGGCGGCGCCATCCCCGGCCTCGATGGCGGTATAGCCGAGGTCTTCCAGCACCTCTGTCACCAGCATCCGCACCGTCGGCTCGTCATCCACGACCAGCACGGCCTCGTCCTGCTCCGCGCGCCCAACTGCGGGCGGGGCGGCCACCGTCTCCACATCGGCCTCCTCCCCGTAATGGCGGGGCAGGTAGAGGCATATGGTGGTGCCCATGCCGGCCTCGGAATAGATCCGCACCTGCCCGCCCGACTGCCGCACGAAGCCATAGACCATGGAAAGCCCCAGCCCGGTGCCCTGCCCGATCGGCTTGGTGGTGAAGAAGGGGTCGAAAGCGCGCTCGGCCACCTCCGGCGTCATGCCCGTACCAGTATCGGTGACGCAGAGGGACAGGAACTGGCCTGGCTGCATGTCGCGCTCCCGCGCCATGCGCTCATCCAGCCATCGGTTGGAGGTCTCGATGGTGATGCGCCCGCCATCCGGCATGGCGTCGCGCGCATTGATGCAGAGGTTCAGCAGGGCGCTTTCCAGCTGGTTGGAATCGACCGAGGTGGTCCAGAGCCCGGCGGCACCCACCACCTCCACCTTGGTGGCGGGGCCGACGGTGCGGCGGATCAGTTCCTCCATCCCGGCGATCAGGCGGTTTACGTTGGTGGGCCGGGGGTCCAGCGTCTGCCGGCGCGCGAAGGCCAGCAGCCGGTGCGTCAGCGCCGCGGCGCGCCCGGCCGCGCCCTGGGCCGTGGCGATGTAGCGGTTGAGGTCCGCCAGCCGCCCCTGCGCGATGCGCACGCTCAGCAATTCCAGCGACCCGGTGATGCCGGCGAGCAGATTGTTGAAGTCATGCGCGATGCCGCCGGTCAGTTGCCCCACCGCCTCCATCTTCTGGGACTGGCGCAACGCTTCCTCGGCCCGCCGCAGCGCCTCGGCCTGCTCCTTCTCGGCATGGATGTCACGGCCGACGGCGTGGATGAAGCGCTCGTCCGGCACCGCCGTCCAGGAGAACCAGCGGTAGCGCCCGTCGCTGCTGCGGTAGCGGTTCTGGAAGCGCAGGGTCGTGATGCCCTCCGCCAGCTTGCCCACCTCGGCCACCGTCGCCGCCACGTCCTCCGGATGTACCAGGGTCATGAAGTCGGTGCCCAGCAGATCCTCCGGCGCCCAGCCCAGGGCCGTGGTCCAGGCCGGGTTCACCGCCGCGATCCGCGCATCGAAATCCGCCACCAGCATGATGTCGGTGGACAGCCGCCACATGCGGTCGCGGTCGCGCGTGCGGTCCTCGACCTGCTGTTCCAGCGTGGCGTTCAGCTCGGCCAGGGCACCGGCGGTGACGCGCAGGGTCTGCTCCGCCCGCACCTTCGCCGTGGTTTCGACCACGATGGCGATGACGCCGACTGGCCGGCCGGATTCATCGGTGATGGGCGAATAGTCCAGGTTCATCCAGACGGGCTCGGGCTGGCCGTCGCGCTCCAGCGTCAGCTCCTGGTCCCGGTAGGCCAGGGTGCCGCCGGCCAGGCCCACCTTCATGACATGGTCGTTGAAGTCCGAGATCTCATGCCAGCCTTCCCGCACCTTGGAGCCCAGCAGGCGCGGATGGCGGCCGCCAGCGAAGCCGGAATAAGCGTCGTTGTAGATCATGACGCCGTCCTCGCCCCAGAGGGTGACGATCGGCACCGGGGAGCGCAGGATCAGCCCGATCGTGCTCTTCAGGGTCGAGGACCAGCCACTCATGGGGCCCAGCGGCGTCGCGCTCCAGTCGAAGGCACTGATCAGCCGCGCCACTTCCCCGCCGCCGGCCAGGAAGAGCCACTCCGCCGCCTCAGCCTCAACACGCGCGACCATCAAATACTTGTCCTCAAGGTGGCGGAGCACCGCTCATGCTGCTTCTGCCACGATCCGGCGGCAGGGTGGCTGGCAGATTTCTACCCTCCCGGCACCCAAAGGTTGCATGCAGCCGTGCCGAAGCTGCCACCCTGCCCCCACATTTGTGCCAGCGCTGCACAGAACCATTCCGGTGATGGCATGTCCTGACCATGGACAGGGCCTGCGTCATGCGGCCAGATGCCGTCAAGGGGGCGGCCCTGAGACCACCCCTCCCGGAGGAGCGCGATGACTGGCTTGGCGGCGCCATGGGCTGATGCGGCCCTTTCAAGAACATTGGCCTCCACGACCCGGCCGGAGGGCCGGCCGTGAGCTTGGCGAGGCCGCAGGTTCCCGGCTTCCACCCCATTCTGGTAGGCGACACGCTGGTCACCTGCATCAGCGACGGCTCGCTGCCCGCCGGGATCGCCGCGCTCAACAACATCGGACAAGAGGAGGCACGGCACCTGCTTGATGCCGCCTTCGCACCGCCGGTGCCGCGCACCCAGGTCAGCACCTACCTGATCCAGGCCGGCGGCCGCTTCGCGCTGGTGGATACCGGCGGTGGCCGGCAGCACATGGCGCCCAGCGTCGGCTTCCTGGCCGATAACCTGGCCCGCGCTGGCGTGGAGCCTGGGCAGATCGACACCGTGCTGCTGACGCACAGCCACCCCGACCATTCCTACGGGCTGGTGACATCATCGGGCGAGGCGCTCTTCCCCAATGCGGAGGTGCTGCTGCATGCGGAGGAGGCGTGCTTCTGGCTCTCCCCCGGCGCCGAGACCCGCCTGCCGCCGCAGGCGCAGCGCTACCTCGTGCCGACTCTCGCCAGCTTCGCGCCCTACCAGGGCCGCATCCGCACCTTCACGGGCGGCGAGGTCTTTCCCACCGTCACGGCCGTGCCGCTGCCCGGGCATACGCCCGGCCACAGCGGCTACCGCATTGCTTCCGGCGCCGATTCACTGCTGATCTGGGGCGATGTCGCCCATGTGCCGGACATCCAGCTGCTGCGGCCAGAGGTGGGCATAGCCTTCGACATCGATACCGCCCAGGCCGCCGAAACCCGCCGCCGCGTGCTGGAGGAGGTGGCGGTGGAGCGGCAGCATATCGCCGGCATGCACCTGCACTTCCCGGGCTTCGGCCATGTCGAGCGGCGCGGCGGCGGCTACGGCTTCGTCCCCTCGCCCTGGAGCGACCTGCCGGGCTGAGGGGCCGGAAACCGGGCCGCCCGGCCCCACAGGAGGAAGCAACCGATGCAATGGCTCGATACCGGCGACACCGTGATCCGCTACGAGATCACCGGTGAGGGCCCGCCGCTGGTCCTGGTGCATGAGATGGGCGGCAGCCTGAACAGCTGGGACGCCGTGGCGCCCGCTCTGGCCCGGCATTACCGCGTGCTGCGCTACGACCTGCGCGGCGCCGGCCAGTCGGAAAAGGTGCGCGCGCCGCTGACCATGGAGATCCTGGCCTCCGACCTCGTGGCCCTGCTGGATGTGGCGGGCATCACCGAGCCCGCTGCCTTCCTGGGCACCGCCGTCGGCGCCGCGCTGACCATGCGGCTGGCGCGGGTGCAGCCGGGGCGGGTCGCCTGCCTGGTGGCGCTCTCGCCCGTCACGGCCTGCCCGGCGGCGCGGCACCAGGCCGTGCTGGCGCATGCCGACCGCATCGAGAAGGAGGGGCTGCGGGCATTGGAGGCCGGCTCTATCGACGGCATCCTGCCGCCGGCGCTGCGGCAGGACCCGGTGGCGCATGAGCAGGCACGCTGCCGCTGGCTGGCGAACGACCCGCACTCCTTCGCCGCCATCTACCGCATGTTCGCGCATCTGGAGATGGCGGAAGAATACCCGCGGATCGCCTGCCCGGCCCTGCTGGTCGGCGCCACGCATGACGGGCTGCGCCCCCCCGCCGCCGTGCAGGCCGTGGCGGCTGCGATGCCGAATGCGCGCTACGAGGAATGGCCGACCGGCCATATCGCCGCCGTGCAGACGCCGGAGATGGTGGTGCAAGGCACGCTGGGATTCCTGCGGGAGCATCTGCCGCCGCGCTGAGCACGGCCCGCGCCGGGATGCCCGGCGCGGCGGGCCCACCGCCTCAGTCCACCTTGATGTCGGCGGCGCGGACCACGTCGGTGAGCTGGTCGATGTCGCGGGCCACGTAGCTGGCGAATTCGGCCGGCTTCATGCTGCGCGGGGTGGAGCCGATATCCCGCATCCGCCGCGTGGCATCGGGTTCCGCCAGCACCTCGGCCACCGCCGTGGCCAGGCGGTCCTGGATGTCCGCCGGCACGCCGGCCGGGCCGATCAGGCCGAACCAGGATTCCGCCGCGTAATCGGACAGGCCACTCTCGCGCAGCGTCGGCACCTCCGGCAGCAGGTCGGAACGCTGCCCGGCGGCGGCGGCCAGGACACGGATGGCGCCGGCCTGGATATGCTGCATGGCGCCGGTGGTATCCGAGATCATCGCCTGCACCCGGCCTGTCACCATGTCGGTCAGGGCCGGCGCGGTGCCGCGATAGGGCACGTGCAGCATCTGCGTCCCGGCGCGCAGGTTGAACATCTCCACCGCCAGATGCGGAAAGGTGCCGGCGCCGGGAGAAGCATAGGTCACGCCGTCCGGACGCTGCCTGACGTAGTCGATCAGCTCCCGCACCGAGCGCACGGGCAGGGTGGCGGAGACCATCAGGAAGGCCGGGCTCACGCCCATCAGGGCGATGGGGGCGAGATCCTTGCGGGTGTCGAAGGTCAGTGGCCGCCCCAGCGCCACATTGCCGGAAAAGGCCGAAGTGCCGAGCAGCAGATTGTAGCCGTCCGGCTTGGCCCGCGCGACAACCGCCGTGCCGATGGCGGAGGAGGCGCCGGAGCGGTTCTCCACCACAAAGGGCTGGCCCATCTTCTCGCCCAGGCGGGCGGCGACGACGCGGGCGATGGCATCGGCGGGCCCGCCCGGCTCGAAGGGCACGATGATGCGGACGGGCTGGCTCGGCCAGGCCCCCTGCGCCGTTGCCCCACGGGCCAGCCCCAGCCAGGCCGGCCCTGCCAGAGCCAGCCCCGCCAATACCCGCCGCCGGCTTACTGCCTTGGTCATGCTTTTCGTTTCCTCAGCCACGAGCCGATACGGCCCGGTTCATCGGCAGCGGCGCATCCTGCCGGGTGCGGCACCGGACCGGAGGAGCACCCTGCCGTTGCGCCGAGCCATTGAAGCTTCCACCACTTGCTTTTCTGGTCTGCCCTTCGGCCTGTGGCCTGGGGCAGCCCCTCTTGCATAGCGGAAGAGGCGGCCGATGCTCATTGCTGTCTCGGCACAGAACCTGTGCGGCGTTGTGGCTCCCTCTGCCGTGGCGGCTGGAGATGCCTCAGCCGGGTGCCTGGATGCGGCGGTAGCGGGCCTCGGCGAATTCAAAGATGCCGAAGGCCGCCAGCCCCAGCGCCACCACGCCATAAAGCGCTTGGCCGAAAGGCTGCCCTTGCAGGGCCCGCAGGGCGCCGCTGAGGCCAAGCACTTCCGACGGGTTCGAGTGCCATGCCGCCAGGGCCAGGAAGATGCCGATGATCAGGAAGACGATGCCCCGCGCCGCGAAGCCCGTGCGGCCCAGCGGCATGACCCAGCGGGAGGCGGTGCCGGGGCATTCCAGGTGCTTGGCGAAGGAACCCTTCCAGGCCCAGCCGAGCATGGTGACGCCGATGCCGGCCACCACCAGGCCGGCCAGCGCCACCAGCACCTCGCCGAAGGGATGCGCCATCAGCCAGCGGGACCAGTCCTGCGCCGCCTTGGCATCATCCGTGCCGCCTGCCGCGAAGCCTGCGGCCAGGGTCGCGGCATAGATGCCGAGACTGGCGTAGGTGATGGCGGAGACAGCCTGCCCGCCGCGCGCCATCAGGGCCTTGGCGCCCCGACCGCGACGGTCGGCATCCAGCAGGGACTGGCAGGCGCGCCAGAGGGCGAAGCCAAACAGGCCCAGCGCCACCACGCCCAGCAGCACGCTGCCCAATGGGTGCGACAGCAGCGAGAGCAACGCGCCCTTGGAGCCGGTGGTGCGGCCACCTTGCCCCAGCGCCGCCAGGAAGGCCAGCAGGCCGATGATGAGGTTCACAACTCCCCGCGCCGCATAGCCAAGGCGCGCGAGGAGTTCCAGGGCGTGGCGGTGAGATGGCAAGGTTCGCGCTCCAGTTCGTTACCCCTGAAACGGCCAAGGCCCGCCTCCGGATGCATGCGGCGCATCGCATGCATCCGGCGAGGCTCCGCTCAACCGGCGGGTGTCGGCGCCTTCTCCGGCAGGATGCCCTCCTGCTTCAGCTCCTGCCAGAAGGCGGGGGGAATGGCCTGGCGCATCAGCTCCATGTTCTGGTGCACCCGCTGCGGGTTCTTGGTGCCGGGGATGACCGAGGCCACCACCGGATGCGCCGCGCAGAACTGCAGGGCCGCCGCGCGCAGATCCACCCCATACCGGTCCGCGACGGCGGCGAGGCGGTCGCGCAGCGCCACCTTATCGGGCGGCGCCTCCTGATATTCGAAGTTCCGGCCGCCGGCGATCAGGCCCGAGTTATAGGGGCCGCCCACCACCACATGCACGCCGCGCTCCTGGCAACGGGGGAAGAACTCGTCCAGCGCGGGCTGGTTCAGCAGGCTGTAGCGCCCGGCCAGCAGGAAGACATCCGGGTCCGCCTGCTCCAGCGCCATGATGCAGGGCTCGACGCGATTGACGCCAAGGCCCCAGCCGCGGATCACGCCTTCCTCCCGCAACTGCGTCAGGGCCACCGCGGCGCCCTTCATGGCGATATCGAAGACCTCGCGCCAATGTCCGCCATGCGCGTCCTCGGCGCAGTCGTGGATATAGGCGATGTCGATGCGCGCCAGCCCCAGGCGCTGTAAGCTGTCCTCGATGGAGCGGCGCACGCCATCGGCCGTGTAGTCGTAATCGACCCGGAACGGCAGGCCGGCGACGAAGGGGCCATGCTGGCCGCCCTTCGTCGCATCGGCGCGAAGCAGCCGTCCCACCTTGGTGGAGAGCACGAATTCATCGCGCGGCTTGTTGCGCAGCACCTGGCCGAAGCGGTGCTCGGAAATGCCGGGACCATATTCCGGGGCGGTGTCGAAATAGCGGATGCCGGCACCCCAGGCGGCTTCCAGCGTCGCCACGGCATCGGCGTCCGAGACGATCTCGAACATATTCCCTAGCGGCGCGCCACCGAAGCCGATCGGCCCAGGTGGCGCAAAATGCTTGCCGTTGACCATGAAGTTTCTCCGCAATGATTCCTGGTGGTGTGCGGGCGCCTAGAGGCCCGCCTGGGCGAGCCGTGCGTGTTGCAGCAGGATCACCGTCTTGGCGTCGATGATCTCGCCGCTCTCGACCATGGCCCATGCCTGGCTGAGCGGCATTTCCAGCACCTCGATCTGCTCGCCCTCCCCCGCCAGCCCGCCGCCGTGCCCGGTCCTGTCGGCCGGGGTGTAGCGGGCCAGGAAGAGGTGGAGCTTCTCGGCCGATGCGCCAGGGCTGGGATAGAGTTCCAGCACCTTCCGCAGCGCATGGAGCCGGCAGCCCATTTCCTGCTCGGCTTCCTGGCGCACGGTCTGGGCGGGGTCGTCGCCCTCCTCCACCATCCCGGCGCAGGCCTCGACCAGCATCGGGCCATCGCCATTGACCAGCGCGGGAATGCGGAGCTGCCGCACCAGCAGCACGGTGCCGCGCTCGGGGTCGAGCGGCAGCACGGTGGCACCGGGCCCATTGTGATACACCTCGCGCTCCAGCGTCTGCTGAGAGCCGTCGGCGCGGCGCTGGTCGAAGGTCACCTTCTCCAGCCGGAACCAGTTCTCCGACAGGGTTTCCCGGCTGCGGATGCGAATGCCACCATCCATCCGGCCCGGCGCCTCAGGCGGCATCGAACCAGGCCTGGAAAAGGCGCTGCTGTTCCCGCAGTTCCCGCGCCAGCGGCTCATGAACCAGCCGGGCCTCGCCCTCCGCCACCAGTTCCAGGAGGCCATTGGGGCAATAGCGGTCGTCATCCCAGCCGGGATGCGACAGCACCGGGTAGAGGCAGATGCCTTCCAGCGGCAGGCCCTGCTGCATCGCGGCGCGGATTTCCTCGCTGACATAGCGCAGCCAGGACGCCCGCTCCTCACCCTCGATGCTGGTCTCCGCCACGACGATGGGGCGCCGGTACCGGGCATAGGCCGCGTGAAGCATCTCACGCAGCGGGCGGTGTTGGGGGTCGGAGGGCAGCACCGCCTCCCGCTCGCCTTCATGGAGCCACTGGTTGTTCCAGTAGTAGTTCACCCCCACCACATCCAGCATCTCCGGCGCGCCGCCGAGTTCGGGGCACAGGCGCCCCGCCAGCATGTCCCAGGCCTGGAACTGCGCCTCGTTCAGCGCCGCCGCTTCCGCCGGGTCCTGGCCCGGGCGCGGCACGATGTTGATCAGGGGGTCGATGGCCAGCACGCGGGTGCCGGGCGCGGCCTCCCGCGTCGCATGGGTCGCGGCCAGGGCCGCACGGACCAGCTGGCGCTTCAGCTTCTCGCTGTCTTCCTGCGTCGAGAGGAAGGGGTTGATCAGCCCGGCCAATCCACCGGCCCAGGAGAAAAAGGATATCTCATTCACCGGACAGACCATGGGCGGCCGGCCGGTTTCCTCCAGGTGCAGCCGGGCGAAGGCAGCGGCATAACGCGCGAAGCGTTCCACGAAGGCGGCCGAGAAAATCTCCAGCCCGTCGGGCCAGCCGTAATGGCAGAGATCCCACACCACCTGCATCTCCGCCGCCCTGGCCGCGCGCAACGCCGGCAGCACCGAAGACCAGTCGTACTGCCCCGGCACCCGTTCCACCAGATGCCAGCGGACCCCGTCCCGCGCTGCCCGGATGCCGTGGCCCATCAGTTGCCGGTAATCCTCGGTGGCCAGGATGTCGTGGCGCGTGCTCTGGATCAGGTCCAGCCGGCAGCCGTCCCGCCGCCGGTGCGTCGAGCATTCGAAGCCGCCCAGGAAGAAGCTCTGGAAAAGGCTGGGCCTGAAGCGCGCGGCCTCGGAGCTGTGCCGGGCCTCGCCGCCAGGGGCTGTCTGCGTATCATCCATTCCGTTGCTCCAGCACGGGTGGGTGTCAGCCCGCCGGGGCAGCCTGGAAGCGGCGGGCATGCCGGGCGCCAATCTCCAGCACCAGGCGGGCGGCAGCCTCCACGCCGCCGCCGCCGCTCACCAGCGCTCTAGCGCGGGCTGTCACACCAGCCGTGGCGGCGGAGTCATCCAGGATGCCGCGGAAGGCCGCGGCGAGCTTTTCGGCGTCAACGGTGCCAGGCGGAAAGCACGGCGCGGCCTGCTCGCGCCCCAGCGCCTCGGCCAGCAACAGCGTCTCTGAAATCGGACCCGGCATCAGCACCAGCGGCGTTCCCAGGGCTGCGCCTTCATGCATCGTGCTGGTGCCTTCACCGATCACGATATCGGAGGCGCTGATATGCCGCAGGGCCTCGGCCTGCGGCAGCACGCCGCGGCAACGCAGCCAGCCGGGGAAGCCATCCTGAAGCTCCATCACCTCCGCCAGCTCCGCCTCGTCCCGCACCGCCAGAAGATGCAGCACCAGATCCGGATGATCGGCGCGCAGAGCCGCGACGGCACCGTGCAGGCTTTTCAGCGTCCTGCCAGCGAAATCGCGCCCGAAGGGGAAGTTCCGCACGGCGTAGAGCACCACCCGCTCTTCCGGTGCGATGCCGAGGCTTCTGCGCGCTTCCTCCCGCCCAGGCACATCGGCGAGGTCGAGGAAGGGTCCCGTCTTCACGATCTTGTCCCGCACCAGCGAGAGTTCCGGCGGCAGGGCAAGCAGGGGCGGATAGGCCCAGATGATGGCCTCCATCTGCTTCATGAAAGGCCAGTCGCCGAAAAGCTCGTCACCAACGGGAGGAATCGGGATGGAGACCCAGGCCGCCTGTGGCACGCAGGCACGCAGCGGAAGCAGGTAGCGTGCGGTGTCATCGACGATCACATCGGCATCGCCCAGGCAGGCGCGTGCCACGGCATCCCGGTTCTCGCGCGTGATGGGCGGCAGCAGGCGGGGGCGGTAGCCCATCTGCGTCGTCATCTCGATGTTCAGCGGACGCAGCCTCACGGTATCGAGCACGTACTCGATCTCCACCGAAGGGTCGATGCGGCACAGCGCGCGCGCCAGGGTTGCGGTGCGCGAGATATGACCTATGCCCCCTTCAACACAGGGCAGCATGATGATCTTCATCGGGCCGGGCCCACCCAGAGAGTCACGCGAAGAGCCGGAACTCTTTCCATTCATCCTCCAGGCGCCAACCGGTCGACAGTTCGGCTGTGCGGGCGCGGTTCAGGCGGACACCAACTGCGTTAAGGTCTTGGCAATGCCGCGGGTTGCTCTACGGTTCCGCCCGACAGCAGGGTTCCCTCCCGCTTCCCGAAGGGCTAACGGAAGTGTGAAGGCCGCCGCCGGAAATTGGCGGCCTTATGTGCTGCCGCCCGTAAAATCCTGCCTGCCTGCGGCGTTCATGACCGATGCCGTCAGGCGTCGGGCAGGAACTTGCCGGGAGCGTGATCTGGTGACAGGGCTAGAAGTCTGGGGGGGTGTCGAATGCACGATGCTCCAGGTCAATGGCGAATGGCGTGACCAGTTGCATGAGACAGGCCATGCTCAGCGGGTGAAGGATCTGGACCTCATAGCGGCACTGGGCATTACCCGGCTGCGTTATCCGGTCCTGTGGGAGAAGGTGGCGCCGCGCAGTCTGGAAGATATGGACTGGAGCTGGTCCGACGCACGCCTCGCCCGCCTGCGTGAGTTGGGCATCGCGCCCATTGTCGGGCTGGTGCACCATGGTTCCGGCCCGGACTATACCAGCCTGCTGGACCCGCTCTTTCCGGAGAAGCTGGCGGAATATGCCGGGCATGCCGCCCGGCGCTACCCCTGGGTGCAGGACTGGACGCCGGTGAACGAGCCGCTGACCACCGCGCGCTTCTCCGGCCTCTATGGGCTCTGGCACCCGCACGGGCGCGACATGCGCAGCTTTCTGACGGCGCTGGTGAATGAATGCCGCGGCACGGTGCTCGCCATGCGCGCCATCCGCCGCGTCTGTCCCGGCGCGCGGCTGATCCAGACCGAGGATCTGGGCCGCGTCTTCTCCACTCCACCCCTGGCGGCACAGGCGGAGCACGAGAACCAGCGCCGGTGGCTGAGCCTGGATCTGCTCTGCGGCCGCGTGGACAGCAGCCATCCCTGGCATGACCTCATGCTCTCGGAGGGCATCGCGCACGAGCAGCTCGACCAATTCGTCGCGGAGCCCTGCATTCCCGATGTCATCGGCATCAATCACTACGTGACCAGCGACCGTTTCCTGGACCATCGGGCGAAGATCTATCCACCGCATGTGCCGCGCGGCCGCTATGTCGATGTAGAGGCTGTCCGCGTGCCTCTGCCGGAAGGCTACGAGACCGGCGCGGAAGCGCGGCTGCGCGAGGCCTGGGAGCGCTACAGGCTCCCTACCGCCGTGACCGAGGCGCATCTCGGCTGCATGGAGCCGGAGGAAAGCGTGCGCTGGCTGCTGGAGGTCTGGAATGCCGCCGCGCGGCTGCGGCGGGAGGGCGCGGACCTGCGGGCGGTGACGGTCTGGTCGCTGTTCGGCGCGGTGGACTGGTGCTCGCTGCTGCAACGGCGCGACAATGCCTATGAGGCCGGGGTCTTCGATGCCCGCCACGACCCACCTCGCCCTACCCCGCTGGCAAAGGCGGTGCGCGCCCTGGCGACGACCGGCGGTTTTGCACACCCGGTGGTGGAGCAGCCTGGCTGGTGGCGCCGGCCGGACAGGTTCGTGGTCCAGCGGCGCCCTGCCTGATTCTGCCAGCCATGGCGAAGCTGGCCTTGCCCCACGCAAACAATCGCCGGAGGCGACGTTGAACCCAGGTCCGTCCCCGAGGAGGTACGAAGGATCATGTTCACGCTCGAGATTGGCGGCCGGCCCATGGCTGTCATGAACACCAACGAGGATGACGCGCGCGCCATCGTGGAAGGCGAAGGCTTCCGCGAGGATCTGATGCGCCTGAAGAGCGCCAATGAGGCGCTGTGGGATGGCAAGGCTCCCTTGAACCTGCGCCCCTCCAACGAGGAGGAAATCGCCGAGTTCGAGGAAAGCCAGGAAGAGGACGAGGAGGAGGACGACGACGAGGACGCCACCACCATCCTCTTCCTCGTGCCGCTGGATGATGAGGAGGACGAAGAGGAAGAGGAGGAGGAGTGAGCCTCTGACGGCCTAGCCGGCCACTGCCCCGTGGCCGGCATCCACCGCCGCCAGCCAGGCCCGGGCCCGTTCCTCGGGCGCCGGATGGCTGGTGACGTCGGACACCACCGCCACGCAGTCGGCCCCGGCGGCCAGGCAGCCTGCCGCGCGATCCAGCGTGATGCCGCCGATCGCCACCAGTGGGCAGGCGCCGATGCGTCGCTTCCAGGCACCGAGGCGCGGCAGGCCCTGCGGCGCCCAGGGCATCACCTTCAGGGTGGTGGGGTAGACGGGGCCCAGGGCCACATAGTCGGGCTCCGCCGCCAGGGCGGTGTCCAGTTCCGCCTCGGAATGCGTGCTGATGCCGAGCCGCAGCCCGGCGGCACGGATGGCGCGCAGGTCGGCCTCCGCCAGGTCCTCCTGGCCGAGGTGAAGCGCCTCAAGCCGCAGGTCGATGGCGATGCGCCAGAAGTCGTTCAGCACCAGCAGGGCCCCATGGGCACGGCAGATGGCGTCGGCCTCGGCGGCCTGCCGGCGGATCTCGGCTTCCGGGAGACCCTTCAGGCGAAGCTGGATCAGCCGGGCGCCGGGCACCAGGCGACGCACCCAGCCCGCATCGGGCACCACGGGGTAGAAGCGCGACGGCAGCATCATGCGAAGGCCGCCGTGCCGAAGACCGGGGTGGAGGGCGCCGCCATGTCGCGCGCTTCCATCGGGTCGGCTTCATAGGCCATGCGGCCTGCCTCCACGGCCCGCCGCATGGCGCCTGCCATGGCGACCGGGTCGCCGGCCTTGGCGACGGCGGTGTTCAGCAGCACGGCGTCATAGCCCAGTTCCATCGCGGCGGCGGCGTGGGAAGGCAGCCCGATCCCTGCGTCCACCACCAGCGGCACATTGGGGAAATGCGCTCGCATCGAGCGCAGCGCATAAGGGTTGTTGAGGCCGCGCCCGGAGCCGATCGGCGCGCCCCAGGGCATCAGCACCTCGCAGCCGGCATCGAGCAGGCGGCCCGCCACCACCAGGTCCTCGGTGGTATAGGGAAAGACCTGGAAGCCATCGGCGGTGAGGATGCGGGCGGCTTCCACCAGGGCGAAGACATCGGGCTGCAGGGTATCGTCATCGCCGGTCACCTCCAGCTTGATCCAGGGCGTGCCGAAGACCTCGCGCGCCATCTGCGCCGTTAGCACCGCCTCCTTCACGGAGTGGCAGCCGGCGGTATTCGGCAGCACCCGCAGGCCGAGGTCGCGCACCAGGTCCCAGAAGCGCTGGCCGGCGCCGGCGCCCTGCTCCCCGGCCCCGCTTTCCCGCCGGAGGGAGACGGTGACGACGGCGGCGCCGGAAGCGCGGATCGCCTCCGTCATGATCGCCGGCGAAGGATAGAGCGCGGTGCCCAGCAGCAGGCGCGAGGGCAGTTCCACACCATAGACGCGCATCGCCTCAGCCCCCCTGCATCGGGCCGAGGATTTCCACCTTGTCGCCTTCCTTCAGGCGGCAGGCGGCACGGCGCTCGGCGGGAACGAATTCGCTGTCATGCGCGGTGGCGACACGGGCATTGGTGTATCCCAGTTCCACCAGCACCTCGGCCAAGTTGGTGGCCGCGACGCTGCGCGGCTTGCCGTTGACGACGATGTTCATGCTGCCTCTCCAGTCTCCATGGTGTCCTCGCCAAAGACGATCGCGGCCGCGCGGCGGGCGAAATGGGGCGAAAGCAGAAAGCCGTGCCGGTACATGCCATTGAGGTGCAGCACGCGGCCCTGCCGGCGCAGCGCGGGCATGTTGTCGGGGAAAGCGGGGCGGATATTGCTGCCTGCTTCCAGGATCTCGGCCTCGGCGAAGCCGGGATGCAGGGCATAGGCGGCGTTCAGCAGTTCCACCGCCGAGCGGGCGGTGACGGCGCGCCGGTCGGCGCTCTCGATCATGGTGGCGCCGACCATGAAGACGCCGCCGCCGCGCGGCACGACATAAAGCGGGATGCGCGGGTGCAGCAGGCGCACCGGCCGTCGCAGCGTCACGCCAGGGCAGCGCAGCAGCAGCATCTCTCCCCGCACGCCGCGCAGGTCAGGCAGCATGGGTGCGGCGGCATGGCCGCGGCAATCGATGACATGGTCGAAGCCGGCATGGTCGGCTTCCTCCACCTCCCCTTCGCGGATCTCGACGCCCTGCCGCTCCAGGCCGGCAGCCAATGCGCGCAGGGCGGCGCGGGGGTCCAGATGCGCTTCCCCGGCGAAGAACAGCGCCTGGGAGAAGCGGCCATCCAGTTCCGGCTCGATCTCGGCCGCTGGACACATGCGGTGGCCGGCCGTGCGGCGGGCGAAGCGGGCCAGCTCTCCCTGGTCCCGCTGGGCGGCGACCACCAGGCTGCCCTCGCGGCAGGTCTCCGGCACATGGCGCGCCCACCAGTCGATGGCCTCGATACCGGGCGCCACCAGGGCGGGGGTGGCATCGGCGGCCTCGCACCACGGGGCCAGCATGCCGCCCGCGAAATGGGAGGCACGCGTCGCCGGGTCTTGCCGGTGGATCACGCAGACCGCCGCGCTGCGTCCGGCCAGCACCGTGGCCATGACCAGCCCAGCGACGCCGGCACCGATCACGAGCACGCTCGGTCCCACGGAGGATGTGGAGGCTGGTTCCACCCCAAGGCCCTTTCTTCAACAGGGCCAGACCGATGCGGGGGGAAGAAAGAGGGCCGGCGCGGCCGGCTGTGTTTCCATCCCTCCGCCGGTATGACCCGGATCAGGTTCAATGGGTTCGGCGCCGCCGTCTCAGCCCGCTCAGAACGGGCACCCCAGGAACAACAGTGCCAGCCTAGCCCGCCGGGCCGGGGGTGCCAAGGCCCGGCGTCCGGCCCTTGTACGGAGAGGCCGCCCGCTCCATCCGAGCAGCGTCACCAGAAGCGGAAAGAGAACCATGCGCACGGCAACCCAGGCCATCCATGCCGCCGCCCCGGCCCGCCAGCCGGGCGCGCCCCTGACACCTTCCCTCGTAGCCGCCACCAGCTTCCATGCGGACCCGGATGCCATCGGCTTCTCGGCCACGGAACTTGGGGAGGAAGCGCCCCCCTTCTACACGCGCTGGGGCAGCCCGACGATCAGCCTGCTGGAACAGCGGCTGGCGGCGCTGGAGGGCGGTGAGGCCGCGTTGGCCTTCGCCAGCGGCATGGCCGCCGCCACCGGGTTGATGCTGCACCGCCTCTCGCCGGGCGACCACCTGCTGGTCAGCGATGTCTGCTACGCCGGCGTCGCCGAATTCGCCCGGGATACGCTGGCACGTTACGGCGTGGGCGTGACCGCTGTAAACTTTTCCGACATCTCTGCCGTGGCCGCCGCCATCCGCCCGCAGACAAAGCTGCTGCATGTGGAAACGCCGGCCAACCCGATCCTGCGGCTTTCCGATATCGCCGCGCTGGCGGAACTGGCGCATCGGCATGGCGCCGAGCTTTCGGTGGATTCCACGATGGCCACGCCTATCGCCACCCGGCCGCTGGCCCTGGGGGCGGATTGGGTGATCCATTCCCTGACCAAATATATCTGCGGCCATGGCGATGCCCTGGGCGGCGCCGTGATCGGTCGGGCCGGGGCTATCGGCGCGCTGCGGAAGGAGGCGCTGATCCATTACGGCGCCGCCATCAGCCCCTTTGCCGCTTGGCTGATCCTGCGTGGGCTGGAGACCCTGCCGGCACGCATGGCGCTGCATGAAAGCAATGCCCGCGCAGTGGCGCAGTACCTGGAAGGCCACCCCCGCATCAGCCGCGTCTATTGGCCGGGCCTGGAGAGCCACCCGCAGCACGAGCTGGCGCGGCGGCAGATGCGCAACTTCTCCGGCATGGTCAGCTTCGTGGCGGAGGACGACAAGGCGCTGGCCCGGCAGCTTGCCGCGCGGATGAAGGTGGTGTCCTACGCCGTTTCCCTTGGCAAGACGCAGAGCCTGCTCTTCCATATCCCGGCGGAGGATATCCTGCGCTCCTCCTTCCAGCTGGAGGGCGCGCAGGCGGAAGCGTATCGCGCCTGGACTGGCAGCGGCACCTTTCGTTTCTCGGTCGGGTTGGAAGACCCGGCGGATCTGATCGCGGATCTGGAGCAGGCGCTGGCGGGCTGAGGTCCGCTGCCTCGCGTACAGGCCGGCAGCGGCGCTGCTCTAGCCAAAACCCAGGTCGAATTCCAAAGACTTAGATGCTTGTGAGATGGGGGAGCGGCGAAACCGCTCCCCCTGCCTCAAGCTTGCCCCGAATACCGGGTAGCTCAGGCGGCCTTGCGGCGGTTGCGGCGCACCAGGCCAAGACCCAGCAGGCCGGCGCTGAACAGCGCCAGCGAGGCGGGCTCGGGAACCGGCACGGCGGCGGAGGCGCCGCTGAAGGTGAAGGTGCCGGTGGTGTCGACGCCGTTGGTCTGGCCGGTGAAGCTGAACGTGCCGGCCGTGTCGTCATACCCTTCGCGGCTGAAGACGCCCGTGCCGGTCAGGATCAGGAACTGGAAGTTGCCGGTGCCGAAGGAGGAATTCTCGATCGCGGTCAGGTCGAAGCTCAGGTCACCGATCTTGAAGAAGTCGGCCACGGTGGTGAAGGGGCTGAAGACGAAATCCTTCACAGTGCCCATCTGCCCGTCGGTGATACCGAAGGTATTGTCAGCGGAGGCATTGTTGACTTGGAAAGCGCCGGTGCCGGTGCCGACGCCCGGATCGGTGATGCACTCACCCGTGACAGCAGCGCAGAAGTCGATCGCCGTCGCCTGGTTGAAGGCGACATTGATGCCGGCGTTGTTCTCCGCCTGGAACAGGCCCGTGATGTCGAAGCTGCCGGTGATGGGAGCTGCCATGGCCGAAACGGTGGTTGCGAACGCCAGGGCAGTGCCGAGGAGCAGAGACTTCAGCTGACGCATAGTAGCTTCCTTGTTGTGGGTCCCTGCCGGGGTGCAGGGCATCCACGCAAAGGAATTGCAAGCAACGTGCCAGCGAGATTTTCGATGAGAAATTAAAGACTTGTCGGAATTCTGGCTGACGATCAGGTTTCTGGTGTCAGGTTTACCGACAACTTCCATCGGGAGGTGACAGAATTCCGACGGTTGACACGGCCAAAGCTTGGCAGGCGCAGTTCTACGGAGCAGCGCCGGAACCTCGACCAGTCCCCTCATTGCTTCAATCGGCGCGGAACGACCGCGGCAGCCACACTTCCAGGGTGGTGGGTCTTGGACTCGGGCGGTAGCGGGTCAGATCCTGCACCCGCCATGCCGGGCCCAGGCGCTTGGCCAGTTCCTGGGCCGCCGCCTCATCTGCACGATAGAAGTACCGCACTACCGCCCTGTCCGGCGTGACGCGCAGCGTACGGAACTCCACCTCATCATTCGCATCAGCAGCGGAGCGGAGCAGTGCTTGGGCGGTGTCACGCCCCGCGGGGACGGAATGCACGACGATCCTACTCGGACCAACCGCACCCCCGGGCCGTCCTGGAGGCGCGGCAGCTTCCTGACGCAGCGGCGCAACGGCCCGGATGCCGGCCACCGCTGGCGGTGCCGGCTGCTGATGCGGGGCAGGCGCTGGTGCAGCAGGCGCGGGCTGAGCGGGCCGGACAGCCGCAACGGCCGGCTCATCGGGTGTTCCGGTTGAGGGGGGAGCGGGCTCGACCGCTTCCTCCGCATGCTGACCCGGCTGGGCCGGGGCAACCTGCTGGCCTGGCGCTTTGAAGCCATAAACGGCTGCTGCGCCGATCAGAACGGCTGTCGCCACGCCCGCCAGCATCCATGGCCGAAAAGAACCGCGTGGGCTGGCGGCGCTGACTACGCGGCCGGCACTCTCCACGGCAATGGGTTCCGGCTCGGCCGGCGAGGGCGGAAAGGATTCCGGCAGCAAGGCCTGCTGCACCACATCGACCCAGCCTTTCTCTTTCCCCTGCAACGACGCGGGCGAAGCGAAGGCACTGTCCAGGATGATATTGAGCCGCCAAAGATCAGAAGCTGCCAGCGGCAGGTGGACGATGGGCAATGCGTCAACCAGGGAGGGGCGGGTCTTCAGCGCCTCCAGCCGGCGCCGCAGACGCTCGACAGGTTCGGCGGCGCGCGCAGGCGCCACATCAACCAGTGCCACGCCAAAATCAGGATGCGCAAAGGTCAGGCTGGTGTCCACTGGCGGCATGGAAGCCCGCGCGGAAGGGTCGTTCCGTAACGTCTGCCATCCAAGGTCGGTGAAGGTCAGTTGCGCGAAGCGGCGGACATCCTCCGGCTCATAGGACAAGGCGGCCTCGGTTTCCTTTTCCAACAACGCTGATTTCTTCCCCCGACTACCAAGATTCGCAGGGAAATCCCTTCCTGTGCAAATCTACTGACAATATCTGCAATATTCTGCCTGTGCAGCGGCAGTATACCGTGTCGCTGGCCATGGGTTCAATTCGCCGTCTGGCGTGGAAGGCCACGCATATAGTGCCGCTCAGGCCGGTAGCCGCCCGGCGAGACCCAGTGCCAGAAGCGCAGAAGGGAAGGTTTAAGGCCGCGGATGAAAAACATGGGCAGGAGCCTCAGAAAGAGATCTGCCTCCTTCTGCGGGATAATCCTTAGCCAAATCTCAACGCGGAGTGGCATGCCGGCATGCACATGCAGGCCGCGCTGAAGATTCCAGCCGCCTTCAGAAACGGCGGCGAGGGGCGGCGCGCCTCAACCGGCGGTGCGCGAACCCGTTTCGTCGCTTTGTCTCTGTTGCGACCCGTCAGTCGGTATGAAAGGTGGTGAAATCCGCCACGGGCACCCGCTCCGTCACCAGCCGGTTCTCAGGGGCGTTCCAGTCCGGGTAGCCAAGGGCCATGCCGCAGACCACCACCTCCCCTTCGCCAATCGGCAGAAGGCGGCGGATGGTGCGGTGGTGCTCGGCGAAGGCCGCCTGCGGGCAGGTGCCGAGGCCATGCGCGACCGCCGCCGTCGCCAGCCCTTGCAGGAACATGCCGTAGTCGAGCCAGGAGCCGATCTCCAGCCGCCGGTCGATGGTCATGATCATGCCCACCGGCGCATCGAAGAAGCGGAAGTTGCGGCCGTGCTGCTGGCGCATCCGCTCCTTGTCGCCCTTGCCGATGCCAAGCAGCCCATAAAGGTCCCAGCCCAGCTTGCGCCTGCGGGAGAGATAGGGCTCGAAGAACTGCGGCGGGTAATAGGCATAATCCGGATCGGCCTCGCCCTGCCCCGCCAGATGCGCTTCCACCAGCGCGTCGCAAAGCCGGTCCCGCGCCGCGCCCGTCACCACATGCACGCGCCAGGGCTGCATGTTCGTGCCGCTCGGCGCGCGGGCGGCGGCGGCCAGCAGCCGTTCGACCAATGCGGGCTCCACCGGCTGCGGCAGAAAGGCGCGGACGGAGCGCCGGGCGTGGAGCGCCGCCTCCACCGCCCCGGCCGCGCCTGCGGGCAACACGGACGCGGCGGCAGGGCCTGCGGTGGATGTGGTGGAGTCCGGCATCGTTCCTCCTGCTTCTGGCGGGTCCAGTATGGGCCCGACGGGGCGGCAGGGCCATCGCCCCTCCCGCCAGGGATTTCGTCCTTGGAGGTGTTCTGCTTCGCCCTGCCGGGCCATAACCGGCCGCATGCTGCCCCTGCATGTCACCGATCCTGCCCTGGCCGCCGCCAGGCTCGAAGCCCTGATCCCCGGCCCCGTCGCCCCCGCGCGCCTTGCTGTCGGCGAGAGCCTGGGCCTGCCACTGGCTACGGACCTGTTGTTGCCGCAAGCCCTACCCGCCCGGGATACCGCTGCGCGGGACGGCTGGGCCCTTTGTGCCGCTGACACGGCGGGGGCCAGCGCCTATGCCCCCGCGCCGCTGGCCGGTGCCCCGTGGGTGGAGGCCGGGGATACCCTGCCCAGCGGCGCCGATGCGGTGCTGCCAGCCTTCGAGGTGGAGGAGCATGGGCCGCTGCTCATGGCCCTGGCCGAGGCCGTGCCGGGTGATGGCGTCCAGCCCGCCGGTGCGGATGCACCGCTCGCCTTGCTGCTCCGCCACGCTGGCCAGAGGCTCCGCGCCGCCGACCTGCCGCTGCTGGCCATGGCCGGCATCGCTTCGGTGGCCGTGCGCCGCCCGCGCGTCGCCCTGTTGCCGATCGGCGACGAGATCATGGCCTCACCCATCCTGGACCGGACGGGCCCCTTCCTCCTCCACCTCCTGGCGGCGGAGGGCGCGGAGGCGCGCATCCTGCCGCCAGCCGGCGACGACCCCGCCAGCATCGCCGAGGCGCTGCGCGCCGGCGCTGCGGAGGCCGACCTCCTGCTCACGCTGGGCGGCACCGGATTAGGGCGGCGCGACCATGCGGCCGCCGGCCTGGCGCTGGCGGGCGAGGTGCTGCTGCACGGCCTGGGCGCCTGGCCCGGCCATTCCACCGGCTTCGGCCACGCCGGGGGCCGGCCGGTGATCCTGGTGCCCGGACATCCGGCCGATGCCTTGGCCGGCTGGCTGCTGCTGGCGCGCCCCGCGCTGCGGCGGCTCTCCGGCGCCCTGCCGGCGGCGCCGCGACGCGCCCGGCTTGGCCGCAAGATCGCCTCCGGCATCGGGCTGGCGGAACTGGTGCTGCTGCGCCGGGGCGCGGAGCCCGATCTGGTGGAGCCGCTGGCCACCGGCACCCTGCCCCTTTCTGCCCTGGCGGCGGCGGAGGCCATGCTGGTTGTGCCCCCTGCCAGCGAGGGCTACGAGGCCGGCCGCTGGGTCGAGGTCGAGGAGATCTGATATCCCCGCCTCCGGCCCCATATGGAGCGCATGGTGACCGCCCCCTCCCTGACCGAGCAAGTGCGCCGCGCCGCGCGCCAGGAACAGTTCCTCGAAGTCCTTTCCGCCGAGGAAGCCACCCGCCGCTTCCGCGCCGCGCTGGACCTTGCGCCGCTGGAGGCGGAGACGGTGGGGCTGGCCGAGGCACTGCACCGCGTGGTGGCCCAGGGCATCGCCGCCGCGGCGGATGCGCCGCCCTTCGACCGCTCCTCCGTCGATGGCTTCGCGCTGCGTGCCGCCGATACCGCCGGCGCCACCGAGGCCAGCCCGCGCCGGCTGCGCCTGAACGGCGAAGTGCTGGCCTGCGGCACGGCACCTGCCATCGAGGTGCTGCCCGGCACCGCCACGGCCATCGCCACCGGCGGCGTCATCCCACGCGGCGCCGACGCGGTGGTGATGATCGAGCATACGGAACTGGAGGAAGGCGGCGGAGCGGCCATCGCCCTGCGCCGCGCCGCCGCTCCGGGCCAGTTCATCGGCTTCGCCGGCAGCGACATCGCGCGGGGCGAAGCGCTGCTGCGGGCCGGCACCACGATCACCTCGCGCGAGATCGGCATGCTGGCGGCGGCGGGGCATGCCACGGTGCCGGTGGTGCGGCGGCCGCGCGTCGCCATTCTCTCCACCGGGGATGAGCTGGTGCCGCCAGGCACCACGCCGCTGCCGCCCGGCGCCATTCCGGACAGCAATGCCGCCATCCTGGCTGCCGCCGTGGCCGAACATGGCGGGGAGCCCCTGCCCCTCGGCATCTTCCGGGACGACGAGGCGGTGCTGGAACAGGCAGTGCGCCGCGCGCTGGAGACGGCCGACCTGGTGGTGATGTCCGGTGGCACCAGCAAGGGTGCCGGGGATGTCTCCCACCGCATCATCGGCCGGCTGGGGCCACCGGGCGTGCTGGCGCATGGCGTGGCGCTGAAGCCGGGCAAGCCGCTCTGCCTCGCCGCCGTGGGGCGCAAGCCGCTGGTGGTGCTGCCGGGCTTTCCGACCTCGGCAGTCTTCACCTTCCATGAATTCGTGGTGCCGGTGATCCGCGCCCTGGCCGGCCTGCCGCCGCGCGCCGAGACCACGCTGGAAGCCAGCCTCGCCATCCGCACGCCCAGCGAGCTGGGGCGCACGGAATACGTGATGGTCTCTCTTTCGGAAACGGCGGATGGCGAGGGCCTGACAGCTTGGCCGTTGGGAAAAGGCTCTGGCAGCGTCACGGCTTTTTCGCAGGCCGATGGCTTCTTCGCCATTCCCGCCTTGGCTCAGGGGGCGGAAGCCGGCATGCCGGTGCAGGTGCGGCTGATCGGCGAGGCGCGGCTGCCGGAGCTTTCCATCATCGGCAGCCACTGCGTCGGGCTGGATGACGTGCTGGAGGTGCTGGCGGAACAGGGCATCCGCGCCCGCACCCTGGCCGTGGGCAGCCTGGGCGGGCTGGCGGCGGCCCGGCGCGGCGAATGCGACCTGGCGCCCGCGCATCTGCTGGATGCGAAGACCGGTCTCTACAACACGCCCTGGCTGGAGGCCGGGCTGCGGCTGGTGCCGGGCTGGCGCCGTATCCAGGGCGTGGTCTTCCGCCCCGGCGATGCCCGCTTCGAGGGGCTGGACGGCGCCGAGGCCATCCGCCGCGCCGCAGCCGATCCTGCCTGCCTGCTGGTTAACCGCAATGCCGGCTCAGGCACCCGCATCCTGCTGGACGGCCTGCTGGGTGGTGCCCGGCCGCCCGGCTACCCCAACCAACCGAAATCCCACAATGCCGTGGCCACCGCCGTGGCACAGGGGCGGGCAGACTGGGGCATGGCTATCGGCACCGTGGCGCGGGCCTATGGCCTGGGCTTCCTGCCGATTGCCGACGAACACTACGACTTCTTCGTGCCGGAAGCGCGGCTGGAGCGGCCTGCCCTGCAGGCCTTCCTGGCCGCGCTGGAAAGCGATGCGGTGCGGGAGCGGCTGCGGGTGCTGGGCTTCACCCCGGCCTGAACCGCGGCCAGGTTGTGCCGCCCGTGGCTGATCGATATACCCGAACGGGAACAACGAGCGGAGCTAGCCGTATGCATCGCCGTCCCCTTCTGGCCGCTCTCGCAGCCATTGGCAGTCTCCCGGCCTTTCCCCTGCGGGCACAGGAAGCGCAGGCCCCTACCGTCTTCGCCGCCGCCAGCCTCACGGATGCCATGAGAGCCTTGGGAGAAGCCTGGCGGACCAAGGGGCATCCGCTGCCACGCTTCTCCTTCGCCGCTTCCTCCGCGCTGGCGCGCCAGATGGAACAGGGCGCGCCGGCCGATATCTTCGCCTCGGCCGATGAGCCCTGGATGGATTACGTCCAGCAACGGGACCTGATCCTGAACGAGACCCGCACCAGCCCGCTGGCCAATAGCCTTGTGCTGATCGCCCCGGCCGACTCGGCGCGCGCGCCGGTCGCCCTGGCGCGTGACACCGACCTCCTGGCCATGGCAGGCGCCACCGGCCGCATCGCCACGGGCGACCCTTCCAACGTGCCGGTCGGCAAGTACGCCCAGGCGGCGCTGGCCTGGATGGGCCAGTGGGACAGGGTTTCGCCCCGCCTGGCCCGCGCCGACAATGTCCGCTCCGCGCTGCTGCTGGTGGAGCGTGGCGAGGCACCGCTGGGCATCGTCTATGCCACCGACGCCGCGGCCTCGAAGGGCGTGAAGGTCATCGGCACCTTTCCCGCCGAAAGCCACCCGGCCGTCACCTACCCCTTCGCCATCACGCGCCGCGCGGCGGGCAACAGGGAAGCACAGGGCTTCTTCGCCTTCATCACCGGGGGCGAGGCCGCCGATATGTATCGCCGCTTCGGCTTCGGCCTCCGCGCGCCCTGACCGAGCCACATGACCTGGCTCTCTCCCGAGGAATGGCAGGCGGTGCGGCTCAGCCTGACCGTGGCCTTGCGCTCGGTTGCCTTCAGCCTGCCACCGGCGGTGCTGGTGGCATGGCTGCTGGCGCGCGGGCGCTTCCCCGGCCGGGGGCTGCTGGACGCCTTCGTGCACCTGCCCCTGGTGATGCCGCCGGTGGTGATCGGCTGGCTGCTGCTGGTCACCTTCGGGATACGCGGGCCGGTGGGCGCGCTGCTGCATGACTGGTTCGGGGTGCGGCTGGTCTTCACCACGGCGGGCGCCGCCCTGGCCACCGGGGTCATGTCCTTTCCGCTGATCGTCCGCGCCGTGCGCCTCAGCCTGGATGCGGTGGACCCGGGGCTGGAGGAAGCCGCGCGCACCCTGGGCGCCGGCCCGCTGGACCGCTTCGTCACGGTCACGCTGCCGCTGATCGCGCCGGGCATCCTCTCCGGCGCCATCACCGCCTTTGCCGCGGGTCTTGGGGAATTCGGCGCCGTCATCACCTTCGCCTCCAACATCCCTGGCGAGACCCAGACCCTGCCGCTGGCCATCTACAGCGCCACCCAGACGCCGGACGGCGAAGCCGTGGCGGCGCGGCTGGCGGCTTTCTCCTTCGCCATGGCCGTGGTGGGCCTGCTGCTGGCGGAGTTCGCCGGGCGGCGCATGCAGGCCCTGCTGGGCCGGGCACCGTGCTGATGCTGGACCTCGCCATCCGGCACAGCTTCCCGGGCGGCCAGGGCTTCACGCTGGATGCCGCCTTCACTGCCCCTGGGGCGGGTGTCACCACCATCTTCGGACCTTCCGGCTGCGGCAAGTCCACGGTGCTGGCCGCCGTGGCCGGGCTGCTGCGGCCTGGTCAGGGGCGCATCGTGCTGGATGGCACTGTGCTCTTCGACAGCGCCGCCCGCCGCATGGTGCCGCCGGAACAGCGGCGCTGCGGCATCGTCTTCCAGGATTCGCGCCTGTTTCCGCATCTCTCGGTGGAGACCAACCTGCGCTACGGCCTGCGCCGCGCGCCGCGCACGGCCGAAGGGCCGGGCATGGAGGAGGTGGTCAGCCTGCTCGGCATCGGCCATCTTCTGGGGCGGCGCCCGGTGGCGCTCTCGGGCGGGGAAAAGCAGCGCGTCGCGCTCGGCCGCGCCCTGCTCTCGCGCCCCCGGCTGCTGCTGATGGACGAGCCCCTGGCCGCGCTGGATGCCAGCCGCAAGGCCGAGGTGCTGCCCTTCCTGGCACGCCTGCGGGAAAGGTTCAGCATCCCCATCCTCTATGTGACCCATGCGCTGGACGAGGTGGACCGGCTGGCGGACCGGCTGGTCCTGATGGAAGCCGGGCGGGTGCTGGCCTGCGGCACGCTGGAAGCGCTTTCCGCCCGCACGGACCTGCCGATCCTGGCGGCGCGGCGCGATGCCGGCGTGGTGCTGGGCTGCACCGTGCTGGGCCATGCGCCGGAGCAGGGCGTGACGCGCCTCGGCTTCCCGGGCGGTGAATTCGCCGTGCCGCTGGAATCGGCGGTGCCCGGCGCGCCGGTGCGGCTGCGTATCCGCGCCCGCGATGTCTCCGTCGCGACGGAGGAGCCGCGGAACCTGTCCATGCAGAACGTGCTGCCGGCGGTGGTCGAGGCGGTGGAGGCTGGCCGCGCCCATGAGGCGATGCTGCGCCTGCGCCTCGGCCCCAGCCTGCTGCTGGCGCGGGTGACGCAGGATTCCGTTCACCGCCTCGGCCTGCGCCCCGGCCTGCCGGTCTGGGCCCTGGTCAAGGCGGTGGCCTTCACGCCGGGTGGTGGCGACAACCCCGCCTGAGCATTGCGCCGGCACCCGCCGCATGATGGATTTCGCCCATGCCCCGCGCCCGACGCCCTGAGCCGCAGACCACCGGTTCCGTCCCCAGGCTGATCATACGCCTGGACCTGGGCGGGGTGCGTATCGGCCCGGGCAAGGTCTCGCTGCTGGAGGAAATAGGCCGCAGCGGCTCCATCTCGGCGGCGGGCCGGGCGCTGAAGATGTCCTACCGCCGGGCCTGGGAGCTGGTGGAGGACCTCAACCGTGGCCTCGGCACGCCCGTGGTGGAAACGGCGGCGGGCGGTGCCGGCGGCGGCGGCGCGCGGCTGACCCTGGCCGGCGAGGCCGTCATCAGCCACTACCGGGCCATCGAGGCCGAGAGCAACCACTCGGCCGGCCAGCGCCTCGCCCAGCTTTCGCGCCTCATGGCAACTTGAGCAGGGCGCCTAGGCGGAAGGCGCGATAGCGCGTTAGGCTTTCCCCGCGCCTGGCGAGGCGGACGGGCCCCCGGCCCGATCGCCGGCGGCGGGCGCCACGAACATCATCGAGGATACGCCATGCGAGCCTGGTCCCTGGTTGAATACGGTGCGCCGCTGCAGGAGATGGAGATGCCCACCCCGGAGCCGAAGGGCACCGAGGTGCTGGTGCAGGTGTCCCACTGCGGCGTCTGCCATTCCGACCTGCATACCTGGGAAGGCTACTACCAGCTCGGCGGCGGCCGGCGGCTGGAACACGCGGCGCGCGGGCGCAAGCTGCCCCTGGCCCAGGGGCACGAGATCGTCGGCCGAGTCGTGGCGTCCGGGCCCGATGCCGGGCCGGTGCCGGTCGGGGAGCGGCGGATCGTCTATCCCTGGATCGGCTGCGGCCAGTGCGACCGCTGCAAGGCGGAGGAAGACAACCTCTGCCCCAAGACCTGGCCCATCGGCATCCTGCAGGACGGCGGCTTCGCCACCCATGTGCTGGTGCCGCACCCCCGCTATCTGGTGGACCCCGGCAACCTGAACCCCGGCCTGGCCGCGACCTATGCCTGCTCCGGCATCACGGTCTATTCCGCCATCAAGAAGCTGATGCCGCTGCCGCCGGACGTGCCGGTGGTGGTGGTCGGCATGGGCGGGCTGGGACTCTCGGCCATCGCCATGCTGAAGGCCATGGGCCACCGCGCGATCATCGGCGTCGACGTGGCGGAGGAGAAGCTCGAGGCCGCGCGGCAGGTGGGCGCCACGGCCACGGTGCAATCGACCGGCGAGAATGTGACCGCCCGGCTGGTCGAGGCCGCCGGCGGGCCGCTGCGCGCGGCGCTGGACCTGGTAAATGCCAGCGCCACCGCGCGCTTCCTGGTGGATGCCCTGGGCAAGGGCGGCACGCTGGTGCAGGTGGGGCTCTTCGGCGGCGAGATCACGCTGGACCTGCCGCTGATGGCGATGCGGGAGCAGGCGCTGCGCGGCAGCTTCGTCGGCTCCCTGCGGGACCTGCGGGAAGTGGTGGCCCTGGCCAACCAGGGCGGCCTGCTGCCCATCCCCACCGAGGAGATGCCACAGTCCCAGGCCTATGAAGCCTTGCAGCGGCTGAAGAACGGCCAGGCGGTGGGCCGCCTCGTGCTGCGGGCGGAAGCCGTCTAGCTACCCGCCCCTGCCCTGCCGGTGCGCCGGCAGGGCAGGAAAGCTCAGCCGCGCATCAGGCCGGAGAGCGCGGCGCGGATGCGGTCGATCGGCATGGCGCCATCCTCCGGGATCACGAAGGTCTGGCCCGTGATGGCCTCGAAGGCGCGGATATAGACCGCCGCCGTATCGAGGATGAGCTGCTCCGGGATCTCGGGGATCGGGTCGTGATAGGGGTCGCAGCGGGCGGCGACCCAGGAGCGGACGAAGTCCTTGTCGAAGCTCTCCGGCCGCTCCCCGGCGGCGAAGCGCGCCTCGTAGCTTTCGGCCAGCCAGTAGCGGCTGCTGTCCGGCGTATGGATCTCATCCGCCAGCACGATGCGGCCCTGCGGGTCCAGCCCGAATTCATACTTGGTGTCGGCCAGGATCAGCCCGCGCTCCGCCGCCATCTGCTGCCCACGGGCGAAGAGCGCCAGCGCGTAGTCGCTGAGCTGCTGCCACTGCGCCGGCGTCAGCAGCTTGCGGCTGATGATGTCGTCCGGCGTCAGCGGCTCATCATGCCCGCCGTCGAAGGCCTTGCTGGTGGGCGTCAGGATCGGCTGCGGCAGCTTCTGGTTGTCGCGCATGCCATCCGGCAGGCGGATGCCATACATCTCCCGCTGCCCGGCCTTGTAGAGCGTCAGCACCGAGGTGCCCGTGGTGCCGGCGAGATAGCCGCGCACCACCACTTCCACCGGCAGGATCTCCAGCCGCTGGCCGATCACCACGTTCGGGTCGGGATATTCCAGCACGTGGTTGGGGCAGATGTCGCGCGTCGCCTCGAACCAGAAGCGGGCGGTCTGGGTCAGCACCTGGCCCTTGAAGGGAATGGTGCAAAGGATGCGGTCGAAGGCGCTGAGGCGGTCGGTGGCGATGATGACGCGGCGGCCGTCCGGCAGGTCGTAGTTGTCGCGCACCTTGCCGCTGTAGTGATTCGGCAGTTCCGGGATGGTGGCATCGGGCAGGATCCGGTGCGCGTGGGCGCGGAGAGTGGCGAGATCCATGATGCGCGATACCTAAGCAGGTGGTGGCCGGAAGGGGACAGGCGCCACCTCTAGCAGGTCGGGAGGGACGTGTCAGCCGCCCCCCGGCCATGCGCGCGGAAGGGCGCCCGGCATCGGGCGGCGCCGGAACTGGGGCAGCATGGCACCGGGCCTTTGTCTGCGCCTTCCCGCCGGCGGCGCAGCCGTCAGGCCGCGTCCACTTCCACCTCGGACAGCGAGGCCTCGATCCGGCGGAAGGTCGCCAGGGCCTGCCCCACCACCTGGTCCATGTTGTAGTAGCGATAGGTGGCGAGCCGGCCGACGAACCAGACGTCTTGCTCCGCCTCCGCCAGTTCCTCGTATTTCTTGTAGAGCAGCGCATTCTCCGGGCGCGGAACCGGGTAGTAGGGCTCGCCCTCCGCAGAGGAGCGTTCATAGGTCAGGCTGGTCTTCGGATGCTCCTGGCCCGTCAGGTGCTTGTATTCCGTGACGCGCGTATAATCCTCCGTCTGCGGGTAGTTCACCACGCCGACGGGCTGGTGCCAAGGCTTGTCCAGCGTGACATGCTCGAAGCGCAGCGAGCGGTAAGGCAGCCGGCCGTAGCGGAAATCGAAATACTCATCGACCGGGCCAGTGAAGATCATGCGGCGATAGGGGATGATGTCGCGGATCTCCTCGAACCGCGTATTCAGCATCACCTTGATATTGGGATGATCCAGCATCCGCTCGAACATGCGCGTGTAGCCATGCTCGGGCATGAACTGGAAGCTGTCGTTGAAATAGCGGTCGTCTTCGTTGACCCGCGTCGGCACACGGGCCGTGACGGATTTGTCGAGCTCCGAGGGATCGACGCCCCACTGCTTGCGCGTGTAGCCACGGAAGAACTTCTCGTAGAGCTCGCGCCCGACGCGGCTGACAACCACATCCTCCGACGTGCGGATCTCCGGCACCGGCTCGGCCAGCGTGGCCAGGAAGGCCTCGGTCTCGGCATCGCTGCTGAGGGAGAGGCCATAGAGCTTGTTGATGGTAGTGCGATTGATCGGAATGGGAAGAAGCTGCCCATCCACCTGCGCCAGCACGCGGTGTTCATAGGGACGCCAGCCGGTGAAGTTGGAAAGATAGTCGAAGATCGCCTGTGAATTGGTATGGAAGATATGCGGCCCGTACTGGTGCATCAGCACGCCGGCATTGTCATGCCGGTCATAGGCATTGCCGGCGATGTGGTTGCGCTTGTCGATCACCAGCACCTTTGCATTCCGCTGGCTGGCCAAACGCTCCGCCAGTACGCTGCCAGCGAAGCCCGCTCCGACGATCAACCAGTCAAACATGCGCGGCCGTCCCGCGCCGCGGCGCCTGCCCGACAGCCGATACATGCCGGCTGTGTTGCCGCATCAGGCGGTCCATCGCCGCCCAGGTGCCCTGCCAGGACATATCGGCCAGATAATGGTCGACCATGGCCTGCCATTCCTCGCGTGGGCCGGCCATGACGGCCTCCAGCATCCGCGCCATCTCCACGGCGTCGGCGGCGATGCTGACGAGACCCATGCTGCCGTAAGGCCGCTGCACGTCCCGCACCGGCGTCGAGACCACCGGCAGCCCGGCGGAAAGGAACTCGGGCGTCTTGGTGGGGCTGATGAAGCGCGTGGCCTCATTAAGGGCGAAGGGCATGAAGCCCGCGTCCCAGCCGGCCAGATAGCGTGGCAGATCCTGATAGGACTTCATGCCGAGCCAATGGATGTTCGGCCGCCGTGGCAGCAAGGCCGGGTCGATCTTCACCACCGGGCCGATCATCACCAGGTTCCAGTCCGGGCGCAGATCCGCCAGGTTGGCGACCAACCGGATGTCCATCCGCTCATCCACCACGCCGAAGAAGCCGATGCGGGGGTGCGGGATGTGCTTCTGGTCTGCTGGGTCTTCCATTCCGCCCTGGCGTGCGCGGGAGAAATGCGCCTTGTCGATGCTGCTGGGGAAAGCATGCACATTCGCGTGGCGCGTCTTCTTGGCCTCATAGAGGCTGTGGCCGCCGGTGAAGACCAGATCGGCCAGATCGAATAACTGGCTCTCCAGATTCGTCAGCTCGGGCGGCGCACCTCGAAAGGCCGAAAGTTCATCCATGCAGTCGTAGACGCACAGGTCTGGCACCTGATGTGCTGAGAAGCGCAGCGCCATGGGGGAATAGTACCAAAACGTGGTGCGGCTGTTGGGGTGCGATTCCAGGATAGCATCCAGAAAGCCACGCTGTGCCTCGACTGCCTCGGCCTCGCCATATCCGGAAGGCAGAGTGGGGACGGCCACTACAACACCGCAGGGTTGGATCTGCAGATCCAGGCGCGGCTCAGTCAGCCCATCCTCGAATATCGGTTCCTCGAAGAAATAGACACGATGGCTGCCAGCAGCATAGGTGAGCAGGTGTTGCGGACGCTGATGCACAAAGTTCCATCGCAAGTGCGACAAGCAGATCATCAAGGAATTGTTCATCGGCCGGGCCAAAGCAACCGGAGACGCCATCTGAGAACCTTTCCTTAAGCATTGGCGCATCGACTGCCGGCGCCCCATCGGCAAGACATCACGATAACAGTAACGCCCGCAATTCGACTCGGTTACAAAACCATATGCTTAATATTTCATTGGCAAAGATATTTGCCTTGGCATATTCTCCATGCCCACCAAATCATGGGCTTTGCTTCTTGCTCCGCTTGATGCAAGGAATGCAAAATTCTGGTTCTTCTGGCTGATGCTGAAGCCAACGACAGATGCGTCTTCGCGGCTGCCGTGCCACATTTCTTGCATGTATTGTCAGGCGGCATCTCCCGTTGGAAACAGCAGTGGGCAATCAGTCTCTCTGGCGCGAAAAGTTGCTGCCACGCTGAAGTTTAACCGGTGAACGACGACATTGCCTCCACACGCTCATCCAGAATGATCCGTTACTGATAAAACACGGATCTACTTGGCGCCATCGAGCATCATATTGATGCGGCACCACAACTGCATCTGCCGAAACAAGATGCCCGAAGCCTGCACGATGCTGCGACGCTTCACTGCGGCAGAGCGGAGAAGGCTACCATTGGCTCACTAAGTTCGCTGTACGGCATCGTACAAACCCGAAAGCCAGCCCTGATCAGATTCACAGGAGAGGTGGTCTGGCTTTGATGCCTACCCCCCTCCTCTTTCCTGGCCTCAACGCCGCGCCTCATTGCGGATGCAGGCCAGCCGGGGCCGGGTGCTGGCGGGTGCCACCGGCACCGCCCGGCGCGCCCGGCGCGCTTCTGGTGTCATGAAGCGCCGCGCCTCCTGCAGCCCACCGAAGAACAGCATGGGCGTCAGGCCTGGAGCGCAGATGTTCTGCGCGATCTGCGGCGGCAGGGGCACGCCGCCGCCCCGTCCCCAGGCCGCGCCCATCCGTGCCAGGGCAACGCGGCGGCTATAGGCCGCACCACGCTCTGCCTCCCCGGAGTGGTAGCGGGCGATAGCCTGGCCCCAGTCCCCGGTCCGGCTTCGCAGATCGCGCAGGAAGCGCACGGCGTACCGGAGATTGGCGGCGGGGTCGAAGGCTTCCTCCAGGTTCGCGAAGGCATTCGGGTGGTACATCAGGTTCACCTGCATGCATCCGACATCGATCGATTTGACGCCGCGCGCCAGCAGCGCCGAAACCTCCGCTATGGCGGCAGCCTTGGTTGGCGGCGCATGGCCCTCCCCGGCCACGTTATAGGACCAGGGCCAGGGTTCCGGTGCGCCGGTCCGCGGGTTTCGCTGCCCACTCTCCACTAGCGCGATGGCGCCAAGCAGGCCGGGCGGCACGCCGGAGCCTGGCTCCGCCGTCGCGATGGCCTGACGGCAGCGTGCCCAATCCATCGGGTTGGTGGGCTGCGCTTGTGCGAGGAAGGGAAGGAACAGCAGAAGGAACGGCAGGACGGAACGCATCGGCCACACTTGGTTCGGCTCCTCGAACAGTCCAGTGCCGCTTGGCCGGAGGATATGCGCACCGGCGCCTGCCGGGCCGTACCATCACGGCGCATAAGGCCACTGGCCTGCGGCCCTCTCCGCATGTTGCAGCGGATTTGGCTGGAAGACGGCACGGGACAGGCGTCGCGGCCACGCTCCGCCTGCCCACCCTTCCATCAGCGGCGTCGATCAGGTTTTGCGCACGTTCCAGAAGGTGGCGGTGGGTCCTTTCACGAAGCCGGACAGGCGCGTGTTATAGGCCTGTGGCGTGAAGTACTGGCCGCAGGGAAGAACCGGCGGCTCCTCCAGGGCCTGGCGCTGCATCTGTTCCGCGATGCTCTTCTGCGCCGGCAGGTCTGGCGCGTCGAACCAGGCATCCCGCAGCGCGGTCATGCGCGGATTGGCGGCGGTGCCATAGAGATGCGCATGCATCGCCGGGTTGGTGATCCAGAGCCCGGCCCAGGCGGTCGCGTAGCAGTTCCATTGCCCCTGTCCGCCCGGCAGATTGCTGCGGCTGATCACGGTGCCCCAGTCGGCGGTCTGGTAATCCACCTTCAGGCCCACTTGCTCGAACAACTGGCGCGCGACCGGGGAAAAGGCGGCGGAGGTGGCGAGGTCCGAGGCCTCAAGCATCACCACCGGCTCTCCGGCATAACCGGATTCCTTCAGCATGCGCCGCGCCAGTTCCAGGTCGCGCGGCTTGGTCAGGAGGTCCATGCCGGCGTCGTTCGCCAGCGGCGTGCCGGGCAGGAAGATGCCGCAATTGCCGTTCATCATCTCGGGCTGGTCGCCCAGCAGCGACTGCAGGAAGTCACTCTGTTGCAGCGCCGGCAGGATGGCGTGCGCTACCTTCGGGTTGTTGAAAGGCGGCACCGCAGTGTTCAGCCGCACCTCGGCCCAGAAGCCCAGCGGGTCCAGCACCTCCACCTTCAGGTCGCGGCGCCGGCGCAGCACCGGCAGCAGGTCGCCCAACGGGCGCTCCAGCCAATCCACCTCGCCGGTCTGCAGGGCGGAGGCCGCGGTGGAGGGGTCGGGCAGGATATGCCACTCCACGCGGTCGAGATGCACCGGCCGCCCGCCGGCCCAGAACTGCGGCGCCTCCTGGCGCGACACATAGCGCGGGTTGCGCTCGAACAGCGCCCGCGCGCCGGCGACCCATTCGTCCTTGCGGAAGATGAAGGGGCCGCTGCCCATGTAGTCGGTGACGCTGGCGGAGGCGGGCGTGGCCGCCGTCTGCTCCGGCATCATGAAGCAGGCCGTGGCACCGAGCGCGAAGAGCATCTGCGGGAAAGGCCGCTTCAGGCGGATCTCGAAGCGCTTGTCGTCGATCGCGCGCATCTCCTCCATCTGCGAGGCCATGCGGACGCCGAAGCCATCCTTCTGCGCCCAGCGCGCGATGGAGGCGACGCAATCCCGCGCCGCGACCGGCGACCCGTCATGCCACAACAGACCGTCGCGCAGGGTGAAGCGCCAGTGCAGCCGGTCTTCTGACAGTTCGTGCCCCTGCACCATCTGTGGCTGGGGTGTCAGGCTGTCGTCCAGGCCGTAGAGGCGGTCCCAGATCATGCTCGCGGCACAGTAGGAAACCAGGGCACTGGACCAGAGCGGGTCCAGCGTCGTCAGATTGGCATGCGGCACGAAGCGCAGCACCTTGGAGGCATCCTGCGCCAGGGCCGGCCGGCCGGGGGCGCCGGTCAGCATGGCGCCGCCCAGCGACAATGTGGCACGACGGGTCAGGTCTGGCAGCATGGCGGAACTCCTCTTCGGCACGAAGCTGGACGGTGTGTCCCTTCAAGGGCGGAGCATGTCACGCTTCAGCAATGCTTGCACCCCGCCGAGGCGGCGCGGGTGCTGGCGCCCTCAGTCCTGGCCGGGGGCGACAAGCCGGGCGGAGGCACGGCGGATCAGGCTGCCGCGCAGCAGCACCACTTCCTCCGGCACCTGCGTGCCACCGATGCGTGCCAGCAGCATATCCAGCCCACGCGCGATCATGGCCTCCAGCGGCTGCGCCACGGTGGTGAGCCGGTAAGGCGCGCGCCCGGCGGCGGCGATGCCGTCCACGCCCACCACGGAGACATCGCCCGGCACCGAAAGCCCGGCCTCGCGCAGCGCATCCATCGCGCCCATGGCGAGGATATCGCTGACGCCCATCACGGCATCCGGGCGCTGCTCCGCCGGCAGGGCGGCCATGGCCTGCCCGGCCGCATAGCCGGCGGCATGGGAGGCGCCGCCCGGCAGCAGCAAGGGCGCCGGCAGCCCGGCGGCCACCACGCGCCGCACGAAGCCTTCCGCACGCTCCAGCCCCGTGGAGGTGCCGGGATTGCCGGTGATCACCGCCAGCCGCCGGTACCCGGCTTCCATCAGCAGGTCCGCCAGGGTCTCGCCCGCCGCCAGATTGTCGCACGATACGGCGGAGCCATGCTCCCGCGCCACGCGGTTGACCATGACCAGCGGCACCCGGTTCTCGGCACAGACGGAGGCGGCGCGGGAAGAAAGCTCGGCCGAGGTGATCAGGCAGCCGTCCACGCGATATTGCAGCAGGGCCGCCGCCGTGGCGTCCTCGATCGGGCCGGCGCCGGCATGCAGCAGCAGCAGCCGCCAGCCCCGCGCGGCGGCCTGGCTGACGATCTGCTGCATCATCTCGGCATAGAAGGGGTTGTCCATCGGGCCCAGCACCAGCCCGATCAGCCCGCTGCGGCCGCTGACCAGGGTGCGGGCCAGCGCATTGGGCGTATAGCCGACCTCGGCCGCGAGGGCGATGATGCGGGCCCGGACCTCCGGCGAGATGCGGGGGTCGTTTCTCAGGGCGCGCGAGACGGTGGAGGTCGCAACCCCGGCCCGGCGCGCCAGGCTGGCCACCGTCGCCCGTTCCGGATGTGGCAGATCCTCCATGCCACTGGCGTTATCAGCGGAGCCCGACCCGTGCAATCGCTGGCCTACCGTATGCTAGGAGGTTTGCGTTCAAATTTCCCTTTACCACCCGGGTGTTTATGCTATCGATTGCACAAGGCTTCCGGCTTGGCCGGAAAGAGCAACAATGGAGGGGAATGGCCATGCCGCGACATGCCATGATGGCGCCATGAAGGATGGCACCATCACGCAGAAGATTCTGGCCGCCCATGCGGTGGGCGGCGCGGCCCCGGCGGGTGCCATCGTCACCATCCGCCCCGATGTCGTGCTGTTGAACGATGTCTCCGGCCCGCTCGCCTTCGAGCAGTTCGATGCCATGGGCGCGCCCCGGCCCTTCGACCCGCAGCGCATCGTGCTGGTGGCCGACCACTTCGCCCCCGCCCCTGACGTCACCGCCGCCGGCGCCATCGCCATGACGCGGGACTTTGCCCGCAAGCACGGCATCCCGCACTACTACGAGCCCGGCCGTGGCGGCATCGAGCATACCCTGCTGGCCGAGCTGGGCATGGTGGGCCATGGCACCGTGGTCTTCGGCGCCGACAGCCATACCTGCACCGCCGGCGCCTTCAATGCGCTGGGCATCGGCTTCGGCTCCACCGATCTGGCGGGCGCATTGGCCACCGGGCAGCTCTGGATGCGGGTGCCCGACAGCATCCGTGTCGAGCTGACCGGCAAGCCCGGCCCCTTTGTCACCGGCAAGGACGTGATCCTGGAGCTGATCCGCCGCATCGGCTCCGATGGCGCGGCGGATGCGGCGCTGGAATTCGGCGGCCCTGGCGTCGCCGCGCTCGGCATCGATGAGCGGATGGCGGTGGCCAACATGGCCGTCGAGGGCGGCGCCGACATGTGCGTCTTCGAAGGCGACGCGCAGTCCATCGCCGACATGGCCAAGCGCGGCGTGCCCGCCGCGCCGCCGGTGGCCGCCGACGCCGATGCCCACTACCGCCAGCACATCGAGATCGACCTGTCCGCCCTGACCCCCATGGTGGCCAAGCCCCCCTCGCCCGCCTCCGGCGTGCCGGTGGAGGCGCTGCGCGGCCAGAAGGTCGATCAGGTCTATGTCGGCAACTGCTCCAACGGCACCATGACGGACCTGCGGCAGGTGGCCGAGATCCTGCGCGGACGCCAGGTGGCGCAGGGCGTGCGCATGGTGGTGGTGCCGGCGACGCAGAAGATCTGGCGCGAGGCCCTGGCGGAAGGGCTGCTGGAGATCTTCGCCGCCGCCGGTGCCGCCGTCTCCACGCCGACCTGCGGCGCCTGCTTCGGCGGCCATATGGGCATCCTGGCGGCGGGCGAGACCGCCATCGCCACCACCAACCGCAACTACCGTGGCCGCATGGGGCACCCGGATTCGCAGGTCTTCCTGTCCAATGCCTGGGTCGCCGCCGCCGCCGCCGTGATGGGCGAGATCGTGCCGCCGGCCGAAGTTGCCCGCATGCTGGAGCCCGCCGCATGAGCCTGACCTACCAGGGCCGCGTCCACCGCTTCGGGGACGAGGTGAACACCGATGTGATCCTGCCCGGCCGCTACCTCGCGCTGCGCAAGCCGGAGGAGCTGGGCCGTCACTGCATGGAAGGCCTGGACCCGGATTTCATCAGGCGCGTGCAGCCGGGCGACATCCTGGCGGTGGGCCGCAACTTCGGCTGCGGCTCCTCCCGCGAACATGCGGTGATCGCGCTGAAGGCGGCCGGCGTCGCCGCCATCGTGGCGCAGAGCGCGGCACGGATCTTCTTCCGCAATGCCGTCAATCTCGGCCTGCCCGTCATCCTCTGCCCCGAGGCCGCCGCCGCGCTGCGCGAGGGCGAGGAAGCCCGCATCGACCTCGGCACCATGGCGGTGACGCAGGGCGCCGCAAGCTGGCAGGCCGCGCCGCTGGGCGACGAGGTGAATGCCATCCTGGCCGCTGGCGGGCTGGTGCAGCGCGTGCGCGCGGCCCTGGCCGCCTGAACAAGACATTCTTCAAGGAAGGAACAGAACACATGGCAGATCCCCGCCTGAAGGCCGCGCTGGCCGCCAAGCAGTTCATCGTGGCCCCCGGCATCTTCGACATGATCTCCGCCCGCGTGGCGGACCGCATGGGCTTCAACGCGCTCTATGCCACGGGCTACGGCACGGTGGCCTCGCATCTGGGCGTGCCGGATGCCGGCATCGCCACCTTCACCGACATGGTCAGCCGCATGGGCCGCTTCGCCCAGGGTTGCAGCACCCCGGTGATCTGCGATGCCGATACCGGCTATGGCGGGCTGCTGAACGTGCGCCACACCGTGATGGGCTATGAGGCCGCCGGCGTCACCGCCATCCAGCTCGAAGACCAGGAAGTGCCGAAGAAGTGCGGCCATACCCCTGGCCGCCGCGTCATCCCGGCCGAGGAAATGGCGCTGAAAATCGAGGTGGCCGTCGAGGCGCGCAAGAGCGAGGATTTCCTGATCATCGCCCGCACCGATGCCCGCACCAGCCTGGGCCTGGACGAGGCGATCCGCCGCGGCAAGCTCTACCAGAAGGCCGGCGCCGACATCGTCTTCATCGAGAGCCCCGAGACCGAGGACGAGATGAAGCGCATCGGCCAGGAGATCGACGCGCCGCTGCTGGCCAACAACGTCGATGGCGGTGGCCGCACCCCGATCCTCTCCGCCGAGAAGCTGGCCTCCTTCGGCTACAACATCGCCATCTATCCGGCGGTGGGTTTCCTGACGGCGGCGGCGGCGCTGGAGCGTTCCTACGCGCATCTGCTGAAGGAAGGCGACACCAACGGGCTCGACAAGGACGTCATCTACGACTTCGGCAAGATGAACGAGCTGATGGGCTTCCCGGAGGTCTGGGACTTCGACAAGCGCTGGGCCCGCGAAGAGCCCAAGCAGGCGGCGGAGTAATCGCGCCGTGCTCTCGATGAACTTCGCGACCACCCCGCGCATCGTGCTGCGGGACGGCGCGCTGGACGAACTGCCCGCCATCCTGGCGGAACTGGGCGTGCGGCATGTCGCACTGGTGACCGATGCGGGGCTGGTGCGCACCGGCATGGTGGCGCCGGTGGAAGCGAAGCTGCGCCAGGCCGGCCTCGCCGTCACGATCTATGACGAAGTGCAGGCCGACCCGCCGGAGCAGATCATCCTGGGCGCGGTGGACAAGCTGGGCGCGGCCGGCGTCGATGGCGTCTTCGCCATCGGCGGCGGCAGCGCCATGGATACGGCGAAGCTGGTGGCCTATCTGCTGCGCTCGCCCTGCGAACTCTCGTCCATCTATGGCGTGGAACTGGCCAAGGGCCAGCGCCTGCCACTGGTGCTGGCACCCACCACCGCCGGCACAGGGTCGGAGGTGACGCCGATCTCCATCGTCACCACGCCGACCGAGGAAAAGAAGGGCGTCGTGTCCTGCCGTCTGCTGCCGGATGTGGCGCTGCTGGACCCGAGCCTGACGCTGGGCCTGCCGCCCGCCGTCACGGCCGCGACGGGCGTGGATGCCATGGTGCATGCCATCGAGGCTTTCACCAGCAAGCGCCTGAAGAATCCACTGTCGGACGTGCTGGCGCAGCAGGCGCTCTCGCTGCTCTCGGCCAATCTTCCGGTGGTGATGAAGGACGGCAAGGATGTGGCGGCACGCGGCGCGATGCTGCTGGGCTCCTGCCTCGCCGGCATGGCCTTCGCCAATGCGCCGGTGGCGGCGGTGCATGCCCTCGCCTATCCGCTGGGCGGCCGCTACCACGTGCCGCACGGGCTTTCCAACGCGCTGATGCTGCTGCCGGTGCTGCGCTTCAACCTGCGCGCCGCGGCGCCGCTCTATGCCGCCCTGGCGCCCTCCGTCGGTGCGGAAGCGCAGACCGCCGAGGGTTTCCTGGCGGCTATCGAGCGGCTCGTGGCGGTCTGCGACATGCCGAAGCGCCTGCATGAGTTGCAGGTGACGCGGGAGAGCCTGCCGCAACTGGCCGCCGACGCGATGCAGCAGCAGCGCCTGCTGATCAACAATCCTGTCGAGCTGACCGAGGCAGATGCGCTGCGCCTCTACGAGGAAGCCTTCTGACTCTCCGCTGCTGATTTCGGTTACACCTGAGGAAATGCCATGACAAAGACAATGAAGTTCACCCGCCGAGGTCTCGGCGGGCTTGCCGCCGGGCTGCTCGCGACCCCGGCCCTGGGCCAGGCCCCGGCGGCTTCCTGGCCGGACCGCCCCGTGAAGATGGTCGTGCCCTTCGGCGCTGGCGGCGCGGTGGACACGCTGGCGCGGCTCTTCGCGCAGCGCTTCTCAGAATTCGCCAATGGCCAGACGTTGGTGGTGGAGAACCGCTCCGGTGCCGGCGGCATGGTGGCGGGTTCCTATACCAATACCCAGCCGGCCGATGGCTATACGCTGATGATGGCCGATATCGGCGCCAATGTCGTCGGCAAGGAGCTGAACCCCAAGCTCTCCTATGAGCCGCTGACCGGCTTCACGCCGATCATGCAGGGCGCCATCCTGCATGCCGTGATGATTGCGCATCCTTCCGTGAAGGAGAAGACGCTGGCCGAGATCATCGCCGCGGCGCGCGCCAAGCCGGACGGCTTCGTGTATTCCTCCGCCGGCGTCGGCAATATCAGCCATCTCGCCATGGCGCTGATGGAGCAGCAGACCAAGACCAGCATGGTCCATGTGCCCTATCGCAGCGGCTCCGAGGCGGTGACGGCGGTGATGCGCGGCGATGCGCAATTCTCCTTCCCCAGCCTCGCCTCCGCCTTCCCGATGATCAAGGGTGGTCAGGTGCGCGCGGTCGCCCTGGGCGGCGACACGACGGACCAGCTGCCAGGCGTGCCCTCGGCACGCGATGCCATTCCGGGCTTCGAGGCCGCCGTGTGGTATGGCGTCGTTGCCCCGCCGAACATGGACCCCGCGCTGGCCGACCGCATCAACGAGGTCTTCAACAAGGTCGCCGCCGTGCCGGAAGTGCGCAAGGCCGTGGAGGAAGTGCAGGCCGGGCGTATTGTCGCCGGAACGCGCGCGGAGTTCACCAGCTTCCTGAAGTCCGAACACGACCGCTGGTCCAAGGTGATCCGCGCGGGCGGCATCCGCGTGGAATAAGCCTCAGCCGCGCCGCACGCTCCAGAAAGCGGCGAAACCCGTCGGGATATCCTGGATATCCCGGCGGAAGGCGGTGCGCTGGAGCAACTGGCCCAGCGGGATATAGGGCAGGTCCTGGAAGGCCTGCCGCTGCATCTCAACGGCAATGGCGGCTTGGCTGGCCTCGTCCGGCGCTTGCAGCCAACGCTCCCGCATTGCTTCCAGCGCCGGGCTGTCCGGCCAGCCGCGCCCAGCCGCGCGGCCATTGGCGCGCAGCGAGGCATTCACCGCCGGGTTCAGCTGGTCCAGCCCGGACCAGAAGGTGTGGTAGACGCTCCAGCCCCCCTGTTCCACCGGCTCCATCTTGCCGATGCGCTGGATGGCCGAGCCCCAGTCCATCGCCTGGTAATCGACCTTGATGCCGATGCGCTGCAGCAGGTCCGCGCCCACGTCGGCCAGCGCCTTCAGGTTCGGGAAGTCGGAAGGCGCGAGCACCACCGCGGGCTCCCCCTTGTAGCCGGAGGCCGCCACGGCGCGCTTCGCCGCCTCCAGGTCTCGCGGTGCCGTCAGGGCCTCCATGTCGGCATTGCTGGCCATGGGCGTGCCGGGGCAGAAGAAGCCGATGCCCTCCCGCCAGCCGCCGGGGTCGCTGCCCGCCACGGCCGCCATGAAATCCGACTGCCGCAGCGCCGGCAGCACCGCGCGGCGCAGCGCCGGATTGTTGAAGGGCGGCTGCAGGTGGTTCATCCGCATGATGCCAATGAAGCCGGTGGGGTCCGGCAGGGTGGTGCGCACCTCGCCGCCGCGTTCCAGCATCGGCAGCAGGTCGAAGCCCGGCGCTTCCCACCAATCCACCTCGCCACTGCGCAGCGCGGCGGCGGCGGTGGCCGGGTCGGGCAGCACCTGCCATTCCACGCGGTCGAAATGCACCCGCTTGGCGCCGGCGGTGAAGGAGGAAGCATCCTCGCGCGGCAGGTAATCCGGGTTTCGGTCATAGACCACGCGGGCGCCGGCCAGCCGCTCCCCCGCATTGAAGCGGAAGGGGCCGCTGCCGACCATCTCGGCCACCGGCTTGAAGGGGTCGGTCTGCGCCAGCCGCTCCGGCATCATGGCGCAGATGGGCGAGCCCGGCTTGCCCAGCGCGGCCGGCAGCAGCGGAAAGGGCCGCTTCAGCCGGAAGCGGACGAGGCGATCCTCCGGCGCGGAGAGTTCCTCCGTCGCCTCCATCAGCGACTGTCCCAGCGCGTCCCGCGCCGCCCAGCGGCGGATGCTGGCCACGCAATCCCGCGCCAGCACGGGCGCGCCGTCATGCCAGCGCAGCCCGGGGCGCAGCGTCAGGGTCCAGCGGCGGCCGTCATCCTCGACCACATGGCCCTCCACCATCTGCGGCCGTACGCGGAACTCCGCGTCCATGCCGTAGAGCGTGTCGAAGACCATCATGGCGTGGTTACGGGTGACATAGGCCGCCGTCAGCACCGGATCGAGAACTGCCAAGTCCGATTGCGGCACGAAGCGCAGGGTACTGGCCCGCCGCGCACGCGCCAGGCGCGGCGCGGCCAGCAGCGTGGCGGAAGCGGCAAGGATCGAGCGGCGCGGAAAGCGCATGGTGGTCTCCGTCATCGCGGTGTGGGGCAGGCTAGGCCGGTTTCGCCGGATGGCAAGCCTTGGCCGGGCCCGCGGCAGACGGCATGATCCCTTGCCATGAGCCAGACACTCAACCTGCTGACCGACATTCCTGGCATCCGGGTCGGGCATGCCACCGACCTGGCGCTGGGCTCCGGCGTCACCGCCGTGCTGTTCGACGCGCCGGCGGTGGCCGCGGTGCAGATCGGCGGCGGCGCCCCCGGCACGCGCGATACCGACCTGCTGCGCGCCGAGATGACGGTGGAGCGGGTGGATGCCATCGTGCTCTCCGGCGGCTCGACCTTCGGGCTGGATGCGGCGGGCGGCGTGCAGGCGGCGCTGCGGGAGGATGGGCGCGGCATCCGGTTCGGCGGCATCAACATCCCGCTGGCGCCCCAGGCCATCCTCTTCGACCTGCTGAACGGCGGCAACAAGGACTGGGGGCGGTTCAGCCCCTACCGGGACCTGGGCTACGCGGCGGCGCGGGCAGCGGCGGCGGGGGAGTTCGCGCTCGGCTCCGTCGGCGCCGGCACCGGGGCCACCACCGCCACCGTCAAAGGCGGTCTGGGCTCAGCCAGTGGGGTCACGGCACGGGGGCACCGGGTGGCGGCCATCGTAGCGGTGAATGCGGTCGGCTCGCCCCTGGTGGGCGAAGGCCCCTGCTTCTGGGCCGCGCCTTTCGAACAGGGCGCGGAATTCGGCGGCCTCGGCCTGCCGCAGCACTTCGGGGCGGAGGATCTGCGGCCGCGCCTCAAGGGCAGCGCCGGCACCGCCACCACCATCGGGCTGGTGGTCACCGATGCGGCACTGACCAAGGCGCAGGCCCGGCGGCTGGCCATCATGGCGGATGACGGGCTGGCCCGCGCCATCCTGCCCGCCCATGCGCCCACGGATGGCGATACCGTCTTCGCCACCGCCACGGGTGCCGTGCCGTTGGGGGACCCGGTTGCGGCGCTGACCCTGCTCGGCCATACGGCGACGCAGGTGATGGCGCGCGCCGTGGCCCGTGCCGTCTTCTCGGCCACGACTTTGCCTTGGCCCAACGCGCAGCCCTGTTGGCAGGACCGCTTTGGCGAGAGGAACAAGGCATGACAAGGCTGGACGAAACCCTTGCCGCGAAGCTGGCGCGCATCGCGCTGGGGCACGTGACGCGGGAATACCCCAACAAGCTGGATCATGTGATGGCCGGGCCGGAAGATGCGCGCGGCCCGCGCGACCTGCACCCGATCTTCTTCGGCAGCTTCGACTGGCATTCCTGCGTGCACAGCTACTGGATGCTGGCGCGGCTGCTGCGCCGCTTCCCTGGCATGGACTCGGCCGCCGAGATCCGCACGCTGTTCGAGACGCAGTTCACGCCAACGAATGTGGAAGCGGAATGCGCCTATCTGCGCCGCCCCACCGCACGCGGCTTCGAGCGGCCCTATGGCTGGGGCTGGCTGCTGAAGCTCGCCGCCGAGCTTCCCTCGCCGCATGCCGAAGCCCTGGCGCCGCTGGCGGGCATGATGGCAGAGCGCTTCCTGGACTTCCTGCCGCGCGCCACCTACCCCACCCGTGTCGGCACCCACTACAACAGCGCCTTCGCCTTTGTCCTGGCCGCCGATTACGCGGCGGCGATGTCGCACCAGCCGCTCGCCGCCATGCTGCGGGATACGGCGGCCCGCTGGTTCAGCGAGGATATCGATTGCCAAGCCTGGGAACCCGGCGGCGACGACTTCCTGTCCTCCGCACTGATCGAGGCGGAATGCATGCGGCGCCTATTGCCGGAAGGCGCCTTCCTGCCCTGGATCGACCGCTTCCTGCCCCGGCTGGCGCAACGGCAGCCCGCGACGCTCTTTTGCCCTGCCACGGTCAGCGACCGCACGGATGGCAAGATTGCGCATCTGGACGGGCTGAACCTCAGCCGCGCCTGGTGCTGGCGCAGCCTGGTCGCCGCGCTGCCCGAAGCCGACCCGCGCCGCGCTCTGGCGCTTGAGACCGCCGAGGCGCATCTCCAATCCGCCCTGCCGCATGTCGCCGGCGACTACATGGGCGAGCACTGGCTGGCCAGTTTCGCCGTGCTGGCGCTGGAAGCCTAGGCCGGCGCGGCCTCCAGCACTCGGTGGGGGCGGGTGAAGATCTCGAAGCCGTCGCGCCGGCAGATGCCCATCACGGTGATGCCGGCAGCCTCCGCCACCTCCAGCGCCAGGGTGGTGGGGGCGGAAATGCCGGCCAGCATCGGCGCGCCCAGCATCGCCGCCTTCTGCACCAGCTCCACCGAGATGCGGCTGGTCACCATCACCAAACCTTCCGCGGCCGGCAAGGAACGGGCGGCCAGGGCGCCCGCCAGCTTATCCAGGGCATTGTGGCGGCCCACATCCTCGCGCAGCGCCACCAGGCCGCGGCGCGGGTGCCAGAAGGCCGCCGCATGCACCGCATGGGTTTCCGTGTTCAGCGCCTGGGCCGGTGGCAGGCTGGCCAGGGCGGCCTCGATCTCCTCGGGGGAAAGCGCCACGCCGGGGCCGACCTCCGGCACGGCCCGCTGCACCTGGGCCAGCGTTTCCAACCCGCACATGCCGCAGCCGACAGGGCCGGCCATCCGCCGCCGCCGCGCCGCCAGCGCCTCCCCCCGCCCCGGCTGCAGCCAGAAGCGCAGGTCGATACCGGTGGGCAGCGGCACGATCTCCAGCACCTCCACCTCATCGGCATGGGTCAGGATGCCTTCCGTCAGGCTGAAGCCGATGGCGAAGTCGCGCAGGTCATCCGGCGTCGCCATCATTACGGCATGGGCCGTGCCGTCATAGGTGAAGGCCACCGCGACCTCCTCAGGCAAGGCGCGATCGCCATCCTGCCAGTTGCCGCCACGCCAGGCGCGGCGCGGAGCCTGCCGCGAGCCAGGCATCATGACGCTACCACCCGCACCGGCACCGACTTCGCCGCCGGTACCTTGCTGCGCTCGGCATGGTGCCAGAGCGGGATCAGCCGGTTGCATTCCGGGTAATAGGCCGCGATGCAGCCATCGGGCAGGTCGTAAGCCACCACCTGCAGGCCGGAGACCTGACGCTCCCGCCCATCGTCGGCCTCGGTGCGCAGGGTCACGCTCTGGCCTTCTTCCAGGCCCAGCCGCACCATGTCGTTGCGGCCGATGAAGACTACGTCCCGCGTGCCGCTGACGCCGCGGAAGCGGTCGTCATAGCCATAGACGGTGGTGTTGAACTGGTCGTTGGACCGCAGGGTGATGAGCTGCAGCACCCCTTTTCGCTGCAACGGGACATCGGGGTCGGCCCGCAGCCCGGCGGGGGAGATGAAATTGGCCTTGCCGGTCTTGGTCTTCCACACCCGCTCCCGCGCCGCGCGGGGCCGTGGGAAGCCACCAGGCGTCTTCAGGCGCTCATTGAAGCCACCGAAAATATCGGGAAAGGTCTCGGCGGCCGCGTCGCGGATGCGGCTGTAATCCGCCACCCATTCATCCCAGGGCACACGGGCGTTCATCGGCAGGGTGGCCTTCGCGAGCCCGGCGACGATGGCGGGCTCCGACCGCAGATGCTCGCTGGCCGGCTGCGACAGGCCGCGAGAGGGATGAATCTGCCCGTTGGAATCCTCAATCGAGACGGTCTGTGGCCCGGCGCGCTGCGTATCGGTTTCGATGCGCCCGAGGCAGGGCAGCAGGTAAGTCACCTCCGCCGGCACGAGGTGGGAGCGGTTCAGCTTGGTGGCGATCTGCACCGAAAGACGCAGGCGCGGCCAGGCTTCTTCCATCGGCCCGGTCTCCGGCACCGCGCGCAGGAAGTTGCCGCCCAGCGAGAGGAAGGCGCGCACGCGGCCGTCCAGCACCGCCTCGCAGGCTTCCACGGTGTTCATCCCCTTCTCGCGCGGCGGGGAAAAGTTGTACTGCTCCGCCAGCTTGTCCAGCGGCACAAGCTCCGGCTTCTCGCTGATGCCGATGGTGCGCTGGCCCTGCACGTTGGAATGCCCGCGCACGGGGCAGATGCCGGCGCCTTCCTTGCCGATATTGCCGCGCAGCAGCAGCAGGTTCACCAGCATCTGCACATTCTCGACGCCGCGCCGATGCTGGGTCAGCCCCATGCCATAGATGGCCATGACCGCCTTGGACTTGCCGTAGCAGCGCGCCACACCTTCCAGCGCCGGCCGCGTCAGGCCGGATTCCTGCTCGATATCCGCCCAGTCGGTCTTGCGCGCGGCGCGGGCGAAATCCTCGAATCCCTGGGTGTGCTGAGCGATGAAGTCGTGGTCCAGCAGCGGCTCGCCGGCATCATCGGCCTCGATCAGTGCCTTGCAGAGGCCCATGATGGCCGCGATGTCGCCGCCCGCCTTCACCTGATGGTACTGGGAGGAGATGCGCGTCTCCTTGCCCGTCAGCATCTCGGTCGGCGACTGCGGGTTGGTGAAGCGCTCCAGCCCGCGTTCGCGCAGCGGATTGAAGGTGATGATCGGCACGCCGCGCTTCGAGGCTTCCTGCAGCGGATGCAGCATGCGCGGGCTGTTGGAGCCCGGATTCTGCCCGAAGAACATGATGCAGTCAGTATGCGAGAAGTCGGTCAGCGAGGTGGTGCCCACCGACTGCCCGATGCTTTCCGGCAGCGCCACGGAGGTGCTCTCGTGGCACATGTTGGAGGAATCGGGCAGGTTGTTGGTGCCGTAGAGCCGCGCGAAAAGCTGCCACATGTAGGACGCTTCCAGCGAGGCGCGGCCGGAGACGTAGAAGACCGCCTCTTCCGGCTTCAGCCGCCGCAGCTCGACGCCGATCTCGCGGAAGGCATCCTCCCAGGTCACGGGGCGGTAGGTATCGCTGTGCGGGTCCCAGCGCATCGGCTGGGTCAGGCGGCCAATCGCTTCCAGGTCATGGTCCCGCCAGCCGCGCAGCTCGGCCAGGGTATGCCCGGCGAAGAAGTCGGGGCCGACGCGCTTGGAGGTGATTTCCCAGGCCGTCGCCTTGGCGCCGTTCTCGCAATACTCGAAGGCATGCGGCACCGCCGGCTTCTCCCAGGCACAGGAGACGCAGGCGAAGCCGTCATGCTTGTTCTGCTTCATCAGGATGGCATTGCCGCCCACCAGGCGGCCTTCCCGGTGCAGGATGCCCTCGACCGATTTCAGCGAGCCCCAGCCCCCGGCAGGGCCTTCATAGGGTTCGATATGCGTTTCCTCGCTCATCGTCTTGCGCCTTGTTCTGGCCCGCCCGGCGGCGGGATGATCGGTGTCAGGCCGGCAGGTTCAGCTCACCCTGCGGCTCATGGATCGGGCAGCGGCCATGGCCGGCACGGAAGCGGGAGGAGGCCTCGTAGGTCGCCTTGCGCACGCGCATCACGCCGCCCAGCGGCCGGTGCGCCGCCAAACCATGCCAGGGGCTGAAGGCGCAGCCTTCATCCACGGCGGCGGCGCGTTCCTCGCTCCAGCCTGTCTGCCGCGGCACCCGCAGGCGCGCCACGGCGATGAAGGGGCTCTTCTCCTCCGGCCAGGGTACGGAAGCATCCTCGATCGGCATGCTGTCCAGGTCGGTGCAGAGCTGCACACGCAACTCCCATTCAGCGTCCTCGCTGCGGAAGAAGCCGTTCACAGCGCGGCGCAGGGCATCGGGCTGGTCCCGCACATCCAGCGGCGCATCCTTCAGCGCCTTCAGGTTGGAGGAAACCGGCGCCACGGAAATCTTGGCCATGTAAGGCCCATGCAGCAGCGGCACCTGGGAATAGAAGGTCTCGCCCAGGGGATGCGTCTGGGGATGGCCGCCCATGGTCTTGAGGGTTGCGCTCTCTCCGCCCGCCGCCTCCACCAGCGCCTCGGCGCCGCGAAACACCGTGGAAGCCAGCTTCTTCCAGGCCTGCGGCGTATCCGTGGTCTTGGCCAGCAGCTTCAGGCTGCCCAGGAACTGCTTCGGCTTGGCGACGGCAAAGGCCGGGGCATTGACCAGCACGTAATCCTGGGTGCCGCCCGGGGCATCCGGCAGCCGCTCGCCTTCCACGTTCAGGACCTTCAGCGCCAGCCCGCGCGGCAGGGAGATGCTGTCATCCAGGATATCGCCGGCATTGGTGGAGAAGCGCAGCACCACCGGGTGGCGGCCAGGGCGCGCGTAGAGCCCCTGCGCCAGTTCCGGCGGCAGCCCTTCCAGCACCTCCAGCTCACCCTGCAACAGGCCGTGGCTCTTGGCATGCACGCCGCGCAGCGCCTGCTCGGAATTGCGGAAAGTGGTTTCCTGGATGTCCCGCAGCGCCTCGATCAGCTCATGCGTGGTGGCGGCTTCGTCGCCGTCCGGCTGCTCGAAGGAAGGCTGGTAGCGCAAGGGCGTCACGGGCAGGCTGGCTGACATTCTTGCTCCGGTCATCGGATGGGTCGGAGCTTGAACGCCCTGGCCGGCGGGAACGTTGCCGCCTTCAGCCGGTGGCGAAGGCGCGGGCGGCGCCCGGCCGCAGCAGGCAGGCGTCCCCGGGGCGCAGCGGGCTGCCAGGCAGCTCGGCCTCCACGATCAGCGGGCCAAGCTCCAGCTCCAGCCGCACGCCATGGCCGGTGGGGCGGCGGGCGCGCAGGGTGGCATTGCCTGCCTCCGCCACCGGCAGCACCTGCCAGTCGCGGGGCCGGATGAAGGCCAGGGCCGGTCCAGGGGCGCGCGGGGCCTGCCGCAGGGCGCTGGCCGGCAGGGGCGCCAGCGGCAGGGGGTCGAAGCGCAGCGCCGTGCCATCCCACTGCGCCTCCAGCCGCACCGCCTCCCCCAGGAAGCCGGCCACGAAGGCGTCGGCGGGATGTTCAACCAGCTCTTCCGGCGTGTCGTATTGCACGATGGCGCCGCCGCGCATCACCGCCACGCGGTCCGCCAGTTCCATGGCCTCGTCCTGGTCGTGGGTGACGAAGATGCTGGTGAGGCCCATGTCGCGATGCAGGTCCCGCAGCCAGCGGCGCAGGCCCTTGCGCACCTCGGCATCCAGGGCGCCGAAGGGCTCGTCCAGCAGCAGCAGGCGCGGCTCGATGGCCAGGGCCCGCGCCAGTGCCGCGCGCTGCCGCTGCCCGCCCGAGATCTGATCAGGCCGCCGCGCCGCCAGTTCCGGGATCTGCACCCGCTCCAGCAGGGCGGTCACGCGCCGGGCGATCTCGGCGCGCGGCGGGCGGGTGGCGCGGGGGCGGATGCGCAGGCCGAAGGCGATATTCTCGAAGACGCTCATGTGCCGGAACAGCGCGTAGTGCTGGAAGACGAAGCCGATCCGCCGCGAGCGCACCGGCACATCTGCCATGTCCTGGCCCTCGATCAGCACCCGCCCCGCATCGGCCGCCTCCAGCCCCGCCAGGATACGCAGCAGCGTGGTCTTGCCGGAGCCGGAAGGGCCGAGCAGCGCGACGAACTCGCCGCTCCGCACCTCCAGGTCGATGTCGCGCAGCGCGGCGGCATTCCCGAACCGGCGGCACAGGCCCTGGACGGAGACGCTCATGCGGGATGCGCGCGCGTGGCGCCATGACGTTCCAGCAGCGCCTTGGCCCCCAGCGTCACCAGCGCCAGCAGCGTCAGCAGCGCCGCCACCGCGAAGGCGGCGACGAACTGATACTCGTTGTAGAGGATCTCCACTTGCAACGGCATGGTGTTGGTTTCGCCCCGGATATGGCCTGACACGACGGATACGGCGCCGAATTCGCCCATCGCCCGCGCATTGCAGAGAAGAACGCCGGACAACAGCGCCCAGCGGATCTCGGGCAGCGTCACGCGGAAGAAGGTCTGGAAGCCGGTCGCGCCGAGGGTCGCGGCCGCTTCCTCGGCGGTGCGGCCCTGCTCCTGCATCAGAGGCACCAGGGTGCGGGCGACAAAGGGAAAGGTGACAAAGATCGTCGCCAACACCAGCCCCGGCAGGGCGAAGATGATCTGCAGGTCATGCGCCTGCAGCCAGGGCCCGAACCAGCCCTGCGCCCCGAAGAGCAGCACCCAGACCAGGCCGGAGATCACCGGCGAGACGGAGAAAGGCAGCTCGATCAGCGCCAGCAGCAGGCCACGCCCGGGAAAGGTGAACTTGGCGATGCACCAGGCGGCGGCCAGGCCGCCCAGCGTGTTCACCGGCACCGACAGGGCCGCCACCAGCAACGTCAGGCGGATGGCGGCCTGCGTATCCGGCTCCGCGATGGCTTCCAGCGCCGGGGCCAGGCCGCGCCGCAGGGCCTCGGCGAAGACCGTGACCAGGGGCAGGAGGAGCAGCACCACCGCTAGCAGCAGGGCGACGCCGAGCACGACACGCCGGGGCCAGCGGCTCTCGTTCCTCATTTGGCGCGGCCCCAGCGTTGCAGCCAGTTCAGCAGCAGCAGGATCATGAAGGCCAGCAGCAGCATCGCCAGCCCCACGGCGGCGGCGCCGGCATAGTCATACTGCTCCAGCCGGATGGTGATCAGCAGGGGCGCGATCTCACTCACCATGGGCATGTTGCCGGCGATGAAGATGACGCTGCCATATTCCCCGAGTCCGCGGGCAAAAGCCATGGCGAAGCCCGCCAGCAGCGCCGGCATCAGGGCCGGCAGCACCACGCGGAGCAGGGTCTGCAGCCGGTTGGCGCCCAGGGTAGCGGCGGCTTCCTCGGCCTCGCGTGGCAGGTCGCGCAGCACGGGCTCGACGCTGCGCACCACGAAGGGCAGGCCCACGAAGAGCATGGCGATGCCGACGCCCAGCGGCGTATAGGCGACCTTCAGCCCCAGCGCCCCGAGCGGCGCGCCCAGCCAGCCTTCCGGCGCATAGAGCGCCGTCAGCGCCAGGCCCGCCACGGCGGTGGGCAGGGCGAAGGGCAGGTCGATGGCGCCATCCAGCAGCCGCCGGCCCGGGAAGCGGTCGCGCACCAGTACCCAGGCCAGCAGCAGCCCGATAGGCAGGTTCACCGCCGCCGCCGCCAGGGAGGCCAGGAAGGAAAGCCGCAGCGCCGCCAGTACCCGCGGCTCGGCCAGGGAGCGCAGCACGCCCTGCACCCCCAGCTCCCAGGGCCGGACGGCCAGGGCCGCCAGCGGCACCAGCACGATCAGCCCCAGCCACAGCAGCGTCACCCCCAGGGAGGCGCCAAAGCCCGGAATGGCTCCCCTAGCGCGCAGGGCGGTAAGCCTGGTCGAAGCTGCCGCCATCGTCGAAATGGCGCTTCTGCGCCGCCGCCCAACCGCCGAAATCGCCATCCACCGTCACCAGCTCCAGGCGGGGGAAGCGGTCCCCGACGGCGGCCAGGGCAGCGGCGTCACGCGGGCGGTAGAAGTGCTTGGCGGCCAGGGCCTGGGCTTCCGGCGTGTAGAGGGCCTGGAGATAGGCCTCCGCCAGCGCCCGGCTGCCGCGCCGGTCCACCACCTTGTCCACCACGGCCACCGAGGGCTCGGCCAGGATGGACAGCGGCGGATAAACGATCTCGAACTTGTCGCGGCCGAATTCCTCGAAGGCGAGATGCGCCTCGTTCTCCCAGGCCAGCAGCACATCGCCCTGGCCGTTGCGGGCGAAGGTGGTGGTGGAGCCCCGCGCGCCGGTGTCCAGCACCGGCACGTTGCGGTAGAGCCTGCCGAGGTATTCCTGCGCCGAGGCCTCGCTGCCACCGGGCTGGCGCAGCGCCCAGGCCCAGGCCGCGAGATGGTTCCAGCGCGCGCCGCCCGAGGTCTTGGGATTGGGCGTGATCACCCCCACTCCCTCCCGCGCCAGATCTCCCCAGTCCCGGATATTCTTCGGGTTTCCCTTCTTCACCAGGAAAACGATGGTGCTGGTATAGGGCGCGCTGTTGAAGGGCAGCCGCTTCTGCCAGTCGGGAGCGATCAACCCGCGTTCGGCGATGGCATCCACGTCATAAGCCAGGGCCAGCGTCACCACATCCGCCGGCAGCCCGTCGATGACGGAGCGTGCCTGCCGGCCGGAGCCGCCGTGGGAGGTGCGGATCTGCACTCCCTGCCCGCCCTGGGCCTTCCAGCGCTCGGCGAAGAAGGCGTTATAGCTCCGGTAGAATTCCCGCGTGGGGTCATAGGATACGTTGAGGAGCTGCGTCGGTGCCTGCGCCCGCGCGCCGCCGCATGCCAGCCCCGCGAGTGCCAGGCCGCCGAGCAGCGCCCGGCGTGAGGTCCGTACAGAGGTCATGGTTTCGACACTCCTTCCGATGCGGTCCGCCAAGTGTTTCCCGGCGGAAGGGTCAGAGACAACACCTATCGAGGTTTGCGCGCGCTCCTCGCGCGGAGCTTATTCCACAATGGTGAAGTGGATAACAAAAATTCCACTTGATGATGTCAAGGTTTGGCGTCACCTAGTGCGAGCCAATCATGGCTTATCGGGCCTCCGGGCCCCGCGGGATTTGACCCATGCAGCTTGCACCGCGTCACCAAATGCTAAAGCGCCGCTCCGTATTCCGGACCCTGGCGCTGCCCGACCGGGCACGAATGCGCTGTTGGCGCTAAGCGCCACAGCCTTCTCAAAATCCGAGTCTTTTCTACGAGTGTTCCGGCGCCCTCGCGCGCGCCGGCCAGGGAATGCCTGATCATGATCAATTCTCGCCCCATCGACGTCGCGGGCCGCTTCGTCGGCGTTGCCGTCTCTCATGCCACCGGCTGGCGTTTCCGCGCCGTGGACCCCGTGGTGGACGACCTGGACGGCGCCACCTTCCCCACCCCGGCGGAGGCCGCGCGCGTCGCGCGTCTCGTTGCCGCACGCACCCAGGACTGGGCGCAGCCACCGGGCACCGCCAGCACGCACTGACGGCGACCCATGACAGGAAAAGGGCGCTGGCCTCGCCGCCCGCGCCCTTTCCGATTCAGGCCTTATGGATCGGGTCGATCCAGGCCACGTCTTCCGGCTTCTCCGCCGGCTCGATATCCAGGTTCACCACCACGGCCTCATTGTCGCTGCGCACCAGCACGCATTCCAGCGTCTCGTCGGTGGAGGCGTTGATCTCCTGGTGCGGCACATAGGGCGGCACATAGATGAAGTCGCCCGGACCGGCCTCGGCCACATATTCCAGCTTCTCGCCCCAGCGCATGCGGGCGCGGCCCTTCACCACATAGATCACGCTTTCCAGCGGCCCGTGATGATGCGCGCCGGTCTTGGCATTGGCATGGATATGCACCGTGCCCGCCCAGATCTTCTGCGCCCCGACGCGCGCCAGGTTGATGGCGGCGGCGCGGTGCATGCCGGGGGTCTGCGCAGTATTCTCATCCAGCCTGTCGCCAGGGATCACGCGGACGCCGGTGTGCTTCCAGCCATCCGGCGGCCCCTCCAGCGAGGAATGGTCGTGCCCGTCATGTGGCATCTGGCGCTGTCCTTCTTCCTGGCCCGCCCGGTGGCGGGGCTTTGGCGCGATGTTAAATCACGCTCCTGATAAGGTCTATTCCACCAAACCCCGAATTTTCGATGGCCAATCAGCTCGTCATGGTGGCGCGGATGTCACCCTCGCGCGCCAGCACGGCCATGCCGACTCCCTCCTCCACCCGGCGGAAGCCAATATCGATCCGCGCTTCCCCCAGCCTCAGGTTGCGCAGCGTCACCGCATGCAGAAAGGCCGGCAAGGCGGGGCGCTGGAAGCTGATGCAGCGGATCTCAGGCGCGAAACTCAGGCCGAGGCAGGACGCCATCAGCGACAGTGGCGAAACCGCTGCCCAGGCCTGCGGCGCGCAGGCCACCGGGTAAGGCGTGGGCGCATCTCCGTTGCGGCGGGGGAAGCCACAGAAAAGCTCCGGCAGCCGCCGCAGTTCCAGATGCTCGGCAGCGGCGAACATGCCTTCCAGCACCCGCGCCGCCTCGGCCCGGTAGCCGTATCGCGAGAAGCCTTCGGCGATCATGGCATTGTCGTGCGGCCAGACGGAGCCGTTGTGGTAGCTCATGGGGTTGTAACGCACCTCCCCCACCGCCAGGGTACGGATGCCCCAACCAGAGAAACTGGCGGGGTCCATCAGCGTGGCCACCAGCCGCGCCGCCCGTTCCGGCTTCGCGATGCCGGCGAAGAGTGCGTGCCCGGCATTGGAGGACCGCACCCGGCAAGGCCGGTCGGCGCCATCCAGCGCCAGAACATAGGTGCCGAGTTCCTCATCCCAGAAGGCGGCATCGAAATCCTCCCGCAGCCGGGCGGCGCGCGCCTCCAGGGTAGCGGCACGCCCGTCAAGGCCCAGGGCCCGGCCGATCCGGGCCGCGGCCTGCCAGGCGGCATAGACATAGGCCTGCATCTCGACCAGCGCGATCGGCCCTTCCGCGAGGGTGCCATCGGCATGGAAGATGCTGTCGGCGCTGTCCTTCCAGCCCTGGTTCTCCAGCCCCTGCGGCGTGCGGCGCTGGTATTCCACGAAGCCGTCGCCGTCCCGGTCTCCGGCGGAATCGATCCAGCCGAGGGCGGCCTCGATATTCGGCCAGAGATCCCGCAACAGGTCCAGGTCGCCACTGCGGTCCAGATAGGCGCCGGCCAGCATCACGAAGAGCGGCGTTGAGTCGACGCTGCCGTAGTAGCGGCCATAGGGCACCTCCCGCAGCCGCGCCATCTCGCCGGCGCGCATCTCATGCAGGATCTTGCCCGGCTCGGCGTCATTGGCAGGGTCTTCCTCCCGTGCCTGGGTGGCGGCGAGGAAATGCAGCACGCCGCGCGCGATGGCGGGGTCGAACCACAGCGTCTGCCAGGCGGTGATCAGCGCATCGCGGCCGAAGGCGGTGCTGAACCAGGGGATGCCCGCATAGGGATAGGGCCCGCCCGGCTTGTCCGTCAGCAGCATGTCGAGGTCGGCGCTGGCGCGGCGCAGCACCTCGTTGAAGATCTCGTGGGAGCTTTCCACCCGCGCCGCCCGCGCCGCCACCTGCCGCGAGGCCCGGCGGGAGGTACGCAACGCCGCATGGAAGGCGCGGTCCGCCGTCAGGGGCGCGCCGCCCGGCGGCGCCTCGGCCGCCACTTCCCGCACCGCCACCGACAGGAACAGGACGCAGCGCTGCCCCGGCTGCAGTTCCACCAGAAAGCTGGCGCCATCCGCGCCGATGCTGTCGGGTGCCGGCGCGAAGCTGAGCGTGGTGCTGCGGGTGACGTCGTCGAGCCCGGTATAGCGGAGGGTGACGCGTGCATCCTCCACCACCGGCTCGTGCATCCGGCCACGGGCCGGGCGGCTGCGGCCGCGCACCTCGAACAGATCGGCGAAGTCGGCATGGAACGTGAAATCCAGCTGCACCTGCCGTTTGTGGTGGCCGTAGTTCCGCAGGGCGATGCGCTCATGGCAGGCACCGTTCCAGATAAACTTGGTGCGGCGCAGATGTAGCCGCCCGGCTGGCAAAGGCCCGCCGGCATCGGCCGGCATCTCCGGGTTGGTCAGGTCGCAGGTCAGGGTGATGTTGTCGGGACTGACGGCCGAGCCCAGCAGCACTGGCACCTGCCCGTTCACCCGCAGCCCCAGGCGCGAGAGGTAGCGGGTATCGAGGTGGAACAGCCCTTCCGGGCTTCCGGACAGCCCATCGAGATCGCCGGCGCGGTCAAACAGGGCGAAGCTGTCGCCGTGCTTCAGGCTGCGCGGGCGACGCTCCTGCAACGAGGTCTGGGCGGCGGGACCGGGCTCGGTCTTCACCAGGGGCTTGGGTTGCACGATCAAACAAACTCCCGTCGCTGCAACAGCATGTCGAGCGCGGCGGCGGGATGTCCAGCCCCCCGGCGCGATTACGCCGGGGGTTAGCTTATTTTCACCAGATGTAGCTGACGCTACCCAGAACATTCAGCCGATTGCCGTAGAAGCAACCCGTGGTGCCCGAGCAGCGGGAGACATAGCGGGTATCCGCCAGGTTGCTGGCGGTGACGTTCAGCATCAGCCCCTTCATGCTCTCGCTGAGGCGGGACAGGTCGTAGCGGATGCCGGCATCGAAGAGGGTGGTGGAGGGCACCACCGCGCCGCCGGTGTTCACCGCCGAGGTATTTCCGAGGTAGCGCACGCCCGCACCCACCGTCAGGCCACCGATCGGCCCGGCGAGACGCGCGAGGCTGTATTCCGCGTAAAGCCCCGCGCTGTTCTTGGCGACGCCGGCGGGGCGGCGGCCGATCTCGGCGGCGGTGTTGCTCTGGGTGATCTCGGGGTCGAGATAGGTATAGGAGCCAACGAGGCTCAGGCCGTTGCCCAGCTCGGCGGTGGCTTCCACCTCCACGCCGCGCACACGGATCTGGCCGACCGAGACCTGCTGGAACACGTTCACCGGGTCCGGCGTCAGCGTGTTCTGCTGCGTCAGGTGGAAGGCCGCCACCTGGATGAAGGAGCGCAGGCCGTTCGGCTGGAACTTGATGCCGACCTCGTACTGCTCGCCTTCCAGCGGGGCCCAACCCGCGGCGATGCCGGCGGTATCCGTGCCGATCTGCGGCTGGAAGGAGCGGGCGTAGCTGGCATAGGGCGCGAGGCCGTTATCGGCCAGGTAGAGCGCGCCCACCCGCCAGGTGAAGGCCTTGTCGTTCTGGTAGCTGTGCACCCCGCCGGCATCACGGTCATCGATATCGGAATAGGCCCAGTCATGCCGGATGCCGCCCACCAGCACCAGGTTGCCCCAGCGGATCTGGTCCTGCAGGTAGAGGCCGTACTGCGTATTGACCTGCCGCACGTTGTCGTAGGGCTGGGTCAACGCCGGCACCGGGCTGCCATAGACCGGCGCGAAGAGGTCCAGGGACGGAGCGGAGGCGAAATACTGCGCGTTGCGGTAGTTCACCTGGCTGTAGTCGAAGCCCGCCAGCACCGTGTGGTTCAGCGGCCCGGTGGCGAACTGCGCCTTCAGCTGGTTGTCCACCTGGAAGGTGCCGACATCGATATTGGCGGTATAGGCGAAGCGGCTCAGCGTGCGCTGGTCCGCCTCAAGCCCGCCGCCATAGACCTGGTCCCAGTTGATCTTGCTATGGCTGTAGCGGAGGTTCTGCTGAAAGGACCAGATATTGTCGAAGCGATGGGACAGCTCGTAGCCGATGCCATACTGCGAGCGGTTGAAGCGGTCGAAATCCTCCTCGCCGGTGAAGCGGCTGCGGCTGACACGGCCGAAGGGCGTGCGCTCCACCGTTGCCTCGTAGGGCAGGAACTGGTTCCCCGAGGTGCGGTCCCGCTGGTAGTAGCCCAGCAGGGTCAGCGAGGTATCGGTGGTGGGGCGCCAGGTCAGCGTCGGCGCCAGGAAGATGCGGTTGTCCTTGACCTCATCCACCGGGGTATCGGCATCCCGCACCAGGCCGGTGAAGCCGTAGGTCCAGGTGCCGTCGCTGCTCAGCGGGCCGCTGGAATAGCCCTGGCCCTGCAGCCGGCCGAAGCTGCCGGCGGTCAGGCGCACCTCGCCCATCTGCTGCTCGGTCGGCCGGCGCTGCACCATGTTGACGAGGCCGCCGGGCGCGATCTGGCCGTAGAGCACCGAGGTCGGGCCACGCAGCACCTCGTAGCGTTCCAGGCCATAGGTCTCGAACATGGTGCCGGCATAGCCGGTGTTGTAGCGCAGGCCGTTGAGGAAGATGCCGTTGTCCTGGGCATTGAAGCCGCGGATCTGGAACCAGTCGGTGCGGCTGTCGGTGCCGTAGTTCTCGGTGCGGACGCCGGCGGTGTAGCGCAGCGCCTCGCCCATGGTCTGCGCCTGACGCGCGTCGATCTGGTCGCGCGGCACCACGGAGATGCTTTGCGGGCTTTCGATCAGCGGCGTGTCGGTCTTGGTGCCGGAGATCTGCTGCTCGGCCACGAAGCCGCGCACCGGCTCCAGCGCGCTTTCGGCGCGGCCGGTGACATCGACCATGGGCAGGACCAGCGTGTCGGCGGGCGCCTCGGCGGCCTGGGCCCAGGCGGTGACAGGCGACAAGGCCGTGGCTCCCAGCAGCCACAGCAGGCGGCCGGCCCTGGGGCCGAAAGAAGTCGGCGACATGCGGAATCTCCGGAATTGCCGGGACCGCATGGACGCGCCCGACGAAGCCTCCCTGCCCCTTAATGAGAATGCTTCGCAAATACAAGAGTCAGCGGGGGCGTGGCGGCGCCTTTCATGCCGGGCGTGGCCGCCAGGCCAGAAGCCGCAATGCGTTCAGCGTCACCAGCACCGTGGCGCCAGTATCCGCCAGGATGGCGGGCCAGAGCCCGGTGATGCCCAGCAGCGTGGTCACCAGCAGCACCAGCTTCAGCCCCACCGCCACCGCCACATTCTGCCTCACATTGGACAGGGTGGCGCGGGAGAGCTGCACCAGCTCCGCCACGCCCGCCACCTTGCCGCGCAGCAGGGCGGCATCCGCGGCCTCCAGCGCCACATCGGTGCCGCCGCCCATGGCGATGCCGACCGAGGCCGCCGCCAGCGCCGGGGCATCATTGATGCCATCCCCCACCATGGCCACCGGCCCGGCCTGCCGCAGCAGGCCGATATGCCGCAGCTTGTCGGCGGGCAGCAGCCCGGCTTCCACCTCCATGCCCAGCATGCCCGCGATGGCGGCGCCGGTGCGCGGATTGTCGCCGGTCAGCATCACCGGGCGCAGGCCCAGGCGCCGCAGCGCGGCGATGCCGGCGGCGGCATCCTCCCGCGGCTCGTCCCGCAGGGCGATCAGGACCAGGGGCAGGCCATCGGCCAGTACGGCCACCACCGTCTTGCCCTCGGCCTCCAGCATGGCGACGCGGGCATCATCCAAGGCGGCGCCGGCCTCGGCGGCATGGCGCGGGCTGCCGACCGAGATGCGCCGCCCTTCCACCACCGCCTGCACGGCACGGCCGGCCACGGCGCCGCTCTCGGTCGCGGGCGGCAGGGAAAGCCCGCGCGCCTCGGCCTCGGCCAGGATGGCGCGCGCCAGGGGGTGGGCGGATTCCTGCTCCGCCGCCGCCGCCAGCCGCAAGGCCATGTCGGCATCGGCGCCCCCCAGGGGGATCAGGTCGGTGACGCGGGGCTGGCCCTCGGTCAGGGTTCCCGTCTTGTCGAAGGCGATGCTCCTGGCGCCGCCGATGGCTTCCAGCGCCGCGCCGCCCTTCACCAGCAGCCCGCGCCGCGCCCCGGCCGAGAGGCCAGAGGCCATGGCCGCCGGCACCGAGATCACCAGCGCACAGGGGCAGGCCACCAGCAGCAGCGCCAGCCCGCGATAGAACCAGGTGCCCCATTCCCCGCCAAAGAGCAGCGGCGGCAGCAGCATGGTCAGCGCGGAGGCCGCCATGGCGCCGGGCGTCCACCAGGCGCTGAAGCGCTCGATGAAGCGCTGGGTGGGGGCGCGGGACGCCGTGGCCTCCTCCACCAGCCGCACGATGCGGGCCAGGGTGTTATCCGCCGCTCCGCGCGTGACGCGCAGGCGCAGCGCGCCATCGGTGCTGATGGAGGCCGCCACCACCGGCTCGCCCGGGCCGCGCAGCACCGGCACGCTTTCACCGGTGACGGGGCTTTCATCCATGGCTGAGCGGCCTTCCAGGATCTCGCCATCGCTGGGCACACGGTCGCCGGGGCGCAGGCGCAGGATGTCGCCGGGGCGCAGCGCGGCGACGGGCACTTCCTCCAACTCCCCGGTGGCGGTTTCACGCCGTGCCGTAGCGGGCATCAGCGCCGCCAGGGCGCGGATGCCGGCGCGGGCGCGGCCGGCTGCCACATTCTCCAGCAGTTCCCCCAGGGCGAAGAGGAAGACCACCAACGCCGCCTCCTCCGTCGCGCCGATGGCGATGGCGCCAAGGGCCGCGACGGACATCAGCGTCTCAATGGAAAAGGGACTGCCGGCACGGGCCAGCACCAGCGCCCGGCGGCCGAAAGGCACCAGCCCGGTGAGCGTCGCCGCCAGCCAGAACCAGCCGGCCAGCGCAGGCAGCAGATGCGCCAGCACCCAGGCCGCGACCACCAGCGCACCAATCAGGAAGACCAACCGCGCCTTGCCGCGCTGCCACCAGGGGGTGCCGAGGGGCAGTTCCTCCTCCTCGCCATGAGCATGCACGATGCCGCCGTGGCTGTGGGCGTGCCCATGCCCGTTCTTATGCCCATGGTCGTGATCATGGCCGCCGCCCTGCACATGCCCGCAACCGCAGCCGCCATGGCCATGCTCCGGCACTGGCCCCTCCGCCGGGGCGACAAGGCGGGCGCGGTAGCCGAGGGCATTGACCTGCCGCTCAATCGTCTCGGCCGAGGCGCCATCCTCCGCCCGCCGCAGGCTCAGCCGCTCGGCCATCAGATTGACGCGGATATCGGTGATGCCAGGCAACCGGCCCACGGCCTTCTCCACCTTGGCGACGCAGGCGGCGCAGTCCATCCCCTCCACCCGCCAGGCGAGTGTCTCCGCCTCCGTCTCCCGTGCCATCGCCTGCCTCCAATCCTTGTTCGACGGCATGTGTTATGGGACCTCCAGGGACTGGAGGTTCAAGAGGAATGAGATCAATTAGTTAATTGTCACAAACCCTGGGTCAGTCGGACCTGACGAAGGACAAGCCCCAGATCTGTGACAGCGGGTTGTTATGTTGCGTCGTGCGAGATGCAGCGACGGCCTCTTCCGCCAGGGTCAAGACAATGCGCCCATCCAAAGCCTTTTAGGAAGCTTACTCGGCCGCAGGCCCCGAATTCAAAATCCTGTCCGGCCCCCTATCTGAAAGGCTGTCAAAAACCGGATGTCCTGGCATGACGACCTTCTCCATTGGTGACCTCGCGCGCCTGACCGGCACCAATGTCCGCACCATCCGCTACTACGAAACAGTCGGGCTGCTGCCGGAGCCACCCCGTACCGCCGGCAACCAGCGCCTTTACGCTGAGCCGCACCGCCGCCGCCTCGCCTTTATCCGCCATGCCCGCGACATGGGCTTCTCCATGGAAGCCATCCGCGACCTGTTGCGTCTGGCAGAGGCCGGCCCCGACACTCCCTGCGCCGATGCCGATGCCATCGCGCGGCAACAGCTTGCCGCCGTCAGCAGCCGCATCGCCCGGCTGCAATCCTTGAAGACGGAGTTGGAGCGGATGCTGGAAGTCCACGGCGACACGGTCGGCCAGTGCCGTGTCATCGAGGTGCTGGCGGATAGCAGCCACGCCCATTGTCTCGACCCCAGCCATGGTCGCGCGGAGGCAGATATTGATTTTCTTTAATCTTATCCCGATCTGAAGAGCATGATCGACGCCAAGTCCCTCCTCGACCGCTTCCTCGGCCCTGACGGAAAGGGCACCGGCCAGCTCGGTGGCCTGCTGAAAAAGGCCACGGGTGGGCAGGGCGCGTCACGCCCTGGCACCGGGCTGCCGGGCGGCATTCCCGCCGGCTTTCTGGGCGGCGCCGGTGCCGGCGGGCTGATCGGGCTGCTGCTGGGCGGCAAGAAGAAGAGCAAGGGCATCGGCGGCGTGCTGAGCCATGGTGGCGCCGCGGCGCTGGGCGCGCTGGCCTACCGCGCCTACCAGAACTGGCAGCAGGAGCAGGCGCGCGGCGCCCCGCCGGCCAATGACAGCTTCCTGCCGGAACGCCCCGCCGCCGACGGGCAGCCCTTCGCCCTGGCGCTGGTGCACGCCATGATCGGCGCCGCCAAGGCCGATGGCCATATCGATGCCGCCGAGCAGCAGGCCATCTTCGCCCAGGTCGAACAGGCCGGGCTGGATGCTGAGGCCAAGGCACTGGTCTTCGACGCGCTCTCCCGCCCCGCCGACCTGGACGCCATTGCCGCCAGTGCCCGCACGCCGGAACAGGCGGCGGAACTCTTCCTCGCCAGCCGCTTGGCCATCGACCCGGACAACCCGGCCGAGCGGACCTATCTCGATGCCCTGGCACATCGGCTGAAGCTGCCGCCAGGCCTCGCGGCGCGTCTCTCGGCCGAGGCGGATGCAGCCGGCGGCGGCTGACCGTCTGGTGCCGAAACGGAAGCTCTGCCAAGCTGCCCGCCCCAAGATACCGGAGCGCGAGCCGCGATGACCGACCTGCCCCCTGCCCCCCAGCCTGACCCCGAGGTTCTCGCGGCGCAGGAGACCTTCCGGCAGCGCGGGCTGGCCAATGGCGATATCCTGACCCAGCCTGTCGCCGAGGCCCGTGCCACCACCTACCGCTACCAGGCCTTCCTCAACGAAGGCGGGCCGGAAGCGGAGATTTCCAACCATACCTTGCCCACCACGCCGCCGACCCCGGTGCGCATCTACCGCCCCAAGGGCAAGACGGGCGTGCTGCCGGCCTACCTGCATGTGCATGGCGGCGGCTTCGCGCTGGGCAATATTGACACGCTGGACCGCTGGAAGCGCGAGGTGGCGGAACAGGCCGGCGTGGTGGTGGTCGGCCTGGAATATGCCCTAGCGCCGGAGCACCCCTACCCCACGGCGGTGGAACAGATCGTCGCGGTAATGCGCTGGCTGTGGTCGGAAGCCGCCAACCTGGGCATTGACCCGGAGCGGATCGGCATCGGCGGCGATTCCGCCGGCGGCAACGGCGCGCTGGCGGCGCTGCTGCGGCTGCGCGATGGCGGCGAATGGCAGCCGCGCCTGGGCGTCATCGTCTATGGCATGCTGTCCACCGACCATGACACGCCCTCGCACCACGAGTTGGGTGACGGGCGCTTCGGGCTTTCCACTGCGCGGCTGGACTGGTTCTGGAAACACTACCTCGCCGATACGCCGCGCGACGATGCCGGCGCGGCGCCGCAGAACGCGCCGGTGGAAGGCCTGCCGCCGCTGCTGCTGATCGCCGCCGGGCTGGACCCGCTGCTGGACGACACGCTGAAGCTGGTCCAGCGCCTGACGGAAGCCGGCATCCCGCATGACCTGAAGGTCTATTCCGGCGTGCCGCACGGCTTCCTGGGCCAGACCAGCCTGCTGACCAAGGCGCGGCAGGCGCAGGCCGATGTGGTGGCGGCCATCAACCGCCACCTGGGGTAAGCCCTAACTGCGCGACGGCTTGTTGCCGTGCGAGACATCGGGCGTGCCCCGGAACAGCGACATATGGGTATGCGTCGCGATCCAGGGCTCGCCCACCTTCTCCCGCGCGAAGGAACAGGTGGCGCGGCCCTTGCGGTCGAAAGGCTTTCCATCCGGCAGGTAGCCGGTGGAATCCCACACCGCCATGCCGACGGCGAAGAGCCGGTCCGGCGAAACCAATGCCTGCACGTCGTCCAGCCGCCAGGTGAAGCCGTCGATGGTCGGCCAGACCTTGCGCCACTGGTTGGCCTCGGCATTGTCGCGGCCGGGCACGAAGTTGCTGTAGGTGCCGAAGGCGATGAAGTCATCGGCGAAGAGATGCCGCGCCGCCGCGAAATCCACGGCCTGGACATGGTCCGAAAGCTCGCGGAACCAGTCGCGCACCAGCGCGTGGTCCTGCGGATCGACGGGGGCGGTAGCCTGGATGCTCATGCGGTCTTCCTGAACTTTCTTATTGCGGCTCGAACTTCGCGACGCGCAGCAGTTCGGCGCTGTGCCGGACATCCTGCGCGATGGCGGCCTCGATCTCGGGAATGGTCTCGCGCACCGGCTCAAATCCTTGCCCCGCCAGCCGCCGCACCATCTCCGGCTCGTGCAGCCCCTCGACGATAGCGGTGTTGATGCGTGCCGCAATCTTCGGCGGCAGGCCACGCGGGCCCCAGACGCCGTACCAGGAATAGAATTCAAAACCCGGCAGGCCGGATTCCGCCAGCGTCGGCAGTTCCGGCGCCAGCGGCGTGCGCGCGGGCGTGGCGATGCCGAGGCCGCGCAACTGCCCGCCGCGGATCATCGGCAGCGTCGCCAGCACGGGGTCGAACATCAGTTGCACATTGCCCGCCGCCACATCGGTCAGCGCGGGGGCGGAACCGCGATAGGGCACGATCTCGATCCCGGTGCCGGCGGAGCGGTTGAACTCGATGCTGGCCAGATGCCCGGCGGCGCCGAGGGAAGACGTGGCGAAGGACCATTTCCCCGGCTGCGCCTTCGCGGCGGCGATGACCTCGGCCAGGGTGGTTTCCGGCCGGCGCGGGTCCATCACCAGCACGCAGGGGCCGCGCGCGCTGCGTGCCAGCGGCAGGAAATCCCGCACCGGGTCGTAGGGCACGTCCTTCATGACGTGGCGCGCCATGGGGTGGATGGAGGCGGAGCCCATGATGGTATAGCCATCCGCCGGCGCCTGCAGCAGAAGCTGCCCGCCCAGCGTGCCGCTGCCGCCCGGGCGGTTCTCCACCACCACGGTCACGCCCAGCCGCTCCTGCAGCTTCATGGCCGCCAGCCGCGCCATGGCATCGGTGGCCGCTCCGGGGGTGTAGGGCACGATCATGCGGATAGGCCGGTTAGGCCAGGCGCCACTCTGCGCCCACACGGCGGGGGACGCCAAGGCCGCGAGGCCGGCAGCCAGGCCGCCTCTCCGCAAGATGTCTCGACGCTTCATGGTCCGGCTCCCTACTGGCCGCGCCATGGGCGCGGCAGAGGACCACATCGTTGCCGGGAGTTCAGTAAATGCGCAACGCGATTCGTTCTATGGAAAATTCCACGGAACGTTTCGCACGAAACTTCCAAACCAACATGGGTCTGGACATGGCAGCCGTCGTGACGGAAGAGCAGCCCCCAAAGCCGCCCCCCCCTGACAGGAGAACCCTTTTCCATGGCCGAGCCCCCCGCCCAGACACCGAAGCAAGTGACGGTCATCGGCCACCCGCTGGTGCAGCACAAGCTGACCCTGATGCGGCACAAGGACAGTTCCACCGGCAAGTTCCGCCAGCTGGCGCGCGAGATCAGCCTGCTGATGGCCTATGAGCTGACCCGCGACCTGCCGCTGGAGACGCGCGAGATCGAGACGCCGATGGAAACCATGCAGGCGCCCATCCTGGCGGGCAAGAAGCTCTGCATCGTCTCCATCCTGCGTGCCGGCGACGGTATCGCGGAAGGCATGCTGGACCTCGTCCCCTCCGCCCGCGTCGGCCATATCGGCCTCTATCGCGACCCCAAGACGCTGGAGCCGGTGGAATACTACCTGAAGCTGCCCGAGGACGTGGGCGAGCGGCTGGTGATCGTGGTGGACCCCATGCTGGCCACCGGCCATTCCGCCGCCGCCGCGCTGACGCGGCTGAAGCAGGCCGGCGCCACCCAGCTGCGCTTCGCCTGCCTGCTGGCGGCCCCGGAAGGCATGAAGGTGCTGACCGAGACGCATCCGGACGTGCCGGTCTTCACCTGCTCCATCGACCGCGAACTGGACAGCCACGCCTATATCCGCCCTGGCCTGGGCGATGCCGGCGACCGGCTCTACGGCACCAAGTAACAACCGATACAAAATTTCTGCGTTTGATGGCATGGGTTGCGCGCTGGCTCGCCGTATCACCGGGGAGAACAACGGCAGCCCATGTTTCTTTCCTTCCTCCTGGACGCGGCCCCCGGCCGGATCGAGCCCGCCATCGCGCCTCGTGCCGAGACTTCCGCCATCCTGCAACGTGACCGCAACGGCGCGAGTGACGAGACGCTGATCGCCTGGGCGGCGGATGGCGACCGCCTGGCCTTCGACCAGCTCTCGCTGCGCCACCTGCCCCGGCTCTACAGGCTGGCGTATCGCGTCACCGGGGATGCCGCCGCCGCCGAGGACGTGGCGCAGGAGGCCATGCTGCGCGCCTGGCAGGCCGCCGGGCGCTTCGACCCTTCAAAGGCGCGCTTTTCCACCTGGCTGCACCGCATCGCCACCAACCTGGCCATCGACCATGCCCGCGCCGCCGGCCGCGTGGCCCCCGCGCCTTCCGAGGATACCCCGGCCCCGGAGGCCGACCCGGAGCAGCGCGCCGCCACCCGCCAGCAGCGCGCCATGCTGGCCGGTGCGCTGGACGAGATGCCGGCGCGGCAGCGGGCCGCCCTGGCCCTGTTCTACGACGCCGAGATGCCGGGCGCCGAGGCGGCGGCGGCGCTCTCCGTCTCCCCCCGTGCGCTGGAAGGGCTGCTGCGGCGCGCGCGGCACTTCCTGGCGGCACGGCTGGGTGGTGGCTGAGGAGGCCCCGATGCGCATGTCCCGTTTCGAACACCTGCTGGACGCCCATGGCGCCGACCTCGGCCGCTGGCCGCCGGCCGAGGCGCAGGCCGCCCGCGTCCTGCTGATGGCCTCCCCGGAGGCGCAGGCGCTGCTGCACCGCGCCGCCACGCTGGAGGATGCCCTGCGGGAGAGCCGCGCCCTGCCCGACGCCGCCACCCTGGCCCGGATGCGGACGCATGTGGCCGGGCGGGTGGCCCGCATGCCGCTGCCGGAACGCCCCGGCGCCCTGGCCTGGCTGCGGCCGCTGCTGCCCTTCGGCGGCGGCGCCCTTGCGACGCTGCTGGCCTGCGGCCTCTGGCTGACCTTCGCCCCCCTTTCCGAGGCGCCTGATTTCAGCGCCCCGCGCCAGATCGCGATGATCGAGAGCACCGAGTGACATCTTCTTCCGCAAAGCTGATCCTAAAGGCGGCGCTGGGTGCGTCGCTGGCCCTGAACCTCGTCTTCGGCGCGCTGCTGTTCTGGCCCGACGCGGGCCGGCCGCATGGCGTGCGCGGCCTGCAGGCGCGGATGGAGCGCGTGCTCGGCCCCGAGGACCGCGCCACCTTCCACCGCGTGATGGAGGAAAGCCGCCCGCGCTGGGAGCCGCTGCGGCGCGACATGTGGCAGGCCCGGCCGCAGGTGGGCCGCGCCATCGGGGCCGAGCCCTTCTCCGAGGAAGCCCTGCGCGCCGCCATGGCCGAGGGGCGCCACCGCTGGGCGGCCTTCAGCGAAGCCTATGAAGACAGCCTGGCCCGGGCCACCGCCGCGATTTCGCCCGAAGGCCGGCGCAGGCTGCTGGCCGACATGCCCGAGAATCGCGAATGACCACCGCCGTCCGCCTCCCGGCCGCCGGCTTCCTGGCCCTGCTGGCCCTGACCGGCTGCGCCATCCGGCCCGAGGCCACGCCATCCGGCCTCACCCTGCCCAGCAGCTTCCGCGATGCCGCCGCGCGGCAGCCGGCCCAGTGGCCGGACCCCGACTGGTGGCGCGGCTTCAATGCCCCGGAACTGAACCGGCTGATGGAGGAGGCCAGCCAAGGCGCCTTCGACATCGCCGTCGCCGCCGCGCGGGTGCGGCAGGCCGATGCCCAGGCGCGCATCGCTGGTGCCGCGCTGCTGCCCACGGTCACCGGCGGGGCAGATGCCTCCCGGCGCCAGACCGGCGGCGGCAACCGGCGCACGACTTCCTACGACCTCAGCCTCTCGGCCAGCTACGAGGTCGATTTCTGGGGCCTGAACCGCAACACGGCGGCGGCCGCACGCCTTTCGGCCCAGGCCAGCCGCTATGACGCCGCCACGGTGATGCTGACCACCCAGTCCAGCGTCGCGAATACCTATTTCGACATCCTGACGACGCGCGAGCAGTTGCGGGTGCAGGAAGAGAACCTGCAGGCCGCGCGGCGCATCCTGTCCGTCATCCGCTCCCAGGTCGCGGCGGGGGTAGCCACCGGGCTGGACCTGGCGCAGCAGGAAACAGTGGTGGCGCAGCAGGAAGCGCAGTTGCCTTCCCTGCGGCAGAGCATCGCCCAGAGCATCAATGCCCTGGCCGTGCTGGTCGGCCGCCCGCCGGAGGATGTGCAGGTGCTGCCCGGTGGGCTGGACACCCTGCGGGTACCCGCCGCCGCCCCCGGCCTGCCCGCCGAGCTGCTGGCCCGCCGCCCGGATGTCTGGTCGGCGGAAGCCAGCCTCGCGGCCGCCAATGCCGATGTCGCCGCCGCCCGCGCGGCGCTGCTGCCCAGCGTCACGCTCTCGGCCCAGGGCGGCTTCAGCAGCCTCGTGCTGGGCACGCTGCTGCGGCCGGAGGCGCAGTTCTGGTCGCTGGCCAGCAGCGTGACCCAGACGATCTTCGACAACGGCGCCCGCCAGGGCCGGGTGGAACTGAGCCGTGCGCAGCAGGAGGAGCTGGTGGTGGAATACCGCCGCGCCATCGTCGCCGCGCTCAGCGATGTGGAGGATGCGCTGGTGGCGCTGCGCGAGACCACGGCGCAGGAAGACCTGCGGCGGGAAGCCGCCAGCCGTGCCCAGCGCGCCTCCGACATCGCGGAAGCGCAGCTTCGCGCCGGCACCATCAACCTGATCACGCTGCTGAACACCCAGCAGACGCTGTTCACGGCCCGCAACCAGCTGGTGCAGGCGCGGCTGCAGCGCCTGCAGGCCGCGGTCGGCCTTTTCCGCGCCCTTGGCGGCGGCTGGCAGCCCGGCGCGGCCAGGCGGCCCTGACCTTTCCCCGAGGAAGCCTCATGTCTCGATTTTTCCGTTTCCTCGTGATGCTGCTGGTGCTGGCCGCTGTGCTGGCCGGCGGCTGGTGGTGGTGGCAGCAGCGCTCGGCGGCGCAGGAGGCCGGCAACAGCGCCCCTGCCGCCGTTCCCGGCAGCCGGCGTGGCGGGCGTGGCCCTGGCGGCGGCCCCGGTGCTCCCGGCGCCGTGGCCATTCCCGTCACCATGACCACCGCCGAGCAGCGCGACCTGCCGCTGACGCTCGATGCGCTGGGCACCGTCTCCGCGCTCGCCAGCGTGGTGGTGCGGCCGCAGGTGGAAGGCCAGCTCATGGAGCTGCTGTTCCGGGAGGGGCAGGAGGTAAAGGCCGGCGACATCCTGGCCCGCATCGACGACCGCACCTACCGTGCCGCCCTGGCCCAGGCCGAGGCCAAGAAGGCCTATGACGCCGCCCAGCTGGCCAATGCCAAGGTGGACCTGGCGCGCTACCAGCAGCTGCTCTCCGCCAGTGGCGTGACGCGGCAGCAGGTGGATACCCAGCGCGCCCAGGTGGCGATGTTCGAGGCGCAGATCCAGCAGGACCAGGCCGCCATCGACAGTGCCAAGACACAGCTCGACTACACTGTGATCCGTTCCCCCATCGATGGGCGCGTCGGTTTGCGGCAGGTTGATCCCGGCAACATCGTGCGTTCCTCGGATGCCGAGGGTCTTGTCACGGTCACGCAGCTACGGCCCATTGCCGCCACCTTCAGCCTGCCGCAGCAGGAGCTGCCGCGGCTGCTGCGCGCCATGGCCGCGGGCCCGGTGCCGGTGGAAAGCATCCCCGCCCAGGCCAGCGACCCGGTGGAGCGCGGCACCGTGCTGACCGTGGACAATGCCGTGGATGCCGCCACCGGCACCGTGCGCGTGAAGGCTACCTTCCCCAATGACAGCGGGCGGCTCTGGCCGGGCGCCTTCGTCAACCTGCGCATCCGCATGGAAGTGATCCAGGATGCGGTGGTGGTGCCGCTGGTGGCGGTGCAGCAGGGCCCGCGCGGCGCCTATGCCTTCGTGGTGAAGCCGGACAACACGGTGGAGATGCGCGACATCGTGCTCGGCGCCGTCACGCAGAGCGAGGCGGCGGTGCGCCAGGGCCTCGCGCCCGGGGAGCAGGTGGTGACCTCCGGCGCGCTGCGGCTGAATGCCGGCAGCCGCGTCACGCCCGCCGAGCCGCAGACGGCGGCGCCCCGCGCCGCGCCGGCAGCGGGTGCCGTTGAGCCCGGCCAGCGCCGGCGCGACCCGCCGCAGCCTGGTGCTGCCCCGGCGCAGCCGCCGGCCACTGCCCCTGGCGCCACCACGGGGAATGCGTCGTGAATATCTCCGCCCCCTTCATCTCCCGCCCGGTGGCCACCACGCTGCTGGCCATCGCGGTGCTGCTGGCGGGGGTCATGGGATATCTGCGGCTGCCGGTCTCGGCCCTGCCCATCGTGGATTTCCCGACGATCGAGGTCAGCACGCAGATGCCCGGCGCCTCCGCCGAGACGGCGGCGCTGCTGATCACGGCGCCGCTGGAGCGGCAGCTGGCGCAGATCTCCGGCCTGTCCAGCATGTCGTCGGTCAGCGGGCCGGGCATCAGCCGCATCACGCTGCAATTCGCGCTGAACAAGAGCATGGACGAGGCGACGCAGGACGTGCAGGCGGCGCTGGACGGCGCGCGCGGCACCCTGCCCTCCAACCTCCCCTACCCGCCCGTCTATTCCAAGGTGAACCCGGCGGACCCGCCGATCGTCACCCTAGCGCTCACCTCCGACACCCTGCCCATCGCGCGGCTCTCGGATACCGCCGATACGCTGCTGGCGCAGAAGCTGGCGCAGATCAGCGGCGTCGGCCGCGTGACGGTGCAGGGCAACATGCGCCCCGCCGTGCGGCTGCGCATCGACCCGGCGCGGCTGGCTGCCTATGGCCTGGGCATGGAGGCGGTGCGCACCGCCGTCACCAATGCCAACCTGAATTCGCCGAAGGGCTCGCTGGACGGGCCGCGCCAGTCCTCCACCATCCTGGCCAATGACCAGATCACCACGCCGGCCGAGTTCGCCGATGTCATCATCACCTACCAGAACGGCGCGCCCGTGCGGCTGCGCGACGTGGGTGAAGCGGTGGAGGCGCTGGAGAATGCCCGCAACGGTGCCTGGCACAATGGCCACGAGGCCATCCTGATCGACGTGCAGCGCCAGCCGGGCGCCAATATCGTCGATACCGTCTCCCAGATTCAGGCCATCCTGCCGGAGCTCCGCACCGCCATCCCGGCTGGCGCGCGGCTGGAGATGGTGTCGGACCGCACCGAGACCATCCGCGCCAGCGTGCATGAAGTGCAGTTCACCCTGGTGCTCTCCGTGGCGCTGGTGGTGGGGGTGATCTACCTGTTTCTCGGCAGCCTGCGCGCCACCTTCGTGCCGGCGGTCTCGCTGCCGCTCTCCATCATCGGCACCTTCGCGGTGATGTCGGCGATGGGCTATTCGCTCGACAATCTTTCCCTGATGGCGCTGACCATCGCGGCGGGCTTCGTCGTGGACGATGCCATCGTGATGATCGAGAACATCGTCCGCCTGATGGAGGAAGGAAAGAAGCCGCTGGAAGCCGCCTATGAGGGCTCGCGGCAGATCGCCTTCACCATCGTCTCGCTGACGCTGTCGCTGATCGCGGTGTTCATTCCGCTGCTGTTCATGCAGGGCGTGGTGGGCCGGCTGTTCCGCGAATTCGCGGAAACGCTGACGGCGACGGTGCTGGTCTCCATGGTCGTCTCCCTCACCCTGACGCCGATGATGTGCGCCCTGGTGCTGCGCGACCCGAAGGACAGCAAGCCCGGTCTCGCCGCCCGCTGGACCACGCGTTCCTTCGACTGGCTGCGGGACCGCTATGGCAGCGCCCTGGCCTTCACCATGCGGCACCAAGTGGCGACGCTGCTGGTGGCCGCCGCCAGCGTGGCGCTGACGGGCTGGCTTTACGTCGTGATGCCCAAGGGCTTCCTGCCGCAGCAGGATACCGGCCTGGTGGTGATCAATACCGAGGCGCCGCAGGATGTCTCCTTTGCCCGACTGGTCGAGATGCAGGATGCGATGGCGGCCGTGGTGGCGCAGGACCCGGCGGTGGCCTCGGTGGCCTCAGTGGCGGGTTCCGGCACGCTGAACCCAGCGCAGAACACCGGCCGCATCACCGCCGTGCTGAAGCCGCGTGACGAGCGCGATGCCGATGCCTTCGCCGTCATCGCACGGTTGAAGGACGCCATGGCGCGGGTGCCCGGCATCGTCGGCTACCCGCAGGCGGTGCAGGACATCCAGATCGGTGCGCGGGCCGCCACCACGCAGTACCAGTATGTGCTGACCGATGCCGATGCCGACGAGCTGGCCCAATGGGCGCCGCGCCTGCTGGAAGCCCTACGCGCCCGGCCTGAACTGCGCGATGTCGCCAGCGACCAGCGCAACGAGGGCCTGCGCATGGCGGTGCAGGTGGACCGCGACCGTGCAGCGCGGCTCGGCATCTCCATGCAGGCGGTGGTCAACGCGCTCTACGACGCCTATGGCCAGCGGCAGATTTCCACCATCTATGGCCAGAGCAACCAGTACCGCGTGGTGCTGGAGGCCAGCGACCGCATCCGCACTGATGCCTCGGCCATTGGCCAGCTTCGCATCACCGGCGCCAATGGCCAGGTGCCGCTGGCCGAGATCGCCAGCGTCACCCGCACCAACGGCCCGCTGCTGGTGACGCGGGAGAACCAGTTCCCCGCCGTCACCCTCTCCTTCAACCTGGCGGAAGGCTATGCGCTGGGCGCCGCGGTGGAGGCGGTGCGCGCGGCGGAGGCCGAGCTGGGCATGCCCTCCACCATCGCCGGGCGCTTCACCGGGGATGCGGCGGAATTCACCAGCTCCCTCGCCGGGCAGCCGCTGCTGATCCTGGCGGCGGTGGTGGTGATCTACCTCGTGCTGGGGATGCTCTACGAGAGCTTCATCCACCCCATCACCATCCTCTCCACGCTGCCCTCCGCCGGCATCGGCGCCTTGCTGGCACTGGAGCTTTTCGGGATGGACCTTTCGGTGGTGGCGCTGATCGGCATCATCCTGCTGATGGGCATCGTGAAGAAGAACGCCATCATGATGATCGACTTCGCGCTGGAGGCGCAGCGCGACCATGGCATGGCCCCACGCGAGGCCATCCGCGAGGCCGCCCTGCTGCGCTTCCGCCCCATCATGATGACCACCGCCGCCGCCCTGCTGGGCGCCCTGCCGCTGATGCTGGGCAGCGGCACGGGGTCGGAGCTGCGTCAGCCGCTGGGCGTCTCCATTGTCGGCGGGCTGCTGCTCTCCCAGGTCATCACGCTCTTCACCACGCCCGCCATCTACCTGGCCATGGAAGGTGCGCGGGCGCGGTTCGAGCGCTGGCGGCAGCCGAAGCCGGCGGCGGCGGAATAAGCGATGTTCTCCGTCTCCGCCCCCTTCATCCGGCGGCCTGTTGCCACGCTGCTGATGGCGGTGGGGCTGGCGCTCTTTGGCGCGGTCGCCTTCATGCGGCTGCCGGTCTCGGCGCTGCCCCGCGTCGATATCCCGACCGTGCTGGTCACCGCCAGCCAGCCCGGCGCCAATCCGGAGACGTTGGCCGCGACCGTCATCGCGCCGCTGGAACGCCGCATCGGCGAGATCGCCGGCATCACCGAGATGACGTCCAATGCCTCCACCGGCAGCGGCAACATCATCGTGCAATTCGATATCTCCCGCAGCCAGGCGGATGTGGCGCGGGACGTGCAGGCGGCGGTGAACGCGGCGCGGCAGGACCTGCCTTCCGGCATGCCGACGCCGCCTTCCGTGCGCAAGTTCAACCCGGCGGATTCGCCGGTCTTCATCCTGGCCATCACCTCGGACCGCCTGCCCGGCACCGGCCTCTATGACCTGGCGGACAGCACGGTGGGCCCGCTGCTGTCCCGCGTCACGGGCGTCGCGCAGGTGCAGGTGGGCGGCGCGGACCAGCCGGCGGTACGGGTGGCGGTGAACCCGGCGGCGGCCTCGGCGGCCGGCATCTCGCTGGAGGATATCCGCACCGCCATCACCAGTTCCAATGTTACCGGCGCCATCGGCAGCATCGAGGGCGCCGGGCAGTCGGCGTCGCTTTCCCTCAACGACCGGCTCGGCCGGGCCGAGCAGTTCGCCACGTTGGTGATCAAGGCCACCGACACCGGCATCGTGCGCCTCTCCGGCATCGCGCGCGTCACCGACGGCAGCCGCAACCGGCGGCAGGCCGCCTGGTACAACGACCGGCCTTCCGTGCTGCTGCAGATCTATAAGCAGCCCGACGCCAATGTCATCGAGGTGGTGGACGGCGTGCGCGCCCTGCTGCCGGAACTGGAATCCTACCTTCCCGCCGGCACCCGCCTGGAAGTGCAGAACGACCGCTCCACCACCATCCGCGCCAGCGTGCATGAGGTGGAGAAGACGCTGCTGATCTCCATCGCGCTGGTCATCGTGGTGATCGCGATGTTCCTGCGGCGGAAGTCCTCGGTGCTGGCGGCCAGCATCTCCGTGCCGCTGTCGCTGCTGGGCACGCTCTGCGTCATGTGGTGGCTGGGCTATTCGCTCAACAACCTCTCGCTGATGGCGCTGACCATCTCGGTCGGCTTCGTGGTGGACGACGCCATCGTCATGATCGAGAACATGGCCCGGCTGCGGGAGCGCGGGATGCCGCCGATGCAGGCGGCGCTGGAAGGCGCGCGGGAGATCGGCTTCACCATCATCTCCATCACCGTTTCCCTGGTGGCGGTCTTCCTGCCGCTGCTGGCCATGGGGGGCGTGATCGGCCGGCTGTTCCGCGAATTCTCGGTCACGCTGGCGACGGCGGTGGTGCTCTCCGGCATCGTCTCCCTCACCGTGACGCCGATGGTGGCGGCGCGGCTGGCGGGCGCGGCGCAGCGCCCGCCCGGCCGCTTCGGCCGCGCCTTCGAGGGGCTGATGGAATGGCTGGTGCGCGGCTACCTCCGCAGCCTGGGCGTGGTGCTGCGCTTCCGCTGGCTCTCGCTGCTGGGCACCCTGGGGCTGGTGGCGCTGACGGTCTGGCTTTACGTCATCGTGCCCAAGGGCTTCTTTCCGGAACAGGATATCGGGCTGCTGCGCGGCACGGTGCAGGCTTCCCCCGACACCTCCTTCGCCGCGATGCAGGTGCTGCACACCCGCGCCGCCGACATCATCCGCGCCGACCCGGCGGTGGAGAATATCAGCGGCTCCATCGGTAGCGGCTTCAATTCTTCCACCAATTCCGGGCAGTTCTTCATCTCGCTGAAGCCGCTGGGGCAGCGGCCGCCCATCAACGAGGTCATCGCGCGGCTGCGCGGCCCGCTCTCCACCATCCCCGGCGCCTCGGTCTTCCTCAGCGCGCAGCAGGAACTGATGATCGGCGGCCGGCCCGGCAATGCCGCCTATTCCTACAGCCTGCTGGGCCCGGACCTGGAGGAGCTGCGCCGCTGGACCGAGATCATGGTCGAAAAGCTGCGCACCGTGCCCGGCATCAACGACGTTTCCTCCGACCAGGAGCGGACAGGGCTGGTGAACCGGCTGGTGATCGACCGTGACGCGGCGGCGCGGCTCGGCGTCGGCATCGACGACATCAGCAACACCTTCAACGACGCTTTCTCGCAGCGGCAGGTCTCCACGATCTATGGCACGCGCAACCAGTACAAGGTGGTGCTGGAGATCGACCCGGCGCTGCAGCAGGATGCGACGCAGTTCGACCGCATCTTCGTGCCCGCCGCCGACGGCACCCAGGTTCCGCTGAAGTCCCTGGCGCGCGTGGTGCGGGACGTGGCGCCGCTGCGGGTGACGCATCGCGGCCAGTATCCGGCCACCACCATCAGCTTCAACCTCTCGCCCGGCCTGGCACTGGGGGAGGTGCCGGCGCTGCTGCAGAAGGCGGAACTGGAAGCAGGGCTGCCCGACACCATCCGCGGCCAGTATGGCGGCAATGCCGCCGCCGCGCAGTCCTTCGCGCGGGACATGCCGATGCTGATCCTGGCGGCGCTGGCGGTGATCTATATTGTGCTGGGCGTGCTCTACGAGAGCTTCATCCACCCGCTGACCATCATCTCCACCCTGCCCACGGCGGGCATCGGGGCGCTGCTGTCCCTGCTGGCGACCAATACGCCGATGTCGGTGATCGCGCTGATCGGCGTCATCCTGCTGATGGGCATCGTGAAGAAGAACGCGATCATGATGATCGACTTCGCGCTGGACCAGGAGCGGACCACCGGCGCCGGCAGCATGGAATCCATCCTTGCCGCCTGCCGTGACCGGTTCCGGCCGATCCTGATGACAACGCTGGCCGCCCTCTTCGGCGCCGTGCCGCTGGCCCTGGCCTCCGGCCCGGGCTCGGAACTGCACCGGCCGCTGGGCATCACCATCATCGGCGGCCTGCTGCTGTCGCAGTTGCTGACGCTCTATACCACCCCTGTGGTCTACCTGGCGCTGGACCGCTTCCGGCGCCGCCGCCCCGCCCCTGCCGCCGCGCCGGCCGAGTGAGCCATCGGTCCGCCCTGGAAATGGAACCCGCCGGATAGCTTGGCGTTTTGCCTGCAACTGGATGTTCCGCATGGCGGGACGGGGCGAGAGGAGCAGGCATCCGATGAGGCAGCGCAGTTCTGTCGAAGAAAGGCTCCGCGAGCGGCTGGAGCAGGTCAATGGCGGCGGCAAGGCCCCTTCCGGAGCCAAGGGCCCGCAGGGCCGCGACGCGACAACCCCGAGCGAGATCCCCAGCCCCGGCTGGTGGTCCATCGCCAAGCGCGTCGCCACCGAGACAAACAACGACCGCGTGATGACCGAGGCGGCGGGCATCACCTTCTATACCTTGCTGTCCCTCTTCCCAGGGCTGACGGCGCTGGTCTCGATCTACGGCCTCTTCGCCGATCGGGCGACCATCCAGAAGCATCTTGCCGACCTGTCCGGCTTCCTGCCTGAAGGCGGCATGAACATCATCAACGAGCAGCTGGAGCGGCTGGTCTCCAGCCCGCAGGAAGCCCTGGGCTTCGGCGCCGTCGTCGGCCTGCTGGCGGCGCTCTGGAGCGCCAACCAGGGCACCAAGGCGATGATGGACGCGCTGAACATCGTCTATGAGGAGGACGAGAAGCGCGGCTTCATCTACCGCACCGTGCTGTCCCTCTGCATGACCTTCGGCGCGCTGATCTTCGTGATCGTGGCCATGGCCGGCGTCATCGCGGTGCCGGTGGTGCTGAACTTCCTCTGGCTTGGCGAGGGCGTGGAAACCGTCATCAGGCTGGCGCGCTGGCCGATCCTGCTGGTGGCCATCACGGTGCTGCTGGCGGTGCTCTACCGCTATGGCCCAAGCCGGGAACCCGCGCGCTGGCGCTGGGTGAGCTATGGCGGTGTCTTCGCCGCCATCCTCTGGGTCATCGTCTCCGCCGGCTTCACCTTCTATGTCGGCCACTTCGGCAACTACGACGCGACCTACGGCTCGCTCGGCGCCGTCATCGGCTTCATGACCTGGATCTGGATTTCGTCCATCGTGGTGCTGGTCGGCGCCGAACTGAATGCCGAGATGGAACACCAGACGGCGCGCGACACCACCACCGGCCCGGAGAAGCGCCTGGGCGACCGCGGCGCCACGATGGCGGATACGGTCGCGAAGCACTGAGGCAAGCAGCCGGCCGCTTCCCCGAAGCGGCCGCGCCGCTGCCTCAGCGCAGCGGGAAGCCCATGCGGCGCAGCGTCGCCTTCATGGTGTCGCGGCCATGCAGGTCGGCGGCGGTGCCGACGCGCTTGAGCATCCGCCCGACCCAACCCTGGGCCCCGATGCCCTGCGCCGTCGAGAAGCCGGCCAGGGTATTGTCGTAGTCCTCCACCGCCGCCGCCTCGGCCGAGGCGTCGTAGCGCTCCCGGTGCAGCACGGTGGCCTGCGGCAAGCGGGGCTTGATCTGGGCGGCGGGCGCCGCCGGGTCTGGGCGGCCGACGCAGAGGCCGAAGAGCGCCACGGCGCCCGGCGGCAGGCCGAGTTCTACGCCCACTTCCTCCGGCTTGTTACGCAGCGCGCCGACATAGACGGTGCCGAGGCCGAGCGATTCCGCCGCCACCACGATATTCTGCGCCGCCAGCGCCGCATCCACGGCAGCCACGATGAAGGCTTCGAGGTAATCCAGCCCTTCCATCGGCTGGCCCTGCCGCTCACCCAGGCGCCGCAGGCGCGAGGTATCGGCGATGAAGCAGAGGAAGAGCGGCGCCTTGGCCACAAAGCCCTGCCGGCCGGCCAGTTCCGCCAGCCGCGCCCGGCGCGCCGGGTCCTCCACTGCCACCACGCTCCAGGCCTGGAGGTTGGAGGAGGTGCCGGCGGACTGGCCCGCCGCCACCAGCGTCTCCAATGTGCCTTCCGGCAGCGCGTCCGGCAGGAAGGCGCGCACGGAGCGGTGCGACAGCAGTGCCTCCAGCACCGCGTTGGAGGGGATCGCGGCTTCCGGCGCGGCCGCGCCGTAGCGGGCCTGGAACAGGGTGGAAAGGCTGTGGTCCATCAGGGCTTCTTCCAATCAGACAGCGGCGCGGCGGGAACGGCGGCGGACGCCACGCGGCGCCGGTGGCACCGGCAGGCGCAGGGCCTCGTACATTCCCTCAAGAAGATCCCCAATGGCATAGCGCGAGCGCCAGGTCACCCAGCGTTGCCGCCGGTGCCATTCCCGGTCCAGCCGCAGGTGGCAGGCATTGCAGGCCGCGACCAGCACGCGCGGGTCGCTCTCACGCGGGTCGTGCTTGGCGTGGCAGCAGGCCAGGGAGACCGGGCGCCGCCAGGCGCGGCCATCGCCATAGTCCAGGATGTCGGGTGTCGGTGCCGGGCGGCCGCGGCGGTCGAACCACTCGCCGTTGCCGGCGGTCCAGCGGCCATCCCGAAGCTGGACGATGCGGGCGCCATGCGGCTTGCCGCAGTATTCGCATTGCCCTCCAGCGCGGCCAAAGCGGACCGCGCTGCTGATCGCCGCCCAGTTGCTGGGGTAAAGGCGGCGCATTTCCGGTCGGATCGGCATGGAAACATGGCTAGCATGCTGAATCGACTGTGTGAATCCTTGATCAGTGCCATCACGCGACCGTTTCAGGCCTGAGCTTGGCGTTAACCGAGCGCACCACATGCCAGTGGTAACGGATGCTCCATTTGCGAATCGCTCTCATTCTCATTTGAATGAGCTCATAGCCGCAGGAAAGCACCATGCAGCACCATCGTTCCATTGGCACCACCAGCCTCGTCGCCCTGATGGCGGCACACCGGCAGGCGCAGCCCAAACCGCTGCAAAGCGGCGCCCTGCGGCGCGACCCAGCCGGCCTGCCGCTCGACCCGCGGGAGATCGACCGCATCGCCGAGCAGCTTTGGCAGGCGGAAGCGGTATCGGACCGGCCGACACGCGCTTCCGTCTGAAGGATGGGTCAGGCGGCCTGCGCCAGCCCTTCCCGCAGCCCGACCACCAGCTCGAAGGAGCGGAGGCGGGCGGCATGGTCGTGGATCTGCGCCGTGACCAGCAGCTCATCCGCCCCCGTTTCGCGCAGGAAGCCATCGAGGCCGCGCCGCACCGTCTCCGGCGCGCCGACGAAGGAGCAGGCCAGAGCCCGCTGCGCGCCGGCCAGTTCATGCGGCGCGGCGTAATCCTCGATGCGGTTCACCGGCGGCGGCAGCAGGCCGGGCGTGCCGCGCCGCAGGTTCACGAACTGCTGCTGCAGGGAGGTGAAGAGCCGCGCCGCCTCCGCATCCGTCTCCGCCGCCACCACGTTGGCGGCGACCATGGCATAGGGCTTCTGCAGGGTCTCGGAAGGCTTGAAGCCGTCCCGGTACATCTGCAGCGCCTGCATCAGCATGTCCGGCGCGAAATGCGAGGCGAAGGCGAAGGGCAGCCCCAGCATCGCCGCAAGCTGCGCGCTGAAGAGGCTGGAGCCCAGCAGCCATACCGGCACCCGCAGCCCATTGCCCGGCACGGCCCGCAGCGCCTGGTTGGGCTGCGCGGGCTCGAAATAGGCCAGCAGTTCCACGACATCCTGCGGGAAGCTGTCGCCATGGGCATCGAGGTTACGGCGCAGGGCGCGCATGGTGCGCTGGTCCGTGCCCGGCGCGCGGCCCAGGCCGAGGTCGATGCGGCCAGGGAAGAGCGCCTCCAGCGTGCCGAACTGCTCGGCCACCATCAGCGGCGCGTGGTTGGGCAGCATGATGCCGCCGGCACCGACGCGGATGCGCTGGGTATGCGCCGCCACATGGCCGATCACCACCGCCGTGGCGGCGCTGGCGATGCCGGGCATGTTGTGGTGCTCGGCCAGCCAGAAGCGGTGGTAGCCCAGCGCCTCGGCCTTCTGGGCCAGGGAGACGCTGTTGCGGAAGGCCTGCGACACGTCCGAGCCAGCGGGCACGGGAGCGAGGTCGAGGACGGAAAAGGGAATCATGCGGAACACTTTCGGTAGTGAAGGAGCGGCCTGTGCCGCGCGTCACCGCTTCAGATGTGTCCGCAGGTGCCGCCCTGCCAGGGCCGGGGCGTCATTCCTGCCCTTTGGGGCCGCCGCGCAGGGCTTCCGCCAGAGCCTCGAAGATGCCTTCGGCCCCGATGTCCCGCTGCTTCCCCTGCCCCGGCCGGTCGCTGCGCCAGAGCAGCCAGTCGGTGCGGCGGTCCGGCCGCGCCGTCGCGCCGGGCAGCGCCGGCTGGTGGTCGCCATAGGCGCAGAGCAGCAGGGGGCGGTCCAGCCGCGCCGCCGCATCCGCCAGGGCGCCCAGCATGGCATCGGCATCCCGCAGATGCTCCAGCCAGCGTGCCTGCGGGTCGGGTCGGGGCCAGGGGCCGTGGGCCTGCATGGTGACGGCGAAGACCAGCACCGGACCAGCGGCGCCGGAGAGTTCTTCCACGATGCGGGCGGCCACGGCGGCATCGGCGACATACTTGCCCACGCACGGGCCGGCACGGAACTGGCGGATGCTGTCGAAACGTCCGAAGCCCAGGGCCGGCATGACGCGGTGCCGGCCAAAGAAGCGCCGGTCGAAGGGATGCAGCATCAGCGCCTGGTAGCCCGCCGCCCGTAGCGTGCGCGGCAGGGACCGCAGCAGTGGCGAGGCCAGGCGGTAATAGGGGTTGAAGCGGTCCAGCCCCTGCGCTTCTGCCGCGATGCCGGTCAGCGCCGCGAATTCCGCCCGCATGGTATTGGCGCCGAAGCCGTTCACCACCAGCCGGCCACGCGCCAGGGCCTCGGCCCCCAGCCGGTCCCAATGCGGCAGCAGGTCCGGCGGCAGGTCCGCCAGCGTGCCGCGCGGGTCCCATAAGGATTCGGCCTGCACCAGCACCACATGCGGCAGCGGCTCCGCCGGCCGGAAGGTGGGCGGGGCGGCGGGATGGGCTGCCCGCCGGGCCGCGCGTTCCTCCGCCGCCACGGCGCGGTAGAGGGACAGCGTGCCGATCATGCCGAAGCGCGCCGTATCCGCGAAGGGGTCGCGCGAGATGGCCCGGCGCAACCGGCGCGGCGGGTTGAACAGGGCCAGCGTCAGGGCCAGGGCCACCAGCAGCAGGGCGGCGCGGGCGGCCCAGGACAAAGGCGTCGGGTGGCTTTCGGCTGACAGCAGCAGCGCCAAAGCGGCCACGCCGAACAGGAAGCCGCCCACTACCCAGTGCGTGCCCGCGAAAGGCAGGTAGAGCGAGGGGTGCCGCACCACCAGCGGCAGCATGGCGGCATCGCTGAAGACCACCGGCTCATCCAGCACCGCGCGCTTGGTGGCGTCCGCCAGGGTAAGCCCGGCCATGGGCAGCGCAGCGGAGACGCCGGCGAACCAGGGCAGCCCCGTCAGCCCCAGCAGCCCCGCCGCCGTGGCCAGCGGAAAGGCGAGGTCCAGCCAGAGCGCCGCCGCCCCACGCGTCCGCGCCACACGCCGGCCGGCATACCAGGCCAGGAGCGGCAGGAGAAAGGCTGGCAGGGAGGCAAGAATGGAGGTCAGGGTCGGAGGCCGTGCAGTGCGGCGGTTCTATACACCAGCCAGGGCCGGGCCATCAGCGCATCCTTCACCACCCTGCCGCGTTGCCCGGCAGCGGGAAGCAAGAAGGAGCCGTGCCATGCGCCTGCTACCCCTCTTCGCCGGGCTGGCAGTGAACATGGCCTTCGCTGCCGCCGGCACTGCCGCCAGCCTGGGCGCCTATGCCTGGAAGGACCGCGTCATCGTGGTCTTCGCCGACCGCGCCGGCAAGGCCTTGGCCGAGCAGCGCCGCCGGCTGGAAGCCGCGCGCCCGGCGCTAGAGGAGCGCGACATGGCCGTGCTGGCCGTGATCGGCGCCGACCGGGTGGAGCATTGGATGGGCCCCGACCGTGGTGGCGAGGCGGCGGCGCTGCGGCAGCATTTCAAGGTGCCGGCCGGGCAGGCCTTTGCCATCTTCCTGGTTGGCAAGGACGGCGGCACCAAATGGTCGGCGCAGGAGCCATCCGACCTGGAACCCGTCATCGGGCTGGTGGACGGCATGCCGATGCGGCGGCGGGAAGCGGCGGGCGGCTGAACCGCCCGCCCCTGCCCGGTTTAGTTCAGGCCGGCCAGCACCTTGGCAGAGGCACCGGAACGCTCTCCCAGCTTGGCGCCCTTGGCCACCAGCGTCTGGCCTTCCAGGCCGCGCGCCTGGGTCTCAATGGCGCGCCGGGCCTCGGCTTCGGCTTCCTCGGGCGGCAGCACCAGCACGCCGCAATCGTCGCAGAGCACCGCGTCGCCTGGGTTCACCACCACGCCGCCGATGGCGACCGGCACGTTCATCCGCCCACCCAGGTCGTAGATGCGGGTGGTGATGGGCGCCATGCCACGGCACCACATCGGGAAGTCGGAAGCCTCGATCTCCTCGATATCGGTGCAGGGGCCATCCACCACGCCGGCCTTGGCGCCGGCCGCCTTGGCGGCCACGGTCACGCCGCCGCCCCAGCAGGCATGGCGGTCATCGCCCAGCCGGTCCACCAGCAGGATATCGCCGGGGCGCAGCAGGCCGAGCGCGTGGTGCAGCAGGGTGGAATCCGGGCCGGGGATCTGCAGCGTCACCGCGGTGCCGGCCACGCGGCGGCGCAGCAGGCCCTGGATGCCACGGTTCACGAAGCCCCAGTGGCGCCAGTGGCCGACGGTCGCCGTCTCGGTCTTCTCCAGCAGCTCGATCACCTCGGCGCTGATCTGGCCCGGCATCGGCTCAACAACATATTTCGGCATCAATTGCGTCCCATGGCATTCGAGAAACCCATCAGGCGCTCAACGATCAGCACCATCAGGAAGGCGAAGGCGATCAGGCTCATCGCCAGGGCGGCGATCAGCGGGTCGGCGGACTGGTCGGCGTAGCGGAACATCTCCACCGGCAGGGTCGAAAGGCGCGGCCCCACCAGGAAGAGGCTGATCACCGTCTCGTCGAAGGACACGAGAAAGGTCAGCACCCCGGCAGCGATGGCACCCGGCGCTGCATTGGGCAGGGTGATGCGCAGCGCGGCGCGCAGCGGCGTGGCGCCCAGCGTCCAGGCCGCCGCTTCCAGTTCCTTCGGCACGGCGGCGAAGGCGGTGGTCATGATCCGCACGGCGAAGGGAATGGCGACAAGGCAATGCCCCAGCACCAGCCCCGGCCAGGTGGCGGCCAGACCTAGCGGTTGCAGCACCAGCAGCAGGGCGAGGCCCAGCACCAGCGTCGGCAGCAGCAGCGGCGCCGCCAGCAGCGCCGCCAGCACGCCACGGCCGGGAAATTCCAGCCGGGCGATGGCATAGGCGGCCGGCCCGCCCGCCAGCAGGGCCACCGCCGCCACCACGCTGGCCAGGATGGCGCTGGTGCCGAGCGCGGACATCAGCACGCCATTGGAGGCCAGCGCCACATACCAGCGGGTGGAAAAGCCCGGCGGCGGAAAGGTCAGGTATTCCCCGGCGCTGAAGGAGAGCACCAGCACCAGCGCCGCCGGCGCCATCAGGACGGCATAGCCGATGGCCGCGAAGACCCGCAGCATCCAGGTCGGCTTCATGCGCGCCTCCCTGGCAGCCAACTGAAGACGCCGCGCAGCAGCAGCAGCGCCAGCAACCCGGCCAGCAGCAGCATCGCCAGCGCGGCGGCGGCGGGCCAGTTCACGCTTTCCAGCGCCAGGTCATAGATCTCGGTGGCCAGCACAAAGACACGGCCGCCGCCCATCAGCTTGGGCGTGATAAAGGCGGAAATGCCCAGCACCACGTCCAGCAGCCAGGCTGCCAGCAGTGCCGGCGCCGCCAGCGGCAGCGTGACGCGGAAGAAGGTGCGGACACGGTTGGCGCCCAGCGTCGCCGCCGCTTCCTCCAGCCGCCCGTCCAGCCGGCCCAGCCCGGCCAGCAGCACCAGCACGGCATAGGGCATCAGGCTTTCCACCAGGCCGATGCGCACGCCGGTCCAATTGTTGATCATGCGCAGCGGCTCGCCGATCACGCCCATGCCTTGCAGCACCACGTTGATCAGCCCCTGGTCGCCCAGAATGGCCATCCAGCCCACCAGCCGCGCGGTGCCGGAGATCAGCAGCGGCGCGATGCCCATCAGCGCCAGCACGCCCCGCCAGCGCGGCGAGGCCGCCCGCACCAGCAGCGCCACCGGCAGCGCCAGCAGCACCGCCATGGCGGAGGCGCTGGCCGCGAGCGTCACCGTGTCCCAGACCAGTTGCCAGGTGAAGTCGTCGCCCAGCAGCTTGGCATAGCTCTCGCCGGTGACGGCCACTTCCATGGCGCCGCTGTCCAGCGTGCGGTTCAGGCTGATGCGGAAGAGCGCGGCCAGCGGCCAGAGAAAAGCGATGCCCAGGATGCAGAGCGCCGGCAGCGCCAGCAGCCAGCCGATCACGCCGCCGCCCCCTGCGCCGGGAAGACCAGCAGGTCATTGGCGCGGAAGGCCAGCCGCAGCGGCGCGCCGGGCTGCATCTCACGCCAGGCGCCCTCGGCACTGGCATGCACCTCGGCGGTGACGGGGCCGGCGGCGGTCTGCGCCTCCAGCGACACGACCTCGCCGGTATAGACGCGGCGGGCCAGGGTGCCTTCCAGCAAATTCTCGATGCCGGCGGGCGCCGCCTCGCCTGCGCCCAGCAGGCGCACGCGGTGGGGGCGCAGGAAGGCTTCCACCTGGCCGACCAGCGCGGCACCGGCGGCGCGCAGCGCGGCGCCGCCCTCCGCCCGCAGCACCCCACCGGGTTCCAGCACGCCCCTGATGCGCGCGGCGCGGCCGACGAAGGTGGCGACGAAGCGCGTGGCCGGGCGCTCGAAGATCTCCTCGGGGGCGGCGAGCTGCTCGACCCTGCCGGCATTCATCACCGCCACGAGGTCGGCCATGGCCAGCGCCTCGACCTGATCGTGGGTGACGAAGACGGTGGTGGTGCCAAGCCGCTGTTGCAGGGCGCGGATCTCGTCCCGCACCCCTTCCCGCAGCTTGGCGTCCAGTGCGGAGAGCGGCTCGTCCAGCAGCAGCAGGTCGGGCTCGATGGCCAGGGCGCGGGCCAGTGCGACGCGCTGCTGCTGGCCGCCGGAAAGCTGGCGCGGCTTGCGCGCGGCCAGGGCGGCAAGGCCCACCAGTTCCAGTGCCGCCTCGGCGCGGCGCGCGCGCTCGGCGCGCGGCATGCCCTGCATCTCCAGCCCGAAGGCCACGTTGCCGGCGGCCGTCATGTGCGGAAAGAGCGCGTAGGACTGGAAAACCACGCCCATATGCCGCTTGTGCGGCGGCAGCGCGGTGACATCCCGCCCGCCGACCAGGATGCGGCCGGCATCCGGTGTCTCCAGCCCCGCGATCATGCGCAGCGTGGTGGTCTTGCCGCAGCCCGAAGGCCCCAGCAGGGCCAGCAGCGCGCCGCGCGGCAGGCCCAGCGAAACCCGGTCCACCGCCGGCGCGGGTGCGCCGGCATAGTGGCGGACCAGGCCATCCAGCCGCAGATGCGGCGCGGTATCAGTGGCAGCCAAGGTCACGGCGCCGCCGTCACGACCTCGCGCCGCCAGCGCTGGTTCCAGCTGTCGCGCAGCTTCTGCATCTCGGCCCAATCGATGTTCACGATGCTGTCGCGGTACTGCGGTGCCATGGCGGTGCGGTTCAGCGCCTCGGGCGCAATCTGCGCCTTGGTGTTGGTAGGACCATAGAACACGCGCTCGGTGAAGGCCTTCTGCGCCTCGGTGCCCAGGGCATAGGCCATGAAGGCGCGCGCCTGGGCGGCGTTCTTGCTGCCGGCGACCACATTGATGGTGTTGATCTGGAAGGCCGTGCCTTCCTTCGGCAGCACCACGCCGACGCGGCCCTTGGACTGGATGCTGGCCAGCTGGGCGCGGGCATTCCAGTTGGTGGTGAAGTCCACCTGACCGCTGACCACCACCGTCACGGCATCGGGCTTGGGGTCGAAGGTCTGGGTATTGGCGGCGATGGCCTTCAGCGCCGGCAGGGCCTTGGAGATGTCGTTCCACCTGCCGCCATTGGCATGCGCCAGGATGGCGGTCAGGGCCAGGCCCTGGATGTTCGGCGGGCCGCCGAGGCCGACGCGGCCGCGCCATTGCGGGGCGGCCATATCCGCGAAGGCCGTCGGCGCGGTCTTCACGTTGTCGGTGTTGTAGATCATGACCAGGTTGTCGAAGGTCACACCCGGGCCGCATTCGCCGCCGGCATCCCGTGCCTGCTGAGCAATGTCGTTCAGCAGCGGAAGCTGCTGCGCCGTCACCTTCTCCACCAGTCCCTCGGCACAGGCCAGGGCGGCGGTGGTGGTGTCCATGATGACGACATCCACCTGCGGGTCGCCCTTCTGGGACCGCAGGGTGCCGAGCATCTGCGCGCTGCCGGGATTGGCGAAATACTGCACCTGCGTGCCGCTGGCCTTCTGGAAAGGCTCGATCACGGCCGAGACGTAGTTGTCCCTGAAGATGGAGTCACCGTAGGCCATCACGGTGATCTGGCCATTGCCTTGCGCCATGGCCGGCATCGCTGCCGCCGTCAGGCCGGCGACACCAAGCATTGCCCCGATCCATCTGGTCATGTGAGCCCCCGTTCTTCCTTGGTACGGCATCATGATCAGCAGGCCAGAGCAGGGGCAACCCGCTAATCCGCCAAGCCGAGGCTTTCTGAACCTGAAGCGCCTGAATTCCGGGCGGAAATCAGCAACCGCCGCCCATTCGCTGCGCATCCTGATGCCTGACTGACAGCTTGAAACGCCCAGCGTCATGTCGAGAGACGCCAACTTGGGGCGATTCGCACCCCATGAGTTACGCTGTCGCACCATTATCGCACAATGAAACTTAAGCGCCTTAACCTGGCTTGCCCGGTATCTTGGCCTTCTGTCGGAAACGGAGCGATTCCGCTCAAAAGCAGCGCCATGTCGCGAAAAGGCTCACATGACTGTGAGAGAGTTATTCCTTCGTGGCCCTGTTTAGGGCATCGTCGCCCTCCATCCGCTTCTGGCCGGGGAGATGAATACGAGTGGCGGAGTTGTGGGCGGACTGGGGTGCACTGGCCTATCTGGCCGCCGCCGGTTGGGCGTTCTTTGAAGGCGAGACTTTCGTGTTGCTGGCCGCCGCCGCAGGGCGGGCCACAGCACTGATAGACCCTTGGCTGCTGATGTTCTCGGTCTGGATCGGTTCCTTCCTGGGCGACCAGCTCTGGTTCACCCTCGGCCGCAAGTACGGCACCCGGGCGGTGCGCAAGATCCCGGGCGCGGAGCGCAAGATGGCCAGCGCCATCGCGTTCCTGGAGCGCTACGGCGTGTTGTTCGTGCTGACCTTCCGCTTCGTCTATGGGGTGCGGAACGTGGCCTCGGCCGCCTGCGGCGTGGCACGTATGCCCTGGCTGCGCTTCGCGTGCCTGAACTTCATCGCCGCCGGCCTCTGGGCCAGCGCCTTTGTCAGTGCCGGTTGGTACATTGTCGGCTGGCTGGGGGAGAAGGGCACGATCTACGCCCTCGGCTCCATCGGCGTCGTCGTGGTGCTCTATCTCGGCTTCAAGCTGGTGCAGTACTGGCGCCGCCCGCCCGCGCCTCCGGTGACCGAGGAGACCTGAGCGGCCCCTGCCCGCCCCTCAGGGCAACAGGGCCGCACGGCCAGCGGCGGTCTGCGCCGCCTCGGCCGAAGGCACGTGAACCCGGCTGCACAGCACGTCCCGCAAATGCCGCTCGACCGGGTTGTGGCGGCTCAGGGCATGGTTGCCGGCCAGGGAAGCGGCAGTCTCCACCGCCCGCACCGCGTTCTCGACCAGCACCACCTTCAGCAGATGCGCCTCCGCCATGGCAGCGGGGCGACCGGCATCGAAGTCATGGGCGAGGGAAGCGATCAGCCGCGCATTGGCGGCCAGCAGGCCCTCGATCTCGCCAACCTTCTCCTGCATGCGCGGCAAGGTCGCCAAGGGCTTTCCCAGCCCGCTCGGCACCCGCTCCCGCAAGAAGGTGATCACCCATTCCCGCGCCGCACGGGCCACGCCGGTATAAAGCGCGCCCAGGGTCACGGCGTTCCAGCTGCCGAAGCCAGGGTCGGCGCCGATCCTGCTGGCTGGCGGGCGCAGGGCGGCGGCATGGGCGGCGGGCAGGCTGACGCCTTCGAAGACCACGTCATGGCTGCCGGTGGCCCGCATGCCGATATGGTCCCAGCTTTCGACGATGCGCACGCCCGGCGCGCGGGCAGGCACCAGCACAGGCCCGACACGCGGCTCTTCCGCATCATCGCGGGCCCAGACCAGCATCCAGGACAGGCCCGGCGCGCCGGTCGAATAGATCTTGCGGCCGGTCAGCAGCAGGCTACCATCCGGCTGCCGACGCACGATGGTCTGCGGCAGCCCGCCGCGGGAGGGTGAGCCCAGTTCCGGCTCCACCCTGAGCGCATTGAGCAGCGCGCCTTCCCGCACGGCATCCATGGCCACGCGTGCGCGCAGCGCATGCGGCACCACTTCCTCGCGTGCCAGGGCCGCCTGCTGGGTCAGTTGCATGGCGAAGACCAAACCCGTGGAGGCGCAGCCCTGCGCCACGGCGCCGATGGCTTCCGCCGCCTCGGTCAACCCGGCGCCGGCGCCGCCATTCTGGCGCGGCACTGTCAGGGCCAGCAGCCCGGCCTGGTGCAGCTTGGCGATATTCTCATGTGGAAAGCTGCCGTCACGGTCATGCGCATCGGCCCGGCTGGCAAAGTCCCTGCTGAGCGCTGCAAGGTCGGCACCAGAGGGTCGTAGCGCGAAGGCGAGGGACATGGCAGGGCCTTGCAAAGGTCAGCGGTTGTCGGGGCAATCCGCTTAATACCCTATTCCCTTCGTGTTGATTCGCAAATCACATATGAGAAACGCCATTTCTCGGCGCATCAATGGCTCCGCACCATACGGCACCCCATCAGCACGGCAGCCGCCCAAAGGTCAGCGCCAATCCCACGATAGGAGCGCGCAAACGCTGCGGCTCAGGCCGTTTCGAGATTTGCGGGATGCAGGCGCGCTTCCAGCTTCTGCGCTTCCTCCCGCAGAAGGGTGACCACGGCCGGGTGGCGTTCAGGCAGCAGCCGATCCGAAATGGCCGAGCAGCTGATGGCGGCGATCGGCCGCCCCCAGGCGTCGCGCACCGCCACAGCCAGCGCGGTCATGCCGCTGACAATCACGCCCTGGTTCACCGCATAACCCTGGACCCGCGTCTCGGCCACGCCGGCGCGCAGGTATGCATCGGTGATCGGGGCATAGCGGCCGACCCGCTCTGGGGCCGTGGCGGCGATGGCGCGCTCCACCTCCGCATCGGGCAGCGCCGACAGCAGGGCCAGGGCATGGGCGCTGCAGCCCAGCGGCCGCACCGCACCGACGCGGATCGAGGTCGGCAGGATGGGCGAATCTCCCTCCTCCCGCGCCACGCAATGGGCGTGGTGGCCGGTCAGCACCGCCAGCAGCGCCACATCCCCGGTTTCGTCGGCAATCCGCCGCAGCAGGGGTGTGCCGAAGCTGCTGAGGTCGAAGCGCTGCGCCGCCGCCCGGCCGATCAGCCAGGCCTGCGGCCCCAGCGTGTAGCCACCGGGGATGGACTGGGCCAGGCCCTCCGCCATCAGACCGCCCAGCAAGCGGTGCACGGTGGCCTTGTGCAGGCCGGATGCGGTGGCAAGATCCGTCAGCCGCCAGCAACGCATGGGCGCGCCGGCCAGATGCCGCAGCAGGCTGGAGGCCCGGGACAAGGTACGAAGACTGCTGTCTGCTTCAATCTCGGCGGCCAAACGTTTCATCCGCTGGAAGGAAAGGGAGTAAGGGTCTTACTCTCCGCTCCACCCGCCGCGCCGGGCAAGCACGATTCTGTTCGTACGGCAGCCAATTCTTGTGCCGCCAGCCAGGGACGTGATGCTTCGCTGTGCATCCTGTTCCTTTAAATGGCACCAGAGGGGGCATGTCCGCCCCCTTGCATCGGGGCCCTGCAAGCGTCAAAGACATAGGGCTCCCGCCCCGACGGAAGCCTGGAACAGACAGCCCCCGCCCGGTTAGCCCCACCGTGCCTGTTCTTTCCGCATGCCTGATCATCGGCAACGAATGGGCAGTATGACAGTTTAGGGGTGTGTTCAGTCTCCGTACTGCCTATGTATGGCGCCGGTCGCGAATCGCGCCCTTCCCTCGACGTCGGAATGTCCGTCCGCTCCCCTGCGGCAACGGACGCCGTGTTGTCGGTGGGCCGGGTAATGACGCAGCCGGCGGGGCGGTCCTCCGCTTCCCCAAGATAGAAAGGGCGCGTGTCTGAGCATGGACGGGATGTTTACGCAGGCGGCGATGGATCAGGACGAAGTGGAAAACGAGCCCACACTGCGCGCGCGCACTGGCTCCTACGAGAATTTCCATGAAGGTGCCTGGGGCCGCCGCGAGGGCGATACCCCCGCCGAGGCCCCCAGCCGTTGGGTGGGTGAGGAAGGCGAAGGACAGCCTGAGCCCGACGAGGAGCAGCACGAGGCCGAGGAAGCCGAGGAAGGCGCCGAGGTTTCCGCCGAGGATGGCGCTGCGACCACGGCGCGTGATGGCCAGGGCTCCGACGGCAACGTAGACGAAGCCACGATGAGCCGCACCGACGACCCGGTGCGTATGTTCCTGCGCGAGATGAGCGGCACGGATCTGCTGACGCGCGAGGCGGAAATCGCCGTCGCCCAGCGGATCGAGGCCGGCCGCGACGACATGCTGGCGGGCCTGTGCGAGCACCCTGGCACCTTCACCATGCTGACCTCCTGGTACGATGCCATGGTGCAGGGTCAGGCGCCGCTGCGCGACATGGTGGAAGTGGAGGCCATGGCCGCCGCCGACGCCGCGCAGTCCGTGGAAGCCAGCCCCGAGGGCGATGAGGCGGAGCCCGGCCTGCACTCCACCCTCGAAGAGAAGATGAAGCCGGAGGTCCTGGCTTCCTTTGAGGCGCTGTTCGAGGCCCGCAAGCGCCTGCCGGAGGTTTCCGGCGAGGAAGCCCATGCGCTGAAGCTGGAGCTGGCGAGCCTGCTGGCCAATGTCCACCTGCGCCCGGCTCGCCTGGACCAGCTGGTTGCCACTGTGCGGGACGCCAAGCGCAAGCTGATGGCGCTGGACGGCCGCGCTTCCCGCGTGGCGCAGTCGGTGGGCGTCTCGGCCACCGACTTCCTGCGGCTCTGGGACGGCAGCGTCGATACGATCGCGCCGATCCTGAAGCTGGAGAAGCCGCGCCGCCGTGGCGCCCCGGTGGTTGACCTGCAGGGCGAGCTGATGAAGGTGCGTGGCGAGATCGCCAAGCTGGAGGCTGAGAATGGCCTCTCGGCGCCGCGCCTGCGCGAGGTCTGCAACGCCGTGGCCCAGGGTGAGCGCCAGATGCGCCGCGCCAAGGAGGAGCTGGTCCAAGCCAACCTCCGCCTCGTGGTGCATATCGCCAAGCGCTACCGCAACCGCGGCCTGATGTTTGGCGACCTGATCCAGGAAGGCAATATCGGCCTGATGCGCGCGGTCGAGAAGTTCGACTGGCGTCGTGGCTTCAAGTTCGGCACCTACGCTACCTGGTGGGTCCGGCAGGCGATCACGCGCTCGATCGCTGACCAGTCCCGCACCATCCGCGTCCCCGTCCACATGACGGAGACGGCGGCCAAGGTGGCGCGCACCAGCCGCCGCTTCGCCCAGAAGGCCGGCCGCGAGCCGACGCCGGAGGAGCTGGCGGGCGAGCTGGGCATGTCGCCGGACAAGGTCCGCACGGTGCAGCGCCTGGCGCGCGAGCCGATCAGCCTGGAAGCGCCGATTGGCGAAGAGGACGACGGCCGCCTGGGCGACCTGATCGAGGACGAGAACGCGGTGATGCCGTTCGATGCGGCGGCCCGTTCCAGCCTGCGTGACGCGGCGACCAGCGTGCTCTCCGGCCTCAGCCCCCGTGAGGAGCGCATCCTGCGCATGCGCTTCGGCATCGGTGCCGAGAACGAGCATACGCTGGAAGAGGTGGGCCGCACCTTCAACGTGACCCGCGAGCGTATCCGCCAGATCGAGGCGAAGGCGCTGAAGAAGCTGCAGCAGTCCCGGCGGGGCCGGGCGCTTCGCTCCTTCCTGGCGTAAGAAATGAGCAAGGGCGGGATGGGTAACCATCCCGCCCTTTCCTTATCCGGGGATGCGCTCCGCCAGCCGGACCACGGCACGGCGCAGAGCGGGCAGGAAGAGCGTTTCCACCACCTCATCCGTGGCGCGGCCGGCATGGGCGCCGATATTGATGGCGGCGACGCAGCGGCCCCGCATGTCCCGCACCGGCATGGCCACCGAGCGCAGGCCGGGCTCCAGTTCCTCGTTCACCAGGGCATAGCCGGCGGCACGGGCGGCGAGCACCGCGGCACGGGTATGCCCAGCAGCCTCCGGCGGCAGACTGGCCAGGAAAGCCTCCAGCCGTGCCTCCGGCAGCATCGACAGCAGCGCCCGCCCGAGCGAGGTGCAATGCGCCGGCAGCCGGCTGCCAACCCCCAGCGACACCGACATGATCCGCCGCGCCGCGCTGCGCGCCACATAGATCACATCCGGCCCGTCCAGGATGGCGGCAGAGCAGGATTCATGCACCGCCTCCCGCACCGCTTCCAGCTCGGGCTGCAGGATCTCGGGCAAGGCGGTGGAGGAGAGATAGGCACCCCCCAGCCGCAGTACGCGCGGCGTCAGGGTGAAGAACTTGCCATCGAACTCGGCATAGCCAAGGCTTTGCAGCGTCAGCAGGCAGCGGCGGGCGGCGGCGCGGGTCAGGCCGGTGGCGCGGGCGATGTCGGCGATGCTGGCGCGCGGCCGCTGCGGATTGAAGGCTTCGATGACCGAGAGCCCTCGCGCCAGTCCTCCCAGGGTATCGGCCTTGTCCAGTTCTGTTCGCATAGCGCACAGCGTTGCGGATATCGCCCAAAGGAGTCAACTTCCTGGTCAGCGATCGGGAGGACGATGGCATGATCAACAAGCAGGTCCGTGACATGGCGGAAGCCATGGCGGGCATTCAGGATAGCGCCACGGTGCTGGTGGGCGGCTTTGGCTCCGTCGGGCAGCCGGATGCGCTGATCGACGGGCTGATCGAGCAGGGCGCGAAGGACCTGACCGTCGTCGCCAACAATGCCGGCGCGGGCCGTGTCGGCCTGGCGCGGCTGCTGGAGCTGCGGCGGGTGCGCAAGATCATCTGCTCCTATCCGCGCAGCGCCGGCTCGGTGGTCTTTGAGGAACTCTTCCGCAACCACGAGATCGAGCTGGAAGTGGTGCCGCAGGGCACGCTGGCGGAGCGGCTGCGCGCTGCCGGCGCCGGCATCCCCGCCTTCTTCACGCCCACCGGCTATGGCACGCTGCTGGCCAAGGGCAAGCAGACCGCCGAATTTGAGGGCAAGCACTGCGTGCTGGAAACCGCGCTGAAGGGCGACGTGGCCCTGGTGCAGGCGGAACTGGCGGACCGCTGGGGCAACCTGACCTTCCGCAGCAGCGGCCGCAACTTCAACCCGGTCATGGCCACGGCGGCGACGATGACCATCGTGCAGGCCAACAAGGTGGTTGAACTCGGCAGCATTCCGCCGGAAGCGGTCATCACCCCCGGCATCTACGTCAACCGCGTCGTGCATGTGCCGGTCGATGGCGCGGCGCAGGAGAAGGCGGCATGAACGACGTGTCCTTTCAGGCGCTTTCCCGCCGCCAGATGGCGGAACGCATGGCGCGCGACATCCCCGAGGGCTGGTACGTCAATCTCGGCATCGGCCTGCCGACCCTGGTGGCCGATTTCGTGCCGCCGGAGCGCGAGGTGATCTTCCATTCCGAGAACGGGCTGCTGGGCATGGGCCCCGCCCCTGCCCCGGACCAGGCCGACACCTGGCTGATCAATGCCGGCAAGCAGCAGGTGACGCTGCGGCCCGGCGGCTCCTTCTTCCATCAGGCGGACAGCTTCGCCATCATCCGCGGCGGCCATCTGGACCTTTGCGTCCTCGGCGCCTTCGAGGTGGCGGAGAATGGCGACATCGCCAACTGGGCGACCTCGGCGGCCGACAATGCCCCGGCCGTGGGCGGTGCGATGGATCTTTCCGCCGGCGCCAAGCAGCTCTGGGTGCTGATGGAGCACACCACCAAGGACGGGCAGCCGAAGCTGGTGGAGCGCTGCTCCTATCCGCTGACGGCGCTGGGCGCGGTGACGCGCATCTACACCAACCTGGCCGTGATCGAGGTGGGGCCGCAGGGCTTCACGGTGCTGGACATGGTGCCCGGCCTGACGCTGGAGGCGCTGCAGGCGCAGACCGGCGCCAAGCTGCGGCTGGCTGCCTGAAAAAAGAGGAAACGTTGATGACCGAAGCTTTCATCTGTGACGCCATCCGTACCCCCATCGGCCGCTATGCCGGCAGCCTCGCGCCCGTGCGGGCCGATGACCTGGGCGCCGTCCCGATCAAGGCGCTGATGGCGCGCAACCCCGGCCTCGACTGGTCGGCGCTGGATGACGTGATCTTCGGCTGCGCCAACCAGGCCGGCGAGGACAACCGCAATGTCGCCCGCATGTCCTCCCTGCTGGCGGGCCTGCCGGATACCGTCGCCGGCAGCACCATCAACCGCCTCTGCGGCTCCGGCATGGATGCGACGGGCACCGCCGCCCGCGCCATCAAGTCTGGCGAGGCCGAGATCATGCTGGCTGGCGGCGTCGAGAGCATGACCCGCGCGCCCTTCGTGCAGGGCAAGAGCACCGAGGCCTTCAGCCGCGCCGCCGAGATCTATGACACCACCATCGGCTGGCGTTTCGTCAACCCGCTGATGAAGGCGCAGTACGGCGTCGATTCCATGCCGGAGACCGGCGAGAACGTGGCGCAGGATTTCCAGATCTCGCGCCAGGACCAGGATCTCTTCGCTTTCCGCAGCCAGCAACGCGCCAAGGCGGCGATGGAATCCGGCCGCTTCGACGAAGAGATCGTCCCAGTCGAGATCAAGCGCCGCAAGGGCGACCCGATCATCTTCTCGAAGGACGAGCACCCGCGCCCCGAGACGACGCTGGAAGCCCTGGCCAAGCTCGGCACGCCCTTCCGCAAGGAAGGCGGCACCGTGACCGCCGGCAATGCCTCCGGCGTCAATGACGGCGCCGCCGCCATCCTGGTGGCCAGCGAGGCCGCCGCCGGCCGCTATGGCCTGACGCCACGCGCCCGCGTGGTGGCCATGGCGACGGCCGGCGTGCCGCCGCGCATCATGGGCTTCGGCCCGGCGCCGGCGACCAAGAAGGTGCTGGAGAAGGCCGGGCTGACCCTCGCCGATATCGATGTCATCGAGCTGAACGAGGCCTTCGCCTCCCAGGCACTGGCGGTGATGCGCGACCTCGGCCTGCCGGACGACGCCGAGCATGTGAACCCGAATGGCGGCGCCATCGCGCTGGGCCATCCGCTGGGCATGTCCGGCGCCCGCATCGTCATGACGGCGGTGGCCGAGCTGCACCGTCGCAAGGCGCGCTACGCCCTGGCCACCATGTGCATCGGCGTCGGCCAGGGCATCGCCATGGTGCTCGAGCGGGTCTGATCTCCCGAGGGCAGCCCGGCTTCAGGCCGGGCTGCTCAGCGCCGGGTTGCGCCAGACCTGGGTGCCGTCATGCGATGTCATGGCGACCAGCGACTTGGCGCCATGCTGCCATGCAAAGCGTGGCGGCTTCTCGTTCTCCAGTACCCAGCCGTGGCGGAAGAACAGGTCCATGAGGTCGCCGTGCAGCTTGGAATCATGCGTGCCGGCGACCACGTAGCGGACCTTGGCGTTCATGCTCTCGATGGCGGCTTCGCAGAGGCTGGCTTCCCAGCCCTGCACATCGATATGCACCAGGTCCCAGAGCGGCTGCTCGGCCAGCAGATCGCCGATGGCGACGATATCGACATCCAGCCAATCCTCGAAATGCCGGCCGATATGATCCTGTCCATCCTGCCCCACCACTTCCATGGGGCGTGAGCCCCAGTCGTCGGCCGGATCGTGGACCTTGGGCCACCGCGCCTTCCCAGCCTCGGGACCAACCGCCGCCTGGATCGGCCGGTGCGCAGCCGGGTCGAGCCCGTTGTCCTGCATATGCCGCAGCAGGAACTGGAAATGGCCCGGGTCGGCCTCGACGGCATAGAGCTTAATGTCCTTGATTCCAAGATGCCGTGCCGCCGCCGCCGCGCCAACTGACCATGGTCCCCAGCCGGCGCCGAGTTCCATCGAAACCCAGCGACCCTTGGCCGCAAGCACGCTCTTGAGCAGGCCGATCCATTCGATCGCCTCGGAATGCCAGCCGTCATCCGGCACAGGCAGATCCAGGACCTTTCCATCCAGGTGTTTGCAGGTTGAGACAAACTCCGTCCGCATCCGCGCACCCAGGAAGTTGACGATGCTGCCGGGCTCGGGTTCCCGCAGGATGTTCCGGAAAGGCTCGAAGACGGCGAGGTCTTGCTCGCTGTAGCCCGGATAGACAACCAGTGGGCAAACTGTCGCCGGCGGCGGCGCGGAAGCAACGGGTGGAGGCTCAGGCGGCGGCGTCAGCGCCATCACCATGCCTTCCAGCTTGCGCAGGCGCTCGGCGGCCTCCGTGGTACGGTGTGGCATGTAGGCCAACCTGTACAGCCACCGATACAGGCGGCCAGCTTGTTCTTCCTGTGCCTTATCGAGCCTCAACACGGTTCTCCCCCTCCGGCGCCGGCCGGGCGTCCCTATGTTGTTCCAAATTTAAAATGACTTCCAGGGGGCAGGCGCGGGGCAGAGGCGGCAGCGCGAGGTAGCAGGGCATCCGCGGAGGGAGCTTCGCTTCACCTCCTCCGGCTCCGCAACGGCCAGGCGGATAATGATGCCGTTGCCATCAGGCGGATGAGAAAGGCGGGCGAGGAAAACTCTCGCCCGCCGGCGCCTCAGGGGAAGGTGATAGGCGCGTCGTTGTCCGGAATGTCGGAGTTCGGGATCTCGATCTTCACGGTGTTCGGGTCGACGCCCGTGCCCTTGTCTAGCCAGTAGGTCACGCTCTGCGGCCAGAAGATGACAATGGCCACCAGGATCAGCTGCAGGCCCACCCACGGGATCGCGCCCCAATAGATGTCCCGCGACCGCACCGTCTTGGGGGCGATGCCGCGCAGGTAGAAGAGCGCGAAGCCGAAGGGCGGATGCATGAAGCTGGTCTGCATGTTCACGCAGAGCAGGACGCCGAACCAGACGAGGTCGATATCCAGCTTTGCGGCCGCCGGCACCAGCAGCGGCACGACGATGAAGACGATCTCGAAGAAATCGAGGAAGAAGGCCAGGAAGAAGATGAAGATATTGACGAAGATCAGGAAGCCCGCCTGGCCGCCCGGCAGATGCGACAGCAGATGCTCGATCCAGAGCCCGCCATCCACGCCCTGGAAGACCAGCGAGAAGACGGTGGAACCGACCAGGATGAAGATCACCATGGCCGTCAGCCGCATGGTGTTCTGCATGGCCTGGTTGATCAGCGTCCAGGTCAGCCGGCGGTTGATGGCGGCCAGCACCACGGCGCCCACGGCGCCCATGGCACCCGCCTCCGTCGGCGTCGCAAGGCCCAGGAAGATCGTGCCCAGCACCAGGAAGATCAGCACGACGCAGGGCACCATGCCCTTCACCACGCGCCAGATCAGCGGCCAGCCGCGCGGGCCCAGGGCCTCATCCGGCAGCGGCGGCACGCGGTGCGGCTGGAAAATGGACACCGCCGCGATGAAGCCGATGAAGAGCAGCACCTGTAGGATGCTGGGGCCGATGGCGCCCGCATACATGTCGCCCACCGACTTGCCGAGCTGGTCACCCAGCACGATCAGCACCAGCGAGGGCGGAATGACCTGCGTGATGGTGCCGGAGGCGGCGATGACGCCCGTCGCGATCCGCATGTCGTAGCCGTAGCGGATCATGATCGGCAGCGAGATCATGCCCATGGCGATGACCGAGGCCGCGACGGTGCCGGTGATGGCGCCCAGCACCGCGCCCACCAGGATCACGGCATAAGCCAGACCGCCCGGCACCTTACCGAAGAGCTGGCCCGTGCCTTCCAGCAAGTCCTCGGCCAGCCCGCACCGCTCCAGGATCGCGCCCATCAGCGTGAAGAAGGGAATGGCCAGCAGCAGCTCGTTCGACATGATGCCGAAGACGCGCAGCGGCAGGTTGCCGAGATAGGCCATCGTGAAGAAGCCGAGTTCGATCGACAGGAAGCCGAAGAACAACCCGACCGCCGCCAGGGAGAAAGCGACTGGAAAGCCGATCAGCAGGAACACGACGAGGCCGCCGAACATCAGCGGCGGCATCACCTCAAGGGAGAGCATCTGGGATGGGCTTCCGGGTTCTTATTGCTCGGGACGCACGTATTCGACCACCACCTCGCCCGCCGGCTGGATGCCGCGGAGCAGGGCGATGCGCTTGATCAGTTCCGCCAGTCCTTGCAGGACCAGCAGCAGGAAGCCCAGTGGCAGGAGCAGCTTCACCGGCCAGCGCAGCAGACCGCCGGCATTGGAGGATTGCTCATGGCGGATGAAGGCATCGAGGAAGAAGGGCCAGGTCATCCAGGTCAGCAGGATCATGGCGGGCAGCAGGAAGAAGATGATGCCGAAGACATCGACCCATAGCTTCCCACGCGTGCCGAGGCTGCCATAGACCAGATCGACCCGCACATGCTCGTTGCGCACCAGCGTGTAGGAGGCGCCCAGCATGACGATGCCGGCGAAGAGATACCACTGCACTTCCAGCCAGGCATTGGAGCTGTAGTTCAGCGTGTAGCGCATCATCGCATTGCCGGCACTGATGGCGCAGGAGAGCAGCACCATCCAATCGGCTATCCAGCCGAAGGCACCGCTGACCTTATCCATCGCACGGCTATAGGCCAGAAAGGGACCCATCCGGCGGTTTCCTCCTCGAACTGGTATTCAGGGCAGGCAGGCGCCGTGCGGCCGCACGACGCCGCCGGCATCAGCGCCGCTGCTGCTGTTCCTGCCCATACATGAAATAGGCGAACTGGTCGAAGCTGTATTCGGTCACGCGGAACCAACCGTATTCGTTGTCCCGGAAGGCCTTCCAGTGCTCGTAGACCTTCTTGAACTTGGGGTTCTCGGCCGAGATCTCGTCATAAAGCTCGAAGGCCGCCTTGTAGCAGGCCTGCATCACCTCCCGCGGGAAGGGGCGCAGCTGCGTGCCGGCCGCGACCAAGCGGCGCAGCGCAGCGGGGTTCTGCACGTCGTACTTGGCCATGGTCTCGATGGTGGAGTCGCGGCAGGCGCTTTCCAGCACCTCCCGGTAGAGCGGCGGCAGCTCCTCCATCTTGGCCTTGTTGACGTAGAGGGAGAGGTTCAGCGAACCTTCCCAAAAGCCCGGGTAATAATAGAAAGGCGCAACGCGGTTGAAGCCCAGCTTCTCGTCGTCATAGGGCCCGACCCATTCGGCGGCATCGATGGTGCCCTTCTCCAGCGCCGGATAGATGTCGCCGCCCGCGATCTGCTGCGGAATGACGCCGAGCTTCTGCATCATGCTGCCGGCGATGCCGGCAATGCGGAACTTCAGCCCGTTGAGGTCCGCGACCGTCTTGATTTCCTTGCGGAACCAGCCCCCCATCTGTGCGCCGGTATTGCCGGCCGGGATGGAGACGATGTTGTAGCCTTCGAAGAACTCCCTCAACACCTCGCGCCCGCCACCCTGGATCAGCCAGGCATTTGTGTGCCGCGTGTTCAGGCCGAAGGGCACGGCGCCGTCGAAGGCGAAGGTCGGGTCCTTGCCGGTGAAGTAATAGGAGGCGGTATGGGCACATTCCACCGTGCCGTTCTGCACCGCATCGGCCACCTGCAGGCCGGGTACCAGCTCGCCCGCCGGGAAGGCGCGGATCTGGAACTTGTTGTCCGTCAGGGCGGCCACACGCTTCGCCACATGGTCGCCGGCGCCGAAGATGGTGTCGAGCGAGCGGGGAAAGCTGCTGGCCATGCGCCAGCGGATCTCCGGCGCGGTTTGCGCAATGGCCGGGGCGGCCAGCGCGGTGGCGGTGCCCGCCAGGGCACTACCAGCCAAAAAGCGGCGGCTGATCATTCCTGTTCTGCTCCTCCTGGAGTCCCGGCGGCATTGATGCCGTCCCTGACGCCAGTGTGATGCGGAACAGCGCCGCTGTCACTTGTCTTGTCAAAACGTTTAACGCAGCGCGGCGGCGAATTCCGGCTTGTCCAGGATACGGTCGATGGCTTGGCTCATCGTGCTCAGCGCGATGCCTCGCAGATCTTCCACAGAGCCGAAGATGCCTTTCGAGAGCGTGATCATGCTGCCGCCAACCTGATAGGCGCGTTCCCGAGCCGTCAGAACCGGGGCATTGCTGCTGGTCGTTAACGTCACCATGAATTCAGCGGTGGCTTCCCGCCGGCTATATTGATTGGCATCGAATTGCAGAATGGTCACGTTCAGCAGGTAGCGTGGCGCGGCCGGAGCCAGCATGCCCCGGGCAGCCAGTGCATCGGTGTAGGCCTGCCGCACCACCTCGGTTGCGGGCGTCGACGCCTCAAGCCGCTTCATCGGAATACCGAAGCCATCGCGGATCGTGCCGATCCAATAGGGGTTCTCCCGTCCGTCCTGCCGCTGATCCGTCACGGACCCTATTGCCACCATAGGACGTGACACTGCGGCCGGCCTCACGGTCGGCGCGTAGGTCATCGGCATCTGAGTCGTGCCGCAGGCGGCAAGTCCAAGGCACAATAACGACAGCGCGAGCACGCGGCGCATCGGCAGGTTCTCCGTGAGGGGTGTTCAGGCAGGCAGCGGAGCAGACTCCACTTTCCGCAATGTGCCGCCGCGCAGGCGGTAGCCCAGGCGGTGCGCCACGGAGAGCACCCCATAGGTCGCTTTGAAGGCCAGCACCGGCAGTTGCCGGTTGGTATTGGCGTGCACGTCCCCGGCCAGCAGGCTGACCAGCCCATCCCGCATGCGGAAGCGGTTGCTGGGCTGCATGAACATGTCCCGCAGCACCGGGCGGTTGATGCGGTAGATCAGCCAGGACATGGAGGCGATGGCCCGCTTCACCTTGCGCTCGAAGGTCCGCATCAGCGGCGCGGCGCGGGCGGGGTCGTCCAGCCAGGCATCCACCGCCTCGGCGCCCAGCTCGGCGCTGGCCATGGCCAGCATGACACCGGAGGAAAACACCGGGTCGATGAAGGCGAAGGCATCGCCCACCATCATCCAGCCCTCTCCCACCATCTCGGTGGCGCGGTAGGAGTAGTTACCGGTGGTAGTGACAGGGGAGACCAGTTCCGCCTGCTCCATGCGCTCACGGATCGAGGGACTCTGGCGCAGGCTCTCCATCAGGAAGGGCTCGAAGGCGCCCTTGCGGGTCTTGAAGAATTCCGGCGTGCTGACGATGCCGACGCTGGTGATGCCGCCGGGCAGCGGGATCATCCAGCACCAGCCCTGCGGCAGCAGGTGGATAGTGATATTGCCCTCGTGGCAGCCTTCGCAGGGCGTCACGCCGCGGAAGTGGCCATAGAGCGCGGCGGTGTTGTTGTGCGGGTTGCGCTGCTTGCCACCCTGCTGCCCCGCCAGCAGCGTATCCCGCCCCGAGGCATCGATCACGAAGCGTGCCAGCCAAGTGCGGGTGGCGCCGGAGGCATCGCGCGCCGTGACGCGGGAGCCATGCACCGGGTCCAGCGCCACGTCCAGCACGCGGGTGCCCTCATGCGTCTCGGCGCCGCGCGCCGCCGCGTTGCGGAACAGCAGCTCATCGAACTCGGCGCGCTTCACCTGGTAGCTGTGGGTGTAGTTCTTGTTGATGCCATCGGCGAAGGAGAAGGAAACCTTCGCCCCATGCTCGTCTGAGATGAAGGAAGCGCCGGGCTTGAAGACGCCCAGCGCCTGGACCTGCTCCGCCACGCCCAGCTTCTCGAAGATCCGCAGGTTCTGCGGCAGCAGGGATTCACCGATATGGAAGCGCGGATGCACCTCCTTCTCCAGCATCACCACCTTGCGGCCCTGGGCGGCCAGCAGTGCGGCGGCGGTGGAGCCGGCGGGGCCGCCGCCCACGATCAGCACATCGCAGCGTTCCGCCAGGATTCCGGCGTCGGAGATGGAGTCGAGCGGCATCGGTTCCTCATCCAGAACGACACCGCCTGTTTAGCAGCAACCCCGCCGACGGCAACAGGGCCGAAACGCGACAGGCTCACGCCATCCCGCCATTGATGGAAATGGTCTGCCCGGTGATGTAGCCGGCCTGTTCGGAGGCCAGGAAGCCAACCAGATCAGCCACTTCCTCTGGCCGCCCGGCGCGGCGGGCGGGCACCATCCTCGCGATCTGCTCCCTGGTCATCACCGCCGCCACGGCGGGGCTCTCGATCACGCCCGGCGCCACCACATTGGCCGTGACGCCGCGCGGCGCGCATTCCAGAGAGAGCGAGCGGATCGCGCCGCCCAGCCCCGCCTTGGCGGCCGCGTAATTCGCCTGCCCCCGGTTGCCCATGATGGCCGAGACGGAGGAGATGGCGATGATCCGCCCCCAGCGCGTGCCGATCATCGGCAGCAGCAGCGGCTGCGCCACATGGAAGAAGCCGTTCAGCGAGACGTCGATGACGCCGTGCCACTGCGCCGCCGTCATGCCGGCCATGGGCGCGTCGTCATGCGTGCCGGCGTTATGGACCAGCACCTGCACCGGGCCGGCTTCCAGCAACTGGTTCAGCGCGGCCTCGCAAGTGGCGGCATTGGTCAGGTCGAACTGCACCGCCTCGGCGCTGCCGCCACTCTCGCGGATCTCATGCGCCAGGGCGCGGGCACGGTCGATATTGGCATTGGCATGCAGGATGACATGCAGCCCATCCGCCACCAGGCGGCTGGCGATGGCGGCGCCGATCAGGCTGCCGCCGCCGGTGACAAGCGCGCGCTTCATGCTTCCCCCTGCGGCAGGATGATGGCGGCCTGGCCGGACAACAGCACCCTGCCCCCGCCCGAGACCTCGAAGGCATAGACAAAGGACCGCGCTTCCCGCGCCAGGGCCGTGGCCTGCACCGCCAGATCCTCCACCACGTCGTCCAGCCGCGCGGCGCCGAGCGTCAGGTTGCGCAGGCTGGCGAGATAGCCCGGCGGCTGCGGCCCCTCGCCCCCTGTCAGCGCACCATGCACCGCCATGGCCTGCAGCGCGTATTCCACGCCGCAGACCGCCGGCAGCATCCCGTCCCGCCGCAGCGGATTGCCGGCATCGCGGTGGGAGGTGGCGGCGCAGCGGATGCTCTCCGCATCCCAGCCCAGGACCCGGCCCAGCAGGCACATGCTGCCGGCATGCGGCACCAGGGCCGCGATCGCCTCATGCTCCAGCGGCGGCGTCAGCATGGTGAAACCTCGACCTCCAGCCGCGCATCATCCAGCAGCGGCCAGACCAGGCTGGCGGCGCCGCCAGCCGCCAGGGCGGCCAGCAGCGGCAGGGAACGGGCGGCCGGATTGCCTTCCGCCAGCTTCTGCCAAGGAGATGGCGCGGCGGGCGCGCCACCGGGCAGGTGCCGCAGGGTCAGCGCGGCGCGGGTGGCGGGGGTGGGTTCCGGCGTCAGCACGCAGGCCATGGCGAAGGGAAAGGCCGTGGGATGCATCGGCGCCAGCGGCCCGGCCAGGGGCGCGTCATAGGCGCAGAAGAGCACCGGCACGCCGCGGCCCGCCACCTGCACCGCCGCCTGCAACAGGCCGAGGGCGAAGCTGTCCTGGTGGCAGCCGATGCTGATGGAAGGCTTGGTGGAATGCGCGCCGATGCCCCAATAGCCCGCCGCCGCATTGTGCACGGAGTTGTGGAACTGGGTGGGCGAGACCTCGCCATCCGGCGCCGCCAGGCTGTCCAGGATGGCGCCGACCACCGCGCCATCCCCGTTGGAACTGGCGAAGACCGTCTCAAGCGCCTCCGGCGCGACACCGGCGGCCTCCACGGCACCCGAGGCCGCCGCCAGGGCCAAGCGCACCACCAGGCTGGTGCGACGGCGTTCGGTGGGCGCCAGCATGGCGGGCGGCGGCACGACCGGCGGCGCCTCCTGCCACGGCACCCGGCCCGCCAGCACGGGCTTGGATTCCGCCCAGCACGGCAGGCCCGGGCCCAGCAGCGCCAGGCCGCCGATATGGCAATGCACGCCGCTCACGCCGCGTGGCCCAGGACCAAGCTGCAATTGCTGCCGCCGAAGCCGAATGAATTGCTCAGCACCCGGCGCAGCGGCGCCCGGCGGTTCTCAACAGCCACATCCGCCTGGAACTCCGGGTCCACGCGCTCCACGCCCAGGCAACCCGGCACCAGCCCGTCCTGCAGGCAGAGCGCGGCCACCACCGCCTCCAGCGCGCCGGAAGCGCCGAGCGTATGCCCGGTCCAGCCCTTGGTGGAGGAACAGGGCACGGCATTGCCGAAGAGATGCGACACCGCCCGGTCCTCCATGGCGTCATTGGCGCGGGTGCCGGTGCCGTGCAGGTTGATGTAGTCGATCTGCGCGGCATCCAGTTGCGCCGCGTCCAGCGCCGCCCGCATGGCCGATACGGCGCCCAGCCCCTCCGGATGCGGCGAGGACATGTGGTGCCCGTCGCTGCTGGCGCCGGCGCCGAGCAGTTGCACCGCATCAGGCGCCGCGTCCTGCGGGCGGGTCAACAGAACGAAGGCGGCGGCCTCCCCCACCGTGATGCCGTCCCGGTCGGCGGCGCAGGGGCGGGTCGGGCCCGGCGCCAGGAGGGCCAGCGAGCCGAAGCCCTCCACCGTCATGCGGCAAAGCGTATCCACCCCACCTACCACCGCCGCGTCGCAGAGCCCGGCGGAGATCATGGTGGCGGCCTCCAGGAAGGCGCGGGCGCCGGAGGTGCAGGCGGTGGAAATGGTCAGCGCCGGCCCCGCCAGCCCCAGCCGCGCCCGCACGTAGCGCGGCAGCGAAAACAGGTCATGCGTGGCGGCGAAGTCGAAATCCTCCGGCAGCTCGAAGCTGCCCTCGGGGCGGCGGCGATAAGCGGCCTCGGTTTCCGCGATGCCGGAGGTGCTGGTGCCCATGACCACGGCGATGCGCGTGGCGCCCAGCCGTTCCCGCGCCTCCGCCACGGCGGCGAGAAAGCCGTCCTGCAACAGGGCCATCTCGGCCAGCCGGTTGTTGCGGCAGTTGTAGCGCGCCAGTTCCGGCGGCAGCGCCACCGAATCCACCCCTTCCACACGGCCGACAAAGGCGGCGGGCCGGTCCTCGGGGCTGGCGGGCCGCAGCCCGCCCAGGCGTTCATGCAGAGCCCGGCGCGTGGCGGCGATGCCGGTGCCCATCGCGCTGACGGCCGTGACGGCGGAAAGCGCCAGGGGAGTGAAAGAAGTTGGCATGTCCGATTTCAGTTGGGCATCTTTTCAGAAGCCGCCAGGGCGGATGGCGGCGAAAGGGCGAGGGCCAGCAGGAAGGCGCTGCTGACGCCGATGGCGACCGTCAGCCCGATGCCGCGCAGCACCGGGGTGGCGCAGAAGGCCAGCAGGCCAAAGGTCAGCAAGGTGGTCATGGTGCAATTGAACACGGCGCCCAGGGTGCGGTCGGCTTCCTCGGCCCCTTGCCGCGCAGCGCTGCCGAAGAAGAGCGCATAATCCATTCCGACCCCCGCCGCCAGCAACAGCGCCGCGAGATGAAAGGGCGTCAGCCGCTGGCCCAGCAGCGCCAGGGCGGCCACCGTCACCAGCAGGGCTCCGGCGATCGGCGCCGCGGTCCAGAGCGCCGCCGGCAGGCCGCGCCAGCCGCGCCGCAGCCCCACCGCCAGCAGCAGCAGCACCGCGAGGCCGCCCAGCCCGCACCAAAGCAGCGCCTGCCGCGTGGCCAGGGTCACCACGCCCTGCGTTTCCGCCTTCACGTCCACCCAGAGGATGCCGGGATCGTCCAGCCCCGCCAGCGCGGCACGGAGGGCGCCGATGTCGCGCAAGTCCTGCGGGATCACCAGCCCCTGCCAGCCATCCCCACGCGGCGAGAGCAAGGGGTCCAGCCGGGCCGCCAGGATGGGCAGGCGCGGCAGGCCCTCCACCGTCAGCACCGGCAGGGTGCGGCTTTCCGCCAGGCTGTCCAGGAAGCGGTTGAAGGCTTCCGGCCGGAAGGGCAGCCCGGCAGAGGCCTCCTGCAGCCTGGGGCGCATGATGTCCGCCGAAGGCAGGGCGGCCTGCCGGGCGCGCTGGGTGGCGGCGCTGGGCAGATAGCGGGCGGGGCTGTCGAAGCCACCCAACTGGCCACGGGCGACCAGAGGCTGCAGCGCCTGCTCCACCGCCTCGGCCTTCCGCAGCACGGCTTCGGCATCCGGGCCGGCCAGGGCGACGATGCCACGCACATCCGGGGCGCCGAGCTGGCCGCGCAGTTCCTCATCCAGCCGCAATTGCGCCGGCGGCACGGGGCTGAGGCGGGCGAGGTCGTCCTCCCAGCGCGGGCCGCCGAGCGCCAGCAGCACCAGCGCCGCCAGCGGCACCACCAGGGCGAGCCAGCGCCAGCCCCGCACCGCGCCCAGCCCCCGGGCCAGCGCGCGGGGCAAGGGCCTTGGCACCAGAGCAGTGCCCGGCAGCAGCCAGGGCAGCAGCCCCGCCGTGACCACCACGCCGACCAGCAGGCCCGCAGCCCCGAAAAGGCCCAGTTGCGCCAGGATGGGAAAGCCAGAAAGCATCATGCCGGTCAGACCCAGGGCGGCGGCGCCGGCGGCCAGCCGCAGGGTAGGCCAGATGCGGCGGGCCGTGTCGCGCAGGCTTTCCGCCGGCCGGCGCTGCGTGATCAACAGCAGGGGGTAATCCACCACCACGCCCAGCATGGTCATGCCGAAGCCAAGGGCGGCGCCATGCACCGCGCCGAAGCCGAGCCCCACCGCCGCCACCCCCGCCAGCGTGCCCGCCCCCAGCGGCACCGCCACGGCGAAGAGCATCAGCAGCGAACGGTAGCGCAGCCACAGGAAGCCCAGGATCAGCAGGCCGGACAGGATGGAGATCATCTCCACATCGGCACGGATGGCGGCGGCGGCCTCGGCCCCGAAGACGCCAGGGCCGCTCAGCAATAACCGCGCATCGCCAGGGCTGGCGGCGGCGAAGGCGGCCTGGAAGGTGGCGACGGCGGCAGCCTGGGCCTCGGTGTCCAGACCGGAAGCGCGGCTGCGGGCCACGATCAGCGCACGGGGCGGGCTGGCGCCTTCCGCGAACCAGGCGCCAGCGCGCAACTGCACCCGGCTCTGCCCCAGCCAGCCGCGCAGCAGGTCGAAGAATGCGCCGGTCGGATCGGCGAAGCCGAAGCGCGCCAGCAGCGGCGAGGCGGCGGAGCGCAGCCCTTCCAGCAGGCCGGAAAGCTTGCCCTTCAGTCCCGCCGCCTCGAAGCTCGCCGGGTCGGCGGGTGAGAGCAGATAGCGGTACTGGAAGATCAGGTCCCTCTCGGTCTCGGAGAGGTCGAGGCTGCCATTGCCGACGAAGCTGAACTGCCCCGACTCCCGCAGCCGGTCGCCGACGGCGCGGCTGATGCGGGCCAGCTCCGGCTCCGCCGCGCCCTCGATGCCGGCCAGCAGCAAGGTGGTGGCGGCGCCCGAACGTAGTTCCCGCAGCAGGAATTCGGCGGCGGGGGTGCGGCCGGGCGGCAGCAGGTCGGTCATCTCGGCGCGGATGGGAATGGTGCGGAACAGCCCGACCCCCACCAGCGCCAGCACCAGCAGCGCGCCACCCAGGCGAAGCAGCAGAGGCCTCACGGGCGGGGCGTGATCCGCAGGGTGGTGATGCCGTCATTGCCGCGGGTTTCGACCTGCCGCACGAAGCCGCCGCTGCCATAGATATCGACCCGTTGCAGCGCCACGCGGATGCGGGCGGAGAGCGGTGTCAGCACCATGTGCCAGCCCTCGCCTTCCGGCGAGAAGGAGACCTCGTAATACTGCCGCAGGGTGGCGAGGTCGCCGGCCAGGGTGGCGCGGATCGCCTCGACGAAGGGGCGGATCTCGGGGGACTGGTCCAGGCTCAGCTCCTGCCGGATGCCCTGCGCCGGGCGCGCCAGCAGCAGGCGGTCGCCCTCGACCCGCAGGGTCTCCTCGGCGGGCCAGGTGGTGTGCTTCTCCAGCCGGTCCGGCGCGGTCCAGGACAGGGTGCCGGTGCTGGGCAGCGGCGAGCTGAGCTCGGGGATGGATTTCTGCTCGCTGAATTCGGCAAGGCCCTGCCGCAGACTGGCCAGGTCCCGCATCGTGCCGTCCAGCGTGGCCTGGGCCATGGCCGGGCCAGCCAGGGTGAAACACAGGAGAAAGGCTGCCAGGGGACGGAGCATCATGCGTCCATCTCCTCCCAAAAATCGTAGAAATTGAACCAGTTATAGGGAAAGCGCCGCGCGACCTGCTCGATCCGGGCGGCGTAGCGGGTGGCGACCAGTTCCAGCTGCGCCTGCCGGTCCCGGCGGTCAATGGTGATGCGGTCCGCGAAGGGCTCGAAATGCACCTCGTAGCGGCGGCGCCCGGTCCAGACGCCGAAAGCGATCATCACCGGTGCCCCCAGCACGCCGGCCAGGATATGCGGCCCCAGCGGAAAGGCCGCAGGGTCGCCCAGGAAGGGGACGCGCGTGACCTTGCCGGTGCCGGGGGTGCGGTCGGCCAGGATGCCCACCAGCCCGCCGCGCTCCAGGCATTCCTTGGCCCTCAGCATCGCGTCCGGCTGGCCGAGCGGAATGATGGCGGCGGCCTGCCTCGGGTCCAGCTCCGCGAAGAAGCTGGCGGATTTGGTGGCGTTCTGCGTGTGCATCAGCGCCACCACCTCCACCGGGCAGCCGGTATCAGCCACGGCATGCATGGCATTGAAACTGCCCAGATGGGCGCCGAGCAGGATGCAGCCTTCCCCGCGCGCGATGCGCTCGTTCAGCAGGTCCAGGCCGAAGACCTTCAGTTCGTAATCCTGGAAGCGGTTGCCCAGCAGGAAGAGCCGGTCCAGCAGTGTCGCCGAAAAGACGAAGAAGGTGCGGAAGATGTCCCGGAGCCCCGGCTCCCGCCCCAGGGCCCGGCGCTGGAACCGCCGCACCGCCTGGCGCTGCCGGGGCGAGGAGAGAAAGAAGTACAGCGCGATCGGCCACAGGAGCGCATAGCCAAAGCCATAGCCCAGCCTGGTGACGATCCAGGCCATCAGCCGCAGGGCGGCGATGCTGCCGCGCTCCTTTTGCCGGGTCCAGATCACGGCGGTGCCAGTTCCACCTCGCCCGAAAGCGCCAGGGCGCCGGCGCAGAGGCAGCGGAAGGCGATGCGGCCGGGGCCGGGCTCGGTCAGGGCGATCTCGACCGGCTGTTCCGGCCCCACGGGCGCGACGAATTTGGCGTGGCGCAGGCGGGCCACCGCGCCGTGCCCCGCCGCCGCGATGGCGCTGAAGACGGCATCCAGTAGCACCACCCCCGGCACCAGCGGGCGCCCGGGGAAATGCCCGGCCAGGCAGGGATGCGCGGCCGGCATGCTGTAGCGGGCCATGTTCATCCGCCGCCCGCCACCGGCTGCCGGCGCAGATCCTCCAGCGCCTGCCGAGTCAGCTTGCCGATGGCATTGCGCGGCAGCGAGGGCACCAGCAGCACCCGGCGGGGCAGGAACACCGCCTCCATCCGCTCTCGCAAGCCGGCCAGGATCGCGGCGGGGTCGCGGCCAGGGGCGACGGCATAGACCATCAGCCGCGCGGCGGGGTTGCTGTCGAGGTCGTCGGGCGCGACGAAGACGCCGTCCTCCACACCCTCCACCTGCATCAACAGCCGGTTCAGGCTGGCCAGCGAGGCGCGCTTGCCGCCCAGCTTCACCATGTCGGCCCGGCGGCCGAGCAGGCGGAAGCGCCGCTCCGGCTGGAATTCCACCGCATCTGCCAGTTGCACCGGGGCGGGCATGCCGGGCACCTCGACCCAGACGGTGTCGCTCTCCCCTTCCCGCCGCAGCTCGACGCCGTCGTACAGGCTCCAGATCTCCCCGGCTCTGGTGCGGCGGCTGGCAACGGAGCCGATCTCGGTGGCGCCGTAGATCTCCAGCACGCGGGTATCCCAGGCCACCTCGCAGGCGGCGGCCAGTTCCGTGGCCAGGGGCGCGGTGGCGGAGATGACCCCCGCCAGTTCCGGCAACGGCTCGCCGGAACCCAGCAGCGCGCGCATCTGCAAGGGCGTGGTGATCAGCACGCGCGGCGCGGGCGCCGCATGCAGCGCCTCGGCCACTTCCACAGGGTAGAAATGCGGCCCGGCATGGCTGGCGGTGACCGCGTGCAGCGGCATGGCCATGGTGGTCTCGAAACCATACATGTGCTGCGGCGGCACGGTGGCCACCAGCGTCGTCACCGCCGGTCCCTGCAGGCCGAAGCGCGCGGCGGCGGCGCGCGTCGCGGCCACCAGCGCCCCCCAGGGCTTGGGGTGCGCCGCCGGCTCCCCCGTGCTGCCGGAGGTGAAGCCGATGATGGCCACCTGTTGCAGCGGGATCTCGGGGTTGGGGCCGTCCTCGCCCCCGCCCTCGGCGGCCACGCGCAGGGCGCCGGGCGGCGCGGCCCAGCCCGGCTCCTCCCCGGCATCGGCCAGCACGTAGCTGTCGGGATAGGCGGCCAGGATCTCGCGCTGCCGCCGCTCGGAACGGTCGGCGGTCAGCAGCATCACATGGCCGCGGCTTAGCGCGGCGGCGAGGCCCAGCAAGGCGTGGTACCGGTCGGCGCAGAGGTTCAGCGCGAAGGGCTTCTCCGGCAGCCGGGCCGCCAGGGCCGCGACATCGGCCAAGAAGCGGCCGACGGTGATGGCCTCGGCGCCACGGCGGAACATCACCTCGCCCCGCGCGCGGTCGGTCAGCGGGGCGGTGTCACGCATGGTGGGCAAGGGTCGCGGCCAGCACGGCGCGCAGGGTGCGGGCCGGGGTGGCGATGCCGAACTGGGGAAAGCGCAGGGTGCGGATCACGTGCTCACCAAGGAAAAAGGCCAGCATGACGGCGGCGGTGAGGCCCAGCACCAGCGGCGCGGCGACCGGGGCGGGGAAAGGCGGCAGGCCCAGCAGCGCGGCCGCGTGCAGCGGCGCCACGGCCAGGAACAGCAGGGTCCAGAGCCAGGTCAGCCCGCGCGTATAGCCGGCGCATTCCGCGAGGCGGGAGCCGGCATCATGGCGGGTATAGCGGCTGATCAGCGGCTCCCGCCCCGGGCGCAGGGTGGCGCCGAAATGCGCGGCCAGCAGCAGGTCGCCGGCCACGGGCAGCAGGCGAGCCAGCAGGGCCATGCGCTCCGGCCAGGCGGCGCAGGCCAGCGCCAGGGCACCGAGCGCCGCCGCCAGGGCCAGCCGGGCACCGAGGCCCAGCCGCCGCCCCAGGGAGAGCGCCACGGCCCCGGCCGCCAGCAGTGCCGCCGGGCCGGGCCGGTCCAGCAACCGCATCGCCAGGGCACCGCCGGCCAGCGGCAGCGCCGGCGCCACATGACGCAGCAGCCGGCCCCAGGGACCGGCCGAAGCCATGCGGGGCGGAACCCCGCCCGGCATCACTTGACCCGGTTCTTGTCGATATGCGCGGAAAGGTTGCGCAGGGAGGCAAAGATCTGGCCGTTGCGCTCATCGTCCGAGCGGAGCTGGAAGCCGTAGCGCTTGGAGACAGCCAGGGCGATTTCCAGCGCGTCGATGGAATCGAGGCCCAGCCCTTCGCCGAACAGGGGCGCTTCCGGGTCGATCTCGGCGGGCGAGACCTCCAGGTGCAGGGCCTCCACGATCAGCTCGGCGACTTCGGCCTCAGTGGCAACAACAGAACTCAACGCGAACCTCCCAGGGGCCGATAACGGTGGCACTATAACCTGTCCCAGCGCATGGGACCATTAACACGAAACAGAACTGATGGCCTTGGTTCTCCGCCGCGCCAGCGCCAGCCGCACCAGGGGCGCCGTTACCAGGGTGCAGAGTACCGCCATGGCCACCAGGGCGGAGAAAATGGAGGGCGCGATCAGCCCGGCATCGAGCAGCACCGCCAGCACCACCACCTCCATCAGCCCCTTGGTCTGCATCAGGGCGCCGAGCGCCAGGGCATTCCGCCAGCTTTCACCGCCGGCACGGGCGGGAATGGCGGTGCCCGCCACCTTGCCCAGCACGGTCGCCGCCGTCACCAACGCCAGCATGCCGAGGAAAGCGCCGGAGCCGGGCTCGATGAAGGCGCGCAGCCCGGTGGAGACGAAGAAGAAGGGCAGCAGCACGGCGGCGGTCAGCGATTCCACCCGCGCCAGCAGCGTGGCGCGCCAGGCGGCGGGCATGGCGACGCCGGCACCGAAGGCACCGATGATCAGGCCGAGGTCGATCGCCTCCGCCACGGCGGCGGAAGCGAAGGCCACGCCCAGGGCGAGGGTCAGCACCATGTCCTCTCCGGGCGCGCGGGCGGCGAGGCGTGCCAGCAGCGGCCGCACCACCAGCGCCATGCCGCCCATCCAGGCCAGGGCCATGGCGGAAACAGCCAGCGAATGCGCGGCACTACCCTGGGCCAGGGCCAGCAGCGCGGCAATGGCCAGCCAGAGCGCCATGTCGTTCAGCGCCGCCAGGGCCAGCGCGGTCTGGCCGAGACGGCCGGTGATCAGCCCCATCTCCTGCAGGATGGCCGCCAGCACCGGCAGGGCGGTGACGGCGACGCAGATGGCGATGGCGGTGGCGAAGCCCACGATATCCGAGCGCGGCCCCATGGCATCCGGCCACAAGGCGGCGATGCAGAATCCGGCTCCCAGCCCCAGCAGCAGCGGCAGGCCCATGCTGCCGGCGGCCATCGGCCCCAGGCGCCGCGCGCTGTCCCGCAGCCCCGCGGTATCCAGGTGCAGGCCGGAGCAGAAGACGTAGAGCGCCACGCCGAGGTTGGAGAGGCCGTTCAGCGCATTGAGCACCCAGGGCGAGAAGAGCGCCGCATGGGCCTCCGGCGCCAGCCGCCCAAAAAGCGTGGGCCCCAGCAGCACGCCGGCCATGATCTGCAGCACCGCCAGCGGCGCCATCCGGCGGACGGCCCGCACCCGCCACAGCAGCCAGGGGCCCAACACCAGCAGCAGCGTCACCAGCAGCAGGGCAACCTTGGGGGTCATGCGCGCGGAAGCCTCAGTCGAAGGGGCTGGCGGTGGAGGCCACCGTGGCCTCCGACCGGTAGAGGGTCCAGGAGAAGCCCAGCGCCAGGCTGAGGTTCCAGTCGCGCCGGAACAGCGGGCTGTCGTCGTTGCGGGCGCCGCTGAAATTCTCCAGCCGCCCGCCCGCCACCATGGCGATCCGCTCCGTCAGCGGCAGGCGGTAGGAGAATTGCAGGCGCGTGCCAAGATAGCCGCCCTTGGCGTTATAGGCCGGGCGATCGGGCAAGGCGTATTGCGGCTGCACCTCGTAGTAATAGTCCATCAGCCGGTTGGTGGCGAAGATGGGCCCGAGGCCGAGCCGCAGCCGGGTGCCGGCACCACCCAGGTTCAACCGCTCCCAGGCCAGTTCGGGGGAAAGGGTGATGCCCCGGTAGTGAATGGAGGACAGGTCGGTGGAGAAGACCGCCCGCACCGGCAGTTCCAGGTTCAGCCGCTGCGGCGTGTCCATGTCCCGCCACAGCGTCAGGCGCAGGGAGGGACCGACCTCGGCCTGCCAGTCCAGGTCCGGCATGCCGCGCCGGGCCTTGTTGTCGTCCGAGCGGCTGGGAAAGGCGCCGGAGAAACTGAGGTCCAGCCCGATGCCTTCGCTGCTGTAGAAGCGGCTACGGACACCACGGTCGTCGCTGCGCAAAATCTCGCCGCGATAGATCACGTAGGGGAAGGCCAGCCCTTGCAGGTGGTTCTGGCCAGCGGCGGGGTAGTCCGGCAGCCAGCCGCCACCACCGCCGATGCCGGCTTCCAGCACCGGCTGGCGTGTCACGGCCGGCTGCGCCAGGGCGGGGCCCGCCAGCGCCATGGCCGCGCAGAGGGTCGGGGCCCAGATCGGTCGGATCGTCACGCCGAACCTTTCTCGGCCAGCAGCAGAACATTGGGCAGGGGCATGCCGCCCCAGCAGGGCGTGATGGATACCCGGAAGCCCGCCTGCTCCAGCACGGCGCGCAGGGCGGGCAGCTTCATGGGCTCGATGGCGGCCCGGCGCAGGTCGCCCCGCCCGGCGCGGTTCAGCCATTCCATGACGAAGCCGCAGCGGGAACGCCAGCCGAGGTCGGGGTCGAAGGCGCGGATCACGATGCGGCGGCGGGCAGCGGCAACCATGCGGTCCAGCAGCGCCCGCTGCGCCGCCAGCGGCAATTGGTAGAGCACATCCACCAGCAGCAGCGTGTCGCAGTCCGGCAGCGGCGCGGTGGCGAGGTCGGCGGCGGTGAAGCGCGCGGGCAGGCCCTCGGCGGCGGCCTGCGCCTCGGCTAGTGCCGGGCCGTTGCGGTCCATTCCCAGCACCGAATCGGCACCGCCGGCCAGCAGCAGCAGCAGCGCCAGTTGCCCGCGCCCGCAGCCCAGGTCGGCCACGGTGCCGAAGCCGCCCAGTTCCACCGCCAGGGTCAGGATGGCCTCCGTCGCCGGGTCCCGCCGCAGCTTGGTGCCGACGTAATGGCGCGTATGGCGCGACGCGCCAGCGTAGCGGGCCGCCACGGCGCCGATCAGCCGCGGCAAGGCGGCTGGCTGCAGAGAAGGGTACGGCACGGCGGCCTCAGGCATCGGCCGGATTATGGAAGGCGGCCAAGGTCACGGCAAGGCGTTGCGCAGCGTTATTGACACGGCCGGGCAACGGTTTACTCCGGCGCGGGCAGCGGCACGCCGCGAAGGCCCTGCCGCCGCAGCCGCTCCAGCAGGGTGGGCAGCACCTGCAGCAGCGGCGGCTGGCCACTGGCATCGGCGCGCCAGGTGCCGTCATGCAGCAGCACCACATCTCCGGCGCCGGCGCGACGCAGCCGGCGCAGGATGGCCCCGGCATCCGACAGCACCGCATCGGCGCTGCGCCAAGTCCAGGAGGCATGGTGCAGCCCCACCCCCGCCAGCACCGGGTCTAGCAGCGGGCTGCGCAGGCCCATGGGCGGGCGGAACCAGCGCGGCTCGGCGCCGGCTTCCCGCAGGCTTTGCTGCGCGCGCAGGATCTGCCGCCGCTGCCCCGCCATGCCGAGGGCGGCGAAGAAGTTCGGGTGGGTGTCGGTGTGGTTCTCGACACGGTGGCCGGCGGCCAGGATGGCGCGCACCAGGTCCGGATGCCGCCGTGCCCGCTCCCCGATCAGGAAGAAGGAGGCGCGGGCGCCGGCCTCGGCCAGCATGGCCAGCACGCGGGGCGTCAGCATGGGGTCGGGGCCGTCATCGAAGGTCAGGGCCACCTCCCCCCGCGCGGCCTGAACATCCGGCAGCCGCCGCAGGTTCGGCCCCAGCAGGGCGCAGCGGGGGATCATGCCGGCCACGGTCAGCGCCGCGTGGTTCAGCGTCACCGCGCCCAGCATCCAGGGCCAGATGGCGGGCATGGCCAGGGTGGCCGCCGCCGCACCCAGATGCAGCCCCGCCGAGGCACGGATGGCGGCCGGGGGAGACCAGCTGCGGGGCCGCCCTGCCGCCATGACCTCAGCGCGTGGCCGTATAAGCGCGGAAGATGCCCAGCGAGGTTTCGCAGCCAACATCGCCGAAGCCGGCGCCGCGCAGGTGGTGCAGGATGGTCTCCGCCGGCACGCAGGCCTCGATCGTGTCCCAGTAATAGGTCATCAGCGTGCCGGCGCGCGGCGCCGCCAGCCGGCACAGCGCCGGCACCACGCCGCCCAGGTAGGCACGGGCCAGCCCATGGGCCAGCCGCCCTTCCGGCCGCCCGATCTCCAGCAGCAGCACGCGGCCGCCGGGGCGCAGCACGCGGTGGAATTCCGCGAAGGCGGCACCGAGGTCGGCCACGTGGCGCAGCGCATAGCCCATGGTCAGCATGTCCAGGCTGCCACTGGGCAGCGGCACCTGCTCCGCCCGCCCCTGCAGCAGCGGCGCGCCGGTGGCGCGGGCCTCGGCCAGCATGCCGGCGCTGGGGTCCAGGCCCATCACGGTGCCGCCGGGGCCGGCCAGGCGCAGCGCCTCCCGCGTCACCAGCCCGGTACCGCAGGCGACATCCAGCACCCGTGCCCCCGGCTTCAGCCCCGCGCGCTTCAGCGCATGGCGGCGGTACCAGGCGCCGGTGCCCAGCGAGAAGACGGTGTTGATGCGGTCGTAATGCGCGGCGGTGTCGTCGAACAGCCGCCGCACGAAGCCGGGCCGCGCTTCCGCGTCACGGTAATAGCCGGTGAGATCCGGGTGCGGCGCCTGTGCCGGCGCGAGCCTGTCCTCGGTCGGAGGGGGAGCGTTCAAAAGGGCAACTCCTGCGCGGTTCCGGCAACCGCAGCGATAGACCGGCTCGCCCCGCCTCGGCTAGGGTTGATGCGGGAAACACGCCTGCAGCGCCGTAACAATGCCAGCATCAACCTGATGAAATCTCCTGCGCCCGAAGTCTGCGGGCCTGTGCCAGGGCCACCCCGCCCGGAAGGCGGACTGGCTGCTGCCCGGCGCCGGCTGCGGGCGCTGCGGCACTTCATGCTCTTCTACCTGCTGCTCTTCTGCTTCGCGGCCATGTGCCTGATCTGGAGCCTGCCGGCGGCGCTGCTGGCGCGGCTGCTGCCGCCCTCGGTGGGGCAGCCGCTGGGGCAACGCGCCATCGGCCGCGGCTTCCGCATGTTCCTGGCCATGCTGCGCGCCACCGGGCTGCTGCGCTGCGACCTTTCGGCGCTGGATGCGCTGCGCGACGAGCCGGGCATCGTCATCGCCCCCAACCACCCCTCGCTGCTGGATGCGGTGCTGGTGGCCTCCCGCCTGCCGCGCGTGGTCTGCATCGCCAAGGCCTCCATCTGGGACAACCTGCTGCTGGGCGGCGGCATGCGGCTGGCCGGCTATGTCCGCAACGACGCGCCGCTGCCGATGATCCGCCACGCCACCCAGGCGGTGCTGGAAGGCCGGCAGGTGCTGATCTTCCCCGAAGGCACGCGCAGCCCGCCGCGCGGCCCGGACGGCGAGCATCTCGGCCCCTTCAGCCGCTCCTTCGCGCTGATCGCGCAGCAGGCGGGGGCGCCGGTGCAGACGGTGCTGATCGAGTGCGAATCCTCCTACCTGCGCAAGGGCGTCTCGCTCTGGCGCCAGCCGGCGCTGCCGTTGCGCTACCGTGTCCGCCTGGGCAGGCGTTTCGAGCCGGAAGGCGATGCCCGCAGCCTTTCCACCCAGGTGGAACGCCATCTGCGTGGCAGCCTCGCCTCCCCTGCCCGGCTGCTCGGCCGCTGCGCCGGCTAAGGTTGCGCTAAGACCATTCTGCCGTAGAACTGACCCACATGCCCAGCCGCTCCGCCACCCACCTGGTTCTGATCCCCTCCTTCAACAGCGGGCCGCTGGTGCTGGACACCGTGAAGGCCGCGCGGGCGCGCTGGGACCCGGTCTGGGTGGTGGTGGATGGCAGCACCGACGGCACGGCGGAGGCACTGGCCGCGGCCGCCGCGACAGACCCTGGCCTGCGGGTGATGGTGCTGCCGCGCAACCAGGGCAAGGGCGCCGCCGTGCTGCATGGGCTGGAGGCCGCCGCCGCCGCCGGCTTCACGCATGTGCTGGCCATGGATGCCGATGGGCAGCACCCGGCCGACCGCATCCCGGAATTCATGGCGCTCTCCGGCACCCATCCGGAAGCCATGGTGCTGGGCACGCCGATCTTCGGGCCCGAGGCGCCGATCGAGCGGGTGCGGGGGCGTCGCATCTCGAATTTCTGCACCGACCTCGAGACGCTCTGGCACGGCATCGGCGACTCACTCTTCGGCTTCCGGGTCTATCCGGTGCGGCCGCTGCTGGAGGTGATGCGGGCGCATCGCTGGATGCGGCGCTACGACTTCGATGCCGAGGCCGCCGTGCGGCTGAGCTGGCGGCAGGTGCCGGCCATCAACGTCGCCGTGCCGGTGCGCTACCTGCGGCCGGAGGAAGGCGGCGTCTCCCACTTCCGCTACGGACGGGACAATGTGCTGCTGAGCTGGATGCACCTGCGCCTCGGTGCCGGCTTCCTGTTGCGCCTGCCCTGGCTGCTGGCCCACCGGGTTGGGGCGGCGGCGGGCCCGGCGCCCACGCAGCGCCTTAGCGGCCGCTGAAGCGCGGCGGACGCTTTTCCGCCCAGGCGCGGCGGCCCTCGGCGAAGTCTTCCGAACGGGAAACGGCGGCGGCGCGGGCGCCGATGGCGGCATCCTCCGCCCGGCCGCAGGCGATGTCGTTCAGCGCCTGCTTCATGCCCTGCACGGCCAGCGGCGCATGTTCCGCCAGGCGCGCCGCCATCGCGGCGGTGCGGGCGGGCAGCTCGGCGGCGGGCACGGCCTCGTCCAGATAGCCGCAGGCCAGCAGGCCGGCGGTGTCCAGCGGCTCGGCCAGCAGGAAGAGCCGCTTGGCTGTGGCCAGGCCCAGCCTGCTGACGAAGCGGTGCATGCCGCTGGGATAGTAATGCAGCCCCAGCCGCGCCGCCGGCATCACCAGCCGCATGCCCTCCACCCCCAGGCGGAAGTCGCAGGCCAGGGCGAGGTCGGTGGCGCCGCCATAGACGCTGCCGTTCAGGGCGCAGATGGTCGGCACCCGCAGCCGCTCCAGCGCCTCCACCACCGCTTCCAGCGTGGCGGCGCCGGCACCCTCGCCAAAGGCGCCGATATGGAAGCCGGCGCTGAAGGAGGCGCCTGTGCCGGTCAGCACCAGCACGCGCAGATCCGGCGCTTCCTCCACGGTGCGGAACAGGCGCAGCAGTTCCGTGAGGTCCGGCGGCTCCAGCCGGTTGTGGTGGCGCGGGCGGCGGAGGGTAATGGTCGCGCGCTCGCCCTCCAGCACGAGGCTGGGAAGCTGCCCCTGTTCCGGCGTCATCCGGCGGCGGCGGCCGAAGCGGCGGCGGAGGCGCGCAGCGTCGTCATCAGGAAGTCGATGAAGACCCGCACCTTCTGCACGTTCTTCAGCGCCGGCGAATACAGCGCGCAGACATGCAGGTCGAAGCTGTTCATGGTGGTGACTTCGTAATCGGGCAGCACGCGCACCACCTGCCCCTGGCGGACATGCTCCTCCGCCACCCATTCATGCGCCACGCTGATGCCGAGGCCGCCGGCCACGGCGGTGGCCAGGGTGCTGACGTCGTTGCTGCGCAGGCTGCCGCGCAGTTGCAGGGTGCGATCATAGTCGCCGCGCCGGAAGCGCCAGCTCACCGGGCTCTCGCCCAGGCTGAAGACCAGGCAATTGTGCTCGTGCAGTTCGTCCGGCGATCTCGGCTCGCCATGCCGTTGCAGGTAGCGCGGGGAGGCATAGAGCCCCTGCCGGGTGGTGACGATCTTGCGTGTCACCAGCGAGGAAGGCTTGGCCAGCCCGTAGCGGATGCCGACATCGGTGCCGGGGGAAAGCGTCTCCAGCGTGCCGTTGGTCAGCTTCAGGTCCACCTGGATGGTGGGGTACTGCTCCAGGAACTGCGGCAGCACCGGCGCCAGCAGCCAGGCCGAAAGGCCGGGGCGGCTCTCGATCCGCAGCATCCCTTCCGGCATGCGGGAAAAGCGGGAGACCGCGAGGTCCGCCTCCTGCAGATCCGCCAGGATACGGGTGACGGATTTGCTGTAGGCGCTGCCGGCATCGGTCAGCGTCACGTCCCGTGTCGTGCGCTTGAACAATGCGACGCCCAGCCGCTTCTCGATCGCGCCGATGCGGCGGGAGACAGACGATGGGGGCAGCCCAAGCTGCCGCGCCGCCGCGGAGAAATTCTCCGCGCTCGCGACACTCATGAAGAGCTGCAGATCAGCCAGCGAATTCAAGTCCGGTTTCCTCATCCGACGTGTGCCCGTCGTGTTGCCTGATCTCGCCGCATCAGCGCCGCGATGTCCAGCCCAGATCGTGCTGGCCGGCCCACCATCGCGGGCCTGGTGCCGCAGAGCTTGTGCTGTTGTTGCACAGATGCTGTGCCACGTCACGCCAGGGCGCCGGCGCGGCGGGCTGGTAGCATGGGGGCAAAGGCCGCCTCCCGCGGTCCCAAGAACCACGGCTTCGAGGAAAGATCACCAGGTGGCAGGTCCGCTTTCGCATATCCGCGTGCTCGATCTCAGCCGCATCCTGGCGGGCCCCTGGGCCGGGCAGGTGCTGGCCGACCTGGGCGCCGATGTCATCAAGGTCGAGCGACCCGAGGTGGGCGATGACTCCCGCGCCTGGGGCCCGCCTTTCCTGAAGGACCAGGATGGCCAGGACACGCGGGAGAGCGGCTATTTCCTCAGCGTCAATCGCGGCAAGCGCTCGGTCGCGATCGACCTCGCGACGCCGGAAGGCCAGGCGGTGATCCGCGCCCTGGCGGTGAAGTCCGACATCCTGCTGGAGAACTACAAGGTCGGCAACCTCGCCCGCTTCGGCCTGGGTTATGACGACCTGAAGGAGATCGCGCCGCAGCTGGTCTATTGCTCCGTCACCGGCTTCGGGCAGGACGGGCCGCGGGCGCAGGACGCCGCCTATGACTTCGCCATCCAGGCCATGGGCGGGCTGATGAGCGTAACCGGCGAGCGCGACGACCTGCCCGGCGGCGGGCCGCAGAAGGTGGGCGTGCCGATCATCGACCTGACAACCGGGCTCTACACCGCCATCGCGGCGCTGGCGGGCCTGGCGCGGCGGAATGCCACCGGGCGCGGCGACCATGCCGATATCGCCATGCTGGATGTCGCCACCGCGCTGCTGGCCAACCAGGGCATGAACCACCTGCTGACCGGCAATACCCCGAAGCGCAGCGGCAACAAGCACCCCAATATCCAGCCGCAGGATGTCTTCGCCTGCGCCGATGGCAAGATCGCGCTGGGTGTCGGCAACGACGCGCAGTACCGCCGGCTCTGCCATGTCATCGGCATCCCGGAATTCGCCACCGATCCGCGCTTCGTGGACAATCCCAGCCGGCTGAAGCACCTGCCGGAGCTGCTGGAAGGCGTGCGCGCCGCCCTGGGCCGGATGCGGGTGCAGGATGTGGTGGAAGGCCTGACCAAGGCCGGCGTACCCTGCGGCCCGATCAACACCGTTCCGCAGGTGCTGGCCGACCCGCAGGTGCGGCACCGCCGGATGGTGCAGGATCTGCCGCACCCGGCCAGCGGCACCGTGCCGCAGATCGTGAGCCCGCTGCGCTTCCGCGAGGCGCCGCTCTCCTTCGACCGGCCGCCGCCGTTGCTGGGCCAGCATTCGGACGAGATCCTGCGCGAGCTGGGGCTGGAACCCGCCGCCTGAACAGATTGCCGCGCCTACGAACAACAAGGGAGGAAAGAACATGATCCATCTGGAAGTGTCGGACTACATCGCCGTCGTCACGCTGGACCGCCCGCCGGTGAATGCCATGAACCGCGAGATGCGGCACCGGCTGATCGAGGTCTTCGACGAGGTCAGCGACCGGGACGACGCCCGTGTCGCCATCCTGCGTTCCGCCCACAAGGTCTTCTGCGCCGGCGCCGACCTGAAGGACCGGCCGGATGCCTCGCAGCCCGGTGTCTTCGGCGCGCATAACCGCGTGACGCGCGAGACCGGCAATTCCATCATGGAATGCAAGAAGCCGGTGATCGCGGCGGTGAACGGCGCGGCGCTGGGCCTGGGCTTCGCGCTGATGGCGCATTGCGACATCATGCTGGCGGCCGAGGAAGCCATCTTCGGCATGCCCGAGATCGATGTCGGCCTGGCCGGCGGCGCCGCGATGCTGAAGAGCCTGCTGGGGCGCTCCCACATGCGGCACCTGTTCTTCACCGGCAAGCGCGTCCCGGCCAGCGAACTCTACCGCATGAATGTCATCGAGGCCGTGCTGCCGCAGGAGAAGCTGATGCCGGAGGCAATGGCCATCGCCGCGACCATCGCCTCCAAGAGCCCGTTGGCCATCGGCTATGCCAAGCGTTCCTGCGACATCGCCGACCTGATGCCGCCGCGCGACGCCTACCGCATGGAGCAGGATTTCACCGTCGCCCTCTCCCGCACCGAGGACGCGCAGGAAGCCCGCCGCGCCACGCTGGAGAAGCGCGCCCCGGTCTTTGTCGGCCGTTGAGGAAAGCAGGACCATGTTGAAGAGACGCGATCTGGCCCTGCTGCTGGGCGCGGCAGGGATGGCCGCCGCGCGCCCTGCGCGGGCGCAGCCGGAATTCCCCGCCCGCGCCGTGCAGCTCGTCGTGCCCTACGCGGCCGGCGGCCCCACGGATATCTTTGCGCGCTCGATCAGCCAACCGCTGGCGGCGGTGTGGAAGCACGGCGTGGTGGTGGACAACCGCCCCGGCGGCGGCACCATGATCGGCACCGCCAATGCGGCACAGGCGGCGCCGGATGGCTATACCTTGCTGCTGACGGCCTTTGGCTTCGTCATGAACCCGCTGATGATGCGGGACCTGACCTTCGACCCGAATGCCATGGTGCCCATCGCGCAGATCGGTGTTTCCGTCGGCGTGCTCTATGTCCGCAAGGACCTGCCGGCCAGTAACCTGCAGGAGTTCATCGCCTATGCCAAGCGCACGCGCGGCGGGGTGAGCTTCGGCTCCTCCGGCGTCGGCAGCAGCACGCATACGGCGGCGGAGATGCTGGCGAGCCAAGCGGGGTTCCAGATGACGCATGTGCCCTATCGCGGCTCCGCCCCCGCCATCACGGACCTGATGGCCGGTAATGTCGATGCGGTCTTCGACACCGCCGGCACCATGAGCTTCGTGCGGGAAGGCAAGCTGAAGGTGCTGGCCAGCGGCCGTGCCACGCGCGGCACCGATATGCCCGATGTGCCCACCATCCGGGAATCCGGCGTGCCGATGGATTCCGAGACCTGGTACGGCTTCATCGGCCCCAAGGGCCTGCCGGAGGCGCTGCGGGACCGCATTGCACGTGATGTCCGCACCGCGGTGGAAGACCCCGCGACGCAGGAGAAGCTGATGCGTGGCGGGCTGGAGCCGCGCTACCTCGGCCCCACTGAATTCACGGCGAAGCTGGCCTCGGAGCGCGCTGCCTGGGGCAAGCTGGTGAAGGAGCGGAACCTGCGGCTCGATTGAGCCGCAGGCGCAGGCGTTCAGCCCGGCGCGGCGAGAACCCGCACCGGGCTGCCGCGCAGCCAGCCGTCGATATCCTCGACGACGCCGGTGAAATAGTGGCGGTAGTTGTCCGCGCTGACATAGCCGAGATGCGGCGTGGTCACGAGATTCGGCAGGCTGCGCCAGGGGCTGTCGGCCGGCAGCGGCTCTTCCTCAAAGACATCCAGCGCGGCGCCGCCGATGCGGCCTTCCCGCAGCGCTGCCTGCAAGGCCGCCGCATCCACCAGCGGGCCGCGCGAGGTATTCACCAGCAGCGCACCGGACTTCATCAGCCCGATTTCCCGCGCGCCGATCATGCCGCGCGTGCTGGGCGCCAGCACCATGTGCAGCGTCACCACATCGGCTTCCGCCAGCAGCGCGTCCAGGGAGGGCGCGAGGCGCGCCCCGGCGGCCCCGCAGCGCTCCTGCGTCAGGTTGGGGCTCCAGGCGATGACGGACATGCCGAAGGCATGGGCGTAGCGCGCGATCACCTGCCCGATATTGCCGAGGCCGATGATGCCGATGGTCTTGCGCGCCAGGTCGAAGCCCAGGCTGGTCTGCCACTGGGCACCGCCGGCCCGCAGATTGGCGTGTTCCTGCGGGATGTGCCGCGCCAGGGCCAGCAGCAGGCCCCAGGTCAGTTCCGGCGTCGGGTTGGGCACGCTGGGCGTGCCGCAGACGGTGATGCCGCGCGCCTTCGCCGCCACCATGTCGATGGAAGCGTTGCGCATGGCGGTGGTGATCAGCAGCTTCAGGGCCGGCAGTTGCGCCAGGGTGGCGGCATCGAAGCGCGTGCGCTCCCGCATCGCCACCACGATCTCGGCATCGCCGATGGTGGCGGGCAGTTCCGCGGGGGAAAGGTGCTCGCGCAGGGGCTCGACCCGCACGCGGCCTTCGAGTGCGGACCAGTCGGCCGAGCGCAGGGCCGCATCCTGGTAGTCATCGAGAATCACGCAGCGTGGCAGTGTCATGTTTTCAGGCCTCCGCCGCGGCAGGCTGGTGCGCCGGGCCAATGGTCCCTTCCTGGCGCAACCGGATGATCTCCTCCGGCTCCAGCCCCAGAACATCCCGTAGCACCCCGTCCGTATGCTGGTCCAGCAGCGGGGCGGGCGCCGGGGCGCGCAGCGGCGTGCCGGAAAGATGGATGGCATTGCCCACCGTGCGCATAGTGCCGGCGGCCGGGTGCTCCACCTCATGCAGCATGCCGCTGGCTTCGGTTTCCACGGCGGAGAGCGCCTCCAGCGGCGTGCGCACGGCGCCGATCGGCACGCCCACCTGCCGCAGCTTCACCACCCATTCCTCGCGCGGCTTCTGGCCCAGGCGGGCGGAGAGCATGGCGTTCATCGCTTCCAGGTTGGTCAGGCGCGCGGCATTGCTGTTGAAGCGCGGGTCGCCGGGCATGTCCGGCAGGCCGAGCCCCTCGCAGAGGCGGGCGAAGAGGCGGTTGTTGCCGGCGCTGATCATCACATCGCCATCGGCACAGGAATAGACACCGTTGGGCGCCATGAAGAAGGAGGTATTGCCCAGCCGCTGTGGATCGCGCCCGGCCAGCAGCGGCCCCTGCATGATGAAGCCAAGGGACGACAGCGCGGTATCGTAGAGCGAGAGATCGACGAACTGCCCCTGCCCCGTCTGCGCCCGCGCATGCAGCGCCGCCAGGATACCCATGCCGGCATGCATGCCTGTCAGCACATCGATCACCGAACCGCCGGAGCGGATCGGCGGCATGCTGGCATCGCCGGTCATGTACATCAGCCCGGTTTCCGCCTGGGCGATGGGGTCATAGCCGGGGATGTCGCTGAAGCGGCTGTGGTGGCCATAGCCGGAGATGGAGCAATAGATCAGCTCCGGATGCGCCTCCCGCAGTGCCGCGTAGTCCAGGCCGAGGCGCTGCATGGCGCCAGGGCGAAAATTCTCCACCAGCACGTCGCATTCCAGCGCCAGGCGGCGGGCCAGGTCACGGCCCTCGGAGCGCGCCATGTCGAGCACCACGCTGCGCTTGTGGCGGTTGAGGCCCATGAAGATCGCGGCTTCACCGCCCTTGCCGGGCGGCTGGTGCACGCGGGTATCGTCCCCATGCGCCGGGCTTTCCACCTTGATGACCTCGCAACCCAGGTCGGCCAGCATCATGGTGAGGTAAGGCCCGGCGATGACGCGGGTGAAGTCCAGTACGCGCAACCCTGTCAGAGGCGGCATTCCCGCAGCGGCGCCCATGGCAATCTCCTCCCGAAGGCTTTGCCGCAGTGTTATGGGCATCCGCGCGGGGCGGGCACGGGTCGGTGCAGCACAACATCTGTGCTGCACCGGCACGGATCAGAAGGCAGCTTCCTCCAGCGCCATCAGCGGCGCGGCGCCAGCCTTCAGGGCCAGTTCCAGCGCCACCGTCTGCGGCAGCACGCGCGCCATGAAGAAGCGCGCCACGGCCTGCTTGGCCGGGGGCGCGGAGGGCAGCAGCGCCATGCGCGCCCACATCCAGCCCAGCGCCACCAGCGCGAAGAAGCGCAGGTAATCGGTGGCGGCGGCGCCGGTCTCGGCAGGGTCGGCGGCGGCACGGGCGGCCAGGGCCTCCGTGGCGGCTTCCAGCCGGCTCAGGGCTTCCAGCACCGGAGCGGAGAATTCCGAGCCAGCATGCGCGGCCAAGCTGTCGCGGACCTCGGCGAAGAAGGCACGCGGCAGGGCGCCGCCCTCCATCGTCAACTTGCGGCCCACGAGGTCCATGGCCTGCACGCCATTGGTGCCCTCATAGATCTGCGCGATGCGGGCGTCGCGCACCAGCTGCTCCATGCCCCATTCACGCACATAGCCATGGCCGCCGAAGACCTGCTGCCCCTGCACCGCCGCCTCGAAGCCGAGGTCGGTGAAGGCGGCCTTGATGACCGGCGTCAGCAGCGCGACCATGCCATCGGCGCGGGCGCGGGCGGCGGGGTCCGGGTGGCGCGCGGCCTTCTCCATCTCCAGTGCCGTCCAGGCCGCCAGGGCGCGGCCGGATTCGGCGAAGGCCCTGATGCTAAGAAGCATCTTCCGCACGTCCGGATGCACCAAAATGGGCTGCGCGGCGCCGGCGGCGGCACCGGGTGCGCGGCCTTGCAGCCGCTCCCGCGCATAGGCGCTGGCGCCCTGGTAGGCGGCCTCCGCGATGCCGAGGCCCTGGATGCCGACGAAAAGCCGCTCCGCATTCATCATGGTGAACATGGCGCGCAGCCCCTGGTGCGGTGCGCCCACCAGCCAGCCCGTGGCCTCGTCATAGTTCATGACGCAGGTGGCGGAGGCCTTGATGCCCATCTTGTGCTCGATGGAACCGACCAAGACACCGTTGCGCTGGCCGGGGCGGCCCTCGCCATCCGGCAGGAACTTCGGCACCAGAAACAGGCTGATGCCCCTCACCCCCGGCGGCGCATCCGGCAGCCGCGCCAGCACGAGGTGGATGATGTTCTCCGACAGGTCGTGGTCGCCGGCACTGATGAAGATCTTGCTGCCGGAGACACGGTAGCTTCCATCCGGCTGCGGCTCTGCCCTGGCGCGCAGCAGGCCGAGATCGGTGCCCGCATGCGCCTCGGTCAGCGCCATGGCGCCCATCCAGCGGCCTTCCACCATCGGCGGCAGATAGATGTCCTTCAGGCTGGCATCGGCGTGGCGCTCGATGGCCTCCACCGCGCCGCGTGTCAGGCCGGGATAGAGCCCGAAGGAGAAATTGGCCGAGGACAGCATTTCATCGAACAGCACCTGCAGCACGCGCGGCAGGCCCTGCCCGCCATGCTCGGGTGCGTGGGACAGGCCGGGCCAGCCGCCCTCCACGAAGGCCGCATAGGCCTCCGGGAAGCCCTTCGGCGTGCGGACAGCGCCGTTCTCCAGCACGCAGCCCTCCTCGTCGCCGCTGCGGTTGATGGGCTGCGCCACTTTCTCGCAGAAGCGCCCGGCCTCGCCCAATACCTCGGCCATCAGGGAAAGCGGCACCTCCTCCCCGCCCAGGGGCGCCAGGACGGCGGGCGCGTCCAGCAGGTCTCCCAGCACGAAGATCATGTCATCGACCGGCGCGGTATAGGCGGGCATGGGCGGTTCCTCTGGTTCAGATCACGCCGCCGGCACGCAGCCGGGCGACGTCCTGCGCCGACATATCGAGAATCTCACGCAGAATGTCATCGGTATCGGCGCTTTTGGCGCGGCCGGCATGGCGCAGCACCGGCGGGGTTTCCGACAGCGTCGGCACGCCAGCCGGCAGCACGATCTCACCCACGCGCGGGTCCTGCACCGTCTGCAGGTTGCCACGGGCCTCGAACTGCGGGTCGGTGAAGATATCGGCGATGCTGTTGATCGGGCCGCAGGGCACGCCGGCCTCGTCCGTCAGGCGCATCAATTCCTCGAAGTCCAGGCTGCCGACCCAGTCGGCCACAAGCTGGTTGGTCTCCTCCCGCCGCGCCAGGCGGTTCTTGGTCGGGCCCAGGGCATCGGGCGCCGCCAGCTCGGGCTTGCCCATGACCTCGCAGAGGCGGGCGAAAATCTTCTCGCTGGTGCAGGCCAGCGCGATCCAGCGGCCATCCCGGGTCTGCCAGTGGCCATGCGGCACCACCTGCGGCACGTCGGCGCCCATGCGCTCCCGCACCAGGCCGTGACGGGCGAAGGCGGGGGCGATCTCGTCCAGCAGGCGGAAGACGGACTCGTAAAGACCGATATCCACCACCTGCCCGCGCCCGGTCTTCTCGGCCTGCCGCAGCGCCATCATGACGCCCACCGCGCCCCAGACGCCGGACATGTAATCGGCCAGCGAGGTGGAGCCCGGCACCACCGGCGGCCGCCCAGGCTCACCGGCCAGATAGGACAGGCCCGCGAAGCCATGCGCGATGCGGGCAAAGCCGGGCTTGCCGCGCATCGGGCCGGTCTGGCCATAGGCGCTGATCCGCAGCATCACCATCTTCGGGTTGATGGCGTGCAGCACGTCCCAGCCCAGGCCCCATTTCTCCAGCGTGCCGGGGCGGAAGTTCTCGATCACGACATCGGACTCCGCGACCAGCTTCTTGAACAGCTCCGCGCCCTCCGGCGCCCGCAGGTCCAGCGTCATGCAGCGCTTGTTGCGGGCCTCGCTGAGCCAGGCCAGGGTGTCGCCGGCCTCGGTGGGGGTGCCGAACTTGCGCATCGGGTCGCCATCGCGCGGATGCTCGATCTTGATCACCTCGGCGCCGAAGTCGCCCATGATGGTGCCGCAGAAGGGTGCCGCGATGAAGGTCGCGATATCCAGCACGCGCACGCCCGAGAGCGGCTGGTCCTGTTCCGTCATGATCCTGCTTCCTTAGCTGATGTTGCGGCGCCGCGCGGCGCGGGCGATAAGCCGGGGGTGAACGTCAATCTGAAGCTCCTGCAGGCCTTCATCGAAGTGGCCGAGCACAGCAGCTTCCGCCGTGCGGCGGAGGAGATCGGGCGCACGCAATCCGCTGTCTCCATGCAGATCCGCCAGTTGGAGGACCAGCTCGGCCTGCGGCTGTTCCAGCGCACCACGCGCCAGGTGCGGCTGACAGCCGAGGGCGCCAAGCTGCTGACCCATGTGCGCAGCGCCATGTCGGAGCTGATGACCGGGCTGCGGCAGGCCGATGGACTGGCCGCCACGCACCGGGGCCGGGTGGCGCTGGCCTGCGCCCCAAGCCTGGCCGGCAGCCGCCTGCCCGCGGTCATGAGCGCCTTCCAGGCCGCCTTCCCCGGCGCGCAGGTGGAGGTGCGGGAATTGCCGATGGCCGGCATCCTGGACTGCGTGCGGGCGCAGGACGTGGATTTCGGCCTGGGCCCCACCCCGCCGGCCGGGGCCGCGGTGCTGTTCCGCCCCCTGCTGGAGGACCCGATCTGCGCCCTGGCGCCGCCCGGCCTGCTGCCGGCCCGCCCGCGCGCCGGGCTGCGCCTGGTGGCACGCCACCCGCTGGTGATGATGGCCGGGCTGCGGGAGGCGGTGGAGGATGCCGCCAGCAGCCAGGGCCTCAGCCTCTCCATCCGCTATCAGGCGCAGCAGATCCTGACCGTGGCCGGGCTGGTGGAGGCGCGGCTGGGCATCGGCATCGTGCCCCGCGTGGCGGCGGAGGCGCTGGCCGGCGGCCCCTTGCAGGTGCTGCCGCTGGGCGTGGCCAAGGGCATGCCGGGGCTGGTGCGGCAGGTCGGCATCCTGACCCGGCGGGGCAGTACCCTTTCCTCGCTGGCGGTGGAGCTGGAACGCATCGTCACGGGCGTTCTGAGCACGGGCGCGGCCAGCCGGCCGAGGGCCGAGCCCATGCCCTGGAGCGGCCCGGTGGATATGGTCTGAACCGGCGCGACGGCGCGTCGCGGCCAGCGGCATCATCGTTTCCTTCCTCCACAGGCGCGGCGGCGCCCTGTCTCCTTGCTGCCAAACTAGAGGCGCGGCCGTCGCTGTCCAACGCGTTTAATTGACCCATTGATCAGCCAAACTGATGAGTGCGGCGCCCGTGCGCCCATGGCAGGATGTGGCATGAGCACCGAAGGCCCCGCCATCACGCCACGCGCCGAAAGCCTGCCCGAGCCGGGCGCGGGCGACCACCCTGCCCTGGCCCGCACACTGCTGCGGGAAGCCCTGACCGCCTCCCTCGCCACGCTGGACCCGGCAGGCGGGCATCCTTTCGTGTCGCTGGTGACAATGGCCACGGATTTTGATGGATCGCCGCTGCTGCTGGCCTCGCGCCTCGCGCTGCACAGCCGCAATATGGCGGCGGATGGGCGGGTGTCGCTGCTGCTGGCGCGCGGCGGCAAGGGCGACCCGCTGGCGCATCCACGCCTGACGCTCTCCGGCATGGCGGAGCGGGCAGAGGCGCCGCATCTGCGCGGGCGCTTCCTGGCCCGCCACCCGAAGGCGGCGCTTTACGTCGATTTTCCGGATTTCAGCTTCTGGCGGGTGCGGGTGCAAGCGGCGCATCTGGTGGCGGGCTTCGGCCGCGCCCCGGAACTGCCGCCAGCTGCGCTACTGACCGACCTCACTGGCGCCGACAGCCTTCTGGCCGCCGAGCCGGAGGCCGTGGCGCATATGAATGCCGACCATGCCGAGGCGGTCGGCCTCTATGCCACCCGCCTTGCCGGCGCCGCCCCCGGCCCCTGGCGGCTGAGCGGCCTGGATCCGGAGGGGATGGACCTGCTGCTGGAAGGTCAGGCACTGCGCATCCCCTTCCCCGAGCCGGTGCGGGACCCGGCGGCGCTGCGCGCCCTTCTGGCCCGCATGGCCCGGCAGGCGCGCGAGGCCGGCTGATCAGAAGCCCGAGAGCACCGTCTTGCCGATGCCCTTGCCGGCTTCCAGCATGGCATGGACCTTCTTCAGGTTGGCGGCATTGATCGGCCCGGCATCGTCCCGGAAGGTGCTACGCAACACGCCACGGTCCACCAGGGCGGCGACCTCGGCCAGGATGCGGCCCTGCTCGGCGATGTCGGGCGTGTTGAAGAGGGAGCGGGTGAACATCAACTCCCAATGCACCGCCAGGCTCTTGCGCTTGAAGGGCACGATGTCGAAGCTCTCGGGGTCGTCGATCATCGCCAGGGCCCCCTGGGGCGCCAGGGCCTCCAGAATGGCCTTCTGGTGCCGGTCCGTGGCGGTCAGGCCGGCGACATAGCGCACCTGCGGGATGCCGATCGCCTTCAGTTCCTCATCCAGCGGCTTGCGGTGGTCGATGACATGGTGCGCGCCCATCTGCCGCGCCCACTCCACCGTCTCGGGGCGCGAGGCCGTGGCGATGACAGTCAGCCCCGTAAGGCGCCGCGCCATCTGCGTCAGGATGGAGCCGACGCCGCCGGCACCGTTGATGATCAGCAGCGCGTCATCCGTCGCCATGCGGCCATAGGGGACGCGGAGGCGGTCGAACAGCAGTTCCCAGGCCGTCAGCGAGGTCAGGGGCAGCGCCGCCGCCTGGGCGAAGGAGAGCGAGGCCGGCTTCGGCCCGGCGATGCGGGCATCCACCACATGGAATTCGGCATTGGTGCCGGGGCGGTCGATGGCACCGGCGTAGAAGACCGTGTCGCCCGGCCGGAACTGCGTCACCGCGCTGCCCACCGCCTCCACCGTACCGGCGGCATCGAAGCCCAGGATGCGGGGGCTGCCATGCGGCGGGGTGGTGCCGGCACGGAGCTTTACATCGACCGGGTTCACGGAGACCGCCTCGACCTTCACCAGGATGTCCCGTTCGCCGGGTTCCGGTTTGGGCAGTTCGAGGTCGATCAGGGATTCAGCTTCGGTGATGGGCAGGGGGCGGTGGAAGCCAATGGCCTTCATGGTGTGATCTCTTCCCAGGGTGCCTGGATTGCTGGCGCCGGCGGCGCCGTTGCGACCAGATTGCCGCAGCAGAGGGAAGCGGTGAAACGCATAGTGCTGATGGCATCCAGCGGAAACGTCACTGGATCAGCCTTGCGCCGGCCAATAGCAGCTTCGCGCCTCGTCAGGCGGCCAAGTCCCGAGCATGGCGGCTGGAAAGGCTTTCGGTCAGGAAGCCAACCAAAGGCCGCACCAGGTCGGCGGCCTCGCCATCCTCCCCGATCACGATGATCTCGGTCATGGGCAAGGCGGGCCAGTGCTGCGGCGCCTGCAGCACCTGCATCCCTTCCCGCACGAAGGACCGGCCGAGCACCGTGACACCCAACCCGCCGGCCACTGCCGCCTGGACGCCCTGCAGGCTGCTGGCGGTGCAGGTCGCCACCCATTCCCGCCGGACGGCATCCAGCGCCGCGATCATGATCTCCCGGTAGGTGCAGGGCGGCCGCAGCATCACCAACTGCGCCGGGCGGGTGAAGTCGAGCTGGTAATCCGCCGCCGCCATCCAGACCAGCGGCTCCCGCCACACCACCCGGCCGCGCTGGGCGGTGCCGTCCTTCTTGGCAATCACGGCATCAAGCTGACCTGCCTCATGGGCCGTGAGCAGGTCGCAGCTCAGGCCTGTCATCAGGTCGATCCGCACGCTGGGGTGCAGGCGACTGAAGCGGGCCAGCAGCTTCGGCAGTTCGGAGGGGATGAAGTCTTCCGATACCCCCAGGCGCAGCGTGCCGGCCCGCAGCGGCTCGCGCATCTGGCGCATGACGCCATCGTTGAATTCCAGCATGCGGCGGGCGGCGACCAGAAGCTGCTCCCCCTCCCGCGTCAGGTGCAGGGAACGGCTGGTGCGCTCGAAGACCCGGCGCTGCAGGATCTCCTCCAGCCGCAGCACCTTCTGGCTGACGGCGGATTGCGAGCGGCCGACCACTTCGGCGGCCGCCGTGAAGCTTCCGGCTTCCGCTACTGCCACAAAGGCGCGGAGGAGGTCGATCTCAAGGTCAGGATGACGCATGATTTAGAAGCCATGCTGCTGCTTGCCCCCAGTTCTATTTGCCTTCCGCATGAACGGCAAGCCTGTGGCGGCGCTGCTTTGGCGCGGGGCCTGGGGGCCGCTATGTCCCCGCCCGACGAGCAGCGAGCATGGCCAGGATGACCCTACCCGATCTTTCCCTCGCACTGTCGCGCCTGCGGGCGGCAGCGCCGCTGGTGCACAACATCACCAATCAGGTGGTGGCGAATGTCACCGCCAATGCGCTGCTGGCCATCGGCGCTTCTCCCGCCATGGTGCTGGCCGAGGAAGAGGTAGGAGAATTCGCCCCCAAGGCCGCCGCGCTGGTGGTCAACCTGGGCACGCTGACCGCCCCGCAACGCGCCTCCATGCATGTGGCGACGGCAGCCGCCGCCGCGGCCGGGGTGCCCTGGATCCTGGACCCCGTAGCCGCTGGCGCCATGGCCTTCCGGCTGGAAACCGCGCGCAGCCTGCTGGGGCGTAGGCCGAGCGTGGTGCGGGGCAATGCCTCCGAGATCCTGGCACTGGCCGGGGAGGCGGCAGGCGGCAAGGGCGTGGACAGCGCGCACCGGCCCGAGGCGGCGCGGGAGGCCGCGCGGTTCCTGGCCCGGCAATCCGGCGCCGTGGTCGCGGTCACCGGCGCCACGGATTACGTGACGGACGGCGCGGCGATGCTGGCCATCGCCAACGGGCACCCGATGCTGACGCGGGTCACCGGCACTGGCTGCACCGCCACGGCCCTGATCGGCGCCTTCCTGGGCGCGGGGCTGGATGGCATGGCTGCGGCTACGGCCGGGCTGGCGGTGCTGGGCGTGGTGGCGGAGGAAGCGGCCCGCAAGGCGACCGCGCCCGGCAGCTTTCAGGTGGCGCTGCTGGACGGTCTTTATACGCTGGTGGATGCCGATCTGGCCCGGCAGGCCCGCGTCTCAGCCGCCTGAAGGCGGCGCGCGAGGAAGCTTGGAGCGGGCGATGGGAATTGAACCCACGACATTCAGCTTGGGAAGCTGACGTTCTACCTCTGAACTACGCCCGCGTTGGAACACTCTTTAGCCTGCCCTTGTGCGGTCGGCAAGCCGGGCGTAAGGTCGGCCCGCCCCTTAAGACGGGGCGCTCGCGATTTGTCCGGCCAGCTTGCGGCGAGCTAAAAGAACCGCGCTAAACGGCCGTGGCGGGGACACGTGCGCGCGTTCTCGCCCGACCGGGCCGGGTTGCATAGCCCGAGAGTTGCCCGCCAGATGGCCAAGCCCGCTTCAGATCGTCCGCTTCGCCCCGCCACCCTGCTCGTCCGCGGTGGGCTCATGCGCAGCAACCAGGACGAGACCTCGGAGGCCCTCTACCTGACCTCCGGCTTCGTCTATGACAGCGCCAAGCAGGCGGAGCAGACCTTCACCGGCGAGGTCGAGCACTGGCAGTATTCGCGCTTCGGCAACCCCACCATCGCCATGCTGGAGCAGCGCCTGGCCGCGCTGGAAGGCGCCGAGGCCTGCCGCGTCACCGCCACGGGCATGGCCGCCGTTTCCGCCGCCATGCTGGCGCATCTGAAGGCCGGCGACCGGGTCGTGGCCTCCCGTGCGCTGTTCGGCTCCTGCCACTGGATCGTCTCCACCCTGCTGCCGCGCTACGGCATCCAGACCGAGTTCGTGGATGGCGCGGACCTGGCGCAGTGGCGCACCGCCTTCAAGCGTCCCTGCCAGCTGGTGCTGCTGGAGACCCCCTCCAACCCGATGCTGGAGATGGTCGACCTGCGCGCCGTCAGCGACATGGCGCATGAGGCCGGCGCCATCGTGGTGGTGGACAATGTCTTCGCCACGCCGCTGCTGCAGCGCCCGCTGAAGTTTGGCGCCGATGTGGTGGTCTATTCCCTGACCAAGCATTTCGACGGCCAGGGCCGCGTGCTGGGCGGCGCCGTGCTGGGCAGCAAGAAGTGGATCGAGGAGGTGTTGCAGCCTTTCACCCGCAACACTGGCCCGGCCATCTCGGCCTTCAATGCCTGGACCATCCTGAAGGGCATGGAGACGCTGCACCTGCGCGTGCCGGCCATGTGCCGCTCCGCCGCCGCCATCGCCCAGATGCTGGAGGAGCGCGCCGAGGTTTCCCGCGTCTGCTACCCCTTCCTGGCCAGCCATCCGCAATACGACCTGGCGAAGCAGCAGATGGCCGCGGGCGGCACGCTGGTGACCTTCGACATCGAGGGCGGCAAGGAAGCCGCCTTCCGCTTCCTGGATGCGCTGCGGGTCATCGACATCTCCAACAACCTGGGCGACGCCAAGAGCCTGATCACCCATCCCGCCACCACCACCCACAGCAAGGTGGCGCCGGAGGAGCGGGCACGGCTGGGCATCACCGAGGGTTCGGTGCGGCTTTCCGTGGGCCTGGAGGATGTGGCGGACCTGATCGAGGATATCTCGACGGCCCTGGATGCCGCCGGCGGCCATGCGGCCCCGCGCCCGAAGTCCGTCGCCAAGATGGTGGTGGAGCAGGCCAGCGCGCCGCCGTCGCAGCCCGAGCCCGCCGGCGAGACCAAGCCGCGCCCCAAGCGCAAGGCCGGGGCCGCGGTGCCTGAGCCCGTCGCCCGCGCCGCCAAGCCGGAAGAGCCCGACCTTTTCGCCAAGGCGGTGGAAGGGCTGTTCCGCGAGCCCCAGGCGGCCGAGCCTGCCGCCGAAGCCGCGCCGGCCGGAAAGCGCCGCCGCAAGGGCTGAATGGGACGGGAGGGGCTTGCCCCTCCCCCTTTCCTCAACGCGCCGCCGGGAGCTAATGGCCCGCTCCTTCCCGGAGCGGGCCAGCTGGTTACTGGTCCCGCATCTCCAGCGAGCGGCCGCGCCGCAGCGCCACCACGGTGCAGATGGCGCCGGAGAGCAGATAGCCGCCCACCGCGAAGAGGCCGATGTAGCTGGAGAGGCTCAGCGCCACCAGCGGCGCGAAGCCGGCGCCGATCAGCCAGGCAATATCCGCCGTCAGGGCCGAGCCGGTGTAGCGGAACTGGCGCGAGAAGCTGGAAGCCAACGCGCCGCTGGTCTGGCCGAAGGACAGGCCCAGCAGGCCGAAGCCCAGGATGGTATAGACCGTCTCACCCACCGGCCCCGCACCCAGGATGAAGGGCGCGCCGAAGGAGAAGATGCCGATCAGCACCGCGCCGATCCGCAGCATGCGGGCGCGCCCGATGGCATCCGCGATGCGGCCGGAGAGGATCACCATCATGAAGAGCACCACGGCGCCGACCATCTGGGTGCGCAGCATGCCGGCGCCGATGCGCTCGGAATTCAGCACCACCCAGGCCAGCGGGAAGATGGTCACAAGGTGGAACAACGCGAAGCTCGCCAGCGGCACGAAGGCGCCGACCACCACGTTCCAGCCCTCGGAGCGGACCAGATCCGTGACATAGGCGGGGCGAAGCTCCAGCCGTTCCAGCAGCGTCGCGAATTCGCTGGTAGCCACCAGGCGGAGGCGAGCGAAGAGCGCCACCACGTTCACCGCGAAGGCGACGAAGAAGGGATAGCGCCAGCCCCAGTCATGGAAGTCCTGCCGCGGCAGCGTGGTCAGCAGGAAGAGGAACAGCCCCGCCGCCAGCAGGAAGCCCAGGGGCGCGCCGAGCTGCGGCATCATCGCATACCAGCCACGCCGGTTGGCCGGTGCGTTCAGGGCCAGCAGGGAGGCGAGGCCTTCCGAAGCGCCGCCCAGGGCCACGCCCTGGAGGAAGCGGAAGGTGGCGAGCAGCACCACCGCCCAGTAGCCGATCTTTTCCGTGCCCGGCAGGAAGCTGATGGCCGCGGTGGCACCGCCGAGCAGGAACAGGGCCATGGTCATCTTGGTGCCACGGCCATGCTCACGGTCGATGGCGGTGAAGACCAGCGTGCCGATCGGCCGGCCGATGAAGGCCAGCGTGAAGATGGCGAAGGACAGGATTGTTGCCTGCAGCGGGCTGAAGCCCGGGAAGAAGAGCCCCGGGAAGACCAGCACCGAGCCGATCGCATAAACAAAGAAGTCAAAGAATTCCGACGTGCGGCCGATGATGACGCCCAGCGCGATGTCGCCGGGCGAGACATGGTGGGTGTCGTTATTCTCGTAGGCGCGCCGGGCGTCGCTTTCCAGCCCGGTCGAATTCGGCTTTCCGTGCGCGGAACTGGCGCTCATCCACTCGATCCCCATCTCGGCCCGGCGAGGGTTCCGCCGGCCGTCACTCGGCCATGATGCCTTTGCATGTGCCCTGCGGCGGCGCCCATGCCGATAGGACAAAACGTCCACTCCCGGCCAGGCTACCAAGAGCCTAAGTGGCGCGGGAGCTTCATGGTTTCTCGAGTGATGGGTATGGCTTCCAAGATCCTGCGTCTCCTGGCCCTGGGGCCGCTGGCACTCCTTCTGTCCGGGTGCAACCTGGTCATCATGAATCCCTCGGGAGACGTGGCGGCGCAGCAGCGTGACCTGATTGTCTGGTCCACGGTGTTGATGCTGATCATCATCGTCCCCGTGATCCTGCTGACCCTTTTCTTCGCCTGGCGCTACCGCCAGTCCAATACCAGCGCCACCTATGATCCCGACTGGCACCACTCCACGCGGCTGGAGGTGATCATCTGGTCCGCGCCGCTCTGCATCATCGTCGCGCTGGGCGGCCTGACCTGGGTGGGCAGCCATCTGCTGGACCCTTACCGGCCCATCGCGCGTCTGGATGCCGAGCGCCCGCTGCCTGCGGATGTGAAGCCGCTGCAGGTGGACGTGGTGGCGCTGGACTGGAAGTGGCTCTTCCTCTACCCCGAGCAGGGCGTCGCCTCGGTCAATGAGCTGGCGTTGCCGGTGGACGTGCCGGTGAAGTTCAACATCACCGCTTCCACCGTGATGAATGCCTTCTCGGTGCCAGCCATGGCGGGCATGATCTATGCCATGCCGGGCATGCAGACCCAGTTGCATGCCGTCATCAACAAGCCCGGCGTCTATCACGGCCTCTCGGCCAACTACAGCGGCGGCGGCTTCTCCGACATGCATTTCAAGGTGCATGGCCTGAGCACCGACGACTTCAACCGCTGGGTGGCCGATGCCAAGGCGAACAACACCGCGCAGCTCGGCCGTGCCGAGTACCTTGAGCTGGAGAAGCCAAGCCACAAGGAGCCGGTGCGCCACTTCGCCAGCTTCGCGCCGGACCTGTTCAATGCCGTCGTCAACCGCTGCGTCGATGCTTCCCGCATGTGCATGGACCAGATGATGGGCATCGACATGCGCGGCGGCCTGGGCATGGCCGGCACGATCAACGTGCTGACCAGCCCGGAGCCCACGCCCTCCGGCAAGCCGCAGCGCTATGTCGCCGCCTTCTGCACCTTCGCCGATGCCCGTGGCACCGGCCAGCCGGCGCAGTCCCGCGCCATCAACTGATCCTGTCGCCCCTGCCTGCCACGGCAGGGGCGGCTGTGCTGCCCGTGGCCATGACAACGGAATGACTGATTAGACCTATGTCACCATCCCCGGACTCAACGTCGTTCTTGTTCGGCCGCCTGTCGCTGAACTCCCTGCCGCTGCATGAGCCGATCCTGGTCGCCACCTTTGCCATGGTCGCCCTGGGCGGCATCGCGCTTGTTGCAGCGATCACGAAATACCGGCTCTGGGCCTATCTCTGGCGCGAATGGTTCACCACCGTGGACCACAAGCGCATCGGCATCATGTATGTCATCCTGGCCTTGGTGATGCTGCTGCGCGGCTTCTCCGACGCCATCATGATGCGCGCCCAGCAGGCTATCGCTTTCGGCGGGTCCGAGGGCTACCTGCCGCCACACCACTATGATCAGATCTTCACCGCCCATGGTGTGATCATGATCTTCTTCTTCGCCATGCCGCTGGTGACGGGGCTGATGAACTTCGTTGTGCCGCTGCAGATCGGCGCGCGCGACGTGGCCTTCCCCTTCCTGAACAACTTCTCCTTCTGGATGACCACGGCCGGTGCCGTGATCGTCATGATGTCGCTGTTCGTGGGTGAATTCGCGCAGACCGGCTGGCTGGCCTATCCGCCGCTCTCCGGCATCGAGGCCAGTCCAGGTGTCGGCGTGGACTACTATATCTGGGCCTTGCAGGTCGCGGGCGTGGGCACCTTGCTATCAGGCGTCAACCTGATCGCGACCATCGTGAAGATGCGCGCGCCGGGCATGAGCATGATGAAGATGCCGGTCTTCACCTGGACCTCGCTCTGCACCAACGTGCTGATCGTCGCCGCCTTCCCGGTGCTGACGGCCGTGCTCGTGCTGCTGTCGCTGGACCGCTACGTGGGGACGAACTTCTTCACCAGCGACTTCGGCGGCAACCCGATGATGTACGTCAACCTCATCTGGATCTGGGGCCACCCGGAAGTCTACATCCTGATCCTGCCCGCCTTCGGCATCTTCTCCGAGGTGGTGTCCACCTACTCCTCCAAGCGCCTCTTCGGCTACAGCTCGATGGTCTACGCGACCGTCGTGATCACGATCCTGTCCTACCTGGTCTGGCTGCACCACTTCTTCACCATGGGCTCCGGCGCCAGCGTCAATTCCTTCTTCGGCATCACCACCATGGTGATCTCGATCCCGACGGGCGCGAAGATCTTCAACTGGCTCTTCACCATGTATCGCGGCCGCATCCGGTACGAGCTGCCGATGATGTGGACCGTGGGCTTCATGGTCACCTTCGTGGTGGGTGGCATGACCGGCGTTCTGCTGGCGGTGCCGCCGGCGGACTTCCAACTGCACAACTCGCTGTTCCTGATCGCGCACTTCCACAACGTGATCATCGGCGGCGTGGTCTTCGGCCTGCTGGCGGGCATCACCTACTGGTTTCCGAAGGCCTTCGGCTACAAGCTGGATGACTTCTGGGGCAAGCTGTCCTTCTGGTTCTGGCTGGTGGGCTTCTGGGTCGCCTTCATGCCGCTCTACGTGCTGGGCCTGATGGGCGTGACCCGCCGCGTCAACCACTTCGACGACTCCTCGCTGCAGATCTGGTTCGTCATCGCCGCCTTCGGCGCGGTGCTGATCGCCTGCGGCATCGCCTGCTTCCTGATCCAGCTCGTGGTCAGCTTCATGAAGCGCGACCAGCTACGCGACTGGACCGGCGACCCCTGGGGCGGCCGCACGCTGGAGTGGGCCACCTCCTCCCCGCCGCCGGCTTACAACTTCGCCTTCACGCCGGTGGTGCATGACAATGACGCCTGGTGGGACATGAAGAAGCGTGGCTTCGAGCGCCCGGTGGAAGGCTTCCGGCCCATCCACATGCCGAAGAACACCGGCACCGGCGTCATCCTCTCGGCGCTGGCGGTTGCCTTCTCCGTCGGCATGATCTGGTACATGTGGTGGCTGGCCGCTCTCTCCTTCGTGGCGATCCTGGTGGTCTCGATCGTGCATACCTTCAACTACGACCGCGAGTTCTACATCCCGGCCGAGGATGTGGCGCGCGCCGAGGGTGCCCGCACCCGGATGCTGGCGGGGGAGTAAGGCGATGGACCAGGCGCATGCCCATAGCCCCGTCCCGGGCGGGCCAGTGAACTTCTACGTCACCGAGGAGCACGAGCACGTGCATTCCGGGGCCGGCACCATGCTCGGCTTCTGGATCTACCTGATGAGCGACTGCCTCATCTTCGCCGTGCTCTTCGCCACCTACGGCGTGCTTGGCCGCAACTACGCGGCCGGGCCCGGCCCGGCGGATCTCTTCGACCTGTCGCTGGTGGCGCTGAACACCTCGATGCTGCTGTTCTCCTCCATCACCTATGGCTTCGCCATGTTGCTGATGGAGCGGAACCGCAAGGCCGCCACGCTGTTCTGGCTGGGCGTCACGGGCCTCTTCGGCCTCGCCTTCCTGGGCATCGAGCTCTACGAATTCTCCCACCTGATCCATGCGGGCGCGACGCCGCAGCGCAGCGCCTTCCTGTCCTCCTTCTTCGCGCTGGTGGGCACGCACGGCCTGCACGTCACCTTCGGCATCATCTGGCTGGTGGTGCTGATGGTGCAGGTGGCGCAGCGGGGGCTGGTGCCGGAGAACAAGCGGCGCCTGATGTGCCTCAGCCTCTTCTGGCACTTCCTGGACGTCATCTGGATCGGCGTCTTCTCCTTCGTCTATCTGATCGGGGTGCTTCCATGAGCGCGCAACCGGCACCGCATAGCGGCGACGTGCATGGCCACGGCGTTGTCCATGGCCATGGCGAGGAAGCCGGCCATGGCTCGCTGAAGGGCTATGTGACGGGCTTCCTGCTCTCCGTCATCCTCACCGCCATTCCCTTCTGGCTGGTGATGGGCGAGGTCATCGCGGATTCCCGCGTGACGGCCTTCGTCATCATGGGCTTCGCCGTGGTGCAGATCGTGGTGCACATGGTGTACTTCCTGCACATGAACAGCCGCTCGGAAGGCGGCTGGACCATGCTGGCGCTGATCTTCACGCTGGTGATCGTCGTGATCACGCTGGCTGGCTCGCTCTGGGTCATGTACCACATGAACACCAACATGATGCCCATGCCGCACGACATGCGGAGCATGCCGTGACCCACCGCCGTGCCCGCCCCTGACGCCAGCGGCGCGGCACGGCGCCGTTCCCCGGTGGCGCTGGCGCTGCTGGGGCTCCTGGCGCTGCTGGGCATCACCGGCCTGGTGGCGCTGGGCAACTGGCAGGTCGAGCGCCGCGCCTGGAAGCTCGACCTGATCGCGCGCGTGGACGCCCGCGTTCATGCCCGGCCAGCGGCCTTGCCCCCGCCGGCCGACTGGCCCCGGGTCACCGCCGCGGCCGATGAATACCGCCGCATCCAGGCCACCGGCACCTTTCTCTATGACCAGGAAGCGCTGACCCAGGCGACCACCTCACTCGGCGCCGGCTTCTGGGTCATGACGCCGCTGCGGATGCGGGAGGGCACCCTGCTGGTCAACCGCGGCTTCGTGCCGGCGGACCGGCGGGACCGTGCCAGCCGCGCCGCTTCCGAGCGGCCCGGGGAGGTCACCGTTACCGGCCTGCTACGCATGCCTGAGCCCAGGGGCGGCTTCCTGCGCAGCAACGACCCGGCGGCGGACCGCTGGCATTCGCGGGATGTCGAGGCCATCGCCGCCGCCCGTGGGCTTAGGGATGTGGCACCCTTCTTCCTCGACGCCGATGCCACGCCCAATCCGGGTGGCCTGCCGGTGGGCGGCCTGACGGTGGTTTCCTTCCCCAACAGCCATTTGGTCTATGCGCTGACATGGTATGCTCTGGCCCTGATGCTCGCCGGCGCCAGCGCCTATCTCGCGCGGGAGGAATGGCGGGCGAGGCGGCGGCCGGGTTGAGGCAGCGGCTTCCATGCCGACCCGGCCCGCCCACGGAGAATGCACGATGAGTTCTGTCACCCTTCGCCCGACGGCCTCCTCCCTGGAGGGGCCAGCCGCCGGGGCGGGGGACGCGACCGGCCGCAAGAACATGTTGCAGCTCATCCAGCTCCGCTGGCTCGCCGTATCCGGGCAGTTGCTGACCATCGGCGTGGTGCATTTCGGCTTCGGCATCACCCTGCCCCTTGGAACCATGGCGCTGGTGCTGGCGGTGCTGGTGCTGCTGAACCTCGTCAGCCACTTCTGGCTCCGGCGGCAGGCGGAGGTCAGCAGCTCCGCCCTCTTCCTGGCTTTGACCTTCGATGTGGCGGCGCTGACGGCGCAGCTTTACCTCAGCGGCGGGCCGACCAATCCCTTCATCTCGCTCTACCTGTTGCAGGTGACGCTGGCGGCGGTGCTGCTGGATGTGCGGCGTGCCTGGGTGCTGGTCGCCATCACCAGCGCCTGCGTGCTGGGCCTCACCTTGCAGTACCGCCCGCTGGAGCTCCCCTCCCACCTCGCGGATGATCTGTTCCGGCTGCATCTGCAGGGGCTGCTGGTCTGCTTCATCCTGGATGCCGCGCTGCTGGTGGTCTTTGTCACGCGCATCAACGGCAATCTGCGGGCGCGGGACGCCAACCTCGCCCATATGCGCCAGCAGGCGGCGGAGGCCGACCACATCGTCCGCATGGGCCTGCTGGCTTCCGGCGCCGCGCATGAATTGGGCACGCCGCTGTCGACGGTTTCCGTGATCCTGGGCGACTGGCGCCGCATGGAGGCCTTACGCTCCATGCCAGACCTGTTGCAGGAGATCGACGAGATGCAGGTGGCGGTGGAGCGCTGCAAGGCCATCGTGAGCGGCATCCTGCTTTCCGCCGGCGAGGCACGCGGGGAGGCGCCGGTGGTCACCCTGGCCAATACCTTCTTGCGGGAGCTGGTGGAGGATTGGCGCATTACCCGCCCCGCCGCTACCGTCACCTGGGACAGCAGCCTGGACCGCGATCTGGAGATCATCGCCGACCGTGCATTGAAGCAGGTGCTCTTCAACGTGCTGGACAATGCCTATGAGTGCAGCGGGCTACCCATCCGCCTCTCGGCTTTCCAGCAGGATGCCAATCTGGTGCTGGAGGTCAGCGACAAGGGCCCTGGCTTCGCGCCGGATATGCTGGCGGAATTCGGCAAGCCCTACCGCTCCAGCAAGGGGCGGACGGGCGGCGGCCTCGGGTTGTTCCTGGTGGTGAATGTGGTGCGTAAGCTGGGGGGCAGCGTCACGGCCCGCAACAGGCCGGAAGGCGGGGCAACGGTGACACTGACCCTCCCCCTCGCCGCCCTGGCCATCGAAGGAAGCGCCGGCCATGCCGCCTGAACGCCTGCTGCTGATCGTCGAGGACGATGCCAGCTTCTCCCGCACCCTCAAGCGTTCCTTCGAGCGGCGGGGCTACCGTGTCCTGGCAGCACCCGGGCTGGAGGAAATGCTGGAGCTGCTGAAGCAGGACACGCCGCAATATGCCGTGGTGGACCTGAAGCTGGCAGGAGCATCCGGCCTCGCCTGCGTGCAGGCGCTGCATGCACATGACCCTGCGATGCTGATCGTGGTGCTCACGGGCTTTGCCAGCATCGCCACGGCGGTGGAGGCCATCAAGCTCGGCGCCTGCCACTATCTGGCCAAGCCTTCCAATACCGACGACATCGAGGCCGCCTTCCATGCCGAGGCCGATGCCGAGGTGCCGGTGACGGAGCGCCCGACCTCCATCAAGACGCTGGAATGGGAGCACATCCACCAGACCCTGGCGGATACCGGCTTCAATATCTCCGAAGCCGCCCGCCGCCTCGGCATGCACCGCCGCACGCTGGCGCGGAAGCTGAGCAAGCGGCAGGTGACCTGACGCCGGCACGCTTCACGCGACAGTGACATCGATCCAGCGCAGCCCTCCATGGCACCGCCGGCTCTTGACCAGGCAGGGAGCTTCTGCCCGGATCAGGGGATGACCACGACCAATCCCCTCCTCGCCCCCTGGACTGGCCCCTTCGGGATGCCGCCCTTCGACCGCATCCGGCCGGAACATTTCCCGCCGGCCTTCGCCGCGGCCATGGAGGAACATCTGGCCGAAGTCGCTGCCATCGGCACCGACCCGGCGGCCCCCACGTTCGCCAATACCATCGAGGCCCTGCAACGCAGCGGCCGGGCGCTGGAGCGGGTCGGCAATCTCTTCGGCAACCTGGCCGCCAGCCTGGGCGGCGAGGCGCTGGAGGAGCTGGACCGCGAGCTTTCGCCGCAACTGGCCCAGCACAGCATGAAGGTGGCGCTGGACCCGGCACTCTTCGCCCGCGTCTCGGCGCTGCACGCGCAGCGGGATACGCTGGGGCTGGAGGAAGACCAGCTTCGGTTGCTGGACCGCACGCATCTCGGCTTCATCCGCAGCGGCGCGGCGCTGGCACCGGCGGAGAAGGCCCGGATGAGCGAGATCTCCGAGCGCCTGGCCGTGCTGCACACCGCCTTCGGCCAGAATGTGCTGCATGACGAGAAGGCTTGGCACCTGCCGCTGACCGAGGCGGACCTGGACGGCCTGCCCGACTTCCTGCGCGCCGGCGCAGCCCAGGCGGCGGTGGAGCGGGGTATCCCCGGCTATGCCATCACGCTGTCCCGTTCCCTGATCGAGCCTTTCCTCACCTTCTCGGCCCGCCGGGACCTGCGGCGGGTCGCCTATGAAGCCTGGATCGCACGCGGAACCCATCCTGGCGCGCATGACAACCGTCCGCTGATCCCGGAGATCCTGGCGCTGCGCAACGAGCGTGCGCGTCTGCTCGGCTACCCCGACTTTGCCACCTTCCGGTTGGCCGACAGCATGGCGGGCTCGGTGGAGGCCGCCCAGGGCCTGCTGGCGGAGGTCTGGGAACCCGCCAAGCGCCGCGCCGCCGCCGAGCGCGAGCGATTGCTGGAACTGGCCCGCGCCGAAGGCTTCGACGATGCCCTGGCTCCCTGGGACTGGCGCTATTACAGCGAGAAGGTGCGCCGCGCCGATTACGCGCTGGACGAGGCGGAACTGAAGTCCTTCTTCGAGTTCGAGAACATCCAGCGTGCCGCCTTCGACACCGCCGGTCGCCTCTTTGGCCTCGAGTTCCTGCGGCGGGAGGATCTTCCCACCTATCACCCCGATGTGCAGGCCTATGAGGTGCGGGACGAGAAGGGCACCGTCGGCGTCTTCCTGGCAGACCCCTATGCGCGCGCCGACAAGCGCTCCGGCGCCTGGATGAGCAGCTACCGCGACCAGGAGAACATGGACGGCCTGGTCACGCCGATCATCGTCAACAACAATAACTTCGCCAAGGCCAAGCCGACGCTACTGAGCTTCGACGATGCCGAGACGCTGTTCCATGAGTTCGGCCATGCCCTGCACGGGCTGCTGAGCCAAGTGCGCTACCCGGCGCAATCCGGCACCTCGGTGCGGCGGGACTTCGTGGAACTGCCTTCGCAGATCTACGAGCACTGGGTGGCGTTGCCGGAAACCCTGCGCCAATACGCCCTGCACTCCGAGACAGGCGCGCCGCTGCCGGATGCGCTGATCGAGCGGCTGCGGGCGGCGCAGACGTTCAACCAGGGCTTCGCCACGGTCGAGTACGCCGCCTCGGCATTGATCGACATGGCGCTGCACAGCCACCCGGCACCGGGCAGCATCGACATCGATGTCTTCGAGCGCGAGTTCCTCGCCAGCATCGGGATGCCGGTGGAGATCGGCATCCGCCATCGTCCTGCACATTTCCAGCACCTCTTTGCCGGCGGCGGCTATGCGGCGGGTTATTACTCCTACCTCTGGTCGGAAGTACTGGATGCCGATGGCTTCGAGGCCTTCGAGGAAACCGGCGACCCCTTCGACACCGCCACGGCCGCACGGCTTCGGCGCCTGCTCAGCGCCGGCGATACCAGGGACCCGATGCAGCTTTACATCGCCTTCCGCGGGCGGGAGCCGAGCACCAAGGCCCTGCTCCGCAACCGCGGCCTGCAAGCGGCCGCCTAGCTGGCCGGCGAGCCTGCCGAGGGGACTGCACGCCGGCGTGGCCCCCTCAAGGCTCGATGCATCAATGCCCTCTCAGTGCCGCCTGACGATGTGCTTCAGCCGGTCAGATCCATGGGCTCGGCCGCCCACTCATAGGCGCTGCCCGAGCGGACGACATGCCCCAGCCCCGGCCAGGGGAAGTGATACGACAGCACGAGGTGCTTGTCGTTTGCCAGGCGGTCCAGCATCCGGCTACGCGTCTGCGCTGATTGCTTCGGGTCGGTGTCGAAGGAGAATTCCCACAATGGCCGCTGCAACAGCAGAACATGATGGTGGGCCAGATCTCCGGTATAGACCATGGTCTGACCTGCGGAGGTGATGCTGTAACAGGTATGCCCCACCGTATGTCCAGGCGCCGAGATGGCCGTGATACCCGGCGCCACCTCTCCCCCGTCCCGCACCATCACCATGCGGTCGCGATATGCAGAGAGATTCTTCTTTGCGCCATCGATGAAGGTGGTCATGAACGCAGGGCCGCGCTTGTTGCCGTCGTCAGTCCAGTAGCGAAGGTCGGCTTCACTGACGGCAACCTGCGCATTGGGGAAGTTTTTCTTGCCATTGGCGTCCACGAGCGCCCAGCAATGGTCGCTATGGGCGTGGCTCAGTACCACGAGGTCGATCTGCTCAGGCTGGATGCCGGAGGCGCGCATATTAGCCAGCAGGCGCCCGGTCGTCGGGCCGAACATTCTGCTGTCCGCGCCCATGCTCTCGCCCATCCCGGTATCGAACAGAATGAGCTGCCGGCCGGTATTCAGGACGAGTGCGTTCTGCTCCAGCGTCGCGGCATCCGGCGGCAGGAAGTTGTCCCGCAGCAACGAGACGATTTCAATGGGTGGGGACGCCGGAAAGGCTGGCTCCGGCTTGCCGAGCGGCAGGCGCCCATCGGAGATGATCGTGGCCTCATATTCACCAAACCGGAATCGGTACCATGCTGGCGGAACGTCGTTGCGGAACGGCGCAGCCGCGCGTGCCTGATGCAGACCATATGGAAGAAGCGCGGCGCCCGTCAGCAAGCCGGCACCAGCCTGAAGCAAGACGCGCCGTTGAATCGTCATCTTTATTCTTCCTCCCGCTTGGTTCTAACGCGACTGTTTCCGCGTGGCTCATCGCATCGAGGTGCCGGCTTGACACGGATTGCTGTCCTGCGCAGGCACGGCCATGCTTCATGCCGCAGCCCAATGGTATAGAAGCGAATGATGCGCATCCAGTTCAGCGGCGTGATGCAGCGCAGGTCCCGCCCCAACATCTTGTGAGCGACCCGCTGGCAAGGCACGGAGGCGCTGGCTGCTTCTTGCCGCAGCAGCCCGGCCTCCCTGCTACTCCGGTGTCACCCCGGCTTCGCTCGTCAGCTGCTTCCACCGCGGAATTTCTCGTGACATCAGGGCGCGCAAAGGTTCCGGCCCGCGCCGCTCCGGCGGTGGGATCTGAATGGCCATGTCGCCGAAGCGGGATTTCACCGTTGGCCTCTCAAGCACGGTGTTGATCGCCTGGGTCAGTGTCTGCGCGATCGCCTCCCGCGTGCCACGCGGAACGAAGGCAGCGTTCCAGACAGCAATATCGAAACTGGGCAGACCCGCCTCCGCCGAGGTCGGAACATCCGGCAGTTGCGGCAGCCTTTCACCGACAGTCACCGTGAGCGCATTCAGGCTTCCGCCTTTGGCCTGCGGGATCACCGTCACCGCCTGATCCACGATGGCCCGCGTCACCCCATTCATGGTGTCCTGCAAGGCCGGCCCGGCACCGCGATACGGCACCAGGGTTGCCTTCGCGTTGATGGCCCGGTCGAACAGCAACGCTCCGAGATAGGACACCGATCCCGTGCCAGCTGTTGCCAGGGTCAGCTGGCCTTCGTTGCGGCGGACCCACTCCCGCAGTTCCGCCAGGCTTTTCCCCGCTCCCGGCGAGGTCGCCAGAACCATGGGATTGATGGCGAAGAGGCCAAGTGGCGTGAAGCTCTCCACCGGGTCATAAGGAAGTTGCTTGTAGAAGGATGGATTGGCCGCATGGGTGCCCATGTGGCCAAGGCCGATGGTGTAGCCGTCCGGAGCAGCGCGGGCCGTGCGCTGCGTGCCCAGGATGCCGCCGGCGCCACCGATATTCTCCACTGGCACCGGCTGCCCCAGCACCGCGGAAAGCTCCTGCGCCAGGATACGCGCCATGACATCGGTCGGGCCACCGGCGGCGAAAGGAACCTGCATCGTGATCGGGCGGTTCGGGTAATTCCCCTGGGCCCGAACCACCGCCGGCGCCGCCAGAAGGGCCGCCGCGGTCAAAAGGTTTCTGCGCTGAATCATCCGTCTTCTCCCGAAATTTTCTCTTGTGGCAGGATCAGCGCGCAGGCGGAGGTTCAGCCGATCTGTGCCTCCGCCCGCATGGCCAGCCCGCCAGCCGGGTTGGTGGCCCAGAGCGTGACGCGCCCTTCGCCGTCCGGCAGATTACCGTTCAGGGTCACGGGCGCGCCGTCGAAGAGCGGCGACATGGCCCTAAAGGAAAAGCCTGTCACCCTCGCTTCAGGCATCTGGCGGCGCACCAGATCCAGCAACAGGGTCGCGACCAGCGGACCGTGCACGATGAGGCCGGGGTAGCCTTCCTCATGCGTCACATAGTCGCGGTCGTAATGGATGCGATGGCCGTTGAAGGTCAGCGCCGAGTAGCGGAAGAGCATCACCGCATCCGGCACCAGGCTGCGTTGCCAGGCGCCGGCTGAAGGCGCCTCCGGTGCCGCCTTCACCGCCGCCCCGGTGGCCGAGCGATAGACGATATCGTGCTCCTCCGTCAGCAGCACGGCGCCCTGCCCGTCTTCGCGGACCTCGTGCCGCACCGTCACGAAGACCAGTTCTCCCGAGGCGCCCGTACGGCTGGAGACATTGGCGATGGTGGATGTCCGCGTCACCGCCATGCCGACGCGCAGCGGCGCATGGAAGGACAGCCGCCCGCCGGCCCACATGCGGCGCGGCAGGTGGTGCACCGGCGGCAGGAAGCCACCCCGCATGGGGTGGCCGTCCACCCCCAGCGCGGAATGGCGTGCCCCTGGCAGGAACATGATCCAATGGGACAGCGGCGGCGCGGCATCGCCGGGCTGCGCTGCGGGGTCGTCGCGGTCCAGCGTCGCGGCAAGGCGGTCCAGCGGCCCGGCGGCCACCACGTCCCGCTGCTCCTCCTGCCGCCCGACCCAGGCGCTGTAGTCGGTCAGGGTATCCTGGCCCATGCGTCCGCCCTTAATAGGAACGCGGCATGCCCAGGACATGCTCGCCAAGATAAGACAGGATCAGGTTGGTGCTGATCGGGGCCACCTGGTAGAGGCGCGTCTCACGGAACTTCCGCTCCACATCGTATTCTTCCGCGAAGCCGAAGCCACCATGGGTCTGCACGCAGGCCTCGCCGGCCGCCCAGCTGGCTTCCGCTGCCAGCATCTTGCCCATATTGGCTTCCTCGCCCGGCCGCTCGCCGCGCTCGAACTTCTCCAGCCCCTTCTGCACGATGGCCTCGGCCGCGCGCATCTGCGCATAGGCGCGGGCGATGGGGAATTGCACGCCCTGGTTCTGCCCGATCGGCCGGCCGAAGAGCACGCGCTCCTTCGCGTAGTTCACCGCCTTCTCGATGAACCACTTGGCATCGCCGATGCATTCGCTGGCGATCAACAGCCGCTCGGCATTCATGCCATCCAGGATATAGCGGAAGCCCTTGCCCTCCTCGCCCACAAGGTTCTCCGCCGGCACTTCCATGTTGTCGAAGAAGACCTCGCAGGAGTTGTGGTTCATCATGGTGCGGATCGGGCGGATGGTCAGGCCCTTGCCCAGCACCTTCCGCATGTCGACGATGAAGGTGGACAGCCCCTCAGTCTTCTTCGCCACCTGGTCGCGCGGCGTCGTGCGCGCCAGCAGCAGCATCAGGTCCGAATGCTCGGCCCGGCTGGTCCAGATCTTCTGGCCGTTGACGATGTACTTGTCGCCCTCGCGGCGGGCGAAGGTCCGCAGCGCCGTGGTATCGGTGCCGCTGGTTGGCTCCGTCACGCCGAAGGCCTGCAGGCGCAGTTCGCCGCTGGCAATCTTGGGCAGGTATTCCTGCTTCTGCGCGGCGCTGCCGTGCCGCAGGATGGTGCCCATAATGTACATCTGGGCGTGGCAGGCGGCACCATTGCAGCCCTGGCGCTGCACTTCCTCCAAAATCGCGGCGGCGGCGGAAAGCCCGAGCCCGGCGCCGCCATATTCCTCGGGGATCAGCGCGCCAAGGTAACCCGCCTCCGTCAGCGCCTGCACAAATTCGGTGGGGTAGCCGCGCACCTCGTCCAGCTTGCGCCAGTATTCGCCGGGGAAGCGGGCGCAGAGCTTGGCGACTTCCTCCCGCAGGTCGGCATGCGGGTCGCTCTCGGTCATCATCTGGTCCATCAAACGCGTCCTGTTCAGGCGGCTGCGCGGGCATCGGGCGTCGGCGCGGCCCGGCGGAGAAGCGAGGCCGCTTCGTTCAGCTGCTCCAGGCGCAGCACCTCCTCCGCCAGGGCGGAGGCAGGGCCGGCGCCCAGCACGGCATCGGCCAGCCCGGCGAACTTCGCCCGCAGCTCGGCGTCCGTGGGGAAGTTGGAGGGCTCCCCCTTCGGCACCACCACCTTGCGGATAAAGGTCTGGCCCCGCGCGCGCAGGGTCAGCTTGCCGGACATATTGGCCGGGAACTCGGCCTCGATCTCCTCGTCATGGGCGCAGATGACACGCGGCAGCAGGGCGCGGATGCCGGGGTCCTGCAGCAGCTTGTAGCTGTCCCAGTCCATGCCGCCGGTCGCCAGCGCCGTGGCGATGACGAAGGGGCCGCTGAACTGGCCGTCCACCACGTTCTGCGGGTCCGCCTTCCGCTCCGCAGGCTCGCCGACCAGCAGCAGCGCGGCGCGGGAGATGCCGAGTGTCGCGCCCTCGATCTCCTCCGGCTTCAGGTCCAGCTCGGCCCGCAGCGCCAGGGCGGCATCGATGCCGGCATGGCCCCAGCGGCAGGAGGGATAGGGCTTTACGCCCGTCGCCATCAGCTCGTAGAACTGGCCGAGATCCTGCAGCACGCGCTCCGGCCTCGGCGCCGGGGCATAGGCGTTGAGGAAGCCGTGCTTGCCCTCGATGGCGTCGGCGGCACCCTTGAACCCTTCCCGGGCCAGGGTGGCGGCGGTGAGCCCTGCCATGCCGGCCCAGCCGACCTGGAAACGCTTGGTCCAGGCGCCATTGGCCAGGAACTGCAGGCTGCCCGCGCTCTGGCTGAGGGCGATGCCGAGCGCGGAGGCGATGCCCGCCGCATCCAGCCCGAAGACCCGACCCGCCGCTGCCGCCGCGCCAAAGGCGCCGCAGGTGGCCGAGGGATGGAAGCCCCGGTCGTAATGCGCCCCCGCCGGCAGGGCCAGCGCCAGGCGCAGCGCCACCTCATAGCCGGCCACGATGCCCGCCAGGGTCTCGGCCCCTGAAGCCCCCACCATCTCCGCCGCCGCCAGCGCAGCGGGAATGACCGGGGCACCGGGATGCACCACCGCCTCGGCATGCGTGTCATCGAAATCCAGCGAATGGCCTAGCGTTGCATTCACCAGCGCGGCGCCGGCGGGCGCATAGCCGGCGTCGTCGCCGAACACGCGGGCCTCGCCCTGCGCCAGCCCCAGGGCCTTCACGGCCGCCAGAAGCGCGGGGGTGCTCTCGGCCTCCTGCCGCGCGCGGACGGCATTGCCGATCAGGTCCAGCACCAGCAGCCGGGCGCGGGCGACCACCTCGGGCGGCAGCGCCTCGACACGCAGGCCGGCTGCGAAGGCGGATAGTTCGTTGGTGATGGTCATGGCGTTTCCCTCAAGCCGGCTGCGGCACGGCGAATTCGGTGCGGATCAGCGCATCATGCTCGCCGATGCCGGGCACCGGACCCAGCGCGGGCACGGCGCCATCATGGATGGCTGGCGGCGCGACGATGGAGGCCGGGCCGCCCGGCGTGGCGACATTCACCCGCCGCAGCGCCGGGTGCTGCACCAGATTGGCGACCTCGTTGACGAAGCCATAGGCAGTTCCGGCCGCATCCAGGCGAGCCGCGGCCTCTTCCCGCGTCAGCGCGGCGAAGAAGCGGGCGATGCCGGCATCCACCGCCGCGCGGTTGGCCACGCGCGCGTTGTTGCTCTCGAAGCCCGGCTGCGCCGGCAGGTCGGGCTGTTCCAGGACACCAGCGCAGAACCTGGCCCATTCGCGCTCGTTCTGGATGGAGAAAAGCACCAGCGCGCCATCCGATGTCTGGAAGGCGCCATAAGGACAGATGGAGGGATGCGCGAGGCCGACGCGCTGCGGCGCCTTGCCCGTGCCCTCGAAATACAGCAGGGGCACGTTCATCCAGTCCGCCATGCCGTCGAAGAGGCTGACCTCCACCTTGCGCCCCTGGCCGGTGATGGAGCGGCCGATCAGCGCCTCCAGCACCGCGGCATAGGCGGACATCCCGCAGGCAATGTCGCAGACGGAAACGCCGACCCGCCCGGGCCCCGCCGGATGCCCGGTGATCGCCGCCAATCCGCTTTCCGCCTGCACCAGCAGGTCATAGGCCTTCATGCCGGCATAGGCATGGCCCGAGCCGTAGCCCGACACATCGACGGTGATGAGGCGCGGGTAGCGCCGCCGCAGTTCTTCCGAGCCGAAGCCGGCCCGCGCGGCGGCGCCCGGCGCCAGGTTCTGGATGAAGACATCGGCCTTCTCCAGAATCCGGTGCAGCAGGGCAGCATCTTCCGGCTTCTTGATATCGGCGATGAGGCTTTGCTTGCCGCGGTTGAGCCAGACGAAGTAGCTGGACAGCCCATGCACGGCGGCGTCGTAGCCGCGCGCGAAATCGCCTTCCGGGCGCTCGATCTTGATCACCCGGGCCCCGGCATCGGCAAGGCGGGAGCTGCAATAGGGCGCGGCCACCGCCTGCTCCAGTGCCACCACCAGCAGGCCCTCCAGCGGCCGGCGGGTTTCAGGGGTGTTCTGCGTGGTCTGTCCGGTCATCGTCCGGTTATCCTAGCCAGTGGTAAGGCCAGGGGCGGGATTGTGCCCGCCCCCGCGCGGTCAGCGGAAGGCGACGGGCTGGGCCATGTTGTCCAGCATGTCGGGCTTCAGGGTCTTGAGCCAGTCCAGGCTCTTCTGCCCCACCGGGGTGGTGACCGATGCCGCCGGAAAGATGACCATGTCGGTCATCACCGGGAAGGGATACCGGTCGGTGTGCAGAGTGGTGCCGATCAGCTGGTCCTCCAGCCCCTGCCCGTCCGGGCGGATGGTGATGGAGGAGGTCAGCGAGGGGAAGGTCAGTCCCTTGAAGGCGGCGGCCAGCTCGGCATCGGTCGGCCACTGCCCGCCTTTGGCGGCCAGCGCCTTCTCATACCCGGCTTTCATGGCGAAGACGGCCTGCGCCATGTGATGGCAGGAATAGATCGGATAGCTGTTGAAGCGCTTGCGGTAGTTCTCGGTGAAGTTCTTGAGCAGCGCCGGGTCGGCCGGCGATGGGTGCAGGAACCAGTGGTCTCCGCGCGAGCCGATGATGTGCCCGGCGGGCAGCACCTTGCCCACCCGCTCCAGCGAGGATTCCGCCAGCGGCAGCACGAAGGTGCTGCGGTCGAACAGCTTCCGGTCTGCCGCCTGACGGATGAAGGTATCGAGGTCTCCGCCCCAGGACGTGGAGAGGATCACATCCGGCCGCAGCGCCAGGAGCCGCGTGATCTCGCTCGAGAAATCCGTGGCGCCGAAGCGCGGGAAAAGCTCGGCGGCGACGCGCACGCCCGGCTTCAGCGTCTGCAGGCCCGTGCGGAAGATATCCCAGGAATCGCGGCCCCAGGCGTAATCCTGGTTCACCACGGCCACGCTGCGGAACTCCGGCTTCGTCTTCAGCAGGTACAGCAGGGCCGACAGCACCTCGGGCGTGGCGTTGGCGCCGGTGCGATAGGCATAGTCGTACTTGGCATCCTCGAAGATCCGCTGGGTGCCACAATCCCAGAGCAGCGTCGGGCGCTTCAGCTCATCGGCCAGCGGCGCGCAGGCCAGGCAATCCGCCGAGGAGATGGCGGAGAAGATGATGTTGACGTTCTCGCTCTGCACGAGACGGCGGAACTCGCCGGCGAAATGGTCCACGCCCGGGCCTTCATCGACAAAGATCGGCCGTGCCTTCACCCCGGCGATGCCGCCAGCGGCGTTCAGCTCGTCGAACAGCAATTCGGCCGCCTGGCGTCCCGGCACGCCGAAGACGCTGGAGGGGCCGGACAGGAAGGTGGCGATGCCGACCTTGACCTCGGCCGGCTTCTGGGCCTGCGCCTGCGCATGGGCCGGACGCCCGGCCAGCAGCAGGCTGCCGGCCCCCAGCCCGGATTGCAGCAGCCTTCGACGGGACACAGGCGGATTGACGCTTCTCATGGACGCTCCTCCAGGACGGCGGCCGCTTGAGCGGCTCTGGCACGGAGACTGGCACTGATTCTCCCATAGGTCCAATATATGGAACCGCTGCAACCTCCATGGTCCGGGATATGGATCTCCGCCATCTCCGCTACTTCATCGCCGTCGCCGAGGAACTGAGCTTCACGCGCGCCGCCAGCCGCCTGGGCCTGGGGCAGCCGCCGCTCAGCCAACAGATCCAGCAACTGGAGCGGGAAGTCGGCGCGCCCTTGTTCGACCGCCTGCCGCGTGGTGTCGCGCTGACGGCGGCCGGGCAGCGGATGCTGCGGGATGCCAAGGAGATCCTGGCCCGCAGCGAACAGGCGGTGCTGAACGCGCGTCGCGCCGCCTGGGGTGAGTTGGGGCTGCTGCGCATCGGCTTCACGCCCTCCGCCTCCTTCAACCCCTTTGTCACCGCCAGCATCCGGGATTACCGGCAAGCCTATCCGGATGTCCGGGTGGAGTTAATGGAGGCCACGACAGCGCAGTTGCTGGAGGGCTTCCAGACGCACCGGCTCGATGTCGCCTTTATCCGCCCCGCATCGGGCGAGACCGGCCAGTTGCCCTGCCGCCTGCTGCTGCGGGAGGAGATGCTGGTGGCGCTGCCGGCGGGCCATCCGCTGGCCGGGCGGCGCAGCATCCCCCTGACGGCGCTGAAGGGAGAGTCCTTTATTCTCTACCCGCGCCGCAACGGGCGGGCCCTGTACGATGCCATCGTCGAGGCCTGCGAGGCCGCCGGCTTCAGCCCGCGCGTGGCGCAGGAGGCGCCGCAGATGGCCTCCACCGTCACGCTGATTGCCAGCGGCATCGGCATTTCGCTGGTGCCAGCCTCCATGGGGCAGTTGCTGGCGGAAGGTGTCACCTACCGCCCCCTGCGCGGCCCCGCGCCCCGTGCCGATCTGAGCCTGGTTCACCAGACCGACACCGCGCAGGAGGTGACCAGCGCCTTCACCCGACTGGTGCTGGAGCGCGCCAGGCGGGCGGGTCCCTCCACCTGAACCCCTCCTGACAGGCTTCAGGCCTGTCCGGCTTGTATCTCGCCCCGTTCGATGACGAAGGTCTGGTCCACCAGGGATTGCAGCAAGGCCGGGCTGCTCTCGGTGATGAGGATGGCGACATCCGGCAAGGCGGTGCGCAGGCGGCCCAGAGCCTCGGCATAGCGAAGCGCCAGCGCCGGGGCGAGGCCCTGGAAGGGTTCATCCAGCAGCACGGCGCGGGTGCCCACCATCAGGGCACGCCCCAGCGCCACCATCTTGCCCTGGCCACCGGAAAGGCCGGCGGCCTTGCGCGGGCCGAAGTCCCGCAACTCCGGCAGCAGGCCGAAGACCATCTCCAGCCGCCGGTTCAACTCCTGCTCGGGCAGCTTCAGCACCTCCGCCGGCAGGCGCAGGTTCTCCAGCACCGTGAAGCTGCCGAAGAGCCGCCGCTCCTCCGGCGCATAGCCGATCCCAAGCGAGGCGCGCTGGTGCGCAGGCGCCTCAGCGCAGGCCTTGCCGTCGATCGTGATCTGGCCGCCGCGGACCGGCAGCAGGCCCATCAGAGTGCGCAGGGTGGTGGTCTTGCCGGCGCCATTGCGGCCGATCAGCGCCACGCGCGCGCCGGCCGGCACCGCCAGATCCACGCCGCGCAGCACCGGTGCCCCGGCGATGTCCACCGAGACCTGCTCAAGCCGCAGCATGGGGCGCCTCGCCGGGACGGATGCCGATGACCTCGCGCTGCACCACCGGGTCCGACAGGACCTGCTCCGGCGGCCCCAGCGCGGCGATTCTGCCCTGGCCCCAGACCGCCACACGGTCAGCGATGCGGGCGACCACATCCATGTCATGCTCGACGAAAACCGCCGTGACCCCGGCATCCCGCAGAACCCGCGCCAGGGTCTCCACCACCGCCATCTTGTCGGCGGCGGCGACACCGCTGGTGGGCTCGTCCATCAGCAGCAACTGCGGCCGCATGGCCACCGCCATGGCGATGTCGGCCAGCTTGCGCGTGCCTTCGTTCAGTGCATCGGCACGCTGATGGGCATTTGGCATCAGGCCGAAGCGGTTGAGGAGATCCTCCGCCTCCTCGCGAAAGGCAGGGCGCAGCAGGGGGCGGAAGATGGAGAAGACCCCTTCCCGCGCCGCCACGGCCAGGGCCGCGTTCTCCAGCACCGTATGCTCGGTGAAGAGCTGCGGCAGCTGGAAGGAGCGCGCGATGCCCATGCGGACGATGTCACGCGGCTTCATGCCCAGCACCTGCCGGCCGCGGTAGGTGATCGAGCCAGCCTGAGGCCGCAGGTAGCCGGTGCTCATGTTGATGAAGGTGGTCTTGCCGGCGCCATTGGGGCCGATGATGGCGAGGAACTCACGCTCCAGCACATCCAGGTTGATGCCATCGGCGGCCTTCACCCCGCCGAAGGCCAGCCACAGATCCTGCGCGGAGAGCAGCACGCTCATGCAACCTTCCTCCGGCCCAGCAGGCCACGGGCCATGCCCACCAGTCCCCCCGGCGCGAAGAGGATGACCAGCAGCAGCACCAAGCCCAGGATGAGCTGCCAGGCATCGGCGAGGTTGGCCGCGGCATAGACCCGCGTCAGCTCATAGACCACGGCCCCCAGGAAGGCGCCCAGCACGCTGCCGGCGCCGCCAAGGATGGCAATGAAGACCAGCTCTCCCGAGGCCGTCCAATAGGCCAGGGCCGGCGTGACATGGCGGCTGGTGAGCGCCACGAGGCTGCCGCCGCAGCCCGCCATCAGGGCCGAGAGCACATAGGCGGAGAGCAACACGTAACGCGCCGGCACGCCCATGAATTCCAGCCGCGCTTCCCGCGTCTTGATGCCCGCCAGGGCCTGCCCCAGCGGCGCCGCGAGGTAGATGCGGATGAAGATGGCGAAGCCGACGGCCAGGACCAGCGCCAGCGTGAAGACCGCCCAGTCATAGGAGGCGCCGGTGAGTTCCACGCCCAGGAAGGTGGGCATGGGCAGGCGGATGCCGTCCGTGCCATGGGTGATGGTGTAGAGCTTCTCCAGCAACGAGTAGAACACCATGCTGAGCGCGAGATTCAGCATGCCGAAGAAGATCTCGCGGTACCGCATGACGAAAAGGCCGATGATCAGACCGGCCAGTGCGGAGACGAGTGCCGCCATGGGCAGCAGCAGCAGCGCTTCCCGCATCTGCGGCGCCACGAAGGCCACCGCGTAGGCGGCGATGGCGACATACATGGCGTGGCCGAAGCTCACCTGCCCTGCGCGCAGCAGCAGCAGGATACCCAGCACCGTGATGCCCTTGGCCAGGGCGATGGTCAGCACGAAACGCAGCCATGGCACGGCCCAGGCCAGCAGCACCAGCAATGCCGCACCCAGGATGGCGGCGAGGATTTCCAGGCGGCCTGTCATATGCGCCGTGTCTCCGTCACGCCGAACAGCCCCTGCGGGCGCACCAGCAGAACCAGCACCATGATCAGGTAGGGGACCACGACTTCCAGTTCCGGCTCCAGATAAACGGCGATGGAGCGGCCAAGGCCGATCATCACGGCGGCGATGGCGGCGCCCTCGATCTGCCCCAGCCCGGCTGTCGCGACGACCGCGAAGGAGAGCACGATGGTGGAGGCGCCGACGCCCGGCACCATGGATGTCATGGGCGAAGCCAGCGCCCCGCCCAATGCCGCGAGGGCGGCACCGAAGGTGAAGGTCAGCATGGTGACCTTCGCGGCATCGATACCCTGGGATGTCGCGGCCTCCCGGTCGGTCGTCACGGCTACAATCACACGTCCCGCCAGGGTGCGCCGCATGAACCAGGCCAAGCCAACCAGGGTTAGAAGCGCAACGCCCGGCAGCACGTAAAGCTGGTAGGCGGTATAAGGGATGACGTCCGTGCCGAAGGGCACATCCACCGTGCCCAGCAGGCGCATCGGGGTATCGTTGGAGACGGGCTGCACACCCCAGATGAGCTTCTGAACATCCTCCAGGATCATGAACAGCGCGAAGGTCACCAGCAGTTGCAGGACCGGCTCCTGGTTCTGGACCCGCTTCAGCAGCACGCGCTCGATCAGCGGCCCCAGAATGGCGCCGACGAGCGCGGCGGCGATTACCAGGGCGGGATAGCAGAGCCATCCCGGCAGGCCCCGCGAGGTCAGGAACAGCGTAAGGGATGCGGCGCTATAGGCGCCGATCGCGTAAAGGCTGCCATGGGCCACGTTCAGGATACGCATCACGCCAAAGACGAGATTCAGGCCGACAGCGACCATGAAGATAGAGGCGGCAGAGGCGAGACCATCCAGAACCGCCAGGCCGAGCAGCAAACCATTATCGGAGAGCCACGCCAGCATCGAGCGGTACTCCTTCAGACCAGGATACTCAGCGTTGCGGCCACAGCGTCCTACGCCGTTCCAGTAAGGGTACCTTTCCCTGCGGAAGGCATCCTGTTCACGCAGGATGCCCTAGAGAAAGGCAAGGCAGAACCAGCGGAATCCGGGGAATCTCGGAGCGCATGTTATCCTCCCTGTGACACTTCTGTCATTTTCCTGGCAGTCTTTCATGCGCGTATCAGGTCGTCAACTCACGAGGTGAGTGGCACACCTCCACACGGCTCAAACGTGAAACGCCCTCACAAGGCAATCAAGATGCTCTAGGCATCGGCGGCAGCGAAGACCATCATCCCAAGAGGCGGCAAAACCGTCCACGTCCAGGGTAGATCATCAGAAATGGAGGAACACAGCATGCGTCTTGCAGGCAAGTCCGCGCTCGTCACCGGCGGCGCCTCTGGCTTCGGGACCGGCATTGCCCGCCTCTTTGCCGAGCAGGGAGCCAAGGTCACCATCATGGACCTGAACGGCCCTGGCGCGGAGGAAGTGGCTAAGTCCATCGGCCCCAATGCCACCGCTTTCCAGGGTGACGTCACCTCCCATGCCGATACCGAGGCTGCGGTGGCCAGGGCCGCCGCACATGGCGGACGGCTGGACATCGTCGTCAACAATGCCGGCTGGACGCATCGCAACAAGCCGCTGCTGGACGTAACAGAGGAAGAATTCGATCGCGTCTATGCCATCAACGTCAAATCCCTGTTCCACATGGCCCGGGCGGCGGTGCCGCGCATGCGGCAACAGGGCGGCGGCGTCATGATCAATATCGGTTCCACCGCCGGCATCCGTCCCCGGCCGGGGCTGACCTGGTACAACGGCACGAAAGGCGCGGTGAACCTGCTCTCCCGTTCCATGGCGGTGGAGCTGGCGCCGGACAAGATCCGCGTCAACTGCGTCGCGCCGGTGATGGGCGTGACCGGCATGCTGGAATCCTTCATGGGCATGCCCGACACGCCGGAGAATCGCGCGAAGTTCCTGGCCACCATTCCGCTCGGCAGGTTGTCCACGCCAGAAGACATCGCGGGTGCCTGCCTTTACCTGGCATCGGACGAGGCCAATTTCGTCACCGGCGTGGTGCTTGAGGTCGATGGCGGAAGGACCGTCTGAATCATGAAGACACGTGCCGCCATCCTGCGCCAGTCTGGCCTTTCCCGCCCCTACGCGCAAAGTCAGCCGCTGAGCATTGAGGAGGTGGAGCTGCGGCCGCCAGGGCCGGAGGAAGTTCTCGTCAAGATCGCCGCGGCCGGCCTCTGCCATTCGGACCTGTCCGGCATCAATGGCGACCGGCCCCGCCCCCTGCCTGTCGCTCTGGGCCACGAGGCTTCAGGCGTGGTGGTGGAGACGGGTTCGGGGGTGACGGACCTCGCCGCAGGCGACCATGTCGTGATGTCCTTCCTGCCGGTCTGCGGCCACTGTCCTTCCTGCTCCGATGGCCGGGCCTCCCTCTGCCAGCCGGGACACGCCGCCAATGCGGCCGGCACCCTGCTCTCCGGCAAGCGCCGCATCGTCTGCGACGGTGCAGAGGTCAATCACCACAGCGGTGTATCCGCCTTCTCTGAGTATTCGGTGATCCACCGCCGTTCGATCGTGAAGATCGATCAAGAGATCCCCTTGGTTCAGGCGGCGCTGTTCGGCTGCGCCGTGATGACCGGCGTCGGCACCGTGTTGAATACCTGCGGCGTTCGGCTGGGGCAGAGCGTGGCGGTGGTTGGCCTCGGTGGCGTCGGCCTTTCATCGGTTCTGGGCGCGGTTGCGGCTGGAGCAGGCCAGGTCATCGCCATCGACCTCTCTGCCGAGAAGCTCAGAATCGCGCGCGACCTCGGCGCCACGCATGCTTTCCTGGCGGATGATCCTGATATCCAGGAATCCGTGCGTGAACTGACGGACGGGGGTGTTGATCATGCGGTCGAGATGGCGGGCGCTGCGGCGGCCTTTGAACTGGCCTTCCGCCTCACGCGCCGTGGCGGCACCACCGCCACGGCGGGGTTGGCAAGCCCCAACAGCGTCTTCCATATTCCTCCGGTGCCTCTCGTGGCCGAGGAGCGTGTCATCCGCGGCAGCTACATGGGCAGTTGCGTACCGTCACGGGATATCCCACGCTACATCTCGCTGTTCCGCAGCGGAAAGCTGCCTGTAGACAAGTTGCTATCCTCGACTGGGCCACTGGAAGGCATCAATGCGGCCTTTGATCGCCTAGATCGCGGCGAAGTGGTGCGTCATGTGGTTGTGATGCCATGAACACCCACAGCAGGACACCACCTTCCCTGTTCTGGTGACTGGGGCGGGGCGGACGGCCACGCCGATTCAGCACGCAAGGCGGCCATGACACGCATTACTTCGCTGGGTGGCATGGAGTAGCGCTATTCGGCGCCTGCTCCATGCGATGCTCGATAGCCTCAAGCGCCCTGCCTGACCTGAGAGCTCATTACCTTTTTATATATGGAACGCCATTTCCGTTGTTGAAAGGCTTGCCGGAGCCGATTAGCCTTCCTGCAAGCCGCAAAGGCGATACCCAAGGGAGGAGGACAGCCGATGGCGCCACCTGGCGTGCGGCTGTCCCAGGACAGGAATGGACGCATTGCCCCAGGCTGCTGCCGCGCCACCTCAGTCCATGGACGCGCTTTCGGCGCTCTTCGCACCGCGGTCGGTCGCCATCATCGGTGCTTCGGGGGATGCGACCCGGATCGGCGGACGCCCGATCGCCGCCATGCTCGAACGTGGCTATGCCGGCACCATCCTGCCGGTGAATCCCAACCGGGAGACGGTTCAGGGTCTTGCCGCCTATCCATCCGTGGCCGCCCTGCCCATGGTGCCTGATGCTGCCATCATCGCCGTTCCTGCCGAGGCGGCGGAAACAGCCATCGCAGCACTTGCGGAACGTGGCACCCGGGCAGCCATTGTCTTCAGCGCGGGCTTCGCCGAGACCGGGGAGGACGGCGCCGCAGCCCAGGCGCGGCTGCTGGCAAAGGCCCGCCAGCACGGAATGCGCCTGCTGGGGCCGAACAGCCTTGGCCTGTTCAATGCAGCACAGGGCTTCTACGGCACCTTCAGTTCCTCGCTGGAACGTGGCTATCCGGTGGTCGGCCCGATCGGCATCGCCAGCCAGTCAGGCGCCTATGGCATGCACCTCTTCAGCATGGCCCGCGATGAAGGCATGGGCCTTTCCTGCTGCGTCACCACCGGCAACGAAGCGGATGTGAATGTCGGCGACCTGATCGGCTGGATGGCACAGGACCCCGCCACGGAAGTCATCGCCGCCTATTCCGAGGGGATTCGCGACGCCCCCAGCTTCCTGGCGGCGCTGGATCTGGCACGGCGGAACCGCAAGCCGGTTGTCATGATGAAGGTCGGCCGCAGCGAGGTCGGCAGCGCCGCCGCGCGGTCGCACACCGCCTCCATCGCCGGCGATGACGCTGTCACGGACGCCGTGCTGGCCGAATTCGGCGTGGTGCGTGCCCGCACGACGGAAGAGTTGCTCGATATCGCGCGGCTGGCGACGCGGCGCATCTACCCCGTCGGCAACACGCTAGGCGTGTTAACGGTCAGCGGTGGCGCGGGCGTGCTGATCTCGGATGCCGCGCAGGCCGCCGGCCTGCCCATGCCGCCGATGCCGGAATCGGCGCAGCAGGCGCTGCGTGAGGTCCTGCCCTTCTGCGCGCCACAGAACCCGGTGGATTGCACGGCACAGGTGTTGAACGACGTCTCGCTGGTCGGGCGCTTCGCCGATGCTTTGGTCAAGGATGGGGGATACGGCTCCATTCTCTGCTTCTTCACCCATGCCGGCGGTGCTCCATCCATCGTGCCGCGCCTGCGGGGGGAGCTGCGTGCCATGCGCGCTGCCTTCCCCGACCGGCTCTTCGTGCTTTCGGTGCTGGCCGATCCACCGCTAGTGCGGGACTTCGAGGCCGATGGCTTCGCGGTTTTTCCCGATCCTTCGCGCGCCGTAGTGGCGATCCAGGCCATGGGGCGGTTTGGCGATGCCTTCGCGGCCGCACCGCCCGCGCCCCCACCGATCCTGCCGCCCGTGACGCTGCCTGCGCGGACACCGAGCGAGGCGGAGGCCAAGCGCATCCTATCCGAAGCGGGGATCGAAGCCGCGCCGGAGAGAGCCTGCGCCAGTGCCGATGAAGCGGTGGCCGCCGCAGAGGCGCTGGGCTATCCGGTGGTCCTCAAGATCCTTTCGGCAGATATCCTGCACAAATCCGAAATCGGCGGCGTGCTGCTGAACCAGATGGATGCTGTGTCCGTGCGGGAAGGCTTCGCGCTGCTGCAACAGCGGGCGGCCTCGTCGGTGCCTGGGGCGCGGATCGAGGGCGTGCTCGTCGCCAGGCAACTCGCCGGCGGCGTGGAGTGCATCCTGGGCGTGCATCGCGACCCGGTGTTCGGGCCGGTTGCCATGTTCGGGCTGGGCGGCATTTTCGTCGAGATCCTGAAGGATGTCGCATTCCGCCGCTGCCCCTTCGGCGAGGATGCGGCGGAGGCGATGATCCGCTCAATCCGCGGCGCACCGGTGCTGTTGGGTGCGCGCGGGCGACTGCCGGCAGATATCCCCGCCCTTGCTCGCATGCTGTCGCGGCTTTCGGTCTTCGCGGTGCAGGCTGGTCCGCAACTGGCGGGCATCGACCTGAACCCGGTCTTCGCGATGCCGGAGGGCCAGGGCGCCTTCGTGGCGGATGCCGTGATCGACATCACGGAGGGCGCGGCGTGATCGACTACGACACGTTGCGGCATTTCCCGATCCCCGAGGTACGGCAACGCATCACACCCCGTGATGCCGTCTTCTATGCCCTCTCGGTCGGGCTTGGTCAGGACCCGCTGGACGAGCGGCAACTCGATTTCGTCGATAGTCATCGCCAGTTGCGAGCCCTGCCCTCCATGGCGGTGGTGCTGGGGCATCCAGGCTTCTGGCTGGGCAATCCAGCCACGGGCGTCGATGCCGTGCGGATCGTGCATGGGGAACAGTCGCTGACGCTGCATCAGCCCTTGCCGGTCGAAGGCGAGATCATCGCCCGGACCCGTGTCACCGGCCTGGTGGATAAGGGTGAAGGCAAGGGTGCCCTGCTTTATTCCGAGAAGGAGCTGCGGGACGCGAAGGGCACCCTTCTGGCGGTCACCGGCAGCACGACCTTCCTGCGCGGGGATGGCGGCTTCGGCGGCCCCTCAGGCCCGGTGAAGCCCCCCAACGCGATGCCTGAGGCGCCGCCGGAAATCGTCCTGGACCTGCCTACCCGGCCCGAACAGGCGCTGTATTACCGCCTGAACGGCGACGACAATCCGCTGCACGCCGCCCCCGCCATCGCGACACGGGCAGGCTTTCCGCGCCCGATCCTGCATGGTCTCTGCACCCTGGGCGTGGTGGCGCATGCCCTGTTGCGGGCTCTCGGGAATTATGAGGCGCCATCCATGAAAAGTCTCTCCCTCCGCTTCTCCGCGCCGGTTTATCCGGGCGAGACCATCCGCACCGAGATCTGGCGCAACGGCGCCTTCCGCGCCCGCGTGGTGGAGCGTGACGTGGTGGTGGTGAACAACGGCGCGGCGGCCTTCGCATGAGCGCCGCGATGGAGGAGGACCGCGCGGAGTCCATCCGCATGATCCGCGACAGCGCGGCCGGCATCGCGCCGCGCGGTGGAGACCGCCGCCGGATACGCGAGCTGCGCTTCCGGGAACCGGGATACGACCCTGCCATGCTGCGGCAGATGGGCGAGCAAGGCTGGATCGGCCTTCGGGTGCCGGAAGCGCTGGGTGGCGCCGGGCTCGGCCTGCGTGAACTCTGTGCCCTGACCGAAGAACTCGGCGCGGCGCTGGTGCCTGAACCGCTGATCCCGGCTGCACTTTCCGCCGTCCTCCTGACCGCCGCGGAGGCGGAGGAACCGCTGCAACAGATGCTCTCTGGCGAGACCCTGCTGCTCACCGCTTGGCAGGAGGCCCCGGCCACGTTGGAGGCGCCGGGGCATGCCGGGGCGCCGCGCCTCTTCATCCCCGCCGCCGGCGGCGCCACGGGCTTCCTGGTGCCGGTGGCGCAGGATGGCCGGATGGCTTTGCGGCTGCAGCAGGGCGGCGCGGGACTAACGCTGGAACGGGCCCAGGATGGCGGCTTCCTCGGCACGTTGCAGCCCGGCGAGGGCAAGGTGATCGTGGCCGATATCGGTCCCGCCTTGCAGGATGCGCTGGATGAAGCCGCCCTGGCCACGGCGGCCTATCTGCTCGGGGTCATGGATCAGGCCTTCGCGCTGACGCTGGATTATCTCCGCACGCGCCAGCAGTTCGGCAGGCCGATCGGCAGCTTCCAGGCATTGCAGCACCGCGCGGCCGATCTCAAGATTCAGGTGGCGCTGACCCGGGCCAGCATCGATTCAGTGGCAGCCCTGATCGACCGGGGAGATGCACCACCCGCCGCCCGGCGCGCCGCCGTTTCTCGTGCCAAGGCCCGTGCCGCCGATGCCGCCTTGCTGGTGACCCGGCAGGCCATCCAGTTCCATGGCGGCATCGGCTACACGGACGAGGCGGATATCGGCCTCTACCTGCGCAAGGCCATGGTGCTGGCCAACGCCTTCGGCTCTGCCGCCTTCCATCGCCGCCGCTTTGCCGCCGATGCCCGGGAGGACGAGGCATGACCGACCTGAGCACATTGAGCGACGAGGACTTCCGCGCCGAGGTGCGCCGCTTCATCGAGCAGGAATACCCGCCCGAACTGCGCCACCCACGTCACCGGCTGCACTGGGAACAGGGCCGGGCCTGGTTCAAGGCGCTGCGCGCCAAGGGCTGGGTGGCGCCGGGATGGCCGCGCGAATACGGTGGCCTGGGGCTCAATGCCTCCCAGCAGATCATCCTGATCGAGGAATACGAGCGCCATGGCGTGGCGCGCCTGCCAGACCACGGCATCGTCATGCTGGGGCCATTGTTGATCCGCTTCGGCACCGAGGCGCAGCGGCAGCGTTTCCTGCCCAGGATTCTGGCGGGCGAGGATATCTGGTGCCAGGGCTATTCCGAGCCCAACGCGGGCTCCGACCTCGCCTCTCTCCGCACCGAGGCCGTGCTGAAAGGCGATCACTACGTCGTCAATGGCCAGAAGATCTGGACCACCCTCGCCACGGACGCCAACTGGATCTTCTGCCTGGTCCGGACCGACAAGACGGCGAAGAAGCAGGAAGGTATCAGCTTTCTGCTGATCGACATGAAAAGCCCCGGCGTGATCGTGCGACCGATCATCAACCTCGCCCTACATGACGAGTTCTGCGAGGTCTTCTTCGACAACGTCCGCGTACCGCGCGAGAACCTTGTGGGCGAGCCTAACAAGGGCTGGAGCATGGCGAAGGCGCTGCTGGGCTTCGAACGCATCTTCCTCGGCTCGCCACGGCAATCCGGATATGCGCTGGCGCGGCTGAAGCTGTTGGCGGAGCGGATGGGCGTCTTCGAGGATGCTGATTTCCAGGACCGCTACACCCGGCTGCGTCTGGACCTGGAAGACCACAAGGCTCTGTACGAAACCTTTGTCGCCATGCTGCGGCGGGGGGAGACGCTCGGCCCCGATGTTTCCATGCTGAAGCTGCACCAGGCCGAATTGTTCCAGCGCATCACTGAGCTGATGCTGGAGATCGCTGGCGAGAATGCCGGACTGCTGGAGCCCATGGGCGGCAATGGCGACCTGCACCCGGCCGGCCAGTTCATCGAGGCAAGGCCCACCACGATCTACGGCGGCAGCTCGGAAATCCAGCGCGGCATCCTCGCGAAGAACGTGCTGGAGTTGCCAGGCTGACAGCAACGCGGAAGCCGCCAGGTACAAGGCCGCACCGCCAGGAGGTCACAGGATGAGAGTGATGACGACACGCCGTGGCCTGCTTGGCGCAGCGGCCATGGGGCTTTCACTACCCATGCTGGCACGGGCGCAGGGGGCGGCGTGGCCGCGACGCAGCGTCAAGCTCGTCATCCCCTTCCCACCCGGCGGCACGACGGATCTGATCGGCCGACTGCTGGCGGAAAAGTTGTCCTCCCGGCTGGGGCAGACGGTGGTGGTGGAGAACCGCTCCGGCGCCGGCGGCAACATCGGTGCCGAGGCGGTCGCGAAGGCCGAGCCGGATGGTTATACCTTCCTCATGGCCTCGGTCGGCACGGCGGCCATCAACTACGCTGTCTATGGTACTCGGATGCCCTTCAGGCCGCAGGACCTGGCGCCTGTGGGGCTGGTGACCAGGGTGGCCAATGTCGTGCTGGCAGCGAATAACAGCGGCATCACCGATATCGCTGGCCTGCTTTCGCGCGCCAGGGCGGCGCCCGGCAACCTCAACTACGGCACGGCAGGCATCGGCAGCAGCACGCATGCCTGCATGGAACTCTTCCAGTCGCTGACCAAGACGCAGTTGCAGCATGTCCCCTATCGCGGTTCCGGTCCGATGCTGACGGAGGTGGTGGCAGGGCGTGTGCAGCTTGGCTGTGACAACATCCCTACCGCGCTGAACTTCATCCGCGACGGCCAGATGCGTGCACTGGCGGTGACGAGCGCCGAACGCTCCACCGTGCTACCGGATGTGCCGACGCTGCGCGAGGCCGGCGTCGCGGGCTTCGATGCCACTTCCTGGTTCGGCGTACAGGCGCCCGCCCGCACGCCGGAGGCGGTGGTCGCCCGCATGGGTGAAGCCATCGACGCCATCGTGCGCGAGCCAGAGTGGAATGCGCGGATGCGGGACTTCGCCGCCGATCCGCCACGCTTGACCGCCGAGGGCGGCACCACGCCAGCCGCCTTTGCCGCCTTCATCGCAACAGAGATCGCCCGCTGGGCGGAAGTGGCGCAGTCCAGCCACATGACGGTGGAATAGCAGGGAGTGAAGCATTGAGCATCCGGGGTAAGGCCTGCATCGTCGGTGCCTATGAGCATCCGACACGCAAAGCCGAGGACAAGAGCACGGCGCAATTGCATGCAGAGGTGGCGCTCGGTGCGCTGCGCGATGCCGGGCTGACGCGCGCCGATGTGGACGGTTATTTCTGCGCTGGCGATGCGCCCGGCATGGGGCCGCTCAGCATGGCCGACTACATCGGGCTCAATGGGCTGCGGCATGTTGATTCCACCGATGTCGGCGGCAGTTCCTACCTGCTGCATGTCAGTCACGCGGCGCAGGCCATCGCGCTGGGCCGCTGTAATGTCGCGCTGATCACCCTCGCCGGGCGGCCACGTTCCGAAGGTGTGGCCACCGGCACGGCACCTCGTGCCGGCAACCCCGCGCAGCCGGATGTGCAGTTCGAATATCCTTACGGCGCCGCCATCGCCAACATGTATGCGATGTGCGCCAAGCGCCACATGCATGAGTTCGGCACTACCAGCGAGCAATTGGCCTGGATCAAGGTGGCGGCCAGCCATCATGCCCAGCACAACAAGCACGCCATGTTGCGCAAGGTGGTGACAGTGGAGGAAGTGGTGAACTCCCCGCTTGTGGCCGACCCGCTGCACCGGCTGGATTGCTGCGTCATCAGCGATGGCGGCGGCGCGCTGGTGGTAGCTCGGCCAGAGATTGCGCGTAGCCTGAAGCGGCCGGTGGTGACGGTGCGCGGCGCTGGCGAGGCGGTGAAGCACCAGATGGGCGGCGAGCTGGACCTGACCTATACTGGTGCCCGCTTCTCCGGCGCCCGCGCCTTCGAGGAAGCTGGCGTGACGCCGGCGGATATCAAATACGCCAGCATCTATGACAGCTTCACCATCACCGTGCTGCTGCAACTGGAGGACCTCGGCTTCTGCGAGAAGGGCCGGGGTGGCCGCTTCGTGGCTGATGGCAACCTGATCAGCGGCGTCGGTCGGCTGCCTTTCAATACGGATGGCGGCGGGCTCTGCAACAACCATCCGGCCAATCGCGGCGGCATCACCAAGGTGATCGAGGCGGTGCGGCAATTGCGCGGTGAAGCGCACCCGGCGGTGCAGGTGAAGAATTGCGACCTTGCGCTGGCGCATGGCACGGGCGGCTCGCTCGGCACCCGCCATGGCAGCGGCACGCTGGTCCTGGAGAGGGAATGAAGCCATGAGCGAACAAACCGCGCAGCGCGTGCCGCCCTCGCCCGTGCCGGACCCCTCGACCCGCGCCTTCTGGGACGCGGCACGGGAAGGAACACTCCTGATCGGCCGCAACATCCGCACAGGCCGCGTGCACTACCCGCCCCGCCCCGTCTGCCCCTTCGATGACGAGGGGGAGGTGGAATATGTCCCCGCCAGCGGCAAGGGCACGATCTACACCTTCAGCATCATGCGGGCCAAGACACCCTACGTGATCGCCTACGTGGAACTGGCCGAGGGGCCGCGCATCATGACCAATATTGTCCATTGCGACATGGCGGCGCTGCAAGTGGGCCAGCCTGTGCGCCTGACCTTCGTGGACAGCGAAGCAGGCCAGCCCATTCCCATGTTCACCCCGCTTGAGGATTGACCGACATCATGTCCATGTTGGAAGGAAAGGTCGCGGTCGTCACCGGCGCGGGTGGCGGGATCGGCCGGGAAATCGCGTTGGCTATGGCACTGGCCGGCGCGAGGGTCGTGGTCAATGACATTGGCGCTTCGCTCACCGGTATTGGCGAAACCTCCGCCACGCCCGGCGAGCAGACCAAGGCCATCATTGAGCAGCGCGGCGGCCAGGCCGTCACCAATACCGACAGTGTCGCCGATTGGGAGAGCGCGCAGCGTATTGTCGCCAGCGCCATCGATGCCTTCGGCCGGATCGATATCGTGGTCAACAATGCCGGTATCCTGCGGGACCAGATCTTCCACAAGATGACGCCCGAGGAATGGCGCGCCGTCATCGATGTGCATCTGAACGGCAGCTTCTATATCTCGCGCGCGGCGGCGGGGCACTTCCGGGCGCAAGGCTCCGGCGCCTATGTACACATGACCTCCACTTCAGGTCTGGTCGGCAATGTGGGGCAGGCGAACTACTCGGCGGCGAAGCTCGGCATCACGGCTCTGTCTAAATCCATCGCGTTGGACATGCACCGCTTCGGCGTACGCTCCAACTGCATCGCACCCTTCGCCTGGAGCCGCATGACCAGTTCCATCCCGGCGGAGACACCGGAGCAGAAGGCGCGGGTGGAGAAGCTGAAGCAGATGACGCCGGAGAAGAACGCGCCCCTGGCCGTCTTCCTGGCCAGCGATGCCGCGAAGGATGTGAATGGCCAGGTTTTCGCCGCGCGCAACAACGAGATCTTCCTGTTCAGCCAGCCCCGCCCGCTCCGCAGCACGCACCGCGGCGAGGGCTGGACTCCGGAACTGATTGCCGAGCACGCTATGCCGGCCTTGCGTGCGCAGTTCCTGCCACTGGACCGCAGCCCGGACGTGTTTTCCTGGGACCCGGTTTAGCCTCGCCTCCTGGCAGGAGATGCATGGCACGGGAGCTTCCACACAGAACAAAATTTAGGGGGAAAGAGAGGAATGTTCGGACGCAGAGTGCTTCTGGCCGGCGCCGCCCTGGCACCGCTCGGCTCCCGTCTGGCAAAGGCCCAGGCCCAGCCTATCCGCCTCGCGGTGCTCGGGGATTTCTCCGGACCCTACCGGCATCTCTCCGGCCCCACAGCGGTTGCCTGCGTGCAGCAGGCGGTGGAAGATTCGGGCATCCGCCAGAAAGGCATCACCGTGGAGGTGCTGCAGGCCGACCATCAGCAGAAGGCTGATGTAGGACTGGCCACGGCGCGCGAGTGGTTCGACCGCGGCGGGGTCGACGTGGTGCTGGAGGTGAATAATTCCTCCATCGCCCTCGCGCTGAATGCGCTGGTGCGGGAGAAGGACAAGATCCATCTCAATACCGGCGCCGCCACCTCCGAACTGACAGCCAAGGCCTGCAGCCCCAATACCATCCAATGGACCTACGATACCTATATGCTCGCCCGCTCTTCCGGCGTGGCTACGGTGCAGGCAGGGGCGGATACCTTCTTCATCATCGCCGCCGACATGGCCTTCGGCCACCAGATGGAGCGCGACGTCACGAAGTTCGTCGAGGCCGGCGGCGGCAAGGTGGTCGGCGCGCTTCGCCATCCCTTTCCTAGCACGACGGATTTCTCTTCCATGCTGGTGCAGGCGCAGCGCAGCCGGGCCAAGGTCGTCGCCTTCGCCAATGCCGGGGCGGATTTCATCAACTGCGTGAAGCAGGCGCATGAATTCGGCCTGATGGCACGCGGCCAGAAGCTGCTGGGAACCATCGCCTTCATCAACGACGTGAAGTCCCTGGGGCTGGAGACGACGAAGGGTCTGCTGCTGACCGAGAGCTTCTACTGGGACCTCAACGATCGAACCCGTGCCTTCACGAAGCGCGTGCTGCCGAAGACGCCGGACAATTACCCAAATCAGACACATGCGGGCAATTACTCGGCCGTCATTCATTACCTGAAAGCCGTAGCGGAGGTCGGTGCCGCGCGGGCCAAGGCGTCCGGCCGCGACGTGATCGAGGTGATGCGCCGCATGCCCACGGATGACGATGCCTTCGGTGCCGGCAGCATCCGCGTCGACGGGCGGCACCTGCATGACGTGCATCTCTTCGAGGCCAAGGCTCCAGCGGAATCCACGCATCCGTGGGACCTGCTGAAGCTCGTCCGGAGCACGCCGGCGGCCGAAGCCTTCCGTCCGCTTTCGGAAGGCGGCTGCTCTCTGGCCTGACTATGCTTACCGGGCGGCGGCTTTCGGCGCCGCCCGGCATGCTTCAGCCGATGTCCATCTGCAGCCCTTCCTTCCGCACCACGCCTCCCCATTTCTCGATCTCGGCCTGGACGAAGGCGCTGTATTCGGCTGGTGTGCCATAGGCCGGCACGCCACCCATTTCGGCGAAGCGCCGCTGCGTCACCGGCAGTTCCAGCAGTGCCTTGATCTCGGCATTCAGGGCCTGCACCACCGGTTCTGGCGTGCCGGCGGGAAGGAAGGCGCCGAACCAGGTGCTGACATCGTATTGCGCCAGCTCCGGCATGGTTTCCCGCAGCGCGGGCAACTCCGGCATCTGCGGGTTTCGGTCGGCACTGGTGACGCCCAGCCCGCGCACCTGCCCCGCGCGGATCTGCTCGACGGAACTGGTGAGGTTATCGAAGCCGAACTGCACGTCACCCGCCACCATTCCCACCATCGCCGGTCCCGCACCCCGGTAATGGATCGCGGTGGCCTGCGTGCCGGTCAGCTGATGGAACCAGACGCCGGAGAGATGCGGCGACTGCCCAGGGCCGGAGGTACTGTAGTTCAGCTTTCCCGGATTCTCCTTCAGGTAGCGCACGAAGTCCGGCACCGTGCGTACCGGCAGCGAAGGGTGCAGCATCAGCGCATTCGGCCCGCGGATCATGTTGGAGACCGGGATGAGCTGGTCAGGCCGGTAGGACAGGCCGCGGAACAATGAATAAGCGATGGCCTGCGGGCCGATATTGCCAATCAGGATGGTATGGCCATCTGGCTTGGCGCGGACTACCTCCGCCGCGCCGAGCGTTCCGCCGGCGCCGGAGCGGTTGTCTACCACGACGGGCTGACCCCATCGCTCTTGCAGAAAGGGGGCCAGCAGGCGCCCCATGATATCCGTCGTGCCACCGGCGGCAGCGGGCACGACGATGCGGACAGGCTGGCTGGGCCGCCAGCGGCCCTGGGCACGGGCAAGGCCGGGCACCGCCAGCCCCGCCACCAGTAAAGCGCCATGTTGCAACAGGACACGACGGGCTGATCGGGTCATGGTCGTCCTCCTTCGCGGTCAGCCTGTGCCGGCGATCCGCATCGGAAGATTTTGCGGCAAGTCCTGCCTGGGAGTCATTCCAAATCGGGAATGCTATTCACTATCTGGTAAAGGGCGGGGAAAGAGCGCCTTACCGGTCAGCTCCGCCAGGTCGCGTAGTTCGGCGCCAAGGCGCGGCGAGACCGTTGGATCATATTGCGCCGTGATGGTGATGCCGCTGATGCCGAAGCGCGGCCGCCCCTCCTGATCCGTCACCAGCGCTGCGATGGTGGTGAGGCCGCGGTAAAGGTGGCCGGAATCGATACTCCATCCATTTTGCCGCGCCGCCTGCACATCTGCCCAATAGGCTTCGAAACTGGGCGGGGACTGCCAGCGGAGGGCGGCGAACCGCTGGCGAAGTTCATCCTGCTTCAGCGCCAGTGCCGCCGCCACGCAGCGGCCGACGGCGCCCACCAGCATTGGAAGCCGGATGCCGATGGCCATCTCCACCCGCACCGCCGCGGGGCTATAGGCGCGGTCGATCAGGACGATGTGCCCATCCTCGGTCACGCGCCAGAGCACGATGATCATCTCGTATTTCAGGGCGAGCTGCTGCAGCTCCGGCTGAAGAAGCTCCGCATGGCTCATCCCCAGCAGGCCCGCCGCCAGCTCGGCCACGGCAAGGCCCAGCGCATAGGTCTTGTCCTTTTCGTGGAAGGAGACGTAGCGCGCCCGGGCCAGGGTCCGCAGGATGTTGAAGCAGGTGCTGACGCTGATGCCCGTGCCCCGCGCGATGGCGGCCACCCCCAATGGCGTGGTGGCCATGGACAGATAACGCAGGATGCCGATGGCATGGACCACGGCACCCACGTCGCGCTGGCCCGTCGCCTTGCCGGGTTCAAGAGAGGAACGCTCGCCCATTCAACAGCCTGCTCCGATAGGAGGGCCAATCTATGGCAGCGGAAGAGCTTGGCAAACCTTGCGCCCTGAGTTGCCACGCCAGGGGATCAACGCAATGCGTCCAGCCAGCCCAACAGAAACGTGCCTACCACGGACAGGAGGACGCAGAGCAATAGGCCGAGCGCGAGGAGCGCGCGGCGGGTACCAGGGCCCTTGGTGGTATCTTCAGATTGGCCTCGCATGCGCAATGAACGCAGTCGAAACGACAAGGTGACGGCCCCGCTATACCTCCCTGTCTTTTGTTCCCGGACGGCACGCCAGCGATGGCCCGTACGCGCGGGCCGATAAGAGCGGCTGGTCAGCCCCCTTCCTGCTGCGCACAAGCTGTCCACCCACTGATCCACAGGTCTGTCCCCGCAAACTGTGGAAAAGTCTCTGGCGATATGCAGGCCGGGGGATTCAGCGCAGCCCAGGCCCGCAAGAGGAATCGGCCGGGGATCGGCATCCTGCGCCAGCCGCTGCGTCGCACATGGCCATCTTCGCCGGCTACCAAGGACGTGCGGCCTTGCGTACTGGTGCTTGCTGCCTCAGCCTCAGTCCTGCTCCGCCGCCGCCAGCCGCGCCACTTCCTGCACATAGCCATCGGCATCGAATTTCTTCAGGCTGGCCGGACCCATGGAGCGGACACTGCCATAGACCGGGCGCGACCCCCAGGGCCGGTCGTGCAGGCCGAACAGCCAGCCGACGTTGGTGAAGGAATTCGCATCCCGGCCATCGAGGAAGTAGCGGTTGTTGAGGCGCAGCGCCGTATCCCAGGCCTCCTCTGGCGAGGCCGACCATTCCACGATCTTCTTGCCCCAGTACATGCGCATGTGGTTGTGCATGTAGCCGGTCTCCCGCATCTCGGTCATGGCCGCGTTCCAGTAGCGGTCATGGGTCAGGCCCAGTTCGAACTGCTCGGGCGAATAAAGGAAGGGGCGCGGGTCGTCCCGGCGCGCATCCAGTGTCTTGCGTGCCCAGGCCGGCACGGCGGCGGCGTATTCGTCGTAGCGTGGTTCGTAGTGCAGATGGTTCTGCGCCAGTTCCCGCCGCACGATCAGCTCTTCCAGATAGGCGGCGCGGTCATCCCCATCCCCGGTCGGTGCGCCCCGCACCGCCAGCGCCAGGGCCACGGGGGAAATCTGGCCGAAGTGCAGGTAAGGGCTCATGTGGGAGGCCGCACCCGCTTCCGGCCGCCCACGGCCGGTGGCATAGCCGCCGAAAGCATCTTCCAGGTAATCGCGCAGCCGCGCCTCAGCCTGCGCCGTGCCACCGCGAAAGCGGCGCACGGGGCGGACGCGCTGATCCGCCTTCAGGCTGGCCACGAGGCGCGGCACGTCGCTGAGGTCGAGCGTGCTGTCATCCGGCAGGCCGTGCGCGCGGTGCAGGACCTCCCGCTCCTCCAGCGGCACCAGGTAGTCCGGCAACAGCCGGTTGATCTTCGGGCGAAAGGTGCGGGCCGCGAACTCATGCTTGGGCGAGGCAGTCTCCACCGGCACCACCACGTCGCCCTCGACCTGCACGACACGGCAGGGCGCGCGGCCAGCGAAATCGGCCTGGAACTGCCGCGCCAGGCGCAGCTCGCTGCGGTCGCAGACCACCAACGCCGCCTTCGCGGCATAGCGCAGGGCCGTTTCCACCGGCGGCGCACGCCGCGCCACGAAGCCGATGCCGCGCTGCCTCAGTGCCGGCCCGATCTCCGCCATGCCTTCCAGCAGGAAGCTCCAGTGGCGGGCATTCACTTCGGGAAAGCCCTCGGCGAGGCCGTAGCAGACCAGCACGGGCAGGCCCCGCGCATTCGCCTCCTCCACCGCATACTCCAGTGCCGGATTGCAGCGCACGCGCTGTGACAGCCCCATCCAGTACAGGACATAGGCCGGCGCCTCCCCCTCAGGGGCTTGGTTGATGGTCTTGATGCGGCTTTGCTGGATCATGGTGCTGCGATGTGGTGCCGGACTGCCGGTTGACTACTGCCCAGTGGGCAGAATGCCGCTCGGGGCATGTTACGCGCCGTCGCCCCAGGCGTTGTGCCGGCACCGAGGATGCGGACGGAGAGATGACCATGGCACTGCGAAAAGGATGGCATTGGGGTCTGGCCGGGCTGGCGCTGGGACTGCTCGGCGCCGCAGGTGGGGCAGCAGCCCAGCGGGGCGCGCCTGCCGATACCCTGGCCGCCGTGAAGGAGCGGGGGGTGCTGGCCTGCGGCGTCTCCACCGGTGTCGCCGGCCTGTCCCAGGCGGACAGCCGGGGAGAATGGCGGGGCATCGACACCGATTTCTGCCGCGCCGTCGCCGCGGCGGTGCTGGGTGACGCCACCAAGGTCCGCTTCGTTCCCACCACGCCGCAGAACCGCTTCACTGCGCTGCAATCGGGCGAGGTGGACCTGCTGGCGCGCAACACCACCTTCTCCTTCGGCCGCGACGTGGGTATTGGCCTCAGCTTCACCGGCGTACTGATGCATGATGGCCAGGGCTTCATGGTCAAGAAGGCGCTGGGCGTCTCCTCGGCCAAGGAGCTGGATGGCGCCACGGTCTGCCTGCAGCCCGGCACCACCACGGAGCTGAACCTGACCGACTGGTTCCGCGCCAACAACCTGAAGTTCACCCCAGTGGTGATCGAGAATTTCCAGGAAGTGGTGGGGGCCTTCCTGTCCGGCCGCTGCGACGTCTATACCACCGACCGCTCCGGCTTGGCCTCCACCCGCGCCGCTCAGGGCGACCGGGCGGCAGATTACGTCATCCTGCCCGAAACCATCAGCGCGGAGCCGCTGGGGCCGCTGGTCCGCAAGGGCGACTGGCGCTGGTTCGACATCGTGCGTTGGACCAACAACGCCCTGGTGGCGGCCGAGGAGCACGGGATCACCGCCGCCAATGCCGAAAGCCGCCACAATGACGCCAGCCCCGAGGTGCAGCGCCTGCTCGGCACCAGCGGCGAATTCGGCAAGGCCCTGGGGCTGGAGAATGGCTGGGCTTTGGCCGCCATCAAGGCCGTGGGCAACTACGGCGAGATCTGGCAGCGCAACCTGGCGCCGCTGGGCCTGCAGCGGACGCAGGACCGACTGGCGCGCGATGGCGGGCTGATGTGGTCGCCGCCATTCCGCTAGATTGACGGCGGCGGCGGCGATGGCCGGCACGGCGGGTTGGGCCTAGCCCATCGCCGCCCGGCCACCCTTCGCGGATCGTGGCGAGACCCCACATCATCGCCATGCCCGCTGCACCCTTCTGGACCCCCAAGCGCCTGCTGGTGACACCGGCCGCCCTGCGCTTCGACCATGGCGCGGCCATGGTGGAGCGCGCCGCGGCGGCGGGCACCGAGATCGTCCGGCTGCCGGCCGACAGGCTGAGCGCACTGCCCGCAACCTACCGCGACGCCAAGACCACCATGGCCGTGGTGGTAGCCTCGCCCAGCCGCCGCCGGCCACAGCCGATACCGCCCTCGGCCGACTGGCGGTTCGACTTGGCCGAGGGATGCCCGGCGCATTGCCAGTACTGCTATCTCGCAGGCTCGCTCGCCGGGCCGCCGATCATCCGTGCCTATGCCAATCTGCCCGAGATCCTGGCTGAACTGCCGCCCCTGCTGGGCCAGGGCAGCGTCACCTCGCGCTCGAAGGCACGGCGGGACGAGGGCACCACCTTCGAATGCTCCTGCTACACCGATCCGCTGGCCATTGAGCCTCTGACCGGCAGCCTCGCGGTTGCAATCCGCCACTTCGGTGCATGGAACGCCCCCGTGCAACTCCGCTTCACCACCAAGTTCGATGCCGTGGCGCCGTTGCTCGGCCTGCCGCACGGTGGCCGCACGCGCATCCGCTTCTCGCTCAATGCACGGGCGGCGGAACAATATGAAGGCGGCGCGCCCCGCATGCCGCGCCGCCTGCAGGCCCTGCGCTCCGTCGCGCAGGCAGGCTACCCTGTCGGCATCACGTTGGCTCCCATCCTGCCCCTGGTGAACTGGCGGGAGTGTTGATTTTCGCTGAGACCTGACCCGGCGTTTTCATCGAGAAATGACCCGGCCAGGAATATGTCCTGCGGGCTGTGGCCGC
>NZ_RFLX01000059.1 GCF_003696345.1 Teichococcus wenyumeiae | reverse complement strand
GGTCAGCCATGGCAGCACCTCCGACGCCATGGAATCACAGCAAGATCAAAGCTCAAGAGGCTCATTAATAGGTCATGAGCCTAGTCTTTCCCTTCAAGGAAGGTGCGGACGAGGCTGATTGTCGCCTGCGGGTTCTCCTCCATGATCCAGTGCCCCGACGCAGGCACGATTCCTTCACGGACATCCGTGGATGCAGCCCGCATCACCTCCGCCATGGTGGCCCCGAAGGACTTCTCGCCACCCAGTGCCAGCAACGGCATCTGCAACCGCGCGCCAGTGCCAAGCCAAGTACGATTGTCGATGGCATCCTGGTCAAAGGCTGCGAACTGCGCGAAGCCGGAGTGCATCGCACCCGGCAAGGCATAGAGTTCGGCGTAGTGCGCCCGCGCTGCCTCGCTGAACTTGGCGGGATCGGCGGAGAACTCGTTCCAGAAGCGGTCGAGGTAGATGCGCTCGCGTCCTGCGACCAATCGCTCCATATCCGGGCCACCGAAGCGGAAATGCCAGAGCAGCGGGTTCTTCAAGATCTCCTCCCAAGGCCCGACGCCAGGCACTGGCGCGTCGATCAGCACCAGCCGCCGGACGCGTTCCGGATGCTGCGCCGCGAACTGAAAAGCCACCATGTTTCCGATATCGTGCGCGACGAGGTCGATCCGGTCCACGCCAAGTGTCGCCAGCACATCCGCGAGGTCTCCCGCCTGGGTCTTCTTGTCGAAGCCGCCAGGAGGCTTCGAGGACAGGCCCAGGCCGCGCAGGTCGGGAACGATCACCTGATGGTCCCGCGCCAAGTCGGCGGCCATTGGGCCCCACATGTCGCCGGTCTCGCCATAGCCGTGCAAGAGCACAACAGGCGGGCCGGACCCGCCGATGCGGGTGTGGATGGTGACGGCCGGAACCTGGATGTCCTGCACGCGGAAGCCGGGGGGAAAAGGTTGCGGTTGCGCCAGCGCGGGCCAGACGGCCACCACGGCGCCAAGGAAGCCGAACACGAGCCTGCGCATGACGATGGTCTCCTGTTGCGGATCGGAGCCCGGGAAATTGCTGGGCCTCACCGAACGTAGCGGAGGGTGATCGTCCCGATTAGTCTGACGGCGGAGAACCTGGCCGCCGGGAAAGCCGAACGCATGAAGCTGGAGGGCCTCTCGACCTTTGTCGCGGTTGCGGAGGCCGGTTCGATCAGCGCGGCTGCCCGGCGCCTCGGCCTGTCCAAGTCAGTGGTGAGCGACCGGCTGGCAGAGCTGGAGCGAAGCCTCGGCGCGCCTCTCCTGCATCGCAGCACGCGCAAGCTGACCTTGACGGAAGATGGAACAAGCTTCCTTGAAAGCGCGGTGCAGATCACGCGGGATGTCGCGGCGGCCGCCGTCATGGTCGCGGAGCGGCGGGGCGCGCTGCATGGCCCCCTGCGTATTTCAGCCCCGGTGACCTTTGGCCGCATGCATCTTGGCCCGGCCCTTTACGGCTTTCTCGCGCGGCATCCGGGAGTGGAACTGACGCTGGACCTCGATGATCGGCGCGTGGATGCCGCCGCGGATGGCTACGACGCCGTGGTCCGGCACGGGCCGATCGCCGACAGCCGCCTCACGGTCTGGCGCTTGGCGCCGAGCCGCCGGGTGCTGGTCGCGTCACCGGATTACCTCGACCGGTACGGCACGCCTGGTTCCGTGGCGGCGCTGGAGCAGCATCGGGGCATCTACTACACGAACCGCAGCCATCTGGACTGGCGCTTCATCGGACCGGGAGGACCAAGGATCGTGCGGGGCCAACTCGCCCTGCGCGTCAACAACGGCGATGTCATGCGGGATGCCGCTGTCGCCGGGCTCGGCATTGCACTTCTGCCGACCTTCATTGTGCATGCGGACCTGAAGGCCGGGAAGCTCCGCGTCATTGACCTGGGCGCCGATACGGAGGCCGAGTTCCTCTACGTGGCTCATCCGGAGGGACGACGCGCATCCATGAAGCTGCGCGCCATGGTGGCCGAGATCAGAGCCGCTTTCGGCGATCCACCTTACTGGGATGGGTAGAGGAATGCTCGGCTGTCCCTGCGGCTTGGTGGCACGCCGAGCGCCTTTTGCTGGATCTGGCAGGGTGCGGATGATCACCAGAACGGATTGGCTGGAAGCCGAAACATCGGCTGGCCACCAGTCTCGCCGGCTCTCCTCGCACATTCTGCAGGACGGAGGCCATGAGGGTCTTGTTCGGGACTCAGGCCGCGGGGCGCCTGGCCAGCGCGAGGCCGATGCCCAGGAGGATCATCGCCGCCCCCGATGCCTCTCGGAGACGCCGGATCAACGTGGGGCGTGCCGCCGCATGTTCCCGAACGCCACCTGCCGCGAAGGCGACCACGACATCGGCCAGCGTGTTGAACGCAACCGAGACGAAGCCAAGCACCATGAACTGCAGCGCAACGCCGCCAAGGGCCGGGTCCACGAACTGCGGCACAAAGGCCAGGAAGAAGGCTGCGGTCTTCGGGTTCAGCGCCTCGACCAGCACGCCTTCACGAAAGGCCCGCCGTGGCCCGACTGGCGGCGTTGCAGCCTCAGCATTCAACATTGACGGTGCTTCACGGCGTGCAGACCGGACTGTCCGGAAGCCGATCCAGATCAGGTAGGCGGAACCGATCAACTTCAGGGCGGTGAAGAGTTCTGCGCTTGCAAGCACGATCGCGGACACGCCCAGGCTGCCTGCGATGACATGGACCATGCCGCCCAACCCGGTGCCGAAGCTGGAGGCCACGCCTTCCGCGCGGCCGCCAGCCAGCGTCCTCGCAGCGACATAGAAGATACCGGGCCCTGGCGTCACGGCGAGAAGCAGAGCCGCAGCGACGTAGAGGGCGAACTGGGTCAGGTCCGGCAACCGAGGGCCTCCTGTTGGCTAACAAGTCTCCAGTGGGCAGGGCCGGCCGCCGGGCCGAGTGCTGACCGTCCTGGTGTCACTGCGGGATCAGCGCTGCCGCGGCGCGGTCAGAAGTCCGCTCACTTGCAGCGAGGCCGGCGGCAACACCGGCTCTGTCCTCGGCGCTCCGGTTCTGGCTCATCTTCCGCTTGCCCTCCAGCCGCGTGATCGGCAGCCGCAGGCCAACGATTCCCTTGAGCTGGGCGCGGATGAACGCTTCCGGTGCGTCTGTCACCGCCCAGGGCTTGGGGCGGTTCTGCTCATGGACATTCGTCAGGCGCGTGACAACGTCAAGCAGGCGGTCGGCATCCTCGAAGAACTCGGCCTGCCCATAGGCATGGACGGCAATGTAGTTCCAGGTCGGCACCACCTTCTGGTGCTCCTGCTTGGAAGCATACCAGGAGGGGCTGACATAAGCGTCCGGTCCCATGAACAACGCCATGGCGTCGTAGGCGGGGGAAAGCTTCCACTGCGGGTTCGCGCGCGCCACATGGCCATAGAGCGTGCCGTAGGGCCCTTCATCCGGGGCCAGCATGAGGGGCAGCGGCGTGGCCATGAGGCCTTCCGCCGTCGCGGTAACGAGATTAGCCAGGCGCGCGTCCCGCATCACCCCGTGCAGAGCGGCAAGGTCATCTTCACGGAAGGCAGGCGGAACATACATCGGCAAGGCTCCTCAAACAGGCTGGACCATGCCGCAGGATTGGCCCACAAGGAACGTCCAGTTCAGCATGAAATCACTGGACCAGTTTCATGACCATGGAGCCCGAAGCCCTTGCATCCGAACGGATCACCCAGAAGATCTGCGCGGCGATCAAGGGCCAGATCGCTTCCGGCCTGCTTGCGCCCGGTGCCAAGCTGCCCTCCACCCGTTCGCTGGCAGGCGAATGGGGTGTCTCACGCACGACGGTCACGGCAGCCTACGACCAGTTGACTGCGGAGGGATACCTGGAAACCCGGCAAGGCGCCCGGGCACAGGTTGCGCGCGGCCTTGGCCATTCTCCTGCTCAACCAGAGCGGCCTATCCTTCAGGCGAGCCATCATCCGCTCTCGGCGTTCGGGCAGCGGCTGGAAGGCTTCGCGCTTCCGCCAACCGCCAGCGTTGAGCGGCTGGTGACGGATTTCCGCTACGGAGACCTGTCGGCTGCCGACTTCCCCATGCTCGCCTGGAGGAAGGCCGTCACCGGTGCCCTGCTGCGCCGGCGGCCGCGCCTGAGATATGATGATCCCTGCGGCGCATCCACATTGCGGGCAGCCTTGCAGGGCTATCTGTGGCGAGCCCGCGGGCTGCGCTGCAAACCCGAGCAGATCATCGTGGTCAATGGCTCGCAGCAGGGCCTTGATCTCTGCGCGCGGCTCTTCCTCGACCGAGGCGAGCGGGCGGTGATGGAAGAACCCGGCTACAATCTCGCGCATCAGGTATTCGTGGCGGCTGGCGCGGAGGTGGCCTGCGCCACGGTCGATGGCGAAGGCATGCAAACACAGGGCCTGCCCGCGGCACGGCTGGCCTATGTCACGCCTTCGCACCAGTTCCCACTGGGAAGCGTGATGTCGGCGCGGCGGCGTCGGGAACTCCTTGCCTGGGCGCAAGGCGGCAGTGCCTATGTCATCGAGGATGACTACGACAGCGAGTACCGCTTCGACATCGCCCCAATCCCGCCTCTTCAGACATTGGATGATGCCGGGCGGGTCATCTACCTGGGGACCATCTCCAAGACGCTCTCTCCAACCCTGCGCCTTGGCTACCTTGTTGTTCCGCCAGCACTGCTGACGGCCTTCGCCAAGGCGAAGCGGTTGACGGACAGGCACGCACCAAGCCTGGAACAGGAAGCCCTGGCGGACCTGATCGAGAGCGGCGCCTACGAGCGACATGTTCGACGCGTCCGCCGCCGGAATGGCGAGCGTCGTGCCGCCCTGCTGGAGGCATTGTCTGCCGCCCTGGGCGACGCCGTGACGGTGGTAGGCGCCGATGCCGGGCTGCATGTCGTTGCTTGGCTGAACCAGGTGCCAGGGGCACAGGAGGAAGCCCTTGTGGCGCGAGCCCGGGCGGCGGGCCTCGGCCTATATCCTGTCGGCCCGCTTTATGCTGCCGCCTCGATGGCCGATCGGCCCCGCCTGGCGGGACTGGTGATCGGATACGCCTCCCTGGACGAGCAGGACATCAAGCAGGGTGTGGAGATGCTGAAGAAGGTCCTCGAGGGCTTCGCGGCTGAGGGCGGCCCAAGCCGCAGGTGAGACTGCCAGGGCCCGGCTTTGCCGCGGGCCTCCACGGTGCGATGATGCGCGCCAGTTCCAGCCCGACACCCTACCCAGGAGCCTTTCCCATGGCCGAAGCCCTCGCCGAGCACCTGATCGAGCGATTCTTCCGCTACCTCTCGGTCGAGAGCCAGAGCAACGCGAAGGCAACCACGGTCCCGAGCACGCCCGGACAGCGCCGGCTGGCGGAGATGCTGAAGGCGGAGCTGGAGGCCCTGGGGCTGGCCGATATCCACCTGGACGAGCACAGCGTCCTCACCGCCCGGCTCCCCGGAACGGTGGCAGATGCTCCCTGCATCGGCTTCGTTACGCATCTCGATACAGTTGATGTTGGCCTTTCGCCCGACATCAGGCCGCAGCGGCTGGCCTTCGATGGCACCGACCTGCTGCTCAACGCAAACGCGGATATCTGGCTCCGCGTCAGCGAGCATCCGGAGATCCTGCCTTACCGCGGGCAGGAGGTTCTGGTCAGCGATGGCACGAGCGTGCTGGGCGCGGACAACAAGGCGGCCGTCGCCATCGTCATGACCCTGATGGCACGGCTGAAGGACAGCGACATGCCGCGTGGCGACATCATTGTCGCCTTTGTCCCGGATGAGGAGATCGGGCTGCGCGGGGCGAAGGTGATGGACCTGGCGCGGTTCCCGGTGGCCTTCGCCTACACGATCGATAGCTGCGAGCGTGGCGAAGTGGTCTATGAGACCTTCAATGCAGCCAGCGTCACCGTGAACATCACAGGCGTGACCGCCCACCCCATGTCGGCGAAGGGCGTGCTGGTCAATCCTATCCTGGTTGCGACCGAACTGGTGCAGATGTTCGACCCCATGCAGACGCCGGAGCAGACCGAAGGGCGCGAGGGCTACTGGTGGTGCAACGGCATCTCGGGCAACCAGGGCACCGCGCAACTGCAGATGTCCATCCGCGACCATGACGGGCAGCGGTTCGAGGCCCGCAAGGCCTTTGTCGCGCAAGCTGTCGAAACCATCCGGGCGCGCCACCCGAGGGCGCAGATCGAATGCCGGATCGAAGACAGCTACCAGAACATCGACGCGGCACTCGGAAACGACCGGCATTGCGTAGAGCTGATCTTCGAGGCGCTGCGGGAGATGAATATCGCGCCGAAGGTCATTGCGATGCGGGGCGGCACAGATGGCTCTGCGCTTTCCGCGCGAGGCATACCGACCCCGAACTACTTCACGGGTGCGCATAACTTCCACTCCCGCTTCGAATTCCTCCCGGTGGAGGCGTTCGTGGACTCATATAAGGTCACGGAGCACCTTTGCGGCTTGGCGGCACGGCCACGCCGCGACACCGGGATCTAAGCCTCTTCGCCATCATCCACCCAGGTACCGCCCTCGCCTTCCGCTTGCCGGAAGCTGCATGGGCGGCAGCAGGGCCTGCCTTCGGGCAGACCCTGCTCGAGCCTTGAGCACCGGTAATGCCATACTGGAGGATGTTAGCCGGCCAGGACCACACCTCGCGCACACGGGATGGCGAAGCACCTGTCCTCCCTTCGACAGGCGGGCCGGAAGCAGTAGAACCTCATACCAGGGATCAGGGGAGCAGAAGCGTGGACACGGTGTGCATCTGGGGTCGTGCCAATTCGGTGAACGTTCAGAAAGTGCTGTGGTGCTGCGATGAACTCGGCGTGGCATTCGAACGCCGTGATGCAGGCATGAACTTCGGCGTCGTGGATACCCCAGCCTACCGAAGCATGAACCCGAACGGACGCATACCCACCCTGGTGGACGGCGATTTCGTGCTTTGGGAGTCGAACTCTATCCTCCGCTACCTCGCGCTCCGGCAGATCGAACGAGACCCAGCAGCCAAAGCGATCTATCCTGAAGGTGCGGCGGCACGAACCCGGGTGGATCGCTGGATGGACTGGGTTCTGTCCACATTGCAGCCGGCCGAGCGGGCCCTGTTCTGGGGCATGGTGCGGACCCCGCCGCAGGACCGGGACATGGCCGCGATCAACGCCGCCGCCAAGGCGTCCGGCGAGGCATGGGGAGTACTGGATGCCTATCTGGCGCACGGACACCACTTTGCAGAAGGCGAGAACCTCACGCTCGCCGATATTGTGCTTGGGGCCTATGCCAGACGCTGGTTCGGTGTGCAGGTGGAGAACCGGCCCGACCTGCCGCGCCTTCAGGCCTGGTATGATCGTCTTAGCAAGCGCTCGGCCTTCCGGCAGTATGTTGCTCCGCCCCTGACGTAAGGGCGGTGCCTGGGACGACCGCAAGCTGCTGCCCATGGAGGAAGGGTGGCCCTTCAAGTCACGATAAGGTGGGCCCTTACATGAAGAATAACCTTGCTATGACGCCACCTGTTCTTTCGGTAACGCTGGCAGCGTTCATGCCCTGGCGGACCGCGACGGGTGCGGCATGAGCCCCCCGGTTTTCCGCGACGTAGTGGTGATCGGCGGGGGGCAGTCAGGCTTGGCCGCCGGGTATTTTCTGCGCCGCGGCGGCCTCGACTTCGAGATCCTCGACGCCAATAACCGGCCGGGGGGCGCCTGGCCGGATGCCTGGGACTCGCTGCGGCTCTTTTCTCCCGCTGAGATGAGTTCGCTTCCCGGCTGGCCCATGCCGCCCTCCACGGGCGGCTATCCGACGCGCGACCATGTGGTGGACTATTTGACGGCCTATGAGCAACGGTACAGCCTGCCCGTCCAGCGGCCGGTGCGTGTCAAAGGTGTCCTGCGTTCGTCGGGCGGCCTTTCGGTGCGAACGGATCGCGGCACCTGGCTCGCCTCAGCCGTCATCAGCGCTACCGGCGGCACCAGCCAACCTTTCATCCCGCCCTATTCCGGACGAGTGATGTTTCGGGGCCGGCAAATCCACTCCTCCGCCTACCGCACCCCCGATGAGTTTGCCGGCCTGCGCGTACTGGTGGTGGGTGGTGGCAACTCTGGTGCACAGATCCTGGCGGAGGTTTCCAAGGTCGCTGAGACAGCCTGGGTCACGACGGAGCCGCCCCGCTTCCTGCCGGATGACGTGGATGGCCGCGTGCTTTTTGAGCGGGCCACCGAGCGGGTACGAGCTCAGATTGAAGGCCGGGACCCCGATCTGCCGAAGGGCGGCTTGGGCGACATTGTCATAGTGCCGCCGGTACGAGAAGCCCGCGACCGGGACGTGCTCTACACCGTCCCGCCCTTCTCACGTTTCGTGGCCGATGGCGTTGTGTGGCCTGACGGCACACGTACGGCTGTGGACGCCGTCATCTGGTGCACCGGATTCCGGCCCGATCTCGGCCATCTGGCGCATCTGGGCGTTCTGGAACCGGATGGTCACATCGCCGTTGAGAACGGCCGCTCCACCCGCCAACCACGGCTATGGTTGCTTGGTTATGGTGAATGGACGGGCGCAGCGTCAGCCACCCTGGCGGGTATCACCCGGTCCGCGCGCGATACCGTCCAGGACATCCAGGAATTCCTGGCAGCCGGGAGAACCTGAGTCCTGCGGGCTTGCCTGGACAACTGGCTGAAGCGCCTTTCGACCAGGCTGCCTCCGAATTCTTCCACGCTGAGCGTGAAGAGGATCACTGCGCGCGGACGACTGTTGTAGCTCCAGGCGCGCCAAAAAAGCCGGCATGTCTATTCGCTTCCGGTCCGGCGGCCTGCCTACTGCGCGACACCTGCCTGACCCGTGCATGATCAAGCAGATTGCTGTCACGTCCGCCAAAGTGCCGAAGCAGTGTCAGGCTTTGTCTGCTTTCCCGTCGACCGTAGCCAAGGCAGCACAAACCTCTTTGAGATTCTGTACCAGCACCTCCCTGTGATCCTCCACATCGTCCAGCGGCCCTCCTAGTCCGATGGCGAGTGGTGGCTGGTCCTGCAATAGTGGCAGTGGCATCGCCAGCACACTCTGGCCAGGGACCATCGAGCCCGCGCTCTCAGTCCAGCCGCGTGCCCGGCTTCTACGGAGATCAGCCAGAAAGACATTCTGCCTGAGACGCAGCGCCGGGTCGCGCTCTTCGGCATTAGCGCGCCGCAAGATGCGGGTGACCTCGTCGTCCTGCTTCAGCATGAGGAGCGCTTTGCCCACCGCAGCTCTGGTAACAGGACGCAGCATGCCGGCACGCATGTTCTCGTCACCCGGCAAGTTCGGCCGCCGCAGGGTCAGGATGTATTGCACATGAGCCTGACGTTGAAGGCCGATCAGCACACTCATGCCTGTGCGGGCGCGCAACTGCTCCATCATCCGCAACAAGCTGCTGTCGCCCAAGAGCCGGTCCTGGAGCCATCCTCCCAGCAACATGACGCGTAAGGTCGGGCGGTAGCGCCGGTCCTCAGGGTCCTGCTCCAGGTAGCCGAGCCGTGCCAAGCCGGCGAGCAGCACCGACGTGCTCGACAATGGTGCGCCGAGGCGCCGCGCGAGCTCGCTGACACCGGCGGCGCGATGGGTCTCGGCGAAATACTCCAGTACCTCGATCGTACGCCGGGCGGACTTCACCGCAATGCCCTCGGCCGTTCCCATAGGCGCTCCAAACTTCACATATGTGAAGGGCCTGGCAGCCTAAACCCATGCCTAGAATGGGGCAATGGCGTCGGGAACACGGCGCCGCAGAGGGGAAGCGCTGCATGAACCAGCCAGGATCAGCTCTCCGCCGCCGCAGTCTGCTGAGCGCCGGAGTTGCCTTGTTCGGAGCGGCTGCATCAAAGTCCGCAAGAGCGGATTATCCGGATAAACCTATCCGGCTCATTGTGCCTTATGGCGGCGGCGGACAGACGGACATTGTCTCACGCCTCGTTGCCGAAGCCCTGGGGCAGCGCCTCGGGCAGCAATTGCTGGTGGACAACCGGCCAGGTGCAGCGGGAAATCTCGCGGCGGAGATGACGGCTCGTGCCCCGACGGATGGCTATACCATCATGGTCGGGTCAACAGGCCCGTTCGGCGGGGTGAATGCCGCACTCTACAAGAATCTCAGCTATGACTGGCAGAAGGACTTCTCCCTCATCGGACTGTTCTGCACGACACCGAATGTGCTCCTGATCAATACCAGTGCCATCCCCGTGAAGACGCTGCCGGAGTTCATCGAATTCGTGAAGGCTCGCCCGAGCGAGTTGAACTTCGCCTCCTCCGGTATTGGGGCGACGACGCATCTCTCCATGGAGCTCCTGCTGGAGCGCTCCGGGTTGAAGATGGTGCATGTGCCGTACCGGCAGAGCACTCAAGGCATGACGGACCTGCTCGCGGGCAGAGTCCAGGCACGGTGCCTCGGCCTGCCAGAAGCGGAGCCGGTGAAAAGCGACCCGCGTGTCCGCGCACTGGCCGTGACCAGCGCTGAGCGAAGTCCGAACTGGCCTGAGGTGCCGGCTATCGCCGAGACCGTTCCGGGCTTCATCGGCGTGAACGAATTCGGCCTGGCAGCACCCGCGAAGACGCCGCCGGAGATCATCGCCCGCTTCAGCGCGGCCCTCAACGACGCGCTCCAGAGCCCCACCCTGCAGGCCGAGTTCCTGCGTGTTGGGGCGGTTCCTGCAAAGCCAAATTCGCCGGAAAGCTTCAGCACCTATCTGCGCGAGCGCAGCGCGGTCTGGACCGGCCTGATCCAACGCCTGGGATTGTCCGCCGAATGAGCGCTGAACACGACATCGCTGCCGCCATGCCTGAGCTGGAAAGCTGGATCGGGCGCTCCCGTCTGGTGCCGGAGGATATCGCACTGCCGGCGGTGCGCCGCGCCGCAGCAACCTTCGACCTTGACCCTGACGGCTTCAAGGCCGGGGATGAACTACCCTCTCACTGGTACAGCCTGTTCTTCGCCGATATGCCGCGGCAATCCGTGATCGGCCATGACGGCCACCCGAAGAAAGGAGCTTTTCTGCCACCCATCCCGCTGCCGCGCCGGATGGGCGCCGGCCGCCGGGTGCACATCATGGGCAACCTGCGTGTTGGCGACGATGCGACCAAGAAGGTCGAGGTGGCCGGGATCACGCCCAAGGCAGGCCGCACAGGGCAGATTGTTGTGTTGACGATGCGGCACACGATCATGGCGCGGGGCGAGACACTGGCGGTGGATGAATTTGACGCGATCTACCGCGAAGCAGTTGTGCCAGGTGCTTCCAGCAAGACATCCCCTCCGGCCGTTGCGCCCGCAGGGGCGGCTTGGTCAGAAAAGGTCTTTCTCGATCCGGTGCTGGTCTTCCGTTACGGCGCCATCACCTGGAATGCCCACCGCATCCATTACGACGCCGATTATGCCCGTGGCGAGGAAGGCTACCCCGCCGTGGTACAGAATGGTGGCCTCACCATGCACCTGCTGCTCGACTCTGCCCTCAAGCGCGCGCCTAGCCGGCTCATGGGCTACAGCGCACGCTTGGCACGGCCGCTCTTTGTAGGGGACAGCGTGACCTTCCATGGGGCGGCCCCATCGGGTGGGAAGATGCATGTCTGGGCCGCCGACAAGGATGGCTATCTGGCGGCCGAAATGACGCTGGAGTTCGCGGCATGACCGGCGGACCACTGGAAGGCGTGCGGGTCATCGACCTGACTTCGGTGGTGGTGGGGCCAATCTGCACGCGTACTCTCGCTGACCAGGGCGCGGAGGTGATCAAGGTCGAGCCACCTAGCGGCGACCTTCTGCGCACCATGGCCCGTGGCAGCCGCAATCCCGGCATGTCGGGCAAGTTCATCAACTTCAACCGCAACAAGCGATCCGTCTGCCTCGACCTGAAGCAGCCGGAAGGCATGGAGGCGATGAGGCGCTTGCTGGCGGATGCAGATGTCTTTGTCAGCAACGTGCGCCCGGTGGCGCTTGAGCGGCTCGGGCTCGACCATGCCACGCTGCTGCGGAGCAACCCGGGGCTGATCTACTGCGGCATCCTGGCCTTCGGCAGTGCGGGCCGGTATGCCAATCGCCCCGCCTATGACCCAATCATCCAAAGCCTTTCGGGGGTCGCAGCGACCTTCCAGCGGGCGACAGGGGAACCGCGCTTTGTGCCGATGGTGATGACGGACCACGTCACCGGCCTGATCGCCGCGCAAAGCATCGGCTTCGCCTTGTTTCGCCGCAGCCGTACAGGCACAGGTGAGGCCATCGAGGTCCCGATGTTCGAGAATATGGCCAGCTTCGTCATGAGCGAGCATATGGGTCCGGCCACCTTCGACCCTCCTGTTGGCCCGACGGGCGACAACCGCCTGTTGAGCCCGGATTACCGGCCACTGGCGACGAAGGACGGTTACATCACCGTTGGTCCGAATACCGATGCGCAGGCTTTCGCCTTCTTTGAAGCCATTGACCGCGCTGAATTGCGCCACGATCCGCGCTTCGCTTCCGCTGCGGCGCGCACCGCCCACGCGTCCGAGTACTTCCTGATACGAGCGGAGGGCCTGGCGCAGCGCACGACCGATGAATGGCTGGAGATCCTGGGAAAGCTCGACGTTCCCGCCGCACGCTACAATACTTTGGAGGATCTGATGGTTGATCCACATCTGCAGGATGCCGGGTTCTTTCAGCCCGAGGACCATCCGACCGAAGGCCGTATCCGGCGCACCAAGACCCCGAACCATTTCAGTGGCGGCATGCGTGAGGACGAACTTCCTGCCCCACGCCTTGGCGAGAACACACAGGAAGTGCTGCGCGGCCTGGGCTATACCGATGCCCAACTGGACCTTCTCGCCTCTAAGGGCGCCATAGCAGGCCCCGTGCCGAGTGCCGCAGCTGGAGCCGGAGCCGGAGCCGCCGCATGAAGCGCCGGCAGCCGACCTGGCGCTCGCTGCTCTTTGTCCCTGTGACGGCGGAACGCTTTGTTGCCAAGGCCCATACCCGTGGCGCCGACGGCATCATCCTTGATCTGGAAGATGCCATCCTGCCAGTGCACAAGGCTGAGGCACGCGCCTCTGTCGCCGCCGCTGTGCCGCGCGTTTCGCAAGGCGGTGCCGATGTGATCGTACGGATCAACCGCCCCCTGGAACTGGCGGTGCCGGACATCGAGGCGGCCGTCATGCCGGGAGTGGCGGCGCTGATGCTCCCCAAGGTCATCGGCCCGGACCATATCCGGCTTCTCTCCGAACTGGTCGCCAGCAGGGAAGCGGTGAATGGAATGGAGATTGGCTCCACCCGCTTCATCGCCCTGATCGAGACACCCGACGCATTGCCGCACCTCTTTGCCATCGCGGCTGCCGACCCGCGCATGGCAGCGATGTCGGTCGGTGGAGAGGATATGGCGACCGAGCTTGGCGCGCTCCCCTCCCCGGATTCGATGTATGTCTGGGCCATGCACGGTATCGCGGCTTCGCGGGCCGCAGGCATCCTGCCGATGGGGTCAATGGGCAACTTCGCGCAGATCAACGACCTAGAGAACTACCGCATGGGACTGAAGCGCGGGAAAAGGCTGGGCTTCGCCGCCGCCTCCTGCATCCATCCGTCGCATGTCCCGATCATCAACGAGGAATACGGCGCGTCCGCCGAGGATATCGACCGCGCGCAGCGTCTTCTCCTGGCCTTCGAGGCCGCCGCTGCCGAAGGACTTGGCGCCGTCGCCTTCGAGGGCAGCATGGTCGACCTGCCCGTCGCCAACCGGGCACGCCGGCTGCTTGAACGGGCGCAGGAGTGGAAATGAATGGCCGTGACCTAGGCTCAGGACCTATTAATGAGCCTCTTGAGCTTTGATCTTGCTGTGATTCCATGGCGTCGGAGGTGCTGCCATGGCTG